>NZ_PJNW01000009.1 GCF_002844595.1 Pleomorphomonas diazotrophica | reverse complement strand
CGCGCCGTCCATCTGCGCCGCACCGGTGATCATGTTCTTCACATAGTCGGCGTGGCCTGGGCAGTCGACGTGCGCATAGTGACGGTTCTGCGTCTCGTACTCGACGTGCGCCGTGTTGATCGTGATGCCGCGCGCCTTCTCTTCCGGAGCCGCATCGATCTGGTCATAGGCCTTGAACGTCGCGCCGCCCGTCTCGGCAAGCACCTTGGTGATCGCCGCAGTCAGCGACGTCTTGCCATGGTCAACGTGACCGATCGTGCCGATGTTGCAGTGCGGCTTCGTCCGCGAAAACTTTTCCTTGGCCATCGCTTCGTCTCTCTCGAAAGGTTTGATGGGGCCTTTTCGTGCGCTGCCCCCGAACCGGGGCGGCCGGTCGGCGGCTCGAATAGTGCCTTTTAACGCAAGGTTCAAGCCCTGAATGGCGCCACTCTCCCCGCAAAGAGCGATCAGCGCCAAGGCTGAGCCATATGGACCGCTTTCCCTGAAATTTCAAGGCCGCCACAGGGCTAACGCAGGCGGCTTCCGCGCCGCCCCGTCATCGATTGCGGATGGAAGCCGGAAGGCTTTCCTGTTTGGGGAAGGAAAAAGCCGAAGGACCCGAGCCGGCGGGGCCGAAAAGAGCGGAGGATTCGCTCCACTGGAGGGATCGCGGCGGCCGCGCTCGTGGCGATGCCATGGGGCGGCGAGGTCGTGACGGGCAGTTTGGCAAATATACGGTAAAGAAAAATGACACCTTTGCGCATGGTCGGGGAAGTAGATATACCAATGACCAAATGTTTATCGCAGGATCAATGTTACTATTTCAAAGGCAATTCTTTTGCTGCGATAGCTTGGCTATCCGACCGTCCGAGACGTCAAACACATTCATAGTTCGCAAAGAAAATAATCGGTTGTTAAGGGAGCTGGCGCTTAGGTGGGATCGGAAAGAGAGCGTCAGTTGCTTGATGCCCGCGTGCCAACTGGGACCTCGGAAGCCCCGATGAATCAACCGTTCTCTCTCTTCATGTCTCGTGTGGTCGCCTCGCTTCTGGCCATGACACTGGCATTGTCGGCGATCGGCATGGTTCTCGTCTGGGTGACCCGGTCGATCGACAGCGAGGACGTTCGCCGGCAGAGCGAGATCGCCAACCACGCGCTCAGGGAGATACGCGGCAACCTCGCCCACAATCAGGAAAGCTCCACCTTCTGGGACGAGGCCGTTCTCAGGACCGCCGCGAGCGGCAACGAGGACTGGATCGACGGCAATCTCGGCAGCTGGATGCACACCTTCTTCGGCATCGACGAGGCCTATGTCCTGGACGCCCAGGACCGGCCGATCTACTCCTTCGCCGAGGAAGAGGTGCAGCCCGCCGCCTTCTTCGAGGCACGCCGCGACCTGCTGCAGCCCTATCTCGACAAGCTGCGGTCCAAGCTCGCGGCCGGCGAAACGCCCCCCGAAGGAAGCCAGGAGCAATCCGTCGGCGTCACCGATTACGCCTATATCGGCAAACGGCCGGCGGTGCTGAGCATCAAGCCGATCGTTTCGGACTCGGGGAGACTGGATCAGCCGCTTCCGACAATCCACCTTCACGCCGTCGTCCAGTATCTTGACGACGGCATCATCAGCGAGGGCGGCCACGCCCACATTCTGGAAGGGTTGACGTTCGTTCCCAGCGGCGAGCTCGATCCAAGGGCGGCCTCCATATCGCTTACCAGCGATGCCGGGGACGCGATCATCACGTTCCAGTGGATCCCCTTCAAGCCCGGCCAGCGCCTTGTGACCTCCCTTTCGCCCATTCTGGCGCTGGTGGGTTCGGCGCTGCTGGTCGGCACCCTCTTGATCTCCTCGGCTTCCTATCGACGCAAGCTCGACCGGCTCCAGAACGACGAGCAGATCCGATATCTGGCATCCCATGACCCCTTGACCGGGCTCGCCAACCGTTCGGCTTACGAAAAGTCGGCGGATGAGCTGGTCGACCAGCTATCGCTCAGCCAGCAGCCCTCCTCCCTCGCCTTCCTGTTCATGGATCTCGACCGCTTCAAACAGGTCAACGACATCCTGGGCCATCAGATCGGCGATGCCGTGCTGGTCGAGTTCGCCCGGCGGGCGGCCGAAATCCTGCCGAGCAACGCCCATGTCTATCGCGTCGGCGGCGACGAGTTCGCCGCCCTGATCCCCAACCGGAACCGGCGCGAGGTCGAAAGCCTGTGCAGCCGGATCGTCGAGAGCCTGGCCGAACCGATGGAGATCGACGGCCGTCGCGCCTTCGTCGGCGTGTCCATCGGCGTGTCGATGGCGCCGCATGACGGCAACGATCGGCGGGAGTTGACGCGCAAGGCCGATGTCGCCCTCTATCACGCCAAAATGGCCGGACGCCGGCGCGTCTCGATCTTCGGCGCCCAGATGGACGATGCCATCCAGAACCGGGCGGCCATCGAGGCCGAGCTTCGGGAGGCCCTCAGGACCAAGACCGGCCTCTCCGTCGTCTACCAGCCGAAATACGCCATCGACGGCGTCCGGATGCTGGGAGCCGAAGCGCTGGTGCGCTGGCAGCACCCCGAACGCGGACCGATTTCGCCGGCCGTGTTCATTCCGGTCGCCGAGGAGGCAAATCTCATCGCCGATCTCGGGCTATGGGTCCTGGAAACCGCCTGCCGGGATGCCATGGACTGGCCGGTCGAGCATCTGGCGGTCAACGTGTCCCCGGTGCAACTGCGCTCCGCCGGCTTTGCCGAGACGGTGTTCGCCGCGTTGGCGAAGGTCGGGTTCCCGGCGTCCCGCCTCGAACTCGAGGTGACCGAGACGGATTTCGCCGACGCCGAGGAAATCGGCGTGGAGAACATCAAGACGCTGACGGCGGCCGGCATCGCCATCGCCATCGACGATTTCGGAACCGGGTCCTCGACCTTCGAGCGGCTGAGGGAGATCAGCTTCGACCGCATCAAGATCGACCGCAGCTTCGTGAAGAACATCACCGAGTCCGAGGGCGACGCGGAACTCGTGCGGGCGATGATCTCCATGGCCCACGCCAAGGGACTCAAGACGACGGCCGAGGGCGTCGAGACCGCCGAGCAGCGGGATATCCTGAGGAGCTTCGGCTGCGACGAGCTGCAGGGATATCTCCTCGGCAAGCCCATGCCGCCGACGCAACTGATCCAGGTGTTCGGCGCAGGTCTGGCCGCCACAGCTGCCATGTAGCTGACATCCGGCACCCATGGGGCGTCGGATGTGCTTCCACTTCAGCCGGGATTGCTCGTCTGTTTCACGCAATCCCGGACGCAAAACCGGTTCCGACTTTTGCTGGGATTGCTCCTAGAGCCAAGCAGCGTTCGACCAGGCGCGACGGCCCGCGGCGTCGATGGCGACGAGACGCAGCCAGCCGCCCTCGAACCCGGCGAGCGGAAGGCGTGCTTCCGTCATCGCCCGGCCCGAGACGTGGACGGCACGCGCGCTGGGGCCGAGCAGGATCACCCGGTCGACAGCGGACGTGCGCACCACGAGGGCGTCGCCATCACGGCGGATGGCGTGGAAGTCGGGGCCTTCGCTCGCGTAGAAGTCGCCGGCCTTCAGCGCGGCGAGGATCGCCTCAGGCTCGTTCTCCTCAGCCTTGACCATCACCCAGGCACCGAAGGCGTCGGTGTTGTCGTAGACCGCGTCGCTGAAATGCGCGTCATCGGTGGCGATGGCGAGGATGCGGCGGTCGTTGCTGAGCAGGGCGTCGAGCAGCGACGCGCCGCTGCCGCGCGCGTTGTGAACGTGGCAGGTGTGATTGTAGATCTCGATGGCGTGGGCGGCGTCGAGCGTCTCGGCGTCGTCGAGCGTCAGGCCGTACCATTCGGGATGGGCGATGGCGACGAAGGCACCGGCCGCCGCCGCCCGGCGGGCGAGGTCGGGGCCGCTCTCCTCAGGGCCGGTCGGAGCGAAGTCGGACGGCAGGCCGACGGCGAGGATATGCCAGATCTCGCCGCGCGACATGCGGCCGGCGTGCAGCTCGGCGCCGATCAGCGTGGTGAAGCCTTCGCCGCGGTGGCCGCGCGTGTCGGTGATCGGGAAGCCGTATTTGGCCATGAAATGGTCGGTGAGGGCATAGAAGTCATAGCCCATCGCCCGGTAGCGGCGCGACACCTCCTCGGGCGCCAGCGCGCCGTCGGAACGGGTGGAATGGGTGTGCAGGTTGCCGCGCAGGAAGCGGCCGGGCTTGTCGAACAGGGGAAAGGGCATGGAGGGTTCCTTCGGAAGGTCGGGAACCGCCGGGAGATCCCCGGCGGCTGTCGTCGGTCCAGAGGTCAGGACTGCCTGGGCAGCAGGTCGGAGGTGACCTTGACCAGCTCGGCAAGGCCGGCTTCCGGCCCGAGGTCACCGCGCAGGATCAGCGCCAGCACTTCCTTCTGCACGCGGCCGATC
Source organism: Pleomorphomonas diazotrophica (assembly GCF_002844595.1). GTDB lineage: Bacteria > Pseudomonadota > Alphaproteobacteria > Rhizobiales > Pleomorphomonadaceae > Pleomorphomonas > Pleomorphomonas diazotrophica. The sequence goes on along the minus strand of NZ_PJNW01000009.1, from coordinate 339,219 downwards.
TTCACCGAGTTGGTGCCGGGGTAGCCGTACCATTTGCGCGCCACCGGGATCTGATCGAGGCTGGTACGCCAGTTGGGGTTGGCGGCGTAGAAATCGCCGAGGTACGCCTTCTCCATGACGCGCTGGTTGGCGGGCATGTAGCCGGAGGCCAGCACCGCCACCTTCTGGCCCTCGGGGCCCGTCACCCACTTCAGATAGTCCCAGGCCGCCTTCTGGCGCGCCTCGTCCTTGGTGAGGATCATCGCCGCGTTGCCGCCGGTGGGCAGGCCGCCGTTGGCCTTGTCGGCCATGGGATAGCGCGTGGTGCGCAGCTCGAAGTTGGAGCCGACGCTGTCGGTGGTTGACTTCAGCGAGGCGGTCGACTGGAAGATGATGCCGAGCTTGCCGGCAAAGAACTGCTGGCGCGCCGCCTGCTCCTCGCCGAGCTTCATCTTGCCCTCGGTGACGAAGCGCCGCATCAGCTTCACCGCCTCCTCGCCGCTCCTGTCGCCGAAGGCAACCGTGCGGTCGGCGTCGTCCATCAGGTTGCCGCCATACTGGAAGATCATCGCCTGGAACAGCCAGTCGTCGGTGCCGGTGTGCAGCGACATGAACATGCCGTCGACGTCGTCTCCGGTGCCGGCGATCGCGGCGGAGAGCTTGAGCAGGCCGTCCCAATCGGTGGGGAAGGCGTCGGGATTGCCGCCGGCCTTCTTCACGAGATCGGCGTTGAAATAGACGATGGGCGTCGAGGTGTTGAAGGCCATGCCGGCCTGCTCGCCGTCCACGTTGCCCAGCGCCAGGATGCGGTCGGCATAGTTGGTCGCCTTCCACTCGGCGCCCTCGCCGGCGATCAGTCCGTCGAGCGCCACGAACTGGCCGCGCGACTTCAGCGTCCGCATCAGCGGCGGCAGCAGGTGGAAGCCGGAGAAGTAGATGTCCGGCAACTGGTTGGTCATCGCCTGGCGCAGGATCTGCTGGTGGCCGTCCTCATAGCTCGCGGGCGAGGTGCCGTACTTGATCCGGATGTCCGGATGCGCCGCCATGAAGGCATTGGCGATCTCGGCGTGGAACTTGTCGTGGCCGGGCCAGCAATGGACGACGTCGAGCTCGATGGCGTCGGCGGCCAGGGCGCGGGTGAGGACGGCGGGCATGGCGACGGCCGAGGCGGTGGCGGCGGCGATGCCCTTGAGCACGGTTCTGCGAAGCATGGTGGTCTCCCTGTCGGATGGGTGCGGGTTTGGATGCCGGAGGTCCCCTGCCCCCGGCCGCAGGAACACGGCGTCACCTGACGCCGTCGCGGCGTTCATTTGACGCCGGTCATGGTGATGCCGCGCACGAACTGGCGCTGGGCGATGAGGAAGGCGATCACCAGGGGCGCGGTGATGATGGTGGCGCCGGCCATCAGCGCGCCGTAGTTGGAGCCGGTCTCCTGGTCGCGGAAGATCATCATGCCGAGCGGCGGCGTCGCGTGTTCCGGCGAGGTCGTCACCACCAGCGGCCAGTAGAGATCGTTCCAGTGCGAGGTGATCGAGAACACCGCGAAGGCGGCGATCGCCGGCCGGGCGCTCGGCACCATGATGCGGATCAGGATCTCGAACTCGGTGAAGCCGTCGAGCCGGGCCGCCTGGATGATCTCGTCGGGAAAGCTCTTGAAGAACTGCCGGAACAGGAAGATGGCGAACACCGACAGCGAGAAGGGCAGCATCAGCGCGAAATAGGTGTCGAGCATGCCGATGCCGGCGAGCCCCATGTAGATCGGCAGCGCCGTCACCTGCTGCGGCACGGTGAGGCCCAAGAGCACCAGCGCGAAGACGAGCGGCCGAGCCCGGAAGTTGAGCTTGGCGAGGGCATAGGCGGCCGGCAGGGCGAAGATCAGTTGCAGCGCCAGGATCGCCGCGCAGACGATGACGCCGTTGCCCATGAACTGCAGGAGCGGCGACTGCGACAGCGCGTGCGAGTAGTTCTCGACGCCGTGGAACTCGTCCGGGATGGGATTGAAGCCGGCGGTGAACACCGCTTCCGGCTTGCGGATCGAGGTGAGCAGCATCCAGACGAAGGGCAGCAGCACGAACAGCGCGCCGACGATCAGCACCAGATGGGCAAGGGCGGCGCGGATCGCCAGATCCGGACGCATCAGGCCGAGGCGGGCGAAGAGACCCGGCGACGGGCGGGTGGCGAGCGCGCTCATCAATAGTGCACCTTGCGATCGAGGAAGAAGGCCTGCAGCACGGCAAGCGCCACCACCACGACGAGGAAGACGATGGTGAGCGCCGAGGCGTAGCCGATCTCGAAATACTGGAACCCTTCGAGATAGATGGCGTAGAGCATCACCTCCGAGCGACCGATGGGGCCGCCGCGGGTGATGACGGCCACCGTGTCGAAGACGCGGAAGGCTGTGATGGTCGTCGTCACCACCACGAAGACCGTCGTCGGCCCGAGCATCGGCCAGGTGACGCGGGCGAAGCGGTCCCAGGGGTGGTCGGCGCCGTCGATGGCCGCCGCGTCGTAGAGGTCGCGCGGGATGGCGGTGAGGCCGGCGAGAAACAGCACCATGTTGAAGCCGACCAGCTGCCAGATGCCGATCAGCGACAGCGCGATCAGCACGAGGTCCAGGTCGCCGAACAGGTCGACCGGCGGCAGGCCGAGCGCCCGCAGCAGGCCGGCGATCGGCCCGAGCTGCGGGTTGAGCACGAAGTGCCAGACCACCGACATGGCGATCAGCGTCGTCGTCACCGGCAGGAAATAGATGATCTGGTAGACGCTCTTGAAGTGCTTGCGGTCGTTGACGAGGATCGCCACCACCAGCGCCGACAGCACCGAGCCGGGCACCACCACCGCGACATAGAGGAAGGTGTTGCCGATCGAGCGCCAGAATACCGGATCGTCGAGCATCCGCTCGTAATTGCCGAGGCCGATCCATGACCACTCGATGGCGCCGAGCTGGTAGTCGGAGAAGCCGAGCACGGCGACGACGAGGATCGGCACCAGCAGCAGCCCGACGATCAGCAGCAAGGCCGGCAGGGCGAACATCTGGCCGGTGAAGGCTTCGACGCGCGACTGGCTGGAGAGGCGGCGGATGGGCACGGCGCCCGGCGCGGCAAGGACGGCCATGGCGATCACTCCGCCGAAACGGAGAGGCGAACCACCGCCGCCTCGACCGGCCGGCGGGCGATGCGGCGCCCCTCGGCATCGAAGATGGTGGCGCGCCGCGCGTCGAGCGACACCTGGATCACGCCGTCGAGCGAGCCGTGGTGCCGGCTGCGCTCGTAGCTTTCGAGCGCGGTGCGCAGGATCACCGGTTCGGAGGGACCCGCTTCGAGGATGAGGCGCAGGAACACCTCGGCGCCCAGGTTCTCGACGCTGTGAAGCCGGGCGGCAAGGCGCGGATGGCCGGCGTGGGCGTCGAGCGACAGCGTCTCCGGGCGCAGGCCGACGGCAACCGACGTGCCTTCCTCCGCCTCGATCTCGACCGGCAGCGTCACGCCCGAGACCTCGACGGCGCCGGATGCCGACACCCGGCCGGGCAGCACGTTGACGCCGGGCGAGCCGATGAAGCGGGCGACGCGCAGGTCGAGCGGATCGTGATAGAGGTCGTTCGGCGTTCCGAGCTGGACGATGCGCCCCTCGTCCATCAGCGCCACCCGATCGGACATGGTCATCGCCTCGACCTGATCGTGGGTGACATAGATGAAGGTGCTGCCGAGACGCCGGTGCAGCTCGGTCAGCTCGGCGCGCATGTGCACCCTGAGCTTGGCGTCGAGGTTGCTGAGCGGCTCGTCCATCAGGAACATCTGGGGATGGCGCACCATCGCCCGACCGAGCGCGACGCGCTGGCGCTGGCCGCCGGAGAGCTGCGCCGGCTTGCGGGCGAGCAACTGGTCGATCTGCAGCTGGCGCGCCACCGCCTCCACCTCGCCCCTCACGCCGGCCATCACCCGGCCGCGCCGCGGCGACAGGCGGCCCAAGAGCGGCAGGCGTTCTGCAAGGCGAAGGCGCTGCATGACCAGGGGCATGGCGATGTTGTCGGCGACGGTCATGTGCGGGTAGAGCGCGTAGGATTGGAACACCATCGCCACGTTGCGCTGCTTGGGCCGGAGGTGATCGACGCTGCCGCCGCCAATCAGGATCGAGCCGGAGTCCTGCGGTTCGAGGCCGGCGATGACGCGCAGCACCGTCGACTTGCCGCACCCGGAGGCGCCGACCAGCGTCAGGAACTCGCCGTCGCGCACGTCGAGCGACACGTCCTTCAGAACGGCCTGATGGCCGAAGGTCTTGGTGACCCTGTCGATGCTGAGTGAGGCCATCTGTCCCTCCCGGATGTCGTCAAGACCGTCGAGATACCGGCATCTAGATGGCCTCGCATGACATCGTGAAGGCACGCCGATGACAGAATTAAGTATATTTGGCTAACAATCACTGCATATGCAAACAACACATGAAATTACTACGCCGCATATTGCCAGTTTCGCCGCGTATTTACTTCTATCGCATAGATTATCCGAATAGCCGCTTAAATTAGACCGCAAAGAACGCCCGCAACGTGATGAGCCCGACGTGATCAACAATCAGCTCGCGAGACCGTCGGGCCCTAGCCGGCGGCGCCTCAGCCGGGTTGGTTTCGCGACCCGCCGCTGCCGGCGGACCGGCGAGGATCGCTCCTCCCTTTCGGAGCACCATCCCCGAGCGCGCCGAGACGCCCTTTCACTGGGTGCTCCTCCGAACGTGATCGCAGTGGCCTTTACTCGGGGCCTAGGTAATATACCTAGGTGAATGCGAGAGCATCCGCCGGTCAGGTTTCTCAACCTGATCGAAAAGCGGCTGCTCCAGCAAGTGACCTGGAGCCTTCTCTGGACGACCAAATGCTTCAATTTGGTCGGCGAAGGCTCCTGGACTGATAGTTCGGGCGGGTGCCGGGCGGCACCCTGCCCTTTGGACCCACGTCTCGGACCACCGAAGTGCGTGAAGGCTTGCCGGAGATTGACCATGCAGATCGGAATGATGGGACTGGGCCGGATGGGCTACAACATGGCGCTCCGGCTGATGGCCGGCGGCCATGAGGTGGTGGCCTATGACGTCAACCGCGACAGTGTCGCCGCGCTCGAAGCCCAGGGCGCCGTGCCGGCGTCCTCGGTCGACGATCTGGTAGCGAAGCTGAAGCCGCCGCGCGCCATCTGGCTGATGCTGCCGGCCGCCGTGACCGAAGGCGCCGTGCGCGACCTCTCGACCCGCCTTTCGCCCGACGACATCATCATCGACGGCGGCAACTCCAACTACCGCAAGGCGGTCGATCTCGCCGGCGAACTGTCCACGGCGAGTATCCATTTCGTCGACGTCGGCACATCCGGCGGCGTCTGGGGCAAGGAGCGCGGCTATTGCCTGATGATCGGCGGCGACGAGGCGGCCGTGGCCCGGCTCGACCCGATCTTCGCGACGCTCTCCCCCGGCGGCGATCCCGCGCTCAGCACGGCCGAGCGCGGCTATTTCCACTGCGGCCCGCCCGGCGCCGGCCATTTCGTCAAGATGATCCACAACGGCATCGAATACGGCATGATGGCCGCCTTTGCCGAAGGGTTGAACGTCCTGAAATCGGCGAACGCCGGCTCGGTGGCCCGCAAGGCCGACGCCGAGACCAGCCCGCTCGATGAGCCGCAGTATTACCGCTACGACTTCGACGTGGCCGGCATCACCGAGGTGTGGCGACATGCCAGCGTCATCAGTTCGTGGTTGCTCGATCTGACGGCCGCGGCGCTGGCCGCCGATCCCAACCTTGCCAACTACCAGGGCCATGTCTCCGATTCCGGCGAGGGACGCTGGACGCTGAAGGCCGCCATCGACACCAGCGTGCCGGTGCCGGTTCTCTCGTCGGCCCTGTTCGGCCGCTTCACCTCGCGCGGCAACGACGAGTTCGCCAACAAGGTGCTCTCGGCCATGCGCCAAGCCTTTGGCGGCCACATCGAACGCAAGCCTCAGGAAGAAAGCCACTGACATGCCCAAGACCATCAAGGAAGGCGGCCGCAACGGCCGTTCGGACGCCCTCGTGATCTTCGGGGCCACCGGCGACCTCGCTCGCAAGATGATCTACCCCTCGCTCTACGAGATGGTGCGGCGCGGCAACCTCAGCGAACCGATCGTCGGCGTCGCCCGCGACGGCTGGACGGTGGAGAAGCTCCTGGAGCGGGCCCGCGACAGCATTGCCGCCAGTTGCGGCACCATCGACGAAGCGGTGTTCACACGCTTTGCCGGCCTGATGCGGCTGGTCTCCGGCGACTATCAGGACCCGGCCACCTTCGCCCGCCTCGGAGAGGCGCTGTCGGACCGGAAGCGCGTGCTCTACTACCTCGCCATACCCCCATCGATGTTCACCTCGGTGACGGCCGGCCTCAAGCAGGCCAACCTCTCCGCCGGCGCCCGGCTGATGGTGGAGAAGCCCTTCGGCCGTGACCTCAAGTCGGCGCAGGAACTCAACCGCGTCCTGCACACCGTGTTCAGGGAAGACGAGATCTTCCGCATCGACCACTATCTCGGCAAGGAAGCGATCCAGAACCTCCTCTATTTCCGCTTTGCCAACTCCTTCCTCGAGCCGCTCTGGAACCGCAACTACATCGACAGCGTCCAGATCACCATGGCCGAGAATTTCGGCGTCGAGGGGCGCGGCCGCTTCTATGAGGAGGTGGGCGCGCTGCGTGACGTGGTGCAGAACCACCTCGTCAACGTGCTGCTGCTGCTGGCCACCGAGCCGCCGGTCAACGCCCTCTCCGACGACCTGATCGACGAGAAGGTGCAGGTGCTGAAAGCCATCCGGCCGCTCGAGGAGCGCGACGTGGTCCGGGGCCAGTTCGAGGGCTATCGCAACGAGCCGGGCGTCGCCCCCAACTCGCGCGTCGAGACCTTCGTGGCGGTGCGCCTCTTCGTCGACACCTGGCGCTGGCAGGGCGTGCCCTTCTACATCAGGGCCGGCAAGAACCTGCCGGTGCGCGCCACCGAGGTGGTGGTCCGCTTCAAGCAGCCGCCGCTCGAAGTGTTCGACCCGATCCGGCCGGGCGAGGCCAACTACATGCGCTTCCGCCTCGGCCCGGAGGTGGCGATCGGCCTCGGCGCCCGCCGCAAGGCCAACGGCGGCGGCATGATCGGCGAGGCGGTGGAGCTCAGCGCCGTCAGCGACGGCATCGACAACATGCTGCCCTACGAGCGGCTGATCGGCGATGCCATGAACGGCCGCCGCCAGCTGTTCACCCGCGAGGACATGGCCGAGCTCGCCTGGCAGATCGTCGAGCCGGTGCTGGAGGCGAGCAGCGCGCCCGCCCTCTACAAGCCGCTGACCTGGGGCCCCAGGGAGGCCATGGCCGGCTTCGAGCCGGTGGGCGGCTGGGTCGATCCCCGGACGTGACACTCGGGCCTCCGGCTCGGTCAGTTGTAGAGCTTGAGTGACAGACGCAGGGACTGCGGCAAGGGGGTCCAGGCCCCCGACCGCAGGCCCGCCTCGCGCAGGGCGGCCGCGGTCCAGGTGTTGCAGCCCACGAGGGCATTGAAGAACCCTTTGGCCTCGAAGAAGCGGTCATAGGCTCCGTAACCGGCGCCGGGGATCGCCGCCACCGCGCCGGCCTCCGAGACGAAACTGCCGGCCACGAAGGCGATCAGCTTGGAGAAACGCCGCTCATCGATGTCGAAAGCCGCGACGCCGGACTGGGACGCAAGGGCCTCTCCAGCGACATCCACATGCATCACCGAGCGATCGACGGTCAGGGCGCGCAGCACCGGCAGCGGCTTCAGGTCCGCCCAGGTCGGCGTTTCCAGATAGAAGGCACGGCCGCCCTAGCCGACGATCAGCCAGCGCGCGGCAGGATGGCCGACGGGAACGCCCGCCGCGTCGAGAAAGGGAAAGGCCGCGCGCGTCGTCTCGTCGAGCGGAATGGCGATGTCGGTATGAATAGGCCCTGACAGTACGAGGATGCGCCTGAGGTCGGCGGCACCGGATGAGGCCTCCACCGGCGCAAGCAACGGCCGCGGGATGACGCCCCCGGCGACCAGCGCCAGCACAAGCAGCAGCAGGGCGCCCAAGGCAAAACGTGCTGACCTCATGATGTCTCGTCTTGGGCTCCTGGTGGCGGGCTACTCTGCCACGCCGCGGGGTGCACGTGAAAGCTGGATGACGCCAAGTCTTCAGGCGAGCTCGACCCGGTTGCGGCCGTTCTCCTTGGCGCGATAGAGCGCGGCGTCGACGCGCCTGAAAAGCGCGCCGGCATCTTCGCCGTGGGCGACTTCGCCAACGCCGATGCTGACCGTGAGCCCATCCGCGACCAGCCTGGCCTCGGCGACCGCGCTGCGGATGTCGCTCGCGAGAGCCGAGGCCAGAGCCAGCGCCGTTCCCGGCAGCAGAAGCGCGAACTCTTCGCCGCCCCATCGGGCAAGGCAATCGGTCTGACGGGATCGAAGCCGCAGGATGTCGGCGACATGGCGCAACATGTCGTCGCCCGCACCATGGCCATAGCGGTCATTGAGCTGCTTGAAGTGATCGATGTCGATCACCAGAAGCGAATAGGGCCGGCCAGCGGCGGATTGCAGTTTCTCCGAAGCTTTCAGGGCAATCTCGAAATGCCGCCGGTTCCTGAGGCCGGTCAGAGGGTCCGTGAGGGCGTCATCCTCCAGGCGGGCCTCCAGAAGCTTCCGATCGGTGATGTCCAGAAGCACGCCGTTGAACACGACAGCGCCGTTGGCCTGGCGGCGCGTCCTTGCCCGGCCGAGAAGCCACTTGCCGGTGTCCCCGCTCCGGATCTGGAACTCCCGCTCCCACGACTGAAGCTCGGACGCCGATCGCCTGAGGCTGCGCAACACGCCCACCCGATCGGCTCTGGTCAGCAACGGAGAGAGTGCCTCGAGGGACATCGGATCGTCGCTGTCGGCGATGCCGAGGAAGCCCTTGGCGGCAGCGTTGAAGTAGGTGACCCTCAACTGCCCGTTCGGGGTCATCACGGCCTGAAACACCACGCCGGGAATGGCGTCGATCAGGTCGGCGACCTGGTCCTCGCGCTCGCGCTCCCGCGTCAGGTCGTTGAAGCTCAGAACCGCACCCTGAACGCGGTCGCCGACCCGTATCGGGCTGGCGACAAGGCGCACCGGAAACGGCGTGCCGTCCTCCCGGCGCATCAGGCAATCGAGCCCCTCAGCCGAAGCACCCGCCGTGGCCATGTGAAGAATGCGATCGACCACGCCGTCCGTCGTCTGGAAAGCGCCGTCGAGGAAACGGTGAACGCCGAGCTTGATGACTTCGCTTTCGTGAAGGAAGCCGAAGGCCCTCACGGCCTCGGGATTCACGAACGTGAACGCCCCGGTATTGTCGATGCCGCACACGCCGACATTGACGCTTTCAAGGAGAAGGCGGTTGAACTGCTCGGCCTCGATCACCTGGGTGATGTCCTGGATGACGCACAGCAGCAGCTTCTGCCCGACGAGGTCGATGGGACCGGCGTAAACCTGCACGTCGCGCACCGTTCCGTCGGCCAGCCTGTGGCGAAAGCGCTGAGGATAGTGGCCGCCGGACCATGAGGATATCTCACGCATGACGGGCAACACGGCTCGGCCGAGCGTGTTGATGTCCCACACATGGAGCTTTCTGAATTCTTCCCGGCTATAGCCGTAGAACTCCGAGGCCTTCCTGTTGGCGTCGACGACCGATCCCTCGGTTTCGGGATCGATCAGCAGAATGGGCGCCGAGTTGGTGCCGAACAGCGTGTCGAACAGAACGCAGCGGGTTTCGTTCTTGGTCGGGCAATGCAACAGCAAACTGCTGCAGGCCCCCGCGGCGCAGGAAGAGGCCGAGGCTCCTGTGTCGGCCGGTGATGTGAACTGCTCTTCCAATGCAGACCTCGCAGTGCCGGTCAGCAAGCCGCGCCGCGGCTGATTGTCATTTGCAACTGACCCATCTTAGCCAAGATCCGTTAAATTTCCATATGTTGCAGATCATCTCGCCCATCATTTCGGGCAGGCACAAGCTCGCGCTTCCGTGCCGCAGGGCACCGAACTCCCGCCCACCGCACGCACGGCGTCAGGGTTGAACCGTTCAACTTTCCTGACACGCGTTTGCGATCACCGATCAAATCGGCCGCCTGCAAGTGTCATCCGGCGCGCGTTTGAGCGTGATCGGAAGCGACCTAAATGACGGTCATCGGCAGCGATGAACCTCCCCGCTGCCAATCCTGAAACAACCGCTTACCGATTTGGAGTTTAGAAAATGAAGACCTCTTTCGCCGCCGCCGTTGCCGTCGCCCTGTTCGCCATCCCCGCCGTCGCTTCGGCCGGCAGCCTGCAGTATGACCCGGCCGACAAGGATAACGGCCAGTCGCACTTCGTCGTCGTTCCCGCCGACGCCAACCCGGCCAATGCCGCCGCCGCCAAGGCCGACGCCGCCCGCTATGCCGTCGACGCCAACACGTCTGGCGCCCTGATCTCCACCCATGGCGACACCGGCGCCCGGATCGTCACCGAGGTGACGCCCAGCTCCGACAATGCCTCGTCGGTCTTCGTCGAGAAGGTGGTGATCGAGAACCCGGCCAACGCCGCCGCCGCCAAGGCCGACGCCGCCCGCCATCCGGCGCCGGTGTTCTACGGCAGCGCCAGCGATGAAGAGGCTGCCAAGATCCGCGGCTGATCTCACGGGCATCGGACCGAAAAGTGGAATCCGGTTTTCGGATCATCCGATGCGATAATGAGATCGCCCGGTGGGGAGGGGCCGGCCGTCGACTCCAGCGGCCGGCCATCCCCCGAACTTCCTGAGACAAAACATGGAGTCAAGCAAATCGGCTGCCCTCAAAGGGCGGCCGATTTCGCATTTGAGGGGGCGCGGACCTATCGTCCGGCGTCAAGCCATGGCCCGGATACGACAAAGCGCCCGAACCGGCAGGTATCGAGCGCTCGACGTCGTGGCGATCATGGGCGGCGGCAGGGCCGCCGGGCCATCAGAAACCGAGGTTGCGGTTACGACGGGCGAGGTTGCGCTCGCGGGCTTCCAGGTCGTAACGGTCGCCGGCTTCGTAGATGTAGGCCAGTTCCATCTCTTCCTTGGTGGGAACGCGGAGGGCCTTGGCAGCACGCTTCAGGGTGGCGAACATTTCGGTTTTCCTTCTTTCCTGACCGGAGGTTTCCGGCCTCTTTCTCTCATCTCTTGACGCCCTCAATATAGGCCCGAATGCCCCTGCGACCTAATCGCAACTTCTGAAAGCGGTCTTCAGATTCTCTGTCGACCTGCGGCGACGGATCGGGCAACACCGCCGACCTCCCTTCCCGCCTGCTGGACGCGATCGTCGACTGGCCGCTCTCCCGCCGAACGAGAGCGCGACATGCGTAAATCTGCCTAGATACCCATTGCCATTGTTGAGCTTTCTGTGCAGATGATGAGGTGTCGACAAGAGCCCTGGGGAAGGCCGATCATGAAGCGATATTTGCTTGGTGCCGTTGTTGTCTCGATAGTTGCCTTTCAGGCATCCCTTGCGTCTGCCGGCGGGTGCGGGGACATGAAGCCGCCATCGCTCGAGACGAACATTCCAACCGGCGTCCGCTTCACCAATGACACCAACTCCATCATTCGCATCTATTGGTCGGACTTCGACGGACAACTGAAGGACTACGGTCTGGTCCAGCCGGAAGAAACCGTCGGCTTCAAGACCTATGTGCATCATCGCTGGTATGCGGAGCTCTACATGTCGGACGAGGCCCTCTGCGCCGGCCCGATCTCGGCGCCCGACACGGAAACCTGCGACATGCGCCTGATGTTCGATGGAGAACGAGGGATGATCGACATGGACGGCGGCTACTGCGATTACTGACCGGCCGGTTCCTTCGTCTCTGGTCCGTTCATGAAGCTTCGCAGAACGACAAAGCGCCCGAACCGGTCAGGTATCGAGCGCTCGACGTCGTGGTCAGGCTTTTTGGCTGCCGTCTGCCCCTCAGAGGCCGAGGGTCCGGTTGCGGTTGCGGCGGCTGAGGTTCCGCTCGCGGGCTTCCAGGTCATAACGGTCGCCGGCTTCGTTGAGGTAGGCCAGATCGCGCTCAGCCTGGGTGGGAACGCGGAGGAGCTTGGCGGTACGCTTGAGGGTGGCGAACATCTCGGTTTTCCTTCTTTCCTGACCGGAGGTTTCCGGCCTCTTTCTCTTCTCTCTTTGACGCCCTCAATATAAGCGCGGAACCATCTGCGACCTAATCGCAAGTTCTGAAGGAAGCTTTCAGATTCTCTTTGGATCATGGTCTTCAGCAGGAGTGGATGACTGATCGCCATCAGGTCATCCTCTTCAGGCACTGAAACATCTCCTCCGGTAGCGGCCTCCGATCCTCCAGCGCCACCACGCGCTCCACCTTCCCGGCCATCAGCCGCCGATAGCGCCACAGAGCGGCGCGCGCCTTTTGCCCACTCGTCCAGCGCCAGCGCACGGAGCTGGGGCGGGGATGGCGGGAAGGAGAGGTTCGGCTTGTCGATGAGGGCGGACACGTCGCCCTTGATCCAACGCTTGGCGGCCGCCTCGACCGCCCAGGCGGGCACATCCTCGAGGGCGATCTCGTAGGCTTCCGAGCGGGCATCGATAACCGCTTCGCTGAGGTCGCCCGCAGGAAACACCGCAAGGAGCTTGGCGACCTGCTTCAGGGACCTGAACGCGTCGGGCCTGGCCTCGGCAAGCGGGGCGATATCATCGACCAGTTGCGACAAGATCGATCGTTCGGCCGGGGTCAACGCCCGGCTCAGGGTCGGGCTCCGGCTCGCTGCCTCCTCGGGCCGCAAGGTGCGCTCCAGCTCGGCGAGCGAAGGCGGCAAGGAGAGCGTCGTGAGGGCGGGCTGCTGCAGGGCGGCCAGTGCTGCGGGAAGCGCGGGCGGATTGGGCAATGTTTGGCTCCGGTGCAGGTTTCAGGCGGTTGTCGCGGGCCTGGTAGACGGCTTCGGTGAAATAGCTCCAGGACCGGATGCTCGACGGCTTTGCCCGACTACATCGGGCCTGAATGGTTGGCAGGATGTCGGCCCTGAGGTCGCAGCCGTTGCGGAGCCAGTTGATCGGCTCGGACAGCACGAGCAGCCCCGGCGACGAGGCAGGCTGCGCCAGCGCCCTCCCCCCGGCATCGTTGAGCTCCCGAGCCAGCGTTGCGCCATCCGGCTCCGAGGTCGGCTCACGAGTCGGCCCAGAAGTCGGCATCGAGGCCGACATCGGTTCAAAAGCCGCGTCATGCGCCTCGTCCGGTGTGGTCTGGGGGGATATAGGGGGGTGTTTGGGGGTGTGGGGGAAAGAGGGGGGACGGGGGGTGTCGGACGACTGTCCCGCGACCGTCGCGTGACCGTCACGCGTCCTGTCACGCTCCCTCTCACGCTGCTGGCGCTTGCGCTCGGTCGCCCTGGCGCGCCGCTCCGCCTCGACCGCCTGCCCTTCCTCAACCGCCCGAACGGCGATGACGATGGCATCGATCGGGGCGCCGGTGGCGACCAGTTCTTCGATGAGGCGGGCGATGCTCATCGATCGCCCTCGCTTGGCCGTATCTGCATGCCGCCTCCCGTTCCGAATGGATTTGCACGACGTCGCAAGGGCCTAAGCGCGCTTGCGGTGTGGTCGATTCATACGGGAAGACGGTTGGCGTGCTCGAATGAGGGGTACGGGACGGAGGCCGCGACTTGAGAAGTGCGACGGCAGGGCGTATTTATATGCGCATCGGGAGTGCTTTCGGTGGAAACCAGCAGCAGAGACATCATCAGACGTCTTGAGAAAGACGGCTTTGAACTGGTGAAGGTCACTGGCTCCCATCACAAGTTCAGGAAAGGCGACAAGATCGTCACCGTTCCGCACCCCAAGAAGGATCTGCCCCTCGGCACGGTCCGGAACATCTACAAGCAAGCCGGATGGCTGTAGGAGGCCCCCCTATGCGCTACTACATCGGTGTCGTGCACAAGGACACGGACAGCGCCTTCGGCATTCACTTCCCCGACGTTCCCGGCTGCTTCTCGGCTGCCGACGAGATGGACGATCTCCTGAGCAATGCCAGCGAAGCGTTGTCGCTGCACCTTGAGGGAGAGCCCCTGCCCGAGGCCCGCCCGCTGGAGGCAGTCCGCGAGGACGAAGAGGTCAAGAAAGATTTGGCCACAGGCGCCTTTCTGCTGGCCGTTCCGCTGATCAGCCTGACCGGCCGGACGACAAAGGCGAACATCACCATGGATGCTGGCCTGCTCGCCGCCATCGACCAGATCGCCAAGTCGCGCGGACTGACCCGCTCGGCCTTCCTCGCCGATCTGGCCCGTCGGGAAATCGAAGGCAAGCACGCCTCCGCTGCGTGACGGGGACATGGTCGCCCACCTTGTATAGAGCCCGATATCGGCCGCTTGCTCCATTCTGCCCGAGATCCTGGCCTGCTCCAGGATGACAGGAGATTGATATGGACCAAGCGGTCAGGTTGGCGCCCGGTCCTATCCTGCTGTCATCCTGGCGCAGGCCAGGACCTTAGGCAGAACAAAACTCAAGGTAGATATAGCGCTCCTGCAAGGTAAGAGAGCCTGATACAGACCATCGTCACCTACTCGTCCTGAGGTCCACCTTGAATTAATGTGTGAATTCAAGCGGCCTGCACGAGGATGGCGATCCTTGGGGGCAATGCGCTCGCCGATGGCTGCGTGACAGGCATGTCCGCGTGTCCGGAACTCGTCCAGCTATTGGCGCACCAGCTAAATCCTAGAAAAATCTGGAGCGGGTGAAGGGAATCGAACCCTCGTATTCAGCTTGGAAGGCTGCTGCTCTACCATTGAGCTACACCCGCTTCGAGGACCGGATGTTTAGGGAGGCGCGGGCGGCTTGTCAACGTCAGGGACGCAGGGCCGCCGCCAGCGCCGCGATCATGCCGTGGACCACCTGGAGATCGGCCCGGCGACCGGTGTGGTTGAGGCGGATGAGACGGTCGGCACCGGCACCGATGCCGAGTGAGAACTCGGGATCGGCCGCCTTGAGGCGGTCGAGCAGGGAAGCCGGATCGACGCCGGCGGGCGGGGCGAAGGCGGTGACGAGGTGGGAGGCCTCCTCCGGCCCGGCCCAGGGCGAGAGGCCCAAAGCCTTGAGGCCATCTCGCGCGGCGATGGCCGCCTCGGCGTGGCGGTGGACGACGCGAGCGATGCCCTCGGCCTCGACGCGATCGAGCGCGGCGGCGAGCGCCCAGAGTTCCAGCGGGGCCGGCGTGCCCGGCAGCGCGCCGCGCCCGGCGTCGAGCCAGAGGCGCTTGAGATCGCACAGCGACAGGGTCGAGGT
Source organism: Pleomorphomonas diazotrophica (assembly GCF_002844595.1). Taxonomy (GTDB): domain Bacteria; phylum Pseudomonadota; class Alphaproteobacteria; order Rhizobiales; family Pleomorphomonadaceae; genus Pleomorphomonas; species Pleomorphomonas diazotrophica. The sequence continues at coordinate 323,980 of NZ_PJNW01000009.1, read as the reverse complement.
CGCCGGCGCGTCCGGCCGGTCGATTTCCGCCCAGGCGCGTTTGGACACGGAGACCCAGGAGATGCCGGCCGGCCCGGCCAGCGCCTTCTGCGGCCCGGCAACGACGATGTCCGCCCCGCGCGCGTCTGCGGCGAAGGCGTGGCCGCCCAGCGAGGCGACGGCATCGACCATGGTGAGAATGTCGCGCTCGCGGGCAAGGCGCAGGATCGCCTCGATGGGGTTGCGAATGCCGCTGGCCGATTCCGCATGCACCACCGCCAGAAGGTTGGCGTCGGGATGGGCGTCGAGCGTCGCCGCCACCGCCCGCGCGCTGACCGGCCGCGCTGCCTCGGCGCGAACCTCGACGACGCCGGCGCCGGTCCGCCGCAGCCAGCGGCCGAACCAGAGGCCATAGGGGCCGGTGACGATGTTGATCGCCTTGAACCCCGGACGGCCGAGGCTGGCCGCCACCGCTTCGAGCGCCACCACCGCCTCGGCCTGCACCAGCAGCACGTCGGCCGACGTACCCATCAGCAGGGCGAGCCGGTCGGCAAGGCCGGCGACGCGCCCGGCCGGGAAGGGCGGCGGATCGAGAAGGACGGCGGGGTTGAACTCGCTCATGATGGCGGAATCCCGTTGAGGCGCGGCACGGCGCCGATCAGATCCACGAGAACGCTTGACGATGGCGCGGCAATGACGCCGGCTGCCGGTCCTTCCTCGACGATGCGGCCCGCCGCCATCACGGCGATGCGCTGCGAGACGGCCCGCACCACCGCGAGGTCGTGCGAAATGAAGAGATAGGCAACGCCGGTCTCCCTTTGAAGGCCGACCAAGAGATCCAGTATACGGCCGCGCACCGAAACGTCGAGCGCCGAAACCGCTTCGTCCAGAATGATTAGGCGCGGCCGGACGGCGATGGCGCGGGCGATGGCCACCCGCTGGCGCTGGCCGCCGGAGATGTCGCGGATCGATCGCCCCAGGAGAGCGGACGGCAGGCCGACGCGATCGATCAGGCGGGCGACTTCCTTGGAGCGCACGGCCCCGGGCACCACGGCGTGAATGCGCAGCGCGTCGGCGATGACGCCGCCCACCGTGGCGCGCGGGTTGAAGGCGGCGAGCGGATCCTGGAATACCATCTGCATGTGCCGCCGGGCGGCGCGCAGGCGGTTGCCACCAAGCGCCAACCAGTCGTCGCTCATGAAGGTGACGGAGCCGCCCTCCGGCGCGATCAGGCGGGTGAGCACGCGCGCCAGCGTCGACTTGCCGCAGCCGGAGCCGCCAACGAGGCCCAGCGTCTCGCCGGGGGCGATGGTCAGCGACACGCCGTCGAGGGCGGCGACGTGGCGGCCGCCGCTCGTGAAGCTGCAGCGGAGGTCGCGGGCGACGAGAAGGGGCGCGGTCATGACGCCTCCCCGACCAGCGGCGGCGACGAGAGATCGATATGGGCGGCAACAAGCGCCGCCGTCTCCACCGCCCTGGGCGCGCCGACCACCTCGGCGGTGGGGCCGAGCTCGACGAGGCGCCCCTCGGCCATCACGGCCACGCGGTCGGCGATGCCGGAGGCGAGCGCCAGATCATGGGTGACAAAGACCAGCGTCATGCCGTCGGCCCGGACCAGCTCGACCAGCAGATCGACGATGGCCGCCTGCACCAGCACGTCCAGCGCCGAGGTGACCTCGTCGGCGATGAGAAGGCGCGGCCGGGCGGCGATGGCCGCGGCGATCGCCACCCGTTGGCGCTGACCGCCCGAAAGTTGGTGCGGATAGGCGCGGGCGATGCGCTGGGGCTCCGGCAGGTGAACGCGGGCGAGGAGGCGCACGGCTTCAGCGACGGCGGCGCGACGGTCGAGGCCGAGGTGGCGGCGCGCGCCCTCCCCCACCTGCTCGCCGATGGTGAGCACTGGGTTGAGGCTGGAGCCGGGGTCCTGGAACACGTAGCCGATGTCGCGGCCTGCGCGTGGGGCGCCGTCGAGGCCGGGCCACGTGAGGCGACCGGCGATGGTCGTTTTCTCCGGCAGAAGGCCGGCGATGGCGCGGGCCAGCGTCGACTTGCCCGAGCCGCTTTCGCCGATGATCGCCAGGATTTCGCCGGCCTCGATATCGAGCGACAGGCCGGAGAGGGCCGGCGCCGGGGCGCGGCGATAGGTGACGGTGAGGCCGTCGATGGCGGCAAGCGTCGTCATGGCCGCCCTCCCCGCCCCAGCGCCTCGCCGGCCGCCTCGCTGACGAGGTAGACGCCGAGCACGGCGGCGACGAGGCCGATGCCGGGGATCACCGACAGGAAGGGCGCGGCGCGCAGCACGTTGCGCCCCTCCGCGATCATCGAGCCCCAGGTGACGACGTTGGGGTCGCCGAGGCCGAGGAAGGACAGGGCGGCCTCGGTGAGGATGGCGGCGGCGACGATGACGGCGGCGAGCGCCAGCACCGGCGGCAGCGCGTTGGGCAGGATCTCCTTGAAGGCGATCTCCAGCGGATGCATGCCGATGACGCGGGCGGCCGCCACATAGTCGCGCTCGCGGATGGAGAGCACCTCGGCGCGCACCAGGCGGGCCGGCTGCGCCCAGGCGCCGAGCGCGATGGCGAGGATCACCGTTTCGAGCGAGCCACCGGCCACCGACACGAAGGCCAGCGCGAGGAGGAAGCCCGGCACGATCTGGAAGGCATCGACGATGCGCATCAGGACCTCGTCGATGAGCTTGCCGGCGAAGCCGGCGATGGTGCCGACGATCGAGCCGATCAGCACGGCGGCGGCGGCGGCGGCGAGGCCGACGATCAACGAGGTGCGGGCGCCATGGAGAAGGCCGGCCAGCACGTCGCGGCCGAGGCGGTCGGTGCCGAGGGGCAGCATCGGGTCGGAAAACGGCGGCAGCAGCGCCGGGCCGGCGATGCGCAAGGGGTCACCGGGCGAGATCCAGGGGGCGAGCAGCGCGGCGGCCGCAATGACGGCGAGCAGCGCAAGGCCGGCGGCGCCGGTGGGGCTCAAGACCAATCGGCGGAGGAAGCTCATGACGAGGCCTCCGAGGCGCCGATGCGCGGATCGAGCACGGCATAGAGCAGATCGACGGCAAGGTTGACCAGGATCACCAGAACCGCCGAGGTCAGGATGATGCCGATCAAGAGCGGCGCGTCGCGGCCGGCCACCGCCTCCTGCGCGAGGCGCCCGAAGCCGGGAATGGCGAACACGCTCTCGATCACCACCGATCCGCCCAGCATGCCGGCCGATTGCAGGCCGAGCACGGTGACGAGCGGCAGCAGCGCCGCCCTGACAACGTGCCGCCAGACGATGCGGCGGCGCGTCAGCCCCTTGGCGCGGGCCGCCAGCACGAAATCCTGCCGCCAGACTTCGGCCATGGCGGAGCGCATCACCCGAAGGAACAGGGCGAGATAGATGACGCCGAGCGCCACCACCGGCAGCGCCAGATGGCGGGCGATATCGGCGGCGCGGGCAAGGCCGTGCTTGCCGGAGGCGATGGTCTCGATGCCGGCGATCGGCAACCACCTCAGCGACACCGAGAATACCAGCACCAGCACGAGCCCCAGCCAGAAGCCGGGGATGGCGTAGAGCGTCAGCGCGCCGATGGAGAGCGCCCGGTCGCGAAAGGAGCCGGGACGGCTGCCGGCGACAACGCCGAAGAGCGAGCCGAGCCCGAAGGACAAGGCGGTGGCCGATCCCATCAGCAGAAGCGTGGTCGGCAGGCGCTCGGCGATGAGCGCCAGCACCGGCCGCTCGAAGGCGACGGACCAGCCGAGATCGAGCCGGCCCAAGGCGGCCATGTAGAGAAGGAGGCGGGAGAGAAGCGACTGGTCGAGCCCGTATTGCGCCCTGAGACCGGCCGCCAGCGCCGCGTCGCCGCCACCGGCCGACAGCAGATACGCATCGACGGCATCGCCCGGCGCTGCTTCCAGCAGCAGAAAGGTGGCGACCACGACGATCAGCAGCACGGGAACGGCGCTGATGGCCCGCCGCCTGACGAGGATCAGGGCGCGACGCAAGCTTCAAGTCTCCCGGCTCGATCCGGCCCGGATATCCAGACACCTGGAACAGCATTGTTGAAAAGCATCCGCCCACGTGAAGGCAAGGAAAAACATTCTCCTTGAACGCGCCTGAGCGCGGCGACGTTGCGCACTCCCAGGCAAGCAGACATGTTGCAGGCCGACATGAGGAGAACGATTCAATGATGACCGGCGAGTACACAATCAGCGTCGAGGTTCCGGCCGTCGACGACTACTGTCGCCTTCGCCGGGTGGCCGGCCTGACGCCCAGAAGCGAGAAAGCCGCCACCGCCGGCCTGCCGAACACGGTGATCGGAGTGGTGATCAGGCACGGCGCCGAGGTCGTGGGCATGGGCCGCGTCATGGGAGACGGGCTCTGCTATCAGGTCGTCGACATCGCCGTGGAGCCCGATCATCAGGCTCGCGGCCTCGGCAAGGCGATCATGTCGGCCCTGATGGCCGAGTTGCGGCAGATCGCCCCGGCGGAAGCCTACGTCAGCCTGATCGCCGACGGCGACGCCAAGCACCTCTACGCCCAATACGGCTTCGAGCCCACCGCGCCCAAGTCCATCGGCATGGCGCAGTGGATAGGGAGGTAACCGACAGGCTTGTCAGTAGCTGTGGAAAAGTGGTGCCGGCGGAGAGGATCGAACTCCCGACCTTCGGTTTACAAAACCGCTGCACTACCGCTGTGCTACGCCGGCGCGGGTTTCCGAATATCCGAAGGCACGGTCAGGTGCAACCCTGCCCCGCACCCTATTGGCACAGTCTCAAGCTAGGGCCTTGCGCACCATGTAGAGCGACAGCACGGCGGCGTTGGAGACGTTGAGGCTCTTGATCTCGCCGGGCATGTCGATGCGGGCGAGCACGTCGCAGAGTTCGCGCGTCCGCTGGCGCAGGCCCTTGCCCTCGGCGCCGAGCACCAGGCAGACCGGCGCGATGAGGCGCACCTCGTCGAGCGGCTCGGGCGCCTCCGAATCGAGGCCGACCACGGTGAAGCCGGCCGCCTTCATCTCCTCCAGCGTGTCGCCGAGATTGCGGACGGAGGTCACGGGCACCACGTCCAGCGCGCCGGAGGCCGATTTCGCCAGCACGCCGGATTCGGCGGCGCTGTGGCGCGTCGTGGTCAGCACGGCATCGGCGCCGAAGGCGGTGGCCGAGCGCAGGATGGCGCCGACGTTGTGCGGATCGGTGACCTGATCGAGCGCCAGCACGATACGGGCACCGGACAGCTCCAGCGTCGTCTGCGGCTTGAGCGGCTGGACTTCCAGCGCGCAGCCCTGATGCACCGCCTCGGACCCAAGCAGCCGGTCGAGCACATAGGGAGAGGCCTCCTCGGCGGCGATCGGCAGCTTGCCGTCGGGGAAGCGCTCGGCGAGGCGGGCCTGGGCGTTGCGCGTGGCGAGGAGGCGCAGGGCGACGCGGCGGGGATTCTTCAGCGCAAATTCCACGGTGTGGAGGCCGTAGAGCCACAGGGCCTCGCCGGCCTCGCGCTCGCGCTTGGGACGGGGGCGGAACTCGCGTGGACCGGATTTGCCGTCTGGCCGGCCCTGAGGCCGCCCTGCCCGCTTGAACGGGCGCTTGGAAGAGGAAGTATCGTCGGACATGCGGCGCTTATAGCCGCGACGCCCTTTCGACGCCAGTGGCGCGGCTTTTTCTTCCGTCCCCCTCGCCCGCCAGCCCGCCGGTTTCCGCCTTCCGCTTCCGGCCAATCGCATTGTCGACAAAACAATCCGGCCACGGGGTTGACAGCGCCCGGTGTGGCCGCCATAAGAGCGCCCGTTCAGCCGACGCCTTCGGGCAGCGGCGGAGCGGGATGGGAGAATGTCCCGAGCGGCAAAGGGGGCGGACTGTAAATCCGCTGGCTAGGCCTTCGTAGGTTCGAGTCCTACTTCTCCCACCATTCCCTCCAGCTTTTCTGCATTGCGGCAGTAGTTAGGCTCGCTCCGGGCTGACCGTTTTTCAGTGTCCGACGCTTCGGTAGAGCAGCGAAACCAGCTCGCCCTGCCTGTGGACCCCTGCCTTCTGAAAGATCGCCCGAAGCCGGAAGCGCGCCGTCTCGAAGGTGACGCCGGTCGCGATGGCGATGTCTTTCAGGGAGATGCCCGCCATCAGGTGGCGGCAGAACAGCTCCTCGGCGGGTGTCAGCATGAACATGCGCGCGAAGTCGGTCAGCGGCTGAAGCGGCTGCATCGCCGACAGGTTTCGCGCCTGGAGCAGAACGAGCGGCCTTGAAAACCGGAGGGCGTTCGATCTCGACCCGGCCACGAGGGAGAAATGGACGATCCAGTGTCCGCTTTCCAAGTGGGCTCCCACGGAGGTGACTTCAGAGCTCGCCGACGCCGCGATGCTCCTGACGGCGGCCGGGACCGCTTCGACCAGCCTCCGGTCACGGAACGTAAGTTTGCCCTGTCTCTCCCATAGGACATCCGACCTCACCAGCGCTTTTATCGCAGCCCCATTGGCATCGATGATCTTCATCTCGCTATTCACTACGAGCGCCAGATCATTCGCCCTGTTGGTCAGCGCCGCATGGGCAAGCTGCAGATCATTCTGCTCTTCCCTGATGAGGAGGCCATTTGCGGTTCGTCTCAGGACACCTCTCAGCCTGCTCAGTATCCACTCCGCCCAAGGATCGTAGCGTTCGGCATAGGCCCGCGAGTAATGAAGCGGAATTCTGAATGTCGCGCTGGGATCAATATCTAGGGTTATTCCGGTAGCCGCGTCAAAGTTCGGAACATGCCTGACAAAATCGCTATAGTATTCTGTATTCTCAATTTTCTTGACTGGAAAATCTCTTTCCGTCACGACGCAGGCCCCATCAGGAAGAAAGTCCATCACTTTTATCCATGGATTCCTGAAAGCAAAATACTTCGTGTAACTTTCTATATGATGCTTCTCTATATTCACTGAATCAAAAAGCCTGAGCTCTTTCATCAGGCGATCCTCACTCAATACAACGCAGGATGAGCCTGGAAATACGTCAACAAGACGCGATGCCACATCAGTCCACGTCGAAAGACCAAATGCTGCCCTTTCTATTTCCTCCGAAACGATAGCCAGAGCCCTGTCGGCATCGACTTGTTTCATTTGATCAACATCCCGGGTTAACTGGATTCCTTGTTCTCACTTTTCAGTTCAACGGCGTCAGATGGCAGACAAGATGCGCAATTCGCCTTCACCTTCACACGGAAGACACGAAGAGTACTTCGAGTAAATTCGACTTTCCCCTATGTGCAGGGGCACCGCCTGCAAGTTTTGCTTTGCAATCGCCCCTCCCGACTGCTCTCGACATGAGCTTCACTTGTCCAAAACCGTCGAAACCGAGACGGCTGCGACAGGTGGCTCGCCGCCGAGAGGCTGCAGCTCCGCTCGACTAGAATATGCGAAGACTGAAAGCATCCCCCGTTTGAGAGATGCACTGCTCCGACTGGCTTAGTAAAAAGTGTTAGTCATTGCGATGGGGGAAGCAATGTCCGGGTGATAAGCACAGCGCAGGTTGCTATGCTGTGTATTTCCAGATCTCCATGACCGATTCCATCTGCCCTCTTCCCGGCAGGAGTGGCATCGTCATGCCTGTTTTCTGCATGAACAGCCGCAGCCACTCTCACGATGCTCGACAAAGCCCGGAGAGAATTTGCAGCAACTTCGGTCTTGACAGTGAAGACTCGTCGGAAGGGTCCTGACGCGTCAAGGCGAGGGCGAAGCTGCGCCTATCTCCTCGCAAGGGTACGAGTGCCAAGGAAGACCTGTGTTCTGAGACCACAGATTTTCCGGCTCAGCTTTCGTGAGCCAACCAGCTTTGTGGCATGGGAGCACCAGACAACAGTCTGACGAGATATGCCTGATGATCGGTGCCTGTCTTGGCGTATATCGCCTTCAGGTGGCTTTTCAGGGTGTTTCTCGAGATCCTGGATAGGCGGCAAATCTCCTCCGTGGAGGTGCCGAGCGCCACCAGTCTCGCCACCTTTGCCTCCATGGGTGTCAGGTCGAACAATCCCCTCAGCAAAGATGCGTCCGGAAGCGCGGACGAGGCAAGGATGCTCACCGCCAGAATGAAGATACCTCGTGGCAGAAGATCCCTGCCGTTTCCGCGGATCGGAAGCAGATGCACGACGCAGGCCGGCTGGTCTTCGGTGGCCGGAACAGGAATGGACATGACGTCGCTCCATCCGTCCCGCGTGGGTTCGCGGCCAAGAACCTGCTTGAGAAGCGCATCGCCGCCGGGGTTTCTCAAGGCGATCCGAGCCCTACTGTCGACCAACACCGAGGGTATCAGCGGTTCCATCAGCGAATTGGCCGACAACAGTTTGCCGGAGGCGTTCACGACACAGGCCGGAAGACCAAAAGCCCCCAAGCCATCGGCAATCCTGGCGATCGTTGCGATCTGCAACCTCGCCATCATGCTCAATGCTCGTGCAAGGTGGGGCCGGATGGCGTCGAGCCAGGCAATCTTCTCGCGCGGGATCGGCCCATCTCTCAGCTTGCCGTCGAAGCTTGCCGCCAGCACGTCTCCGTTGGGTACGGCTATATGCGTTCCAACCGACCACCCAAGCCCATGGGGATAGAGAAAGTCCCTGTACAGCGGCTCGGAGGCAAGTTCGCTTTCCTTGAAGACATCGAGATCACAGAGAAAGCCGGCATGGTCGAGCTTGTTGGCCCTTTCCATGCGAGAATTCTTCTTGTCCCATCCGCCCTCTATGAACTTCTGGAATATCTCTTCCGCTTCGGGGGTCGCGATGAACGCTCGCCCAATCTCAGATTGGGTGAATATCACTCCGGCAAAGGTCCCAACCTCCCGGTTAATGGTGACCAGTAAATCATTCCATTTTTCAGGTATAAGTGCGGCTTCATAAAGTTTGTCGATAATTCTATCTTGTTCCATCAGTCACCGCCCCAGTCTGCTCCACGCACACGCAGGCCTCACCCACACCATGTATAATCTGTTCATTAATCGATGCAGATTGAAGCAAGAGGAAAGGACTACAGGAAATGTATACTTTTGAAATCCCGATGAACCATCAAACCTGATAAATACTCCCAATATACCGACAGCTTAATCAAATGCCGGCAGTTCACTGAACAGCGTCGATCAGACTGTCACAGGTCGACATCAAGGCTTCAGGAGCCTCGTCTTTATATGGATTAGTTATCGAGCTCGCACCCATGTAGACCTATCACAGCCCAGGTTTCCATCAAATATAGACCATTTCCACAACCACGGCTTCACTTCCATGTCCTACGGAATTACTTTCGTACGGCGTTAAGCGCGGGAGATGGCGGCTAAACGACACCAGCGCTCAAGACGAGTTCCGACCCATCCAAACCGCCGAAACGGTTCCGATCGCTTCCAAGTTGCCGCAGCACCGCTCCATTAGAATGTGCGAAGACTGAAAACATCCCCCGTTTGGGGGATGTGCTGCACAACGCGTCTTAGTAAAAAGTGCCAGCCATTGCGAGGAGGGGAACAATACGCGGGCAAGAAGCACATCGTCCGCTGTTCTGTCGAGTATTCGCATCACGTGCGACCAATGCCACCTGCCATTTTCCTGGTAGGAGCAGCATTGTCGTACCCTATTTCTGGGTGAAGAACCGCAGCGTCCTCTCATGATGCTCGGCGAGCGACGATAGTAACTTCAGAAGCTTTGATCTTGGTGGTGCAGATCCGCAGGAAGAGTCCCGACTTGCAAGATGAGGGCGAAGCTGCGCCTGCCTCGGCGCAATCTCCCGAACCTGCCACCGCCGTCACGTACGAAGGGATGATCATGAGTGCGGTAACTGCGCTGATCGCTGGAGTCATGGCTGTTTACACAACCGGCCCCACGGGGTTCTACCGCATGTGCCTGGACAATCCGTCCGATTGCCGGCGGGTGGCACAAACCCGCGTGGTGCCCGTCGAGGAGGTCCGTGAGATCAACAGCAGCGTCAACGCCGCGATCCGCCCCGTGGCCGAGTTCCCCGGAAAGGACGAGTGGCGTGTGGAACCGAGGGCGGGCGACTGCGAAGACTACGCGATCACCAAGCGGCACCGCCTCATCGCCAGGGGCATCGGCAGCGCCAATGCCCGCCTCGCCACCGGCGAGTTCAGGGGGGATGAGCACGCCGTTCTCGTTCTCACCCTTTCCGGCCGCGCCTATGTCCTCGACAACCTGACCAACGCCCTTCTGCCCGCAGACCGGTCGGCCGTGAGGATCAAGACGATCCAGTCGGCCTACGACCCGCGCATGTGGCTGAAAGCCAAGTGAGTCCGAGGATTTGTCCGCTCTCGCGTCGCAGTTCTAAGGCCTGCGGGACGCTTTGCGGTGGAAGGAACTGACATGACGATCATTGGCATCATCAGCGTGACCGCCGTTTTCTCGCTGGGCTTCCTGTTCGGCGTGGCCGTGGGCGCCCACCGCAAGGAGACCAGGTAACGGGACTCGGTTTTGTCAGTCGATCGGGAGGCACGAACGGCATTCTGCGGAGAACCGATTCAAACGTCCGCACAATGCTCCGACCGTTACGATCTTCCGATCCCGATCATCGCGCCAAGCCCATCGTCATTTCACCCCTTCATCATTGTCGCGGTCAGTCGTCCCGCTGCAGCTAACCGCTCAGCGCCTCGAACAATCGCGCCACGGCCTCTGCCCCGGGATCCGGGTGGCCGCTGAGCTTTTCGGCGTTCACGTAGGCGGCGCGGCCGGCCTTGGCGACGCTCAGGGTGGCGGTGTGGTCGGCGCCTTTGCGCGCTGCGGCCGCGGCGGCGGCGATGCCGTCGTTGAGGGCCAGGAGCGCCGGATGAAGTGCGTCGATCATGGTGCGGTCGCCCGGTCTCGCCCCGCCGATTTCCTGCATGCGGATCAGCCCGGCCATCAGCGCGTCGCGCATGGTGAGGCCGCTGGAGGCCGCGTCGCCGGCCGCCGCGAAGAAGATGGCGAGAAGCACGCCCGACGAGCCGCCCATGGTCTGGCTGAACTCGAGCCCGATCGCCCGATAGAGCTGCGTGTGATCGGCGAGCGGCAGGTGATCCAGCGCCCCGATCAAGTCTCTGGCCGCACCGGCGAGCGTGGAGCCGGTATCGCCATCGCCCGATTTGGCGTCCAGCGCGTTCAGTTCGGCTTCCAGGGATATCAGGATGTTGCAGCACTTCATGAGGAAATCGCGCGTCGCCTGATGCTGCGAGGGGATCGGCAGGATCGGCCTCAGGCCATCGGGAAGCACCAGGGGAGCGGAGGCGGCGATCCGATGGCAGCCGGGCCATGCCGACATGGCGACGGGACTGGTGAGCGATGCTTCGTCTTCGGGCGTCAGGGGGCAGATCGACACCGAGGCGCCGCGCATGTCGAGCGACGTCATCATGGCGGCCGGTCCGACGATGAACTTGATCTTCCTGCCGAGCTCCGAGCGCAGCAGCTCGTAGGCCAGCACCGACATTTCGAGAACGGAGGCGCCGCCGAGGTTGTTGAGCAGGGCCACGTATTCCCTGTCGTCGGCCTCGGCTGAGAGCTTGTCGATCATTGCGGCCATGGCCTGTTCGGCGCCGAGAAAGTCGATCTGCTCGACGCCCGGCTCGCCGTGGATGCCGAGGCCGAGTTCCGCCTTGCCGGGCGCGATGCGGCTCTCCTTGGCCGAGCCGGGCACGGTGCAGGTGTCGAGCGACATGCCGATCGACCTTGTGCCGGCAATGATCCGCTCGGCGGCGGCGGTGACGGTGGCGAGGTCGCAACCCTTCTCGGCGAGATCGCCGGCCACCTTGTGCACGAACAGCGTGCCGGCGAGGCCGCGCGATTGCGGCAAGTTGGGCAAGGCGATGTCGTCATCGACGATGACCATGCTGACCTTGAGACCGAAGGCGCGCGCCCGTTCGGCAGCGAGGCCGAAGTTGAGCCGGTCGCCGGTGTAGTTCTTGACCACCAGGAGGCAGCCCGCCGGCCCGGTCGCCGCCAGGATTCCGGCAAGGACGGCATCGACGGAGGGAGAGGCGAACACGTCGCCGCAGACGGCGGCGGTCAGCATGCCCGGCCCGACGAAGCCGACATGGGCGGGCTCGTGGCCCGAACCGCCGCCGGAGACGATGGCGACGCGGCTCTTGTCCCAGTCGGCCCGCATCACCACGCGGATATGCGGGAAGCCGTCCAGCCTGACGAGGCGCCCGCCCGAGGCCAGCACCGCCCCCTCGATCGCCTCGGTGACGATGTTCTCGCGCTTGTTCATGAACTGCGTCATGTTGTCCCCCTCATGCCAATTCGCGAAGATGCTGGCGCATCCGCTCATTGAACTGCCGATTTCTCAGTTGCGTCAGGGGCATGAGAAATCGGCAAACGGAATACCAAGAGGCATTTTCAATGCATCTTGGTATCAGACGATGCGAGCGCCGGCGGCGTCGAAATAGAATGGCTTCAACGGCTGGATCTTGACGATGTCGCCTGCCCGCAGCGGCGTGTGCGCGTCGATGACCGTCGTCAGGTCGTGATTCCTGAAAGCAAGGTGCAGGCGGGTCTGGTCGCCGAGATGCTCGACGCGCTTGACCAGGCTGTCCTGCCCCTCGCCCTGAAGGATCTGCTCGGGACGCATGCCGATGTAGGCGGCGCCGGAGGGCGCCGGGCCGAACAGGTCGGCCGGCAGGATGTTGATATGCGGCTGTCCCAGGCGCCCGGCGGCGTAGATGCTGACCGGCTGCTCGTAGATCTCGCGTGGCGTGCCGAACTGCACCAGCCGGCCGTGATCGAGGACGCCGACATGGGTGGCCATGGTCATCGCCTCGATCTGGTCGTGGGTGACGTAGAGGAAGGTGGCGCCCAGATTGGCCTGGATGTTCTTGAGCTCGACGCGCAGGTCGGCACGCAGCTTGGCGTCCAGCGAGGAGAGCGGCTCGTCCATCAGATAGACGTTGGGGCTGCGCACGAGGGCACGGCCGATCGAGACACGCTGCATTTCGCCGCCGGAGAGAGCCGTCGCCTTGTTGTCGAGCTTGTGGGAGATCTGAAGGATCTCGGCCACCTCCCCCACCTTGCGGGCGATCTCCGCCTTGGGCGTCCTGAGTAGGGGCGATTTCAGCGGAAATTCCATGTTCTCGCGCACCGTCAGATGCGGGTAGAGCGAATATTGCTGGAACACCATCGCCACGTTGCGCTCGGCCGGCGGCAACCCTGCCATGGAGCGGCCGGCAATGAACACATCGCCCTCGTTGGGGGTATCCAACCCCGAGACTATGCGCAGCAGCGTGGTCTTCCCGGCGCCGGTCGGCCCCAGCAGCACCACGAAGGAGCCATTGGGCACCCTCAGGGAAACGTCCTCGAGGGCCGTCTGCCGGCCGAAGGATTTCGAGACGTTCTGCAAGCGGACTTCAGCCATGGTGCAGCACCCTCTGATTGGCCGTTGAGGTCAGTGCGCGGCCATCGGACCCGAAGAGCGAGATCGAGCGGGCGTCGAACCTCAGACCGACGGTTTCGCCTGGTGTCACCACCTTGTTGGAGCTGAGGCGGGCCTTGACCTGACCGAGCGGCGTATCGAGCGTGACGATCTGCGTGGTGCCGAGGTATTCGGCGGTGACGATGCGCCCGCGATAGGTGGCGGCATCGTCGAGGTGCACGTGCTCGGGCCTGACGCCGAGGGTCAGCGTACCATCGCCGCCGCTGATCATCTTGGGGATATGCACCTCCGCCCCGGCCAGCGTGACCGAGGTCGCGCCATTGCCGACCATGCCCTCGAAGGGCAACAGGTTCATGGCCGGGGAGCCGATGAAGGTGGCGACGAAGGTGGTCGCCGGCCAGTCGTAGATCTCCTGCGGGCGGCCGAACTGCTCGATGACACCGTGGTTCATCACCACGATCTTGTCGCCCATCTGCATCGCTTCGAGCTGGTCGTGCGTCACGTAGACCGTGGTGGCGTGCATGCGGTCGTGAAGGGCGCGCAGCTCCTGCGCCATATGCTCTCGAAACTCGGCATCGAGGGCGCCGAGCGGCTCGTCCATCAGAAAGCAGGCGGGATCGCGCACCACGGCGCGCCCGAGCGCCACGCGCTGCCGGTCGCCGCCGGAGAGACCGCCCACCGGCTTGTCGAGCAAGGCGGTGATGCCCAGAATCCTGGCCACCTCGTCGACCTTGGCGCGCACCTGATCCCTCGGCATGCCCTGGCTGACGAGCGGATAGGAGATGTTCCGGCGCACGTTCATGTGCGGATAGAGGGCGAACATCTGGAAGACGAAGGCGATATCGCGCTTGGAGGCCGGCTTCTGGCTGACTTCGGTGCCGTTGATGTAGATCTCGCCGGCCGTCGGCAGCTCCAGCCCGGCGATCATCCGGAGCGTCGTGGTCTTGCCGCAGCCCGACGGGCCCAGCAGCATGAAGAACTCGCCGTCTTCGATGGTGAAGCTCGACGACTGCACGGCAGTGAAGGCGCCAAATTCCTTGCGCAGGTTCTTGATGACGATCTGTGCCATCGATCACTCCGGGAAATGGCTGACGATGATGAACAGAACCGTTCCCACCAAGGTCACGACGAAGGAATAGGTGAAGAGAACCAACGCGATGGGCTGCATCAGCATGACCACTCCCAGGGCGATCAACACCGTGGCGACCATTTCCCAGGGGCCTCGGCGCAGGCGCAAGAGGCCGTGGAGGAAGGCGTTCATTTGCGGACCGCTCCGAAGGTGATGCCGCGCAGCAGGTGTTTGCGGAGCAGGATGGTGAAGATCATGATCGGCATGAGGAACAGCGTCGCGCCGGCGGCCACGGCGGGCCAGTCCTTGCCGCCCGATCCGATGATGGTGGGAATGAAGGGTGGCGCCGTCTGCGCCTCGCCGGAGGTGAGCAGCACGGCGAAGGCGTATTCGTTCCAGGAGAAGATCAGGCAGAAGATGGCCGTCGAGGCGATGCCGGTGGCGGCCTGCGGCAGGACCACCTTGTAGAAGGCCTGGAAGCGCGTGTAGCCGTCGATCAGCGCCGCTTCCTCGTATTCGATCGGTATCTCGTCGATGAAGCCCTTCAGCAGCCAGACCGACAGCGACAGGTTCACCGCGGTGTAGAGCAGGATCATGCCGAGGTGCGTGTCGCTCAGGCCGAGCTGCCGGTACATCAGGAAGATCGGGATGGCGACGGCGATCGGTGGCATCATCCGGGTCGACAGGATGAAGAACAGGAGGTCGTCCTTGAGCGGCACCTTGAAGCGGCTGAAGGCATAGGCAGCGATCGTGCCGAGGAACACCGACAGGAAGGTCGAGCCGAAGCCGATGATCACCGAGTTCATGAACCGCTCGCCGTAGCGCGAGGGGCCGTTGATGACCATGTCGTATTGCCGCACGATCGCGTCGTACCATGTGGTGGGCGGGCCGAGCGCGGCGAGATCCTCCGGCGTCACCCGGCTGCGCGAGGTGAAGAGGTTGACGTAGCCCTCGAGCGATGGGGTGAAAATCACCTTGGGCGGATAGGCGATGGCGTCGGCCGGCGTCTTGAAGCCGGTGGCGATGATCCAGATGAGCGGCAGCAAGGTCAGCAGCGCGTAGCCGACAACCAGGATTCCGGCGAACCATTTCTGGCGGCTTGACGGCTCGGTGATCGAATAGCTCATCTGTCTTTCACCTTGTTGAGCGCCTTCACGTAGATCGAGGCCAGGCCGAAGACGGTGACGAACAGGATGACCGCATAGGCCGAGGCAAAGCCGGTGCGCCATTTCTCGAAGGCTTCGCGCTTGAGATCGATCGAGGTGAGCTGCGTGGTGGCGCCTGGGCCGCCGCCGGTGAGCTGCACCACGAGGTCGAACATCTTGAAGTTCTCGATGCCGCGGAACAGCACCGCCAGCATCAAAAAGGGCAGCGCCATCGGCAGCGTGATGGTCCAGAACTGCCGCCACTTGCTGGCGCGGTCGCATTCGGCCGCCTCATAGATGCTGGGCGGTATCGACCGGAGACCGGCGAGGCAGATCAGCATCACGAAGGGCGTCCACATCCAGGTGTCGACGAGGACGATCGTCCAGGGAGCGAGCGAGACGTCGCCGATCATCGAGAAGCTGGCGGGATCGATCCCGGACAGGAACTCTATGAAATAGTTGAACAATCCGATCTGTGGCTGATAGAGGAAGGTCCAGAAGTTGCCGACGACCGCCGGCGACAGCATCATCGGCAGCACGATCAGCGTGGTCCAGAGATCGTTGCCGCGGAACTTCTTGTTGATGAGATAGGCCAGCGTGAAGCCGAGCACGACCTGCAGGACGATGGTGGAGATCAGGAAGTGGGCGGTCGCCTGCAACGAGGCCCAGGTATCGGGATTGCTCAGGATCTTGCGGTAGTTCTCCAGGCCGACGAACTCGACCGGGTTGTTCGGCCGGTTGGTACGGAAATTCGTCATGCTCAGGCGGATCGTCCAGATCAGCGGGAAGATGTTCACCGCCAAGAGCAGCAGGATGGTCGGCGTCACGAACAGCCAGGCGATCGTCCGGTCGGAAACACCCCGGATCCGGCGCGCAAGCCGGGGTGGCGTGGCTGACGCGACGCGTTGGATGAGATGATCGGACATGATGGTGCGTTCCTGGAGCGGCGAGCCGAAGGCGCGGACGGCCTTCGGCCCGCATGAGCTTGGTCAGTACTTGCCTTCTTCCTCGAAGGTGGCGTGCCAATCGGCCACCAGTCCGTCGAGGGCTTGCTTGGCCGTGCCGTGGCCGGCCACCACATAGTCGTGGAACCACTTCTGCGACGATTGCATCAGCGTGGCGTAGCTCGGCTCCGCCCAGAAGTCCTTCACGATAGCCATGCTGTCGAGGAAGGTCTGGGCATAGGGCTGGCTGGTGGCAAAGCCGGGGTCTTCCACCACGGCGCGCAAGGCCGAGTAGCCGCCGAGTTTCCACCACTTGGCCTGGACGCTCGGCTGGGCAAACCACTTGATGTAGGTGAGCGCCGCCTCCTGCTTGTCCGAGGCCGAGACGACCGAAATGCCCTGCCCGCCCAACTGCGCGAACTTGTCGCCGTTCGGCCCGGCCGGGTTGGCGAAATAGCCGGTGCGGTCGCCGCCCACGTTGGCATCGGTGTTGAAGCCCGGCCAGGTGAAGGCGAAGTTCATCTGCAGGGCCACCTGGCCCGACTTGAAGGCATCGACGCCCTCGGTCATGTAGCCGTTGGACGATCCCGGCGGCACGCAGCAGTCATAGAGCGACTTGTAGAACTCCAATCCCTTGACGGCATTGTCGGAGTTGACGAAGCCTTCCATGTCGTAGGGCTTGTCGGGATTGTCGTATTTGAAGCCGTAACTGTAGAGGACGTCCATCACCCCCATGGTGATGCCTTCCGAGCCGCGCTCGGTGTAGATCGACACGCCATAGACCTTCTTGCCGTCGATGTCGCGGTTCTGGAAGAACTCGGCGATCTGCTTCAGCTCGTCGAAGGTGGCGGGCACGGCGAGGTCATGGCCGTATTTCGCCTTGAACTCGGCCTGCAACTCGGGGCGTGCGAACCAGTCCTTGCGATAGGTCCAGCCGACCACGTCGCCGAAGGCGGGAAGCGCCCAGTAGTTCGGCGTGTTCTTGGGCCATTCGGAATAGCCCACCACCGTCGCCGGGATGAAGTCGTCCATCTTGATGGCGTTGGCGTCGAAGAAGTCGTTGAGCTTGATGTACTGGCCGTTCTCGGCAGCGCCGCCGATCCACTGGCTGTCGCCGATCATCAGGTCGCAGAGTTTGCCGCCCGAGTTCAGCTCGTTCAGCATGCGATCGGCAAAGCTGGTCCACGGCACGAACTCGAAATGCATGGTGTTGCCCGACTGGGCCTCATATTCCTTGCTGAGTTCCACCAGGGCGTTGGCAGGATCCCAGGCCGCCCAGCACAGCGTCAGATCCGTCGCCCGTGCGGCGCCGGCGCTGAAGCCAAGGGCGACGACCGCGGCCGTGAAGGCCCGCGTCAGCAATCGTTTCGCGTTCATGTGATTGGTCCTCCCCATAGCAAGCGCAGCAGCCTCCTCGCCACAACACTTACGGGTTTGACCGTACATGAGGTACGTGCCTCACGGCAATCAGACTTTTAGGTACGTACCTCAAAGCCTGTTGCGCTCGATCCGAATTTCAATGAAAAGAGACGGGTGCGCTGAGCGGGAGGCCGGATGCGACCGACAACCAAGGATTTGGCGATCGAGGCGGGAGTCAGCCTTGCGACGGTGGACCGCGTCCTGAACAATCGGCCCGGCGTCCGGGAGGACACCGTCCTCAAGGTGAACCAAGCCATTCAAAAACTTGGATTCATCCGCAACGTCGTCGCTGCCAATCTGGCCCGAGGAAAAAGCTATCGTTTCCTGTTTCTGCTGCCCCGAACCGGCGACCAGTTTCGCGCCGGACTGGTCGAGCGCATCCACGAGGCCAACCAGATCTTCGCGGCGGAAATGATCCATGCGGATGTCATGCACATTCACGAAAGCGATCCGCACCAAATCGCCAACGCGCTTGGCTCGCTCGAACTGGAACAGGCGGACGGCGTGGCCATCATGGCGCCGGAATCGCCCCAGGTGCGCGACGCCAAGGCACGGCTGGTCGAAAAGGGCATCGACGCCATCAGCTTCATCGCCGGCCAGATGGCCAGCGGCCGGCATGACTTCGTCGGCATCGACAATCATGCGGCGGGAGCCACGGCAGGCCGGCTGATGGGGCGCTTCCTCAAGCATTCGGAGGGCGCGATCCTGGTGATCGCCGAGACGATGCTGGCCCGCGACAGCCTGGAGCGGCGGCTGGGTTTTGATGAAATCATCAACGCCGACTATCCCAACCTCGCGGTGCTGCCCTCGCTGGAGACCTATGGCGATGCCGAGCGCACGGCGCGCATCATTCACAACAGTCTTCTGAGCCAGCCCAATATCGCCGGCGTCTACATCGTGAGCTCCGAGGCGCGGGTTCCGCTCGAAGTCGTCACCAAGGCTTTCACCAAGGAGAAACCGGTGATCATCGCGCACGAGCGAACGCCCTTCACCGAGGCTGCCCTGCGTTCCCATCATGTCGACGCCCTGATCACCCAGGATCCGGGTCATCTGGTGCGAAGCGCCATCCGCATCCTCAGAGCCCGCAAGGACCGGCGCGAAATCCTGGCCTCCCAGGAAAAGATCCGGATCGAAGTGCTGATCAAGGAAAACCTGTAGCTTATCGGTTGGGCGAGGATCGCTTCTGGCCTTCCTTGGCAACCGAGCGGGCCGTCTCTGCGTTGAAGGGAGAAGTGACCTTCAAGGAGAGATGGCGATGAGACTCCGCATCATGCTCACGTTGCTGATCTACCTGATCGTGCAGGGCGTCCTGTTCGGCATCGGCATGGTCATCGTGATGGCGACGCCTCTTGAAGAGCAGGCCGAGGTTTTCGTGCCCTGGGTGGTCGGCCTGACCTTCATCATCGCGGTGCCCGTGGCGCTCGGCATCGCGCCGCGTATGGAGGCCTGGCGCGAGTTGCGCAGCCGCCGGCGGACGGAAGAGCCGAGGATCTAGTGGTTCGATTCCGACATTTGCCTCCGCCTGATACCAACCTCGGAGCAAATGTCGGAATCAAAAGAACCACTAGCAAGTTTTTGTTTCTAGTGGAGCTTTTGAATTTGACATTTGATCTGGAGCCTTATGTCGGGCGGGACTCAAATGTCAAATTCGCTCCACTAGCGCTCCGGCCGACGGCGATCTCAGATGTCCGACCCGGCGTCGAGGGTGCCGTAGCTCGCCTTGGCGAGCTTCGTCAGCGTTTCGCGCGGCAGGCTGCCGACCAGCACGCAGCCGAGCGCCTCGGCCTGCCAGGATACCGCCGTCAGATCTCCGACGGAGCTGAAGCGCATGGCCGTTTCGCCGCCGTCCTTCGGCACGACGTAGAGCGTGACGCGGGCGCCATCGCGGTTCTCATACATCAGGAGCGCGGCGGCGCTGCGGGCCGCCGGCAGCAGCCGACCGCCGACCAGCGAGAAGCCTTCCGATGAGAGGTCGGGGATAATCAGGGTGCGGTCGAGGCGCTTCGAGAGCCATTTGGTGAGATGCGAGCCCTCCTCCCCCGTCACCTCCACCGGATGTAGCACCTCCGGCACATAGAGCGTATGGGCGGCCTCGGCTTCGCTCACCAGGGTCATTTCCGACTGAGCGGGCAGGATGAGGCCGCGACCGACCCAGCCACCAACAGCGCCCGACACCACGAGCACCATGGCTGCCGCCGTGGCCATGGCAAATCGACTGAGATTACGACGCCGTTCGGCCGCGAGGCGCCAGGGCGTCAGGCGCGCCGGCGGCGTTTCCTCGGCCACATGGCCGTACAGCGACCGCAACGTCGCGGTCTGCTCGCGCCAGGCGGCCACGCGCTCGCGGTCGACCGGGTGGTCGGCAAGATGCGCCTCGACCACCGCCCGCCGCTCCGGCGTCAGCTCGCCGTCGACATAGGCGTTGAGATCGGCCTCGGTGATGGTGGTCCTCTGGTTCATTTCACCGACCTCAGTTTCGGTCCTGTTCCGTCCACCATGCCGCGCAGGGCTTCGCGCGCCCTTGATATCCGCGACATCAGCGTGCCCTGGGGTATGTCGAGGGCGGCAGCCGCCTCGGCATAGCTCATGCCTTCGAGGGCGACCAGCAGCAGCGCCTCGCGCTGTTCGCCCGGAAGCCGCTGAAGCGCGGCGGCCGTTTCAGCCAGGGCCAGCCGCGCGCCCTGCGGTGCCGGTGTGGCCGGCTCGAAGGGCATGATGTCCAGCGTTTCCTGTTCAAGGGAATTGCGCTGGCGGCGGCGGTCGTTGCGGTAGAGATTGATCATGATCTTGAAAAGCCAGGGGCGGAGCGGGCCGGTCGGCCGCCACAGGCTCTGCTTGGCAATCGCGCGTTCGAGACAGTCCTGGACCAGATCGTCGGCCCGGTCGATGTTGCGGGTGAGCGCCCTTGCGTAGCGTCGCAAGGCCGGCACCAGCGTTTCGATGTCGTCCAGGAAGCCCGGCATGATCCGATCTTGTAGCAACTCGCGAAGATGCTGACGCATCCGCTCATTGAGGATTACGGATTTCTCATTTGCATCAGGCGATGAGAAATCCGCAAGCGGAATACCAAGCCGCATTTTCAACGCGGCTTGGTATCACTCCTTAGCGAGGTGCCAGACGCCGCCCATTCCGTCGCCGGTGATGTCGCCCGCCTTCTTGTCGCCCTGCCAGAGATAGAGCGGCATGCCCTTGAAGGCCCACTGTTGCGCGCCGTCCTTGCGGGTCACCAGCGAGAAGTCGCCGTCGGCCATGGCGCCGGCCGCGGCCGTCACCGGCGGCCATTTCACCGCGCAATCGCCATAGCAGTTGGAGACGCCCTGGGCATCCTTGTCGAAGGTATAAAGCGCCATACCCTTGGCATCGGTCAGGATCTCGCCCTTGGAGCTATCCATCGTCTTGATGGCTCCGGAGGCATAGTCCTCGGCAAAAGCCGGAGTGGCGGCGGCGGCAAGGCCGGCGAGCAATGCGGAAACGATCAAACGGTTCATGATATCCCTCCTTGGGAGACGCGGGGTTTTCCAGCTCCCGAAGGCAACAACACCGCCCGATACGTTTTATTCCGTAGACCCCAATCTTTTTTCTGAATGGACACTATCCCGCGCGCTTCCAGCCGCCTTCGGTCCGTTCGAGCAGAGGCGTCGTGAGCGAGCCGACGACGCGGTCGGGCCAGATCGGCGACAGATCCGCGAGCGCTGGCCGCCAGCGGCCGGTCTGGAGCATGGCAGCGCCGATCGCCACCGGTTCGACGGCAACGGCCGCCATCAGGCCGAGGCCGGCGACGATGGAAGCGCCGGAGGAGATGACGTCGTCGACGAGAGCCACCCGCCGCCCTTGCAGGAGCGGCAGCATGCGCGGGTCGATGTAGAGGCGCTTGACGTGGTGGGTGGTGACCGAGCTCATCGGCACCGACAGCTCGTCCAGGTACCAGAACTTGCGCGAGGTGCCGCAGGGGACATAGCGGGAGTGGCCGAGCCGCTCGGCGACGGCGGCGGCCAACGTCAGGCCCAGCGTCGGCAGGCCAACCACCACGTCGGGCGAATAAGGCCGCAGGCGGGCGACGAGATCGTCGGCCAGCGCGGAGAGCACGGCGAAGCTCGCCTGATTGACGATCAGCGAGGCCAGCCCATGCTTGCCGTCGGGGTGCGCCCGGATGGGCAGGAGAAGCTGCCGGCCGTCGGCGAGACGGGCTGGATAGGCGTCCGCGAAGGGACCTTCGTCGGCATGGCCGCCGGCCGGATGGATGGTCTGCCAGAAGTCGTGCGGCTGCATGGGAAATCCCGGTTGGTACCTAGGGTGTAGTGACAAGCCGACCTCAGGGAAAGCATCTTGTTTCGGCAGGATGGCGGAAGCACTCTGGAATGAATTCGCGCCGGCACCGGCAAATCCCAATGCTTTGGCGGGCGTTGCCATCTCAAATCGGCTCAGCGCGAAAAATAGTTCTCCGGGCCGTTGCCGCCCGCAAATCCATCCCTGTAACATCCGCCCCAGCGGATCGACAGTGACAGCAGGATCGCATCCGCGACCGTCCGATCGCCGAAGCTTTCGCCGGAGCTCATCATGACCCTTGCCGCCCTTTCCCGCCGTGGCCTCCTCAAGGCTTCCCTCATCCTCGCCGCCTCGACCGCGCTGTCGACCACCCGCCTGATGGCGCAGGAGAAGACGCGCCTCGTGGTGGCCGCCGACAGCGAGCCGAAGAACCTCAATCCGGCGGTGGTCGCCTCGAACGGCGTGTTCTTCCTGTCGAGCAAGGTGATCGAGCCCTTGGCCGAGGCATCCTTCGACGGCGAGAACGGCCTTGCGCCGCGCCTCGCCCTCTCCTGGGAGGGCGCCGAGGACGGACTTTCGGTCACCTTCAAGCTGCGCGAGGGCGTCACCTGGCACGACGGCAAGCCGTTCACCTCCGAAGACGTCGCCTTCTCGGCGCTGGAGCTGTGGAAGCCGCTGCAGAACCTCGGCCGTTCGGTATTCGCCAACCTCGACGCCGTCGACACGCCGGATGCGCACACCGCCGTCTTCAAGTTCGCAAAGCCGACGCCGATCCAGCTCATCCGCAACGCGCTGCCGGCCGTCACCGCCGTGCTGCCCAAGCATGTCTTCGCCGGCAGCGACCTCAAGGCGGCGCCGACCATCGACAAGCTGATCGGCACCGGTCCCTTCAAGTTCACCGAATACAGGCCGGGCGAATATTACCTGCTCTCCAAGAACGAAAATTACTGGGAGAAGGGCGAGCCGAAGGTGGACGAGATCGTCTTCCGCGTGCTGCCCGACCGGGCCGGCGCCGGGGCGGCGCTGGAGGCCGAGGAAGTGCATCTCGCCGCCTTCTCGGCGGTGCCGCTGGCCGATCTCGACCGCATCTCCAAGGTGCCGGGCATCAAGGTGATATCCAAGGGGTACGAGGCCCTCACCTATCAGCTCGTCGTCGAGATCAATCACCGCCGCAAGGAACTCGCCAACCTCAAGGTGCGCCAGGCCATCGCCCACGCCATCGACAGGGATTTCGTGGTCAAGACCATCTTCCTCGGCTACGCGGCGACGGCCACCGGCCCCGTGCCGAAGAACGCGCCGGAGTTCTACACGGCGGATGTGCCGACCTACGACTTCAGCGTCGACAAGGCCAACGCGCTGCTCGACGAGGCCGGCTACAAGCGCGGCGCCGAGGGCACGCGCTTCCAGCTCAAGCTCTTGCCGGCGCCCTATTTCAACGAGACGCGCCAGTTCGGCGACTATCTCCGGCAGGCGCTGGCCGCCGTCGGCATCGACGCGGTGATCGTCAACAACGACGCGGCCGGCCACCAGAAGGCGGTCTACACCGACCACGCCTTCGACCTCGCGGTGGCGCCGCCGGTGTTCCGCGGCGACCCGGCCATCTCCACCACCATCCTGGTCCGCTCGGGAACGCCCGACGGCGTGCCCTTCTCCAACCAGGGCGGCTATGCCAATGCCGACCTCGACGCACTGATCGACAAGGCCGCCGCGACGGTGGACACCGCCGCCCGCACCGAGCTTTACAAGGAGTTCCAGAAAAAGGTGACCGCCGACCTGCCGCTGATCAACGTCGCCGAATGGGGCTTCATCACAGTGGCGCGCGACAGCGTCGAGAACGTCGCCAGCAATCCGCGCTGGGCAGTGTCCAACTGGGCAGACGTCGCTTTGAAGAGCTGAGTGATCCGGGGACGCGCGAGCGTGCGTCCCCTACCCCCCAGTCGTGTTCATGTGGCGCCCCTTGACCGAGGGGATGCCGGTGCGGTCGATGACGAAGTCGTGGCCGCGTGGCTTGTGGGCGATGGCCTTGAGGATGGCCTGATCGAGCAGATCGTCGGCTTCCGAGGCGCGGAGCGGTGCCCTGAGGTCGACCTTGTCCTCCTGCCCGAGGCACATGTAGACGGTGCCGGTGCAGGTGACGCGCACCCGGTTGCAGCTCTCGCAGAAATTATGGGTCATCGGCGTGATGAAGCCGAGCCGGCCGCCGGTCTCGCGGACGGTCACGTAGCGGGCCGGGCCGCTCGTGCGGTAGTTGGTGTCGTCGAGCGTGAAGCGGCGGGCGAGATTGGCCCGCACCTCGTTGAGCGGCAGGTACTGGGCGAGCCGGTCGCCGTCGATCTCGCCGAGCGGCATGGTCTCGATCACCGTCATGTCGAAGCCGCGCCCATGCGCCCAGGCGAGCATGTCGGCGAGCTCGAACTCGTTGATGTCGCGCAGCGCCACCGTGTTGATCTTCACCTTGAGGCCGGCGCGCACGGCGGCGTCGATGCCGGCGAGCACCTTGTCGAGGCTGCCGGTGCGGGTGATCGCCTTGAACTTGTCGGCGTCGAGACTGTCGAGCGACACGTTGATGCGGCGCACGCCGCAGTCGGCGAGTTCGTCGGCGAAGCGGGTCAGCTGCGAGCCGTTGGTGGTCAGCGTCACCTCGTCGAGGCTGCCGTCGTCGAGATAGCTTTTCAGCGAACGGAACAGCGCCATGATGCCGCGCCGCACCAGCGGCTCACCGCCGGAGACGCGAATGCGCCTGACACCCCGCCGGATAAAGGCGCCGCAGAGGCGGTCGAGCTCCTCCAGCGTCAGAAGGTCGCCATGCGGCAGGAAGGTCATGTCCGAGGACATGCAGTAGACGCAGCGGAAGTCGCAGCGATCGGTCACCGAGACGCGAAGATAATCAACGCGCCGGCCAAAGGGATCGACCAGGTTGGAAACGTGCTGCATGCGGTTGCGCTCACCTCGGGGCCGGACTTGCCGGAATGGTGACGATAGCCCAACCGGTCGGCGGAGGAAACCTCCAACCGACGCTCATCTTTAAACGCTTTCGGGCCTAGAGCTGCTTGTCCTTGTCGAGCTGTATGTAGGAGAGCGGCAGCGCGGTCGTGTATTTGATCTGCTCCATGGCGAAGGCCGAGGAGACGTCGGAGATGTCGATCTTGGCGATCAGGCGCTTGTAGAAGGCGTCGTAGGCCTCGATGTCCGGCACCACCACGCGCAGGAGATAGTCGACCTGGCCGCTCATGCGGTAGAACTCGACCACCTCGGGAAACTCGCGGATCAGTTCGGCGAAACGGCGCAACCATTCCTCCGAATGCTGGTTGGTGACGATGGACACGAAGACCGTCACCTTGGTGTTGACCGACTTGGGATCGAGCAAGGCCACCCGGCGCAGGATGACGCCATCCTCCTCCAACTTCTGGATGCGTCGCCAGCAGGGCGTCGTCGACAGGCCCACCCTTTTGGCCACTTCGGCCACGGGAATGGTGGCATCCTCCTGAAGGATCGAGAGAATTTTCCTATCCAGCCGGTCCAGCATGATCTTGCGCCCACCCGTAGCTCGAAATGACATTCTATTTTCGACGATTATCTAGCCTGGAATAAGAAATTTTTTCTCCATTTTGTCAAGCCCCGGGTCCGACCGACCAAGGCCCCGCATGCGTTGAACACCGTATGTTAACCATACGAGCGAACCGGCCGTTAGGGAAAATCGGGCTTAAGTGTGGCCAAACCATTGGCTGGAAGTTGGCATCAAGCATGATCCTGGGCTCGGACCAGTCGCAGACCGCCCGCCTGGAGCAGAACAGGCAACGTTCCATGCGCCGCCGCGACGTGACGCGCGCGGTCCGGGACGTTCGTGAGCGCCTGTCGTCGGAGTCCGGCACGCGGCCGGCCTTCGACTATGAAATCCTGCTGGAATACGCCCGCAACCGGCTGTCGAGCTGGCTGCCGGTCGGTCTGCTCATCCTGGCGCTCGGCGGCACCGCCGCCTACTGGATGACCTATCAGTATGTGGCCGTCTGGGCCGGGGCGGTGTTCATCGCCCACACGCTGATCGGCCTCACTGCCCGGCGCTTCAGCCAGACGCCGGCGGGGACGGTCAACCTCAAATACTGGCGCCGCCAGTTCCTGATCGCCGAGGCGATGTTCGGCCTCGTCTTCTCGGCCCTGTTCTTCCTGCCCGGCGCCATCTTCGGCGGCACCGGCACCTTCGCCTTCGGCGCACTGCTCACCGCCATCGCCGTGCTGGCCATGGTGGCGAGCAACCTGCCGCGCGCCGTGGTGTTCAGCACGCTGCCGATCGCCATCGGCGGCGCCCTGAAGCTCGCCATGGGCCGAGGCTTCGTCGACTATTCGATGGCGAGCTTCCTGGTGCTGGCGGAAGTCTTCTTCGTGCTGCTCGCCTACCGTCTTTACGAGTCGACGCTGACCATGATGGAGTTCCGCGTCGAGAAGGACGCGCTGATCGCCGAGCTCGAACAGGCCAAGGTCATTTCCGACGACAGCCGCCGCCGGGCCGAGGAGGCCAACCTCGCCAAGTCGCGCTTCCTCGCCACCATGAGCCACGAGCTCCGCACCCCACTCAACGCCATCCTCGGCTTCTCCGAGATCATGATGAACGAGGTGTTCGGGCCGGTCGGCAACCAGCATTACAAGGGATATGCCTCGGACATTCACACGTCGGGCCAGCATCTTCTCAAGCTGATCAACGAGATTCTCGACCTGTCGCGCATCGAGGCCGGCCGCTACCAGATCAACGAGGAGGCGGTGACGCTGTCCTTCCTGGCCGAGGAATGCCATCACCTCCTGAAGCTGAAGGCCAAGTCGAAGAACCTGACCATCGTCGAGCAGTTCGAGCCCAACCTGCCGAAGATCTGGGCCGACGAGCGGGCGGTGCGGCAGATCATCCTCAACCTCCTGTCCAATGCGGTGAAGTTCACCCAGCCGGGCGGCGAGATCCGCATCCGTCTCGGCTGGACGGCCGGCGGCGGCCAGTATGTGTCGGTGCGCGACAACGGCCCCGGCATTCCCGAGAACGAGATCCCCATCGTGCTGCAGGCCTTCGGTCAGGGCTCGCTCGCCATCCAGACCGCCGAACAGGGCACCGGCCTCGGCCTGCCCATCTGCGTGGCGCTGATGCAGATGCACGATGGCACCCTCGACCTGCAGTCGAAGCTGCGCGAGGGGACGGAAGTGACAATCACCTTCCCGCCGTCGCGCGTCATGGAAGTGATGCCGCCCATCGAGGACGGCGCATCGGCAAAGGGACGACGTGCGGGCCAGCGCCGTTACGCCTGACCTCCCATTTCGCAAGCTCCCGCAATAGGCTATCACTGCCTTCCGAACGGGAGCCGGTTGCGCCATGGATGAGCTTCTGCTTTTTGCCGCCCTCATTGTTCTGACGATCCTCGCCGGCTCGGTGCTCGGCATCGTCGCCTTCTCGCGAACCCAGGAGTTGCGGCGGCGCATCGAGCAGTTGGAAGCGGCATTGCGCGCGCCACGGCGGATCGAGCCCATGGCGGAGCCGCCACTCACCGAAGCGCGCCCCGCCGCCAGCGCGCCTGACGAGGAGATCGTCGAAGCCGAGGAAGAGGTCGCCGCGTCCGAGGCCGCGCCGGAGCCGCTGGACGAAGCGGAGAGCGCCGACGACCCCGCTCAGCCGGAGCCGGAACAGCCGCCGCTCGCCGCCCGGGACTCGCTGGAAGAGAAGATCGGCAGCCGCTGGGCCGTCTGGGTCGGCGGGCTGGCGCTCGGCCTCGGCGGCATCTTCCTCGTCCGCTATTCGATTGAAGCAGGGCTGCTCGGCCCGGCGGCGCGGGTGCTCCTCGGCCTCGTCTTTTCGGCCCTGCTGCTCGCCGGCGGCGAGTGGCTGCGCCGCTCCGGCTTTGCCGAAGCGGACGGTCCGGCGCGCCGCGCCTATATTCCCGGCGTGCTGGCCGCCGCCGGCGCGGTATCGGCCTTCGCCTCGGTCTATGCCGCCTATGGTCTCTATGGGCTGATCGGGCCGGCCTTCGCCTTCGTGGCGCTCGGCGCCGTCGGCGTCGCCACCCTGGTGCTGGCGCTCAGGCACGGGCCGGCGCTGGCGGCGCTCGGCCTGCTTGCCGCCTATGTCACGCCGCTCCTCGTCTCCAGCACCGAGCCGGCGCTGTTGCCGCTCATCCTCTATCTCGCCGTGGTCACCGCCGCCACCTATGGCGTCGCCCGCCTCCGCCTGTGGCGCTGGCTCGCCATATCGGCGACGGTCGCCAACATACTCTGGTCACTGCTGCTTTCGGCCACCGTCGGAACCGTCGGGCACGGAGCCGACCAGCTCTACATCGCCGCACATTTCCTGATTTCGCTGCTGCTCGCCGCGGTGGTCTTCGTCACCAGCCACGCGCCGCGCGACCGCACGGCGGATGCCGCCTTCGACCGGACGGCGGCCGGCGTCCTCAGCCTGTTTACGCTGCCGCTTCTCGCCTTCGTGGCGGCCGCCGGCACGCAGCCGCTGACGGTCGGCCTCATCGTGATCTTCGCGGCGCTCCTGATGGCGCTCGCCTCGGAATGGCCGGCGGCGCGCGGCCTCGCGGTGACGGCGCTCGTCACCACGCTCCTCGCCTATGGCCTCCTCAACGTGACGGTTTCCAACGTCGTCATCGATCCGGTGACCGGCCAGCCCACCGTGCCGGGCTTTGCCGATCTCCTGGCCTCGCCGGCCGGCAGCGACTATCTCGGCATCGGCATCCTGCTCGGCGTGATCCTGACGGTGGCCGGCCTTGCCGGCACCATCGCCTCGCGCGGCCGGCCGCAGCTCGCCATCGCCGGCGCCTTCGCGCCAACCGGGCTGATCGCCATCGCCTATCTCAATACTAGTCTTGACCTCGCGGCCTCGCCGGCCTTCGCCGTCGCGGCGCTGGTGGCGGCCATCTATCTTGGCTCGGTCACCGAGTATCTCGGCCGCCGCCTCGCTTCCGACGCCAGGGGGCGCGATGGCGCCATTGCCGCCTATGCGGTGGGCTGCGTCGCCGCACTCGGCGCCGCCCTGACCATCGCTCTGGAGCGGGGCATGCTGACCGTCTCGCTCGCCCTGCTGGTCGCCGCCATCGCCTGGGTGGAGGCGCGGCGGCCGGTCGTCGCGCTGCGGCCCACCGCGCTGGCGGTCGCCGCCGTGGTGATCGCTCGCGTCGCCTGGGACCCGCGCATCGTCGGCGACGATCTCGGCACCACCGTGCTGTTCAACCCGCTGCTCTATGGCTATGGCGTGCCGACGCTGGCCTTCGCCTATGCCGCATGGCGCTTCGGCCGCACGCCGGGCGATCCGCGCTATGTGCCGGTGTTCGAGGCGCTGGCCGTCATCTTCACGGCGCTGACGGCGACGGTGGAAGTCCACCATGCCATGAACGGCGGCGACATGTTCGCGCCTGTCTCCAGCCTTGCCGAGCAGAGCCTTCTCAGCATGGTGATGATGGCCATCTCGCTCGGCCTCAACTGGGTCGGCGCCCGCCGGCCATCGCCGGTCATGATCTGGGGTGTTCCGCTGTTCGGCGGTTTCGGCTTGGTCATGGCGGCCATCGGCCTTCTCATCGTCAACAACCCGATCTTCAGCGGCGAGCCGATCGATGGCGGCGCCTTCGACGGCACGCTTCTTCTCGGCTATTTCGGGCCGGCCGTCATGGCCCTGCTGATCGCCGGACTGGCCCGCCGTCGCAAGGATCTGCCGCCCTATGCCGTCACCATCGCCGCCACGGTTGGCGGCCTGCTCGCTGCCATGTGGGCGACGCTGGCCGTGCGCGCCGGCTGGCACACGGGCAACCTCGGCTGGGGCGGAGTGGAGGAAGGCGAGCTCTACGCCTACTCGGCCGTCTGGCTCACGCTCGGCCTCGTGGTGCTCGGCATCGGCTTTGCAACCGCCAGCCGGACGGTGCGCACGGTGGCGGCGGTGATCGTCGCCGGCGTGGTGGCCAAGGTGTTCCTGATCGACACGGCCGGCCTCACCGGCGCGCTCAGGGCCCTGTCCTTCATCGGCCTCGGCGGCGTGCTGGTGGCGATCGGCCTTGCCTACCAGACGGTGCTCAGGCGTCGTCGGAGCGGCTTGTCGGGAGGCTGAAGCGGACGTACCCTGTCGGTTCGGCCACCGAGACACCTTGCCATGGTTCCCACACTGCCGCTCCGGCACCTGCGCCGCCTCGCCGGCATGAAGCAGTCGCATCTTGCCGACCTGATGGGCGTCACCCAGCCCACCGTATCGCGCTGGGAGAACGGCAGCCTGCCGCTCACGGTGGAGCAGGCGCGCGCCTTGCAGGCCATCTTCGCATCCCGCCCCGACCCGGCCCAGGACGCGGCGCTGAAGCGGCTGGTCGAGACGTCGACCAGCCCGGTCCACCTCATCTGCGACCGAACCCATCGCCTGCTCGCCGCCTCGCCGGCCCGCGCCGCCGACTGGCGGGTGGATCTTGCCGATTACCTGGGGCGGTCGATGCTGGTCTACGCCTCCGAGGAGATCCTGGCCGCCGAAGCCCGGCTCAAGGATCTCGGCTGGCATGACGGCCAGATTGGATCGCTGGCCTTCGACACCGGCGCCAACGGCGACCCCGACATTCCCATCCGGCCCGGCCCGATGCTGTGGGAGCGGGTGCGCCTTTCGGACGGTTCGGCCGGTCGGCTCGCCACGTCCTTCTATGGCCGGCCCGCATAATTCATGCGTGGAATGTGACGCGAGGCGTTGCTAGCCGTCGTCCGAAAGGACTGACGATGATGACCAAGCGCTGGCCGACCATTTTTCTTCTCTGGCTCGCCGGGGTGCTGGCCGCCGCCCAGCTCGGCAAGATGGCGGCGCTGATGCCGGCCATACGCGCCGACCTTGACCTGACGCTGGCTGGTGCCGGGCTGATGGTGTCGCTGATCGAGGCGGGCGGAGCCAGCCTCGGCGCCATTGCCGGCATCCTGGCCGCCCGCTTTTCCGCCCGCGCCGTGTTGGCGACAGGCACCGTCCTCGTGGCCGCAGCCGGCCTCGCGGCGGCTGCGGCGCCCGACGCGACGCTGCTCTATCTCGCCCGTCTCGTCGAAAGCATCGGCTACCTGATGGTGGTCATCGCCGCGCCGAGCTTGATTGCCATGGCGGCTGGCCGCGACAGCGCCGCCGCACTGGCGCTCTGGAGCACCTTCGTCCCCGTGGGCATCGCCGGGGGTACGATCCTCTCGGGCCTTGCCGCCAGCCTGATCGACTGGCGCCTGATCCTGGTGTTCTGGGCGCTGGCCGTGCTGGTGACGCTGCCAAGAACCTTCCGCCTGCCGGCCATGGCCGAACACCGGCAGACCGGGTTTGCCGTTCCGCCGCCCGCCATATGGGCGCTCGCCCTCGGCTTCGGCTTCTACACCACGCTGGAGGTCGGCGTTCTCGGCATGCTGCCTGCCTATCTTTCGGAAGCCTGGGGCTTTTCGATCGCCAGCGCCGGCGTGGTGACCGGCGTGACGTCGGCCGCGACCATCGCCGGCAGTTTCGCCGCCGCGCGTCTCATCGGCACCGGCGAGGGCGCAAGCCGTCCGCTGGTGCTCGTCGCCGTGGGCCTCGCGCTGCCGGCGGCGCTGTTCTTCGCGGGGTTTCCAAATGGGGAGCTTGCGACGCGCCTGTCCGGAACGATCGTCGCCGCGGCGGTGATCGCGGCCAACGCCGTCTCCGGCCTCGTCGCCGCCATCGCCTTCGCGCGACTGCCGGTGCTGTTGCGCCGGAGCGGCGCGGCGCTGTCGCTGGTCACCGCCTCGAACGGCGTGTTCGCCCAGTTCGGCGCGGCGGGGTCGCTGATCGGCCCGCCGCTCGTCGGCTACGTGGCGAGCCGCTGGGGCTGGTCGGTGGTGGCGCCGGTGGTGGCCGGACTGTCGCTCATCTCCCTCGCCGGATTTGCGCTCGGCGAGCGGCTTGCCCATGCGGCCGGGGACGGGGTCAGCCGATCAGATGCTCGCGCAGGATCAGGCAGCCGAGGCCGATGAGCACGAGGCCGCCGACCACTTCGGCCGACCGGCCGAATCTGTTGCCGATCAGCCGGCCCATCATCACGCCGCCGGCCGACATCAGGAATGTCGTCGCGCCGATCGCCGCCACGATGACGACGATGTTGGCCTTGACGAAGGCGAGCGACACGCCGACGGCCATGGCGTCGATCGACGTGCCCACGGCGGTGAGCAGCAGCGTCACCGGCGTGCCGATGAAGCTTGCCTCCGGAGCGCCCTCCTCCTCGGCGCGGAAGGCCAGGAGAACCATGCGGCCGCCCACCAGCGTCAGGAGGCCGAAGGCCAGCCAGTGATCGAAGCTCGCCACATAGGAGCTGGCGGCCGCACCGGCCGCCCAGCCGAGCAAGGGCGTGATCATCTGCACGACCGCGAAGACAATGCCGACCAGGATCGCATCGCAGAGCCGGCACTGGCGCCGGAGGCTGGCGCCGCCGCCGACCGAGGCAAGCAGGCTGTCGATGGACATGCCCACGGCGAGCACGGCGATGGAGATCGGAGACATCGGCGGTACCAGTCGAGCGCAAAACCGGATGACGTCGGCACACCTCGCTCGAAGATGGCGTCACCACGGTCTTGCCGGACCTTTCGGCCGACCGCGCCACGCAATGAGTGCGAGCATGTTGACGCGGTCCCGTCTCAGGCGACGGTGGCTACTCCCCGATGCGAGTTCGATACCCGAAACGAGATATATTATCAAGCAACTTCAAATACTTAGCTGAAAATGCAAGTCATTTGCATGTTAGCCAGGGCAACGCTTTTGCCGAGGCAAAACAGCTAGTCGCCTGAGAAAACTACCCTTCTCGGTTCAGTTATCGGCCTGCTTGCACGGACGCTATCGAGCCTTGCGGAAGGCGAATGGCTCCCATGCCCCACCCGGCGGGCGCTAGAGCGGCAGATGCCCGGATGTATCCGGGCCACCGCTCTGGATTTCTGTCGTGCATCGGATGTTCCGAAAACCGGATTCCACTTTTCGGTCCGATGCTGGGGGCGCCGCCGACCACTCGACAGTTTGCAGATCATTTCTCCAGACGGGAGATCAGGCTCGAGGTGTCCCACCTGTTGCCGCCGGACGCCTGGACGTCGGCGTAGAACTGGTCGACCAGCGCCGTCAGCGGCAGGCGGGCGCCAGTCCGCCGCGCCTCGTCCAAGACGATGCCGAGATCCTTGCGCATCCAGTCGACGGCAAAGCCGAAGTCGAACTTGCCGGCGGTCATGGTCTTCCAGCGATTCTCCATCTGCCAGCTCTGGGCCGCGCCCTTGGAGATGGCGGCGATGGTCTTCTCGACGTCGAGACCGGCCGACTTGGCGAAATGGATGGCCTCGGCGAGCCCCTGCACGACACCGGCGATGCAGATCTGGTTGACCATCTTGGCGAGCTGCCCGGAGCCGGACGGCCCCAGATGGACGATCATCTTGGCGTAGGCCTGCATCACCGGCTCGGCGGCGGCAAAGCTCTTGTCATCGCCGCCGACCATGATGGTCAGCGCGCCGTTTTCGGCGCCGGCCTGGCCGCCGGATACCGGCGCGTCCAGGAAATCGAGACCGAGGGCGACGGCCTTTTCCTGGAGTTCGCGGGCAACGTCCGCCGAGGCGGTGGTGTGATCTATGAAGACCGCTCCCGGCTTCATGCCGACGAAGGCGCCATCGGGACCCAGCACGACCGAGCGAAGATCATCGTCGTTGCCGACGCAGGCGAAGACGAAGTCGGCACCCGCCGCCGCCTCGCGCGGCGTCGGCGCGGCGCGTCCGCCAAAGGCCTTCACCCAGGCGTCCGCCTTGGCGCCGGTCCGGTTGTAGACCGTGACCTCGTGACCGCCCCGCGTCCGGAGGTGGCCGGCCATCGGATAGCCCATCACGCCGAGTCCGAGGAATACGACCTTTGCCATCATCAACCTCATCTATCCAATTGCAGTGTTTTCGCTTATTGTCACAGGCGCTTGTCCTAGCCGCATTAGCAGAAGGCACGGAGACGAACCAGATGGCGGCGATGCCGCGGCGCGGGGAACCCTTTCACCGCTGGCGCGTTGAAGTCACCGACAGGACCAGATTTTGGAGGCAATCATGAAAGTTCTCGCAGTCGCAGTCACCGCGCTGGCCCTTGGCCTCGGCGCCTGTGCCAACCAGACGCCGACCCAGCAGCGTGTCACCACTGGCGCGGCCGTTGGCGCGCTCGGCGGCGCGGCGATCGGCGGCATCGCCGGCGGCGGCAAGGGCGCCCTGATCGGCGCCACGGTGGGCGGCATCGGCGGCGCAGCGGTGGCCGGCGCAACGGCGCCCCGCGAAGACTGTGTCGCCTACGATCGTTACGGTCGCCCCTACCGCGTCGCCTGCAATTGATCGCATAGCGACCATCGCTGAGCCGCGTATCTCTCTTCAGGGCCCGGAGCACCGCTTCGGGCCTTGTTCTTTTGGCGGGTCTTCAGCGCCGGAGATGCCGCGTCAGCCGGCGTTCCATCAGCTCCCACAGACGCCGCAGCACCTCGACCGTGACGAGGTAGATCACCGCCGCCCAGATGTAGATCTGCAGGTCGTAGGTCTTGGAGAAGGCGTAGCGGGTCTGCCCCATCAGATCGAGCACGGTGATGATCGAGGCGATGGCCGACGCCTTGATCATCAGAATCACCTCGTTGCCATAGGGCCTCAAGGCGGTGATCAGGGCCTGCGGCAAGACGATCTTGAACATGGTGGTGAAGGGGCGCAGACCGAGCGAATCGGCGGCCTGCCACTGACCCGACGGCACGGCCCGTATGGCACCCGCCAGGATTTCCGCCTGATAGGCGGCGGTGTTGAGCGAGAAGGTCAGTACCGCGCAGAAATAGGCGTCGCGAAAGAACACCCAGAGGCCGACCGCCTTCAGGGTGTCGGTGAACTGGCCGGCGCCGTAATAGACGAGGAAGGTCTGGGCCAGCAGCGGCGTACCGCGGAAGAAATAGGAATAGCCGAAGGCGATGCCGCCGATGATGGGATTGCTCGACAGACGGCCGGCAGCGACCGGGATCGAGATCAGCGCGCCGAGCAGGACCGACATCACCACGAGCTTCAGGGTCACCCCGATGCCGCTCAGGATGCGCGGGCCATATTTGGCGAGCTTCTCGGGATCGTAGCCGACGACGAGGATGTAGACGATGGAGAGACCGAGCAGCGCCCAGAGCGCCATCAGCGCGAGGCCGGTGAAGCGGGCGGCCGTCCAGCGGCGGCGGAGGGCGGCGGGCGGCCGTTCGGTCGAGGGGGCGTCGATATAGCTCATCAGTGCCTCCCCTGCCCGCGCTCGGCCCAGGCCGACACGCGGCGCAGACCGAAGGACGAGATGATCGACATGACGAGATAGAGCGAACAGGCCACGAAGAAGAAGAAGAAGGCCTGCTTGGTGACGCCGACGGCGATGTTGGTGTTCCTGAGGAGGTCGGTGAGGCCGATCACCGACACCAGCGACGTGTCCTTCAGGAGGTTGAGCCAGAGATTGGAGAGGCCCGGCAGAGCCAGACGGACGAGTTGCGGCAGGATGACCAGGAGCATGGTGCGGGAGCGCGACAGCCCCAGGGCATAGGCGCCCTCATACTGGCCGAGCGTGATGCCCTTGAAGGCCGACAGGAACACCTCGCTGGCGTAGGAGGAGAAGACCAGGGCCAGCGCGATCATGCCGGCGAGGTAGCTGTTGATCTCGAAGGGGTAGCCGAACAGCAGGCGCCACAGCGCCGACATGGCGATCTGGCCGCCATAGTAGATCAGGAACAGCGTCAGGAGCTCGGGAAGGCCGCGGAAGATCGTCGTGTAGACGTGGGCAGCGTTGCGCAGCAGCGGTTCGCTGGAGTTCTTGGCGAGGGCGATCAGAAAGCCGATGAGCAAGCCGAGAGGCAAAGTGGCGATCGCCAGCGTCACCGTCACCAGCACACCCCGAGCCAACTCGTCACCCCAGCCGCTGTCCCCGAAAGACAGCAGTTCCATATAGTTGGCCATCCGGCCGGTCCCCCTGACCACGTCTTGTCGCGATGGCGGTCCGCCATTCGCCGTCCCGCTGTTCGCGGGCCTTTCACTTGCAACAAGCGCGGGCCTGCTTCAATAAGCAAAACCCGCGCCGGTTCGTTTCGTTGCTTTCAGCGCCCCGGCTCAGCCGCCGTAGACGTCGAAGTCGAAGTACTTCTTGTTGACTTCCTGATACTTGCCGTTGGCGCGGATCGCCTTGATCGCCGCCGAGAACATGTCGCGCAGGTCGGTGTCCTCCTTGCGGACGCCGATGGCAGCGCCGGGGCCGTGGATCTCGAGGACCGGCGTCACCGTACCCACCACCTTGCAGCAGGCGCCGGCTTCGGTCTTCAGCCACTCGGAGAGAACAACGATGTCGTCATTGGCGGCGTCGAGGCGGCCGTTGGCGAGGTCGAGCTTGTATTCGTCGGCGGTCGGATAGGTCTTGAGCTCGCTCTCGGTCAGCTTCTTCTCGACATAGTCGGCATGCATGGTCGATACCTGCGCACCGATGACCTTGCCGGCGAGATCTTCCGGCGTGACGCCCTTGATGTCGGTGTCCTTGGGGGCGACGATGGCCGGCGGCGTGTTGTAATACTTCTCGGAGAAGTCGATGACCTTCTTGCGCTCGTCGGTGGCCGACATGGAGGCGATGATGGCGTCGAACTTGCCGGCGAGCAGCGCCGGGATCATGCCGTCCCAGTCCTGGGCGACGATCTCGCACTCCACCTTCATCTCCTCGCAGAGCGCGAGCGCGATGTCGACGTCGAAGCCCTTCATCTTGCCGTCGGTGTCGACATAGTTGAACGGCGGATAGGCGCCCTCGGTGCCGATGATGACCTTCTTCCACTCCTTGGCCGCCGCGCCGCCGAGCGACAGAGCGATCAAGGCGGCGGCGGTAGCGATTGTCCTAGCGAACTTCATGACTGTCCCCTCTGAACCTGTTTGACCGGCCACCGCTTCCGGCGCGCGCCTTCGCCTCAGGCGATCAACGCGACCGAAGGGCGGCCCCCTGTTCGTTTTGGCGCAGCCGTCCGAGGAGTTGAGATCCTTCGTTGAAGCAGCCTAGCGCGCCCGAACCTTCCGGCGAACCGACGCACTGCCTAAACCTTGTGCTGACGCCGATCCGCCCGCATCTTCATCTTATTCCGCGACCGGATGCAACGGGGGACATTATGTCGCGGGGTCGGATTCTGCACGCCGGGAGGATCACGGATCGCCTTGAGCTATCAGCTCGGCCGCCTCGGCAAGGTCGTCGGGGGTATTGATGTTGAAGAAGGGATCGACCGCCCTCCCCCCGATGATGGCAGGCGCGAAGGCAACGCTAACGGTCCGCTCTCTGGAGAGGAAGGCTCCGACCCGCCGCTCCGTTCCATCGGATAGAAAAGCCGACAGTCGCGGCGCCACCGAAAGCGGCCAGAGCGCCGAGAGCGGTGCCCGTCCGCTCGGCCCTTCGGCAAGGATGATG
Organism: Pleomorphomonas diazotrophica; assembly: GCF_002844595.1. GTDB lineage: Bacteria > Pseudomonadota > Alphaproteobacteria > Rhizobiales > Pleomorphomonadaceae > Pleomorphomonas > Pleomorphomonas diazotrophica. Next base: position 286,409 of record NZ_PJNW01000009.1, on the reverse strand, counting down.
GCGTCGGGATCGCCGGCTGCCGTCGCAAAGCGCTCGGCCAGTCCGGCGGGCAGGAAGGGCAGGTCCACCGGCGCGGTCAGCAGGTGGGTCGGCCGAACCGGCAGCGCCGACGCGCGGACGAGGCCGGCAAGAACGCCGGCGAGCGGCCCCTCGAAAGTGGGCGCCTCGTCGCGCACCACCGGCAGCCCCAGATCCGGAACATCGACGCCGGGCGGCAGGTTGACGGCGAGGTCATCCACCTCGGGCGCAAGCACGGCTATCGTCCGCGCGAGCAGCGTCGTGCCCGCGAGCTCGATCAGCGCCTTGGGCACTCCGCCGCCCATGCGGCTCGAACGCCCTCCGGCGAGAATGAGACCAGCCAGTTTCGTCATGCGGCGATTGAACGGCATTCGGCAGAACCGGACAACCCCTCCCTGTTCGTCCGCATGATTGCCCTGCCGCAAATTCACTCCCGATCGCCGGCATTATGGATTAGGTAGAGCAAAAGCCAATCGGAGCCCGCCATGCCAAGCCTCAAGGACCAGGTCGCCGCCGCCCTCAGCAAGATCACCATGCCCGGTACCGGCAAGGACATCGTCGCGGCCGGCGCCGTGTCGGACATCTACGAGAAGGACGGCAAGGTGATGCTGTCGATCTCCGTGCCCGCCGACAAGGCCTCGCGATTCGAGCCGATCCGCGCGGCGGCAGAGGCGGCGGTGAAGTCCATTCCCGGCGTCACCAAGGCAACGGTGGCGCTGACCGCCGAGGTGGCACCCGGCAGTGCGCCCAAGGCGCCGCCCGCCCAGGGCCACGCCCACAGCCATGGCGCACCGGCCAAGAACGGCATTCCCGGCGTCAAGTCGATCATCGCCGTCGCCTCCGGCAAGGGCGGCGTCGGCAAGTCGACCACGGCCGTCAACTTCGCGCTCGCCCTCGCCGCGCGCGGCCTCAAGGTCGGCATCCTCGACGCCGACATCTACGGCCCGTCGGTACCGCGCCTGATGGGCCTCTCCGGCGAGAAGCCGGAGGTCAACGAAGACCGCACGCTGGTGCCGCTCGAGAACTACGGCCTCAAGGTGATGTCGATCGGCTTCCTCGTCGAGGAGGAGACGCCGATGATCTGGCGGGCGCCAATGGCCGTCTCCGCCCTGACGCAGATGCTGCGCGAAAGCGCCTGGGACGATCTCGACGTGCTGGTGGTCGACATGCCGCCCGGCACCGGCGACGTGCAGCTGACCATGGCGCAGCAGGTGCCGCTCACCGGCGCCGTCATCGTCTCGACGCCGCAGGATCTGGCCCTGCTCGACGCCCGGCGCGGCGTTGCCATGTTCCAAAAGGTCGAGGTGCCGGTCCTGGGCATCGTCGAGAACATGGCCTATTTCATCTGCCCCAACTGCGGCACCCATCACGACATCTTCGGCCATGGCGGCGCGGCGCAGGAAGCCCGCCGCATCGGCGTTCCCTTCCTCGGCGAAGTGCCGCTGGAGATGCGCATCCGCGAGACGTCGGACGCCGGCCTGCCGGTGGTGGCCACCGAGCCGAACGGCCCGCATGCCGAATCCTATCTCGCCATTGCCGACCGCGTTCTCGACACGCTGGCCGGCAAGCCCGAGCGGGTAGCCCCCCGCATCGTCATCGAGTAAGGCTCTCTGGAGCAACCAAGCGTCAGGGCGCTTCGCCAAACGGTGGGAGCGCCCATTGCTTTCTAGACCGACGGGTCCGCCCGGCTGGCGAGCGTCTGGTGCCGGACCCGCTCGCGGTAGAAGATGTAGATGCCGGACCCGACGACGATGGCGATGCCGACGAGGGTCAGAAGGTCCGGCACGTCGCCCCAGATGACCCAGCCGAGCAGGATGGCGAAGGGAATGGTGGAATAGCGGAACTGGGCGACCAGGGAGATGTCGCCGTGCCGCATGGCGTCGATCGAGAACTGGACGCCGAAGATGCAACTGAGGCCGGCGACGACGATCAGACCGAACTGCATGGCTGTCATCGGCAGCCAGACCTCGGTGGCCGACAGGAGGCCGCAGGCCACCGTCACCATCACCTGGGTCACCAGCGTCACCACTGCCGAATTGGTGGCCGGCGCGATGAAGCGGGTCGAGAGCTCGCGCACCGTCACGATACCGACCGAGGCCAGGGGCAGCAGGGCCCAGCTGTTGAAGCCGTCCGGTCCCGGCCGGACGATGATCAGGATGCCGAGGAAGCCGACGGCGACCGACATCCAGCGCCGCCAGCCGACGATCTCGCCGAGCACGAAGGCGCCGGCTGCCGTGATGGCGAGCGGCGCGCCCTGCGAGATGGCCGACGCGTTGGCGATCGGCAGATGCACCAGGCCAGTGAGATAGACCACCGTCGCGATGCCCTCGCAGATCGAGCGCGTCAAGACGAAGCGCGAGGTCTGCGGCAACACGCTGGGCAGAAGACCCATCCGCCAGACGACAACGATCACCACCACCGTGGCGATCAGCGATCGGATGAATAGAATTTCGCCGATCGGCAGGTCGGCGGCCACGGCTTTGACGATGGTGTCGTTGATCAGAAAAAACAGGCAACAAAGCAGCATCGCAACGATGCCGCGCAGCGTCTCTCGGAAATCGGTCATGGAATGGGAAATGCCTTCAAAGCGGTCGATCCGACGCGCACTATGCTGCATGGAACGATTCACGGCAAGGACGAAGGCCGATCCGGCTCGCGCTGGCATTCCCCTAGAGATCGCCGATCGCCACCACCATCCGGCCGGCTATGCCCCCTTCGACGATCCGGTGGCCGGCATCGATCGCTTCGGTCAAGTCAACCACCGCCGTCATGGCAGCGAGGCGCTGGCGATCGACGATGTCGGCAAGGCGGCTCCATATCGCCTCGCGGCGCGCCTTCGGCACCCGCACGCTGTCGACGCCGATCAGGCTGACGCCGCGCAGGATGAAGGGTGCGAGGCTGGCCGGCAGATCCATGCCGGCGGCATTGCCGCAGGCGATCGCCGCGCCGCCCGGCTTCAGCATCGACAGGACATGGGCCAGCATCGCCGATCCCACCATGTCGAAGGCGGCCGCCCAGCGCTCGCGGCCAAGCGGCTTCACCGGCCCCATGAACAGATCGCGGCCGATCACCTCGACGGCGCCGAGCCGCCGCAGCCGCTCCGCCTCCTCGGGGCGGCCGGTGACGGCGGTGACGCTCCATCCTTCCCGCGCCAGCAGCATGACGGCGAGCGAGCCGACGCCGCCGGCCGCGCCGGTCACCACGATGGATCCGTCGGCCGGCGTCACGCCAAGGCGAGCCAACCTGTCGAGCCCTTCCGCCACGGTAACGCCTGCCGTGCCGAGTGCCATCGCCTCGACCGGTGACAGTGCCGCCGGGCGGCGCACCAGCCAGTCGCCGGAGACGCGCATTTTCTCGCTCCAGCCGCCGAGATGGGTTTCGCCGACGCCCCAACCGGTCAGGATCACTTCGTCGCCGGGCTGCCAGCGCGCGTCTTCCGAGGCGATGACGACGCCGGCGGCGTCGATGCCGGGCACCATCGGCCAGCGCCGCACCACCGGCAGGCGGCCGGTCACGGCAAGACCGTCCTTGAAGTTCACCGCCGAGGCGCGGACGGCAAGCGTGACCTCGCCCGCCATCAGGTCGCTGTCGGCAAGGCGGGTCAATCGGGCTCCTGTCCGCCCCTCCTCGTCCCGTTCGAGCAGCACCGCAGCGAAATCCGTCATTGCTCTTCCTTCCGTTTCGTCCTCGCCATTTACCACGATGGCGCCTGCGTCAGCATCTTCAAACTGCTGGTGGATTGTCGTTTTTCGCGGAAACGCGCCAACCGGGGCAGCGGCGGCCAGCGTCATTAACGGCTTTTCAAGGTTAATCCGGCAGCTTGGCTGGTGGGGAGCAGTCTTCGTCTCCGTCACGTCTGTCTCAGTCCTGTTCCCGCCGGAGGCCGTCAGTCCATGCGTCGCGTTCCTCGTACCAAAGTCCGGCCCGGACACGGGCGCGTCGGACTTGCCGCCGCAGGCGTGCTGTTCGTCGCCGCCGCCACCTTCCCCACCAGCATCGCCTATCAGGACATTGCCAGCCTTGTCGTCGATTCCATCAGCCCGGCAACCCGCTGGGCGATGACGCTCGGCGTCGGTCCGGGCGGCGAGAGCACGGTGGTCGGCCCGCGCCTTCCCGATGTCAAGGACGGCTCGGCCCGCCTCGAGATGAACGGCGGCTCCATCGTCATTGAGGGCATGGGCGACGTGGTCACCGGCGCGGTGGGAAGCTCCGCCTTCGTGCCCGATGAAGACCGCATCGACCGCAGCTGGAAGGGCGACCTTCCGATGACCATCACCACGCCGCCGACCGAACGCGGCTTTTCCGCCGGCTCCCTCACCCTCGGCGACGCCAGCCGCCTGACGCCGCCCGCCGTGCTGCCGACCATGGCCTTCGAGGCGTCGTCGGCGCCGCTGTCCGTTCTGGCGGTGTCGCGCTTCATCGGTCCGAAACCGACCACCGCCGTCGCCGACCTCGCGCCGATCCCCATCCCCCAGCACAAGCCCGACCGGACGATGCTGGTGGCCGCCAGCTATCCGTCGCGCGCCTATGCCCCGGCCGAGACCGGCGCCGCCGCCTCGGCCCTGCTCGCCGCCTATGCGCCCGACAGCTCGGTGGTGAGCCAGGACATGTTCGCGCCGTTGTTCGCCATGCCCGGCGACAAGCCGGCGCCGCCGGCGCCGGTGGTTCGCCCCGGCGATCACTGGTGGTCCGCCAACCCGCTGCCGGCCAGCGTCTGGGACGATGCGCAGCAGAAATGCCTTGCCGAGGCGATCTACTTCGAGGCCCGTTCCGAGCCACGCAAAGGCCAGCTCGCCGTGGCTCAGGTGGTGCTCAACCGCGTCAAGAACCCGGCCTATCCCGACACCATCTGCAAGGTCGTCTACCAGAACCGCGACAAGTACAACGAATGCCAGTTCTCGTTTGCCTGCGACGGCCGGCGCGACGTGGTGTTCGATCAGGCATCCTGGCGGCAGGCCAAGCAACTGGCCGGCGAGGTGACGAGCGGCGCCGCCTGGCTCGACGACGTCGGCACGTCCACCCACTATCACGCCACCTACGTGCGGCCGAACTGGGCCAGCGTGTTCAAGAAGCGGGCGAAGATAGGGCTGCACGTCTTCTATCAGACCATCAACGGCGGCTGGAGCTGAGCGACGGGCCTTGTGGCGCTTTCCGCCGCGATCCCTCGTGGTCTTCCGTCCTGGCGCGCGTCTATTCGGGGATGACATTTTTCCCCGAACCGACTAATCAGACGCAGCATTCCAAGACGACCGGCAACAGGCCGGGAGGACCCGAGGACCACCATGCCCGATCTTTTCATCGAACTCTTCTCCGAAGAGATCCCCGCTCGCATGCAGGCGAAGGCCGCCGACGATCTCAAGGGTCTGGTGACGAACGGTCTGGTGGAAGCCGGCCTCACCTATGAAAGCGCCGGCGCCTTCGCGACGCCGCGCCGTCTGGCACTGACCATTCACGGGCTCAACACCCGCTCGCCGGACATCCGCGAAGAGAAGAAGGGGCCGCGTACCGACGCGCCGGCCGGCGCCATCCAGGGCTTCCTGCGCGGCGCCGGGCTCGACGACATCGCCAAGGCGCGCGTCGTGTCCGACCCGAAGAAGGGCGACTTCTACGTCGCCGACCTCGTCAAGCCGGGCCGCGCCGCCGAGGAAATCATCGCCGAGCTGATCCCGCAGGTCATCCGCAGCTTCCCCTGGCCGAAGTCGCAGCGCTGGGGCTCGGGCACGCTCCGCTGGGTGCGGCCGCTGCATTCGATCGTCTGCACCTTCGGCCCCGAGACCGAGGAGCCCGTCGTCATCGACTTCGAGGTGGACGGCATCCGCTCCGGCAACACCACCTACGGCCACCGCTTCCTGGCGCCGGAGGCGATCAAGGTCAGGCGCTTCGCCGATTACGTCGAGAAGCTCGAAAAGGCCAAGGTGGTGCTCGATCCGGCCCGCCGGCGCGACATCATCCTGCATGACGCGCGCGACCTCGCCTTCGCCGCCGGCCTGGAGCTGGTCGAGGACGAGGGGCTGCTGCATGAGGTGGCCGGCCTCGTCGAATGGCCCGTCGTGCTGATGGGCACCTTCGACGCCGCCTTCCTCGACGTGCCCGACGAGGTGATCCGCGCCACCATCCGCGCCAACCAGAAGTGCTTCGTGCTGCGCGACCCGAAGACCGGCCGCCTCGCCAACCGCTTCATCCTCACCTCCAACATGGCCGCCACCGACGGCGGCGCCACCATCATCGCCGGCAACGAGCGCGTCATCCGTGCCCGCCTGTCGGACGCCAAGTTCTTCTGGGACGGCGACCTCGCCATTCCCCTGGAGACGCTGGTGCCCAAGCTCGAGGGCATCACCTTCCACGAGAAGCTCGGCAGCCAGGGCGACCGCGTGCGCCGCATCGTGGAACTCGCCCGCAAGATCGCGCCGCTGGTAGGCGCCGATGCCGAGAAAGCTGCTCGGGCCGCGTTGCTCGCCAAGGCGGACCTCCTCTCCGGCGTGGTCGGCGAGTTCCCCGAAGTGCAGGGCCTGATGGGCCGCTACTACGCCGCCCATGGCGGCGAGGATGCGGCGGTGGCTGCCGCCATCGAGGAGCATTGGAAGCCACAGGGCCCGTCCGACCGCGTGCCGACGGCTCCGGTGTCCATCGCCGTGGCGCTGGCCGACAAGCTCGATACCCTCGTCGGCTTCTGGGCGATCGACGAGAAGCCGACGGGCAGCAAGGACCCGTTCGCGCTGCGCCGTGCCGCGCTCGGCGTCATCCGCATCATTCTCGACAATGGCGTCCGCCTGCCGCTCAACGCCTATGCAAGCAAGACGCCCGATCTTCTCAACTTCTTCGCGGACCGCCTCAAGGTGCAGCTCCGCGAACAGGGCACCCGCTTCGACCTCGTCGATGCCGTGTTCGCCCTGGGCGGTCAGGATGACCTCTTGCTGATCGTCAAGCGCGTCGAGGCGCTGGGCGCCCTGCTCGCCACCGACGATGGCAAGAACCTCTTGGCCGGCTACAAGCGCGCCGCCAACATCCTGAAGGCCGAGGAGAAGAAGGGCACGGCCGTCGCCGACGCCGTCGACGCCGGTCTGTTCAAGGACGCCGAGGAGAAGGCGCTGGCCGCCGCCGTCGAGACGGCCGCCAGGACCGCCCATGACGCGGTGGCCGGCGAGAACTTCGAGGGCGCCATGAAGGCGCTCGCCACGCTACGCGCGCCGGTCGATGCCTTCTTCGACAAGGTTCTGGTCAACGACGCCGACGAGAAGGTCCGCGCCAACCGCCTCGCTCTCCTGACAGTGCTGCGCGACGCCTGCCATCAGGTGGCCGATTTCTCGAAGATCGAAGGCTGAGCCTCGGTATTTCTGACAGTAAAAAGCCGTTCGCCGATGCTGGCGGGCGGCTTTTTTTGTTCGGCTACGGAACCAAACTCAACCTGAAATCGTTACGATTCGAGAATTGTCTTTTTTGCGCGTGTATTGTGCAAAAAGGCTTGGCATATACGACTTTCGGCGTATGCTACTCCCAATGTCTATCGCTAACGGATGAGCGCTGTTGACCTTTTCGCTGTTCTCTCCGCATGACCGCCTTGCCTCCCTTCTCCTTCCCCATTCGGGTGCCTGCGTTTGCAGCACCGACGGCAGCCATGATTTCTCCCACCTCCTTCGGGTGTGGAAGAACGCGACCGTCATCTCCGATAACGAAGGCGGGGATACCGAGATTCTTCTCGCGTCCGTTCTTCTGCATGACTGCGTCGATGTCGAGAAGAACTCACCCGACCGTCCCCGCGCGTCGCAACTGTCGGCGCGAAAGGCGCGCGGCATTCTCGACGACATCGGCTGGGACGCCGAGCGGCGGGAAAAGGTGGCGCATGCCATAGAGGCGCACAGCTTCTCGGCCGGCATCGAGCCGACGACGCTGGAAGCCCGTATCCTGCAGGATGCCGATCGTCTCGACGCCATCGGCATGATCGGCGCGGCGCGCTGCTTCTACGTCGCCGGGCGGCTCAACAATCACCTCTACGACGCCGGCGATCCCTCGGCCGAAGAGCGGCCGCTCAACGACAGCCGCTTCGCCCTCGATCATTTCATGACCAAGCTGTTCAAGCTCTGTGATGGCTTCAAGACGGCAACCGGCCGCCGGCTGGCCTCCGAGCGCCACGCCCGGCTGCAGCGCTTCTACGACGACCTGCTCGAAGAGATCTGAGAACGGCCTATAGAAGACCCTTCATCCGGATCAAGCCCAGCGCGGCAACCGTGGTGGCGTCGCGGATGATGCCGCCGGCGATCATCGCATCGACCTCGGCGAGCGGGAAGGCACGCGAGACCAGATCGGCCTCCTCGGCTTCGAGAGAGGTGGCGCCCTGCTCCAGATCCTCGGCCAGGAAGACGTGATAGCGCTGCGATGAATAGCCATAGGCGAGGAACAGCTCGCCGACGCGCGTCATCGTCTTGGCAACGATGCCGGTCTCTTCAGATAACTCGGCGCGCGCCACCTCTTCGGGCGGCACGTCCGGCCGCGTCTCCCAGGAGCCTTGCGGCACCTCCCAGTAGCGACCGGCGACCGGGTAGCGGTACTGCTCGACGAGATGGATCAGGCCGCGCGCCCGATCGACGGCGGCGATGGCCACGAAGTCCGGCTTCTCGACGACGCCGTAGATGCCGCGCGAACCATCGGGCCGCTCGATGGCGTCCTCGCGGACGCGCATCCAGCGGTTCTCGTAGACGACCTGACTTCCAATGGTGCGGATATCCGCCGCCATGTCAGATCAGGCCGTGCTCGGCCATCCAGGCGGAGGTGATCGCGGCCTGGCTGCGCGAGGTGATCTTCAGCGTTTCGAGGATCTTGCCGACATGCGCCTTGACGGTGGCCTCGGAGATTCCAAGCTGGTAGGCGATCTGCTTGTTGAGGAGACCGTCGCCGAGGAGCTGGAACACCTTGAGCTGCTGGGGCGACAGTTCGGCCACCAGCGCCGAACGCTCCAGCACCGCCTGCGACACCGCCGAATTGTCGGCGCCAACCTCGATGATCGTTCCGCCGTCGAGCACGGTTTCGATGGCGGCGGCCAGCATGTCCTCGGACGACCGCTTGCCGATGAAGGCACGGCAACCGAGGTCGAGGCAGCCCTGCGCCAGTTCCTCGCCGGAGTTGGAGGAATAGACAGCCACGAAGGCCTTGGGCGCCAGCGAGCGCACATGCTTGATGGTATCGAGGCCCCGCATGCCGGGCATGACAAGGTCGGTGATGACCAGCGTGTTGTCGCCGGTATCGAGAACGGCGTCGGCAAGTTCGTCGTAGCTGGTGGCGAGAATCGGCTGCTTGAAACCGAAACGCTTCTTCAGGATGCGAACCACCGCCGACTGGATGATCGGATGGTCTTCGGCAACGATGGCCGTCCAATTCTGGCCGACGTCGGCCGGCTGCGCGTCTTCTACCCGCTCGTTCATCAATCCACCCTACCCGCTAGAACGAAATGACCATTACATGTTCGGATAATTGGGTCCCCCCGCTCCCTCCGGGACCGCCCAATCGATGTTCTGGTTGGGGTCCTTGATATCACAAGTTTTGCAGTGAACACAGTTTGTGGCATTGATTACATAACGCGGTCCGATATTTGGCTCGTTTATCCACTCGTAGACGCCGGCCGGACAATAGCGGGCGGACGGGCCAGCGAAAACATCGAGCTCGGAGACCTTTTGCAGGTCGGGATCCAGGAGCTTCAGATGCACCGGCTGGTTCTCCTCATGGGCGGTGCCCGACAGGAAAACCGATGACAGCCGGTCGAAGGTGAGCTTGCCGTCCGGCTTGGGATAGGCGATCGGCTTGAAGCGCTCAGCGGGCTTCAGGCAGTCGGCGTCCGTCTTTCCATGACGGAGCGTGCCGAAGAGCGACACGCCGAATAGCGTCTCCAGCCACATATCGAGACCGCCGAGACCGATGCCGAGAAGCGTGCCGAACCGCGACCACAGCGGCTTGACGTTGCGCACCCGCCTCAAGTCCTTGCCGATGGCCGAGGTGCGCCAGCCGGCCTCATAGGAGGCCAGCTCGTCACCGGAACGGCCGGCCGCCACGGCTTCGACAACCGCGTCGGCGGCAAGGATGCCCGAGTGCACCGCGTTGTGGCTGCCCTTGATGCGCGGCACGTTCATGAAGCCGGCCGAGCAGCCGATCAGGGCGCCGCCGGGGAAGACGAGCTTGGGCACCGACTGCCAGCCGCCCTCGGTGAGCGCCCGCGCGCCATAGGCGATGCGCTTGCCACCCTCTAGGGTATCGCGGATGAGCGGATGCGTCTTGAAGCGCTGGAACTCCTCGAAGGGCGACAGATAGGGATTCTCGTAGTTGAGGTGGACGACGAAGCCGACGGCCACCTGATTGTTGTCGAGATGATAGAGGAAGGAGCCGCCGCCGGTGTTGCTCCCGAGCGGCCAGCCGAAGGAATGCTGCACGAGGCCGGGCTTCGCCTTGTCCGGCGCAACCTCCCATAGCTCCTTGATGCCGAGGCCGAACTTCTGCGGCTCACGCCCCTCGTCGAGCCGATAGCGCTCGATCACCTTCTTGGTGAGCGAGCCGCGCGCGCCCTCGGCGAACAGCGTGTATTTGGCGAGAAGCGCCATGCCGCGCTGGTAGTTGGGGCCGGGCGTGCCGTCCTTCTTGATCCCCATGTCGCCGGTGGCGACGCCGATCACCCGGCCGCTCTCATCGTAAAGCACCTCGGCCGCCGCGAAGCCCGGATAGATCTCGACGCCGAGCGCCTCGGCCTTCTGCGCCAGCCAGCGGCAGACGTTGCCCAGCGACACGGCATAGGCGCCGTGATTGCTCATCAAGGGCGGCATCAGGAAGTTCGGCAGGCGGATGCCGAAGGATTTGAACAGGAAGAGGAACCGGTCGTCGGTGACGGGCGTCTTGAACGGATTGTCCGGGTCGTCGCGCCAGTCGGGCAACAGCGCCGAAATACCGCCGACGTCGACCACTGCGCCGGAGAGAATGTGGGCGCCAACCTCCGAGCCCTTTTCGAGCACCAGCACCGAAATGTCCTGCCCGCTCACGGACGCCTGCTGTTTGATGCGGATGGCGGCGGCAAGGCCGGCCGGGCCGGCGCCGACGATCACCACGTCGAATTCCATGGACTCGCGTTCGGGCAGCTCGGTGGTCATGAGTGTCCCTCTTTTCGGGCAGCAGATCGCCATCGTCGCGTGCATCATCCGCGCCAAGGTCGCCCGGAGGCGCTTGGGTGAAAACACGGATCATGCGCGTCGCTGCCCTTCAATCACGATCCTGAGGCGCGATCAAACGCTTTCCGGCGCAGCGAGATCCGCCGACGGGGGCGGCGACGTTTCCTCGGCGACCATCCTGCTCTATAGAAGGGCCATGCCGTCCGATCCGACGTCCCTTCCCCCTGGCTTCGACGCCGCCGCTGCCCTTCTCGAATGGTATGCGGCGATGGGCGTCGACGTGACGCTGGCCGATGCGCCGCTCGACCGTTTCGAGGAAAGCGCCAAGGCCAAGGCGGCGGCGGAGGCAGCCCGGCGGCAGGCGCCGCCGCCCGCTCCGCGCGGCCCGATGCCGGCGATCAACCTCCCGCCGCATGCAGCCGCCGCACGCCCCGCCCCGGCGCCCTCCCTGACGCCCAGCCAGACGGCGCAGGTGCCGACGGAAGCCACGGTGATGCAAGCGCGCGCGGCCGCCCAGTCGGCTCAGACGCTCGACGAGCTGAAGGCGCTGATCGAAGCCTTCGACGGCTGCAATCTCAAGCTCACAGCCAAGAACACGGTGTTTGCCGACGGCAATCCAGCGTCGAAGCTGATGCTGGTGGGCGAAGCGCCCGGCCGCGACGAGGATATCGAGGGCCGGCCCTTTGTCGGCCGCTCCGGCCAGTTGCTCGATCGCATGCTCAATGCCATCGGCTACAGCCGCAGCCACAACGCCTATATCGCCAACGTCATCTACTGGCGGCCGCCGGGCAACCGCGACCCCTCCGACGTGGAGGTCGCCATCTGCCGGCCGTTCATCCTCAGGCAGATCGAGCTGATCAACCCGGAGCTGATCGTCTTCCTAGGCGCGCAGCCGGCCAAGGCGCTTCTGGGCGGCGATGCGGTCAAGCAGGGCATCAACAAGCTGCGCGGCCGCTGGTGCGAGCTGGAGATCGGCGGCAAGCGCTTCAAGGCGCTGCCGACCTTCCACCCGGCCTATCTGCTCAGGACGCCGATCAAGAAACGCGAGGCGTGGCGCGATTTCCTGACGGCCAAGGTCTTCCTCGAAAACGGCGGCATGCTGCCGCCAACGTAACGCGGCGAAAGACGGAAAAGCCAGTCGGTCTGTAAGCCGGGTTCTGTGAGCGGTTTCCCGCCTGACGACCATTCATCTGGGACGGCCGTTGCCGGACGCCTCGTGCAACCAACCCGGACGACTGGCCCGGAAACAGGCTGGGCCGAGGCCCGCGTCATCCCTATTCGGTCTTGCTCCCGGTGGGGTTTGCCATGCCGGTCCCGTTGCCGGGCCCGCGGTGGTCTCTTACACCACCTTTTCACCCTTACCCCGGCGCACCGGGGCGGTTCGATCTCTGTGGCACTTTCCCTGAGGTCGCCCTCGCCGGGCGTTACCCGGCACCGTGTTTCCGTGGAGCCCGGACTTTCCTCCCGGACGGGCTTTCGCCTGATGTCCGCGCGGTCGTCCGACCGACTGGCGGGGAGCCGTGTGGCACGCCCCCGCCATAAGGTCAAGATCTCAGCCTCAGTCGCCGGCGCGCCTCCGGCGCTTGGCTTTCGCTCCGCCTCCGTCTTTCGGAAGGCTGCGCACCCGAAAGACTCGCTTGGCGCCGGAAGCCGCAAGAAGCGGCTTCGGTTTTCTAGCCTCAGTCGCCGGCAGCGCTCCGCGCCTTGGCTTTCGCGCTGCGCGCGGGCGCCGCTTGGCGCCGGAAGCCGCAAGACGCGGCTTCAGAGCGAGGCGACGTAGGTGCTCACTTCCGAGCAATAGGCGCGGGAGATGCGGTTCATGCGCGTGGCGCCATGGCCGGCGTTGTAGCGAAGGATGGTGCCGCAGGTGTCGCCGCCGGCCAGCTTGTAGGCGCCGGCGAGATAAGCCATGCCCCACTTGAGATTGGTCTCGACGTCATAGAGGCCGGCGGCGCTGCCGGAATAACCGAGACCGCGGGCGGTCTGCGGCTTGATCTGCATCAGGCCGATCTCGCCATGGCGGCCACGCGCCTTGGGATTGAAGCGGCTCTCGTGGCGAACCACCGCCTCAGCCAGCTCGGCCGGCAGGCCGGCGGCCTTGGCATGGGCGGCGATGCGGCTGCGAAGGGTGGCGTTCGGAGCCCCCTTGGCGGCGGAGGTATCGAGTGTCTCGGTCGCGACGGTCGCGGTCTTGGTCTTCGCGCCGAACCACAGCTCGAAAAGGCTGTCGGGCTTCTCGGCATCGGCAACGGCGGCGGGCACTTCGGCCTTGCCGGATTGGACGGTGTCGGCCATGGCGGGAGCCACGATGGTGCCGGTGAAAAGAAGCGTAGCGGCAAACGTCTTGATCAGGGTCATGCGGTCTCTGTTCCATTGCCCTCCCAGCGGTGGGCAAGGAACTGACGGACAAATCGGGCCATGGGAGGCCGTCAATGTGGCGCATGCCAGCCATGCAGTCGCGAAATCATCCCCATCTTCGCCGCATTGATTATGCAGCCGACGAAAGATCAGGAGGCGCGCGAAGCCTCGAAAGCCGCCGCGACACGCGTGAGTGTATCAAGCGTCGACGGGTCGGCGCGGCCGTCGATGAGAGCCGGCCGCCAATGGCGCTGGAAGGCGCGGACGACCGTCTCGGTGCGCTCGTCGAACTGGCCGGCGATCGGCGCATCGAAGCCGATGGTGACAAGAAGGCGCTGAAGTTCCAGGACTTTCTCCCCCTCGTCACCGAAGGCCAGCGCTTGCCCGTGGTCGAGTGGCGCGGGCGGCACCCAGAGGCCGATGCCGAAGGCGGCGCACCATTCCCAGGGAAACAGCTCGCCCGGATCCTCCTTGCGATCAGGGGCAACGTCGGAATGGGCGACAACCTGATGCGGCGGAATGAAGTGCCGTGCAAGGATGGACCGGCAGAGGCCGATCACCGCCTCGATCTGCCGGTCGGGAAAGGGACGATAGCCGAACTCGTGGCCGGGATTGGCGATCTCGATGCCGATGGAGCGCGAGTTGAGGTCGGTGAGGCCCTGCCAGAAGGAGCGGCCGGCATGCCAGGCGCGGCGGCTTTCATCGACCAGTTGGAAGACGCGGCCGTTCTCGAACACCACATAGTGGCTCGACACCTGCGAGCGCGGATCGCACAGCCAGTCGCGGGCGCCCTCCTCCGAGCGCATGCCGGTGTAATGCAGGACGAGGTGATCGATGGCACTACCGGGTGACCGATGCCCTGAGTTGGGCGAAGACCAGGCGCGATCGATGTCGTAGGGGCTCATTGCGGCGGCTGCAGCTTCATCCACGAGAGCGTCGGATAGTCGTAAAGCGCGCCGGTCCGCCCGTCACTCGCCTCGAGGATGGAGACGATGTGGGGGGCAAGGTCGGCAGGGGTTGCGAGCGTGTCCGGGTCCTCGCCGGGCATGGCCTGGGCGCGCATGCGCGTCCGAAGCGGTCCGGGGTTGAGGAGGTTGACGGCGATGCCGAAGTTCCTGACTTCCTCGGCATAGGCCATGACGAGCGCGTTGAGCGCCGCCTTCGAGGCGGCGTAGAGCCCCCAGAAGGGAGCGCCCTTCCAGGCCGCGGCCGAGGAGAGGAACAGGCAGCGACCGGCCGGCGACTGGCGCAGGAGCGGGTCGAGCGAGCGGATCAGCCGGTAGTTGGCGGTGACATTGACGGCAAAGGCCTGATCCCACTTCTTCGGGTCGATGTGACCGACCGGCGCCAGACCGCCCAGAAGACCGGCGTTGCCGAGGAGCGCATCGATGCGGCCGAAGCGCTGATTGAGCGCGGCGCCAACTTCGTCGATGCGGGCGGGGTCGGCGAGATCGAGCGGCACCAGCGAGGCGGAGCCGCCGGCGTCGCGAATGGCGTCGTCCAGTTCCTCGAGCCCACCCTGCGTGCGCGCAACGGCGACGACGTGCCAGCCGGCGCGGCCGAGCGCCAGCGCCGCCTCGTAACCGATGCCGCGCGAGGCGCCGGTCACTACCACGATGCGTTTTTCAGTCACCCTATCCCCCCGAGGTGATCAGCCGGCGTCGGCCAGCAGCGATAGCTGACGCACCGGACCAGAGCCGGCGGCATCGGTCAATGTGGTCGGGTATTCGCCGGTAAAGCAGGCGTCGCAGTATTGCGGCAGCTCGTTGTTGCGCGCCGCCGAGCCAACAGCACGGTAAAGACCGTCGATCGACAGGAAGCCGAGGCTGTCCACCTGGATGTAGCGCGTCATCTCCTCGATCGACATGCGCGACGCCAGGAGCTTGCCCTTTTCCGGGGTGTCGACGCCGTAGAAGCAGGAGTCGGTGGTCGGCGGCGAGGCGATGCGCATGTGCACCTCGGCGGCGCCGGCCTCGCGCATCATCTGCACGATCTTCAGCGACGTGGTGCCGCGCACGATCGAATCGTCGACGAGAACGATGCGCTTGCCTTCGATCACCGTGCGGTTGGCGTTGTGCTTCAGCTTGACGCCCATGTGGCGGATGGTGTCGGTCGGCGAGATGAAGGTGCGGCCGACATAGTGATTGCGGATGATGCCGAAGTCGAAGGGAATGCCGGAGGCCTCGGCAAAGCCGATGGCGGCGGGCGTGCCGCTGTCGGGCACCGGGATCACCACATCGGCGTCGGCCGGCGTCTCGCGGGCAAGCTCGGCGCCGATGCGCTTTCGAACCTGATAGACCGACGTGCCGGCGTAGACCGAGTCTGGCCGGGCGAAATAGACATACTCGAAGATGCAGAAGCGCGACGGCCGCCGGTCGAAGGGGCGCAGGCTTTCGATGCCGCGCTCGGTGACCACCACCATCTCGCCAGGCTCGATCTCGCGCACGAAATGGGCGCCGATGATGTCGAGGGCGCAGGTCTCGGAGGCGAGGATGACCGCGCCGTCGAGGTCGCCGAGGATCAGCGGCCGGATGCCATGGGGATCGCGGCAGCCGATCATCTTCTCCTGGCTCATGCAGACGATGGAATAGGCGCCTTCGATGGCCCTCAACGCGTCGACCACCTTGTCGACCAGCGCCGCCTTCTGGCTGGTGGCGACGAGATGCAGGATGGTCTCGGTGTCGGAGGTTGACTGGAAGATGGCCCCCCGGCGCTGCAGATCGCGCTGGATGGTCATGGCGTTGGTCAGGTTGCCGTTGTGGGCGAGCGCGAAGCCGCCGGCCGACAGTTCGGCATAGAGCGGCTGAACATTCCTGAGGCCGGAGCCGCCGGTGGTGGAATAGCGCGTGTGGCCGATCGCCCGGTTGCCAGGCAGGCGGGCCAGCACCTTGGTCTTGGTGAAGTTGTCGCCGACGAGGCCGATGTGCCGCTCGGTGTAGAACTCCTTGCCGTCGAAGGTGGTGATGCCGGCCGCCTCCTGGCCGCGATGCTGCAGAGCATGCAGGCCGAGGGCGGCGAGCGCCGAGGCGTTTTCCACGCCAAACACGCCGAAAACGCCGCATTCCTCGTGGAAGCGGTCGTCATCGTCGGCGGCGAACGGGTCGAGGGTGAAATCGTCCATGGTCGGCCTACCCACTTTCGAGATTTCATCTGATCCCGACCGATTGCCTCGCAAGGCCGGGGATGCCGGAAGATCGCGGCGTGCAGCCGGACTTTCCGAAAGGCAAAAGCAAAAGCCGACCCGATCAGCCGGATTCCGCATCGGCGGTGCGCGATGCCCGAGGACGCCCGAAAGCCATCGCGCAGGCAGGCATATAATGCATTCGGCGCCGTCTTCAAAACGTCAAATGCGCCGGACGGATCCGACGCATTCGCATATCGCCCTCCTCCGGCCGCTCACGGCTTGGGCGAGGCGGTCGACTGGATGAGCTGGTCGAGGCCGTTCTGCTCGCCCGGCCGGTAGGCGCCGTCATTGGGCGCGGCGCCACCCGGAGCCGCGCCGGGAGCCGGATCGCCAGGCGCCGCGTCGTCGGCCGGCGGCTGCGTATCGTCGCCATCCGGCACGGTGGTTCCATCGTCGAGGCTGGGGTTCTGGAACTGGTCGAGGATCTGCTTCTCGGGATCCTCCGGCAGCGCCGCCATCAGCTGGGCACCGAGCGCGTTGAGCATCGGCCGCGACTTGGCCTGCGCCACCCAGGCCGGCTGGGACGCTTCATCGTGGATGAACCAGTTGAAGAACAGCATGCCGACGACGACCAGCAGGAGGCCGCGCGCCGCACCGAACACGAAGCCCAGCGTGCGGTCGAGCGGACCGATGCGGCTGTCGAGCACATAGTCGGAGATGCGCATGGTGATGAAGCTGACGATGATCAGCGTCAGCACGAAGACGCCGCCGGCCGAGGCCACCAGCGCCAGCTGCTTCTGCGAGATATGCGGCTGAACGAAAGGCAGGACGTCGTCGTAGAGCAGGAAGGCGGCGATGGCGGCGGCGACCCAGGCGGCGATCGACAGCACTTCGCGCACGAAGCCACGGATCATGGCGAGCAACGCCGAGATCAGCATGACCACGATGAGGATCCCGTCGAGTAGCGTAATCGACATCTCTGCCCCTTTGGCGCCGAAGCCCGGCCCTGATTCCTTCACGCCGATACCGAATTAACGGTAACGGCCCGAAGTCGCAAATTCAATCAATGACTGCAATGACGTGCATCGCCGTTCGCTTACCCGCGCTGCTCGCGGCGAGGCGCCCCGCCGGCACCGTCGGCGGCGATCCGCGTGACGAGATCGACGAGTTGGGCGACGGCCGCCCGCTTCAGTCCGTTGGGCGCCTCACCGTTCGCCAGCTTGGGTCCGACGGCCCGAACGAAGCCCAACTTTTCGGCTTCCTTGAGGCGGGCGGCGGCATGTGCCACCGGACGGACGGCGCCCGACAGGCTGACCTCGCCGAAATAGACGCAGTCATGCCCAAGCGGCGCGCCGGCCAGCGACGACACCAGCGCCGCGGCGACGGCGAGGTCGGCGGCGGGCTCCTGGATGCGAAGCCCGCCGGCTACGGCGAGATAGACGTCGTGCTGGCCGAAGCGCACGCCGCAATGAGCCTCCAGCACGGCGAGAATCATGGCGAGGCGGCTGTTGTCCCAGCCGACGACGGCGCGGCGCGGCGTGCCGAGCGAGGTGGGCGCCACCAGGGCCTGAATTTCCACCAGCATCGGCCGCGTACCCTCCATGCCGGCGAAGACGGCGGCGCCGGCCGACGAACCGTCGCGCTCGCCCATGAACAGTTCCGACGGGTTCGGCACCTCCCGCAGGCCGCCCCCCGTCATCTCGAACACGCCGATCTCGTCAGTGGGGCCGAAGCGGTTCTTCACCGACCGCAGCACGCGGAAATGCCGGGCGCCGTCGCCCTCGAAATAGAGGACGGCATCGACCATGTGCTCGACGACGCGCGGCCCGGCAATGGAGCCGTCCTTGGTGACGTGGCCGACCAGAACGACGGTGGCGCCGCTCTCCTTGGCATAGCGGACCATGGCCTGGGCGGCGGTGCGCACCTGCGTCACCGTACCAGGGCCGGACTCGACCACTTCGGTCCACAGCGTCTGGATGGAATCGATGACGACCAGATCCGGCACCGGGCCGTCGGCCAGCGTCGTCAGGATGTCTTCCACCGAAGTTTCGGCGGCGAGCGCCACCGGCGCATCGGACAGGCCGAGCCGCTCGGCCCTGAGGCGCACCTGCGCCACCGCCTCTTCACCGGAGACGTAGACGACACGTGCACCCTTGCGGGCGAGGGTCGCCGCCGCCTGGATCAGCAGGGTCGACTTGCCGATGCCGGGATCGCCACCGACCAGAAGCGCCGACCCGCGCACAAAGCCGCCGCCGGTGACGCGATCGAGCTCGGCGATGCCGGATTCGAGGCGGGGTGTCTGGGCGATCTCGCCCGACAGTTCGACGAGCGGCACGACGCGTCCCTTGCGCATCGGCCGCCCCTTCTGACCGAAGACGGCCGAGCCTATCGTGGTGCCGCCACCCACTTCCTCGACGAAGGAGTTCCAGGCGCCGCAGGCCTCGCACTTGCCCACCCAGCGCGAGCTGACGGCGCCGCAGGATTGGCAGACAAACTGGGTGGTGCGCTTGGCCATGACGTCTCCGCTACGAGCTCCCATCCGCGAAAGCTGCGGACAGGGTTGACGAACCATGACCGAGTGTTCCTGTTTTGTCCACAGCAAAACGTCGAACCCTCCCATGCGTCCAGGGAAAAGCTCCCTCTTGGCAAAGGGTTGGCAGCCTAGCACGCTGGAGGGGTGACAAAGGTCGCAAGCCGGTCAGGCGCCTTAGTTTTGTCGCCATTAGCCAACAAACAACGCTTCTATTGTATGTGTTCTCCCGTAGCCGGGAGCCAAGGACCGCACCATGAACCCGACCAAGACGATGATTGCCGATGCCCTCCGTCGCTTCCAGATCGAGGCCACGCCGGCCTGGACCAGCCTCGCGGCCGGCGGCGACAAGCCTGAACTCGATCACATCGAGCCGCATTCCAACTCGATCAGCACCGTCGACTGCCTGTTCGACGGCAACGCCACCATCGTCTTGAAGGGGGAGCGCGCCCTGTCCGCGCGCATCTTCGGCCGCTTCGATTCCCGCCGCGCCGAAGTCGAGCGGATCATCATCGCCGCCTGAGCCCAAAAGAAAAGCCGACCGGCGGGCCTTCGCCGATCGGCTTCTCAATGGCTTGGACTGCGCGTTTTCAGATGACGCCGGCCACGATGGCGACGACGAACAGAAATGCTGCGCAGACAACGAGGGTGTTGAGGCTACGGGTTAGGCTCATCGCGGGTCTCCTTCGTGCCTTCACGACCACCCGCCTGCCGAAGCATCGTCGTCCGGGCGGTCGCGGAAACAGAACGTTTCAACCTGTTCATGAGCTCCGCCAGCGGCGGAACCGTCGTTCGCGCGGCCGTTGCAGTGCGCAAAGGCCGCCACCCAGGTGATCGGGCTTGAACGAAATCTTAACCGCCTCCCGCCCGAGCGCAACCATTTTCAGCCTCAGCGCCATGGGCAATAAGGCGATAGCGTTCCAACCTCCTGCCAGAGAAGCGGAATTTCTTTCCACACGTCGAGGTTTTGCGCCCTGGCCGGTGGAAAACCATACCTGAGCCGGCCAAGGATCGACGGATTCAGGTGGTGAAAAGATAGTTCCGGATCTCGGACGCCTGATGCTCGATGTCGGCCACGCGATGCTTGACGACGTCGCCGATCGACACCATGCCCACCAGCTTTCCGTCCTCGACCACCGGCAGGTGGCGGAAACGGCCGGCGGTCATCATGTCCATGAGGTCCTCGACCGTGTCTTCGCGCGTGCAGGTGCTGACTTTGCGCGTCATGTGGGCGGTGGCGAGCTCTTCAAGCACGCGCGCGCCATGAAGCGCCAGCGAGGCGACGATGTCGCGCTCCGACAGGATGCCGATGACGCGGCGATCGCCGTCGACGAAGATCAGGGCGCCGATCTTGTGACCGGCCAGCCTTGCCACCGCCTGTCCCAGCGTCATCGACGCATCGCCGGTGATCACGTCTTCGCCCTTGACGGACAGAATCTGTTTGACGGTCGTCATTTTCCATCCCTCCAGCTTGTCCCGAGACAGGAAGGCCGCCAGTGGCCGGCGGTCTCTTCCTCGTCGCCCCCTTCGTCATAGGATGGAATGAAACGAAGGGTCTGGCAAGCTCGACCTAGGGATTTTCCCTTAGAGCCTTCGCCGACCAAATTGAAAGACTTGGTCGTCCAGCGAAGGCTCCAGGTCATTTGCTGGAGCAGCCGCTTTTCGATCAGGTTCAATCAACCTGATCGGCGGGTGCTCTAGCCGGGTCGGTTAGCCGCCGTCGGCCGCGGATCGAACAGGGAAAACAGGAGGATGCCGACAATATAGCCGAGCGCGTTCTGCAACAGCGCCCGGCCGTCGAGGCCCGACGAGGCATAGAGGATGGCAAAGAGGGCGTTAGCGGCGAAGATGAAGCCGAGCAGTTGCAGCACCCGGACGTTCGACCACATCTCGACGATGCCGAGCGCCGGCTGGCGCCAAGTGTCGCCGCCCATGGTCATGATGCCGCTGAGCCCCGCGGCGTAGATGAAGCGGATCGCCGCACCGAGCAGGGCCGCCACCACGAAATTCGGGCCCAGAAGTATCTGCTCGCCACCTCCGGACAGCAGCCAAAACAGACCGGCTCCGGCGGCGGCCGACACGGCGGTGAAGCCAACGAAGCGCCAGGGCCCGAACCGGCGGGCCACGGCGGTGCCAAAGGCCGCCAGCCAAAGGAGATCGAAGATCAGGCTCTGCAGCGTCGGGCTGAGGAAGACATAGGTGAACGGGCTCCACAGGCCAGCCAGCCAACCACCGGGAAAGCCAATGCCGGATGCCAGATAGTCGTAGCGCATCGGCGTGAAGCAGAAGGTGAGAAGGAAGGTCGCCGCCCCGTCGCCGCCGAGATACCAGGTACGGCCGATGAAAATGCCGGCCGACAGGAGGATGAAGGCGAGGATCACCTTGGGCAGGTTGAACATCGGCTGGTGATTGTCGTTGTCACTCTGCATCGCGGCTTCCTCAACGCCCGCCGTGCCGCGAGCCAGGACAGGGCTTTATCGCAAAGGCGGGAACCGTGCCAGAGCGTCGTCAAAAAGAGACAGGCGGCGCGGACGAGTGCCGCGATGACGCAGGCATCAGTCGATCGGGCGATCATAAAAACACAGCCGTCGCGATAACCTGTTGCAAACCAAGACTGCGGCGAAAGATCGGACGCCCGGTAACCAATCGACCTTCCGCGAGGTTCTGTCCGGGTCGCTGCCGGTTTTCACGCAGAAGTCGAGGAGTGGACACCCTACTCGCCGGTCATTTTTCAACTGCCGATCCCCGTTCCCGTCAGAACATTGGGGACAACGGGCCTCTCCTGGCACGAGGCCTGCTCAGGAAGCATCAGGTTGGTTTAGGACGGGGTGCCCGTGTGCCGAAATGGCATGGCGCTTCGTCCAACACCGGCAGTTTGAGCCGGTGTCGGTCTGGTCTTGCGGGGATTTCGATGAAAAGCGTCGTCGCGCGTTCTCTTTATGATTATTGGACGAACCTGCGCGGCCAGCGGGCGGCGCCGGAGCGCAACGAAGTGGACCCGGCAGCCATCCGTGGCATCCTGGGCGACACCTTCATTCTCGAAGCCCTCGACCGCCAGACCTATTCCTTTCGCCTCGCCGGCACCCGCATCTGCGCCGCCTATGGCCGCGAGCTGAAGGGCCGGAACGTGCTCGACTTCTGGTCTGGCAAAGACCGGGAATCGATTGCCTGCCTGCTAGCGGCTGTGGTGGAAGACGGGGCCGCCGCCGTGTTCGGCCTCAACGCCACCAATGACCGCGGCCAGATCATGCCGGTCGAGGTCATGTTCCTGCCGCTCCGGCATCAGGGGACGAATCACACCCGCATTCTCGGCTGTTTCGCGCCGATGGATCAGCCTTACTGGCTCGGGCTCTATCCGGTGGTTCGCCAGCCGCTGCAGAGCCTCAGGCTGATCTGGCCGGATGAAAAGCCGGCCTTCCTGCTCAACAGCGAAAAGGTCGACGGCACGCATGCCCGTGCGCCGGTGCGCCACGAGCCACCGCCGCTCAGCATGGACCGCCGCCGGCCCGCGCCCCACATGCTGCCGGGGCGGACCTTCCGCCATTTTCGGGTGATCGAAGGCGGCCGGGCCGACTGAAAACGGTTGTACGGAGCCTCACTAAACTCAATTTTAAGGTTGGGTGCGTAGCGTTGCACGCTGAGCGGCCGCGTTTGGCCGACCAGTGGAATGCGGCATGGCAACCCTCGCGGCTCCGACGCCTCCTCGTGCGAGCAAATTTCCCAAGCCGGAACGTCGGCGGTTTCAGCGCGTGAAAATCGACGTGCTGGGCCGTTTCATGCTGCCCAACCGCAATGAGTATCCCTGCCAAGTTCAGGACATGTCGCCGGGGGGCGCGGCGCTGATCACGCCGGTGTCCGGCGTCGTCGGCGAGCGGGTCGTTGCCTATATCGACCATGTCGGCCGCATCGAGGGGCAGATCACCCGGCTGTTCGAGGGTGGCTTTGCCATGACGGTGAACGCCACCGCCGGCAAGCGCGAGAAGCTCGCCGCCCAGCTCACCTGGCTCGCCAACCGCGACACTCTCAACCTGCCCGAGGATCGGCGTCACGAGCGCATCACGCCGCAGCGTCCGTTCTCGAACCTCGTCCTGCCAGACGGCCAGGAAAGCCGCTGCAAGATCATCGACGTGTCCCTCTCCGGTGCAGCGGTCGCCACCAGCGTCAAGCCGCCGCTCGGCACGTCGATCACCCTCGGGCGCATGCGGGCCCGCGTGGTCCGTCATTTCGGCGACGGCATCGCCGTGGAATTTGCGATGCTGCAGTCCGAGGACATGCTGAAAAACAATCTCTAGCGTTCGTGCCGTTCAGGCCGACCCAGCGTGATTGCGGCTGCCCGGGACCCTCGGGCCATCCGAGGAAAGCCGCGACATTGCCGCTTTCCGGCGTTTTCACTTCGATAACCACGCCTTGATGTTTGCACCGTCCGGCCGCTTTCCGACCCGGGCCGATGCTGGCCCATGCGCGCGCCGATCGCCGCCGACCATGGCACTCCCTTCCCAGCCCTGAAACCACGGAACCTGTGCCAACGGCGGACACCCCGCCTGGCAGGGTTAATGCAGCGTCCGCAATGAGGCGTGCCGAAGTCGGACAAGTCCAGGAGTCCGGGCCGGTCGGGGCAACCCTTCGCCTCATGAGGCGTTAATGCTGGGCCGACAGGCCCGTTCCATGGTGGACAGGAAGTAAATATGGCCCATCCGATTAGTATAAATAAAACCTAAAACACTCCGATAATTTTCGTAAACAGATCATTTCCTGAATACCTTCGTTTTGATTCCCTCATTTCACGCGACCGAAAAACAAATGTGCCATTCTCCTGACAACAACAGGGAGACGTCACGACGATGAAAAAGATCGCGACGCTAAAGACAATAGCTCCATTAGCTTTGGCTCTGCTTGCGGCCAATACTGCCATGGCTGCGGAGAAGCTGATGAGCATCCACGGCGTCGCGGCTCCGCCGATCGGCTATGTGCAGTTCTGCGCGGCCTATCCCGCCGACTGCCGCGCCGAAAAGGATGTCGATCAGGTCGTCACCCTCACCCAGGCGGTGTGGAACCAGCTCAACCAGATCAACACGGCCGTCAACACGGCCGTCTTGCCGGCCACCGACATGGAGATCTACGGCGTTCTGGAACGCTGGGACTATCCCAAGCTCGCCGGCGACTGCGAGGATTATGTCCTCGAGAAGCGTCGGGAGCTGATGCGCTCGGGCTGGCCGGAAAGCGCCCTGCTGATCACGGTGGTGCGCGACGAAACAGGTTCGGGACACGCTGTCCTGACCGCCCGCACGAACCGGGGCGACGTCGTGCTCGATAACAAGACCGACAGGATTCTGGTTTGGGCGGACACGTCCTACACCTATCTCAAGCGCCAATCGACGCGCGACCCCAACACCTGGGATCTCATCGAAGACGCACGCGCCTCGCTGGTCGGCTCGCTGAAGTAATCGGTTCCCAACGTTGTTCAAAAGGCCGTCATGCCCGACCGGGGCAAGGCGGCTTTTCGATTCCCGCCGACCGGCCTGATCCAAGATGGCCGAAGGGATGCCTGACGCGCCCACATCAGTCGAGCGCCACGATTTCCTCAAGAAAATTTACGAGATCCTTAACAACTTCCAGTTTAAGGGCATCCTTGCCACCGACAGGATGTTTTCCGCATCGGCCGGTTGCTGCCGCTTGAGCCGGTTAGCTAGGCGTCTGAAATTTCCCGCAAAATCACCGTTTCTGAAATGCGCCCTGAAAGTTCTTCAATTGATATTTTGTTCACCATATCCTAGGTTTTATTTCACTTCGTTATTTTTGCTCGCTAAAATTACCAAGCGCAATCGGACTACCCGCCCGTAGCCGGCTGAACGGATCTGACTCGCCTTGTGTTTCCTTACGGTTGACGATTTATTGTCAGGGAAGGCACCTCTCGCGTCGAGGTGAACTGAGCCATGCACAATACAAGTCAGAACGATTCAGTTGACGACGGAAGGGCGGCTGTTCCGTTGGTGATCCACGATCTCTGCCGCACCGTTCGGGCGTTGTCGCACGAACAGCGCCTTGCCATTCTGGTGCATCTCTCGCGCAAGGAATGCTCGGTCGGCGAGCTTGAACGGAAGCTGGACCTTCCGCAACCTGCGGTATCACAACAGCTGGCCCGCTTGAGATCAGACGGCCTCGTCGTGACCCGTCGCGAGGGACGGACCATCTATTACTGCGCCCATCGCCAGCGCATCGGCGATTTTCTGGCCGGCCTCAACCGCCTTCTCGTGTGATCCCGGCCGACGGCATGTGCCGCCAGGCCCCCGCCTTTCCATGACCTCCATAGAATGAGCCGCGCGAGATGTTTCCCACGCGGCTCTCTTCATGCGTCCTGATGGAGGCCCGTCACCGTCACTTCAGGGCGGCGTCGGTGATCTCGTGCGTCCAGGCGCCCTCCGGCTTCTTGGTGATGATCTTCTGGTCGAGCACGGCCTTCTCGGTGCGGGCATAGGCCGCTTCGTCGAGGACGCCGGTCGAGTCCCCCAGGAGCTTGGCGACCTCCTTGATCATGTAGAGCTGGTGTTCCTTGGTCTGAGCACCGGTGGTGTCGTTGTCGAGAACGATGTCGGCGGCTTCCTCGGGATTGTCCTTGGCATAGGACCAGCCCTTCATCGAGGCGCGGACGAAGCGGATCAGCTTGTCTTTGAAGGCGGTATCCTTGAGGCTCGGCTCCAGCACGTAGAGACCGTCCTCAAGCAGGTTGTCGCCCATCTCGGTATAGGAGAAAACGGTCAGCTTCTCAGGCGTGTAGCCGGCGTCATAGGCCTGACCGAGTTCGTTGTAGGTCATGACGTGAATGCAGTCGGCCTGCTTCTGGATGAGCGGCTGCACGTCGAAGCTCTGCTGCAGCACCTTGACGCCGTCGGCGCCGCCTTCGGTCTTCAGGCCGTATTTGTTCATCAGCGCGAAGAAGGGCACCTCGTTGCCGTAGAACCAGACGCCGATGGTGTGACCCTTGAAGTCCTCCACCTTCTTGATCGGGCTGTCGGCGGGGCAGATGATCTCCAGGCCGGCGTTCTTGTAGGGCTGGGCGATGTTGACGAGCGGCACGCCCTTTTCGCGAGCGGCGAGCGCGGCGCCCATCCAGTCGACGATCACGTCGGCGCCGCCGCCGGCGATGATCTGCTCGGGAGCGATATTGGGGCCGCCGGGCTTGATCTCGACCTCAAGCCCCTCGGCCTCGTAATAGCCCTTGTCCTTGGCGACGAAATAGCCGGCGAACTGGGCCTGCGTCACCCATTTCAGTTGCAGCGTCAGCTTGTCGGCGGCTTCGGCCCCGAAGGCCGTCAGGGCCACGGCGCCGGCCAGCGCCAGCTTGGTCACGGTGTTGGTCATGTCGTTCCCCTTTTTTGATTGCCGGCGGCGAAGACCGTCGCCGGGTTCACCTCCGCCCTTTGCGGACGGATGGATGCCAGAAGGTCACGCGCCGCTCGATCAGCGCGATGACGCCGTAGAAGACCGAGCCGAGAATGGCCGCGACGCCGATCTCCGCCCAGACCATGGCGGTGTTCATGCGGCCCATTTCGGTGGAGATGCGGAAGCCGACGCCATAGGTCGGCGCGCCGAAGAACTCGGCGACGATGGCGCCGATCAGCGCCAGCGTGGAGTTGATCTTCAACGCGTTGAACACGAAGGGCCAGGCGGCCGGCAGGCGCAGGCGGCGCATCTCGTCGCCCCAGGTGGCGGCGTAGGTGCGCATCAGGTCCCGCTCCATGTGGCCGGCGGCGGCGAGGCCAGCTTCGGTGTTCACCAGCATGGGGAAGAAGGTCATCAGCACGATGACCGCCGCCTTGGACTGCCAGTCGAAGCCGAACCACATGACGGCGATCGGCGCGACGCCGACGATGGGCAGCGCCGATACGAAGTTGCCGAGCGGCAACAGGCCGCGTTTCAGAAAGTCGGAGCGGTTGATGAGGAGTGCGGCCAGAAAGCCCAGGCCGCATCCGATGACATAGCCCGACAGCACCGACTTGACGAAGGTCTGGACCACGTCCTCCCAGAGGGTCGGTAGCGCGTTCACGGCCGCAGCGAGAATGACCGTAGGCGCCGGCAACAGGATTTCCGGAACCCCGAAGCCGCGGGTCACCAGCTCCCACTCGGCAATGAGCATGACGCCGAACAGAAGCGGCACGGCGAGATCGACGGCGCGGCGCGACGCCGGCACCGTTTCTCCGAGGTGGACAAGGTAGACACAGAGCCAGGAAATGCCGAGCGCGACGCCGATGATGGCGGTCAAGAGGAGAGCGAGCATCAGGCGGCCCTCCTCTCGGGGCGGGCGCCCATCAGGCGCATGACGATACGCTCCGACCAGCCGACGACCAGCACGAGCATGCCGGCCAGAAAGGCCGCAGCGAACAGCGCCGCCCAGATCTGGATGGTCTGGCCGTAATAGGAGCCGGACAGGAGGCGTGCCCCGAGGCCGGCCACCGCGCCGGTCGGCAACTCGCCGACGATGGCGCCGATCAGGGAAATGGCGATGCCGACCTTCAGCGAGGCGAACAGGAAGGGCACCGAGGCCGGCCAGCGCAGCTTGGTGAACACCTGGAAGTCGTCGGCATTGTAGGTGCGCATCAGGTCGAGGTGGATGGCTTCCGGCGAACGCAGCCCCTTCACCATGCCGACCACCACCGGGAAGAAGGAGAGATAGGTGGAGATCAAGGCCTTGGGCAGCAGGCCGGAGATGCCGATGGCGTTGAGCACGACGATCAGCATCGGCGCCACCGCGAGGATGGGCACCGTCTGGCTGGCGATGATCCAGGGCATCAGCGACTTGTCCATCACCTTTTGGTGGACGATGCCGATGGCCAGGAAAATGCCGAGCAGCGTGCCGAGCAGGAAGCCCAGGAGGGTCGCCGACAGCGTCACCCAGCCGTGGTAGACGAGGCTGCGCTTGGAGGTGACCGACAGGCCGGCGGTGCTCCGCCACAACTCGGCAACCACCTGATGCGGTGCCGGCAACAGCGGCTTGTCGAGCGCCCAGGACCGATACCAGGTTGCCGACGGGGTGAAGGCGAGGCCCTTCAGTTGCGCGTCGGCCACCACCATGGAATGGTTCATGAAGAGGGCCGCGACATACCACAGGGCGATGATGGCGGCGATGACCGTCAGCACCGGCACGACGCTATGGCGGAAGAAGGTGGGCTTGGTCATGCCGCCCTCCCCGGCCACTGCAGCAGCACGTCAGGCAACCCTTCCTCGTTGTCGCCGTCGGTGCGGCGATCCTCGACGAAGCCATGGCGCCCGTAGAACCGCCGCGCATCCGTGTTGGCCTCGAAGGTCCAGAGCGACAGGCCGGTCGGAAAGCGCTCCTTCGCCGCGTCGATCAGGAGACTGCCGATGCCCTGCCCGCGCGCGGTGCTGCGGAGATAGAGCGCGCTGACGAAGCCATCGGGTAAAAGGGCCAGGAATCTGTCAGCCTTTCCGCCGGCCTCGGCGACGATCACCTCCGCCGTGCCGAACACGCTCTCCCGGTAATAGCGCTCCATGTCCGACAGGGGATGAACGCGCGGGATCCAGGGCGTATCGTCGATCCAGGCGCTGTGGATGCCCGCGCACTCCGCCATCTCGGACGGAAGCGCCGGGCGCAGGATGACTTCAGTCGTCATAGCTGTGCCCTGCTCTGAGACCGTCGCGTACGCGTTGGGCGAGCTTCAGGAACTCCGGCGTCTCGCGGATATCGAGCGGACGGGGACCGCGCGGCAGATCGCTTTCGACGATGTCGTGAATGCGGCCGGGGCGCGGGCTCATCACCACGATCTTGGTGGAGAGATAAACCGCCTCGGGGATGGAATGGGTGACGAAGACCACCGTCTTTTTCGTCTTGGCCCAGAGCTGAAGAAGCTGCTCGTTGAGATGGTCGCGGACGATTTCGTCGAGGGCGCCGAAGGGTTCGTCCATCAGGAGAAGGTCGGGTTCGACCGCGAGGGCGCGGGCAATGGAGGCGCGCTGCTGCATGCCGCCCGATAGTTGCCAGGGATATTTCTTCTCGAAGCCGGTGAGGTTGACCAGCGCGAGGTTACGCGCGATGCGCTCCTCCTGCTGGGCTCGGGTCAGGCCCATGATCTCCAGCGGCAGCGCCACGTTTCGGGCGATGGTGCGCCAGGGATAGAGGGCCGGCGCCTGGAAGACATAGCCATAGGCGCGATCGAGGCGGGCGAGTTCCGGCGTGGTGCCATTGACGGAGATCGAGCCGCCGGTCGGTTGCTCAAGGTCGGCGATGACGCGGAGCAGCGTCGTCTTGCCGCAGCCCGAGGGCCCGATGAAGGAAACGAAGTCGCCCTTGGCGATCTTGAGGTCGATGCCCGAGAGCGCCTGCACCGGCCCGTCGCCGGTCTCGAAGGTCAGGGATAGCGCCTCTATGTCGATGACATCCATACTTGCCGGCACCCCGAGCATCCGGCCGAAAAGTTGCAGACTTTTCGGGAAAAGCGGATGCGTAAGAAAGAAAACCGAAGCGAAGTCCCTGCAGCTCGATCGACTTCGCCCCAACGCAGAATGAAGACACAGCCGCTCGCATGGCCGGCCGCCCTGAGGCGACCACCTTGTCCGCCGCCCCGCTTGAGGGAACGGCACGGCCAGTTACGCTAACCTCACCCGACCGAAACGCCGCCCCTCTCACCGGATCGGCCGAAACCCGGCCGAAAACAAAGCAAGAAGCGGGCCGACCGGGCCGCTTTTTTAAATCCCAGTCACCGGAATACCGGCGCGCTCGACACGTCGTGGCGCCACGATGTCCTTCCACTGGCTGAGCGCCTTGGCCACCGCCGTGAACGGCTTGCGCGGCACGAACTTGCCGTGGCCTTCCTCGGTCTTCATCGTGGCCTCTTCGACCACCACCTTGCCGCGCGACAGGGTGAAGCGCGGCAGGCCGGTCACCTCGTAGCCGTCGAAGACGTTGTATTCGATCACCGACTGCTGGGTCTTCGGCGAGATGACCTTGGTGCGCTTGGGATCCCAGACCACGAGGTCGGCGTCGGCGCCGACAAGCACGGCACCCTTCTTCGGGTACATGTTGAGGATCTTGGCGCTGTTCGTGGAGGTCACCGCCACGAACTCGTTCATGGTCAGGCGGCCGGTGCGCACGCCGTAGGTCCAAAGCAGCGGCATGCGGTCCTCGAGGCCGCCGGTGCCGTTGGGGATCTTGCGGAAGTCGCCGAGACCGTTGCGTTTCTGGGCAATGGTGAAGGTGCAGTGATCGGTGGCGACGCAGCTCAACGATCCGGCGGCGAGACCGGCCCACAGGCTGTCCTGATGCAGCTTGTTGCGGAACGGCGGGCTCATCACACGGGCGGCCGAATGATCCCAGTCGGGATTGGCATACTCGCTCTCGTCGAGCAGCAGGTGCTGGATCAGCGGCTCGCCGTAGACGCGCATGCCCTTCTGGCGGGCGCGGCGGATCGCCTCATGCGCCTGCTCGCAGGAGGTATGAACGACATAGAGCGGCGCGCCGGCCATATCGGCCAGCATGATGGCGCGGTTGGTCGCCTCGCCCTCGACTTCCGGAGGACGCGAATAGGCGTGCGCCTCGGGGCCGGTGTTGCCCTCGGCGTAGAGCTTGGCCTGCATCTGGGCGACGACATCGCCGTTCTCGGCATGCACCATCGGCAGGGCGCCGAGTTCGGCGAGCCGCTGGAAGGACGAGAACATCTCGTCGTCATCCACCATCAGCGAGCCCTTGTAGGCCATGAAGTGCTTGAAGGAGTTGATACCCTTCTCCTCGACCACCACCTTCATCTCGTCGAAGACCTGCTTGTTCCAGGCCGTCACGCACATGTGGAAGGAATAGTCGCTGTTGGCGCGGCTCGCCCGGTTGTGCCAGCTCTGCAACGCGCTCAGCATCGACTCGTCCGGGCGCGGGGTGATAAAGTCCACCACCATGGTCGTGCCGCCGGCGAGGCCCGCGCGGGTGCCGCTGTCGAAATCGTCGGCCGAGTAGGTGCCCATGAAGGGCATTTCGAGGTGGGTGTGGGGGTCGATGCCGCCCGGCATGATGTAGCAGCCCGTGGCGTCCAGCACCTCGTCGCCCTTGAGATCGGGCCCGATGGCGACGATGCGCTCGCCTTCGATCAGGACGTCGGCTTCATACGTCAGATCGGCGGTGACGATGGTTCCACCCTTGATGACCTTCGACATGGTTCAACCCTCGTTGGACGGTTCGTCCGTCAGCTTTCTTGTCATGAACAGACTATAGGGGTTCGCCGCGTAATCGGCGAAGGGGCCGCATTCGGCGTAACCGAGCCGACGATACATCGTCACAGCCTCGGTGTTGAGCGGGCCGGTCTCCAGATACAGCGTCGTCACGCCGCGCTCGGCGGCGAGCGTCTCGAGGCGGGCCATGATGCGGCGGCCGAGCCCCAGGCCACGGGCCGCATCGGACACGAAAATGCGTTTCAGCTCGGCCGTGCCGTCAGCAAACCATTTCACCGCGCCGCAACCTTCGGCCGCCCCGCCGCGCCGGGCCACGAGAAAGGTGACGTCAGGCGACTTCAGCCCTGCGATGTCGGTGCCGAAATGTCCTTCCGGCGGGTAGCGCTCCAGCGAATAGGCATCGGAGGCCTCGATCAGCGCGATGACGTCGGCCCGATCTGGCGCCTCCTCGGCTATGACATGGAGCGCTTCCGTCATCAGGCGACGATCTCCGCGGTTTCCAACACGGCATGCAGCAGCACGTCGGCACCGGCCGCCGCCCATTCCGGGGTGATCTTCTCGTCCTCGTTATGGGACAGGCCGTCGACGCAGGGGCACATGATCATGGTCGCCGGAGCCACCTTGGCCGCCCAGCAGGCGTCATGGCCGGCGCCGGATATGATGTTCATGTGGCTGTAGCCGAGCTTTTCGGTGACCGAACGGACACGGGAGACCAGGGTAGGATCGAAGGTGACGGGGTCGAAATGGCCGACCACCTCCACCGAGCATTTGACGCCCAGGGGATCGCAGAGTTTCGGCGCCTCGGCTTCGATCAGCGCCCGCATGCGGTCGAGCTTCTCCTGCTCGGGCGACCGGATGTCGACGGTGAAGACCACCGTGCCCGGCAGCACGTTGCGCGAGTTGGGCGAGAACTTCACCTGGCCGACGCCACCGACCGCGTTGGGCTGGCTGTCCATCGCCACCTTCTGCACCAGCTCGAAGATGCGGGCCATGGCGAGGCCGGCGTTGACGCGCATGTTCATCGGCGTCGAGCCGGTATGCGCCTCCTTGCCGGTCAGCGTGAACTCCAGCCACCAGAGCCCCTGGCAGTGGGTGACGACGCCGATCTGCTTGTTCTCGGCCTCCAGAATGGGCCCTTGCTCGATGTGATACTCGAAATAGGCGTGCATCTTGCGCGCGCCCACCTCTTCCTCGCCGAGCCAGCCGATGCGCTTCAGCTCGTCACCGAACACCTTGCCGTCGAGATCCTTGCGAGAATAGGCGTAGTCGAGGCTGTGAACGCCGGCGAAAACGCCCGAGGCCAGCATGGCCGGCGCGAACCGGCCGCCCTCCTCGTTGGTCCAGTTGACGACGACGATGGGATGCTTGGTCTTGACGCCGAGGTCGTTGAGCGAGCGGACCACTTCGAGCGCGCCGAGCACGCCGAGCACGCCGTCATACCGGCCGCCGGTCGGCTGGGTGTCGAGATGGCTGCCGACGTAGACCGGCAAGGCGTCTGGATCGGTGCCCGGTCGAGTCAGGAACATGGTGCCGATCTTGTCGATGCCCAGCGTCATGCCGGCGGCTTCGCCCCAGGCCTTGAACAGCGCCCTGCCCTCGGCATCGGCGTCGGTCAGCGTCTGCCTGTTGCAGCCTCCCCTGACGCCCGGACCGATCTTGGCCATGTCCTCCAGGCTGTCCCACAGCCGCGCCCCGTTGACCCGCATGTTGTCGGTCGGCGTCGTCATCTTGTTCCCCTGATCGCGGGAGCGAAGCCGATTGAGCCGCCCCCGGCATCCCCGGCCATCCAACCGCCCCTCAAGGCAGCGGATCGGCGAAACTTTTACCAATTGATAAAGGCAGTGTCGGATTTGCCCCGGAATTGGTCAAGGGCGATTTTTGGGCAACAAACTAGGCAAAAGCCTCAGTTTTCGGCGAAACGCCCGAAGATGCCGCGTTTGGCAGCGCGGCCATTGACGCAAGCAAGACCATTTCCGCCCAAGCTCAAAGCACCAACGCCGACAGGAGCGCAAAGGCGGCGTAGGTGACGTTGAAGATCAGAAGGAGATGGAAGCCGTGCAGAAGAATATGGTGAGCCGATGCAGGTTGCCGTGCCAGCACGTGGGCAATGCCGACCATTGCCAGCAAGAACACTCCTACAAGGGAAGCGACAAAGCGCCGCGCCAGCCCGCAGAAGGCGGCTACCAGCATGGTCACGGCAACGGCCGGCGTCATGGCTCACCTCGTCGCGTTTCGTCTCGGTTGTCGCAAGGTCGTCCCAGCGTCCGGCAAA
This sequence comes from Pleomorphomonas diazotrophica, assembly GCF_002844595.1. Lineage (GTDB taxonomy): Bacteria > Pseudomonadota > Alphaproteobacteria > Rhizobiales > Pleomorphomonadaceae > Pleomorphomonas > Pleomorphomonas diazotrophica. The sequence continues at coordinate 252,795 of NZ_PJNW01000009.1, read as the reverse complement.
AAGGTGGCAACTCCAGGGGAAAGTCGGCGGTCGGCATCACGTTGTCGCGACCGCCGGCTTTCTCAATAAGCGCGAGTTCGGCTGTCGAACCCGGCCGAGATTGGTCAAATCACATGGGTTCGGCTTCCAGGTAGCCGATGGCGCTACCGGCCGCATCGAGCACGATGGCGATCTTGCCGACGCCGGGGATGGCCCACGGGCCGCGCATCACCTTGCCGCCGGCCGGCTCCACCTTGCCGACCGCCGCGTCGATATCGTCTACGGCGACATAGGCGAACCAGTCGCGCGAGCCGGGCTGGCTTTCGGGCCACTCGAAAATGCCGGCTACCGGGCCTTCCTGCCCCTTCACATAGGCCAGCGTGTAAAGGCCGTTCTCGCCCATGTCCTCCTCGGTGAACGTCCAGCCGAGGGCGGCGCCGTAGAAGGCCTTGGCGGCGGCGACGTCGGGGGTCATCAACTCATTCCAGCAAAAACTACCGTGCTTGGTCATGGCAATCTCCTCTCCTTGCGCCAAACAGAACATAACGTGAACCAGATCTTCGTTGTGCGCAATGAGACTAATCGATCAGAATGACAAAAACGCCGGTCGGGAGACCCGACCGGCGTCGCTGGAGAAATACTCGGCCTGCCCTTAGGGCAGCGCCTTCAGCACGTCGGCGATCACCGACACCAAGAAGTCGATCTGCTCCTTCGTGACGATCAACGGCGGCGACAGGGCGATGATATCGCCGGTGGTGCGCATCATCACGCCCTTCTCATAGGCGCTCAGGAAGGCGGAGAAGGCGCGCTTGGTCGGCTCGCCGTCGATCGGCCTGAGCTCGATGGCACCGACGAGACCGATGTTGCGGATGTCGATGACGTGCGGCAGGCCCTTCAGGGAATGCAACGCGTCCTCGAAATACTGCGCAAGCTCGGGGCCGCGCGTCAGCAAGCCTTCCTTGGCGTAGATGTCGAGCGTCGCCATCGAGGCGGCACAGGCGACCGGATGGGCCGAATAGGTATAGCCGTGGAACAGCTCGATGGCGTGCTCCGGCCCGGTCATGAAGGCATCGTAGATTTCCGAGGAACAGAGCACGGCACCCATGGGGATGACGCCGTTGGTGATGCCCTTGGCCGTGACGACCATGTCCGGAACGATGCCGAAGTAATCAACCGCGAAGGGGGCGCCGAGGCGGCCGAAGCCGGTGATCACTTCATCGAAGATCAGGAGAATGTCGTGTTTGGTGCAGATCTCCCGGAGGCGTTCGAGATAACCCTTGGGCGGCACCAGCACGCCGGTTGAGCCGGACATCGGTTCGACGATGACGGCGGCGATGTTGGAGGCATCGTGCAGGTAGATGATGCGCTCGAGTTCGTCGGCGAACTCGGCGCCATACTCCGGCTGGCCGCGCGTGAAGGCGTTGCGCTCAAGGTCGTGCGTATGGCGCATGTGATCGACGCCGGTGAGCAGCGAGCCGAAGAACTTGCGGTTGGTGGGAATGCCGCCGACCGAGATGCCGCCGAAGTTGACGCCGTGATAGCCGCGCTCGCGGCCGATGAGCCGCGTCTTGGTGCCCTTGCCGCGCGCCCGCTGGTAGGCGAGCGCAATCTTCAGCGCCGTTTCCACCGACTCGGACCCGGAGTTGGTGAAGAACACATGGTCGAGCGGCTTCGGCAGCATCGAGGTCAGCCGTGCCGCCAGCTCGAAGGCCTTGGGATGGCCCATCTGGAACGCCGGCGCGTAGTCGAGTTCGCCAACCTGATTGGCCACCGCCTCGACGATCTCCCGACGGCCGTGGCCGGCATTGACGCACCAGAGCCCGGCCGCTGCATCGAGCAGCTTTCGGCCGTCGACAGTGGTGTAATACATGCCGGAGGCCGAGGCGAGCAGGCGCGGCGCCTTCTTGAACTGCCGGTTGGCGGTGAACGGCATCCAGAAGGCTTCGAGGTTGTTGGGAACGGGAACGTTCATGGAGATCTCCGAGCGAGGCGGACGGCGAGGCTTGGATAGCGGTCGAGCAGGTCCGGATCGACACGTAGATAACGACATGCGCGTTTCCTGAACAAGCAGTTATCTTGGGCAGATCGATCTCCTTGCAAAAGCGGGCTGTTTGTGGCGACCTGTTCGGTAAAGCAAACAACTTAACAGCGGAGGATGCCATGTCCCTCGATCTCGGCGGCAAGCTCAGGCGGTTTCGTGAGGCGCGCGGCCTGTCGCAACGCGAGCTGGCGCGGCGGGCCGGCATCTCGAACGCCACCGTCAGCCAGATCGAATCCAATACCATCAGCCCGTCGGTCGGCGCCTTGAAGCGCATCCTCGACGCCCTGCCGGTGCCGATGGCCGACTTCTTCGCCGAGGAGGAGCCGGCCGCCGAGCAGATCTTCTTCAAGGCCGAAGACCTGATGGAAATCGGCCGTGGCGGCGTGTCCTATCGGCAGGTGGGGCGCGACCTCTCGGGTAAGGCGTTGCAAATCCTCTCCGAGCGCTACGAGGTGGGCGGTAGCTCCGGCCGCATTCACCTGCGCCACGAGGGCGAGGAAGGCGGCATTGTGCTGAAGGGACAGCTTGAGGTGATCGTCGGCGACAAGCGTCAGGTGCTCGGCCCCGGCGAGGCCTATTATTTCAAAAGCCACGAACCGCACCGCTTCCGCAACGTCGGCGACGACGTCTGCGAGGTCATCTCGGTCTGCACGCCGCCGAGCTTCTGAGCGGCTATTGACCCTCATAACGTTATGCGTTATGCGTAGAAACTGATCATGATCCTGAACTTCGCGGATGCGGAAACAGAACTTGTCTGGGAAGGACGCCGCAGTCGCAGGCTGCCACCGGATATACAGTCCGTTGCGCTTCGCAAGTTGCGCATGCTCAATCAGGCAAGAGTGCTCGACGACCTTCGTGTTCCACCGGGTAATCGCCTTGAGGCTCTCAAAGGCGACCGCTACGGACAGCACTCGATCAGAATCAACGACCAGTGGCGAATATGCTTCGTCTGGACTGAAGGAGGACCATCCGATGTCTCAATCGTCGACTATCATGGCTGATCTTCTCGACAACCCGACGCCGGGCGAAATTCTCCTGGAAGAGTTCCTGATTCCAATGGGTATCAGCCAAAACGCTCTTGCCCGCGCCATCCTTGTGCCGCCCCGCCGCATCAACGAGATTGTTCTCGGCAAGCGGGCCATTACCGCCGACACCGACCTGCGCCTCGCCCGCTATTTTGGCTTGTCGGAAGGTTTTTTTCTTGGGCTTCAGGCAGACTACGACCTGATGGAGAAACGTCGGGAGATTGGCGACGATCTCCACCGGATCACACCACGGGCCGCCTGATGCCGAGCTTCTGACCATCCGGACAAATTCTTCCACTGCAACCGGCGTTTTGCCGCTGATCCGGGCTTGCCGAACGCTCAGATAGCGTGGACATTCGCTTCATGAGTTACGAAACTGCGACCGACGGCCCGGATCTGGCCCGCGCGCGCGGCTCCAAGAAGCGGACGCGCATTCAGGCGGAAAACGAAGAGCGCATCCTCGATGCGGCGCTGGAGGTGTTTTCCCGCTACGGCTTTCGCGGTGCCACCGTCGACCAGATCGCCGAGCGGGCCGGCATGTCCAAGCCGAACCTTCTCTATTACTTTCGCCGCAAGCATGATCTCTACACGGCGGTACTGACGCGCACGCTCGACATGTGGCTTGCGCCCCTCGGAGACATGACCGAGGACGGCGACCCGGAGAGCGAGCTCACCGGTTACATTCGTCAGAAACTCGAGCAGTCGCGCGACTTCCCACATGAAAGCCGACTGTTCATCGGCGAAGTGTTGCTCGGCGCGCCGCATCTCGACAGCGTCCTCAAGACCGACCTCAAATCCATCGTTGAAGAAAAGGCGGGGGTCATTCGCCGCTGGATCGAGGAAGGCAAGCTCATCGATGTCGATCCCGTCCATCTGATCTTCATGATCTGGGCGACGACGCAGCATTATGCCGACTTCGACGCCCAGGTCCGTTCGGTGCTGGGTCGCGGGGTCGAGGACCCCACTACCTTCCGCGCCGCCTCCGACACGGTGATCGGCGTGCTGATGCGCGGCATCCTGCCGACGCGCGACTGAGCCGTCTTGACCTCTTTACGGCTTTGCAAAGACGGCGGCGTGGCTGCGCCAGATGTCCGGGCGATCGACGGCAACGAGGCCGGCGATCTTGGCGGCGGCGCATTCCTCCGCGAACAGGGCTTCGGAGACATGACCGGCCGGCTCGGCAAGCAGCAGTGTCGCGCCGGACTTCATGGCGGCGGCGGCCTCCCGGAAGAAGTTTGCCGCATCGCCAAGCTCGTGAACCACGGCGAAGGCGAGAACGAAATCGATCTCGCCGGGAAGATCGCCGACGCCAAGGCTGGTCTCCCGCCCGAGGCGCATGTCGATCCGCTTCTCCAGACCCTTCGATTCGGCACGGCGGCCCAGCGCCGAGAGCATGCGCGGCTCGATGTCGACCACGTGGACCTTGCCGGTCGGCCCGACGAGGCGCGCCAGTTCCAGCGTGAAATAGCCCATGCCCGGCCCGGGCTCCAGAACGCGGAACCCCGGCCTGACGTGCGGCGTCAGCAGTTTCGCCGGATGCTGGAGCAGCTTGCGCAGCGGGTTGATCAGGACATAGCCAAGATACCAAGGACAGCGATGCGGCATTATTGTCTCCCCCTACCGGCGGCGAAGCGATGGTCGCCTGCCGGTGCTGATCAGATGGGGGCGGCGCCAGCGCTCGACCATGCCGCTGGCGCTCCGGAACACTGCGTAGGTTCGATCCGAACTTACTCCGCCGCGACGGCCGAGGGGTTGTTGGGGTGGGTCGTCCAGTTGGCATATTGAGCCGGCACCACCTTGCCGGTGCGCGGGTCGACCGACCCGGGCGCCATGGCTTCCATGGTGATGCAATCCTCGACCGGACAGACGTTGACGCAGAGATTGCAGCCGACGCACTCCTCGTCCTTCACCTCGAAATGCCTGATGCCGTCGACCATGTGGGTGATCGCCTGATGCGAGGTGTCCTCGCAGGCGATGTGGCAGCGGCCGCACTTGATGCAAAGGTCCTGGTTGATCTTGGCCTTGGCGATGTAGTTGAGGTTGAGATATTTCCAGTCGGACAGGTTCTTGACCGCCAGGCCGCGGAAATCCTCGATGGTGGCGAAGCCATGGCCGTCCATGTACTTCTTCATGCCGTCGATCATTTCCTCGACGATCTTGAAACCATAGGTCATCACCGCCGTGCAGACCTGCACGGTGCCGCAACCGAGCGCGATATATTCGGCGGCGTCGCGCCAGGTCTCGATGCCGCCGATGCCCGAAATGGGCATGCCCATGGTCTCGGGATCGCGGGCGATCTCGGCCACCATGTTGAGGGCGATCGGCTTCACCGCCGGCCCGCAATAGCCGCCGTGGCTGCCCTTGCCGTCAATGGTCGGCACCGGGGCGAAGCTGTCGAGATCCACGGCGACGATGGAGTTGATGGTATTGATGAGCGACACCGCATCTGCCCCACCCTTTCTGGCGGCGCGGGCCGGATAGCGGATGTCGGTGATGTTGGGCGTCAGCTTGACGATCACCGGCATGCGCGTCGCCTGCTTGCACCAGCGGGCGACCATTTCGATATACTCGGGCACCTGCCCCACCGCCGAGCCCATGCCGCGCTCGCTCATGCCGTGCGGGCAGCCGAAGTTGAGTTCGAGGCCGTCGGCGCCGGTTTCCTCGACCCGGGCGATGATCGACTTCCAGTTCAGCTCCTCGCAGGGCACCATCAGCGAGACAACCAGCGCCCGGTCGGGCCAGGCCTTCTTCACCTCGGCGATCTCGCGAAGGTTCAGCTCCAGCGGGCGATCGGTGATCAGCTCGATGTTGTTGAGACCGGCAAGGCGCCGGTCGCCGGCGTGAATGGCGCCGTAGCGCGGGCCGTTGACGTTGACGACGGCGGGGTCCTCGCCGAGCGTCTTCCAGACGACGCCGCCCCAGCCGGCGCGATAGGCGCGCTCGACATTGTACTTCTTGTCGGTGGGCGGGGCGGACGCCAGCCAGAAGGGGTTCGGCGACTTGATGCCGAGGAAGTTGGTGCGGAGGTCGGCCATGTCGGATCTCCCTCGATCAGGCGGAAAGGGCGGCGTGGATGGAAAGGGCGGCGCGCTTGCCGTGGTCGACGGCCTGGACGGTGAGGTCCTCACCGCCACGGATGCAGTCACCACCGGCCCAGACGCCGGCGAGCGAGGTCCGCAGCTCCGCGTCGACCGCGATGCGGCCACCGTCGAGCGCGACCGTCTCGCCACTCTCCACCGGGCCGGAAACGAAGGTCTGGCCGATCGCCTTCATGACCTGATCGGCCGGAAGGCGAACGCTTCGACCGGTTCCGGTCAGCCGACCCGACACGTCGAGAGCCGTGCGCTCGAAATCAACGGCGGCGACCGCGTTGCCTTCCGACACGATCCGCTTGGGCGCCACCCAGTGCAGGATGCGCACGCCGTTCACCTGGGCGAGCTCCTGCTCGTAGCGGCTGGCACCCATTTCGGCCGGACCGCGCCGGTAGGCGATGGTCACCTCGTCGGCGCCGAGCTTCTTTGCCTGTATTGCGGCATCCACTGCGGTCATGCCGCCGCCGATGACGACGATACGCGCGCCGACCTCGATCCCCGACTTGTCGGGCGACTGCCGAAGATCTTCGATCCAGCGCACGGCGTCGACGACACCAGCCGTTTCCTCGCCTTCGACCCCAAGGGCATTGACGGCCTGAAGGCCGAGGCCGAGGAAGACGGCGTCGTGGCTTGCCTTGAGATCGGCCAGCGTGAAGTCGCGGCCGAGCGCCTTGCCGGCTTCGACCGTGATACCGCCGATGCCAAGCACGAAGTCCACCTCGCGCTGGGCAAAGTCATCAGTCGCCTTGTAGGCGGCGATGCCGAACTCATTGAGGCCGCCGGCCTTGCCGCGTGCCTCGAAGATGGTGACGTCATGGCCCTTCAGCGCCAGTTCGTGGGCACAGGCGAGGCCCGCCGGGCCGGCGCCGACGACAGCCACCTTGCGGCCTGTGGCCGGCGCGCGGAGACCGAAGGCGGAGTGGCGTTCGAGGTAGTGATCGGTGGCATGGCGCTGGAGGAGACCGATGCGGACCGGTTTCTCCTCGGCGGCGTTGCGAACGCAGGCCTCCTCGCACAGCGTCTCGGTGGGACAGACGCGGGCGCACATGCCACCGAGAATGTTGGCAGAGAAGATGGTCTCGGCGGCGCCCTCGACATTGCCGGTGCCGATCTTCCGGATGAACAGCGGTATGTCGATCGAGGTCGGGCAAGCAATGGTGCATGGCGCATCGAAGCAGAAATAGCAACGGTCGCTTTCAACGACCGCCTCATGCGCCGTGAGCGGCGGATGAACGTCCGAGAAATTCTTACCGTAATCGGCCGCAGCGAGGCGTCCCGCAGAAATATCCGGCATGGATGTTGGTCCCGTGGCTGGTGCACAGTAACGACGAAGACAAAACACTCCCGTTCATCGGTTCAGCCGGCCTGGCAGATCCGATGTCCTTGATCCAATCGTGATTTCGAGCCCTGAAAGCCGGCTCGAACCAGATTTTCAGATTGTTTTGTCCGCTATTCCCCGGCGGTTTTTCTCCGCCCTTCTGTTTCCTTGATCTTTCGGTAAAAAAATCGAAGGGTCAAGGCGCAAATTTGAGCAGAAACGCCGGGATCGAGCCCTTTCGCTAAGCGCCAAGCGGAAACCAGTTCTTGAAATGGGCCGGCCCGGCGCATCAAGGCACCGTCAATCGACGCCAGAAGCCGTTGGACGATCAAACCTGCAGGTGACCAAGGATAGTGTAATGCAGCCACCGACTGGCGCGCATCCGGGACCAAGACAAAAAAAGAGGGCTTGCGCCCTCTAGTTGTTTGGACCGCTAGTCCGCGAAACCGCGGAAAGGGGCTGCTAACCCCGCGACGAGTTGAGCCAGCAACGTTGTCGCAATTTTTATGATAGCGCGTCGCTCGCAATCTTCCAGCGCCAAAAGCTGTCGCGCCCCCGTTTTCACCGATAACAGGACAGAAACATTCAAATCCTCCTTCAAGTGCGACATCCTTGCAACAATGCTCAACCAACAGGCCCACTTAGAGCACCCCCTCTGCAGCCCATTGATATTATATAATATTTCAAAAATAGACGCGTTCTGGATGTATTATTTCCGTGGTGAGACGCGCAATGATGCAAATACCCGGCGGGCCGTTTTCCCGCCGGGACCATTGGTTGCATCGCGGACGTCCGATCGGATGTTCAACCGGCCACCCGCCGCTCGGCGATTATCCCCGCTTCGCTTCCCGCCGGCCGGCCCCGCCAAACCGAACTAAACCCTGGATAGCATTCTCGACAATGACATGGCCGGCATCCGCCGACAGCGACATGATCGATTCCGGATGAAACTGCACGGCGGCAAAGGGTTCGCTCCGGTGTTCGATGGCCATGATCACGCCATCACCGGTTTCCGCCGTCACCCGGAACGCCTCAGGCAGATGATCGCGATCGGCATGAAGAGAGTGATAGCGGCCGATCACGATCTCGGACGGCAGGCCCGAGAACAGCAGCGAGTTCGAGGACACCGCGATCTTCGACGGCTTGCCGTGATAGGGCACGTCGAGCTGCGCCAGCTTGCCGCCGAACGCTTCGACCATCGCCTGCAAGCCGAGGCAGACGCCGAAAACCGGCAGGCCAAGCTGTCGCACCGCCGCGATGGTCCGCGCGCATTGGAAATCGGACGGGCTTCCCGGTCCCGGCGACATGACGAGAAGATCGGGCTGTTCGGCGGCGATCAGGGCCGGGTCGATGCCCTTCCCCTTGGAGGCGCGCAACGTCTTCACCTCGGCGCCGGTCTGGCGGAAGTAGTTGGCGAGCGTATGGACGAAGCTGTCCTCGTGGTCGACCAGCACGATCCGCGTGCCGGCACCCACCGCCTCACGAGCCACAGAAGCGGCGGCGACCGGAGCGGTGCCAGCCTCGCGAATGGCGGTGATCAGCGCCGAGGCCTTGAGCTCGGTCTCCTTCTCCTCATCTTCGGGCACCGAATCATAGAGCAGCGTCGCGCCGGCGCGCACCTCGGCGATGCCGTCCTTGAGGCGGATCGTCCTGAGCGTCAGGCCGGTGTTGACGTCGCCATTCATCAGGAAGGCGCCGACGGCGCCGCCGTACCAGGCCCGGCAGCTCTTCTCGTTGTCCTCGATGAACTGCATGGCCCAAAGTTTCGGCGCACCGGTCACGGTCACCGCCCAGGCATGGCTCAGGAAGGCATCGAGACCGTCCATGCCGTCGCGCAGCCGCCCCTCGATGTGATCGACGGTGTGGATGAGGCGCGAGTACATCTCGATCTGGCGGCGGCCGATGACGCGCACCGAACCCGGCTCGCAGATGCGGCTCTTGTCGTTGCGGTCGACGTCCGAGCACATGGTGAGCTCGGCCTCGTCCTTCTTGGAGTTGAGCAGGATGCGGATCTGCTCCTCGTCCTCGATGGCGTTGCGACCGCGCCGGATGGTGCCGGAGATCGGGCAGGTTTCGACGCGCTTGCCATTGGTGACGCGCACAAACATCTCGGGGCTGGCGCCGATCAGATACTCGTTGGCGCCAAGGTTGAACATGAAGCCGAAGGGCGCCGGATTGATCTGCTGCAGGCGGCGGGCGATGGCCGACGGCGGCGACGACGGCTTCTCGTAGAACACCTGGCCCGGCACCACCTCGAACAGGTCGCCGCGCCGGAAGTACTCCACCGCCTTGCCCACCGAAGCGGCATATTCGCCCGGCTGGTGGTCGCCACGGCCGGGATTGCGGTCGCTTTCTCGGAAGGGTTGGTGCTCGCCGTCGCGCGGCAGGCCGACCGTCAGCCGTCCCTCGACGACGAAGTCATAGGAATAGATCGTCGCGGCGGCGCGGTGATGGTCGACGACGGCAATCTCGTCGGGGAAGTAGAGGACGAGGTCGCGCTGGTCGTTCGGGCGCGGCAGCTTGAAGTCGACGCTGTCGAACTGGAAGGCGAGGTCATAGCCGAAGGAGCCCCAGAGGCCGAGCTTGTCGTCCTCGGGCGTGGCAAACTTTGCGATGATGCGGCGGAGAACCGAGAATACCGAGGGCTGGCGCGAGCGATCCTCTTCGGCAAAACCATCCTTGGGAGTGGTCACTTCGAGGGAAATCAGCGCGTCGTCGGCGGTGAGAGAGACGAGGTCGGGGCCGCGCACGGCGGCGGCGAAGGCGGGGAGAAGAATCCGGCCGCGCGCGTTGAGGGCCTCGATGGTCATCTTGCGGCCGCGGGCGGTGATCGCCACCGGCGGGTCGACAAAGGCGATGTCCCAGCGCGAGTAGCGGCCGGGAAACTCGTAGTTGGACGACAGCACGGCGCCGCGCCGCGTATCGAGCTTGTCGAAATAGCCTGAGATCGCCGTCTTGTAGTGGTCGGGTCTGGCGCTACGCGCCACTTCCACCCCGCCGGCGGTGATGAAGGATTCTCTGTTGCCGGACGAACCGGCCTCGGCTTTGTTCTTGACCATCGCAATCTCCCCTGTCGCCACTCGGAGAGACCGTCTCGGACACCTAAACAAAAAGGGCCGTCCCGGTCTCCCGGAGCAGCCCTCGCTCATTTCGTCCCGTCTGGACACACCGCGTCGGCCGCTCTCTTCAAGAGAAGCGCCACCACCACGAAGCGTTCAGTGCGACAAAACCGTTCATGCCCCACCCATAGGCGAAGCACGCCCGGTTGTAAAGCCGCCGCTTTCTTGGCCTGAAATGCCGGTGGGCTTCCGACCCCAGGCTTCGATCTCCGCTCGAACCGCCTCGCGGCTTCAAGAACGGCCCTACATCGCGACACATTCGCAAAGAGGAGTTTGCATTTCCCCCGTTCGACCTTACAACCCTTGCATCGCCGGCCGCGCCGGACCACCCGATTTTGGCGCTTCGCGCCGCATGCTTTGACAATAGGTTGCGCCCGTGTCCCAGGATTCCGCCCCCGTCATCCGTCTCGCCGACTACCGGCCCACACCCTATGCCATCGACAAGGTCGACCTCGAGTTCGATCTGACGCCGGAGAGGACGCTGGTCGCGGCAACGCTTGTCCTTTCGCCGCGCGCTGGCACCGCCGGGGAACCTCTCGTTCTCAACGGCGACGAGTTGACGCTCGTCCGCATCGCGGTCGACGGTCGCGAGCTGCGCGAAGACGAGTATGAGGCGAGCGCCGACCGGCTGACCGTCAAGGCGCCGCCCGCCGGCAGCTTCCGCCTAGAAATGACCACCCGCCTCGATCCGGCGGCCAACACCAAGCTGATGGGCCTCTATCGCTCGTCCGGCACGTGGTGCACCCAGTGCGAGGCGGAGGGCTTCCGCCGCATCACCTATTATTATGACCGGCCGGACGTGCTCTCGGTGTTCACCGTGAAGATCGTCGCGCCGAAGATCGAGGCGCCGATCCTTCTGTCCAACGGCAATCCCGTGTCGTCGGGCGACCTCGGCGACGGCCGCCATTTCGCCGTCTGGCACGATCCCTGGCCGAAGCCGAGCTATCTCTTCGCGCTGGTGGCCGGCGACCTCGACGCCCTCGAAGACGAGTTCACGACGATGGGCGGCCGCAAGGTGAAGCTCGCCATCTACGTCGAAAAGGGCAACGCGCCGAAGGCCGTCTATGCCATGGACTCGCTCAAGCGGTCGATGAAGTGGGACGAAGAGGTGTTCGGCCGCGAGTATGACCTCGACGTGTTCAACGTGGTGGCCGTCTCCGACTTCAACATGGGGGCCATGGAGAACAAGGGCCTCAACGTCTTCAACGACAAGTACGTGCTGGCCGATCCGGAGATCGCCACCGATGCCGACTATGCCGGCATCGAGGCGGTGATCGCCCACGAGTATTTCCACAACTGGACCGGCGACCGCATCACCTGCCGCGACTGGTTCCAGCTTTGCCTCAAGGAAGGTCTCACCGTCTTCCGCGATCAGGAGTTCTCCTCCGACATGCGCTCGCGGGCGGTGAAGCGCATTTCCGACGCGCGCCTCCTGAGGAGCCAGCAGTTCCCCGAGGACGGCGGCCCGCTCGCCCATCCTGTACGGCCGGAACAGTACAAGGAAATCAATAACTTCTACACGGCGACCGTTTACGAGAAGGGCGCCGAGGTGATCCGCATGCTGAAGACGCTGATCGGCGACGATGCGTTTGCGCGCGGCATGGACCTCTATTTCACCCGCCATGACGGCGAGGCCGCCACCATCGAGCAGTTCATCGCCTGCTTTGCCGAAGCCTCCGGCCGCGACCTTGAACCCTTCATGGTCTGGTACCGCGAAGCCGGCACGCCCACCGTCACCATCGACGAAAGCTGGGACGAGGCGGCGCGGCGCTACACATTGACGCTCACGCAGGAAACCCCGGCAACGCCCGGCCAGCAGACCAAGAAGCCGCGCGTCATCCCCGTGCGCTTCGGCCTCGTCGGCCCGGATGGCAAGGACATGCGGCCGTCCGGCATCGCCGGCGCCGAGGTGAATGGCGACACGCTGATCCTGACCGCGCCATCGCACACCGTCACCTTCGAGGGCCTGCCCTCGCGGCCGGTCCCCTCGCTGTTCCGTCGCTTCTCGGCGCCGGTGAAGGTGCGGCAGTCGCTGTCGTCGGCCGATCTCATCTTCCTGCTCGCCAACGACGCCGACAGCTTCAACCGCTGGCAGGCCGGAACGACGCTGGCGATGACCGCACTGGTCAAGGCGACGCAGCAGGTGCGGGCCGGTCAGGCGCCCAGCTTCGAGACGGCGCCGATCGATGCGCTCGGCAAGCTGCTAGACGATCCTGCCCTCGACGCTGCCTTCAAGGCGCTGCTCATTGCCGTGCCCAGCGAGAACGACGTCGCCCGCGAAGTGGCCGAAAATGTCGATCCCGACGCGGTGGCCACCGCCCACCTGGCCTATCGGCGCACCATCGCCGGCCGGCTGGAGGCGCGGCTCCGGGCCATCGTCGAGGCCGACAATGCCGCCGCTGACCAACCCTACGTGCCGGATGCTGCTGGCTCCGGCAGGCGATCGCTTGCCAACACCGCCCTCGATCTCCTGTCGATCACCGGTTCGGCCGAGGCAATGGCGCTGGTGCGTCGCCGCTTCGAGACGGCCATCAACATGACCGACCGCATGGCCGCGCTGACCATCCTGGTCCATCGCGGCGATGCGGGCGCCGAGGCTGCGCTGGCCGCCTTCTTCGAGCGCTTCGGCAACGTGCCGCTGGTGGTCGACAAGTGGCTGTCGGCACAGGCGTCGGCACCGCTTCCCGGCACGCTCGACAAGGTCATGACGCTGACGCAGCATCCCGCTTTCTCCTTCGGTAACCCGAACCGCGTCAGGGCGCTGGTCGGTGCCTTCGCCACATCGAACCCCACCCAGTTCGGTCGGGCCGACGGCAAGGGCTTCGGCTTCGTGGCCGACATCATCTCTCGGCTCGATGCGGCCAACCCGCAACTGGCGGCCCGGCTGCTCGTTACCTTCCGCTCATGGCGGTCCTACGAACCGAAGCGGCGGGCCCAGGCGGAGACGGCGCTGCGATCGATCCAGGGCAAGCCGCAGCTGTCGCGCGACGTCGCCGACATCCTGGAGCGGACGCTGGCCTGACCGGCCGGATGCGCCACCATTTCCTCCTTGCGCTTTTCTGTGGATAAGGGCCGGGAAGAGGTGGCGATCCCAGGAAGTCCCTGTGGTTCCTGCCGAATCCCGTCCGTCGGAATCGGCAGGAATGTCACAGATTCCGCCATTCGCCGGCGGCGATTCAAAAAGAAGATTCAACGCTCTTTAACCTATGGACAGAGCGATTCCCGATGATTCAAACTGGCCCTGATTCGGGGGTGTTTCGCGTTCCCCAACAACATGCGGCGGCGGGGCAACGACATGGCGGGCAACGACCTCAGTCGAGGGTCGGGAACGTGGAGAGCGCGCTTTTTTGGCGACGCCGAAACGGAAAGCATCCTGAAGGGGCACGCCGGCCTGCTGGTCCGCCCCTCCTATCTCCGTCTCCTCCAGGCCGAACCGCTGTTCCGTCGTTCGATCCCCGTTCTGATTTCGGCCTTCCTGTTGGTCGGCGGCATCTTCCACGTCTCCAACCTTCTCCAGCAGCGAACCGACACCTATCGCGCCGCCTCCGACATGGTGGCGCTCCTGGCCGAGGCGCTTGACGCCGACCTTTCAGCCCATCCGTCGCTTGAGAAGACCGACGGCGGCTTCTCCGGCATCATGCGGGCCGCATTGCGCGACAGCCTGCCCCCTTCGGCGACCAGCGACGGCCGCGTCATCCTGTTCGCCGATGCGAGCGGAACCATCCGGGCAACGGCGCCGGAAGGGGCGTTTATCGGCGGCGGCTCCGTGGCCGACCTGTTCGGCGCCGACCAGCCGATGCTGGTGTTCGGCAAGCGGGCGGGCGTTCTGGATGTCACGCTTTCCAACGGCACCGAAGCGCTCGCCACGGTGCGCAACCTTGCCGGCGAGCGCGGCACTGTCGCCGTCTACCAGCCGCTCGCCCAGGTCTATGTCGGCTGGCGGCATGATGTGACCATGACGGCGGTGCTGTTCGTCGGTACGTCGCTGATCCTGATCGCCGTGGTCTACGCCTTCTTCGCCCAGATGAGCCGGGCGCGCGAAGCCGACCGCATCTACAACGCCACCCAGGCCCGCGTCGACACGGCGCTCCGGCGCGGCCGATGCGGCCTCTGGGACTGGGACCTCGCCCGCGGCCGGCTGTTCTGGTCGCCGTCGATGTATGTGATCCTGGGCATGGAACCCAACTCCGACCTGATGGGCTTCAACGACCTGCAGGCGCTGATCCACCCCGACGATGTCGACCTCTACGAACTGGCCAAGGAAGTCCTTGAAACCGGCCAGCCGTCCGTCGACCTGGAGTTCCGCATTCGCCACGCCGGCGGCGAATGGGTGTGGCTCCGGATGCGCGCCGAGGTGGTTCGCGATCGGGACGGCTCGCCGCACCTCATCGGCATCACCGTCGACGTCACCGAGCAGAAGACCCTTGCCCAGGAGAACGCCACGGCGGCCATCCGCCTGCGTGACGGCATCGACACCATTTCCGAAGCCTTCGTCATCTGGGACTCGGAAAACCGGCTGGTGATGTGCAACTCGAAATACCAGAGCCTGCATCAGTTGCCGGACAGCGTCGCCCGACCGGGCACGCCCTATGCCGAGGTAATGGCGGCGGCCCGACAGCCGAAGGTGTCGAGCGAGGGCTTGCGCTATTCAATGTCCGGCGGCGAGCGCTCCTACGAGGCGCGGCTCGACGACGGGCGCTGGCTGCAGATCAACGAGCGCCGCACCAAGGACGGCGGCTTCGTGTCGGTCGGTACCGACATCACCCAGCTGAAGCGCCACGAGGAGAACCTCCTCGAAAGCGAACGGCAGCTTATGGCGACCGTCGCCGACCTTCGCCAGCATCGTCACAAGATGCAGCTTCAGACCACCCAGTTGGTCGAACTCGCCGAGAAATACGCAGAGGAAAAGGCCCGCGCCGAGGCGGCCAACCGGGCCAAGTCCGAGTTCCTTGCCTCGATGAGCCATGAGCTCCGGACGCCGCTCAACGCCATCATCGGCTTCTCCGACATCATGATGTCCGGCATGTTCGGCGATCTCGGGTCAGAGAAGTACACCGATTACTGCCGCGACATCCACGACAGCGGCATCTACCTGCTCAACGTCATTTCCGACATTCTGGACATGTCGAAGATCGAAGCCGGCCGGGTCAACCTCACGCTGGAGTCCGTGGTGGTCGACGAGGTACTCGGCGAGTGCGTGCGCATCATGTCGTCGCAGGCCGAGACGCGGCAGATCGTCCTTGCCACCGATTTCGAGGCGGTCGAGCCGATGGTGGCCGATCGTCGCGCCGTCAAACAGGTGGCGCTCAACCTTCTCTCCAACGCGCTGAAGTTCACGCCGGCCGCCGGCACCGTGACGGTCAGAACGCGGCAGGTGGGCGACAACGTTCTGTTCTCGGTGAGCGACACCGGCATCGGCATTCCCGCCGCCTCGCTCGATCAGATCGCCAAACCCTTCGTGCAGGTGGAGAACCAGCTGACGCGCAAGCACCCCGGCTCGGGGCTCGGGCTTGCCATCGCCCAGTCGCTGGTGGCGCTGCACGGCGGCCGCATGACGATCGAGTCGGTAGAAGGGTCGGGAACGACGGTCACCATCTCGATGCCGCGCATCGCCGCGCCGACGGCAAGCGACGGCACCGCCGCGGTGGCGACCTCGCAGGCCGGCTCGGCCGTCGCCTATCCGCGCGTCGTTGCCGCGCCCGATGTGTTCACCGAGCCGCGGAGAACCGTCCACTAAAGCTTTTCGGTGAAATCACGGTCACCAAAAAAGCTCTGTCTCTCTGTTGAGATGCAGTTCCGGACGCAAAACCGGTTCCCACTTTTGCTGGAACTGCACGACCGTCTACTCAGTTCGCCTCACGACCGGCCCGACGATCTCGACAAAGGCGTCACGCACCGCCGCCTGCCGCTCGCGCAGCTCCGCTTCGAGCTGGGCCAGCGACGGCGCCGACGCCACGCGGCAGAGCACGTCGTGAACGCCGCGCGGCGCTTCCGACACCGACGCCTTTACCGGCAGCGTCAGCCGCTGGGCCTGCGTCAGGTCACCAAACAGACGGATGGCCGGCAGCAGCACGTCGCGATGAGCAGGCGACAAAAGGCCGTGGGTTGCTGCCGACAGCAGGATCGCCTCGGTATTGCGCAGGCGAACGGCAGGCTCCCGCCAATCGTTGACGAGGCGCAACGTCTGGGCGATGAACTCAAGATCGACGAGACCACCGGGCACGCGCTTGAGGTTCCAGATGTCGGTCGAGCCCTTCTCCTGCTCGAGCCGGGCGCGCATGTCGGCGGCATCGCCCAGTATCTTCAGAGGATCGCGCTGCCGGGACAGCGTTTCGACGATGACGCGCTCCACCTCCTCACCAAAGCCGCCGGTCGACGCGACGACGCGGGCGCGGGTGAGCGCCATGTGCTCCCACGTCCAGGCCTCTTCGCGCTGATAGCGCTCGAAGGCATCAATGCGGGTGGCGAGCGGGCCGGCGTTGCCCGAGGGACGGAGGCGGAAATCGACGTCGTAGAGTGTGCCCTCGGCGGTCGGCGCGGTGATCGCCGTCACCAGACGCTGCGTCAGCCGGGCGTAATACTGGTTGGGCGAAATCGGCCGACGGCCATCGCTCTGGACCGCGTCGCGGTCGTGGTCATAGAGCAGAATGAGGTCGAGGTCGGAGGCGGCGGTCAGCTCCTCGCTGCCGAGCTTGCCCATGGCGACGAGCGCCACCCGCCCGCCCGGGATCGAGCCGTGCT
The DNA here is from genome assembly GCF_002844595.1 of Pleomorphomonas diazotrophica. GTDB lineage: Bacteria > Pseudomonadota > Alphaproteobacteria > Rhizobiales > Pleomorphomonadaceae > Pleomorphomonas > Pleomorphomonas diazotrophica. Next base: position 235,480 of record NZ_PJNW01000009.1, on the reverse strand, counting down.
GGTGCTCGAGTTCGGCTGCCGTTGCTGACAGCACGCGCTCGAGCAGGAGGTCGGCGAGGCGGGAGAAGCTCTGGCCGAGCTGGCGGGCGGCAGCCGTGCCGGTGATGACGCGGACGCCGATCAGGAACTTCTGTTCCTGGGCGAAGATGCGGGCACGGTCGAGCACGTCTTCGTAGCCGCGCGCCTCGCCGAAGAAGGCATCGAGCCTGCGCGTCAGCTCTGCCCGGCCCGGCAGGTTGCCGAAGAACTGCGGTTCGAGCAGCGCATCCACCACATGCGGCCGCCGGGCAACCGTCTCGGCCAGATAGGGCGAGTTGCCCATCACCATGGCAAGCAGCGTCACCAGCGACTGGTTCGAGGACAAGAGCGAGAAAAGCTGGACGCCGGCCGGCAGCCGGGCAAGGAAATGATCGAAGGCGATCAGCGCGGCATCCGGCGCCTCGGTTTCCGAGAAGGCGACGATGAGGCGCGGCGTGATCTCGGTGAGGAGTTCGCGGGCGCGCGACGACCGCATGGCCGGGTAGCGGCCGAAATGCCAGGAGGCGACGATTCGGATGGCGTCTTCCGGGCGAGCGAAACCGAGCCGGGTGAAGGTGTCGAGCGTGCCGGGGTCGATGTCGTTGCCGGTAAACACCATGTTGCCATGCTGCGAGGAGAGGTCGGCCTCTTCCTCGAACAACTCGGAATATTGATCGCTGACGGCCGTCAGCCACTCCGTCAGCATCGTCGCGAAGGCCTCGGAATCGGCGTAGCCCATCAGGTGGGCGACGCGAGCGAGCCCCTCGGCGTCGTCGGGCAGGGTATGGGTCTGCTCGTCGTTCAGCATCTGCACGCGGTGCTCGACCCGGCGAAGGAAGCGATAGGCGTCCGCCAGAAGGTCGCGTGCCGGTTCGTCGAGCCAGCCCTGCGCCACCAGCGCGTCCAGCATGGCGAGCGTCTGCCGGCCGCGCAGGTCGAGATTGCGGCCACCGGCGATGAGCTGCTGCGTCTGGACGAAGAACTCGATCTCGCGAATGCCGCCGCGCCCCAGCTTGACGTTGTGGCCGGCAACGGCAATCTCACCGTGGCCCTTGTGGGCGTGGATTTGGCGCTTGATCGAATGGATGTCGCGAATGGCGGCGTAATCGAGGTACTTGCGCCAGACGTAGGGCCTGAGATCGGCCAGGAAGCGCTCGCCGGCGGCAATGTCTCCGGCCGCCGGGCGGGCCTTGATCATGGCCGCGCGCTCCCAGTTCTGGCCGGCGCTTTCGTAATAGATCAACGCAGCGGTGGTCGACATGGCAACCGGCGTCGCACCGGCATCCGGCCGGAGGCGCAGATCCGTGCGGAACACATAACCGTCCGCCGTGCGTTCCTGCAGGATGGCGACGAGGCGGCGCGTCAGGCGGACGAACAGCGTCGTCAGGTCGTCCTTGTCGGCGACCGGCACCACGGTGGGATCGAAGAAGACGATGAGGTCGATGTCCGAGGAATAGTTGAGCTCGAAGGCGCCCTGCTTGCCCATCGCCAGCACGATCCAGCCCGAACCGCGCTCCGGATCGGAACGATCGGGCAGGCTCACCTTGCCGGCCGCATCGGCTTCGAGCAGCAGGAAGCGTATGGCGGCGGACAGGCTGGCGTCGGCGAGCCGGGTCAACGCGCCGGTCACCTCCATAACGTCCCAGAGGCCGGCGATATCGGCGAGAGCGATTGCCAGCGCCGCCTCGGCCTTGACGCGGCGCAGTCGCCGGCGCAGGGCCGGCTCGTCGGCAACCGGGTCTGAAAGGGACGCGATCAGTCCGTCCACCAGCGCTGCGGGATCGCTGGAAAGCACCCGATGCAGCCTTTCGCCATCCCGCAAAGCCGCCTCGCGCAGGTGGGCGCTGTTGGAGGCGACGGCCAGCACAAGATCGCGGGCGATCGGCGCGGTCGCAAAAAGCGCAGCCAGCGCTTCGCCGCCGGGTCCACCCAGACAATCGTCAAGCAGCGAACCGGCGATCGCGACATCCGGGCCGAGGGGAGGAACGAGGATTATGCGATCCTTGAGTGCGGCTCCTTCGGGCCTCCCGGTCATGCCTTCTCCGCTCCCCATGGCCCAACTCGTCCTCTTGCTTCACATCGCCGCGTGAACCGGGGTTTCCCGGCGCGGCGTCCAACTCTTCGGCAGGCGGAGGCTGGCCCTGAGGCCCGGCCCGGCGTCGCCCAGCGTCACGCGGCCACCATGCAGGTGAGCCACTGCCGCGACCAACGACAGTCCGAGACCCGACCCTTGCCGACTGCGGGCGGCATCGAGCCGGCCGAAACGCGACAGTGCCTTCTGCCGGTCGGCCTCGGGAATGCCGGGGCCGTCGTCCGTTACCGTCAGGCAAAGCTCGTCGCCGTCGATGGTTCCGGTCAGCGCGATCATCGGCCCGTCGCTGCTTTCGGACCGGCCATACTTGATCGCATTGTCGATCAGGTTGGACAAGGCTTGGCTCAGGAGCGTGCGGTTACCCTTTAGGGGCAGCGGCCGCACGGTGTCGAGCGTCAGCCGACCGCCGGCGTCCTCCACCACCGGTTCGTAGAGCTCGACAATCTCGTCGAGAATGCCGGCGGCATCGAGCGGCTCGAAGCTGTCGCCGGAGGAGCCCGCCTCCATGCGGGCGATCTTGAGCAGGGCGTCAAAGATGCGGATGAGGTTGTCCGCCTCCTCCATGGCCGAGGTGATGGCGTCGCGATAGTCCGCCACGTCCCCGCCACGCCGCAGCGTCTCCTCAAGGCGGGCGCGCAGGCGGTTGAGCGGGGTCTTGAGGTCATGAGCGATGTTGTCGGACACCTCCTGCAACCCGGTCATCAACGCCTCGATGCGATCGAGCATCTCGTTGAGGCTCAGGGCCAGATTGTCGAACTCGTCGTTCGAGCCCTTGATGGCGAGGCGGTGCGTGAGATCGCCGGACATCAGCCTGCGGGAGGTTTCGGCCATGTTCTCAACGCGTTTCAAGACCGAGCGCCCGAAGAAGAACCAGGAGACGAAACCTGTCACCACCATGACGATGATGGCGTAGCGGGACGCCTCGAAGATCAGCGAGCGAAGCTGGCTGATCTCGCTGACGTCGCGGCCGACCAGCAGCTTGAACCCGCCCGGCAGGGCAAACACCCGTACGATCGCCTCATAGCGGCGGCTGGTATCGCCATCGAGCCGCTGGTAGGTGACGGCGGCGGTCTCGCCGTCCGATGCACCCAGGATGGACAGCGGCGGATCGGCGACATTGCCGACCACGGTGCGGCCGGAGGAGTCGGCAACCAGATAGAGGCTGGCGCCCGGACGGCGGCTGCGCAGATCGACAGCGCTGACGAGCCGCTGGAGGCCGCCACGCTCATATTGATCGGACAGCGAGTTGATCTCGCTGTCGATGGTATCGCTGATCTGGGAATCGAGCAGCTTGGCCGTGTTGTTGGCGATGTAGGCGGTCAGGAACAGCGTCAGGCCGGAGAAGACGACGAGATAGACGAGCGACAGCTTGAAGGCCGTTGTCCTGATCAGCCGCCCGAGCGCACCCATGCGACCTCCCCACCCCTGTCCGGGCCGGCCTCGCGGATCATGTAGCCAGCACCGCGCACGGTATGAAGCAGCGGCCTGTCGAAGCCCTTGTCGATCTTGCCGCGCAGGCGGGAAACATGGACGTCGATGACGTTGGTCTGCGGATCGAAATGATAATCCCAGACATTTTCCAGCAGCATGGTGCGGGTGACCACCTGGCCGGCATTGCGCATCAGATACTCAAGCAGGCGGAATTCGCGCGGCTGCAAGGGGATATCGGTGTCGGCGCGGGTCACGCTATGCGACAGGCGGTCCAGCACCAGATCGCCCACCCGATAGGTGGTCTCGACCTCGGCCGGCCGATTGCGGCGGGCCAGCGCCTCGACGCGGGCGAGCAGTTCGGTGAAGGCATAGGGCTTGGTGAGATAGTCGTCGCCGCCGGCCTTGAGGCCGCGCACTCGATCGTCGACCTGCCCCAGAGCGGACAATACGAGAACCGGGGTGTGGTCGCCTCGCCGGCGCATGTCCTCGATGATCGACAGGCCGTCGCGCTTGGGCAGCATGCGGTCGACGATCAGCACATCGAAACCGCCCTCTTCGGCCATGAAGGCCCCGGCCTCGCCGTCGGCGGCGTGCTCGGCGACATGGCCGACCTCGTCGAGAGCCTTGATGAGGTAGGCCGCTGCTTCCCCGTCGTCCTCGATCACCAGAATGCGCATGTCGCCCTGCTCCGCAAAGGTGGTCGTCGACAGTTGTTTAGCGCCGGCATCGGCCGACGCAAGGAAAAAGAATACCGGCGGGCGCCGAGCCCGCCCGCCGGCACGGGTTGGAGATCAGCGCCTCACTTTCCCAAGGGGAGAGCAAGGAAGCGAACGCTGTCTCCGGATTTCACGCGCAAGAGGATGGCCTTCTTGCCGGCCTTCTCAGCGCCGGAAATGGCCTGGGACACGTCGCGCGGACCGTCGACGGTCTGGCCGCCCGCCTGCAGGATGACGTCACCCTCGCGCAGGCCGCGCTCCGACGCCTTGCCGCTCGGATCGAGATCGGTGATGACGGCACCGCTGTCGCCGGCACCAACGGCATCGGCCGGCGCGAGCGTCAGCCCGTAGTCATCGAGCGAGGTGCGGTCTTCCGAGCCGCTGCCCTCCTGCTGCGACGAGGCCACCTGCTCGTTCGGCAACTCGCCGAGGTCGACCTTGACGGTCTCTTCCTTGCCGTCGCGCCACAGCGTGACATCGACCACCGTCTTCGGCGGGAAGGCCGCGATCTTGCGAGCGAGATCCTTGGCGTCCTCGATCTCCTGACCGTTGACGGAGAGGATGGTGTCGCCCGCCTTGATGCCGGCCTTGGTGGCCGGCGAGTCGGCCTGCGGCTCGGTCACCATGGCGCCCCTCGCCTTGTCGAGGCCGATGGAACTGGCGATCTCCTCGGTCACCGGCTGGATCTGAACGCCGAGCCAGCCGCGAACCACCTTGCCGTGATCCATCAGCGAGGCAACGACCTGCTGCGCCGTGCGGGCCGGAATGGCGAAACCGATGCCGACCGAACCGCCCGACGGCGAATAGATGGCCGTATTGACGCCGATCACCTCGCCGCCGGCGTTGAAGGCCGGGCCGCCGGAGTTGCCCTTGTTGATGGGCGCGTCGATCTGCAGGAAGTCGTCGTAGGGGCCGGCGCCGATGTCGCGACCGCGCGCCGAGATGATGCCCGCCGTCACGGTGCCGCCGAGGCCGAAGGGGTTGCCCACGGCGACCACCCAGTCGCCAACGCGCGATTCATTGGCGGCGAAGGAGACGTGGGGGAAATCCTTGCCATCGGTGACCTTGACCAGCGCGAGATCGGTCTTGGGATCGGTGCCGATCACCTTGGCGGCGTGTTCGGTACCGTCATCGGTCACCACCTTCACATCGGTGGCGTTTTCCACCACGTGATTGTTGGTGACGACATAGCCATCGGCCGAAATGAAGAAGCCGGAGCCCTGGGCAAGACCATAGCGGTGCTGCGGGCCGCGGCCACGGTTGCCCGGCATGTCGGGCATGCCGAAGCGCTTGAAGAAGTCGTAGAACGGGCTGTCCGGCGTCAGGCCGGGCGGCAGGCCGTCGTTATCCCGATCACCTTGGCCGACGGTCTCGTCCGTCTTCACCCGGATGGAGACGACGGCGGGCTGCACGCGCTGCACCATGTCGGCGAAGGAGAAGACCGCCTGGGTCTGCGGCTGGGAGAGGTTCTGCGCCTGAGCCGTGTTGTCGAAGATGAGGGCCGTCTCGCCGGCGACGATGCCGCCGATGGCCAATGCGAAGACCGAGCCCAGCAGCAATGCCTTGACGCGGGATTTGGTCGGCTTGTCCGAGGTCCTGAGCATGGGGGAAACTCCAGGGAAGTGATTTCGGGAACCGGCTGTCGATCCGGTTTCTATGGCGTCATATAGCCATCCCGAGCCTAACCTGAAGATTGCTGGCGCATTAAACTTTTGTAAGAAAGGCCGCCGAAAAGTTGCCTTATTTCAAAGGTTTGGCGACTCATCCTCTTCGCGCGACAGCGCTTTCAGCGCCGCCTCCTCGTCAGCGGAGAGGCTGTCCGCGGTCGCGGCGGCGGGCGGGCGCCGACGGAAGGCGATGAACAGCCCCGTCCCGGCGATCAGCAGCAGCGCCGGCGGCAGCGCCCAGAGAAGAAGGCCGATGCCGTGGGCGCGCGGCCTCAGCAGCACGAACTCGCCGTAGCGGGCAACCAGAAAGTCGCGAACCTCATTGTCGCTGTCGCCGGCGGCGATGCGCTCGCGAACGATGATCCGGAGATCCTTGGCGAGCTGGGCATCGGAGGCGTCGATCGACTGGTTTTGGCAGACGAGGCAACGGAGCTCTTCGGAAATCGCGCGAGCCCGCTCTTCCTGGGCCGGATCGGGCAAACGTTCGGACGGGTCGACGGCGGCGGCCGGAGCGGCGAGCGCGAGGAGAACGGCGAGAGCGGAAAGAAGGCGGCGCATCGGGATTCCCTCCGTCATTCGGCCGGTACCGTCGCCCGGCGGGCCGGCTTCGGCGCGCCGACGCGCAGGCGGCGGTCGGCCAGCGACAGAGTACCACCGGCCATCATGACGAGCGCACCGAGCCAGATCAGCGTCACCAGCGGCTTGTCCCACATGCGCACCACCACCGAACCGCTGTCGCGGCCTTCGCCGCCCAGCGTGACATAGAACTGCGACAGGCCGTGGGTCCGGATGCCGGCTTCGGTGGTCGGCATCTGCCGGGCGGCATAGAAGCGCCGCGACGGCTCGACGACGAAGCGCACCACTCCACCCTCCCGGACCGTCATGGTGGCAACGCTTTCGGAATAGTTGGGGCCGGAGCTGTTGCGGATGCCGTCAAAGGTCACCGAATAGGCGCCGACGGTGGCGGTGTCGCCCGGCTTCATCTCCAGAATGGCCTCGCTTTGGAAAGCCGAGGTGGCGACGATGCCGAGCAAGGTCACGCCGAGGCCGGCATGGGCGAGCGCCGTGCCGAAGGCCGAACGCGGCAGGCCGGCAAGGCGCCTGAGACCGACCGACAGCCCAACCTCGCGAAAGCGGGCGCGCGTCACCAACTCGGCGAAGGCCCCGACCAGTACCCAGACGGCAACGCCAAGGCCGAAGAGAGCGGTGATGTGCGTTTCGCCCTTCATCCAGGCAACGAGGACGGCGACCAGCGCGGCGAGGGCGAACACCGCCCACAGGCGTTCGAGCGCACCGAGCAGATCGCCGCGCTTCCAGGCAAGCAGCGGCCCGAGAGGCACCACCAGCAGCGTCGCGCCGAACAGCGGGCCGAACACCGTGTTGAAATAGGGCGCGCCGACCGAGATGGCCCCGCCGAAGGCTGATACGATCAACGGCACAAGCGTTCCGAACAGCACCACGCCCGCCGCCACGGTCAGGAACACGTTGTTGAGGACGAGCGCCCCCTCGCGGCTCACCGGCGCGAACAGCCCACCCTGCCGGAGCGTGCCGGCGCGGAAGGCGAAGAGACCGAGGCCGCCACCGATGAACAGGCAGAGGATGGCCAGGATGAACACGCCGCGGGCCGGGTCGGTGGCGAAGGCATGCACCGAGGTCAGCACGCCGGACCGAACGAGGAAGGTGCCGAGCAGCGACAGCGAGAAGGCGAGGATGGCGAGCAGCACCGTCCAGACCTTCAGCGCTTCCCGCTTTTCCATCACCACAGCCGAGTGCAGCAGTGCCGTTCCGACCAGCCAGGGCATCAGCGACGCATTCTCGACCGGGTCCCAGAACCAGAAGCCGCCCCAGCCGAGCTCGTAATAGGCCCAGTAGGACCCCATGGCGATGCCGGCGGTGAGGAAGATCCAGGCGCCTAGCACCCAGGGCCGCACCCAGCGTGCCCAGGCGGCGTCGATCCGCCCCTCGATCAGCGCGGCGATGGCGAAGGCGAAGGCGATGGAGAAGCCGACGTAACCGAGATAGAGGAGCGGCGGATGGATGGCGAGGCCGACATCCTGAAGGACGGGGTTGAGGTCCCTGCCCTCCATCGGCGGCTCGGCGAGGCGCAGGAAGGGGTTGGACGTCGTCAGGATGAAGGCGAGGAAGGCGGTGCTGATCCAGCCCTGCACGGCGAGCACATTGGCCTTGAGCGTTTGCGGCAGATTGCCGCCGAAGGCCGCCACCGCCGCGCCGAACAGCGCCAGGATCAATGCCCAGAGCAGCATCGACCCCTCGTGATTGCCCCAGACGCCGGAAATCTTGAAGATCAGCGGCTTTTCCGAATGGGAGTTCTCGACGACGTTGAGAAGCGAGAAGTCGGAGACGAGATAGGCGTAGGTGAGCGCGGCAAAGGCGAGCGCGACCAGCAGGAGCTGCATCATCGACGCCCGCGGCGCCACGGCCATCAGAGCCGGATCGCGGCGGAAGAAGCCGGCGATCGGCAGGATCGACTGGCCTACGGCAACCGCCAGCGCCAGGATCAGGGCGAAATGGCCAAATTCGACGATCATGCCATCCTCGCCTAATTCTTCGCCGCCGGCGGAGTCGGCCCGCCCGGCTGGCCTTCCTCCCAGACGCCCTGAGCCTTCAGCGCGTCCACCACTTCCTTCGGCATGTAGCGCTCGTCATGCTTGGCCAGCACCGTGTCGGCCTGGAACAGGCCGCTCTCATCGAGCTTTCCCTCGGCGACCACGCCCTGCCCTTCCTGGAACAGGTCCGGCAGCAGCCCTCGATAGGTGACGGGCACGGCATTCGCGGTGTCGGTCACCTTGAACTCCACTTGCCCACCATCCTTGCGGACCACGCTGCCGACTTCGACGAGACCGCCGATGCGAAGCCGTCGGCCCTCCGCACGAGGCTGCTCGATGATCTCGGTGGGCGTCTTGTAAAGGGTGATCTCGCCCGACAGCGCAAAGAGAACGAGGCCGACGGCCACGGCGAGAACCGCCCCCACCGTGCCGATCAGGATGAGGCGTCGCGTCCTGCGCGTCATGGCCATCGTCACTGTCCTTCCTGCTTGGCGATGCCGAGGTCTGCCGCTGCGGCGTCGAGGGCTGCCAGCGCCTCGGCATTGCCCGCGAAGGCTTTCCGGGCGTCGGCGAGCGCGGCGCTCGCCTTGTCAGTGCGCCCCAACACCATGTTCGACCGCATCAGGCGGATCCAGCCGTCGCGATCGTCCGGATTGGCGGCGAGCTTGGCGGCAAGGCCATCGACCATGCCCTCGATCGCCGTCTGGTCGATCCCCGTTCCGGCAGCAGGCAGGGTCGGCGGCTCCGGCGTGTCGGCCGGCTTGTTGAGCGCGGCCAGGATTTCGCCGCGCTTGCCACGCACCGTCCCGAGCCAGGGCGCATCGGCCGGTGAGCGGCGGATCAGTTCGTCCGCCTGCTGCAATGCCTCATCGAAGGCGCCGGCCTGGCGCAGGCCTTCCACATAGTAAAAGCGGGCGCGGGCGCGGTCCGGGTCGGCGGCGACGGCGCGCGCCAGGATCGACTGCGCTTCGGGCGAGACGATGCCGCTATTGGTATCGACGAGACCGACGCCATAGTTTTCCAGCGTGCCGGCGTCCGCTTCGCCGGCAGCCACCAGCTTGCCCCATGCCTTCACCGCATCATCCAGCCGACCGAGACGGGCGTAGACCGGCGCGATGATCCGCCAGCCGGAGAGGTCGCCGGGGTTGGCAGCAAGGTGCTTTTCGACGCGCCCCACCAGATCGCCAATATCGCCGGCGGCGGGCGCCGCCGCCATGCGCTCGGCGAGCGGCGCATCGGACATCTCCGGCTGGCCGAGGACGAGATAGAGCGGCAGGGCGATGGCTGGAATGGCAAGGACGGTCGTCAGCGCGACAAGCCGGTTGCTGCCCGGTCGAGGTTCCCCGCCTGTCGCCTCCGTGCGCGCTGCGGCCAGCAGGCGGCGGGCGATCTCGGCGCGGGCAGCCTCCGCCTCCTCGCCGCCGATCAGACCGCGATCGCGATCGCGCTCGAGTTCGCCGAGCTGATCGCGATAGACGCGCGTCTCCTCGCCGGCGGGCGCCGAGAGCGCGCCAGCCGGGCGCGTCATGGGAGCGATGACGACCAGCACGACCGCCGCCGTCAACAGTGCCAGCAGGACCCAGAAAACCATCCGTTGCTCTTTCCCGAGCCGCCGCCACGGCCGACGCTCCGATGCCCAAGCCGAATAGGGCAATGCCGACTGTTTCTCAATGGACTTCTGGGCGAATTTGAGAAGGATTCCAGAAAAGCCGGCTGCGCTCAGGCGGCGGATCGCGATGCCTTGAGCTGCTGTTCCTTGCTGCGGCGGAGGTGAGAGGCATAGTCCTCGCCGTAAAGGAAGCCGGCGGCCTTGATGAGATGGTCGACCGCCGACAGCGCCGCCGTCCGCGCCTCGCCCTGAAGACTTCGCAACTTGGTCGGCAAATCAAGGGCGTAGAGTTCGATCGCCTGATCGACCAGCGGCGTCAGGCGCCCGATAAGCCCGTTGATTGCCAGGATGTCGCGGGACTTGCCGGCCGCCGCGAAGAGCGCGCACAGGAATGCCGCCTCGGCTCCGTCGGCCGCCCCCGGGTAAGGGGCCTCCTGCACACGGAAGGCGCGGCGCATGGCCGGCAGCAGCTTGTCGAACTCGACGAACAGCAGTTCCGAGAAGCGCCGCTTGATGGCGACCATCCGCGGTTGCCAGCCGCCGTCGCTATCGATGTCGAGGCCGCCGGTGAGATCGGTGAGGATCGATCGGAACAGGCCGATCTGGGCCACCGCATCGGCGGCGTTGCGGCTGCCGCGCAGGATGGCCTGGAACCGCGAGGCCGAGCGGTCGGCCGCCGCCAAACCCAGATCGACGAAGGCTGCCGCCGCCGGCGTGGACCGGACGCGCCGGGCCGTTTCGCCGCCGGCCAGCAACTTGGCGACGACAAGCAAAGGGACCACCGACGACTGCCGACGAAACACGCCGCCAGCTACCCAGCCAGCAGTTTCGGGGTATTTGGTGAGGTAGGTGGCGATCTGTTCGAGAAGCGCCATGTCGGCCGGGCCGGTTTCAAGGAGATGCACGATGGCGGCGCTCAGCGTCGGCAAATCGTCTAGGCGCTCGCGCACCGCGATCATGTCGTCCAGCTCGCGGCGGGCCACCTCGCCGCCGATGCGCGACATCAGACGCTGCTGCTGTTTCGGCTCGTCGGCGATCGCCTCGATATGACGCGCCAGCGCCTCGAAGAGTTTCGCCTCCAGCCTCACGGCCTCCTCGCGACACGCCGCCTCATTCGGCAAGGATGGCGCGGTCGCGGGATCGCTCCAGGCGACGATGTCCGGAATCTGAAGCTCGTTGGCGGCGTAGGACCAGATGTGCGACAGGGTCGCGGCAGTGACGAAGCCGCGGGCCGGGAACACCAGCCTCTCCTCGATGACGTAGGGCTCGAAGGCGGCGAACACCAGTTTGCGCATGTCGGGCACGTTACCGGTCGCCGATTGCCGGGCGGCGCCGCGGCTTTCAGCGATGGCACGGGCCGCCTCCAGAATGAGACGACGGCGGGCCTCGATTTCAACGGGAACCGACCGATCGCTTTCCAGCCGACGGACCAGCATGCCGCGCGCCCGCGGCGACAGCCCCCGCAGGAACACCTCGGCCTTGTCGGTCACCGCCGCCCGTCCGTCCATATCGAATCCCGTAAACCGCTTCTTTACCAAACGATCCTGCCGCAAGATGGTTGACGACTGGTAACGAAGGGACGCGGGGACCGAGAAATGCGAAAAGGCCGGCTCCTGTGAGAGCCGGCCTTTCCAAGATTATGACCCGGAAGCCTGGGCCGTGGTCAGCCGACCACCTGCCAGCTGCCGTCCGGATTGCGGCAGGCAGTGCCACGGGCAACCTGCTGCTGTCCGTCGATGAACACCGTGTTGGTGTAGGGGCGGCAGGTGCGGTTGTTGACATAGGCAACCGGACCCGGGCTGACGGTGCCGTAGGTACCGGCCTGCGGGTTCTGCCACTGCTGGGGATAGCCCGTATCCAGCGCGTTGACGCTGGCCGCGTAGTTGTAGCGCTGCGAATCGGCATCGAGGGCGGCGCCGATCTGGTTGCCTAGGAAGCCACCAACCAGCGCGCCGGCGGCGATCGCCGCCACCTTGCCACTGCCCTGGCCGAAGGCCGAGCCGATGGCGGCGCCACCGACGGCACCGGCCAGCGTGCCAAGCGTCTGGTTCTGGTTGGGGCCGGTCGCGCATCCGGCCAGCAGGGACGCCGCCAGGCCGACGATCACGAAATTCTTCAACAGCATCTCTCCGGGTCTCCGAGATTGGAATCAATCACTTGGGCGAATCACCCTTGATACTTGCAATGGCCTGAAACCATGGCCGAATTTTGGTTACAACCTATTCTTGCCGCAATAGACCTCCCGTCTTACATTTACTGCCTACCTCGTCCGGCATCCTGTCAATGAGTTTCAACTCAAGGGAATGCGAAGGGTCACCGCCAGTCCTCCGAGAGCCGCCCGATCGAGGACCAGCGACCCGCCGTAGGTTTCGGCGATTTCCGCCGCGATGGCGAGGCCGAAGCCGGATCCCGGCAGCGTCTCATCCAACCGCTTGCCGCGGCCGAGCACCTCGGCATAGGACGACGGCGGCAGGCCGGGGCCATCGTCCTCGACACGGATTTCCACCAGGGGCCGGTCGCGGTCGCTCCTGTCGATCGAGAGCGCGATCCGCACCTGCTCGCGGCCGTATTTGCAGGCGTTGTCCATCAGGTTGCCGACAAGTTCCTCGAGGTCGCGCCGCTCGATACGCGCCTTGGGATAACCGGCGCCCCCATCCTCGAGGTAGAGGCTGCGGTCCGGATAGGCCCGGCTCAGAACGCGGATCAGTCCTTCCAGCGAATGGCGGACGTCGGCCACCGCGCCAACCACCTTGCGATCGGCGGCGAGCCGTGCCCGGTCGAGATAGCGATCGACCTCGGCCCGCATCACCGTCACCTGCTCGACGACCTTGTCGGCGAGCGGACCGCCCTCGGCGCGCGCCTCGTTCAGCATGACGGCGAGGGGCGTCTTCAGCGCGTGGGCAAGGTTGCCGACCTGCGTCCGCGACCGCTCGACGATGGCGCTGTTGGTCTCGATCAAGGCGTTGAGCTCCTTGCCGAGAGCGGCAATTTCGCGGGGCAGCCGGCCTTCCAGTCGGTTCGCCCTCCCCTCGCGAATATCGGCAAGGCGGCGGCTCATGGCGGCCAGTGGTCGGAGGCCGAAGCTCACCTGGAGGCCGGCCGCGGCAACGAGGCCGAGCGCGAAGGCGGCAAGCGTGGCGAACACCTGGAAGCGGAAGGTCGAAATCTCGTCGGCGAGTTCGGCGATGTTGCCGGTGACGTGAAGATCGTACATCCGGCCATTGCTGAGGAAGATGCGTTGCGCCGCGTGACGCAGGGCGATGCCGGTCGGGTCGCGGGCGTCGTTGGTCACCGCCACGCCATTGTTGGGTGGCGGGGGCAGCGTCAGCACCTCGCCGAACAGCGACTGGCTGGTGGCGACGGTGACCTGCGACTTCACATCGACGACCAGCCAGTACCAGCCGGACTGGTAGCGGCCGAAGCGGGGGTCGCCCATGGTGCCGGGATCAGGCACGCCGCCATCTGGGGTCGAGGCGACCACGCCGGCCAGCGTCTTCTCGTAGACGATGATGCGCTCGTCGAAGGACCGGATGAGACTGGCCCGGTAGAGTTCGGTGAGCAGCCAGCCGAAGGCGGCCAGGGCGATCGTCGCCCACAGCGCCGACGCGAGCACCAAGCGCAGCGCCAGCGAACTCTTCAGCCACTCGCCGAGCTTTCCGAGGCGGATCTTCATTTTCCGGACGCAATGCGGTAGCCGAGACCGCGCACCGTTTCGATGAGGTCGATGCCCATCTTCTTGCGCAGACGGCCGACGAACACCTCGATCGTGTTGGAATCGCGATCGAAGTCCTGATCGTAGAGATGTTCCACCAGTTCGGTGCGCGAGATCACCTTGTCCACGTGCAGCATCAGGTATTGCATGAGGCGGAACTCATGCGAGGTCAGCTTGATGGGGTTGCCGTCGACGGTCAGCCGCCCCGCCTTGACGTCGAGCCTCACGCGCCCGACCTCCACCTCGTTGGAGGCACGGCCGGCGGCGCGGCGGGTCAGCGCCCTGAGGCGCGCCAGCACCTCCTCCATGTGGAAGGGTTTGGCGACATAGTCGTCGGCGCCGGCATCAATGCCGGCCACCTTGTCGCTCCAGCGGTCGCGGGCGGTCAGCAGCAGCACCGGCACCAGCCGGCCGTCTCTCCGCCAGGCTTCGAGCACGCTGAGGCCGTCCATCTTCGGCAGGCCAATATCGAGGATCACCGCGTCATAGGGTTCGGTGTCGCCGAGGAAATGTCCTTCCTCGCCGTCGAAGGCGGCATCCACCGCATAGCCGGCGTCGCGGCAGGCGGTGACAAGCTGCCGGTTCAGGTCACGGTCGTCCTCGACCACTAAAATCCGCATTGAGGTCCCCGATTCAGCGAAGTTGCTGGCCTGACGTCGCATCGACGATGAGGTTGTCCACCCGTCCGCCCTCGCGCATCACGGCGAGCCGGTAGACCAGGATTCCGCCGCCCTCGCAGAGCTGTGCATCGACGATTTCCCCACCGACGACGCGGGCGATGACGCCCAGCCTCTGAACGGCACCGCTGCCGACGACGGCCTGCGCCTCGGCAGGCGTCAGACAACGCGCCTCGGCGGCGTGTCCCGCGACGATTGGCAGCGTCAGAAGACACGCCAGGGCGAGACGGAATCGCTTGCGATTGGTGTTCATGGTCAGAAGAGTAGCCACGTGAGACTGAACGGTCCATGAACACCGGCAATGCCCGGCGTTCATGCAGCCCCGCCAGCGGCAAAGGCCGACAACCCCGCAAGCGGCAAAGGCCGATTACTCCAGCCCCACCACACGGCGGAGCGCCCTCCTGCCACGAGGAATGGCATCTGCGCCGGGCGTGCCGGCGGAACGAGGTTCTGCCACGCCGACGTAGGGAAACCCCTGTTGGTGGAAGGCCCGAATACGACTTTTGATCCACCTCAAGGCCTTGTTGCGACGAGGGGGTTAGCCTCGGGACGATGAAAAGAGGGGGAGTGACATGAGCATCCCGCACGAGCTTTCCTTGGAATTCCCTGAGAGTTGGGGCGCCATTGAACAGCTCATGCTGTTCGATGCGGTCTTCTGCGACCTCGCGACTGCCTACCAGGAGATCAACCGGCGCATTTTCCGCATCGAGACGCTGGAGGAACCGGCCGAGCCGGACGTCCTCGCCGATCTCAAGCGCCATCGGTCTCAGCTCAAGAATGAAATCGCGGCCGCCATTGCCGCGACCAGATGCGCCGTGGCTTGACACCCCTCCTCGTTGGGCCCCAGCGCTATAGCCCGCGCCGTCCCCGTCCGACGGCGCGGGCTAGCTTTGTCATCTTGATAGCTCGCAGCACCTCGGCTTTCAGAGTCCGTCCCTGATCTACAAGGCGCGATTTGTTTCGGGCAAAGAGGCCGGAGACTCCGGAGGCAGGCTCGTGCCTTCCCTCCTGCGCTGGATATGAACCGTTCATTTTTCTGAACATTGGGCGTTGGTAGCACCTACCGACATCGATGGCGCCCCACCGGTTCTCGTCGCACGACCGCCAGTCCGCATATCGAGAGAGCCGGTATGCCACGAAGAGACTCGTCAAGCCGGATCAGCCTTGATGCCGTGTCCGCCCGGACGACAACGCCACGCGGCATGGGGCGGAGAAGCCGATGCCATCCTATGGCATGCTGGACAGAGCCTGCCCTGTGGAGGCGTCTTGACCGGTGCGCCGAGGCCGCGAGAGACTGCACTGGCCGGCACCGCGACCGATCACCGCGGCGCAGCGTGAAGACCAGACGCAACCGCCAAACACAACTTCAGCCTGCAAGCAAGAGTGATTGACTGTTGGGTCTCCGCCGGATCGTCGTGGCGTCCCCCTCGGATCGATCGGCCCGGCAGCGAGGTACTGCGGCGGCATCCATCGTCGGAGAGCCGGGCATGCATCGCTGGTCTCTTCCCTTGCCTTGCCGGATCGATGCAACATGCCGGTCCGCGAGGCATTCGACGGTGACCGTAGTTCAAGCAGTGATTCAAGCTTGCCGAAACAGGAGTCGATACGGGCATTTGCTTATCTTCGTGTCAGCTCGGAGTCAGCCTCTCACGAGAGACCAAACCGGCGGCCGATTGATCGCAGCCTGCTCAAGCCGAGATGTTCAGGCGTAACAAGCCGATATCGGCGACTTAACGAAGTGATTCAGGACGCTCGCAGGCCGATTCCGATAGCTGACGTTCTGATTCAAAAACGGGGGCTTCCAGCCGGAAAGCAGACCTCAGGAGGTGATTCAACCTGAGGCGAATGTGCGAGTCATATGAATCGGTTGGAAGACAGTGCTGAAGCTTCGTCACGATGGTTCATGTAGTGATTCACAGGCTACTCACGCAGTGATTCACATGATGGTTCGCGCAGTGATTCAAATGGCCGACTTCGCCTGCAATGCTGCTGGAACCGCAGGCAGGCCCGCAGCAGTTGGCAGGCCGGTACGTCAGGATTCCGGCCGACGGAATCACCGGCGCAGGATGCTCGCCAGAGCCGTCCGCACGAGGCTTGCTCCCCGACAAGCCAAGAGCAGACCATGCTGCGCGGCCTCCCCCGAGCCGACGGATCCGCCGTTTGTCGGTGACTTGGAACTGCATCCTCGGCGTCTGGATGTCGGCACGTGGTCTGTTCCGAAACGCCGCGTGGGCGGTCGACGGCCGAATATCTGCTGGCGAGACGAGCGCCGGCCGCTTGTCCCCGAGGCACTGGCAAAGAGTCATCTCGGCGTGTCACGAAGACTCCGTATAGGTTGTATGCACCGCAGAGAACAATATGGTCAGACGGGAACGTCGCCGCCCAGGCACTTGCGTCATGCAGTCCTTCGGTCGGGCCATGGAGATTGCCGACCATGCCCAGCACGGCGATGTCCGGGTATGTCGTCATCCGGCGATCGCGGGTGCGGCAACCATGCCGGTCCGCGAGACATGAAGTAAGCTTCAGGCGCCGAAGGTTGACGCAACCGCCCAAGCGTGGTGGCCCGTTGGCGGCCGAGTCCGCGTCGCGCGACATACCGGCGGCAGGCTCCTCAGTCCCCTCGACAAGCGTACGCCCCAGCGCTGCCACTGCGACGAGCTCGAGAGATACCGATCAATATTCCAAACGATCGGCGAGACGGCCTGCTCCCGTAATCATCGAAGCGGCGCGGGAAAAACCACCGCCTCGCTCGCGGCGGTTTCGGCGTATGCCCCCCAAACGAGCCGGCAAGCGACGTCACTCGAAGCCGGCTCGGAAAAGTCTGAGATTGGCCTTTTCAGAACAAAACAAGATCACTATTATGGACGTCGGCCGTGGCTGCTGGCATGATCGGCCGGAATTTGTTGTCCGAATCCATTGCCAAACTCCTGGGTCGTCCCATGTCCCGCGCCGAGCGCCTCCTTACCCTGGTCCAGGCCTTGCGCCGCCGTCGCCGTCCCGTCGCCGGGGCGGAGCTGGCTGCCGAGCTCGGCGTGTCGCTGCGCACCCTCTACCGCGACATTCAGGCGCTGATCGGCCAGGGCGCCCCGATCGACGGCGAAGCCGGCGTCGGCTATGTGCTGCGGCCGGGCTTCATGCTGCCGCCCCTGATGTTCACCGAGGACGAGATCGAGGCGCTGGTGTTCGGTGCCCGTCTGGCGGCGACTCGGGCCGACGAACGGCTCGCCTCGTCGGCCGAGAATGCGCTCGCCAAGATCGCCGCGGTGCTGCCGCCCGACCTCGCCGACCGGATGGACGCCACCGGCCTGATCGTTGCGCCGGCCTGGAACGCCAACCGCGACGGCGTCGACCTGTCCCTGGTGCGTGCCGCCATCCGCAACGAGACCCGGCTCGAGTTCTCCTATGTCAATGAGAAGGGCCTCGCTTCGCGTCGCGTCGTCTGGCCCATCGCCGTCGCCTTCTTCGAGCGGGTGCGCGTCCTCACCGCGTGGTGCGAGCTCAGGGCCGACTATCGCCACTTCCGCGTCGACCGCATGTCGGATGCCGTCGATCTCGGCGTCCGCTATCCGCGTCGCCGGCGCGTGCTCCTCAAGGAATGGCGGGAACTCGAAGGCGCCGCGCCGGCCTGGAGAGAGGTGGCCGATGCGGCGGATACCGTGCCGGTGCCGCGCCGGAAGTCGGCCTAGGGCCGCTTCTGGCGCTGCCTTCAAGCTACGATCAGGCGCGTAGTTCTCAGTCCGAGAGCGCCGGCAGGATGACGTCGTTCCACAGACGGGTTGGCGGCAACCAGAACTCCGGCTGGTCATAGTTGCCGAAGAAGAGCGACAGCACGACGCGGGCCGCAGGGAAGACGAGCAGCCACTGGCCGCCGTTTCCGAAGCCGGCGTACCACGGCAGTGCGCTGCCGACCGTTGCCAGCGTCGACGTCCCCGTCCACCAGAAATAGCCGTAGCCATTGTCCGGGGTGGCCGAGAAGCGGGGCCTCGTCGACCTTTCGATCCACTCACCCGAAACGATGGGGCGTTCGTTCCAGCGACCGCCGGCCAGCAGCATGTTGCCGATCTTGGCGAGGTCGCGGGCCGTGAGGCGCAAGCCGGATGCCGCCGCAGCCACGCCGTCCCAACTGCGGACCCACTCGAAACGGTCGATGCCAAGCGGCTCGAACAGGGTGTCTTTGGCAAAGTCCTCGATTGGCTGCCCGGCGCCTTCGGCAACGATCGCCCCGATCAGCGCCGCGGCGCCGCCGTTGTAGATCCAGTTCCGGCCCGGCGGTTCGACAATGGGCCGGTCGAGCGCATAGCGCAGGCGATCGGGTGATCGCTCCATGGCGATCTCACTGTTGGCGTCGCTGGTATAGGGTACGGTCTCGTCCCAGAGCGTCCCCATGCTCATCGTCAGCGCGTCGGCAATCGTGATCCGCCGCCGCGTTTCATCGGCGAGATCCACATAGCGTGGAAGGGCGTCGAGGAGGGGCGTTTCGGGTGGCGGTACCTGTTTCCGCTCGAGGGCGATGCCGTAGAGAAGGCTGACGATGCTCTTGGTCACGGAACGCAGGTCGTGAAGCGTGTCCGGCCCGTGATCGACGACGCCGAGGTCGACACCCCAGGTATAGTCTCGACCACTGAAATAGCGCTCGGCGATGGTCCGGCCATTCCTGGTCAGCACCATGCCATGCAGCCCG
Source organism: Pleomorphomonas diazotrophica (assembly GCF_002844595.1). Classification (GTDB taxonomy): domain Bacteria; phylum Pseudomonadota; class Alphaproteobacteria; order Rhizobiales; family Pleomorphomonadaceae; genus Pleomorphomonas; species Pleomorphomonas diazotrophica. The sequence goes on along the minus strand of NZ_PJNW01000009.1, from coordinate 216,310 downwards.
GCGATATGCCCCGATGCGATGGCTTGTTCCAGTCGGGCTTCGATCGTCGAAAAGGCCGTCGTTCTTGATGCGTCCGGTTTGCTCATCCGCGGGTCCCTCCATTCCATATGATCCGGTGATCATCGAGGCGGCCGGCCCGTTATAGTCTTCCCTCCGTCTGGCGCTTGATCGAGCTTGCACGTGGTATTCTGCGCCCCTCAATAGCCGTTGTAGCGGCCCGGCTTGTGATTGACGGCCAGAACGAGGTTGAGCACCACGGCGCCCAGCACCGACAGCGCCACGTTTTTCCAGTCGAGCACCAGGAAGGACGTCGCGAGAATGACCAAGTCGGTGGCGAGCTGAAACTTGCCGGCCCGCCAGCCCAGCTTCTCCTGGACGAAGGCGGCGAGAATGCCGATGCCGCCGAGGCTCGACTTGTGGCGGAACAGCATCAGCATGCCGACGCCGGTGAGCGCGCCGCCGGTGATCGCCGAGAACCAGGGCGCGCTGTAGCCGATGGCGAAGGCATCGTGCATGAAATAGCTTTCGGCGGAGAGCAGCGCCACCGCCGCGAAGGTCTTCAGCGTGAACTCCCGGCCGAGCGTGACCCAGCCGAAGGCATAGAACGGCAGGTTCAGGAGGAAGATCACCGGGCCGATGCCGAACTCCGTCACATAATGAATGAGGAAGGCGACGCCGGCCGTGCCACCGGTGCCAAGATGGGCATCGCGGAAGAACTCAATGCCGATGGCGGCGAAGAAGGTTCCCATGGCGATGGCCTGCACATCGTCCCAGACCCCATGCCTGCTGTCGTCGTCCCTGTCGATGCTCGTCATGTCCACGGTCTTTCCCAATCAGTGATCGCCCGCTCTCTGTCACACTGTCAGCATGTTTGCCAGTGGGTGGCCGATCTCGCCCGACCGCCGTCCGCGCTGCCGATCTCGGCGACGCTTAAGGCGTCTCACGCGCCTTCATGACCCCATATGAATCGTCATGACTCTCCATGACCGACCGGGTAACCTAGACCTTCCGGCGCCTCTTGCGCCCCAGAAGCCCGGGCAACCGCGTCGGCCAGGTGACGATGCGATCCTGCCACTCTTCCACCGGCCAGTCCTGTTCGCGCACGGTCTTGCCGCGTACCGACACGCCGGCGCGGTGCACGCTGTCCGGATCGCCGGAGACCAGCGGGTGCCAGTCATAGAGATCGCGCCCTTCGGCAACGAGGCGATAGGCGCAGGTGGCCGGCAGCCAGGTGAGCGTGCGGACCTCGTGCGGCGTCAGGCGGACGCATTCCGGCACCTTTTCCGATCGATGGGCGTAATCGCGGCAGCGGCAGCTTTCGCCGTCGAGCAGCGAACAGCCGACGTCGGTGTAGACGACGCGGCCGGTATCCTCGTCCTCCAGCTTGTTGAGGCAGCAGCGGGCACAGCCGTCGCACAGGCTTTCCCACTCCGCATCGGTCATTTCCTCGAGGCTTTTGGTGCGCCAGAAGGGCAGGTCTTGGTCTTTGCCGCTGTCGTCCGCCATCTTTTTCTCTGCGATCTGGTAACGGGGGCCGGAAAAGGTTAGTTTTCGGCTTCCGAACATTCCTAACGCTTGGGCTCTACCGTGCCGGAATTCAAGAGCAATCCGCGCTGGCGCCTCTGGCTTCTCCGAATCGACGCCTTTGTCGATTCGGCCGCCTGGAACGCCACGAAAGGTTTCTCGCGGTTCTGGGGCAGCCTTGTCGACTATTCCAGCCTGATCCGCCTGCGCGGCTGGAAGCGCGCCTTCTTCGAGCTGGCATCGGAGGGAACGACGCTGGGGGCTGCCGGCTCCATCGTGTTGCTGGTGTTTGCCATTCCGGCCTTCAAGGCGACGGAGGGCGACTGGCGCGCCCGTGGCGACTATGCCGTCACCTTCGAGGACAAGACCGGCGCGATCATCGGCCGGCGCGGCATGTTCCTCGACGACAGCGTGCCGCTGTCGGCCATGCCGCCCTATCTCATCGAAGCGACGCTGGCCACCGAGGACCGGCGCTTCTACGACCATTTCGGCATCGACCCGCTCGGTACCTTCCGCGCCATCGTGTCGAATGCCAAGGCCGGCGGCGTCGTTCAGGGCGGCTCGACCATCACCCAGCAGCTCGCCAAGAACCTGTTCCTGTCGAACGAGCGCACCATTCAGCGCAAGATCAACGAAGCCTATCTCGCCCTCTGGCTCGAAGCGCAGCTGTCCAAGGACGAGATCCTGAAGCTCTATCTCGACCGGGCCTACATGGGCGGCGGCACGCATGGCGTCGCAGCGGCGTCGGAGTATTATTTCGGCAAATCGGTCAAGTCGCTGACGCTGGCCGAGGCGGCCATGCTGTCCGGCCTCTACAAGGCCCCCACCAAATACTCGCCCAACAACAACATCGCGGCGGGCCGCGCCCGTGCCAACCAAGTACTGTCCAACCTCGTCGAAGGCGGCTTCATGACCGAGGCGCAGGTCGCCTCCGCGCGCCGCAATCCGGCAACGCCCGTTCCCTCGGCCAACGGCAACGCGCCGGACTGGTTCCTTGACTGGGCCTTCGAGGAAGTGAAGCGCATTGCGCCGCCGGGCGATCGTACCATCACCGTCCGCACGACGCTCGATCCGGCGATCCAGAAGACGGCCGACGCGGCCATCGCCGACAGTCTCAGGCAGTACGGCCAGCAGTATAAGGTGAAGCAGGCCGCCACCGTCGTGCAGAGCCTTGACGGCGCGGTGCGAGCCATGGTCGGCGGCAGCGACTATGGCGAGAGCCTGTTCAACCGCGCGGTTTATGCGCTGCGCCAGCCCGGCTCGTCGTTCAAGCCCTTCGTCTACGCCACCGCCTTCATGAACGGCTACGCCCCCGATGACATGATCTCCGACGCGCCGATCACCATCGGCAACTGGAGCCCGCGCAATTACGGCCGCTCCTATGCCGGCCGGATTTCCCTCAGGACTGCCATCGCCAAGTCGATCAACACAGTGCCGGTTCGGCTTGCCGAGAGCCTTGGACGCGGCAAGATCGTCGATACCGCGCACAAGCTCGGCATTCGCACCGAACTCAAGATCACCCGCGCCCTGCCGCTCGGCGTCGCCGAGGTCACCGCCCTCGACATGGTGGGCGCCTACTCCGGCTTTGCCACCGGTGGCCTCAAGTCAACGCCTTACGCCGTCGAATGGACGAAGACCCGCGCCGGCGTCATCACCTATGATCGGGCGCGCGACGAACCGCCTCCCGAGCAGGTGTTGCCCGAGGAGATCGCCTACGAGATGAACAGCGTGCTGTCGACGGTGGTGAACGCGGGCACCGGCGGCCGGGCGAAGTTTCCCGGCCAGATGCAGGCGGGCAAGACCGGCACGACGCAGGCCTACCGCGATGCCTGGTTCGTCGGCTACACCGGCTGGTACGCGGCCTCGGTCTGGTTCGGCAACGACGATTACACATCCACGGCCAACATGACCGGCGGCAGCCTGCCGGCCATGACCTGGCACGCCATCATGCAGCCCGTCCATGCCGGCCTTGGGTTCAAGCCGATCCCGGGTGTTCCCGTCTCGGCCGACATGGTGGCCGAGGCCGGAAAGCCTGCCGAGGTGGCCGCAGCCACGCCCGAGGCGATCCCGTCGCCGCAATCGCTGACGCCGGCTGCCGTATCGGTGATCCGCGATGTCGGTGCCAGCATGCGGGCGCGGCTTCCCCAGGCAAAGGCAAGGGAAGCCGCCCTTCTGCCAGCAGCCGGCAGCGAACCTCTCACCCTCGTCACGCCGTCCGCTGCCGGACGGTCCAACGTCCTTCTCAACGGCCTTTCGCTGCTCGGTGCGTCCGACGCCGCAGAGTCTCACTGACCGGTCGCACCCGTGTTTGCTACGATCCGCCTCATCCTGGTCACGCTCGTCGGTGTTCTCCTCGGCCTTGCCTCGGCATGGTGGGCCGTCGGCAACATCCGTTTCGACGAAGGCAGTTCCATCGGCCAGTGGTCCCTTCTGGACGATGGCGCCAAGGCCAACCCCTATGAGGCGGTGCGGGTCGCCCGTCGCGGCGGCGGCGGTCTCGGACCAAGCGAGGGCGTGGAACTGATCACCGAGGTCGACGCCGACGGCAAGCCGCTCGAGGCGAGCTGCGCCTATCTCATCGCGGGTCCGATGCCGCAGGGCGTGCTCTGGACGCTGACGATCTCCGACCGCGACGGGCATCTGCCCGACAACCCGGCCCGCCGCTTCGGCTTCACCTCGCTCGACGCCATGACATTCGGACCGTCGCGTCAGGTTCGCATATCGATCGGGCGCGAGGTTCGGCCCGGTGATTTCGTGGCGACGACGGGTCTTTCAAGTCTCAGGCTCACGCTGCGCCTCTATTCGCCAACCCTGGCGACGCGCGCGCCGGGCCGCGACCAGCTGCCATCGGTAACCTTGCTCGGCTGTGACGAAGGGAAGCCGTCATGATCGACACGGGCCTTCGCTGGTTCGCCGCGACGCTGTGCATCGCCGGACTGACCCACATCAGCGCCGTCCTCCTGGCGCCCAGCCACTCCCGCGACCTGGCGTTTACCGGCATCGCCTTTGGCGGGGGAGAAGGCGGGCTCGCACGCGTCGACGGCAGCAACACGTCCGCCGACCTCGACCCGGCTTTTCTCAATGCCGTATGTCGCTTCGATGCCGAAACAGGACCGGTTCGGCTGACCGGCGTCATGCCAGGCACCTATTGGTCGATCGCCGCGATGTCGGACGATGGGCGGATCCTCTCGACCCTGTCCCGGGAAGACTTGCGCGGCACCGACCTCGACCTGCTGGTCGGCCGCACCGCCACGCTCGACGCCGCCCGCCAGTCGGCCGGCATCGCGTCGGTCGACGTCATGTCGCTGCCGGCCGACAGCGGCTTCGTTCTGGTTCGCCTGTTCGCCGGCGGCCTCGACGACCGCAGCCTTGCCGAGGAAGCCTTTGAGGGCCTTCAGTGCCGCCCGGCCCTCGCCAACTGATCGCTCCAGGCCTTTGTTGTCACATTGCTTTTCGCGGAAAGCCGGTTTCCGCTTTTCCGCGCCATGCTCTATTTCTGCAGAACCGGCTCGTCGAAGGGGTCGCGCGCCTCCATCAGCCGAGAATGCCGTCCCGGCCCGCCCGGCATTACCGTGCGGATCGCCGGCGCGCCGATGCATTTTGAGGCGATCAGCGTGTCATAGGCCCGGTTGGCGGCGAACAACTGGCCGGAAGGCGCCTCCACCTGGAAGTGATCGATGGCGTAACGATAGGACGCCGCCCGATAGCCGAGCGCCTGCCAGACCCAGGCGATCGTCTCCTCATTCTCCCACACCCGCGCCTCGGCTCCATCGTGGAGCCCGGCTTCGACGATGCGCTGGCGTCTCAGCGCCCCGAGACGCTCGACATCGGCCCGCCGGACGCGGGCGGCAACGTCGCAGAAGGGCGGGATCAGCATCGTGTCGGCGCGGGCATCGTCGATGACGCGGGTCCACAGCGTTTCCGTCGAGATGCGGCCATCCGAGAGCAGATAGCGGTGGTAGCGACTGCGATCGTAAGCCGGCGCCAGGAGCGGCAGCGCGATCTCCGGGAACATGGCGACGATCTCGGCAGACGGGGCGCTCCCCCCTTTGAGAATCGGAAGAATCCGCGTCCGCTCGCCTTCGACCAGCGTATCGAGCCACCAGTCGCGGACATGCGGCGCCCGCACGAAGGCCCAGGCGCGATTGCGAAGTTCGATCTCGTCGTCAGTCAGTGGGAAGCGGGAAACCGGCTCCTTGCGCCCATGTTCCGCCACCAGATTGCCGGCTGCCGGTAGCAGCTTATCGTGCAGAAAGGATGGTTCGGCGCGCCCGAAATCGCCAGTCGGCCTGCCGCAGGCGGCGACCGCGATCATCACCAGAACCAGCGCTCCGCCGGCTTTCCCATCGCCCAAACGCGCGGCCAAAATGCTTCTCCGGTCGTTTTGGACGAGTCTTCCGGATTCGCGAGGCCGGCGCAAGCCCGCCATTTCCGGGACACGACGCCTAACTGGCGTTTCCTCTCCCGTGTCACTCGAAAGCGATGGAGGTGATGCGCCCTTTCCAGAAGGGATAGGAACTGCCGCCGGCGCTCCGGGCAATCACGAAGGCATGCGGGATCATCATGCCCGCCACCGGCCGATAATCATCGCGGGTCACGTGTTCACCCGAGCCATGATAGGGTGTGGTCAGGTCGCCGTCCTGCTCGGCGTCGAAACTTGCAAGGCTGCCGTTCGGCCGAAAGGTTGCAACCAAGGCCGCCTCGAGACCGAAGGCCGAGACGATCGCGCGGGCGTGCCCGTCATCGATGGCCTCCCAACGAACCGGACCGCCCGGCAACAAGGCCATCGGATAGAGCGGGCTTTCGAGAAGCCAGCGACGCAGCGACGTGCGGTTCAACTCGTCGGTCGTGGTTTCGTCGACCACGGTCAGCGTCGAAGCGATCTTGGCCCGCATTTCCATCTTTCCGTCGGCGAAGAAATCATAGGCGCGCGCCCAGACCCCAGACAGAATGGGGGTCGTCGCGGCGAACACCAGCGCCGGCGTCCGGACCGCGATCGTCTGGGAGGCCGTGGTCGGTGCAAATCGCTCCGTGAGAGGTCGCCGGAACTCCCCTTCCGCCGTCAGGCTCACGACACGGTAGTTGGTCGTGGGGTCGGGGATCGCAAAACTGAGATAGCGGAGAACCGGAGCGGGCAGAGCTTGCATCGCCTCGATGTCGACGGGCGCGGGCGCCGCTTCCCCGGCGCTCCGGCGAACGGTTGTGCGATGATCGTCGATCTCGCGCTCGGTGAGATAGGACGACACCCCCACCACGCCTGCGATGACGATCGCGGTCAGAGAAACGACACCCAGCGGGAGCACATGACGCCGACGCATGGCTTATCCTCTTCGCTCTCGTTGCCGTACACGTCTGTACGTCTTTACCTATCCGTACAGACGTGTACGGTGAAAGTAAAGCCCCCTCGGGAAGAAAGCCATGGACGACGACGCCAGACGACAGCGTGAGGGCGAGATTTTCAGGGCTGCCTACGACCTCTTGGCACAGCACGGCTATGGCGGCACTTCCATGCTGCGCGTCGCCAAGGCCGCGAAGGCCTCCAACGAGACCCTTTACCGCTGGTATGGCGACAAGGACGGCCTCTTTAGGGCCATGGTTCGCGACAACGCCGCGGAGACCCGGCGAATACTCGGCGAGGCATTGAGCGGTCAAGACGATCCATGGGCTACGCTTCGCACCGTGGCGCCCGTCTTCCTTCGCATGATCCTGGGGGAGAAGGCCGTTCTGCTGAACCGCGCGGCGGCGGCCGATCCGAGCGGCGCCTTGGGGGCAGCCATTTCCGGAGGCGGCCGTCACGAGGTCATGCCCCTGGTGAAGGAGCTTATGCAACGCGTCTGCGTTGGCACGGGCTGCGACCCGAAAGAGGTAACCGACTGGTTCCTCAGCCTGCTGGTCGGTGACCTCCAGATCCGGCGCGTCATCAATGAGCGCGCCGTCCTGTCGGAACAGGAGATCGAAACGAGGTGCAGCGGGTCTCTGGTAGCTTTTCGGCGGCTTCTCGGCGGTCGGCAGTCCTGAGGGCCGACCGCATCACACCTCACCCGAGTGAGGATGCTGGCGCCCTTGGCTACTTTATGCCGACTCCAGCCGGACGCGGCGGCCCGTTCGGCTTGCGCCTCGTCTGCGTTTTCGGTGAGCGGGGCGAGGTTTCGGTATCGCGCTCGTCCGTTGCGCGGGGGGGCAGAACGGTCACCTCGCAGAAACCGGTGACCGGCTTCCGACGCGCACGAAGCAGAGGCAGACCAAAAGCGACGACCTCACCCACGGCACCCTCCAGGGCCGGAACGGCTCTCGGCGAACAACGCGCCTGGACGAATGGAGCGCCCGGACACTTTCGCTCGCAAAACCAACATTCGGTCGTCAGAGTTAACAAACGGTTTACGATTTCGGCGGCATTCTCAGCATGTGCGGCCGCCGACCGTTATTGCCTGAATCGGCGGGCGTGACACTCCTGAGCGGGATGGCTTTGAAATGGCGTCGCCCCCCTTTTCAAGCGGCATTTTCGGCCTCGTCAAGGGCAGCGATGGCGCGCGCTCCCGCTCCCTCCTCCGGGATGCCACCGAGCTCTATGTGTCGGAACCCGTGCACACGCGCTCCGAGATCGCGATGTATGAGGAGCTTGCGGCGCAACTGCTCAAGGTGACGGCGCTTCCGGACCGGATTTCCATTGCCACGATGCTCGCCGACTACGCCGAGGTGCCGGCCTCCGTCATGCGGGCGCTGCTGCACGACATCTTTCCGGTGTCGTCGGTGATGATCGAGAAGTCGAAAAGCATCACCGAGGCGCAGTTGCTGGCGCTGGTGGCCACGGCCTCACCGAGCCATCTCGAAATGATCGCCGCCCGCAAGGCCCTCCAGCCGGTCGTGGTCGAAGCCCTGCTCGGGCGCATGCGTCCCGACGGTCTGTCGGCGCTTGCCGCCAATCAGACCATCACCTTGTCACCGAGCGCCGTCCGCCATCTGGTGGAACACGCCCATGGCAATGAGAGGCTGGCCCGGCAGCTCGCCAGCCGCATGGACGACGTCCAGGATACAGACCTCATCGAGCTCTTCCTCGATCTCGACGGCCGCGGACGCCGCCGCGTCATCCAGGCGTTGGAAATCGCCGCGCTCCGAGAGTTCGCGGCGCGCCGGCCATTGCCGCGCGTGCCGATGCCCGATCCCGACAAGGTGGCAACGCTTGCCCGCGCCTGCCTGCAGCGCAACACCGAGGCCATGTCGCGAATCCTGTCGGATCTCACTGGCCTCGATGCCCCCTTCATGGTGCGGTTGCTTGCCGATCCGGGCGGAGAACCGCTGTCGATCTGCCTCAAGGCAGCCGGCATCGATACCGGCATTGCCACTCGCGTCGTTCTATTCTCCGGCGTTGAGGACACGCGCAACTACTTTGACGTCAAGCGCCTCGTCGACCTCTACGAGATGGTGTCACTTCGCTCGGCTCTGCTGCTGGTCGACCGTTGGCGCGGCACCGCTCCCTCCACCAAGCGGACGCCGGCTCACGTTCCGCAGACCCAGGCAGGTACACCCGTCCGGGCCTCCGTGGGCGGAACCAGCCGAAGCGAAAGGCCGGCAGAAGTGCCGGAGATCAAGCGCGACCGCGCCTGAGGCAAGCTGATATCCTGGACCTCCTCGCGCCTTTGAGGCCTGTCCGCCGAAGGGCGCCGCGCCTGTCGAACCGCATCGGCAACCTCAGACAGGCGCGACGACGAATCGTCCGAACTGGACTCGGCGCACCGAGATAATCCGAAGGAGCTCGAGTCTCGTCATCATCCAGCCCATCCAGCCTCAGGCAACGTTAGTGTGCAGTAAGCGTCTAGCGGGAGTTTTCCTAGCATTCGCGGTGCAGGAGTGCGGTTTTCATCGTATTAGTGTTACTCATTTCCAAGTTCCACTTGTTTTCATTTTTGAAGCGCTGTAATGACATGTCCGACAGCAGATCATGGGTTTGTTGCGGTTTCGCAGGTAGAATTCTTCAAAAAATTCTCCGCTTGCGGAGCAGTTGACGAGACGCAACAGAAATATCCAAATTCAAGCATGACAGGTAACAAGATGAGCGAGATGGAAGACGACCTGACGATAATCGACCTTGCAGCGCATATCGTCGCCGCTTATGTCGGTAACAATTCCGTTCCGGCTGCGGAACTGCCGAACCTGATCTTCGACGTCGTGGGTGCTCTCAACCGCGTGCAGGGCGGCGCCCCGCAGGAAGTCGAAGCCGAGCCGGTTCGTCCGGCTGTTCCGGTCAAGAAGTCGGTCACCAACGACTACATCATCTGTCTCGAGGACGGAAAGAAGTTCAAGTCGCTCAAGCGGCACCTGCGCACCCACTACAACATGTCGCCGGAAGAATACCGCGAGAAGTGGGGCCTGCCGGCCGATTACCCGATGGTGGCCCCCAACTACGCGGCCGCCCGTTCGGATCTCGCCAAGAAGATGGGCCTCGGCCAGCAGCGTCGTCGCAGCCGCTGATCGGCTGCCGCCCGATAGATCGAGACAGGCCCGGCCTCGCAGCCGGGCTTTTCTTTTGTGCGCGTGACGCAGCGATTGGCTCACCGACGTGGCCGGGCGACCTCAAGCCGGGCCATCGCAGGATGAGCTCAGACCCGAGCTTCCTGAGCGATCTTGCGCAGACGCTCTACCATCGACCTCAGGCCGTTCGAGCGCTGCGGGGTAAGATGCTCGCGCAGATTCAGTTCGTTGAAGATGGCCTCGGGATCGATCGCCAGAACCTCCGAGACATGCTTGCCCGAATAGGTGGCATGCAGGATGGCGATCAGCCCGCGAACGATCAGAGCATCGGAATCGCCGACGAAGGTGAGCAGAGGATCGGCGTCATCGCCGGAAAGCTGGGGCTTGAGCCATACCTGGCTGGCGCAGCCGCGCACCTTGTTGTCGTCGCTGTGGTCGGCCTCGGCGAGTGGTTCCAGTTCCTTGCCGAGTTCGATCACGTAGCGGTAGCGGTCTTCCCAATCGTCGAGAAGCGAGAAGTTCTCCCGTATTTCGTCGAGGGTCGCCGCCACGTTCCGTCTCCATGTCTCAAGTGCCGCCCCGGTATAGACCGCCGGCCCTTGTAAAGAAAGAGACCGCCGGACCCTGGGGCCGCGGCGGTCGAGTTCCCGGCGGACATGCCGCCAGGCAGGGAAACATGGGCCGCCGGCAAGGCCGGCGTGGCCGTTCAGATGCCTTGCGGCGCCTTGCCGGGTCCGCGCCAGGCGGGGGCGAGATCGTTGGCCGTCAGCGTGCCGTGATCGACGTTGGCGCCGGCCTTGTCGGCAAGCGAACTGTCGATGAAATCGTAGACCATGCGAGCCCCGGTCTGGGCCTTCAGCATGAAGGTGGTGGCGATGCGGCCGCCGATGTCGCAGGCGGTCGGGTTGCGCCCGCAGAAGCCGCTCATGTCGGAGATGGTCGCCTGGGCGGCGCTCGCAGCCTCCAGGGCGCCGATCGGCTGCACCTTGGCTGTCTCCGCCCGCTGCTCGGCAGCGTGGTCGACGGGAATGAGAAAGATGACAACGGACAGCCAGAACGCCGTCCTCAGGAGAAACATCATGACGCACTTCCCTGTTGTTCATCGCCCGTGAGGGCGTCCGGATCTTTCGCGGCCGAAACCGTCGCTGTCCGTTCGATGTTCCCGGTTCTAGCAGGGACCTTTTAGGATCGAATTAGGCCGATCATTCAAATCGCAGGGAAATTCGACGAAAATTTGAGTCCAATTTTATCGATCCACAGGTTCCGCCGTGGATCGGGGCGAAATTGCGAGATTTATCGCGGGCTTCCGATCGCCGATCCGGATCGTTCACCCACGCTTAACCGTGAATTCGATCTTTTCGACCAAATCCCTTTTTGGAGGCGTCTCACCCCCTCACCCCATGCCTCCCATCAACATTCCATAAAGGGGCACGTGGCACCGTGATGACAGAAAAGACAAATGGCCCGTCCCCGAAGCGTAGCCGGCACAGCTGGAGACTTTCGGGCATTCAGGGTCAGCATGTCGGCAGTGCTTGAGCGGGAATCCCGCGACGGCGCCGGCCCACCTGCGATGGGGATGCGTGTTGCGTAACTGTGAGATCAGAGCCGCGCTGGAGCGCTCGTTTGATCACCTTGTGCATAGCTCGGTGGTCGACGATCCGGTCGAGGTCGACAGACACAGAGGATTCATCGGCTCGCATCTGGTCAGCGGCTTTTCCGCGTTCGGCCTCATTCCGCCGGCACTTGCCGTCGATCCGTCCTCTGCCGGTTTCACGGCAACCGCCCTTTCCATCCTCGGGCTCGAGATTCTCGTCGCGCTGTTCGTTTCCCGCACCGGCAGGCTGGCGCAGGGTTACCTTCTGTCGGCGGCCATCCTAACCACGCTCGCCGTCTGGGTCGCCCTCCACACCGGCGGTCTCGGCTCGTTTGCCGTCGTCTGGTTCGCCATCGCGCCCATCGAAGCGGCCCTGTCGGGGCGGCGGTCGACCGTCGCCGGCGCGGCCCTGATCAGTGGCGCGGGCTTCCTGCTCACCATCTTCCTGACCGCGACCGGCGGTGCCAGCCAGGCCTTCGCCTTCGCCGGCGACAGCACCACCATGAACTTCCTCGCCTGCGTCGTCGCCCTCGGCTACGCCTCCGGCGTTGCCATCGGCATCGAGCGTCGCGAACGCGCCACGTCGCTGTCCATCGCCCGTCAGGAGCAGCGCTATCGCCTGCTCGCCGAGGCGATGAGCGACCTCGTGACCTGCCACAATCCCTCGGGCGACGTCACCTTCGCCTCTCCGGCCGCCATGCGGCTCCTTTCGGTTCGGCCATCCGACCTTATCGCCGAGGGCCTGTTCCGCCGCGTTCACATCGGCGACCGCCCGGCCTATCTCTCGGCCATCTCGGTGGCGCTGCACCAGGGCGCCGCGCGGGTCGAGTATCGTCTGCGCTGCGGCGACGAGCAGGACACCGATGGTTGGATCTGGGTCGAATCGCACATGCGTCATCTCGCCGACGAACAGGGCGACGATGCCGTGGTGACCGTCACCCGCGACATTTCCGAGCGCAAGCAGCACGAAGCCGAGCTCGAGACCCTGCGCGCCGATTCGGAGGCGGCCAACCTCGCCAAGACCCGCTTCCTCGCCAACATGAGCCACGAGCTCCGCACGCCGCTCAATGCCATCATCGGCTTCTCCGACATCCTCAACCAGGAACTGTTCGGCAAGTTCGAGTTCGATCGGCAGCGGGAGTACTCCGGCCTCATCAAGGAATCCGGCGAGCACCTCCTGCAGGTGGTGAACGACATTCTCGACCTGTCGAAGATCGAGTGCGGCTCCTTCGACGTCAATCCCGAAGCCTTCCGCGTCGGCCCGCTGGTCGATCGCTGCCGGCAGATGATGGCGCCGCAGGCCGAGAAGGCCGGCGTCATCCTGACCTCGGAAATCGAGCCCAACCTGCCGGAGCTTGTCGCGGACCCGCGCGCCTGCCGTCAGATCGTTCTCAACCTTCTGTCCAACGCGGTGAAATTCTCCAATCGCGGCGGTCACGTGATCTGCTCGGTCCGCCGTCAGGGCCGCCGCATGGCGATCGCCGTGCGCGACAATGGCATCGGCATTGCCGAGAAGGACCTTTGCCGCGTCGGCAGCCCGTTCTTCCAGGCCGAGACCGGCTATGACCGCAAGCAGGCCGGCACCGGCCTCGGTCTTTCGGTGGTGAAAGGCCTCGTGGCGCTGCATGGCGGCCAGGTGATGATCGACTCCGACCTCGGCAAGGGGACTACGGTCACCGTTCTCCTGCCGATGCAGCCGTCGCGCGATAGCGCCGAACCGATTTCCCGCGTTCTGGATGTCGATCAGATCCAGCGCGTGGCGCGGAGGGCCTGACGCATGGCTGGACGCAAGACCCAGGAGAAAACGGGACTTGTCGCCCTTCTGCTCAGGGGTGCCGTCGGCAATCCGATGGCGACTGCCGGCGGCCTGATGATGACGGCGACCGCCGTCGCCATCATGACCAATGCCCTCGCCCTGCAACCGGGCACCCATCCGGCGCCGCTGTTCGTCGGCACCCGGCCCGTTGCCACGGCCGTCCCGGCAGCCTCGCAGGCGCCAGCCTTGCGGTCTTCCGACGGATCCGCCGTCGGCGCTACCGATCATAGCCTGATCGCCGACATCCAGCAGGGCCTCAAGGACTTCGGCTATTACAAGGGCGAGGTCGACGGCCTCGACGGTCCGCAGACCTCCCAGGCCATTCTCGCCTTTGAGCGGGCCTTCCGCCTGACGCCGACCGGCGAGCCGTCGAACAACGTGCTGCTGGCCATCCGGTCCGTTCGTCCGAAAGCCAGCCTCAACTCCGAAGTCCCTGTTGCTGCCGATCCGCTGACGGTCGCCTCGTTGCCCGCCGACCCCGCTGCGCCGATGCCGAGACCCAAACCCGGCGCGGCCATCGCGCCGCCGGCGACCGCCCAAGCGACGCCCGAGGACATATCGGCAGACGGCATAGCCGACCTCATCGCCTCGGCCAGTCCCTCGGAGGCGCCCCCGAAGCCTGCCGCGAGCGCCGCGCCGGCTCCGGTCGCCGCGGATCCCAACCTTGCGCGCATCCAGCGCTCGCTCTCCCAGCAGGGCTTCGGACCGGTGGCGATCGACGGGGTGATGTCTGCCGAGACGCGGGACGCCATCAAGCGTTTCCAGGCCTATTACAACCTGCCGCAGAGCGGAACCATCGACGAGGCTTTTGTCTCCCAGCTCGTCAAGGTCGGCGGCCTCTAGATTCTGCGTCTATCGCTCCTCCTTCAGACCTGAGAACGGACAGGCCTTGCCCTCGGCGCCAACCCGTGGTTTGAACGGGGTTCCGCCTTCGAGCATGGCCATGGCCCGCATCACCTCCGATTTCTTCGTCTCGGCCTATGTCCGCCGTCGCAACGACGCCGGACATTTCACGGCGGTCGTCGGCAAGGGCGCCGCGGAGGCCGGGGCCATTTTCGTCAAGGTATCCCGCCTGGACGGCACCGCCGATCTCTACGGCCCGGCGCCACAGGTCTACCTGGGGGACGTCGACCCGTCTGTGGCCGGCGGCCGCGTGTTCGAGCAGGTGCTCGCCGGCGTTTCCGAGGCGGACGTCGATGCCCGCCTGCGGTCCGAACGGCGCTTCGACGGCGACTGCTGGATCATCGAAACCGAGGACCGGCAGGGCACGTCGGACCTCGACATTATCGGAACCTGATCGTCCGGCGGCGTGTTTGACAGTTGCCCTGCCGGCATCTTTGGGGCTATCCCTCCAGCCGTTTTGCAGTTTTTCGGAGCATCCATGACCGAGATGAAGCCCCCCTTCGCCGAGAAGCGGCCTGTTGTGACGACCGTCCACGGCGTCGATCTCGTCGACGACTATGCCTGGCTTCGCGCCGACAACTGGCAGGACGTCCTGCGAGATCCCGACCTTCTCGATCCCGGCATCCGTGCCCATCTCGACGCCGAGAACGCCTTCTGCGACGCCTACATGGCCGACACGGTCGACCTGCAGAAAGCGCTGGTGGCCGAAATGCGCGGCCGCATCCAGGAAGATGATTCCTCGGTGCCGCTTCCTGACGGTCCCTATGCCTATGCCAGCCGTTATCTGACCGGCGCACAACATCCCCGCCTCGTCCGCACCCTGCGCGACGGCGGCCCGGAGGAACTGCTGCTCGACGCCGACGAGATGGCGCGCGGCAAACCCTATTTCAGCCTGGGCGGCGCCAGCCACAGCCCCGATCACAAGCTGCTCGCCTATAGCGTCGACGACACCGGCTCGGAGTTCCACGTCATCCGTGTCCGCGATCTCGATGCCGACGCCGACCTCCCCGACGAGATTCCCAACACCGCTGGCGGCGTAGCCTGGGCGGCCGATTCCCGCTCGTTCTTCTACACCTACGTCAACGACAACCACCGGACCGAGAAGGTGCTGCGGCACGTGATCGGCACCCCGACCTCGGAGGACATCGTCGTCTACGTCGAGGAGGACTCCGGCTTCTTCTGCGGTGTCGACAAGACCCAGTCGGGCCGCTTCATCGTCATCGATTCCCACGATCACCAGACTTCGGAAGTCCGCCTGATCGACGCAGCGGCGCCAGACAGCTCGCCGCGTCTCGTCACGGCGCGCGAAACCGAGGTGGAGTATTCGATCGAAGACGATGGCGACGACCGCGTCTACATCCTGACCAACGCCGATGGCGCCGAGGACTTCAAGATCGTCAATGCGCCGCTGAAGAACCCCGGCCGAGACAACTGGGTCGATGTCGTTGCCCACGAGCCGGGCCGCCTCATCCTGTCCATGTCGATTTTCCAGGGACGCATGGTGCGGCTCGAGCGGGTGGGTGGCCTGCCACGTATCGTCATCCGCGAGCTTTCGAGCGGGCACGAGCACGCCATCTCGTTTCCGGAAGAGGCCTACTCGCTCGGGCTGTCCGGCTCCTATGAGTTCGACACCAACGTCGTCCGCTTCACCTACTCCTCGCCGACCACGCCGGCACAGGTCTACGACTATGACATGTCGACCGGCGAGCGCTTCCTGAGGAAGACCCAGGAGGTTCCGTCCGGCCACGAGCCAACTAACTACGTGACGCGCCGCGTCATGGCGCCGGCCGCCGATGGCGAGAGCGTTCCGGTCACCCTGCTCTATCGTGCCGACACGCCGCTCGACGGCTCGGCGCCCTGCCTTCTCTACGGCTATGGCGCCTATGGCATCGCCATTCCCGCCTCGTTCTCGACGCGCATCCTGTCGCTGGTGGACCGCGGCTTCGTCTACGCCATCGCCCATATCCGCGGCGGCAACGAGAAGGGCCACCGCTGGTACCTGGCCGGCAAGCGCGACAACAAGCCGAACACCTTCAAGGACTTCATCGCTGCCGCCCGTTATCTCGCGGCCGAAGGCTTCACCTCGGAGGGGCGCATCGTCGCCCATGGCGGCTCGGCCGGCGGCATGCTGATGGGCGCCGTCGCCAATCTGGCGCCATCGCTCTGGGGGGCGGTGCTGGCCGCCGTCCCGTTCGTGGACGTGCTCAATACCATGCTCGACGACACGCTGCCGCTCACGCCGCCGGAATGGCCCGAATGGGGCAACCCAGTGGAAAGCATCGCCGACTTCCAGTTGATCGCATCCTACAGCCCCTATGAAAACCTGATGACGCAGGCCTATCCGCCGATGTTCGTGCTGGCCGGCCTCACCGACCCGCGCGTCACCTATTGGGAACCGGCAAAATGGATCGCCCGCCTCAGGGCGCTGAAGACCGACGACAACCCGCAGGTCATGCATATCAACATGGACGCGGGCCATGGCGGCGCCTCCGGCCGCTTCGACGAGCTGAAGGAAACGGCGCTCGAATATGCCTTCGCGTTAAAGGTGATGGGAAGAGCTAAGTAATTTGTTTTGTTCATCGATTGGCGCATGGGAGCCATGAATCGACACGCGACTCATTGCCGCCATCAGGAAAAGTGACTATCTATTCCGCATGCACCACCGCCCGACGGCGATGCTCGGTTTCAGAACGCTGTTTTTTCCCTGAGAGGAGACGACCATGGCTTTCGAGCTCAATGACCTTCCCTATGCCTATGACGCGCTCGGCCCCTACATGTCGCGCGAGACGCTCGAGTATCACCACGACAAGCATCATCTTGCCTACGTGAACAACGGCAACAACCTGATCAAGGGCACCGAGTGGGAAGGCAAGAGCATCGAGGAGGTCGTCAAGGGCTCCTTCGGCAAGAACCCCGCCCTCTTCAACAACGTCGCCCAGCACTACAACCACTTCTATTTCTGGCAGTGGATGAAGCCGAATGGCGGCGGCTCCATTCCCGGCGAGCTCCTCAACAAGATCAACGAGGACCTCGGCGGCCTTGACAAGTTCCGCGCCGACTTCATCCAGGCCGGCATGACGCAGTTCGGCTCCGGCTGGGCGTGGCTGTCGCTGAAGGATGGCAAGCTCGCCATCTCCAAGACGCCGAATGGCGAAAATCCGCTGGTTTCCGGCGCCACGCCGCTGCTCGGTGTCGACGTATGGGAGCATTCCTACTACATCGACTATCGCAACCTGCGTCAGAAGTATCTCGAAGCCTTCTTCGACAACCTCGTCAACTGGGAGTTCGTTGCCGAACTCTACAGCAAGGCTGGCTGATCGGGTTTCTCACGGCGTTCCGCTGGTCAAGACGCTACGCATTTCATGGGGGCTTCGGCTTGTCCGAAGCCCCTGTTGTTTTTCGGCGATATGTGTTGTCCGGCGCAACGCTTGCCACTATCACTGTCGTTGTGGGTCCCGGAGTGGTTCGCCCCCGGGTCATTGTTTCCACTCGTGCAACGGCTGACGGGGCATCATGCCTAAACTGACGGACTACATCGCTCGAACGATCGTCATCGTCGACGATAGCCCTCGGTTTCGCCGCTTCGTGGCCGGCATGCTTGGCGAGTTCGGCTTTCAGGACATTCACGAGTTTTCCGGCACCGAGGAAGCCTTTGAGTTCCTGACCAACCATCACGTCGATCTCGTCATGTCGGACCTCGGGATGGAACCGATGGACGGATTTGCCTTTGCCGACCGCATCCGTCACGGCGGCGCCGTCGTCAATCGCATGGTGCCGATATTGCTGATGACCGGCCACGCCAGCCGGCAGAACGTGCAGAAGGCCGTCATGGCCGGCATCGACGAAATCGCCGTCAAGCCGATGTCGTCCAATTATCTCGCCGAGCGGCTGCTGACCGTGTTCGGACGGCCACGCGTCTACGTGAAGACCGGATCGGGCTATTTCGGTCCGGATCGCCGGCGACGCAACGATCCGACCTACCGTGGGCCCGAGCGCCGCTCTGGCCAGCCGGCGGAAATCGTCTCGGAGGAGCGGTTGCTGGCCTTGCGCGAAGCGGCCTCGCTGCGCAATCGGGGCCTGTTGCAGGATGCATCTCCCGATGTGCCTCCGCCGCCCCTTCCGGAAAACCCGGGCTTCTCGATCACCCATATCGGCTTCCGCCAGAAGACCAACGAAGCCGTCTATGGCGACCTCGTCGGCGCGCGGGCAACGCCCGTGGTTCCGGTGGTGGTCAAACGCTCCAGGCGGCCGCGCGGGCCGTCGCAGCCGACCCGGAACGGTTGAGCGTCAGCCGCCGCCGCGGGTGCAGACGGCGGACCACACCATGTAGGTATACTCGCTCTGCATGTTGTAGAGCCAGTTGCGGCACAGCTTTTCCGTCCGGAAGCAAAAACGCTCGGCGGTATCTTCATATTTCATCCAGCCGCTGTTCGTCTCCTTGCGGCCGTGGAAATAGCCCTGCCAGAGTTTTGCACCAGTTGCCCCGCCCGGACAGGCCAAGGGCTCGGTCGGCCTGGCAATGAAGGATGCGGCCGCCGCCGGAAGCGCGGCGCCAAACGTGAGGGCTATCGTCAATCCCAGAATCGTTGCCGTTCGCATGCCAACCTCCTCGCAATCCGTGCGACCGGCACCGCCGGGATCGCATCCCCTTGAAATCCGCCGCGAGAGCGACGTTTTCAAGGGGATGGAGCAAGGAAATCGCGCCGATTACACCCGATCCGCTTGATCTGGACTCATCCAGCTCAAGCGGGTTTCGGCCTGACCGGCCGGCGCCCGCTTGGGCGCTTCCGCTTCCGTCAGGTTCCGCCCCGGAAGGTCGAAACCTGACGGAAGCGGTATCAGGCGTGGGCAAAGGCCCAGTAGAGGTCGCGGGCGCGGCGGGTCACCGGTCCGACCTGGAAATCGCGCGTCTCGAAACGCACGATCGGCGTGACCTTGCCGTAGTTGCCGGCGGCGAAAATCTCGTCGGCAGCGGCGAGATCCTCCAGTTTCAGCACGCACTCCCGCACGTCGAAACCGTCGTCGCGCAAAAGTTGGAGGATGCGCGACCGGGTGATGCCGGCGAGGAACACGCCGGTGGCGGCCGGCGTCATCACCACGCCGTCCTTGACGATGAACAGGTTGGCCGTGCCGAGTTCGCAGACGTTGCCGAGCACGTCGAGCAGCACGGCATTGTCGAAGCCCTTGGCCTTGGCCTCAAGCATCGCGCGGCCATTGTTGGGATAGAGGCAACCGGCCTTGGCGTTGACCAGCGCCGTCTCCGGCAGCGGACGGCGGTAGCGCGTGACGGTCACGGCATAGCCTTCGTCGATCGACGGGATGGGCGCCTCGTAGAGAGTGAGGCAGAAGCGGGTCGAACCGGCCTCCGGCGGCACGCCCATGAAGCCCCCCTCCTCGGCCCAGTACATTGGACGGATGTAGAGCGCCGCGTCACCGGAGAAGCGGGAGAAGCCCTCGCGGGCCAGCGCCTCGATCTCCTCGGCCGGGTGAAGGGCATCAAGCCCCATGGCAAGCGCGCTGCGATTGACGCGCTGGCAGTGGAGGTCGAGATCGGGCGCCACGCCCTCGAAATAGCGGGCGCCGTCGAACACCGACGACCCGAGCCAGGACGAATGCGTCCTGACGCCCATGATCTGCACGTTGCCCTCGTGCCATTTGCCATCCAACCACGTCCAGGTCTGAGACCAAGCCACGATACTGTCCTTCCGTTTCTCGCTGCGGTCGGCACCTCGTCGTCGCTCAACGCGGCGGCGCGGCAACGGCCCGATGAAAACCCGCCCCTCTGCAGGCTTTCCCGCATGTCTGTTTTGCCGGTTTCAAGATAACCGAATATATCCGATACCGAAGTTGCGAAAGCCGCCGGATGCACGAATCGGCGGCTGAAAGCGGAGACAGCGTATGTACCATCCGATCTTTCTGTTCGATGCCTATGGCACGCTGTTCGACGTCCACTCGGCCGTCCGCCGGCACGCCGCCGAACTCGGGCCGGATGCGCAGCGCCTCTCCGAACTCTGGCGCACCAAGCAGCTCGAATATTCCTGGATCCGATCGGCAACCGGCGCCTACAAGGACTTCTGGGCGCTGACCAAGGACGCGCTCGACGCGGCCTTCGCCGCCTATCCGCAGGTCGACCCGGACCTCAGGGAGAAGCTGCTCGAAGCCTATCGCAGCTGCGACTGCTTTCCCGAAGTGCCGGCCGTGCTGCGCGACCTGAAGATCGCCGGCACCCGCATCGCCATCCTGTCGAACGGCAGCCCTCTGATGCTCAACCGGGCGATCCGGGCCGCCGGTCTCGGAGACATCATCGACGACGTACTGTCGGTGGACATGATCGGCTGTTACAAGCCGGACCCGCGCGTCTACGAGATGGCGACCACGCATTTCCGCGTTTTCCCGAGTGCCATTTCCTTCCAGTCGTCCAACCGCTGGGACGTGGCCGGCGGCTCCAAGTTCGGCTTCCGCACCGTCTGGATCAATCGCGCAGGTGCGCTCGACGAATATCCCGACATGCGCCCGGCGGCCGAGCTGCCCGACCTCACCGGCCTCACCAAGCTCTGACCAGCGATGGCCGCTTCGTGCCGGAAAACGTAGCTTCATCCCACCTTGCCCAAGCCGCCGGTTCCGGCAGGGCGTTCAGCGATGCCGGCGAGGTTCCGCCGCAGTCCCAGTGGAGGCAGACATGACCGAGCTTCACGCGCTCGCCGCGGCAATCGGCCTGGTGCGGAACTGGTGGGATGTCGCCGGCCGGCCGCAGACGGTCAGCGACGAGGCGCTTGGCGCCGTCGCCACCGCGCTCGGCTATCCGGCAGATAGCGCGGCGGCCATCGCGCTCAGCCTGGCGCAGATCGAGGATGAGAGGCGGCGACCGCCGGCCCTGCTCGTCGCCGATGCCGGCAGGCCCATAGCGCTGCCTGACAGTCTGACCCGCGCAGAGTTGGTGGCGGAGAATGGCACAAGCCGGATGCTGCGGATCGAGGGCGGCCATCTGCCGGCGGTGGATGAGCCCGGCTACTACCGTCTCGCCATCGGCTCGCACGATCTGACGCTTGCCGTCGCCCCGCCCCGCTGCCATGGCCTCGACGGCCTTGGCGCCGACCGCCGTGTCTGGGGGCCGTCGATCCAGATCCCGTCGCTGCGTGGCGAGGTGCCGCAGCCCTTCGGCCATTTCGGCCATCTCGATGACGCCGTGCGGCGTTTCGCGGCCCGTGGGGCCGATGTCGTCATGATCAACCCGGTCCACGCCCTCTTTCCGGGGCACGGCATCGGCTTCAGCCCCTATTCGCCGTCGAGCCGTCTGTTCCTCAACGGCGCCATGGGCGATCCGGCACTGGTCGGTCTGCCGCCGCTGCCGGCCGGCGAGGACGGCGAGGCGCTGATCGACTGGGAAGGCGCGCTGCCGAAGCGGCTTGCCCAGCTCAGGGCGACCTTCGACGCGCTGACGCCGGAGTTTCGGTCCCGTGTCGTCAGCGACAGCTTGGCCGAAGGCGATGCGTTGCGCCGCCATGCCATCTTCGACGCGCTCGACACGCGGTTCCGGGCACGCGGGCTCGACGGCTGGCGAACCTGGCCGGCGCCGTTCCACGATCCCGATGGCGCGGCCGTGCGGCAGTTCGCCGCCGAGAACCCCGACGAGATCGCCTTCCATCTGTTCGTCCAATGGCTGGCTCACGAGAGCCTTGTTGCCGTGCAGGACCATGCCGAGGCGGCGGGCATGGCCGTCGGCCTTCTGGCCGATCTCGCGGTCGGCGTCCACACCGGCGGCAGCGACAGTTGGAGCCTGCGCGATCACCTGCTCCATGGCCTCACCATCGGCGCGCCGCCCGATCCGCTCGGCCCGCTCGGGCAGAACTGGATGCTCACCACCTTCTCCCCACGCGGCCTCGCCGAAAGCGGCTATGCACCATGGATCGCCACGCTCCGGTCGGCGCTGAGTCGGGCCGGTGGCCTCAGGATCGACCATGCCTTCGGACTGTCACGCCTATGGGTCATGCCGGAAGGGCGATCGTCGAACGATGGCGCCTATCTCGTCTATCCCTTCCGCGACCTTACCCGTATCGCGGCGCTCGAATCCCACCGAGCCAAGGCGCTCATCGTCGCCGAGGATCTCGGCACCAAGCCGGGCGGCTTCGCCGAGGCGATCGATGCCGAGGGCATGCTCGGGATGCGCGTCCTGTGGTTCGAGCGGGCGCTCGATCACGGCTTCATCGGTCCGCAGGATTATCCGCCCGATAGCGTTGCGATGACTGGCACCCACGACACCGCCACCGTTGCCGGCTGGTGGACGGGCCGCGATCTCGACTGGGCTGACGAACTTGGTCGCCTTCCTGTCGATTCCAACCGCGAGCGGGAAGACGACCGGCGAGCCTGGGACCGTGGCCTTCTGTGGGCGACCTTCGGCGGCAGCGAACCGCGCCCCGCGTCCGACGATCCGGCTCCGGTGGTCGAAGCGGCGCTCCGCCACATCGGACGGGCGCGTTCGCGCCTCGCGATCGCACCGCTCGAGGATATTCTGGCGCTCGAGGAGCAGCCCAACCTGCCCGGCACCATCGCCGAGCATCCCAACTGGCGGCGGCGCATGACTGCGCCGCTCGAGGCGCTTCTCGCCGAGCCGGACACCGCCCAGCGCATCGACACGCTGGCGGCGGCCCGAAAGGAGCCGCCCGCCCAAAGCTGGTGACGGCTACTTCAGCAAGCTTCCAAGCACCCCACGCACCAGCGCCCGGCCGATCTGCGAACCGACCTGGCTCGACACCGAGCGGACGACCGACTTGATGGCGGCCTCGGCCACCGTCTGCCGACCACCATAGCCATAGGTGTCGCGGCGGGAGGCTCGCTCCTCGCGACGGCGGCGCTCGGCTGCACTTTCATACTCGTCGAGACGCGGCCGGCGGTCAGGCTCGTCGTAGCGAGTCTCAGGTGCGGTGGGTCGGCTGCGGCTCCAGCCGAAATCCGGTACGCTGAAGCCTGGGCTCTCGCGCCTGCGCGGCGCCTCCACCGGTTCGTGCGGCTGCTGAACACCGCTGGCGCGGGCCTTCAGCACTTCAAAGGCGGATTCCCGGTCGACCGCCTCGTCGTAATATCCCGTGAGCGGGCTCGCCGCGATCAGCGCCGCCCGCTCCTCATCCTTCAGCGGCCCGAGCCGAGATGACGGCGGACGGATCAGGGTGCGGGCCACGACCGACGGTACCGCCTTGCCTTCCAGCATGGAGACAAGCGCCTCGCCCTGGCCGAGCTCGGTGATCGCCGTGAAGGTGTCGAAATCGGGATTGGGCCGGAAGGTCTCGGCCGCCACCTTCACCGCCTTCTGCTCGCGCGGCGTATAGGCGCGTAGCGCGTGCTGCACGCGATTGCCGAGCTGGGCGAGCACGCTTTCCGGAATGTCGAGGGGGTTCTGCGTGACGAAGTAGATGCCGACACCCTTGGATCGGATCAGTTTGACCACCTGCTCCACCTTGTCGATCAGCGCCTTGGGCGCCTCGTCGAACAAGAGATGCGCCTCGTCGAAGAAGAAGACGAGCTTGGGTTTGTCGAGATCTCCAACCTCCGGCAGATCCTCGAACAACTCCGACAGCAGCCACAGCAGGAAGGTGGCGTAAAGGCGCGGCGTCTGCATCAGCCTGTCGGCGGCCAGCACGTTGACCGCGCCCCTGCCGTCGCCCGTCACCTGCATCAGGTCGGAGATCTGCAAGCCCGGCTCGCCGAAGAAGTGATTGCCGCCCTGCTGCTCCAGCACCAGAAGCTGCCGCTGGATGGCGCCCACCGTCGCCTTGGCGACGTTGCCATAGCTCGCCCCCACGGCATCGGCATTTTCGGCGACATAGGTGAGCAGAGAGCGCAGATCCTTGAGGTCGAGCAGCAGCAGCCCCTCGTCGTCCGCCACCTTGAAGACGATGTTGAGCACGCCTTCCTGCGTCTCGTTGAGTTCGAGAAGGCGCGACAGCAGGAGAGGCCCCATTTCGGAAATCGTCGTCCGGACCGGATGGCCTTTTTCGCCGAACAGATCCCAGAAGACGGCAGGAGCCGCGCGGAGCTGGTACTCGTCGGAAAAGCCGATGGAGCGCGCCCGCTCCTCGAGGAAGTCCTTGGCCTCGCCGGGGGCGCCGATGCCTGAGAGGTCGCCCTTCACGTCGGCGCAGAACACCGGCACGCCGGCATCCGACAGGCCTTCGGCCAGCACCTGCAATGTCACCGTCTTGCCGGTGCCGGTGGCGCCGGTGATGAGACCGTGCCGGTTGGCGAGCTTCAGCGTCAGATATTCGGGCTTCGTGCTCGATCCCAGATAGACCCTGCCCTCTTCCAGCATGCTCGGCTCCTATATCCGCATCGGCCCCAAGTTCTAACCCAGCGCCCGGTTGTCCCTCAACGCCGCCATTGGATCGAAGGTCAACGAAAAGGCCCGCCGGTGGACCGGCGGGCCTTGGCCACACTATCGCGGACAGGCGTCAGCTGGCGAGCGAGATTTGCCCGTAGCGCAACGCCTCGACCACTGCCTGGGTCTTGTTGGTGGCATCCAGTTTCTCGCCGGCGTTCTGAAGGTGGGCATGCACCGTACGCTGGGAAATGTTGAGGCTCTCGGCGATCTCCTGGGCCGTCATGCCTAGCGCCGTCAGTTCGAGAACGCGGCGCTCACGGGTCGACAGATCGCCCGGCCGGGAATCCATGAGGTAGCCGAGCGCCCTCAAGCGGCGGAAGGCCTGATTGCAGAGAAAGTCAAAGGCGACGAGATCGAGCTCGGTCAGCGACAACGCCTCGCCCAGGCCGATGACCGCCGCCTGGTAGGGTGGAATCGAGGTAATCGGCACCGCCACGATACGCGCCGAAGCCTCGGGGCCGGCGGCGGCTACCAGATCCGAGTGACCGGAAATGCTGACGCCGTCGATGAGGCAGGGCCGGTGGGCGACGCGGCAGCGCTCCAGCACCGGGTCCCCCTTCGAGATGGTAATGAGCTGTCCACGCTCGGAGCGGATATCCGGCCAGCGAATGTGGAGAACCAGCGGCTCCACCGGCCGCCCCGGCATCGGCAGGCCGGAGATCAACACATGACTGGCGCCATGTCCCAAAAGACGGCGTTCGATGACCTCGAAAATCTTGTTTGCACTGGAGTATGTGCGGAGGCCAACTGCGTCAGCTAGGATGTCATCCGGCGTATTCATGGTTCGCCCCACCTCCACAGCCACCCGAAAGATCGTCAGTTCGGGGCATGCGTTCGCATGCTTAAGCTACTTTTCGCATGAGAACGCATGAGCGATCGAATAGGTTCCTTCTAGAGCACATTCCGAACCAGATAAAGGCTTTAGGGAGAAAAGCGGACAATATCACACGAAATGCTATGTCCATCGGATCAAAAAGGGAAACTACGAACCATTTATCCTATTTATGTTTTTGCATAATCTTCGATGTTCTCCCAGTTTTGACGGATTCAATACAGTTTTCTCGGAGTCGATCTCAGTATCGACTTTCGCTTCGGTGTCTCTCCGTCAGATTATATGAAAAAAACATGATGTATTCATTCAGAAACATGACTCGCACATGCGACGGTGAAGCGGTTTCAATTATCTGACCGAAATTTTTTCATTTGGTCGCTGCGGGAAATACCCCTTCTGATTACATTCTGAGAATTCACCACTCTGAATTTCATAAAGATTGGGGTCCGGAAATGCCTGTCGCAGGGAAAAAACTTGCCCGAAGCCGTTCCGATAACAGTGGAAATAAATGCGGATGGGATTTTATAGTATTTCTTGCATATTCAATAACACGCAACATCTCTGGGCGTATGCCCGTGGCATTGTGGCGGCAGGCGGCTTGGGGCTCGTCGCGCCGGCAGCGATTGGACTATAAGGGATCATCTCACCTGGAGACACCGATGTCCGTTCATGCCGTTCTGTCCCGCGTCGACGCCGACTTTCCCAACAGCCTCGATCGCCTGTTCGATTTCCTGCGCATTCCCTCGATTTCCGCCGATCCCGCTTACAAGGACGACTGCACCCGCGCCGCCACCTGGCTGGTGGGCGAACTGACCGCGCTGGGCTTCGACGCCTCGGTGCGGCCGACGCCGAAGCATCCTATGGTGGTCGGCCACTACACCAAGGCCGGCCCCGACAAGCCGCACGTGCTGTTCTATGCCCACTACGACGTCCAGCCAGTCGACCCGCTGGACCTCTGGGATTCGCCGCCCTTCGAGCCCGTGGTGAAAAAGCTGGCCGACGGCAGCGAGCGCATTCTTGCGCGCGGCGCACAGGACGACAAAGGCCAGTTGATGACCTTTCTTGAGGCCTGTCGCGCTCTGATTGCCGAGACAGGCACGCTGCCGGTCAACGTCACCTTCTTTTCGGAGGGCGAAGAGGAATCGGGGTCGCCATCGATGATTCCCTTCCTTGAGGCCAACAAGGAAGAGCTTTCCGTCGACGTGGCGCTCGTCTGCGACACCGAGATGTGGGATCGCAAGACGCCCGCCGTCACCACCATGCTGCGCGGCCTCGTCGGTGAGGAGATCTCGCTCAACTGCGCCAGTCACGACCTCCATTCGGGCGCGTTCGGCGGCGCCGCGCTCAATCCCCTGCACGTGCTGACCAAGATTCTCGGCGGTCTGCACGACGACCAGGGACGCGTCACCGTGCCCGGGTTTTATGACGGCGTCGCCGACATTTCGCCGGACCTGCGCGCCAACTGGGACAGTCTCGGCTTCGATGCCGCCGCCTTCCTCGGTGGCGCCGGTCTGACGACGCCGGCCGGCGAGGTGGACCGCACGGTGCTGGAAAAGATCTGGTCGCGGCCCACCTGCGAGATCAACGGCCTTGCCGGCGGCTACGCCGGCCCCGGCTTCAAGACGGTGCTGCCGGCATCGGCGGAGGCCAAGGTGTCGTTCCGCCTCGTCGCCGGGCAGGATCCGCAGAAGATCCGCGATGCCTTCCGCCAATATGTGCGGGAACGTCTGCCGGCTGACGCCAAGGTCGAGTTCCGCGAGCATGGCGGCAGCCCGGCCGTCCACCTGGCGATCGACGGCGAAGCGATGGGCAAGGCGCGCGCCGCGCTCGAAGCGGAATGGGGCAAGGCACCGGCGCTGGTCGGCTCCGGCGGTTCCATCCCGGTGGTCGGGCATTTCAAGTCGATTCTCGGCATGGACAGCCTGATGATCGGCTTCGGCCTCGATGATGACCGCATCCATTCACCCAACGAGAAATACGAGGTGTCGAGCTACCACGGCGGCATTCGCTCCTGGGTTCGCATCCTCGACGCTCTCGCCAACTGAGACCGATGCAGCGACGCCGGCGACCTCAAGCCGGCGTCGCTCGTTTTCACCGGATGAGTGTTCGGATCGGCCTAATGCGCATTGACGAGGGAATTGCATAGCCTTATTGAGTGAAAAAAATCATTTGGAAGGCTGGACCCCTCAATGAAGATCACCTTGCGGACGGTTGCCGAGGCGGCCGGCGTCAGTGTGGCGACAGTCGATCGGGTGCTGAATCGGCGTGATGGCGTGCGTTCGGTGACCATCGAGAAGGTGGAAAGCGCCATCCGCCAGTTGGGATACGCGCCGTCCAGCCTGGCCGGCCGGGTGCAGCCTGGTACCAGTCGCTTCGCCTTTGTCCTGCCGCGGGGCCACAATCCCTTCTTCGAGGCGCTGGAAACCACGATCCAACGCCTGGGCGACTGGCTGCCCTACAAAGGCGCGAGCTTCGACATCCGTCATGTCGACGTGTTCGACGGTGAGGTCCTCGCCGAAGCATTGAGGGAAATTCGGCAGGATAGCTATGCGGGTGTCGCCGTCGCGGCGCTCGACCACCCTGCCGTGCGCGAGGCGATCAACGCATTGAAATCCGACGGCGTCGCAGTTGTAACGCTGGTGTCGGACGTCCCGAGTTCGCGCCGAGATCGCTTCATCGGCATCGACAACACTGCAGCCGGCCGCACTGCCGGCTCGCTGATCGGCCGCTTCCTGCCCAATCATTCCGGCAAGGTGGCGCTGGTGGCCGGCTCGCTGGCGCTGCGCGACCACGCCGAGCGTCGCTTCGGCTTCGAGCAAGTGATCGCCCAGGACTTTCCCGAGGTGCATGTCATCGCCCTGCGCGAGGGGCGCGACGATCCGGCGCGTGTTCACAAGCTGGTCGAGGATCTCCTGCGCCAGCATTCCGACCTTGCCGGCATCTACAACGCCGGCGCCGGCAATGCCGGCGTCATCTCGGCGCTCGAGGCGAGCGGCCGGGCGCGCGAGATCGTTTACATCGCCCATGAGCTCATCGAGGAAAACCGCGAAGCGCTGGTGAGAGGGACCATCGACGCGGTGATCAACCAGGATCCCGGTCATGAGGTGCGGTCGGCGGCGCGCGTGCTGCTGTCGCTGACCTCCGACTGGCAGATCATCGACGAGCAGGAGCGGATCCGCATCGACATTTTCCTGCGCGACAACCTTCTTTAGCGCGGGCCTGAAGCAAGCCGGATTTCAAGTATACTGGGAGGAGACCATGACCACCTATCTGGGCCTGGACATCGGCACGTCGTCGGTGAAGGCTGTTCTCGTCGGCGACGGCGAGAAGATCATCGCCACCGCCTCGGCTTCGCTCGAGGTGTCGCGGCCGCATGCCGGCTGGTCCGAGCAGGATGGCGACAGCTGGATCGCCGCAACCGAGAGCGCCATCGATCAGCTGAAGGTCAGCCACCCGAAGGAACTCTCCGCGGTGGCCGGCATCGGTCTTTCCGGCCAGATGCACGGCGCGACGCTGCTCGACAAAGCTGACAAGCCGCTTCGTCCCGCCATCCTGTGGAACGACGTCCGCTCGGCCGTCGAGTGCGGCGAGCTCGAAGCCCGCTGCCCCGATCTGCGCGCCATCGCCGGCAACATCGCCATGCCCGGCTTCACGGCTCCCAAGCTCGCCTGGGTGAAGAAGCACGAGCCGGAGATCTTCGCCAAGACCGCCAAGGTGCTGCTGCCCAAGGACTATGTCCGGCTCTGGCTGACCGGCGACTATGTGTCCGACATGTCGGACGCCGCCGGCACGCTGTGGCTCGACGTCGGCAAGCGCGCCTGGTCGAAGGAGCTTCTGGCCGCCACCGATCTCACGCTCGACCACATGCCGCGCCTCGTCGAGGGCACCGAGTCCTCCGGCGCGCTGCGCGCCGAACTGGTGTCCCGTTGGGGCATCGCCAAGGCGCCGGTGGTGGCCGGTGGCGGCGGCGACAACGCGGCGAGCGCCATCGGCATGGGCGCCGTCAAGCCCGGCGCGGCTTTCGCCTCGCTCGGCACGTCGGGCGTGCTGTTCGTCTCCAATGCCTCCTTCTCGCCCAACACCGAGGGCGCCGTGCATGCCTTCTGCCACGCCGTTCCCGGCACCTGGCATCAGATGGGCGTGATCCTGTCGGCCACCGACAGCCTGCAGTGGCTGTCGCATCTTCTTGAGACGCCGGCGCCGGAGCTGACCAAGGGCCTCGATCCCAAGCCGGCCAAGCCGTCTCCGGTCACCTTCCTGCCCTATCTCTCCGGCGAGCGTACGCCGCACAATGACGCCGCCGCCCGCGGCGTGTTCGTCGGCTTGAGCCATACCTCCGGTCGCGCCGAACTGACGCAGGCGGTGCTGGAGGGCGTCGCCTTTGCCTTCCGCGACTGTCTGCGCGTCCTCAACGATGCCGGCACCGACATTGATCGCGCCTTCGCGGTCGGCGGCGGCTCGCGGTCGGAAGCCTGGCTGCAGATCATGGCGGCGGTGCTGAACCGGCCGCTCGACATCACCGCCGAAGGCGACTACGGCGGCGGCTTCGGCGCCGCCCGCATGGGGCGCATCGCCGCCACCGGCGACGATCCCTTCGAGACCCTGACCCCGCCGCCGGTCGCCCGCACCGTCGAGCCGGACAAGGCGCTCGTTGCCGCCTATGCCGACCGCTACGCCAAGTATCGCGCGCTCTACCCGGCCGTCCGGGACGCGCTGGCCTGACCATTTCGCTCGCACCGAGTTTCAAAGAGAGGAAAGACGATGACGCATCCGTTCTGGGGCAATCTGAAGCCCGTCAAATACGAGGGCCCGGAGAGCCGCAACCTGCTTGCCTTCCGTTACTACAACAAGGACCAGGTCGTTCTCGGCAAGCGCATGGAGGACCATCTCCGCTTCGCCGTCGCCTATTGGCACTCCTTCGCCTGGGGTGGCGGCGACCCGTTCGGCAATGGCACCTTCCTGCGTCCCTGGTTCAACGGTTCGGACGAGCTGGAGCTCGCCAAGGTGAAGGCCGACGTCGCCTTCGACCTGTTCCAGCTGCTCGGTGTGCCCTTCTACTGCTTCCACGACCGTGACGTGGCGCCGGAAGGTAAGACGCTCGCCGAATCCAACAAGAACGTCCGCGTCATCGCCGACATCTTCGCCAAGAAGCAGGAAGAAACGGGCATTCAGCTCCTCTGGGGCACCGCCAACCTGTTCTCCAACCGCCGCTTCATGGCGGGTGCGGCCTCGAACCCCGATCCGGATGTGTTCGCCTATTCGGCAGCGCAGGTGAAGAACGTCTTCGACATCACCAAGGAGCTGGGTGGCCAGAACTACGTGCTGTGGGGCGGCCGCGAAGGCTACGAGACGCTGCTCAACACCGACCTCAAGCAGGAGCAGGACCAGCTCGGCCGCTTCCTGACCATGGTCGTCGACTACAAGCACAAGATCGGCTTCAAGGGCGCCATCCTGATCGAGCCAAAGCCGAAGGAGCCGAGCAAGCACCAGTACGACTTCGACGTCGCCACGGTGTACTCCTTCCTGAAGGCCTACGGCCTCGAGAAGGAAGTCAAGGTCAACATCGAGCAGAACCATGCCATCCTGGCCGGCCACACCTTCGAGCATGAGCTTGGGATGGCGGCCGCGCTCGGCATCTTCGGTTCGGTCGACCTCAACCGCGGCGATGACCGCCTCGGCTGGGACACCGACCAGTTCGGCATGAACGTGCCTGAGCTGACGCTGGCCATGCTGGAGATCATCAAGGCGGGCGGCTTCACCACCGGCGGCCTGAACTTCGACGCCAAGGTGCGCCGCCAATCGCTCGATCCGGAAGATCTGGTCATCGCTCATGCCGCGTCGATGGATGCCGCCGCCAAGGCGCTGCTCAACGCCGCCGCCATCATCGAGGACGGCCGCCTGGCCAAGAACCTCGAAGAGCGTTACGCCGGCTGGAAGGGCGCCGAGGGTCAGGCCATCCTGGCCGGCAAGCGTTCGCTCGAGGACCTCGCGGATTATGTTGCCAAGAACAACATCAATCCCGAGCCGAAGAGCGGCAAGCAGGAGAAGCTGGAAGCCATCGTCAATCAGTTCTGCTGATCGGCGAACGCGAGAGCACCCGCCGATCAGGTTGAATCAACCTGATCGAAAAGCGGCTGCTCCAACAAATGACCTGGAGCCGTCGCTGGGCGACCAAATGTTTCAATTTGGTCGGCGAAGGCTCTAGGGTTCCTGAGACGGAGGAGGCCGGGGTTTCCCGGCCTCTTTCATTTATATGCCATCGTGTTGCCCTGCGGGTCCTCGCCGGGCGCTCAGCCCACCGGCGGCACCCAGATGATGCGCTGGAGCGTGGCACTGGCCAGCGTGGCGTCGTCCGGCAGGTCGCCAGCCGAGATATAGCCGGGAATGGCGAAGACGAAGGTGACGTTGGGGGCGCCGCGCGCCGTGCAGATCGGCATGGCGAGCCAGTTGCCCTGCCCTTCCCGGCAGGACAGACGATCCATGCGCGCCTCGCGAAAGGTCATGCCGATGCGTTCGCCATTGGGGCCGACGAGGCTTTCCGACACGCCGTGAACGGCGCCGATCCGCCCGCCCGCGCCGGGCAGAACCTGCAGCACCTGCAATCCGTCGCGGAATAGCGCCAAGGCCGCGACGCTTTCGTTCTGCTCGGTCGCCATGGTCACCGACGACACGGCATAGCCGGGCTCCAACGCCTCGATCGCCTTCTTGGAAAAGGCGGTGTCCGGCGGCAGTCCCGGCACGCCGGCGGCGGTGATGCGGAAGGTGGCGGCGCGCGACGGCGGCGGCGCGAAGTCCGAGTCGGAGCCAAGAACGGAGCAGCCCGCGAGAGCCGCCGACATCAGAACGCCGGACAGGCGCAGGAGGTCACGAATATGAATCATGCCTTTCGATAGCACAGGCGCCTCGCCGATTGAAGCGAGGGGGCGGTGCCGAGGAGGCACCTCCGGACCGCTAAATCCTGCAACCCTCCCAAGCACCGGACGCGGTCTTTTTCATGTGGACCCGCTCCGGAGGTCTACCTAGAGTTCAGGCATATGCGACGGTCGAGCCTCGCGATGCCGAAGACGCCGCGAGAAGACGGCGATTTCGACGCTCGATCAAGTGCATGGGATTTGTGAAGCAGGGACATTCACATGAGAGTTGCCGTTCTCGGCGCCGGTGTCATCGGCACCACCACCGCCTACTATCTTGCCAAGGCCGGCCATGAGGTCACCGTCTACGAGCGCCAGCCCGGCCCGGCGCTCGAGACCAGTTTTGCCAATGCCGGCGAGATCTCACCCGGTTACTCGACGCCATGGGCCGCGCCCGGCATCCCGCTCAAGGCGGTGAAGTGGCTGCTCATGCGGCATGCGCCGCTCATTCTCCGCCCGACGCTCGATCCGCATCTGCTGCCCTGGATCGTGTCCTTGCTCGCGAACTGCACCTCGGCCGCCTACGCCCGCAACAAGAGCCGCATGCTGCGCATCGCCGGCTACTCGCGCGAGTGCCTGATCGCCCTGCGCGAGGAGACCGGGATTGCCTATGATCATCGTTCGCAGGGTACGGTGCAACTCTTCCGCATGCAGAAGCAGCTCGACCACGCCGGCCGGGACATCGAGGTGCTCAGCGCCGACGGCGTGCCGTTCGAACTGCTCGATCGCGACGGCGTCGCCCGTGCCGAACCGGCGCTCGCAGCCGTGAAAGACAGCTTCGTCGGCGGTCTCCGTCTGCCGCTCGACGAGACAGGCGATTGCTATCTCTTCACCAATGCGCTGGCCAAGATCGCCGAAGGCTTGGGCGTGCGCTTCCGCTATGGCGTTTCGATCTCCCGGATCGAGGCGGAAGCCGGCACGGTGAGTGGCGTCATCACCTCAGAAGGCAGGATCGCCGCCGATCACTATGTGCTGGCGCTCGGCTCGTGGTCGCCGGTTCTGGGAAGGGCCATCGGCCTCAAGCTGCCGGTCTATCCGGTCAAGGGATACTCGCTGACCGCCCCGATCACCAACGAGACGCGCGCGCCGGTCTCCACCGTGCTCGACGAAACCTACAAGGTGGCGCTCACCCGGCTCGGCAGCCGGCTGCGCGTCGGCGGCATGGCCGAAATCGGTGGCTACAGCACCGATCTGCCGCCCGCCCGACGCGATACGCTCGAACATGTCGCCGGCAGCCTGTTCCCTTGCGGCGACCTCAAGGCAGCCGCCTATTGGTCGGGCCTCAGGCCGATGACGCCGGACGGCACACCGATCATCGGGGCCACGCGCTACGCCAATCTCTCGCTCAACACCGGCCACGGCACGCTCGGCTGGACAATGGCCTGCGGATCGGCCCGGGCGCTCTCCGACCTGATTTCGGGACGCACGCCCGACATCGAGACGGCTGACCTGTCGATCGACCGCTATTGAACAATCCGGCATTGTCAACGTGATCAGAAGTTCCCCCCATGCTCCATAGGAGAGATTGAAGCCGCCTCGCCGATTGGCTAGCACTGAAACTGGAGTGCTAGGCAACACGGGGGAATCACATGTTACTGGCCTGCGGCGACGCGCTGATCGATTTCGTGCCTGTGAAGGCGGCCGATGGCCGGGACGCCTATGTACCGGCGGTCGGAGGCTCCTGCCTCAACATCGCCGTCGCCATGTCGCGCCTCGGTGCGCTTACCGGCTTCGTCGGCGGCATCTCCAACGACCTGTTCGGGACGATGATCGCCGACCATCTGGCGGCCTCGGGCGCCTCGCTGCGATACGTTCGCCGCTCCGACAACGAGACGACACTGGCCTTCGTCCGCTTCGTGAACAACGAACCGCACTATGCCTTCTACGACGAGACGACAGCCGCGCGCCTCTGGACCTATCAGGAGGGAAGCATCCCCTTCCCGGCCATCGAGGCGCTGCATGTCGGGTCGACGACGCTGATCAACGAGCCGGTGGCGTCCGAGTATCTTGCGATGTTCAAGGCGGCAAAGGGCAAGACGACCTTGTCCTTCGACCCCAACTGCCGGCCGACGCTGACGCATGACAAGGCCGCCTACACGGCCCGCATGGCGGAGTTCGCGAGAACCGCCGACATCGTGCGCATGTCCGACATGGACTTCGACTTCCTGTTCGGCGGCAACGACTTTGACGGCAAGGCCAAGGACATCCTGGCCGGCGGCGCGGCGCTTTTCATCGTCACGCGCGGCGGTGAAGGCGTCATCGCCTGGCACAAGACGGCCGGCCGGGTGGAGGTTCCCGCTCCCGCCACCAAGGTGGTCGACACCATCGGCGCCGGCGACACCTTCCAGGGCTCGTTCCTGGTGGCGCTCAAGGAGGCGGGCCGGATTGCACGACCGGCGATCGAGGCTATCAGCCGCGACGAACTCGCGGCCGCCCTGGCCTTCGGCACACGCTGCGCGGCCATCACCTGCTCCAGAGCCGGCGCCAACCCGCCCTGGCGGGCTGAGCTTCAGGGGTGACGACCGAGCCGCGCGAGGCGTGCGGCTTCGGCAAATCTTAACCTGTAGCTGCCAACATTCCCGCGACAGGTGGGACATGTGCGATGTCGGTTGAGCAGAGAAACGGGGTCAGGCGGCGGACGCTCAGGGCGGCGAAGATCGTCTATGGCGACTATCGCTATATCGTCGACTGCGTTGTGCGTGACACCAGCTCCGGCGGCATGCGCGTCCGCTGCGACCACGCCCATGAAATTCCGCAGGACTTCTTCATTTTCGACCCGACGGAGCAATCCCTGCGTCGGGCCGAAGTGATGTGGCGGCGCGAAAACGAGCTCGGCCTGCAGTTCACCGGCGAGCCCATTTACATCCACGAAAGCCACGATCCCCGGCACGCCCGCTTCCGCTTCATGTGAGGCGGCCGCTTGGGGCGTGGCCTTGTCCCATCGCTCAGTGATGGTGGGTTTCCGAGGGCGGGGCGTAGGTCTTCGCCCAATCGTGCAATGCGTCGCCGACGCTGCGCAAGGCCCTGCCGGCTTCCGACAGCTCATACTCGACGCGCGGCGGCGCCTGTTCGTAATCGTGGCGGACCACCAGGCCGGACTTCTCGAGATCGCGCAACTGCGCCGCCAGCATGTGCTGGGTGACGCCGGGAATGCCGCGTCTCAACTCGTTGAAGCGCTTCGGTCCTTCCGACAGAAGGCACAGGATTTCGCCCTTCCACTTGCCGGTGATGGCCTTGAGGCCGCGCTGGACGACCGAAAGATACTCCTGCAGCTCGACCGAACAATTGAGCCGGCCCGAGGCCGCAGGCTCAGATCCCAGGTCGAAAGACATCGCACTCTCCAAATCACGCCAAAAGTATACTGCTGCCCCTTGAAATAGGAGCATCACCCCCGGTGTGAAAGCGCAAACCGCTCTGGCGATCATCACAAGAGCGTGCGCGCATCCTTAGCTCAGGCCGACCACCCGCCCCTCGGCGTCAAGGCCGATACGGGTGGCGGCCGGCACACGTGGCAAGCCCGGCATGGTCATGATCGACCCGCATATGGCGACGACGAACTCGGCACCTGCCGCCAGCCGCACGTCGCGCACCGGCAGAACATGGCCGCTGGGCGCGCCCCTGCGCTGCGGGTCGGCGCTGAAGGACGCCTGCGTCTTGGCAATGCAGACCGGCAATCCGCCGAAGCCGCGCTCACCATACTCGGCAAGCTTACGGGCGGCGCGCCCGTCGTATTCGACCGACGCCGCGCCGTAGATCTCGCGGGCGACCGTTTCGATCTTGGCCGGCAGTGGCAAGTCGTCCGGGTAGAGAAGACCGAAGGGCTGGCGGCGAGGCCCGTCGAGAACCTCAAGCACCGTGCGCGCCAGATCCTCGGCGCCGCGGCCGCCGTCTGCGAAGTGGGTGGCGAGCGCCACCGGCGCCCCCGCTTCGGCGCACAGTTGCCTAAGGCGGGCAACTTCGGCATCGGTATCGCTGGCAAAGCGATTGATGGCGATGACCACATCAAGGCCGTACTTGCGCAGGTTTTCGAGATGGCGCGACAGGTTGGAGAATCCCGCCTCCATGGCCGCGACATTTTCGCCGCCCAGGTCCTCCTTGGCGACGCCGCCGTGCATCTTCAGCGCCCGGATGGTCGCCACCAGCACCGCCGCATCGGGCTGAAGCCCGGTCTTGCGACACTTGATGTCGAGGAACTTCTCCGCGCCGAGATCGGCGCCGAAGCCGGCCTCGGTGACCACGACATCGGCAAGGCCGAGCGCCGTTTCGGTGGCGATCACCGAATTGCAGCCATGGGCGATGTTGGCGAACGGTCCGCCATGGACGAAGGCCGGCGTTCCCTCCAGCGTCTGCACCAGGTTGGGCTGCAACGCGTCCTTCAGCAGCACCGCCATGGCGCCGGCCGCCTTGATCATGTCGGCGGTGGCGTAGGAGCGGGCGTCCAGTTCGCCAATGACGATGCGTTTCAGGCGGCGCTCAAGATCGGCAAGGTCGGTGGCAAGGCAGAAGATCGCCATCACCTCCGAGGCCACGGTGATGTCGAAGCCATCCTCGCGCGGGAAGCCGTCGGCGCTGCCGCCGAGCCCGTTGACCTGATGGCGCAGCATGCGGTCGTTCATGTCGAGGACGCGCCGCCAGGTCATCCGCCGGCCGTCGAGCCGCGGCTCGTTGCCCCAGTAGATGTGGTTGTCGATCATCGCCGACAGGAGATTGTGCGC
Source organism: Pleomorphomonas diazotrophica (assembly GCF_002844595.1). Lineage (GTDB taxonomy): Bacteria > Pseudomonadota > Alphaproteobacteria > Rhizobiales > Pleomorphomonadaceae > Pleomorphomonas > Pleomorphomonas diazotrophica. The sequence goes on along the minus strand of NZ_PJNW01000009.1, from coordinate 179,174 downwards.
CGAGGTGATGGCGTGGAAATCACCGGTGAAATGAAGGTTGATCGCCTCCATCGGCACCACCTGGGCATGGCCGCCGCCAGCCGCGCCGCCCTTGACGCCGAAGCAGGGACCGAGGGACGGTTCGCGCAGGCAGATCGTTGCCTTGCGGCCGAGGCGGGTGAGTGCGTCGCCAAGGCCGACGGTGGTAGTGGTCTTGCCCTCGCCGGCCGCCGTTGGCGAGATGGCGGTGACCAGGACGAGCTTGCCGCGCGGCCGATGCCGCGCCTCGGACACGAAGCCATGCTCGATCTTGGCGATGTGGCGACCATAGGGGATCAGGGCGTCACCAGGAATGCCGAGACGATCCGCCACCTCCCCGATCGGCTTCAGGCGGGCGGCGCGAGCAATCTCGATATCGTCAAGCATGGGCGCACTCGTGGTTTCCGGAACAAGGCGGCCGCTCCGCCTTCGGGCTCCGGTAAGTGAAAAGATGTAGCGGGGTCCGACTTTTCTGTTGTCTCGGCTGGGCATCTCGTCTTTTCTGGGCGGCGAGACGGCCCCTGGCCCTCGCCCTCCCTGACGGAGCCTCCGTTTGACCTCTTCCGATCGACGTCCCTCTGGCCGCACCCTCGTACGCGGTCGCGTACTGACCTTCAAGCGGCGCCCGCACGGGGCCGGCGACAGCGCGGCCTACAGCTACTTCGAGGATGGCATCGTGGTCGCCGAGGGCGGACGGGTGGTCGATGTTGTCGATGGCGGCGAGATGAGCCGGGTGGCTGGCGAGGGCGCCATCCTTCACGATTTTTCCGGCAAGCTGATCCTGCCGGGCTTCATCGACACCCATATCCATTTCCCGCAGACGCAGGTGATCGCCTCCTACGGCGAGCAACTGCTCGAATGGCTGACCAAGTACACCTTCCCGGCCGAGTCGCGCTATGGCGATCCGGCGTTCGCGGGCGTTCAGGCCCGCTTCTTCATCGATGAACTGCTCAGGAACGGCACGACGACGGCTGTCTGCTACGGATCGGTCCACAAGGGATCGGCCGAGGCCCTTCTCGCCGAGAGCGAGCGGCGCGGCACCGCCATGTTCGTCGGCAAGACGGCCATGGACCGCAATGCGCCGCCGGACGTGCTCGACACGGCCCAATCGGCCCATGACGACACGGCCACGCTGATCGCCGCATGGCACGGCCGCGGGCGACAGAAGGTGGTGATCACGCCGCGCTTTGCCATCACCTCGACGCCGGAACAGCTGGAGGCGCTGGGCAGCCTTGCCCGTGATCACCCGGACTGCCTCATTCAGACGCATCTCTCTGAGAACCTCGAGGAGATCGCCACGGTGCGGCGTCTTTTCCCCGAGCGCGCCGACTATCTCGACGTCTACGAACATTACGGCCTGGTCGGCCCCAAGAGCCTGATGGGGCATGCCATTCACCTGACGCCGCGCGAGATCCAGCGCATGTCGGAAAGCGGCACCGTCGCGGTGTTCTGCCCGACCTCCAACCTGTTCATCGGCTCGGGGCTGTTCGACTACAAGGGCCTCGAAGGCGGCACCCATCCCGTTCGCATCGCGCTTGCCACCGACATCGGTGGCGGCACCAGCTACTCGATGCTGGCGACGGCGGCCGAGGCCTACAAGGTGATGCAGCTTCGGGGACAGAAGCTGTCGGCCATCGAGGCCTTCCACCTGATGACGCGCGGCAACGCCGAGGCGCTCGGCGAGCCGGATCTCGGCCGCATCGCCCCCGGCGCCCATGCCGACCTCGTGGTGCTCGACAGCGCGGCCACGCCGGCGATGGCCCATCGCCTCGCGGCTGGCAGCGGCGATCTCGAAGAGGAACTGTTCGTCCTGATGACGCTCGGCAGCGACCGCAATGTCCACGAGGTATTTGTTGGTGGCCGCCCGCAGGGCCTCGGAAAGGCCGTCTCTTAGGCGTGCCGTTTTTTCGACCCCTATAAAGAATAGCTTGCCACGACAGGATCGCTCAAGTTAGCATCGATGAAATCGATTGCTGAAGATCCGGTTTGGTCAGAGCGGCTAGGGGCAGAAAGCGCCTGTCTCTCATGAAAGACGATCTTCTTGGGGAGCGGACTGAAGTCCGGCAACGTTTCGATTTCGCCGTCATGATGCGGTCGAGGAGGCTTCCGCATCGCCGTCAGCGAAATCCGGCTGGCGTAACCATTGGGCCAGTCATGGGAGGGTGATGTGGCGCGCGACCTGCCGTTTTCCATCCAGCTGCATTCGGCGCGGCTGTTCCCGCCGGTGACCGATCACCTGCCGCACCTTGCCGCGCTCGGCTACACCAATGTCGAACCCACGGACGTTCTCTACGACGACGCTTCCGCCTTGCGCGAAACACTCGATGAAAGCGATCTCACGGCCTTGAGCGGCCACTTCTCGCTGCATATGCTGGAGAGCGATCCGGACGCGGCATGCCGCATTGCCGAAACGCTGGGCATGCGCCTCCTCGTCTGCCCCTTCATTCCCGTCGAGCTGCGCCCTGCCGTCACCGATGAGTGGCGACGTTTCGGAGACCGCATCGCGACGATCGCCCGGCTTCTGCGGTCACGCGGCTTCGATTTCGCCTGGCACAATCACGACTATGAGTTCCGCCCCTTGAGGGACGGATCTATGCCCATCCAGCACATCGCCGCCGACCCGGCCGTGCATCTTGAGGTCGACGTGGCCTGGGTGGCGCTGGCCGGCGTGGATCCGCAGCCGTGGCTCGAAGGCTATGCCGGCCGCATCGCAGCCGTCCACGTCAAGGATATCGCGCCGCGCGGCAGCCGGGCCGATGAGGACGGTTGGGCGGATGTCGGCACGGGCATCGTGCCCTGGCCCAAGTTGTGGAAAACGGCCGTTGCGGCCGGCGCGTCGCTGCTCATCGCCGAGCACGACAATCCCCGGGACTTCGACCGCTTCGCCCGCCGCAGCATCGATGCCATGCGCGCCTTCGCCGAGATGGCCAGGGGCGAACCGATGCTGGCGGCCCGGTAACGGACCACACCGAATTTCATCCCGGACGCTCTCGATATTTGGCAAGCGACTGCGGCAAAGCAGCGAGCCCGCATCAGGCCGATGCGCGAACGCACTGGCGCTTTGCGCCATACACCGTCATGTCGTTGAATTTGCGGGAAGAATGGTCGGAGTGGCGTGATTTGAACACGCGACCCCCTGCTCCCGAAGCAGGTGCGCTACCAGGCTGCGCTACACTCCGTAACCGTCGGTGGGGCGGTGTATAGCGTCCCCTCCCCGCCTCTGCAAGCCCCAAAATCACACTTGTGGATCAGGGATTTTGCGCCCCGTCGGACGCCCCGCGAAATGACCGCGCGCTGCCTGCACGAAGAGGGTACGGCTCCTTGCATCGAGCCGCGCCAGCCGTGTTGCAGTCGGCCGAGGTTGCGGCTATATCGAGCGGACCGCGGCCGAGGCCGCCGGATGGGGTGTCGCCAAGTGGTAAGGCAGCGGATTTTGATTCCGCCATCCGTAGGTTCGAATCCTGCCACCCCAGCCAAATTTTCCCACACTAGAGCCGTGAATTTCCAGATCTGCTCGTCTCGTCCAGAGGTTATTCGCCAACGAGGACATACCCTATGTGCATGTTGCGAGTCGCATGGGCGCGATAGAGAAGGCCGAATATCGCGACCGAATGATCCCGCCAGCCGGTGTATCTCTGATGGCAGCGCAACTCGCCTCCAATCGGATGGCCCTTGAGGACAATATTGGTTTGCGGTCCGGCGCTTTAGGTCGTTGTGGGCGCGTAAATGTCAGTGCCGATCGTCGACGCGAAAGTGCGTTCGGCCTCGAACTCGGGCCTGCTAGAGAGCACGAGCCGAGATGCCATAAAGACTTGTCCGCTATTCTCGCTCTCAACCATGCCGTCGTCCAGAACCACCGGTGACAGGCAATCGTTAAACTTGCTGAGCTTGCGGAACGCCCCCTCGCGCGGGTGACAATAGAGCACCGCGCCGGGCGACATCGCAAAAACAAGGTAGGCGCCCGGCACCAAAACGAGGGACCTCAGCCATTGGCGATTGTCCGGGCTACGGAACGCGATCGGATTGTCCGAGGTCACGAACGGTGTCGCACTTTCGTTGCGCGCAAAGACCCAGATTGAACGCCTGAACCTTTTCGCAAGCCTCTCGACTACATCCAAGTTCCATATGAGTTCTGTGTGCAACTCTCGTGCATCTATCGGCTCGCCGCCATGGGCGCTGGCCAGCGCTGATAGCAGTTCGCGCGTGTCGCGTGTGCGTAGAATTTGGACTGCGAGAAAGCGTGCGACGATCCAACGGTTGATGCTTGGAATTGGCACTTTGTCGAGCGGTGCCATCTGAGGCAGCCAATTAAGCCACTGATCGGTGATTAGCGAGACCTCTCCTTCCATTTCCGACAGTTGTTTTTCCATTGCCAAGGGGTCATGGCCGCCAGCCTCATATTGAGTTAGACGGTAGAACTGCTTCTCGGCGGCGACTCCTTTTGGTGGAGACCGAAAGATGCGGTCACTTAGCTTGTCCCACGCCCACAGCATACCTCGTTCATCGACAAACCGTCGCAGATGGAATTGCGGGACATAGTGGTGGAGCTTGGGTGCGGTCACCGATTAGCTCCAGTTGGCATCGAGATCGTCAAGCTCTCCATCTCCCTCCGCTTACTGGTGCCTGCCTCTCCGGTCGCCCGCCTCGCAAGCCCTCCCATGAGCTGGATTTTGATGAACCGTGTGTGGGCAAGACTAGGAGATATAACTGAGGCTGGAAAGGCCACAGTGTGAACCCAAGCAGGATCCCTGACGACTGGAGTAGCGGGTAGCCAAAGCATCGGCGGTCAGACCTCGGGCACACCTTCGAAGACCGGTAAACCGCGTGCGGCGGATGATGCTGAGGTCGGCACGCACCCGGTCCGTCACGGCGAGGTCAGCCCGGTAAATCTGGAAGAACCAAGCCAGCCGGCCACTCCCCAAACGATGGCGCATCCGTAAAGGATACGACCAAGTAGCCTATGAAGAACGGGTAACAGATCTCCGTGGCTGCCAACTGACGAACAACGCCCCTTCCAAAACCTTGTACGCGCCCAAGACAGCGACGATGATCGCCTGGGAACAATCGAGAATCGGAACCGGACATGAGCGAGAGACACCCGGAACGCCTCGTCGACGCGTTGCTGACGACGATCGAGCATCACATATTACCTCTGACGCGGGCGGGCGTCGGCGCCGGCAACAAGGTGTTCGGTGCCGCACTGCTCGACAAGAAAGACTATTCCGTCGTGCTCGCCGGAACCAACAATGAGACCGAGAACCCGCTGTGGCATGGGGAAGTGCATACCATCAAGACATTCTACGAGCTCAAGGACAGGCCGAACACCAGCGAGCTCATTTTCCTGTCCACACACGAACCCTGCTCGATGTGCCTGTCAGCGATCACCTGGGCCGGCTTCGACAATTTCTTCTATTTCTTCAGCCACGAGAATTCTCGGGACGCCTTCTCGATCCCGCATGACCTCAAGATACTGAAAGAGGTCTTCACCCTGGAGCCGGGCGGCTACCGCCGCACCAACGCCTTCTGGCACAGCGAGCACATCGCCGACCTGATCGCCGTCTGTGACGCTACGGCCAGGGCAGAGTTCCAGGCGCGGGCCGACGCCATCCGGGTGGACTATGCGAAGCTGTCGGACGCCTACCAGGGCGGCAAGTCGCGAAACGCCATTCCCCTCAAATAAACCGCTTCCGTCAGGCCGCGGCCGGTGGCTCGCGTGGCGGAGGCACGACGACCGTCGTTTCCTCGCTCCGCAGTTCGGTGAGCCACTCGCGCCAGATGGCGACCAGCAGCGCCATCAGCACCGGGCCGATGAACAGCCCGAGGAAGCCCATGGTCTTCACGCCGCCGACGAGGCCGAAGAAGGTGGGCAGGAAGGGCAGCTTGATCGGACCGCCGACGAGGCGCGGCCGCAGCGTCTTGTCGACGATGAACAGCTCGACGGTTCCCCAAGCGAATAGCGCGGCCCCTTCGACGGGGTGCCCGCTTGCCACGAGATACAGCGAGATCAGGGTGAAGCTGAGCGGTGCGCCGCCGGGGATCAGCGCCATGACGCCGGTAATGACGCCGAAGATGGCCGGCGACGGCACGCCGGCGATCCAGTAGGCGACGCCGAGAACGATGCCCTCGCCGATGGCGATCAGCGTCATGCCGGTGACGGTGGAACTGATGGTGGCCGGCACGATGCGCGAAATGCGCCCCCAGCGGGTCGGCAGGATACGTTCGCCGACGAGATCGATCTGTTCCACCAGGGCGCTGCCGTCCTTGTAGACGAAGAACAGGGCGATCATCATGAACAGCAGCATCAGCAGCAGCCGGAAGGCCTCGCCGCCGGCCGTCATGACGACCCGGTAGATGTTGCCGATGTTGGCGCCGGAAACCATCTGGACGAGCTCGCCGATGGCGCCGGGCGGGCCGACATGCAGGTTCCACTGCTCGGCAAGCCAGTCCCCCGCCATTGGGAAGGTGGCGATCCATGGCGGCACGGCCACGCCGCTGCGGTTGGCCTCCAGGAGCCAGTTGAACCAGCCCTTGAACTCATCGAAGGCGAAGCTGACCGCAACCAGCATCGGCACGATCAGGAACAGCAGGATGCAGACCAGGGCGATCGAGGCGCTGAGCTTGGTGTTGCCGTCGCAAAGCCGCGTCAGGTCGCGGAACAGCGGCCAGGTGGCAAAACCGATCACCAGGGCGGCGAGGACCGGAACGACGAAGCCGCTGAAGAAATAGATGCCGGCGACGATGATCAGCAGCAACAGCCAGCGCGCGGCGGCGATCAGCGGCACGATGGGCACACGGCCGGAGGGAACGGCGCCGAGCCAGCGCGGCTGATCTTTCGACAGGGGACTTCGCGGATCGGTCACGGGCGATCTTCTCGTCGGCTTGGACAGCGTGAGTTATGGGCCATCGCCGGGATAGCCGCAACCACTGCCAGGGACCCTCGGAGCCACATCACCGTTTCTCCCGAGGAAGACATCATTCTCGCGGTGGCCGGCGCCATCCTACTGGAGCAGAGTGAATAATGAATGGCCGCGCTACGTTCCACCGGATGATACTGGAAACCGCCGGATCGATCAGCGATGATCTCCTCGATCGGTGTGCTTGCGCGATAGTCGACTTCCATTATCGGCGCACCTTGCGGACCGACCGACACCTGCACCACCCATGGGCACGACCATGTCCTTCTCGTTGCGTCAGCTCCAGTATTTTCTCGCAATCGCCGAGACCGGTTCTGTTTCGAGGGCAGCGGCGCAAATTTCGACGTCGCAGTCGACCATCACGGAGGCGATGAAGGATCTGGAGGCTGATCTCGGGGTGAAGCTGCTCGAGCGACAGTCGCGCGGCCTTGGACTGACGCATAAGGGGCAGTTGTTTCGCAGGCATGCGGAACGCATCTGGCAGGACGTCGCCGACGCGCGGGGCGCGCTTGCCAATGTCGCGCCTGAGGTGACGGGACGTCTGGCGCTCGGCGTGACGTCGCTGGTGGCCGGCTATGTGCTCTCCGATCTGCTGGCGCGATTCTCCCGTGCCTTTCCCGGCGTCAGCGTCGATCTCGTGGAAGACGGGCATGATTATCTCGAACATCTGCTGCTGAATGGCGAGATAGATCTGGCGCTCGTCACCATGTCGGGCCTGCACAATCCCGAATCCCTGGCAGCCGACGAGCTCGAAGCCTATCGCTATCGACTGTGGGTGGCGTCCGGTCACACGCTGGCGGAACGCGATCACTTGGATCTCCAGATGATTTCGGAATTTCCGCAGATTGCGCTTAGTATCGACGAAATCGAAGAACCAGTCGATCATCTCTGGCGCGGTTCCGGCTTGCGGCCACATATCGCGTTCCGCTCGCGCTCGGTCGAGGCGGTGCGTTCGCTGGTGGCTGGCGGAGTTGGCGTTGCCATTTTGCCAGATCTGGTGTTTCGCCCCTGGTCGCTGGATGGTCTGCGCCTGGAAGCACGGCAAATTTCCGCGGCCATGCCCATGGTGAAGGCGGCACTGGTGCGCCGGCGCGGCACCCACGACAATCTTAATGCCCGTCGCTTCATCGAAGTCACGCTCTCCCACAATGCGGGGCGTCTGATGCCGTAGCTCGTGATATCGGAATTTCCGATATTGTTTCTTGATTTTTTGAAATTGCGAGAAAGCAAGGTTTTGTTAGGGTTTTCCCTAAGGGTGCGGCAATGACCGATCGTGCCCATGACAAGGGGAACCGACATGACCACTTCTGCAAAGCGCATGATGGCGTTGGGCATGGTGCCGACGCTGCTTCTTGGTGTCACGCCATCCTATGCTCAGCTCGCCTCCATCGGCCCTGGAGAAGGGCAAGTCGATATCGTCGCCTGGGCCGGCTACATCGAGCGCGGCGAGACCGACAAGAGTTACGACTGGGTCACCGACTTCGAGAAGCAGACCAGTTGCAAGGTGCAGGTGAAGGTGGCCGGCACGTCCGACGAGATGGTGTCGCTGATGAACGAGGGTGGCTTCGACCTCGTCACCGCCTCGGGTGACGCGTCCTTGCGTCTCATCGCCGGCAAGAAGGTGCAGCCGATCAACCTCGATCTGATCCCGTCCTGGAAGACGGTAGATGAGCGCCTGCAGAACGCGCCCTGGCACACGGTGGACGGCGTTCACTATGGCACGCCCTATCAATGGGGCGCCAATGTGCTGATGTACAACACCGAAGCCTTCAAGGGCAGCGCGCCCACAAGCTGGAACGTGGTGTTCCAGGAACAGATGCTACCGGACGGAAAATCCAACAAGGGGCGGATCCAGGCCTTCGACGGCCCGATCTATATCGCCGACGCCGCGCTTTATCTGAAGGCGCACAATCCCGAGCTCGGCATCACCGATCCCTATGAGCTGACCGAAGCGCAGTACAAAGCCGCCCTCGACCTGCTGCGCACGCAGAAGGAACTGGTCCAGCGCTACTGGCATGACGCCATGAAACAGGTGGATGACTTCACGAACGAGGGCGTGGTCGCTTCGTCGTCCTGGCCGTTCCAGGTCAACCTCCTGGTCTCCCAGAACAAGCCGATTGCCTCGGTTGTTCCCTCTGAAGGCGCCACCGGCTGGGCCGACACCACCATGCTGCACGCCAACGCCAAGCATCCCAACTGCGCTTATCTCTGGATGGAGCATTCGCTGCAGCCGAAGGTGCAGGGCGACGTCGCCGCCTGGTTCGGTTCCGTCCCGTCGGTTCCGGCCGCCTGCAAGGGCAACGAACTGTTGACCGACGAAGGCTGCAAGACCAACGGCATCGACAATTTCGACAAGATCAGCTTCTGGCGCACGCCCGTCGCCAAGTGTTCGGCCGGCGAGGCTTGCGTGCCCTATCACCGCTGGGTGTCGGACTATATGGCGATCCTCGGAGGCCGTTGAGCGACGCTTCGATGCGCTGGCCCAGAGGATCTCCGGGCCAGCACGTCGGCGACCGTCTGTTCCGATCGATATCCGTCGCTGCACGATGGCAACGGCCATCCTTTGCCCGCCGTAGCCTTGCTGGATTGCAAGGGCACGGGCTGGGCCTTAGCCGCGACATCCTGCTTCTTTCCAACGAGCCTTCCTTGATGACACCCACATCCACGACCGCCGTCATGTTCGAGAACGTCAGCCGCCATTTCGGTGCGGTGCGCGCCGTCGATGGGGTGGATCTCAAGATAGGCCAGGGCGAGTTCTTCGCCATGCTCGGCCCCTCGGGTTCGGGCAAGACGACGTGTCTCCGGCTGATTGCCGGTTTCGAGCAGCCGACCGCAGGTCATATCGAGATATTCGGCGAGACGGCCGAAGGGCTGGCGCCCAACCGGCGCGATGTGAACACCGTGTTTCAGGATTATGCGCTGTTTCCGCATATGACGGTGCTCCAGAACGTGGCCTACGGGTTGATGGTGCGGGGTGTTCCGCGCCTCGAGCGCGAAAAGTGCGCTCGGGAAGCGCTGTCGCTCGTTCGGCTCGAGGGCATGGATCTCAGGCGCCCGGCTCAGCTTTCCGGCGGCCAGAGACAGCGCGTGGCGCTCGCCCGCGCCCTGGTCAACCGACCCAAAGTGCTGCTGCTCGACGAGCCGCTTGGGGCGCTCGACCTCAAGCTGCGCGAGGAGATGCAGGACGAGTTGCGCCGCCTGCACAAGCAACTCGGCCTCACCTTCGTGTTCGTGACCCACGACCAGGGCGAGGCACTGTCCATGGCGGACCGGGTGGCCGTGTTCAACAAGGGCCGCATCGTCCAGATCGGCACGCCCGAGGACATCTACCAGCGACCGACGACGCGCTTCGTGGCCGACTTCGTCGGATCATCCAACGTGCTGACGCCTGACGAGGCGCCCCGCTTTGGCGGCGTCAGCCGCTGGACCAGCCTGCGCCCCGAATCGATCCTGATCGGCGCCGTGGCCGATGCCATGGACGTCCGGCACACAGCCGAGGTGATCGACCAGCAGTTCCAGGGCGCCATGCGCAAGACGCGGCTCAAGATCAACGGGCTTGAAATCTACGCCATGGCCCCGTCATCGCAGGCGTTTGACGTGGGACAAGCGGTCACGGTCGGCTGGGCTCGCAGCGCACTGCATGCCATGGATGGGGAGGGCAACGATGTCTGATCTTGCCCTGCGGCGGCGCGGGCCACTCTCTTCGCTCATCGACGCCGTCTATCGACACCCGCGTCTGTTTCTCGCACTTTTGCTGGCGCCACCGCTGCTGTGGCTCGGCGTCATCTATCTCGGCTCGCTCTTCGCGCTGCTGGCACAGAGCTTCTTCAGTCTGGACGATTTCTCAGGGGTGATCGTTCGCGAGTTCACCCTGTCCACCTGGACGCAGTTGATGGCGCCCGCCAACCTCGATGTCATCATTCGCACGGTGCTGATGTCGGCGCTGGTGACGATCGCCGATGCCATCATGGCTTTCCCGATCGCCTATTACGCCGCCCGCTATGCCCGTGGCCTAATGAAGGCGGCCTTCTATCTGCTGGTGATGATGCCGCTGTGGTCGAGCTATCTGGTCAAGGTCTACGCCTGGAAGCTGATCCTGGCGCGCGAAGGCATCGATACCTGGGTGCTGGACAAGCTCGGCCTCAAGTTTCTCCTCGACTGGTATCTGTCGCTGCCGGTGATCGGCGGTCCGTCGCTCTCGGCCTCCTATACCGGCACCTTCATCGTCTTCTGCTATGTCTGGCTGCCCTACATGATCCTGCCCATACAGGCGGCATTGGAGCGGGTGCCCGGCAACCTGATCGAGGCCAGCGCCGATCTCGGCGCAAGTCCCCGCGACACCTTCCGTCATGTCATCCTGCCGCTTGCCTTTCCGGGCGTGGTGGCGGGCTCGATCTTCACCTTCTCGCTGACGCTCGGCGACTACATCATTCCGCAGATCGTCGGCGGCTCGCAGTATTACCTCGGCCAGGCGGTCTATGCCCAGCAAGGCACGGCCGGCAACATACCGCTCGCGGCTGCCTTCTCGGTGGTGCCGATCCTGATCATGGGCGTCTACCTGACGTTTGCCCGCAAGCTGGGGGCATTCGATGCGCTCTGACCGCTCCTCGCTGCTGCTCAAGCTCTCCGCCATCGGCGGCCTCATTTTCCTGCACTGGCCCCTCGCCATCATCGTGGTCTATGCCTTCACCACGGAGGACAAGAGTTATCAGTTCCCGCCGCCGGGCCTGACGCTACGCTGGTTCGCGGTGGCCTGGGGACGGTCCGATATCTGGGCTGCCCTGTCCTTGTCGTTCAATGTGGCGCTGGTGGCGACCGGATTGGCTCTGGTGCTCGGCACGCTCGCCGCCGCAGCCTTGTCGCGCGCTCGGTTCTGGGGGCGCGACAACGTCTCGCTGCTGTTGATCCTGCCGATCGCCCTGCCCGGCATCATCACCGGCATTGCCCTGCGATCGGCCTTCAACCTGATGGACATACCCTTCTCGGTGTTCACCATCGTACTGGGGCACGCCACCTTCTGCATCGTCGTCGTCTACAACAACGCGGTCGCCCGTTTCCGCCGCCTGTCACCGTCGCTGGTCGAGGCGTCGTTCGACTTGGGCGCCGATGCTTTCCAGACCTTTCGCTACGTTGTGTTGCCCAATATCGGCACGGCGCTGCTGGCCGGCGGCATGCTCGCCTTTGCCTTGTCCTTCGACGAGGTGATCGTCACCACCTTCACCGCCGGTCAGCAGACGACACTGCCGATCTGGATGCTCAACGAACTGGTCCGTCCGCGCGAACGCCCCGTAACCAACGTGGTCGCCGTGCTGGTGATGGTCGTGACCTTCTTCCCCATTCTCGCCGCCTACTGGCTGACCCGCGAGGGTGAGCATGTTGCCGGCGGCTCGCGCTGACATCAGACAGACAAGACCCAGACGGAGCCCAAAATGACTGTCGTCCTGCCTTCCAAGATGCTGATCGGATCGGAGTTCGTCGCCGGAACGGAGACGGTTGAGAATGTGCTCAATCCGCGAACTGGCGAGACGCTGATTGCCATGCCCGAAGCCTCCATCGATCAGGTGGAGGCCGCCGTTGCGGCCGCGTCCGAAGCCTTCGCGAGCTATGGCCGGTTGACGCCTGCTGCCCGTTCGGCCCTGTTGCTGCAGCTTGCAAGCCGCATCGAGGCGGAGGCGCAGACCTTCGCCCGCCTCGAAGCCCTGCAATGCGGCAAGCCCTATCACGCCGTGCTGCGCGATGAGATTCCCGCCGTTATCGATTGTCTCAGATTCTTTGCCGGTGCCGCGCGCGTTGTGCCGGCGATGGCCGCCGGCGAGTATATCGAAGGCTTCACGTCGATGGTTCGCCGCGATCCCATCGGGGTCTGCGGCCAGATTGCGCCATGGAACTATCCGCTGATGATGGCGGCCTGGAAGATCGCGCCGGCGCTTGCCGCGGGCAACACGGTGGTGTTGAAGCCCTCCGAACAGACACCGCTCACCACGCTGAAGCTGGCCGAAGCGGCCGCGGACATTTATCCGCCCGGCGTCGTCAACGTCATCGTCGGCCGTGGCGAGAGTGTAGGCAGCCCGCTGATCAACCACCCGCATGTGTCCATGGTCTCGCTGACAGGCGATATCGCCACCGGTAAGAAAGTGCTGCAGGCGGCCTCCAAGACCGTCAAGCGCACGCATCTCGAACTCGGCGGCAAGGCGCCGGTCATCGTCTATGACGACGCCGATATTGCATCGGTGGTCGAGGGGCTGCGCACCTTTGGCTACTACAATGCCGGCCAGGATTGCACCGCAGCCTGCCGTGTCTATGCGGGCTCGAAGATCTACGACAAGCTGGTGGCCGAACTCGCCTCCGCGGTCTCCACCATCAAGTTCAATGAAACCGACGATAGCGACAATGAGATCGGCCCGCTGATCTCGGCGCGCCAGCGGGCACGCGTTGCCAGCTTCGTCGAGCGCGCCATGGAGCAGAAGCATATCGAGATCGCCACCGGCGGCACGGCCGTCGATGGTCCCGGCTTCTTCTACCAGCCGACAGTGGTCGCCGGTGCCCTGCAGAGCGACGAGATCGTTCGCCGGGAGGTGTTCGGGCCGGTGGTCTCCGTCACCCGCTTCACCGACGAGGATGACGTGATCGGCTGGGCCAACGACAGCGACTACGGCCTGGCGTCATCAGTCTGGAGCAAGGATGTCTCGAAGGCCATGAATGCTGCCGCACGGCTGCAATATGGCGCAAGCTGGATCAACTGCCATTTCATGCTGGCGAGCGAGATGCCGCATGGTGGCATGAAGCAGTCGGGCTATGGCAAGGACATGTCGGTCTATTCGCTGGAGGACTATTCGGTGGTCCGCCACGTCATGGTCAAGCTCTGAGAGGAGACGACATAGGGATGAGACGGGGCCGCGCGGGGAGAGTTGCGGGGCCCCTGTCCTGAGGGTCGCAACGACTCCTATCAGATCATTTCCAACGATGTCGCTCGCCTGGGCGGCGGAAACAGCTTGTCGAGGGCGGCACGCAGCTCGTCGGTGATGACGATATCGAGGGCGCCGACGTTGTCCTCGACATGGGCGGCCCGACCGGCTTTGGGGATGGCGATCATGCCGTCGCGGTCGAGCACGAAGGCGAGCGCCAGTTGGGCGACACTCACGCCATGCTCGGCGGCCAGCGCCGCGAGGCGCCGATCGTTCAGAAGCTTGGCCTGTTCCACCGGCGAATAGGCCATGACCGGCACGCCGCGCTGCTGCATCCAGGGCAGGAGATCCCACTCGATGCCGCGCCGTGACAGATTGTAGAGCACCTGATTGACGGCCACTCCGCCACCATCCGGCACGCCGACGAGCTCTTTCATGTCGGTCACGTCGAGATTGGAGACGCCCCAGTGGCGGATCTTGCCGGCCGCTTTCAGCGTCTCGAAGGCCGCCACCGTCTCCGCAAGCGGATATTTTCCGCGCCAATGCAGCAGGTAGAGGTCGAGCCGGTCGGTGCCGAGGCGCTTCAGCGAACGCTCGCAGGCGGCCACCGTCCCCGTTTTCGATGCGTTGTGCGGGTAGACCTTGGACACCAGGAACACCTCGTCGCGCCGGCCGGCGATCGCCTCGCCGACCAGTTGCTCGGACGCCCCTTCACCATACATTTCCGCCGTGTCGATCAGAGTCATGCCGAGATCCAGTCCCCGGCGCAGCGCGGCGATCTCATCCGCACGCTTGCGCGGATCATCGCCGATCATCCAGGTTCCGAGGCCCAGCGCCGGCACGGTTTCGCCAGTTGGCAAGCGAACGGTCTTCATCGGCATCTCCCTCAACTCCGATGGACTATAGCAGCCGACGGCCATCGATGGGCGATTGCTGTTCGTTTTCGCGTCGAGTGCGTGACGAGCCCGGCGGGAATCCTTTATCCTGCGGCAACTTCTGCGCCATCAGGCGCTCGATGGATCAAGGGAAAGGACATCTCATGCGGCTTCTCGTGGTCGGCGCCGGCGCCACCGGCGGCTATTTCGGCGGACGGCTGGCGGCCGCCGGCCGCGACGTCACCTTCCTCATCCGCCCCAAGCGGGCGGCGGAGATCGCCAAGAACGGCTTCGTCATCGTCGACCCCAAGGGGGAGACCCGGATCGAGGCGAAGATCGTCACCGCCGACATGCTGAAAGGCTCCTACGATCTCATATTGATGAGTGTGAAAGCCTACTCACTCGCGGCGGCGATGGACGACATTGCCCCGGTGGTCGGGCCGAACACGCTGATCCTGCCGGTGCTGAACGGCCTCAAGCATTTCGACGTGCTGGCCGAGCGTTTCGGCGCCGAACGGGTGATCGGCAGCTTCTGCAAGATCAACGCCCGGCTCGACGACCACGGCCGGATCATCCAGATGTCGCCGCTGCACGACCTGATCTATGGCGAGTATGACGGCAGCCGCAGTGCGCGCATCGACGCCATCGACGCTTTCTTCAAGGACGCCGGCTTCGACGCCAGGCTGTCCGATGACATCGGCCGCG
Organism: Pleomorphomonas diazotrophica; assembly: GCF_002844595.1. Lineage (GTDB taxonomy): Bacteria > Pseudomonadota > Alphaproteobacteria > Rhizobiales > Pleomorphomonadaceae > Pleomorphomonas > Pleomorphomonas diazotrophica. Next base: position 163,757 of record NZ_PJNW01000009.1, on the reverse strand, counting down.
AGCTTTGGGAGAAATGGGTGCTGCTCGCCAGCCTCGGCGCCGCCACCTGCCTGATGCGCGGCACCATTGGCGACATCGTCGCCCGGCCGGGCGGCCGCTCCTTCATCGAGGCGTTGCTCGCCGAGGTGACGGCCGTTGCCACCGCCCACGGCAAGGCGCCCGATCCGGCCTATCTCGAAGCGACGCGCCAGTTGCTCACCGCGCAGGGCTCGCCGATGACCGCCTCGATGTATCGTGACCTCATCAAGGGCCTGCCGGTCGAGAATGACGAGATCATCGATGATCTGCTGGCACGCGCGGCTTCGGTCGGCGTGAAGACGCCCTATTTCCATCTGGCGGCGATTCATCTCGGCGTCTACGCGGCGCGGCGGCGGGAAGAGTAGGAATGACGTCATCCTGAACGTTTCCGGTGCTCCGGACGACCGACAAGCGAAGTCCGCCTTCCGAGGCGGATGACGGCTGCATTTTTTCCATCTCTTCCGCCAAACGCGTGGAAACGCCGGCGGCTCGCAAGCGCGCGCCACCGGTAGAATTCCTAAGTCTGGGCAAATCCGAAACGTTACGCTTCTGCCTTGCGCGCAACTGTGCTAAGAGGTGCGCCGAACGCTGGCCGGATACCGCCGGAGAGGACGCGTTCGCCTCGATTTTCTGCCCGCTGAGGCGGGACCATAGCATCGACAAGCAGGATGCCGCCATGAAGTATGGTTATTTCGACGACAAGGCCCGCGAGTATGTGATCACGCGGCCGGACACGCCGCTGCCGTGGATCAACTACATCGGCTGCCAGGGCTATTTCGGCATCCTGTCCGCCACCGGTGGCGGCTATTCCTACTATCGCGACGCCCGCCTGCGCCGACTGACCCGTGGCCGCTACAACAACGTGCCGGCCGACTTCGGCGGCCGCTATGTCTATGTCCGCGACAACGCCAGCGGCGACTACTGGTCGCCCTCCTGGATGCCGACCCAGTCGCACCTCGAAGACTATAGCTGCCGGCACGGCATGGGCTATTCCACCATCTCGGCCAAGCGTTCGGGCATCCGCACCGCCACCCGCTATTTCGTGCCGCTCGACGAGACGCTGGAGATCTGGCAGACGACGGTCACCAACGAGCGCCTGACGCCGGCCGATATTTCGATCTTCTCGTCTGTTGAATTCTGCCTCTGGGAAGCCAACGACGACGCCACCAACTACCAGCGCAACCTCTCCACCGGCCAGGTCGAGGTCGAGGACGAGGTCATCTATCACAAGACCGAGTATCGCGAGCGTCGCAACCACTTCGCCTGGTTCTCCTGCTCGGAGCCGCTCGCCGGCTTCGACACCCAGCGCGAGAGCTTCCTCGGTCCGTGGCGCGGCTGGAACCGCCCGGTCGCCGTCGAGGAAGGCAAGTCGCGCAACTCCATCGCCTACGGCTGGTCGCCGATGGGCTCGCATCACGTGAAGCTGACGCTCGCGCCGGGCGAGAGCCGTCAGATCATCTACGTGCTGGGCTACCACGAGAATCCGAACGAGCAGAAGTTCGACCCGCCGGGTTCGCAGACCATCAACAAGGCGACCGTCAAGCCGATCATCGCCAAGTATCGCAACGTGAAGAACGTCGAGGCGGCTTTCTCGGCGCTCGGCAAGCACTGGGACGATCTGCTCGGCGTCTATCAGGTCGCCTCGCCGGACGAGCATGCCAACCGCATGGTCAACATCTGGAACGCCTACCAGTGCATGGCCACCTTCAACATGTCGCGCTCGGCCTCGTCGTTCGAGACCGGCATCGGCCGCGGCCTTGGCTTCCGCGATTCCAACCAGGACCTTCTGGGCTTCGTGCACATGGTGCCGTCGCGGGCGCGCGAGCGCATTCTCGACCTCGCGGCGACCCAGCTGTCGAGCGGTGGCGCCTACCACCAGTACCAGCCGCTGACCAAGAAGGGTAACAACGACATCGGTGGCGACTTCAACGACGATCCGCACTGGCTGATCATCGGCGTTGCCGCCTATCTCAAGGAAACCGGTGACTTCTCAATCCTCGACGAGCCCGTGGTGTTCGACAACCAGCCGGGTACCGAGGCGCCGCTCTACGAACATCTCCGTCGCTCGATCCAGTATGCGCTCGACCGGCTCGGCCCGCATGGGCTGCCGCTGATCGGCCGCGCCGACTGGAACGACTGCCTCAACCTCAACTGCTTCTCAGACACGCCCGGCCAGTCGTTCCAGACGACCACCAGCAAGGACGGCAAGGTGGCGGAGTCGGTGTTCATCGGCGCGCTGATGGTGCTGTCGGCCCGCGAGCTGTCGGCCCTGGCGGCTCAGGTCGGCAAGGCTGACGATGCCAGCTTCTACGCCGACGTCGCCAAAAAGATGGACGAGACCGTGCGCACCCATGGCTGGGACGGCGAGTGGTTCGTCCGCGCCTATGACGATTACGGCCGCAAGATCGGCTCGAAGGAGAACGAGGAAGGCAAGATCTTCATCGAATCCCAGGGCTTTGCGGCGCTCGCCGGCATTGGCGTCGACGATGGCAAGGCCCGCTCGGCACTCGACGCGGTGCGCAAGCATCTCGCCACGCCGCACGGCATCGTGCTGCAGCAACCGGCCTATAGCCGCTACTACATCGAGTATGGCGAGATCTCGACCTACCCGCCTGGCTACAAGGAAAATGCCGGCATCTTCTGCCACAACAATCCCTGGGTGATCATCGGCGAAGTGGTGCTGGGCAACGGCGACGCGGCCTTCGACTACTACAGCCGCATCTCGCCGTCGGTGCGCGAGGGCATTTCGGACGTCCATCGTCTTGAGCCCTATGTCTACGCCCAGATGATCGCCGGCCGCGACGCGCCGACCCATGGCGAGGCCAAGAACTCCTGGCTGACCGGCACGGCCGCCTGGAACTACTACGCCATCACCCAGTGGATCCTCGGCATTCGTCCCGAGTACACCGGCCTCAGGATTGCGCCAGTGGTGCCGGAGCGCTGGACCGGCTTCACGGCGAGCCGCACCTTCCGTGGCGTCACCTACGACATCTCGGTGAAGCGGAATGGCGCCGGCAACAAGGTGTCGCTCACCGTCGACGGCAAGCCTGTCGAGGGCGACATCGTGGCGCCGCCGGCCAAGGGCGTGAAGACGGTCAAGGTGGAAGCCATTCTGGGCTGATCGTCGGCACTGACAAACAAACGCAGGAAGGGCGCCCTCGGTGGCGCCCTTTTTGTTTGGCGGCGCCGACCATCAGTACCAAGCGCCGTTGAGAGAATAGAGAAGAACGATTTCAACTGACTGAACTACACCCATCGAAACAAAAAGACAGGACAGGTATACGTAAAATTACCTCTTTGGGCGGGTGGCCGGTTATATTCCTGAACCGTTATTCTTTGTTTACGACTACCCCGCCATGTTTGCGCAACTATAGCCTTGTGCACCGAGGTGCAGCTCATGAAGCCGCGCATTCAGCCGACCTCCGAAGAAATCACCTTTCTGCCCGACGAAATTATTGTTTCCAAAACCGACCTCAAGGGACGAATTACTTACGCCAACTCCACTTTCTCTCGCATCTGCGGCTACAGCCGCGCCGAGCTCATGAACGCGCCGCACTCGATCATTCGCCACCCCGACATGCCGCGCTGCGTCTTCAAGCTGCTCTGGGATCAGCTCGCCGAGGAGCGGGAAGTCTTCGCCTATGTGAAGAACATGGCCCGTACTGGCGCCTTCTATTGGGTGTTCGCCCATGTCACGCCGTCGTTCGGCAGTGACGGCAAGGTTACCGGCTATCATTCCAGCCGGCGCGTGCCGGATCGGCGCATCGTTCGCGAGGTGATCGAGCCGCTCTATGGCGAGCTGCTCAGAACCGAAGCGGCACACGCCAGCCCCAAGGACGGGCTCGTTGCCTCCTTCGCCCAGCTCATGAACATCGTGAAATCGAAAGCCGCCAGCTATGACGAACTCATCTTCTCGCTTTGAGGCGTTCGCCCCGGGCCTGGCGGTCATCCTGCTGCTTGCCGGCGCTGCCGGCGCCGTAATGGCCGACATGCCGACCGTCGCGCTTTGCCTGATCGCCGCCGCGGCGGCCGGTACCGCTGTGGTTCTTGTGCTTGCCTTGCGCCTCTCCGCCGCTGTCAGACGGTCTATCCAGGTGGCCCGCGCCCTTGGAGAGGGCGATTTTGAGGTTCGTGATCTCGCATTCGACCAGTGGGGGCAGGCCGGCGAGCTCACGGAAGCCATCAACGACATGGCCGACCACATTGATGCCTTTGTGCGCGAAGCCAGCGCCGCCATGGAGGCGGTTCGCCTCAACCGCTACTACCGCCGCATCCTGCCCAACGGCATGAAAGGCGCCCTGCTCCGCGCCTCCACCACCATCAACGAAGCCACCGACGTGATCCAGGAACGCGTCGAAGCCTTCGAGATATCGACCGACGAGTTTGGCGCCACCATCAACTCGATCGTCGAAAGCCTCGTCGACGCTTCGCGCGACATGGGAGGAGCGGCGACGCGCCTCGGTGAGGGGGCGAGTTCGACCGACCAGCGCGCCAGCGACGCGGCGTCCAGCTCGAGCATGGCCTCCGGCGACGTGCAGCGGGTCGCTCAGGCGGCGGCGCAGCTCACCGGTTCTGCCCGCGAGGTCGGCCGGGAGGTCGAGCGGTCCGCGGCCATTGCCCGCGAAGCCGTCAGCCGCGCCGACGAAACCCAGCGCATCGTCGCCGGCCTGTCCGAGGCTGCCGAGAAGATCGGCGCCGTAATCGGCATGATCGAACAGGTCGCCGGCCAGACCAACCTCCTGGCGTTGAACGCCACCATCGAAGCGGCACGCGCCGGCGAGGCGGGCAAGGGATTTGCGGTCGTCGCCCAGGAGGTGAAGGCACTGGCCTCGCAGACCGCCGCCGCCACCGGCGAGATCACACGTCACATTTCCGAGGTGCAGGCGGCCACCCGCGCAGCGGTGGGCAGTATCGCCGGTATCGGCGGCACCATCGCCGAGATCAACGCCATCACGGCGGACATGCGCGGCTCGATCGAAGCGCAGATCGCCGCCACGACAGAGATCGCCCAGGGCGTCGGCAACGCCTCCGAAGGAACCAGGCAGGTCTCCGACCGTATCGCAGGCATCACCGGCATCGCTCGCGAAACCTCCGCGTTGGCGCAAGGCCTGTTCTCGACCTCCGGCGCGTTGTCGGCCGAAGGAGACCGGCTGGCGGTCACGGTCCGCGAGTTCCTGGTCAGACTGCGGCGGGGACCGCTGGATCGCCGTCAGGCAGCCGAGCGCGTACCGGGTGGCCATGCCGTCACCATCGCCTCGGCGCGGGGTTCGTTTCAGGCGACCTGCGTCGACATTTCCATGACCGGCGGCCGGTTCGGCGGCCAGTTGCCCGACCTCAGGATCGGTGACGACGTGCATATCACCGGTGAAGCGGACATCGACGTACCGGCCACGATCCGTTGGATCCGTGACGGCAATATCGGCGTCGAGTTCCGGCAAGCCGAGATGACGCCGGCCGCATCGAACCGTCTACGCCGTCTGGTCAGCAAAGGGCGGGCGATGACGGCCGCCGCCTGAAGCAACCCACGGCAGAGGGCGCCGGTCATCGCCGGCGCCGTGTTTCTTCACGCCCGCTCAAGCCGGAGATGGGCGATCTGGTCGAAGCGACCGACCTCCACGAGCTTCAGCGTCTTCTGCCGGGCGACGTCGGAATACAGCGGAATGCCACCGCCGAGGATGATCGGGACGATGAACTGATCGAGCCGGTCGAGCGCGTCGCGATCGATGAAAGCCTGTTGCAGCCGACCGCCGCCGACAATCCAGACATCCTGCTTGGCGTCCTTGCGGAGATGGTCAATCAAGGCATCGACACCAGCTGTCCAGGTTTCGGCATCGTCAGGCAGATCGGCGATTTCCCTGGAGGTGACGACAATCAGGCGCTTTCCGGCGTAGGGCCATGACGGCATGGCTCGCCGGCAGACTTCGTAAGTCATGCGCCCCATCACCAACGTGCCGATACCGGCGTAGAACTCCTCGTAGCCGGCATCCTCGGCGGGATAGGGATCGAGAAAGGCGAAGCTGTGGTCGGGAGCGGCGATGTAGCCGTCGAGCGTCGAGGCGATGTATCCGCAGATCATGGCAAGGCTCCGGTTTTGGGGGCCGGATCATAGCGGCGGCGGCACCGGATCCCGTCAGCAGTCTACGCCGGTCAGCGTCGGTCGCCGATGAAGTCGCGGTGACGCTGCAAGCGGCTTTCCAGCCCGCGGACGGCGAGCGACAGCGACACGGTCATCAAGAGATAGACATAGGCGACGACGTTGTAGGTCTCGAAGAACAGGAAGGTGCCCGACGAATAGACCTTGCCGAGCTGCGTCACGTCCTGCACGCCCAGTACCGAAACCAGCGAGGAGTCCTTGATCATCGCCACGAAGTCGTTGCCGAGCGGCGGCAGCACCGTGCGGAAGGCCTGGGGCAGGATGATCAGGCGGAAGACCTTGAAACGGGTGAGACCGAGCGCCTTGGCCGCCTCGATCTGTCCGCGATCCACCGATTGCAGGCCGGCGCGGAAGATTTCCGACAGAAAGGCCGAATAGGAGATGACCAGCGCCACGACGGCCCGCCACAGGAGATCGAAGTCGCGAACGCTGGCCGGCTCGATGAGCCCGGTGGCCTGCAGCGGCGCGGTGACGAGGTTCCAGAGAGCGACCAGGGCCGGCGCCGCGACGAAGGCCATGTAAAACAGCAGCACCAGCACCGGCACGCCGCGGATGATCTCGACGTAAAAGGTAGCCGCCTCGCGCAGGAAGCGGTGTTTCGACAGGCTGGCCGAGGCGATGCCGAGGCCGATCAGGCAGGCGAGAACATAGGCGATGACCGTCACGAAGACCGTCACCCAGATGCCGGTCGCCACGGCGCTGAAGATGACGCGATAGCTCTCGTCGGAACCGATGACGAGGCCGAAGGCGATCGCAAGGAGGATCGCCGCGATCAGCCATAAAGGCAGCTCGCGGCGACGGGGCTCTGTCGGGGTCAAGGCCGGCTCAGTTCTGGCTCTTGTAGTCGTAGAGCCACTTCTTGTTGAGCGCGTCGAACGTGCCGTCCGCTTTCATCGAGGCGATGGCGGCGTTGATCGGGGCGGTAAGGTCGGATCCCTTCTTCAGGATAAAGCCGAACTCTTCGCGGCCGAGCGGACCGCCGACGATCTTGAAGGCACCCGGCTGAGCGCCGATGTAGCCGTCGGCCGACGTGCGGTCCATCAGCACGGTGTCGACGTCGCCGGCCTTCAACGCCTGAACCGAGGCACCAAAGGTCTCGAACAGCTTGACGCGCGGGTTCTTCTCGTCGCCGTCGAGCACATTGTAGATGGCGACATAGAAGTTGGTGGTGCCGGGCTGTGCGCCGACCAGACCATCCTTAAGAGCCGCGAAAGACGGGCCGTCGGTGAAACGTTTCTCATCGGCACGCACCAACATGAACTGCTCGGAGATCATGTAGGGATCGGAGAAGTCGACCTGCTGCTTGCGCTCGTCGTTGATGGTGATGCCATCCATGCCGACGTCGAACTGGCCATCGCGGATGGCCTGGATCATGGCGTCCCAGGAGGTCAGCTTCCACTCGACCTTGGCGTTGAGACGCTTGGCGATCTCGTTGAAGGCGTCATATTCCCAGCCGATGCCCTCGCCCGTCTTCGGGTCGGCAAAGTTGAGAGGAACGTAGGCGTTCTCCGTGACCGCGACGATGGTACGCCCCTTGAGATCGGGAAGCTCGGCGGCACCTGCCCCTGAAAGAAAAGCGGACAACACAACGGCGGCGGCAGCCGCCACCTTCGCAACACCTTGCATGAAAGGATCCTCCGTCGCTGAGGTAGCCGGAACGAGATCCCTCCGTTGCCGGCGCGTGACGGCCACTATTGGCTTTTTCGCGCAAGGCTGGCAAGGGGTTAGTTACCCTCACCCCGGCCGGACCGAAAAGTTCGATCCGTCAGTCCCGCGTCACCGGCAGGCCATGCATCCGCCAGGCACTGATGCCGCCGCCCATGTGACCCTCAACAGCCCGCCCAGCCGATTGGCACCAGGCGAGCGCCTGTCCCGACCGACCGCCGGAGAGACAATAGAAGATCACCGGCTTGTCGTCCGGCAAGTCGCCAGCCCAGGTGGCCATTTCCGACAGCGGCCGATGAACGGCGCCCGGAATGTGGCCATCGTTCCATTCATGGACCTCGCGCACGTCGATGAGGTGAATGGCCTCCCGATCGAGCAGGTCCTTGACCTCATCCGGCGGCAGGGTCTTGAGGGGATTGCGGGAAAAGAACGAGACCATGACGACCTCCGATCAAATGCGTTATCTGTATTATTAAATCATAATATTCTAATGTTTAACATCCGTCAATGGAACCGCCGGCCCCACTCAATGGGCGAGCGACCAGTGGCCGTCAACTGCCCCTCTGGGCCGTGGGGGCACAATAGAGTTCGTAAAGCAGGCCGATCAGCCGCCGCGCGTTGTCGGATGCGAGACGATAATAGATGGTCTGCGCTTCGCGGCGCGTTGCGACGATGCCGAGGTCGCGCAGGCGAGCGAGATGTTGCGACAGTGCCGACTGACCAAGCCCGACGGCTTCGGCAAGCGCGCCGACCGACATCTCGTTGTCGACGAGGCGGCACAGAACCATCAACCGCTTGGTCTGTCCGAGGGCCGACAGCAGGCGGGCCGCTTCTTCGGCCCGCGACTCCATGGCGTCGACCGGATTGGCGAACGGTTCGCAAAGGCTGGTTTCGACCGAGGACATGCTGGGAACCTCTCGTGTGTTATTAAACTCATAATATTCAAATATACGCAATCTGGCAAATCCAATCCTTCGGACTTCAGGCATTTCCTCGGCAATGCCAAGATAGCTTAGCAAATTGTTATCAAAGACAGGGCTAGTTTCGGCGATTGATACGTCGGGTCAGGTGGCGGGCGCCGTTATCATGAAAACGTTCTCGGAACAGCAGCCTCCTCACGAAGTCTCCCTTCGCAAACCCCGCGTCCTGTCGCTGCAAGCGATCGTCGTCGCGATTTTCGGTTTGATGCTCGCTGTGTTGCAGTTGGCCGTCGGCGTGACGGAAACGGCGCGCCAGCTTGACAGCATCCGGTCCGAGGCCATGTATCGCGCGAAGACCGGGCTCGATCTCCTCACCGCCATGCCGGCTCGCAATGCGGAGAGCGTGTCGCCCGCAAGCGACGCCACGGCGTTGGTGAACTCCCTTCGATCCATGGCCGACATCTATGCCCGCAACCATCCGGGCGAAACGATCACGATCGAAACGGGCGACGAAGTGTCCCGCAGGTCGACTTCCATCGGCGAGGACAGCGTGGCGTGGGGCGACAGCGATCTCGTTGTCCGCCGTGGCTTTCTTCTCGGAGATGGCACCAATCGAGCCTCCGGCGTCCTGTCGGCACGCATCGATCTCAGCGCGGATTATGCCCGCTGGCACGACAGCATCCGCGACCGTATCCAGCTCGCCGCCTTCATCGTCCTGTCGGTGCTGATGCTCGCCGTGCTGCTGATGCGGGTGACGGTGGTCAGTCCGCTGGAGAGGCTCAGCGGCCTCACCCGCCGCCTTGCCGCAGGCGAGTTGGTCGAAGTGCCCGAGCCTGCCGAGCACGCTCGCGAAATCTGCGATCTTTCCGAAGCACTGGTCGTATTCCGCAACAATCTGGCGCAGAAGAACAGCCTGGAAGCGACCAACGTCGTTGCCTTGCGCAAGCTGGAGAGGGCAACGGGCAATCTCGACATGGCGCTCCGCTCGATGACGCAGGGCCTTGCCCTCTTCGACGCGCAGCACCGCCTCCTCCTCGTCAACGAACGCTTTCTGGAGATTTTCCACCTCTCCGAAACGGCGTTTGGCACCAGACTGTCGGCGCAGGACCTCGAAGATCTGATCGCCAGCCGACTTGCGGAAGCGCGCGGCGCCGACGACCGCGCCACTGCTGGCGAGCTGTTCGGCCGGCATTTCGGCCGCTTGTTCACCCAGGCGGAGGCCGTGTCCGGCGAGGAGACCTTCGGCGAAAGCATCATCTCCTTCACCCACGTCGTCACCGGCGAGGGCGGCTGGGTCACCACCGTCGAGGACGTCACCGAGCGGCGGGCGCAGGAGGCGCGCCTTGCCTACCTGTCGCGCTTCGACGCGCTCACCGGCCTGCCAAATCGCGCCCAGTTCACCGATCGCCTCGCGCTCGACCTCGCCTGGGCCGCCGACAATGGCATCAAGCTTGCGGCCATCGGCCTCGACCTCAACCAGTTCAAGGAGATCAACGATCAGCGCGGGCATGCCGCGGGCGACGCGGTACTTGTGGCGATCGGCCGCCGACTCGACAGCGTCGCGCAGGACGGCGAGTTCGTCGGCCGCATCGGCGGCGACGAGTATTGCGCGCTCAAGAAGTTCCGCAATCAGGCCGAAGTCGGCGAGTTCATCTCCCGCCTGGAGCGCTGTTTCCACGACCCCATACGCGTCGAGGAGAACGACATATCGGTCAGCGTGTCGATCGGTGTCGCCATCTACCCTGACGATGCGGTCGACGCCGAGCAGCTGGTCAACAATGCCGATCTCGCCAAGTACCGCGCCAAGAAATCGGTGACGCAGAACGTCTGCTTCTATGAGGCGGAAATGGACGAGGTGTCGCGCGAGCGGCGAGCCATGGCGAGGGATCTCTGGGACGCGCTCGACCGGGGCGAGTTCCACCTGACCTATCAGGTGCAGAAGAACATCCGCTCTCGCGAGACCATCGGCTACGAAGCCCTCATCCGCTGGACGCATCCGACGCGCGGCGCCGTGCCGCCGGACGCCTTCATTCCCATTGCCGAGGAATGCGGCGCCATTCTGCCGATCGGCCGTTGGGTGTTGAAGCGCGCCTGCCAGGACGCCACGGCGTGGAACGACGGCCTGCGCGTTGCCGTCAACCTGTCGCCGGTTCAGATCGCCAACGACGACATCGTCAAGTTGGTGCATGAGACGCTTCTCGACACCGGCCTTGCGCCGCAGCGGCTCGAACTCGAGATCACCGAGTCCACTATCATCGGCGACAAGGCGCATGCGCTGCACGTTCTGAGGCAGCTCAAGGCGCTGGGCATCACCGTGGCGCTCGATGATTTCGGCACCGGCTACTCCTCGCTCGACACACTGAACTCCTTCCCCTTCGACAAGATCAAGATCGACCGCTCCTTCCTCTCCGAGGCCGAGGTGAAGGATGACTCGCGGGCCATCGTCAAGGCGGTGGTGGCGCTCGGCCGCAGCCTCGACGTGCCCGTGCTGGCCGAGGGCGTCGAGACGGTCGGCCAGCTCAGCATCCTGGAAGAAGAAGGCTGCGAGGAAGCGCAGGGCTTCCTGTTCGGCCGGCCGGCCCGGCTGACCGGCGCGGAGGTGCTGAAGACCGCCGGACATGGCGCCTGACCTGCGATCCGGTTGGCGGCGCGAGGCTGTAACGCGCACTACGCATTGGACGAGATGCGCAAGGTCGACTATTCGGAAGCCAACTTGAAACCTTTCCAGAAGGTCTCCCATGGTCGTCGGACTTGCGGTGGTGCTGCTCTGCCAGCTCCTCGGTGAAATTTTCGCCTACCTGACGCGCCTGCCCGTGCCGGCCCCCGTCGTCGGACTGGTGCTGCTGTTCGGCTTCTTTCTGGTGCGCGACCGCTGGGAGTGGCTGCCCTTCTCGCTCCGCAGCGAGGAGATCGACAAGAGCTGCGAGACGCTGGTGCAGCAGATGGCGCTGCTGTTCGTTCCAGCCGGCGTCGGCATCGTCCAGCGCCTCGGCATTCTCGAAGCGAATGTCTTGGGCGTGTTGGCCATCATCGTGGTGACCACGGCCTTCTCGATCGCCGTCACCGCCTATACCTTCCGGCTCGTCTCGCGCTGGTTCCCTGCCCCGACGGAGAGCCAGGAATGACCACGACGGATGGCCTCTGGGCCCACCTTTCCGGCGGCGCGCTGTTCTGGCTGACGCTGACCCTCGTCGTCTACTCGGTCGCCGACCGGCTGTCGCTGCTGGCCCGGCGCAACCCGCTCGCCAACCCCGTGCTGCACTCGGTCTGGGTGATCAGCACGATCCTGGTGGTCAGCGGCACACCCTACGAGACCTATTTCGACGGCGCCTATTTCATCCATTTCCTGCTGGGGCCGGCCACGGTGGCGCTCGCCCTGCCGCTCTATGAAAACCGGCGTGTCGTGTTGCGCTCGCTGGTGCCCATTGCCGCGGCGCTCGCCGTGGGATCGGTGGCGACCATCGGCTCGGTGATGGTGTGCGCCGCCGTCTTCGACCTGCCGGCGACCATCACCATCTCGTCGCTGCCGAAATCGGCGACCTCCGGCGTCGCCATGGGCATCTCGCAATCAGTCGGAGGCGATGCCTCGCTGACGGCGATCATCGTCGTCGCCACAGGCATTGCCGGTGCGGTGATGGCAACGCCGCTTCTGAACCTTCTGCGCATCACCGACCGTCGGGCTCGCGGCTTCGCAGTCGGTCTGGCCGCGCACGGTGTCGGCACGGCGCGCGCCTTCCAGGTGCATCCTCTCACCGGCACCTTCGCCGGCGTCGGCATGAGCCTGAACGGACTTCTGACCGCCGTGCTGGTGCCGCTGGCCGCGTCGCTGATCGGCGGCTGAGGCTCAGCAGAAGGGCGCGGGCGCGTAGGCGCCGGCATAGGGGTGCCGTTCCGGCGTCGCGGTCCGTTCGAGATAACGGCGGCACTGCTGCTCGCGGTCATAGCCGAGCAGCATGCCCAGCATGAAGTCCTCCTCGGCCGTCAGTTCGCAGAGCGGCTTGTCGACGAAGCGCCGGACCGTCTCCACCAGCGCGGCCCGCCCGAAGAACAGGTTGACGCGGCTATCGTTGAGCCGGTGGACATAGTGATCCACCCGATCGGCAGCCAACCGGGCGACGACGCCCGGCAGGTCGGCCCAGGAGAGGGTCAGCATGAACAGCTGCCGCACGCCCTTGTCCAGCTCGTAGAGCGAGTGGTTGACGATGCGGCCGCTGACGGAGATCAGAGAATCTGGCTGGTCCATGCCGCGATCCGCTTCTCGGACTTGCCCGCCTGATTGTCCTGATCGAGAACGAGGCCAACGAACTGGCCGTCGCGGACGGCGGTCGACCCCTCGAACTCGTAGCCCTTGGTATCGGTGAAGCCGACCACTTCTGCACCCTTGGCGACCACCGCGTCGTAGAGCGTGCCCATGGCGTCGGCGAAACTGTCCGGATAGGTGCTCTGGTCACCGAGACCGAACAAGGCCACCCGCTTGCCCGAGAGGTCGGCCTCGCCGAGCACGTCGACGCCGCTTTCCCAATCCGCCTGAAGGTCGCCTTCGCCATAGGTGGGCGAGCCGAGCACCAGGAGGTCGCAGCCCTCGAAGTCGGCGGCCGTCGCATCGCTGATATTGATGATCTTGGCGTCGAGCTTGGCGGCGATCTTGCCGGCGGCCGCTCTGGTGCGGCCGGAGTCCGATCCATAGATCACGTGAACGGTCATTTCCTTGTCCTCTCTGCTGCGACGGAGCCTTGCGGCTTCGACCTTGGGCTAAGCCTAATTGCTGTTGCGAGGCATTCGCAATTAGGGCAATCCCGCAGAGTGGAAACATGGCGGTGCCGATCGATGATGATCAGCCGACAGGGAAAGCTCAAGTTGCTCCGTTCGCCGACAGCCAGGGCATATGCCGTTCGGCGTAACGACCGGCCGAGAACAGCAAGGGAATGGCGACGAGCAATGTTGCTGCCACGATCAAGCTGGCAAGCAGAAGAGCGTTTCCGGTCAGCGCGCCTGCGGCAAAGCCGTTGACGATAACGAGCAGCGACAACGGCAACATGATGCAGAGAGCCGTGCCCGTACCCGGCGCATAACGGCGGAAGATCAGGGTCAGCGCGAGGTGCGGAACCACCGCGTTGACGATCATTACCATCGCGACGCCGGCCAGGAGTTGGGCGGCGTAGGGACTGCCGGCCGCGGCAAAGGCCACAACGACATAGGCGGCGGCGGTCACCACCACCAGAGCGAAGCGGAAGGCGAAGGGCGAAACCCGGCCGGCGAGACGGGGAACCGCACCCGCATAGGCCGGCAGGAACAGACCCTCTTCGATGTTGTGAACCGTGATGGCAAGCGCGAAAAGCCAATAGAGCGCGGTGGGCGTCATGACACACCTCCTTGCTGGACCGGACCGGTCCGGGCGGAAGGACGACGGTCTCGGCGGCGTCGGGCCATGGTAGCACGGCAAGCCGATCGCGCGAATAGGACGGCCGGACCGCCCGTTCACCAAAATACGCTTTGACAATTCGAGGGCGATTTGTCTAGATATCGATAATAGACAAGAAACGCGGCCACGCATGATCCACGGCGAATCGCGTTTCACCGGGAGGATGACCATGCGTGCTTTGAAGATCGACGGTGCGGGTGCGAGTTCGTTTCACGACATCGCGGAGCCGGTCGCCGGCACCGGCGAGGTCCTGATCGCGGTGAAGCACGTCGGTCTCTGCGGCAGCGACCTCAACACCTTCTCGGGCCTCAATCCGCTGGTCAGCCTGCCGCGCATTCCCGGTCACGAGATCGGGGCGGAGATCGTCTGCGTCGGCGAAGGCGTGCCGGCCGACTATGCCCCCGGCAAGCGCGTCATCGTCGTACCCTATACGGCCTGCGGCACATGCTCGTCCTGCCGCAAGGGCCGCGTCAATGCCTGCCGCTACAACCGCACGCTGGGCGTCCAGCAGGAAGGCGGCCTCGCCGAGAAGATTGTGCTGCCCTACGGCAAGCTGATCCTGAACGACACGCTGGCGCCGCGCCATCTCGCGCTGGTCGAGCCGCTGTCAGTGGGCTTCCATGCCGTCGATCGCGGCCGCGTCGAGGCCGGCGACCGGGTGGTGGTGATCGGCTGCGGCATGATCGGCATGGGCGCGGTGGCCGGCGCAGTATCGCGCGGCGCCGAGGTGATCGCCGTCGACCTCGGCGACAAGACGGCCATGGCCCTGAAATACGGCGCCAAGCATGCCATCGATGCCGGCAAGGAGGATGTCGTTGCCCGCGTCAATGAACTGACCGGCGGCGACGGCGCCGACGTGGTGATCGAGGCGGTTGGCCTGCCGGCCACCTTCACCCAGGCGATCGATCTGGCCTGCTTTGCCGGACGGGTGGTCTACATCGGCTATTCCAAGGCGCCGGTGACCTATGACACCAAGTATTTCAACATGAAGGAGCTCGACATCCACGGCTCCCGCAACGCCACCAGCGATGACTTCAAGGCGGTGATCGCCTATCTCGAAGGCCTCAACCATGCGCCCGACGACCTGATCTCCAAGGTGTTCCCCTTCGGTGAGGCCGACAAGGCCCTGCCCTATTGGACAGAGGCGCGCGCCTCGACCTTGAAGATCCTGATCGAGTGCTGAGGGCCATCATGAACCGCATCGACGCATCCGCCCTCGTGGGGCGCCCCCGGCCGAGAGCCCGCATCCTGCAATGGGGCGAGGGCAACTTCCTGCGCGCCTTCGTCGACTGGAAGATCGACCGCATGAACGAGGCGGGCGGCCTCGATTGGGGTATTGTGGTCATCAGGCCGATCGCCCATGGCAACCCCAACTGGCTCAACGAGCAGGACGGGGTCTACACGGTGCTGTCGCGCGGTGTGGCCGAGGACGGCGCCAAGGTGTCGGAAGCACGCGCCGTCGGCTCGGTCTTGAAGGAGATCGGCGCCTACCAGCATTGGGACGAGGTGCTGGCGCTCGCCCGTTCCCCCGAGATCACCGTCGTCATTTCCAACACTACCGACGCCGGCATCGCCTATGTGCCAACGGAGAAGTACGAGGATGCACCGCAGGCCTCCTTCCCGGGCAAGATGACGCGTCTCCTGCACGAGCGCTGGAAGGCGTTCGACGGCAAGGCTGAGGCCGGCTGGCAGATGATCGCCTGCGAGCTGATCGACCACAACGGCGATGAACTCAGGCGCATCGTTCTGCGTCATGCCGAGGAGTGGGGGCTGGAGCCGGCCTTCATCGCCTGGGTGAAGGAGGCGAACGCCTTCTACAACACGCTGGTCGACCGCATCGTGCCAGGTTATCCCAAGGCCGAAGCGGAGGCGATCGAGCAGGAGCTCGGCTACAGCGACCGCTTCATGACGGCGGCCGAGCTGTTCCACTTCTTCGTCATCGAACGGCAACCCGGCCAGCCGGAGCTGCGCCTGCCGCTCGCCCAGTATGACGAGAACACCATCGTCGTGCCGGATGCGACGCCCTACAAGGCGCGCAAGGTGGCGATCCTCAATGGGGCACACACCGCACTCTGCGCCCTCAGCCTGATCTCCGGCGTCGAGACGGTGGGCGAGGCGGTGACCACCAAGGTGGGGGCGAAGTTCCTGGACCGGCTGCTCAACGAGGAGGTCATCCCCTTCCTGACGCTGCCCAAGGACGAGCTCCAGGCGTTTGCCGACGCGGTGCTCAGGCGTTTTGCCAACCCCTATATCCGTCACCTCTGGTACGACATCTCGCTGAACGGCCTCGTCAAATACCAGACGCGCGATCTCGACCGGCTCCTCGCCTACCTCGATCGTCACGGCAAGCCGGCGCCGCTCCTGACGCTGTCGCTCGCCTCCTGGCTCGTCTTCTATCTCGGCCGCTTTGAAGGTGCGGAGGCCTATCCGCCGCGCGATGCCGCTGACATCATCGAGAGGGTCAAGGCGATCGGCGCGCTCGACGACGGCACGGCGAGGGGGCGCGAGGCGATGGTCTCGGCCTATCTCAGCGAGGCCGCCTTCTGGGGCCGGTCGATCGACACGCCGGCGCTCCGGGCCGCCGTAGTCGCCAACTTCGAGGTGCTGACCCAGGCGCCGATGAGTTTCGAGAGGCTGGGCGCGCTGATCGACGCCCGCTGACGGGGCAGCGCCCGGCCCCCATATGTCAAAGATGGCCGACGCTGTCACGGCGTCGGCTCCCTTGCCTCAGAACCCAGGGATGAGAGCCATGCCGCGCGTTCTCAAGATCCATCCGGACGACAGCGTCGCCGTCGCCCTCGAGCCGCTCGAAAAGGGCACCGACATCCCCGCCTTCGATCTCACGCTGCGCGACGACGTGCCGCAGGCGCACAAGTTCGCCCTGCGCGACATCGCCGAGGGCGAGAAGGTGCTGAAGTATGGCGCGGTGATCGGCCTCGCCCGCGAGGCGGTACCCAAGGGTGGGCATGTCCACGTCCATAATCTCAAGACCGCACTCGGCGACATCCTCGACTACAGCTACGCCGGCAATGTCGCGGCGCGGCCGCAGAATGGTGGGCCGGTGCCGACCATCTCGGCCTACGAGCGAGTGAACGGCGACATCGGCATCCGCAACGACCTCTGGATCGTGCCGCTGGTCGGCTGCATCAATGGCCTCGCCGACAACATCGCCAAGGCGGTGGACAAGGAGGGCATGCTGCCTGAGGGCTCCAAGGTCACCGTGCTCAGCCATCCCTATGGCTGCTCGCAGCTGGGCGACGACCTCGCCAACACCCGCGGCATCCTGCAGAACTATGTGGCCCATCCCAATGCCGGTGGCGTGCTGGTGCTCGGCCTCGGCTGCGAAAACAACACCAAGGCCTATTTCAAGGAAGGGCTGGAGCTGCCCGACCCCGACCGCGTTCGCTTCCTGACCAGCCAGGAGGCTGGAGACGAGATGGCCGAGGCGCTCGCCATCTGCCGCGAGCTTGCGGCGAAGATGAAAGACGACAAGCGGACCGAGGTCGGGGCCGACCGTCTCCGCATCGGCCTCAAGTGCGGCGGCTCCGACGGCTTTTCGGGCATCACCGCCAACCCGCTGCTCGGTGCCTTCTCCGACTGGCTGACTGGCATCGGCGGCACCACGGTGCTCACCGAGGTGCCGGAGATGTTCGGCGCCGAACAGCTGTTGATGGAGCGGTCGGAGAACCGCGAGGTGTTCGACAAGACGGTGGCACTGATCAACGACTTCAAGCGCTATTACGTCGACAACAACCAGCCGATCTATGAAAACCCCTCGCCGGGCAACAAGGCGGGCGGCATCTCGACGCTCGAAGAGAAGTCGCTCGGCTGCACCCAGAAGGCTGGCCTCTCCACGGTGCGCGACGTGGTCGGCTATACCGGCAGGATCAGGAAGCCCGGTCTCAACCTCCTCTCGGCGCCGGGCAATGACGGCGTCGCGGTCACCGCGCTCGCCGCCTCGGGCTGCCACATGGTGCTGTTCACTACCGGCCGCGGCACGCCGCTCGGCGGCGTGGTACCGACCATGAAGATCGCCACCAACAGCGACCTTGCCACCCGCAAGCCGCACTGGATCGACTTCGACGCCGGCCCCATCGCCACCGGCCAGACCACTGTCTCGGGTCTCAGAGACAGCTTCGTAGAGGCCGTCCTCGACATCGCCTCGGGCAAGCCAACCCGTAATGAGACCAACGACATCGGCGAGATCGTCATCTTCAAGACGGGCGTGACCCTCTGAAGTCCCTTACCGCTGCAGGGCGGCGAGCTTTGCGGCGAGGCCGAGAAACAGCGCACCCAGCGATCGGTCGAGCCACAAGGCAAGCCGGTTGCTGGCGCGCAGTCGCGCCGTCAGCCAAGCGCCGCCGAGTACCACCAAGGGCTCCACGGTCGCAGCAACGACGATGATCAGCGCCCCGTGCAGCAAGAGTTGCAGCGGTACCGGCCCGGCGCCGTCGACGACGAACTGCGGCAGGAAGGCGAGGAAGAAGATCGCCACCTTGGGGTTCAGGATGTCGACCAACATGCCCTGCAGGAAGACGGCCGACAGGCGGCTCTCGACCGGCGTTGCCTTGACGTCGAAGGCGCTCGCCTTCGATCGCAGGGCGGAGATGCCGAGGAAGGCGAGATAGGCGACACCCGCCCATTTCACCAGCGAGAAGGCGGTGGCCGAGGTGGCAACGATGGCCGACAGGCCGACGGCAGCAAAGACCACGTGACAGAAGGCGCCGGCCCAGAGACCGAACATGGCGGCGAGCCCCTGCCGACGGCCACCGCGTGCCGTGTGCCCGAGGATGAAGGCGATATCCGGCCCCGGCGACACGTTCAGCAGGAAGGCCGCCACAAAGAAGGTTGCCCAGTGCGCCCAGTCGTAGCCCAGCATGTTCATCCCCACGCCTTGATGACCTCTGCTTTACCGGTTCGGCGGTAGCGATGCATGCGGAAAACGCGCCTCATGCCCGCCGTCGGGCCGGCACGTGCCGCGTCGCCCGGGCCGGTACGTCGAGGTCGGCAGCCACCTCCGGTTCGGCCGGCAGGGGCGCATTGGCCGGATGTGGCGGCTGGTAGATCGGATCAGGCGTCCCGCCGCCCTTATCGGTGGCGCGTGCCGCTTCGCCGGGCGGCGTCAGCGCCGCCGCCGCGTCATCGGCAGCGAGATGGCCGAGCAGATGCGTCAGGTTGACGATGCGGTCGGCGACCACGTGGATGACGCCGCTTTCCGCCTGCATGCGGCCGGTGACCGATACCATGCGCGAGCCGAGCACGATGGCCCGGTGCGCCTCGAACACCTTGGCCCAAACGATGATGTTGGCGATGCCGGTCTCGTCTTCCAGCGTCAGGAAAATGGTGCCCTTGGCGGTACCCGGCCGCTGGCGCACCACGATGAGACCGGCCACGGTGACGCGGCGGCCGTCGGCAGTGCGCGTCAGATCGTCACAGGGCATGGCGCGCAGGCGATCAAGATGGGAGCGCAGGAAGCTCACCGGATGGGCGCGTAGCGACAGGCGAAGATGGCGATAGTCCATCACCACTTCCTCGCCCGGCGGCATGGGTGGCAGATGCATGTCGGGCTCGGTTTCGCGCCCGGCCTCCTCGGCCGCCAGGAACAGCGGCAGGTCATCCTTGTCGCCGGACCGGCCGAGGCCGCGCACCGCCCAGAGGGCGTCTCGGCGGCTGAGACCGAGCGAGGCGAAGGCATCGGCGTCGGCCAGCCGTTCCAGCGTCGAGCTCGGCAGGCCTGTCCGGAGCCAGACGTCGCGGACGGAATCATATCCCTCGCCCCGGCGCTCGGCGATCAGCCGGCCGTCACCCTCCTTGAGACCTTCCACCTCGCGGAAGCCGAGACGGAGGGCATGGGTCGTCCGGATATGTCCGGCCATCGAGGCATGGCGCGGATGTGGGATCACCTCCGATGCGCCCGGCTCCAGCGTCGCATCCCACTCCGAGAGGTTGATGTCCGGCGGCCGCACGGTGACGCCATGATCGCGCGCGTCACGGACGATCTGCGCCGGCGCGTAGAAGCCGAGCGGCTGGGCGTTGAGCAGCGAAGCGGCGAAGACATCCGGATAATAGCACTTGATGAAAGCCGAGGCGTAGACCAGCAAGGCAAAGCTCGCCGCGTGGCTTTCCGGGAAACCGTATTCGCCGAAGCCCTCGATTTGCTTGAAGCAGTTTTCGGCAAAGGTGCGGTCGTAACCGCGCCCGGCCATGCCCTCCACCATCTTGTCACGGAAGGTGTGGATGGTGCCCATGCGGCGAAAGGTGGCCATGGCGCGCCGGAGCTTGTCCGCCTCGCCCGGCGTGAAGCCGGCAGCGACGATGGCGATGCGCATCGCCTGCTCCTGGAACAGCGGCACGCCCAGCGTCTTCCCAAGCACCTGCTTCAGTTCATCCTTCGGGCCGTGCTCGGGCGACGGTGAAGGGTATTCTGGAAACTCAAGCCCTTGCCGCCGCCTGAGATAGGGATGCACCATGTTGCCCTGGATGGGGCCGGGCCGGACGATCGCCACCTCGATGACAAGGTCGTAGAAATTGTCCGGCTTCAGACGCGGCAGCATGCTCATCTGCGCCCGGCTTTCGATCTGGAAGACCCCGAGCGTGTCGGCACGCTGGATCATGGCGTAGACCGCCTTCCGCTCGGCCGGCAGGCTGGCCAGCGTCCAGTATCGATCGTAGTGCTGTTCGAGCATCTTCAGCGCCTTGGCGAGCGCCGTCAGCATGCCCAGGGCGAGCACGTCGACCTTCAGCATGCCCAAGGCGTCGAGATCGTCCTTGTCCCATTCGACGAAGGTCCGGTCGGCCATGGCGGCATTGCCGATCGGCACGGCTTCGTCCAGCCGGCCCGCCGTCAGCACGAAGCCGCCGACGTGCTGGCTGAGATGGCGCGGAAAACCCGAGAGTTCGCGGGCATATTTCAGCACCATGGCGAGCCGCGCTTCGGTGGGATCGAAACCGGTGCGGCGGGCATCATCGTCCTTGAGGCCCTTGGGCGAGCCCCAGACCGAGCCGGACAGCGCCGTCACCGCGTCGTCGGTGAGGCCGAATACCTTGCCTACTTCGCGCACGGCGCTGCGGCCGCGATATGTGATCACCGTGGCGGCGATGCCGGCCCGCTCTCGGCCATAGCGATCATAGATGTACTGCATCACCTCTTCGCGCCGGCCATGCTCGAAATCGACGTCGATATCCGGCGGCTCGCCCCGCTCGGCCGAGATGAAGCGCTCGAACAGAAGGTCGCCGCGCCTCGGATCCACATCGGTAATTCCAAGGCAGTAGCAGACGACGGAATTGGCAGCCGATCCACGCCCTTGACAAAGAATGTCCCGCGACCGCGCGTAACGGACGATATCGTAGACGGTGAGAAAATAGGGCTCGTATTTGAGTTCGGCGATGATGCCGAGTTCATGCGCGATGGTTTTGCGAATCCGGTCGTCAATGCCGTCAGGAAAGCGGCGCTTCACGCCCTCCTCGATCAGCGCCACCAGCGCCTCGGCAGCCGAGGCATAGCCCTCGAAAGACTCGCGAGGGTATTCGTAGCGGAGTTGGTCGAGGGAAAAATCGAGCCCGTCGAGGAAGCGCACCGTCTCGCTCACCGCCTCTGGCAGGTCGGCGAACAGACGCTCCATTTCTTCCGGTCGCTTGAGGTGACGCTCGGCGTTCTGTTCGAGGCGAAAGCCAGCTTCGTCGATGGTGACATGCTCGCGGATGCAGGTGACGATGTCCTGCAGCGGCCGCCGCTCCGGGGTGTGATAGAGCGGATCGCCAAGAGCGATCGGCTTGAGATCATTGGTTTTCGCCAATGCCGCGAAGGCGGCAAGCCGCCGGCGGTCGTCGCCGAGGCGCGGCATGGTGATGCCGAGCCAGAGTTGGTCGTGCAAATCGGCGGCGAGCTTTTTGACCTGAGCGCTGAAAGCCGGCAGAAGCCGGCGTGGCGGCACGACGATCAGCCTGATCCCTTCGGAAAACTCCAGCAGATCGGCGATCGTAAGGATGCAGTCGCCCTTCTCGGCCCGCCGATTGCCGGTGGTGAGGAGCCGGCAGAGCCGGCCATAAGCGGCACGATCCCTGGGATAGGCGAGGATATCAGGCGTGCCGTCGGTGAAGACGAGGCGGGAGCCGACGGCGAGCCGCACGTCATACTCCTTGGCCGCCACATGGGCGCGCACCACGCCGGCGAGTGTGTTGCGGTCGGCAACGCCGATGCCGGCATAGCCAAGCTGCCCGGCCGTTCCCACCATCTCCAGAGGATGGGAGGCCCCGCGCAGGAAGGAATAGTTGGTGACGGCGGCAAGCTCGGCATAAGCGGTCATGATCGCCTCCGTTCAGGCAAACAGTCCGTGCACGAACCAGCGCGGGTGGGTGGTTTCGGTCAGAAAGAGGCCTTCGCGGAACATCCAGAAGCGCCGTCCCTCGGCGTCCTCGACGCGGAAATAATCGCGTGTCAGGGCGTCCTGCCGCCACCACTCGCCGGCGATCCGTTCCGGCCCTTCGGCTCGCTTCACCTCATGGGTAACGCGCCGCCAGCGGAAGCGGAGCGGGGGGCCGTCCGGCACCGAGGCCAAGGCTTCCACCAGCTCCGGCTGGGCAAACAGGCGGATCGGACGTTCCGGCGGATCGCCGGGTAATGCCCCGGCCGCAGGAAAAGCCTCCTCTCCCGTCAGATGGGCCGGCACGGCACGGCTCGCCCGCTCGGGAATATGGCTCTCACGGGCTTTGAGACGTCGCACCCGCCCCCGGCCGATACGGGCGCCGACCCGGTCGACGAAGCGCGTCAGCTCCAGCGTCGTGTCGGGACCGGCCAGCGACAGTGCCTCGGCGTCGCGGCGGCTCGCCTCGGTGACGGCGACGGTAACGCAGTCGAAGCCGTAGCCGGCGTCGAAATCCTCGGCGAGGCTGTCGAGGCGGCGACAGAGAATGTCCTGCATCACCGTCGCCTCGCGGCTCGGCCGGCTGAGGCCTGCCTCGATATGAGAGAGCGCGCCATCGACGCGCCAGAGGCTGAGGCGGAGACGCAAGGCGCCCTCGCCTGCCGCCTCCAGCCGCTCGGCCAGCGCGCCGATCAGCGACAGGGCGACGGCGCGGACATCCTCCTGGCGGGCGATCGGCTCGAAAAAGCGCCGCTCGGCGCAATAGGGTGCGACCGGTAGCCGTGGCGAGAAGGCTTCCTCGGCAAGTCCCAGCGCCCGATCGAGCTGGACGAGCACGGTTCGCCCGAAGCGGGCGGTGAGCGGCGCGCGCGGGCCATCGATGAGATCGCCGATGCGCTTGAGGCCGACGCGGGCAAGCGCATCCACCGTGCCCGCGTCGAGCCGCAATGCCGAAATCGGCAGACCGGCCAATGCCCGCCGTTCCTCGCCGGTCTGCAACCGCCCGCCCCGTCCGAAGGCGGCCAGCGCGTGGGCGGCGCCGATGGTCGAGGCAATGCCGATGAAGGCCGTCAGCCCCTGCCGCTCGAGCCGCCGCGCCATGTCGGCGGCCAGTGCCTCCTCGCCGCCGAGCAGGTGGGCGCAGCCGGCGATGTCGAGCACCAGCGTGAAATCTTCCGGATAGGGAAATTCAGGGTCGATGGACGACGTGCCGATGCGGCGGCCGGAGAGCGGCGTATAGCGCTGCGCCCAGTCGCAAAGACGATCGAGAAAAGCCGCGTCCGCCTCGGGATCGGCGGCGCGCACATCAAGGCCGGGCACGCGGGCGCGTGCATCGGCAAGGCCGAGCCCCGGCTGCAAGCCGAGCCGCACCGCCTGCCCGTCGACATGGGCAAGACGCGCGGCGCCGCGATGCTTGGCCGTCAGTACCATGGGTGGACGCGCCACCCCCTCAGCGGCCGCGGAAGGGAACAACCGCTGCCGATCCAGCCGAACGAGGCGATCGGTCGCCAGATGCGGCAGCCAGACGACCAGATAGCGGGATTGCCAGGGGGCCGGGTCCTTCGGCTTGGAACCCGCCGCGCGGGGCTCGGAAGGATTGTTCATCGCTACGCCACTCCATCGTCCACATGCCGACCGGGCCCAAGCGATTGCGCGCGAGATCGGCCGCGAAAACCGGATTGCCGGGATGCCGGCCGCCGCCACGGCTCGGCGCCGCCGCGACGCGCCAGCGCGTGACGGCGCTAGTCGGCCCCGGAACACCGCCGGTTCTCAGCAAAATGCCGGTGGAGCGGCCGTTATCAGCAATCAGCGACAGGCGGCGACAGGCCGTCAGATCGAGATGCCGGTCATCGCCGAAGGGTTCGATCAGCACCGCTGCGAAGGCGCGGGCGGCAAGCCCCTCTTCGGCGGCGCGCAACACATCCGTGGTATCGCGGGCCGTCACGGCAATGAGACGCGACGGGTCGAGGCCGAAGGCAGCAAGGCCGGGCCCATAGGGCTCGCCCGCCTCGCGGCCGGCCATCTCGGCCCGCACCCAGAGCCAGAGACCGTCCCGCCCGGCCGCCGCCAGAAGCAGCCCGGCACATGCCAGGGCGAAGCCGGTCGCAGAGGCCATGTCGGGCGCGCCGGCCGGGCTTATATCGTGTAGCGCGCCGCGCCTGAGGCCGCCGGTCGCCGCATCGACCTCCGGATGGCCGAAGGCAAGCGCCGTCGTCTCCGGCCCCGCCCAGGCATTCGTCGCTCGCCCGGCGCGGAAGGCTGGCGCCGGCACGGGGCGAATAGCAGCGGGACCGATGTCGCGCACCGGAACACCGGCCAGCTCCTCCGTCACAACAGGCGCTTGACCATGAGTCTCGCCCCGGCCGCGCGCCCGTTCTAACTGGGCGACGTGCCGTCGAAGCATAGCAATCCTGTCCGTCGACTCGCTGGCGAGCACGGCTCAAACTCCTTCGTTCCTGCAATTCTGTTCTCTATATGTTCCAGTATAGGAGGGGCTTTTGAAGAGTCAAGAACGGCTTGTGACGAGGACTGTCAGGATCCCTCTGTTTGGACTCAGGAAATAGCCGATCGCCTCCGTCAAACCTCGACCAGGGCCAGGCCGGACGACCTGAATGAGCGCAGCGTTTCCTCGGGAAGGCCAGCCACCGTCACCAGGGTGCCGATGTCGGAAAGCGGCATGATCTGGTAGGGCGAGGCCGCCCCCAATTTCTCCTCCGTCGCCAGAACGATGGTTTCCGCCGACTGGCGGGCAATCAGAGCCTTGATCGCCGCCTCCTCCCGGTCGCCCGTGGTGACGCCGGTTTCCGGATGCACGCCGGTTGCTCCCATGAAGAAGAGATCGGCGCGAATGCGCGAGATCGCCTCGGCGCTCGTTGCCCCCACCGCGACGATGGAATGCTTGAAAAGCCGTCCGCCGATGAGCTCGACCTCCACATGGGGATGGCGGACCAGCTCCACCGCGATGCTCGGGCTGTGCGTGATCACGACCGCCTTGAGATCAGAGGGAAGATGACGGGCCAGTTGCACGTTCGTGGTGCCCCCGTCGAGAAAGACGATCTGGCCGGGCTGGATCATGCGCGCTGCCGCCTGCCCGAGCTTGGCTTTGACCGACGAGCCGACCTGTTCGCGCGAGGCGAAATCGGCAACCGCCGACGAGGCCGGCAGGGCGCCTCCATGCACCCGCTGCAGCAGACCCTCGCCGGCAAGTTCGCGCAAATCTCGGCGGATCGTATCCTCCGATACACCAAGTTTCTGACTGAAGTCCTTGGCGACAAGCCTCCCCTCCTGCCTCAGCACCTGTTGAATCAGTGCCTTGCGCTCCGATGTCAGCATACTAACCCCGTCTGCACGAAATTACTTGACTCTGCACGATATTGCACGAAACTAAAGAGAGGTCCAGTTCCAAACTCTAAGGATACGATCTTGAGCATAGCCGATCGCGTTCGCGTCGAGGACGTCACCGTCCTCTCCAACGACTGGTATGTCCTGAAGAAGACGACCTTCTCCTTCCGACGCAGCGACGGAAGCTGGCAGCGCCAGTCACGCGAGACCTATGATCGGGGCAACGGGGCAACGATCCTGCTCTACGATCCGCGCCGCCGCACCGTGATCCTGACCCGCCAGTTTCGCTATCCCGCCTTCGTCAACGGTCACGACGATCTGTTGATCGAAGCGCCGGCCGGCCTTCTCGATAATGCCGAGCCCGAGGCCCGCATCCGCGCCGAGACGGAAGAGGAAACGGGCTTTCGGGTGCGCAAGGTGCGGCCGATCTTCGATGCCTTCATGAGCCCTGGCTCGGTCACCGAGCGGCTGCATTTCTTTGTCGGCGAATACGAACCTCGCGACAGGGCCTCGTCGGGCGGTGGAAACGCAGCCGAGGGTGAGGACATCGCCGTTCTCGAAGTCGGCATCGACGACGCCTTGGCGATGATCGGCTCCGGCGCCATCCGCGACGGCAAGACGATCATGCTCCTGCAACACGCCGCTCTTCACCTCTTGCCTCAATCCATGCCAAACAAGGAAACCGTCGCATGCTGATCCTGATCGCCGGCCCCTACCGCTCCGGAACGGGAGACGATCCCGAGAAGATGGCCGCCAATCTTCGCCGCCTGGAGGAGGCCTCCTGGCCGCTCTTCAAGGCCGGGCATGTCCCGATGATCGGCGAGTGGGTCGCCCTCCCCGTCTGGCAATCGGCGGGCGGGAAAACGCTCGGCGACGAACTCTATGACCAGATCTTCTATCCAACGGCCGAGCGCCTGCTGGCGATTTGCGAGGCGGTTCTCCGCCTTCCAGGGGAGTCCAAAGGGGCGGACAACGACGTGCGCATCGCCAAGGCGCGGGGGCTGCCGGTCTACCATCGGCTGGAAGATGTGCCGGGGGTCGGAAGCTGATGCTTTCCCTGCCTTGACCTTGCCACGGATTGGTCCCACACAGACCCGTCGGGCGAAGCGCCAAGACAGTCCACCACCGGGATCCTCCGTGCCCCACCGTTCTCCAGAATTTGCCCGCATCGAAGCGGCGACCGATGAGGCTATTCGCCTCGCCGCCGACCATATCCGGCAGGGCCTCCTCATCGCCTTCCCAACAGAGACCGTCTACGGCCTCGGCGCCGACGCAACCCGCGGGCAGGCTGTCGCCGCCATCTACGAGGCCAAGGGGCGCCCGTCCTTCAACCCGCTGATCGCCCATGTCGACAGCATCGCCATGGCCGAGACGCTGGTGGTCTTCGATCCGCTGTCGCGGCGGCTGGCCGAAACCTTCTGGCCGGGCCCGCTGACGCTGGTGCTGCCGATGCGGTCGGATTGTCCGGTGTCCTCTCTGGCAACCGCCGGCCTCGACACCCTCGCCGTGCGCATGCCCTCGCACAAGGTGGCGCTCGGCCTGATCCGTGCCGCCGGCGTGCCAATCGTCGCCCCCAGCGCCAACACATCCGGTCATGTCAGCCCGACATCGGCCGCTCACGTCTACGGCGATCTCTCCCGCCGCGTGCCGCTGATCCTCGATGGCGGCCGCACCGAAGTGGGCCTCGAATCGACCATTCTGCAAGTCCGCGACGACATCCCCTACCTCCTGCGGCCGGGGGGGCTTGCCCGCGAGGAGATCGAAGCCGTGGCCGGCGTTGCCGTCGTCCGTTCGGAGGGCGATCCGTCCGCCGCGCCGGTGGCGCCCGGCATGCTCGCCTCCCATTATGCGCCGCGTGCCCGCGTTCGACTCGACGCTCGCCGTGTCGAACCCGACGAGGCGCTGCTCGCCTTCGGTGGCACCGTGGTCCGTGGCGCCCAGGAGGCGAAACGCGTTCTCAACCTCAGCCCGTCGGGCAGCCTGCGCGAAGCGGCAGCCAACCTGTTCGACATGCTGCGCCGGGCCGACGGCGACGACGTCGCCGGCATTGCCGTGGCACCGATTCCCACCCACGGACTGGGCGAGGCGATCCGCGACCGGCTGACACGGGCGGCAGCGCCGCGCTAAAACATTCGCCGACCAAATTGAAATATTTGGTCGTCGAGCGAACGCTCCAGATTCATTTGCTGGAGCAGCCGCTTTTCGATCAGGTTGATTCAACCTGATCGGCGGGTGCTCTAAGCCTTCCTGCCACTTGACGACGCGGTTGCAGCAGCATCCTCTGTTCTCAGGATTTTCACGGACGCCACAGGGCGCCATGCGGAGAGGCTCGCATGCGAACACTTTTCCTGAGCCACCCGCGCTACCGCGATCATCTTGCTCCCGACAACCATCCCGAACAGCCCGGCCGCATCGTCGCCATCGAGCGGCAACTTGAGGGCGAGTCGTTCCAGAACCTGATCCGCGACATGGCGCGGCCGGTCACCGACGCGGAGATCCAGCGCGTCCATCCGGCCGCCTATGTCGACCATATCCGCATCCAGGCGCCGCATGACGGTCTGATGTCGATCAGCCGGGACACCATCCTGTCGAACGGCACCTATGAGGCGGCGCGACTTGCCGCCGGCGCCGCCTGCCTCGCCGTGGACGAGGTGATGACCGGCCTCGTCGACAACGCCTTTTCCGCCGCCCGTCCGCCCGGCCACCATGCCAGCGCCCGGCAGGCCATGGGCTTCTGCTTCTTCAATCATGCCGCCATCGCCGCCCGCCATGCGCAGGCGGAGCACGGAGCCGAGCGCGTCGCCATCGTCGACTTCGACGTCCATCACGGCAACGGCACGCAGAACATCTTCTATTCCGACGAAACGGTGTTCTATGCCTCGATCCATCAGCAGCATCTCTTCCCCGGTACCGGCGAGGCGTCGGAGACGGGCGTTGCCGGCAATATCCTCAACGTGCCGCTCGCGGCGGGCGCCAATGGCGCGGCGGTGCTCGAAGCGATGACCAACACGATCCTGCCGGCCGTCACCGCCTTCCATCCCGATCTTCTGGTGCTGTCGGCCGGCTTCGATGCCCACTATCGCGACCCTCTCGGCGACCTCAACCTGGTCGAAGCCGATTACGCCGTGCTGACCCGCGCCGTGATGGACGTCGCCGATCGCGTCTGCGGCGGCCGCGTCGTCTCCCTGCTCGAAGGTGGCTATGACCTGGACGCCCTCGGCCTCTCGGCGGCAGCCCACGTTTCGGCCTTGATGGGCCATTGAGTCGGCTGCGTAAACGGAAAAGCCTTGGAGTCCAATAGGTCGTGCGGCGTCGGCCAAAGTGAATGTTCGCAGCCATGCGCTGCGATTTCATTGCGACTTGGTTGGCGGGCGCGCGCCGTCATCCTCCGACAAAGGCTTCGTCTCGTCCTGCGCTGCTGTTGGGAGCGGCATACAACTCAACCGATGGACTAGCTTTTGCTTAATGACTAGTTAAGATTTTCTTGGCATGATCACATGCTACGCACTACGTCGAATACTTGATTAGCTTTTGGTCTCAGTTGAATCCAAAGCAAATGTCGCATTTTAGCCACGCGATCAGAAATCTAGTTCGACCTAGTAAGAAATCCGAACAGCGTGAATGCTAAGCGCCCTTGTTCGGCCTCATTCTCAGGCATAATATATGACCGTGGAAGACGTGATTTAGACACGACACTCCAGAATGAATACATAAGACAAACCACGTACCCGGCGACGGGGTAGGACGGTACCCAGATGGTCAAACAGGCGGACGCTGTTAACAACGGCCAGATCCAACAAGGCAGCGAGACTGAACTCGATGCCCAGTATCATGCGATCGGCATTCCGGCGGTGAATGCTGCGACGCGCGCCATGCGTCGCCAGGTGCAGCAGAAGGACTACACGACGGGTCAGCAGACTGCCCCGATGTTCTCCTACGAGGACTGATAGATCGGCCTTCCGAGGGCTGGCGCATAGGCGGCGGCCCGGCGGCGAACCAATTTCTGTTTCAGATTGCTCCGCAGGCGGCGCGAAGAACCACTACGGTTTTGCGCGTGAGGTAGGGCTTGTGCCTTGGGAGCGAAAACCTGAACTCGTCGACGGCCGGAGCTCCCTGCTCCGGCCGTCGACGTTTGTGGGCATCGCCCGAAGTGAGGAAGATCAGCCGCCGTGCTTCATGCCGCCCATGGGCATGGCGTCGTGACCGCCCGCTTTGTGATCCTTCGCCTTGGCGCTCAACGCCTCGACGGCAAACTCCACCGGCACCTCGCCAGCTTTCTCGAAGATCAGCGTCCCCTTGACGTTGGTGCCGGCTTCGAGAGGCGCCGTCAGCTTCATGAACATCAGGTGATAAGAACCGGGCTTCAGCTCGACGGTGGCGCCGGCAGGGATGTCGAGGCCGCCTTCGAGCTGGCGCATCTTCATCACCTCGCCTTCCATTTTCATTTCATGCACTTCCGTGCGACCGGCCAGCGCGAAGCTGCCGCCGACCAGTCTGTCTGCCTCGCTGCCGGCATTGACGATGGTGACGAAGCCGCCGCCCATCTCGGCGCCCTTGGCGGTGGCGCGTGTCCACGGATGGTCGAGCGTGAGCGTGCCCGCCTTGAAATCGTGGGCGGCGGCGGGCGACGCCGCAAGGGCGCCGGCAACCAGGACAGCGCGGAAAAGATTGAAAAGGGTCATAGGATACCTCGATGAGGAGTTGCGGCCAGTCGCCGCAGCGCAGGCGACCCGCTTGCAGGCCGATCCGTCGCATGAAAGGGGAAGGTCGATCTTTGCCGAAGGGCAAATTGGTCAGACGATGCCGGGCGGCGCGCGTTGAGGCGGCGGCCCGCCAGCCGACTCAAGCCGGACGAGCATTGTCGGCGCGACAGGCGCCAGCCACAGGGAAAAGCGCGCCGGTTGCGGCGGTTCGGCCGGCACAACGAAGGTGGCGACAACGCTTCCGAGGCAGCAGGACAGGCAATCGTGGGCGACACGAGTCGGCGGAACCTCGGCGGGCTCAGCCGCATCGGCCATTGCCGAGCAAAGGACGAGATGATGGCTGCCAAGGTCGCTACGCGCTTCGGCCCGGGCGACGGCGAGCGGTGCCAACGCCTGCATCACAAGCGCATAGACGAACAGGACGCGCATCACGTCCCGCGTCAACCCCCTGATTCCCTCCTGCCAACCGGTGCGTCGCATGGCCTCCCCGCCGGTCACGTCCGACAAAACACTTAGCAGATTGCCTTGGCGGTGCAATGTCCAACGAGAAAGACTCGACCGCCGTCGCGACCGCGTATAGAGAAACGGCGGACGGTGAAGCCTCTGTCGTTTCGAGGAGGAGTCGCCGCATTCGGAGAATTCGCCCATCGCCAAGCGAACCGGCCTCGCGAAGGCCAGAGTTCTGGACGTCGCCCATGCTCAATGCGTTTCATCCCGTCGGCGACAAGCTTGAATATGCTCCCAACTGCGGCACCCTGGTGCCGGACCAGCAGACGCTTTGGATCGACCTGATGACGCCGACGCGCGCCGAGGAGCTGGCGGTCGAGCAGTTTATTGGCGCCGAGCTTCCCACCCGCGCGGAGATGGAAGAGATCGAGCCGTCGAGCCGTCTGTCGGTCACCAACGACGTCCTCTATCTCACCGCCGCCCTGCCCTGCCGCGCCGGCAGCAATGATCCGGGCATCACCGTCGTCACCTTCGTGCTCACCGACAAGCACCTCGTCACCGTCCGCTATGACGAGCCGGGCACCATTCCGCTCGCCATCAAGAACGTGACGACGGCGGGCGCCAACGTGACGACCCCGCATGGGGCGCTTCTGACCATTCTGGAGGCGGCCATCGACCGATTGGCCGACGTCATCGAGCAGTCGGGCGCCCGCATCGAGACCATTGCCCGCCGGGTGTTCGAGGACGACTCGCGCGCCTCACCAACGGGCGATCGCTACAAGAGTTCGCTTCGGCGTATCGGCCGCGAGGGCTTGCGTCTCGGCCACTTCCAGGAGAGCCTGATCTCCCTCTCTCGTCTGCTGCTGTTCCTCACGGCCAAGATGGAGGGACCGCGCTATTCGAAGGAAGACGTCGCCCGCCTGAAGCCGATGAAGAGCGACGTGACGGCGCTGGCCGACCACTGCCGCGGCCAGGAGGAGCGCATCACCTTCCTGCTCGATGCGACGCTTGGCCTCATCTCGATCCAGCAGAACGACACCATCAAGATCTTCTCGGTTCTGGCGGTGATCTTCATGCCGCCGACCCTGGTCGCCAGCTTCTACGGCATGAACTTCCATTTCATGCCCGAACTCGAATGGACCTACGGCTATCTCTGGGGCATCGCGGCGATGATCCTGTCGGCTGCCGGCACCTACGGCTTCTTCCGCTGGAAGCGGTGGCTCTGAGTCAGGCTTGCGCACCCTTGTCGTTGGCGGTCGTCGTCAAGCAATGGGCGCCGCGCCCGATTGATTTGGCTTGATCCGGGACTCTCTCAGGTCGCCATGCCGGTCGAGCACGGCATAGGCAATGGTGGCGAACTTGGAGTTTGTTTCCTTGAGCGCCGCAATCATTTCCAGGTGCTGGTTGCTGGAACCGAGGCTCAAATGGTCACCTTGGCGAAGGCGGGCGAGATGGGCGGCGCGGCTATGGCTTTCCATGTCGGCCACGGTCTGCTTGTGGCTCACCAGACGCCGTGCCGTGGAAATGTCGGCAGTCCACGCCGTCTCCTCGGCAAGAATGATTCCACGGTGAACGGCCTGCACCATGGCTTCGATTTCGGCCCTTCCTTCGTCCGAGAACTGATACTCGCCCTTGATCTGCTCCAGCCTGAGCGCGATGAACTTGCCGGCAAAGATGTCCCCGCACCGTTCCAGGCGGACTGCAAAGTCGATGATGGGCTGAATGTCCGCGAGCTCGGCGTCGTTGGCGGTCGGCAGCTTGGCGTAGATCTCGCGAATGCTGGCCAACGTGGCGTTCATGCGTTTTTCCAAGTTCGCCATGCGCTCCGGATCGGGAGTGGTGGCGGTGGCCTCATTGAGCATCAGCGCGGCGATTTCCAGCATGCTGGCGAGCTGCCGCTTGATCATCGGGAAGGCAAGGCCGACGTCGTCGGCCACCCCTTTCGGCACGTTGATCGTCAACGGCGTGTTGTCGGTGGCAAAGCGCTTGTCGAGGGCACGGGCCAAACGCACGCAAAGCGAAGCGGAAAGGAGCAGCAGGGCGTTGAAGGCAAGATGCCCGGCAAGCATCGCCTGACCAGTGCCAAAGCCAACTCGGTCCATCAGCCCGCCGAACTGCGCGGCGGCAAGCAGGAGAAGACACAGCAGGACGAAGGCAAACCTTAATCCGGCCACAGCTCCCGCCACCGCCTTGCTGCGCGCGTTCTCATATTTCAGCAGCCACAGGGAGAGGAGCGCGCTGCCAAGGTTGGCGCCCAACACGATTCCAAGTCCAGCGCTGACGCCAAGGGGAGCATGAAGGGCAAAGGCCAAGGCGGCCAATAGCGCGGCAATGCTGGAATGCATGAGAAGCGTCAGCGCACTTCCGACCAGCAGGGCCGTTATCGGATCGCTGTTGAGATAGCCGACGACGGCCGCCGCTCCCGGCAGACCGGCAAGCGGGGCGACGCTTTGCCTGATGATCGAAAGGGAAAGGAAGATCAGTCCCAAGCCGAGAATGGTGCGGCCATAATTGCGCAGTCGCGGCTCCGTCGCGCGCAGATAAAGGGTCGCGCCGACAAGAATGCAAAGCGGACCGAGCGCCGACACGGGCAACTGCAGAAACTGGACGGCCAGTGCCGAGCCCATGTCGGCGCCGAGTGCCACGCTTGCTGCCACGCCAACGGGTATCGACCCGGTACCGGCAAGACCTGCCGCAATCAGCACGACGGCGGTGCTCCCTTGCATGACGAATCCCAGCCCCGTGCCGGTCATGACGTTGCGAACGGTCGACGATCCCTCGTTGAGGCTCGATCGGATCTGGGAGCCCCACAGACGCTCGATGCCGATACGCATGAAGCGTACGGCAAACAGGAGAACCATGGCGCCGCTCAACAGCTGGATCGCAAAGTTCAGGATCGTCATCGCACTGGCTTCCGTGGAGCAGTCTAGGCCAGCAACTCTAAGCGCTAGTCGACTAACAAATTCGGCACCGAAGCTCTCACCTAGACGACAAACGGCGGGATTCAATGACGACCAAAGGCGAACGTGCTTGCAGGCCACGAGGGAGCAGCGGATACGGCACCAGCAAAAGCATCGGGGACCGAGCAACGCAGGCTGTGGTTGCGTCCCTTTAAACCTGCTACACGACTCCGGTTGAGTGTGACGTGGGGGAGTTCATGTTCATGCCTTTGAAAAGAATGGTTATCGGCGCGACTGTTGCCTTGATCGCCGTAACGGGAGCCGCACAAGCGGAGTCCTATGCCAAGCTGGCCCAGCAGGGGTACAAGCTCGGCAAGCTCACCACAGGAAAGTCCGGCCTGCCGGGCTGGGTCGCCTCGAATGGCGAGAAACAGTATTTCTGCAAATTGAAGGCTGCACGCGCCTATGTCGGCAAGAAAGGCATGGTCATGTTCTCGACCGGCGGCCGACAGATCGAGGTGGATCGCGCCACCTATGACGCGGCAATCGGCGGCCCCGATCCTTCCATTCCGCAGTTGAGCGACCTGAAGGCGGGACGCGTCAAACCGGACGACGTCGACGCCTGCCTGCCGCTGTCGTGACCTTCCCAATGGTTTGAAGTCGAAGCTTACCCTGTCGCTGTCATCAAGGGACGGCGGCAGGGCGGGACGGCTGTCGAACGACGAGATCGTCGCATCTCTGAACGGAAGGAGATCGAGGCGGTTGCACCGGACTCACCCGGAGTCTTTATCTTGCGGTTGCTTAAAGGCTAAAAGAAAGATCTAAAAATCTACTTTGAAAATGGCTACGAATGGGATCGCCATGTGTTCAACCGCCTCGATGGGCCCGATTGTCTCGGGACCGATGCTCCATCGCATGCAGGGCGGCGGAATTCTATGGCCTAATACGTAGCGGTTCGGAAATGGTCGTTTTGTGCCAGCCATCCGGCATTTCGTGTCACCTTTTCTCACGTTAAGGGACGTGGGTGCATCGACCGCCCGCCTTCACCGGCCGATATCCTCGATCCACTTGGCCCAGCCTTTTTCCGACAGCTTTTCCGCCAACTCCGGCAGGCTTCGGCCCGAACCGGCGAGTTGACGCGCCTCGCGCGGCGAGAGGCCATGTTCGCGGCGGAACGCCCGGCTGAAGTTTTCAGGGTTTGGAAAACCGTGGGCCAGGCCGATCTCGGAAATGGACAGGTGCCGGCTGTCCACCGAGCGGAGCGCCTGCAAGGCCCGCTGCAGACGGCGACGATTGACGTAGGTGGAAAAGCCGCCGACCGGCTCAAACAACCGGTAGGCTTTCCGCCGGGACAGGCCAAAGGTTGCGAGCAAGCTGTCGAGCGTCAGATCCGGGTCGAGAAGGTTGGCTTCGACATGGCGCCTCAGGCCAACGAAATGCGCCAGATTGACGCCTGTCATGTTCCGCTCATCGACATGACCATTGACGGCCGCTGCCGCGAGGTCGAGGAGCGGATGGATCACCGCCTCGGCCTCACGGCGCGACATGTTGTCGATCTGACCGTGGAAACTCCTAAGGCTTTCACGAAACAGCGTGACCAGCGGCAGCCCCGCCGGAATGATCCGCATGTGGGAGGCGTCCGGGCTTTCCAGCCGGGCGGAGAGCAGCCGGCGCGGCACCACAAGACTGATCTGGTCGAGATCGGTGGTGGTGGTCGCCAATGGCTGCGCCATGTCGATCACATAGAGATCGCCCTCGCCCGCCACCTCGGCGTTGCTCCCGCCGCGCGTCGCGCTGCGCCCAGAGAGATAGAACTGCAGGAGATAGCCATCCATGCCGTCGCGGGCGATCTTGTAGCGCGAGCGATCGAAATCCTGCGCCGTGCTCCGCAGCCGGCCGAGCGCGACATCGCCCATGAAGGCGGCATCGACTTCGGCGAAGAAGCCTTCCTCCACGGTCTTGCGCGGGCGGGAGTCGAAGAGAACGCCGATCGCCTCGGTCCACGCCTGCTGGGCGAGATGGGCGGGCAAGGCGCGGGTGTCGAAATGGGAACGCAGGAGTTTCGGATCGGGGGAATCAGCGCTCATCTCAATCGGGCGCTCCGGCAAGGAACCGACGGTCTGGATAAGTACTCATACATTCCGGGCAAGGAATATCAAGCCACCGGGCCACGCCGAATATGACGACGCCCGGCTCGTGGCCGGGCGTCGGACGTCTCGCGATCG
This sequence comes from Pleomorphomonas diazotrophica, assembly GCF_002844595.1. Classification (GTDB taxonomy): domain Bacteria; phylum Pseudomonadota; class Alphaproteobacteria; order Rhizobiales; family Pleomorphomonadaceae; genus Pleomorphomonas; species Pleomorphomonas diazotrophica. The sequence continues at coordinate 127,598 of NZ_PJNW01000009.1, read as the reverse complement.
ATGTGAGGCCGCGCCGACCGTCACGCAACCGTCAGGCGATATTTCGCAAAGCCCTCGCCGGCATCGCCGACCTTCTCCACCCTGACGCCCGCCGGAACGGTATCGAGCGTCGCGTTGGGCGAGTTCGGGAAGGTGAGGTTGACGCCCTCGGGCAGCTTGGCGATCGACCAGTTGCCGTCGGCGGACGGGTTGATGGTCTTGTTCTCAACGATGTAGCGGACGATGACATCGCGGTTGCTGTCCGGCCCCTGGAAGACCACCGTGCTGCCATCGGCGCCCGGGAAATGGCCACCGCCGCCGGCGCGATAGTTGTTGGTCACCACCAGGAACTCCTGGGTCGGCTCGACCGGCTTGCCCTGATAGGCAAGGTCGACGATGCGGTGCGCGTCCGGCGCGATCACCTTGCCGTCGTTGTCGTAGCGCTTCGCCTGCGTGACATCGATGCGGTAGGTGACGCCGTCGATGACGTCATAATTGTAGGACGGGAAGGACGTATCGATCAGCGGCTGCTCGTCGGTCTTGGTCGGGTCGATTTGATTGAAGATGCCGGCCGAGCGTTCGAGCCATTCCCTCACCTGCTCTCCTGTCACCTTCACGATGCGGATGGTGTTGGGATAGAGATAGATGTCGGCGACGTTCTTGATGGCAATCGGCCCCTTGGGCACGAAGGTATAGTAGTCCGGACCGGAGCGGCCGCCACACTTGAACGGCGCCGCGGCCGACAGGATCGGCAGGTCCGGCAGACCGGCCGCCTTGGCCTGGGCGGCGCCATACCAGAGCTGTGCCTGGCTGACGATCTGCACCGACGGATCGTCGGCGACCAGCGCCCAGTAGCTGGAAATCGGAGCCGAGGTTTCGCCGACCGGGCGGCGGACATAGTCGAGCGTTGCCTCGTGATCGTCCTTCACCGACGCCAGCACGGCCGGCACCGCGTCTACCCGCGAGACGATCTTCTTGTCGGGGGTGCGTTCGTAGATCGGACGCGCCTCCACCTTGAAGCCGCTCACCTTCCAGCCTTCGCCCTCCTTGACGAGATCGAGGTCGATGACGCCGAGGTGGCTGCCCCAGAAGCCGGGCATGACCGTCGGCACGCCGTTGAGCGTGCCCTTCTCGATGTCGGCGCCGTCGATCCCCGCAAAGTCCTTGCCGGGAAACACGAGGTGCTGATGGCCGGTGAAGATGGCGTCGATGCCAGGAACCTTCGACAGGAACAGCGCCGCGTTCTCCTCGTCGCCCGCCCGCTCGCCGCCGGCGATGCCGGAATGGCAGAGCGCCACGACGACGTCGGACTGCTGTCGCAGCGCCGGCAGGTATTTTCCGGCGGCGTCGACGATATCGATGGTGGTCGCCTTGCCGGCTAGGTTGTCCTTGTCCCACTGGACGATCTGCGGCGGCACGAAGCCGATGACGCCGATGCGCAGCACATGCTCGCCGCCGGACGCGTCGGTCACCTTGGCATCGAAAACGCGGGTCGGCTCGATGAGCGGCGTGCCGTCCGGCTTCAGAACGTTGGCGCAGACGGCCGGGAACTCCGCCCCGGACAGCGCCTTGCCGAGGAAATCGAGCCCGTAGTTGAACTCATGGTTGCCGAGCGTGCCGCAGAGATAGCCGAGGCCGTTCATCGCCGCGACGATCGGGTGCTTGTTGCCGCCGTCGAGCCCCTTTTCATAGGCGATATAGTCGCCGAGCGGGCTACCCTGGATGAGGTCGCCGTTGTCGAACAGAAGGGCGTTGCGTACCTCGTCGCGAGCGGCGGCGATCAACGCGGCTGTCTTGGCGAGGCCAACCGTGTCGTCCGCCTTGTCGCGATAATAGTCGTAAGGGTAGACGTTGACGTGAAGGTCGGTGGTCGCCATCAAGCGCAGGCGAACGGCGGGTTCTGCGGCCGAGGCAACGGCGGGAACAAAAGCGACGAGCGCGCCGGCAGCGGTGGCCAGAAGCAACTCACGGCGGCTGAGACGATGGATCGGCATAACGACTTGTCTCCTCAATGAATGAACGCCCGCTGCGGGCGAAACGCTTCGGCGACGACGCGAAACACGCTACCTGAAGTCTTGCAGGCGTTTCTTCTGTCGCCCCGCCGCATCGAAATTGTCCCGGTTCAGCCAAGCCTCGAACGCACGCTTCAGCGCCGGCCATTCGTTGTCGATCACCGAGAACCAGGCAGTATCACGGTTGCGTCCCTTGACGATGACGGCCTGACGGAACGTCCCCTCGTAGGTAAAGCCCAGGCGTTCGGCGGCTTTCATCGACGGCGCATTGAGCGCGTTGCACTTCCACTCGTAGCGACGATAGCCGAGATCATCGAAGGCATGCTTCATCAGCAGATAATGAGCTTCGGTGGAAATGGGCGAGCGCTGCATCAGCGGCGACCATGTCACCCAGCCGACCTCGATGGAGCCGTTGGCGGGATCGATGCGGAGATAGGAAACGATGCCCACCGCCCGGCCCGTCGTCTTGTCCCGCGCTGCGAAGAACAGCGGATCCTCGGAGGGAACGAGGGCATGGATCCAGGCGGCAAAGTCGGTCTCTCGCGCGAAAGGGCCGACCGAAAGATAGGTCCACATCCGGCCGGTCGTATCAGCGGAATAGGCAGCAAAGAGGTCGGGAACATGGGCGGCCGATAGGGGCTCCAGGCGGACCGTCCGGCCCTCCAGGGTTATGTGCGACGGGCGCGGGCGCGGCGCCCACCCCACGACCACCGGTCCTATCGGATCATCGCTGCCGTCCGTCTCACGCAAGCTCATGTGTCCCCCTATGGGCAACGCTCGCCGAGAACGCAGTGGCGGCGCTCCATCTCCCTGTCAACGCATCGCCTGTGAAAGCCCCCGCCTTCAGCACGATGCTCTCGCCGCGCCCGCCTTACTTGGCAACCACGCCGGCAAGTTCGACCCGATGCTGTCCAAGCGCCGTGAGCACCGCCTGGACGATGCCGCGCGCATCAAGGCCGGCGGCGGCATACATGCGCTCCGGCCTGTCGTGATCGATGAAGGCATCGGGCAGGGTCAAGGCCCGAAACCGGAAACCGCGATCGAAGCGGCCGTCCTCGACCAGCGCCTGCACCACTTGGCTGCCGAAACCGCCGGCCGAGCCTTCCTCCACGGTGATCAGCAGTTCATGGTGCGCGGCAAGCTGACGGATGAGCTCGCGGTCGAGCGGCTTGGCAAAACGCGCGTCGGCCACGGTGGCCGGCAGGCCGAAGGTGGCCAGTTCCTCGGCCGCCTTCATCGCCTCGGCAAGCCGGGTGCCGAAGGACAGGATCGCCACCTTGCCGCCGTCGGAGACGATGCGGCCCCGGCCGATATCCAGAAGCTGGCCCCGCGCCGGCAGCTCGACGCCGACGCCCTCGCCGCGCGGATAGCGGAAGGCGATGGGACCATCGTCATAGGCGACCGCCGTCGCCACCATGTGCCGGAGTTCCGCCTCGTCGCCCGGCGCCATCACCACCATGTTGGGCAGGCAGGCAAGGAAGGCCGTATCGAATGCACCGGCATGGGTGGCGCCGTCGGCACCGACGAAACCGGCCCGGTCGATCGGCAGGCGCACGGGAAGGTTCTGCAGGGCCACGTCATGCACGACCTGATCGTAGGCGCGTTGCAGGAAGGTGGAATAGATGGCGCAGAAGGGCTTCAAGCCCTCGGTTGCCATGCCCGCCGCGAAGGTGACGGCATGCTGCTCGGCAATGCCGACGTCGAACACGCGATCGGGGAAGGCTTCAGCGAAGAGGTCGAGACCGGTGCCGGCCGGCATGGCGGCGGTAATGCCGACGATGCGCTCGTCGCGTCGCCCCTCATCCACCAGCGTCTCGCCGAACACCTGCGTGTAGCTCGGCGCATTGGCCTTCGGCTTGACCTGAGCCCCCGTCACCACGTCGAACCGGCTGACGCCATGATACTTGTCGGCCGCCGCCTCGGCCGGCGGATAGCCCTTGCCCTTCTTGGTGACGACATGCAGCAGCACCGGCCCGTCCTTGGCGTTGCGGACGTTGCGCAACACAGGCAGCAGGTGGTTGAGGTTGTGCCCGTCGATAGGGCCGACGTAGTAGAAGCCGAGTTCCTCGAACAGCGTGCCGCCGGTGAGGAAACCACGCGCGTATTCCTCGGCCCGCTGCGCCTTCTGCCGGAGGCCTTTCGGCAGATTGAAGGCGAGCTGCTTCATCGCCTCGCGCAGCGTCAGATAGGTGGGCCCGGACACGAGACGCGCCAGATAGGCGCTCATGGCGCCGGTGGGCGGCGCGATCGACATGTCGTTGTCGTTGAGGATGACGACGAGGCGGCTGTCCATGGCGCCGGCGTTGTTCATCGCCTCATAGGCCATGCCGGCCGACATGGCGCCGTCACCTATGACGGCGATCACCTGATTGTCGTCGCCCTTGAGGTCGCGGGCCACCGCCATGCCCAAGCCGGCCGAGATCGACGTTGAGGAATGGCCGGCGCCGAACGGGTCGTAGACGCTCTCGCTGCGCTTGGTGAAGCCGGAAAGGCCGCCGCCTTGGCGCAGGGTACGGATGTCGCCGCGCCGGCCGGTCAGGATCTTGTGCGGATAGGCCTGGTGACCGACGTCCCAGATCAGCCGATCGCGCGGCGTATCGAACACGGCATGCAAGGCCACCGTCAGCTCGACGACGCCAAGCCCGGCGCCGAGATGGCCGCCGGTCGCCGACACCGCGTCGATCATCTCGGCGCGCACTTCGGATGCGAGCTGCTCAAGCTCGGCAACCGACAGCACCTTGAGATCATCAGGCGATGAGACCGTGTCGAGAAGCGGTGTGGCAGGACGCGACAATCCAAAAATCCGTGAAATTACGAGGGCAAATCCCTCGTCCTCAGATACCAGTCAATCACAGTCTCTTCAATTCGCAAGCTTCGTGTTTATCGGACTCGATTGCGGCAAATGCACGAAACATATTTTGGGGGTCAGGCCGCAGGCGAGAAAAATACCGCCTCGGATCGATCATTCGCGATCGAGCGGCTCGACACCAGCGGCAGACCCGTCACCGGCGATGCGGATCTTCTCGACCTTGGCTTCGGCAGCCTTCAGCAGGCCGTCGCAATGCTTGCGGAGCGCGTCGCCGCGTTCGTAGATGGAAATGCTTTCCTCGAGCGGCACCGAACCCTGCTCCAGCCGGGCGACGATGCCTTCGAGTTCCTTCAGAGCCTGCTCGAAGCTGAGGGCGCTGACGTCAGTGGCGGTGGTCATGTTCGTCGGCCTTTCAACGGTCAGGGATAGAGGCGGGTGCGCGTCCAGCCGCCGTTGCCATCGGGCAGGAAGCGGACGCGATCGTGCAGACGGAACAGTCCGTCGCGCCAGAACTCGATGGCGGTCGGCGTAACGCGCAGGCCCGACCAGTGGTCGGGGCGCGGCACGGCGCCAATGCCGAACTTGAGGCCCCATTCGGCCACCGCCTTCTCAAGCGCAAAGCGGCTTTCGAGCGGACGCGACTGCTTGGACGCCCAGGCGCCGATGCGGCTGCCGCGATCGCGGCTCTGGAAATAGGCGTCCGCCTCGTCCTTCGACACCTCGGAGACGTTGCCGCGGATGCGCACCTGCCGCTTCAGGCTCTTCCAGTGGAAGAGCAGCGCCGCCTTGCGGTTCGCCAGGATCTGCTGGCCCTTGGCGGACTCGAAGTTGGTGTAGAAGACGAAGCCGCGCTCGTCGAAGCCCTTGAGAAGCACCATGCGCACGTCCGGCAGCCCATCCTCGTCCGTCGTGGCGAGCGCCATGGCGTTGGGATCGTTCGGCTCGCTCTTCTCCGCCTCCTTCATCCAGCTCACGAACAGCTGGTAGGGCTCGGAGGCCTCGGTGAAATCGGGCTCGGAACTGGACATTTCTCGTTGGCGCCTCGTCATGCGGTCTGGCCGGCGACCAGATTCGGGCAAGCGTTCGACCGGCATATAGCCACATCCGGGCCGGCGACAACCTCTGAGGCGTTCCCCCTCTAAAAGATTTTGTCAAAGCGGTCCGACCCGTATAATGGCACACTCTGGAACGGAACGTGATCGGGCATTACATGCTTGGCAGAACCTTGGCGCCATGGAGCGCCATCATCCATCTGAAGAGGGCCAACCAGCATGCGTGATCCGTATGAGGTCCTGGGCGTGCCCAGGAGCGCGGACGAAACGACGATCAAGAAGGCTTATCGTAAGCTCGCCAAGCAGCATCATCCGGATGCCAACAAGAACGATCCGCGCTCGAAAGAGCGTTTCGCCGAGGTGAACTCGGCCTATGAAATCGTCGGCGACAAGGACAAGCGTCGCCAGTTCGACGCCGGCGAGATCGACGCCGACGGCAAGCCGCGTTTCACCGGCTTCGAGGGCTTCGGCGGGGCGAGCGGCATGGGCGGCGGCTTCCGTCAGGCTGGCGGCCGGCCGACCGACGACATTCTGCACGATATCTTCGGCGACGCCTTCGCCAGCTTTGCCAATGGCACAGCCCGCGGTGGGCGCGGCGGCCGTCGTGGCGGGTTCTCGGGTTTCGAGGGCTTTGCGCCGGGCGGTGCCGGAAGTTCCACGTCCGGCGCGAGCGCCGCATCGGCCAAGGGAGCCGACGTCATGGTGACGGCCCGCGTCCGTCTTGAGGATATCGTCGGCTCGGGCAAGGTGCGCATCACACTGCCGAACGGAAAGTCGCTCGACGCCAAGATCCCCGCCGGCTTCGAGCCGGGCCAGCAGCTCCGCCTCAAGGGCCAGGGCGGCGAGGGCACGCCGCCGGGCGACGCCATCGCCATCCTCGTCTACGAGCCGCACGGTCTGTTCCGCCCGGATGGCTATAACCTGCGCCTCGACCTGCCGGTTACGCTCGACGAGGCGGTGCTGGGCGGCAAGGTGCGGGTGCCGACGCTGGAAGGCGCCGTCGACATGACCATTCCGGCCGGTGTCACCGGATCGAAGGCCTTCCGCCTGCGCGGCAAGGGCCTGCCCGACAAGAAGGGCGTTCGGGGCGACATCTTCGTCACACCGCGCATCGTGCTGCCGGACGGCGCCGACGCCGGGCTCGAAAAGCTGATGGAGCGCTGGCGCGAGGTGCGTCCCTATGACGTACGCGGCCCGGAATTTTCTTCATGAGCCGTCTGCCGCCGCTGCCGCTGCCGCCGGCGCGCGGCGCCCGTCCCGCGCGTTTCGTCGCCAGCCTCGCCTTCATGGTGATGGTGGTGGGAATCATCTCCCGTCACCTCGACCTGATTTCGAGCGGCACCATGTACACTGCTGTCGCCACCGGCCTGCTGCTCGGTCTCGTGGCGGTCGGCGTACTGGCGGTGACGATACGCGACGTCTGGCGCGAGGGGCGAGGCGGGGCGGACAGCGCCTTCGGCACGCTGCTGCTGATCATCGCCGCCTTTTCACCGCTGATCGGCGCCGCGGCGGCCTATGTCGCCTACCCCGCTCTCGACAGCGTTTCGACCGACCCGGACGACCCGCCGGCAGTGCCGGCCAGCTTCTCGCAGGTGGTCCTGCCGATCGACTTGCGTGCGGCGCCCGACGAAGCCGCCGCCCTTCAGGAAGACGCCTATCCCGACCTGACCACGCAGGCCGCCGACCTCTCCACCGTCGAGGCCTATGCGCTGGCCCGGCAGACCATCGATGACCTCGGCTGGGTGATCCGGCTGGCCGAGGAGCCGGACACCGAGGCGGCGAGCGGCCGGATCGAGGCCGAGGCACGGTCGCTGGTGCTCGGCACGCAGGAGGATGTCGTCGTTCGCATCCGCCCCGGCGATGGCGGCAGCCGCATCGACGTGCGGTCGCTGAGCCGCGTGGCGATGCCCGACCTCGGCGAGAATGCCCGCCATGTCGGCGACTTCATCGCCCGCTTCGCCGAAGTGTCGCAGCGGCAGGCCGCCAACTGATCAGAGCCGGCTCAGCCGGTCGGCAACCTTCCTCACAAGGCCCCGCTCCTCCAGCCAGTCGGCATGCGCTGCGACCGACAGCGCCGCCGCAGCGGCCAGCGACGGATCGAGGCCGATGTAGACGGCGGCGACGATGTCCTCGACGGTTCGGTCGCCTCCGTCGAGCGCGCGGAGGATGGCTGCCTCGCGCGCTTCACGATGGCGCTTCAGCTCAGCGACGCGGGCCAGGCCGTCGATCACCTCGTCGCCGTGTCCCGGCAGATAGGTGCGGGGGCCGATCGCGGCGAGGCGGTCGAGGGAGGCCATGTAATCGGCCATACGGCCGTCCGGCGGCACCACGACGCTGGTCGACCAGCCCATGACGTGATCCCCGGAGAAGAGCAGTCCCGAGTCGGCAAGGTCGTAACAGAGATGGTTCGCGGTGTGTCCCGGCGTCGCGATGGCGCGAAGGCCGCCCGGTTCCGTCGCCACCGTGTCGCCATCGGCGAGCACTCGATCCGGGGTGTAGAAGGGACGTGCCGGACTGGGCGCGGCGCCGATCACTTCGGCACCAGTCAGCTCGGAAAGCCGGCGCGCAGCGCCGGCGTGGTCGGCGTGGTCATGGGTCACGACGATCCGGCGGATCGGCGCGCCGACAGCCGCAAGAAGATCGGAAACGTGGCTCTCGTCGTCGGGGCCGGGATCGATGACGGTGACCTCATGCTCACCCAGCAGATAGCAGTTGGTGCCGCGGAAAGTCAGCGGTCCGCCGTTTCGGGCGGTGAGACGGCGGACACCCTCGGCGATCTTTTCGGCGACACCATAGGTGGGCATGAACTCAGGTATCTCGTCGTCGCTCATGGTACCAGACCCGGCCGCCACGGTACGGCGTGGCCGTCCATGGCACTCCATGAATCTCGTCGAAGTCGCATGACTCGCCATGAGTCCGGATGAACCCGCATGGACTCTCTCATCCCGGGATCGCCGGCGCCGTGAGCCATTCGATCAGCCAGAAAAATCCCCAGCCGAGGGCAAATAGCGCCGCGAGCGCCAGCCCGACGATCATCACCATTGTCGAGATCAAGGCGCGCGGCATCATCGGCGCATCGGCATCGGGAATGGAAGCCAGCGCCCGGATCAACTCTCCGCCGTGATCGGGATCGAACACGAATATGCCGGTCTGCCTTCGGGCACCGATCCTGAAGCCGTCCGGGACCATCGCGCGAATGAGGTCGGCCGGTCTCCAAAGGGTTATCGGCTCTCCATCGGCGGCAATGATCGCCAGTCCGTCGTGGGACAGTTCAGCTCTCGCCGGCTGGAAAGCACCATCGCCGGCGTCGAACTGCCCTTCGGCCATCGCCCAAGCTGTCTTCGCCATGCCGCAGCCTCCTCCCAACGCAGCGAATATGGATGAGGCCTGCTTGCATTTCCAGACGAACTGCCTCAAACCGATTCAAAAATACAAAGTTCATGGAAACGCCGTAGAGCTTCGACACCTTCCGCGTCGAGTGGTCGCGCAGACCGATGTCGGCGCGGCTATCGTGGCCGGTTCTGCCGGCGGCCATCGTTCTTCCGCCTGCACACGAGTTTGTCCTTGTCCAAGACCTTCGCTCCGCTCGTCTCGCTCCTGACCGGTATCGGCTTCCTGTTGTGCGGCAATGCGCTGCTGGGCACGGTCATTCCGTTGCGTGGCCTCTACGAGCACTTCACGCCGGTAACGATCGGTCTGATGGGGTCGTCCTACAATCTCGGCTTCGTGGTCGGCTGTCTCGCCTGCCCCTACCTGATCCTGCGGGCCGGCCATATCCGCGCCTATTCGACGCTGGTGTCGCTGGCCGCCGCCACGACGCTCGTCCATCCGATGATCGTCGATCCGCTCGTCTGGATCGGGGCACGCTCCATCACCGGCTTCTGCCTCGCCGGCCTCTATCTCATCATCGAAAGCTGGCTCAACGACCGCGCCACCAACGACAATCGCGGCCTCATCATGAGCGTCTACATCGTCGTCAACTTCCTGACGACGACCGCCGGCCAGTTGATGGTGCTGCTGGCCCCCATCGAGCATTTCGAGCTGTTCGCAGCCGCTTCGCTGCTGGTATCGCTCGCGGTGGTGCCGGTGGCGCTTACCACCTCGGCCCAGCCGGCGCCGATCGCCATCGTGCAGTTCCGTCCGCTACGCCTCCTCAAGATCGCCCCGGTGGGTCTTGCCGGCACCTTCATGATCGGCGTCGCTAACGGTGCATTCTGGTCGTTGGTGACCGTTTTCGCCATCGATCGAGGCCTCACGTCGAACGGTGCGGCCATCTTCCTGTCGCTCGCCGTCATCGGCGGCGCCCTGATGCAATGGCCAGTAGGCCGGCTGTCCGATGCCTACGACCGTCGTCTGGTCCTTGCCGGCGTGGTTGTTCTCTCGGCGATCGCTAGCCTTCTCACCGCTCTGTTGCCGCTCGATGGCTACGGCCTGTTCATCATGGCCTTCGTGCTCGGCACCGTGGTGCTGACCGCCTATTCGGTAGCTGCCGCCCATGCCTATGACCGGGCCGAAAAGACCGCCTATGTCGAGATGGCCACCGGCGTTCTGCTTGCCAACGGTGTCGGCGCCGTGCTCGGGCCGCTGATCGCCTCCTTCGCGATGGAGAGCTGGGGCAACGCCTCGCTGTTCGTCTTCATGGCCATCGTCGAGCTGATGCTTGTTGCCTTCATCGCGTTGCGCTGGCGCATGCGCCCCTCGCGTCCGGATGATCCGAAGGAAGCTTACGAGATGTTTGCCACTGCTCCGGTGGGTGGCGCCATCCCGCCGGAAGCGCCGGCGCCGGATGATCCAATATTACAGACGCCCGTGGTGCCGTCGGCTGAGCCAAAGACACCGCCAGACGCTGATTCTCCCTGACGGGTCTTGCCAAAGGCGGGCGTCTGCAGCAAAGCAACCGCCATGGCAAGGATCCGTCTCGATCAGCTTCTCGTCGCCCGCGGCTTCGCGGAGAGTCGCGCTCGCGCCCGCGACGCCATCCTGCGCGGCCACGTGACCGTGGCGGGACAGCCGGCCGACAAGCCCGGCCTCACCATTGAGGAGGATGCCGAGCTTGGGATGTCCGACCCGGCGGCCGCCTACGTATCGCGTGCCGCCCTGAAGCTCGTCGCCGGCCTCGACCATTTCGGCTTCGATGTCAGCAACCGGGATTGTCTCGACGTCGGCGCGTCCACCGGCGGCTTCACCGAGGTGCTGCTGCAACGGGGGGCGGCCCGCGTGGTGGCGCTCGATGTCGGCCACGGCCAACTGCATCCCCGCATCGCCGGCGATCCACGCGTCAGCAATATCGAGGGACTGAACGCCCGCGAGCTCACCTCGGCCGACCTGCCCTTCCGCCCCGAGGTGATCGTCTCCGATGTATCCTTCATCTCGCTGACCCTGGCGCTGCCGCCGGCGCTAACGCTGGCTCGGCGCCCCGGCCTCGGCCTCTTTCTCGTCAAGCCGCAGTTCGAGGCGGGGCGGCAGGCGATCGGCAAGGGCGGCCTCGTCGACGAGGCAACCGGCCGCGCCGCCGCCGAGCGCCTGCGCGCCTGGCTCGACGGCCGCGACGGCTGGCGCGTCCATGATCTCATCCCCTCGCCCATCCTCGGCGGCGACGGCAACCACGAATATCTACTCGGAGCCAGCCTTGACTGAACTCGTGATCGATCGCCTCGGCCATCGCGGTGACGGCGTCGTCCTCCAGCCGAACGGCAAGCCGCTGTTCGTGCCCTACACGCTGGCCGGCGAAACCGTCGATGTCGAGCTGCAGGGCAGCTCTGCGCGGCTCAACCGCATCGTGACGCCCTCCCCAGACCGCATCGAACCGGCCTGCCGTCACTTCGGCACCTGCGGCGGCTGCCTGCTGCAGCACATCGCGCCGTCGCCCTATGCCGACTTCAAGCGGCAACTCGTCATCGATGCGCTTGATGATCGCGGCCTGTCGCCCGAGGTCGGAGAGACGCGTGTCGTGCCTCCGCACTCCCGCCGGCGCGCCACCTTTGCCGGCATCATGGCCGGTCGCCATCCACTGGTCGGATTCAACGAGCGGGCCAGCCATCGCCTCGTCGGCCTGGAAGAATGTCCGGTGGTGAAGCCGCAGCTTCTTGCTGCGCTACCGGCACTGACGGCCCTGACCGGCCTCGTCGCGCCCAGAAAGGGTGGGCTCGATCTCACGGTGACGCTCACCTCCGGCGGCCTTGACGTCTCTGTCGCCGGCATTGCGGCGCGTGACGTCGACCGGCTACGCCTGCCACTCATCGAGCTTGCGGCGCGCTTCGACCTCGCCCGCCTGTCGGCCGGCGGTGAGGCCATCGTCGAGCGCCGTCCCGCCGTGATCACCATCGACGGCCTTGCCGTCACTCTGCCGCCGGGCGGCTTCCTGCAGGCCTCGGAAGAAGCCGAAACGATCATGGGCGAACTGGTGGCGGCTGCCATTCCAGCCAAAGCGAAACGGGTCGCCGATCTCTTCTCGGGTGTCGGCACCTTCTCGCTACGCCTCGCCCGGTTGGCAGAAGTGCTGGCCGTCGAGGGGGAGGCTGGGGCCGTGGCGGCTCTCGATCGCGCGGCGCGCGGCATGACCGGTCGCCATCGGATCACCACCGAGAAGCGCGACCTGGCCCGCCGGCCGCTCATCGAAAAGGAACTCGAGAAGATCGACGCCGTGGTGTTCGATCCGCCGCGCGCCGGCGCCGCCGAGCAGAGCCAGTGGCTGGCGCGCTCCAAGGTGCCGACCATCGTCGCCGTCTCCTGCAACCCGGCGACGCTGTCCCGCGATCTCAGGACGCTGGTCGACGGCGGGTATCGCATCGAGAGCGCGACTCCCGTCGACCAGTTCCTGTGGTCGAGCCACGTCGAGGTGGTGGCCGTGCTGAGGCGCTGAAAAAGACCGCTTCGGACGAACGAAAGGCCGGAGCAGATACCCCCGCTCCGGCCCTGTTCATGTCATACCAACTCGCGAAGATGCTGCCGCATCCGCTCATTGAGCCATTGTCGATTTCTCAGTTGCATCAATGGCATGAGAAATCGGCAAGCGGAGTACCAAGCCGCATTTTCAATGCATCTTGGTATCAGGTAGCCCTGGCTCAGGCGAGCGCCTTGGCCGGGTCGAGATAGGCAAAGCCGAGAGCGTCGCTCACCGCCTTGTAGGTGATCTTGCCGGCATGGACGTTGAGGCCGTGGGCGAGGTGAATGTCGTCCTTGCAAGCCTGCTTCCAGCCCTTGTTGGCAAGCGCCAGCGTGAAGGGCAGCGTGGCGTTGTTGAGAGCGAAGGTCGACGTGCGGGCGACGCCACCGGGCATGTTGGCGACGCAGTAGTGGACGACGCCGCTCTCGATATAGGTCGGGGCAGAGTGTGTGGTGGCGCGCGACGTTTCAGAGGCGCCGCCCTGGTCGATGGCGACGTCGACGAAGGCCGAGCCCTTCTTCATGGCGGCGATCAGCTCGCGGCTGATCAGCTTGGGCGCGGCGGCGCCGGGCACCAGCACCGTGGAGATGACGAGATCGGCACCGGTGACGAGATCGGCCACAGTGTCCTTGTTGGAATGGGCCGTCTTGATGCGCACGCCGAAGGTGGCGATGGCGCGGCGCAGCGCATCGATCGAATTGTCGACCAGCGTCACGTCGGCGCCCATGCCCAGGGCAACGTGGGTGGCGTTGGTGCCGGCGACGCCGGCGCCGAGGATGACCACCTTGGCCGGCGCCACACCGGCGACGCCACCGAGCAGGATGCCCATGCCACCGGCCGCATTCTCCAGCGCGGCGGCGCCGACTTGAGGCGCCATGCGGCCGGCCACTTCGGACATCGGGGCGAGCAGCGGCAGCGAGCCGTTGGGCGCCGTCACCGTCTCATAGGCGATGCAGGTGGCGCCCGATTTCATCAGGTCCTCGGCCTGCTCCGGATCGGGAGCGAGGTGGAGATAGGTGAAGAGCGTCTGGCCTTCGCGCAGCTTCTTGCGCTCGACGGCGAGCGGCTCCTTCACCTTGACCACCATGTCGGCCTTGGCAAAGATTTCGTCGGGCGTGTCGACGATGGTGGCGCCTGCCTTGACGTAGGCCGCATCGGCAACGCCGATGCCGGCGCCGGCGTTCTTCTCGATGATGACCTTGTGTCCGGCGGCAACGAGTTCGCGCACGGACGAGGGAACGAGGCCGACGCGGTCCTCGTGATCCTTGATCTCCTTAGGCGTACCGACAAGCATTCTGGATTGTCCCCTGCTGGTTCTGCCGCCGGGTTTGGTCCCAGCTTGGCGAGATGGCGCATAATTGGCCAATCTTGGCGCAATTTCTTGCAGAGATTCAGCAGACTATGGTCGAAAAACAGCATAAAATTCTGATCATCGCCCCTTGAAACGCAGGAAATTCAACCCATGCGCCTCGACGTGACGGATCGTGCGATCCTGACCGCCTTGCAAGACAATGCCCGACCGACCAACGCCGAGCTCGCGGATCGGGTCCATCTCTCAGCCTCGGCCTGCCTGAGGCGCACGCGCCTCCTCGAGGAAAGCGGCCTCATCGCCCGCTTTGTCGCCATTCTCGACCCCCGAATAGCCGGCGTGCCCGGCACCGCCTATGTTTCCGTGACGCTCGACAGCCAAGGGCGCGCCTCGCTCGACAAGTTTGAAGCCGCCGTGCGCGCCATTCCCGAGATCACCGAATGCTACCTTCTGGCCGGCCAACATGACTATCTCCTACGCGTCGTCTACCGCGACGCCGCCGACCTCGAACGCATCCACAGCGAGATCCTGACGCCCCTGCCCGGCGTCGTGCGCGTTCAGTCGCAGCTGACGCTCCGGACGGTGAAGCGCTCGACCAAGCTGCCGATCTGAGGGGAGCCGCAGAAGAAAGGCCCGGAGCCGTGCGACTGACAGGTGTCGTCGCCTGCTCCGGGCCTGATCGATTCCACCGCGGTTGCGCGGTGTGCGCCTTATGCCGCCGTGACTTTGCTAAGGAAGCCGGCCACGAGGTCTTCGAGTGCCTTGGTCTCACGCTCGACGTCGGCGGCGCTGTCCTTCACCGACTGTGCCGAACGCGTGGTGGCATCAGCGGCACTGGCGACTCGCTCGACGATGCCGAGCACCGAGCCGGTGGCAGCGGCGGCAGCGTGGACGTTGCCGCTGATCGAGGTGGTCGCCTCGCTCTGCTGCCCCATGGCGTCGGCCATGGCGACGGTATAGCGATTGACGGTCGCCATGGTGTCGGTGATCGCCTGGATGGCCTCGGCCGCCTCTTCGGAAGAGGTCTGGATCGCGGCGATCTGGTGGGAGATCTCCTCGGTGGCCTTGGCGGTCTGACCGGCGAGGTTCTTGACCTCGCTGGCCACGACGGCAAAGCCCTTGCCGGCTTCGCCTGCCCGCGCCGCCTCGATGGTGGCGTTCAATGCCAACAGGTTGGTCTGGCCGGCGATCGACTGGATCAGCGTGACGATCTTGCCGATTTCTTCTGAGGCGACCCGCAGGCCGCCGACCTTGGCATTGGCGGCATTGGCGCCTTCGGTGGCGCTTTCCACCACGTCGCGGGCGGCGTTCACCTGGGTGCCGAGGTTGCGGATCGAGGCGTCCAGCTCCTCGGCGGCAGCGGCGACAGATCCCACCGAGCCCGATGCGGTCGAAGAGGCGTGGGCAGCCTCGCCGGTGCGGACGGTAGTCTCCTCGGCGACCTGCGTCAGGTCGGCGGCGGTGGCGGTCATGTCGGCCATGCGGCGGGCAACCGCCTCGATGGTGTTGTGCACCTCGGCCCGGAACTCGGTGACGAGGCGGTCAACCTCCTGCTGGCGGCTCTCGCGCCGGCGTCCTTCCTCGATCTGCTGCTCCTCGAGCCGCAACCGTTCGATGGCGGCAGCGCGGAACACGTCGACGGCGCGGGCGAGGTCGCCGATCTCGTCCTTGCGATCGCGGCCCGACAGTTCGGTTTCCAGCTCGCCCGCTCCAAGACGGCGGACATCGGAGGCCAGGACTGCCAGAGGTCGGGTCAGCCGGCGGGTAAGCTGCACGGCGATACCGCCGACCAGCAGCAGAACCGCCGCGGCAACCGCCACGAGGATCAGCGTCAGCCGGTTGACCGGCGCCAGCGCCGCGCTGCGGTCGCGCAGGGACAGCACCTGCCAGCCGGGGCGCACCGGCGCCAGAACCGCCAGCTCGACGACGCCCGGATCGATCTCGGCCTCGAAGATGCCCTCCTCCGCCGCCTTGCGCAGGGGATTGGCCGAAAGGTCGATCGTCATGTCGCCCTTCGCCGTCTGACCAAAGGCAAAGCCGATTCCGGTTTCCGACGACAGAAGGATGGAACGGCCTTCGGCGCCAAGGCCGGTCTTGTCGCTCAGGATCCTGGCGGCCTGTTCCATGTTGATGCGCAGCGCCACCACCGCGACGAAGCGTCCCTCCAGGATCACCGGGGCCGCGAAATAGCCACTGAGACCGGTGGAGGCAGATGGATCCGGCAGGAAGCCTGTGAAAGCGGGCTTGGCCTCGGCCGGCTTGGCACCGGGCGCCGGAATCATCGCCTTGACGGCGTCGACCAGTGCCGGCTTGCCCGCCACATCGCCGATACGGCGGCCGAACATGTCGTCCTTGGCGTAGGAGTAATAGGCCTTGCCGCCGTCGTCGAACAGCACCAGGTCGTCGAAACCGGTGTCACGCAGGGCGGAGGCCACCGCCTTGTGGCCTGTGGCGTGGTAGATGAAATAGCGTTCCGACGTATCGTCGACGGTCACCATCTCCTCGCGATGCTGCGGGTTCGGATTGCCGTCGACGAACACCTGCCGCAGGCGGGCGCCGGGATCGTCGTCGAGAAGCTGGTTCCAGGCGCTCTTGAACTCGCGCGCCGATGCCTGGAGGCCGGAGGCCGAGGCGACGGCGGCCGCCTGGCTGGTCAGGCTGTCGATCCAGGCCTGCAGCGCGTCGGCGCGAGCGCCGGCCGCCGTGACGATGGCCTCACCTGACAGATCGGTGACCGTCCGCTCGGCCATCCGCTGCGTCGCGAAGGTAAGGACGGCAGCCAGTGCCAGCGCGGACGCCAGCACGACGAAAACTATTCTCCCCGTGAACGATCTCAGCATGCCTGTCCCCGCTAAGTTGGCGCGGGACCGCCTGTTTTCGCGATGCCGAGGCCGGGAGCGAACGTCGAGCGCTCGTCCCGAACCGGCAGACCGGCTCGGCTTCCACCGACGACTGGTTCCCGCCGCCACCGATACTTTCGTCTGAGTTTGTGCGCGGTCGCACGTAAAGAAGGCGTAAAGCGGATATGAAGATTTCGCGATAACCCGAAGATTGCAGCGTGTGCGGGCAATCCTTATGCGTTCCCGCCGAGCGGCAGCTCCAACCTGTGGACCAGGTGATGCCGCTTGCCGAAGGCGTGCGGCCCGCTGGTCCGGTTCAGCTTGAAGCCTTGCCGTTCCCAGAAGGCTCGCGCCCGCTCGTTGGCGTCGAGAACGCCGAGCAGCAAACGAAGGGCGCCACGCGCGCTCGCAAGCCGCTTCACTTCGCCGAGAATCGCCTGCCCCAGGCCTTCGCCGCGCACCGTCGGCACAAGGAGGAGCAGACCGAGACAGGCGTCTGTCGGTTCAGGATAGCCGAAGGCCAGATCGCCGATGGCGACGAGGCCGCCGGTGTCGTCGGCAACGCCGAACTTCAGAGGCGCGTCGTCGCCTGTCGGCGGCCTTTCCTCGAAAAAGGCGCGAGCGGCCGCGTCGGGCGTCAGGCCGCTTTCCAGTGCCAGATAATCGCTGGCGCGGCGATAGACCGCCTCGACGGCCCGGAGGTCGCTTTCCGGGTGAAGCGGCGCGAGAACGATCGATGCCGCGACCATGCGAGATGTCAGCGTAGCGGGAAGGCAGCCGCACCGTCGCGACCGGTCTGGGCGCGGTGGCGCAGCTTGTGGTCGGCGAGCACCAGAGCCATCATCGCCTCGCCCACTGGCACGGCGCGAATGCCGACGCAGGGGTCGTGACGGCCGCGCGTCATGACATCCACGTCCTCGCCGGACGCCGATACCGAGCGACGGTCGGTCAGGATCGACGAGGTGGGCTTGACGGCAAAACGCGCCACCACAGGCTGGCCGGTGGAGATGCCACCGAGGATGCCGCCGGCGTGGTTCGACGTGTGCAGGATGGCGCCGTCGTTTCCCATGCGCATCTCGTCGGCGTTCTCCTCGCCGGTGAGTTCGGCGGCGGCAAAGCCCTCGCCGATCTCGACGCCCTTCACCGCGTTGATCGACATCAGCGCCGAGGCGAGATCCTGATCGAGCTTGCCGTAGATCGGCGCGCCCCAGCCGGCCGGCACGCCCTCGGCCACCAGTTCGATCACCGCGCCAACCGACGAGCCGGCCTTGCGCACCCGGTCGAGATAGGCCTCGAAGCGCGGCACGGCCTCGCGGTCCGGGCAGAAGAAGGGATTGTCGTCGACGGCGCTCCAGTCCCAGTTGGTGCGATCGATCTTTTCCTTGCCGATCTGGACCAGGGCGCCGCGAATGGTCACGCCCTCGATGACCTTGCGGGCGACAGCGCCGGCGGCGACGCGCGCCGCCGTCTCGCGCGCCGACGAGCGGCCGCCGCCGCGATAATCACGGACGCCGTATTTGAGATCATAGGCGACGTCGGCGTGACCGGGCCGGTACTTGTCGCGAATATCGCCGTAATCCTTGGACCGCTGGTCGGTGTTGCGGATGAGGAGCGAGATCGGCGTCCCGGTGGTCACCGGGCCGCCGGTGCGGTCGTCCTCGAACACGCCGGAAAGGATCTCGACAAGGTCGTCCTCGCGCCGCTGCGTCACAAAACGCGACTGGCCGGGCTTGCGCCGATCAAGAAAGGTCTGGATGAACTCGGCCGTCAGCGGCAGCCCCGGCGGGCAGCCATCGACGACGACGCCGAGGGCCGGGCCGTGGCTCTCGCCCCAGGTAGTGATGCGGAAGAGATGCCCGAAGCTGTTGTGCGACATCGAGTTGTCCGGATTGATAAGCGGCGGCGGCCGCGACAGTCTGGGATTTCTCTTATGGGGCGCCGACGCCGACGTCAAATGGCCGTGACCTAGCCAATCTGCCGTATCATGGTTTGCCCGTTGATTCGTTCCCTTAGACCAGATTCATGCCACGCATCGCCTCCCCCCCTCCCGATCTTCTGACCGGCCTCATCGAGGAGGCTTGCGACCGCCGCATGGAACAGGATTTCGCGCGCCGCTGGGGCGGCCCCGTCGCCGGGGTGGACGAGGTCGGGCGAGGCCCGCTGGCTGGCCCGGTGGTCACCGCTGCGGTCATTCTCACCGACGCGCCACTGCCCGACGGGCTCACCGATTCCAAGCAGCTCCGAGCGGATGTGCGCGAGAGGATGTATGAGGCGATCTGCCGCGATCATATCGTCGCCGTCGCCTCGGCATCGGCGGCCCGCATCGATGCCATGAACATTCTCGCCGCCAATCTCTGGGCGATGGACCGGGCGGTGCGGTCGCTGGCCGAGCAGCCGGTGGGCGTGCTGGTCGACGGGCGGGACGTGCCCGCCGCGCTGACCGCCGCCGGTTATCGCGGCGCGGCCATCGTCAAGGGCGATGCTCGATGCGCCGCCATTGCCGCGGCCTCGATCGTCGCCAAGGTGATGCGCGACCGCATGATGGCGCTCCATGCGGCCGAGTTTCCCGGCTATGGCTTCGAGACCAACGTCGGCTATGGTTCGGCCCAGCACCTCAAGGCGCTGAGCGAACTCGGGCCGACGCCGATCCACCGGCGCAGCTTCCGGCCGGTTCGCGACTGCATCGAATCGCGGCTGGCCGGTGGGCAGTCATGAAAAAGGGGCCGTGAAGGCCCCTCATTCCGGTCGATCTCGGTGGCAACGGCTCAGCTGAACCGGGCCTTCACTTCGTCGACGCCCTTGGAGATCAGGTCGGCGGCGACGTCGCCCTGAACCTTTTCGGCCAGCAGGCGCTTGGAGGCGGCAATGGCCATGTCGATGGCAACGGCCCGCACTTCGGCGACGGCCGCAGCCTCGGCATGGGCGATCTTGGCCTCGACGGTGCGCGTGCGCTGCTCGATCAGCTCCTTGAGCGCCACCTCGGCATCGGCCGTCATGCGCTTGGCCTCGGCCTCGGCATGCGCGATGATCTCAGCGGCATCCTGCTCGGCGACTATGCGCTTCTGCTGATACTCGGCGAGGAGGGCTTCCGCCTCCTTGCGCAGGCGCTGCGCCGCGTCGAGTTCGGCGGTGACCTCTTCTGCCCGCTTGTCGAGCATGCGGCCAACCATGCCGAACACGCCAAAATAGGCGATCACGACAAAGAACAGGACGAGACCGACAAAGGCCCAGGTTGTGTTGTCGAACATCGGGCCTCTCCTCAGTGCTTGCCGACCGACACGGCGGCGACGGCTGCAGCGGCTTCGTCACGCCCGACCTTGCCGACCAGCGCCTCGACGACGGCTTCGGTCGTCTCGGTGGCGATCGTCGACACATGCTCGAGCGCAATTCTCTTGACGTCGGCGATGTGCTTCTCGGTGTCGGCCAGCTTGCCCGCGAGTTGCGCCTCGGCGGCATGGCGCCGGGCGTCGATTTCGTGAGCGACCTTACTGCGCGTCTCGTGGGCGATGGCGTTGGCCTTGTTGCGGGCGGCAGCCAGCGACGCCTCATAGGAGACGATGGCAGCGTCCGTCTCCGCCTTGGCCTTCTCGGCCTCGACGAGATCGCCGGCAATCTTGGCGGCGCGCGCCTCAAGAATGCCGCCAATCTGCGGAATGACCTTCTTGGCCATCAGAAGGTAGAGCGCGATGAAGACGATGGCCAGCCAGAACAGCTGCGAGGGGAAGGTCGAGGGATCGAACGGCGGAAAGGTTCCGCCATGCTCGCCGCCCTCGTGCGCCACCGTGGTACCGGCGGCCTCCGTCGGCGCGTGGCCGTCCTCCGCCGGAACGACCGGCGACTCTTGTGCGTTGGCTTGGCTGATGAACCAGCTCATCGACGCTCAGGCTCCATGGATAATGATGACCAAGCGGCGCCCCGAGGCAGAATCCACCTCGTGAGGCGCCGGCTCATCACGGCCGGCCGGAGACCGGCCGGCGGCATGCGGCGGGCCCGAAGGCCCGCTTCTGCTCTTCGATCAGACGGCGAACAGCAGCAGCAGGGCGATCAGCAGCGAGAAGATGCCGAGCGCTTCCGTCACGGCGAAGCCGAGGATGAGGCGACCGAACTGGCCGTCGGCGGCCGAGGGATTGCGGACGGCACTCGACAGGTAGTTGCCGAAAATGCTGCCGAGGCCGATGGCGGCACCGGCGATGCCGATGGTCGAAAGGCCAGCGCCGATGAACTTCGCGGCTTCAGCTTCCATTGTAACGCTCCTTGAGAAACAAAGACCTGAGATGGTTTTCGATGGGTGAACTTCGTCGATCCGGCCTCAGTGCCCCGGATGCAGGGCGTCGTTGAGGTACATGCAGGTGAGGATCGTGAAGACGTAGGCCTGGAGGAAAGCCACCAGGAATTCGAGGGCGGTCAGCGCCACGACCATGACCAACGGCAGCAGCGCTCCGAGGAAGCCGAAGGCGCCGAGGCTGGTCAGCGTCACCACGAAGCCCGCGAACACCTTGAGGGTGATGTGACCGGCCAGCATGTTGGCGAAGAGACGAACGGCGAGGCTCAGCGGCCGCGACAGGAAGGAAATGATCTCGATCAGCGTGACCAGCGGCACGATCGCCGCCGGGACGCCCGAGGGCACGAACAGCTTCAGGAAATGGGTGCCGTTCTTGTAGAAGCCGTAGATGGTCACCGTGAAGATGACGAGCAGCGCCAGCGCGGCCGTGACGATGATGTGCGAGGTAACCGTGAAGAAATAGGGCACCATGCCGAAGATGTTGGCCGTCAGCACGAACATGAACAGCGAGAACACCAAGGGCATGAAGCGCATGCCGCCTTCGCCGGCTGCGGTCCTCAGCGTGTTGGCGACGAACTCATAGGACAGCTCGGCCACCGTCTGCGCCCGGCCCGGCACCACGGCGCGGGACGAACTGCCCCACAGCAGCACCAGCGCGATGGCAGCCAGCGTCAGGACCATGAACAGCGAGGAGTTGGTGAAGGAGACGTCGTAGCCGTCGATGTTGATGTCCACCAGCTTCTGGATGCCGAACTGATGGATGGGATCGGTTCTTACGTCAGCCACCTTGAGGAGCTCCCTCGCTCGATCTCGCCCGTACTACGGCTCCGGGCCAGCCCGCCCAGCCGTTCAAACTCAGTTTCCGCCGTCCTTGTTCCGGTCCGGCGACTTCTTCGCCCCGGAAACAAACGGGTCCTTTGCCACGCCGGCCGCACGCATCACGTTCAGCGTACCGGCGGCAAAGCCCAGCAGCAGGAACACGATCATGCCCCAAGGACTGGTTCCGAACAGCCGATCGATCGTGTAGCCAATCACGACGCCAACGATCACACCTGCCACGAACTCCGACCCGACCTTCATCGCCTGCCCAAAACCGGACAGCCCGGACGACTGCGAAACGCCGCCTTCCGGTTCGGACGGAACCCGCCGCGCTTCGGCCAGCTTCTCCCCCAACGCCTTCAGGCGGGGATCGCTACCGGCTTCGTCTGGCCGCTCATCATCCTGACCCATAGACGGCATCCTTGAGAACGCAGTCGCCAAGGCCCTGCAAGATCGGGGTATTCCCTGATTTGGCCGGCACCATAGTGTTCACACGGATGCCTGTCAAGATTGGCCGAGGCCCATTCATTTCATTGATTTATATGCCATTTTCGGCAATGAGACCATAGGCTTTCACAGACTACGACCTTAGTCGAGGCGGGCGTAATCGATTAAGGTGCCAACGCCTCGCAACATGTCATCGAAAGCCGGCGCTGCCTCAACTCGCCTCGCGGAAGGATTCGGCGGTTTCGAGGTCGACCGAGACCAGTTGCGACACGCCGCGCTCGGCCATGGTGACGCCGAACAGCCGGTTCATGCGCGCCATGGTGATCGGGTTGTGGGTGATGACCACGAAACGGGTTTCGGTGGAACGGGCCATCTCTTCCAGAAGGTCGCAATAGCGCTCGACGTTGGCGTCATCGAGCGGCGCGTCCACCTCGTCGAGCACGCAGATCGGCGCGGGGTTGGTGAGGAAGACGGCGAAGATCAGCGCCATGGCCGTCAGCGCCTGCTCGCCGCCGGAGAGCAGCGTCATGGTCTGTGGCTTCTTGCCCGGCGGGCGGGCAAGGATCTCAAGGCCGGCCTCCAGCGGGTCTTCGGCGTCGACGAGTTGCAGTTCGGCCGTGCCGCCGCCGAACAGATGGACGAACAAGCGCTGGAAATGGGCGTTGACGATGCCGAAGGCGTTGAGCAGGCGCTCGCGGGCCTCGCGGTTCAGGTTCTGGATGCCTTGGCGCAGCCGGCGGATCGCTTCGATCAGATCCTCACGCTCGTTGACCAGCGTATCCAGCCGTTCTTCCAGTTCGGCCTGTTCGGCCTCGGCCTGCAGATTGACGCCGCCGAGCTTGTCGCGCTCGACCTTCAGCCGTTCGAGGCGGACCTCCACGCCGGCAAGATCGGGGAGCGGCGCCGCCTCGTCGATCTCGGCGAGCTGGCGCAGGGCGTAGAGCGGCGCGTCGAAGCGGTCACGGATCTCGCCGGCATATTCCTCCAGCCGCTGCTTGGCGGCGGCAAGCCGCTCCTCGGCGCGCACCCGCCCTTCGCGAATGGTGGATAGGCGCGCCAGCGCCTCGGCGGCAGCGCGATCGGCCTCACCGGCCTGCGTCTCGCCCTCGCGAAGGCGATCGGATGCCTCGGTGCTGGCGGCCTCGGCCGCCGCGATCGCCCGCATCAGCCCCCGGCGGGCCTCGACGATTTCGTCGGGGCGGTCGATCAGCTCGGCCCGCTCGTCTTCGACCTGGGCGAGGCGGGCGTCCAACTCTTCGAGATGGGCCGCCGCATGACGCACGCGATCGCCCCAGCCGGCCCGCTCACGCTCGATCGCCTCCATGCGGCGTTTGCGCAGCTCGCCTTCGCGGCGGATCATGTCGACGGCGGCCCGCGCTTCCGAGAAGCGGGCGCGGGTATCGGCCGCTTCGTTCCGGAGGTTCTGGACGCGAGCCGTCAGCTCGGAGGCGTCGGGAAGTCCGGCCTGCCGTTCCTCGGCCTCGGCCTTGCGGGCGGCGAGGTCCTCCGCATCGGAAGCAAGGCGCTCGCGTTGCGCACCGGCAGCAGCGCGGCGTGCGACGGTTTCGGCTAGCGCTCGCTCGGCCACGAGCAGTTGGTCACGGGCGACGGACGCGGCACGCTCGGCGGCCTTGACCGCTTCACGGGCGGCGCGCTCCTCGGCCTCGGCTTCACGCAGCCGCGCCTCGGCGCCGTCGAGCACCTGACGACGAGCGGCGCACAACTCTCCCGCCGTTTCGCGCAACGCGTCGATCTCGGCAAGCCGATTGCGGGCGGCGAGCCGGCGGGCGGCGACGGTCGGCGCATCGGCGGCAGCGGAGTAGCCGTCCCAGCGCCAGAGCGCGCCTTCGAGCGTCACCAGCATCTGCCCCGCGGCGAGCAGCGGCTGCAGCCGCGCCGCATCCTCGGCCTTGACGACACCGATCTGGCGAAGGCGGCGGGCAATGAGATCCGGGCCCTCGACGAACTTGGCAAGCGACGGCACGCCGTCGGGAAGCGTCGGGTCGGCGCCGCCGTCGCCGGGCATCGTCCAATGGGCCGGGGCGCGATCGTCGATTGGCGCCTCGATGTCTTCGCCGAGGGCGGCAGCCAGTGCCGTCTCGAAGCCCTTCTGCGGCGTCAGACGATCGACCAGCGGCGGGAACAGTTGGCCGTGCTCGATGTCCAGCATCTTCGCCAGCGTGCGCGCCTCAGTGTCGAGCTTCTGGAGTTCGCGTTCCGCTTCGGCAAGCGGTCCCGTGGCCGCGAGGCGCTCCTCCTCGGCGGCACGGCGGCCAGCCTCGGCGTCGACGGCAGCCGTCTCGGCCTCGAACACCGAGGCAGTGGCCAGTTCGATCTCCTCGCGCGCCGAGGCAATGGCGTCGTCGGCATCGAGCCGCTCGTCCAGCTCGGCCAACTCGGCGTCGGCAGCCTCCAGATCACGGAGGAGACGGTCGAGGCGCAGGCCGGCCTCGCGGATTTCACGTTCGAGCGCCCCCTTCAGCGCGGCCGCTTCGGCCTCGGCTGAAGTGGCGGCGGAGAGTTCGGCGTCGATGTCGGCAAGTCGCGCTGCGATGTCGGAGGCCAGAGCCTCCGCCTCGGCCCGCCGCTCCTCCTCGCCGAGTTCCTCACCGGCCAGCGTTTCCGCCTCGTCGGCGAGGGCGGCCAGACGTTCGTCGTTTTCGGCCACCAGTGCCGCCTCGCGAGCGCGGTCGCGGGCGATCTCCTCGGCGCGGCGGGTGAGCTCGGCCAACCGTTCGCGGGCGCGCCGTTCCTCGGCTTCCGACTCGGCAAGTGCGATCCGGAGGCGCTGCAAGGCCGCCGCCGTCTCCACGGCCCGGTCGCGCAGGCCGGGCAACTCGTGGGCGATGATCGCCTGCCGGCGAACGGCCTCGGTCTGGGCGGCCTGGGCGTCGGCGACGGCGCCGAAGCTGTCCGTCATCTGCGCCTCGGCGTCCTCGACCTGGGTCATCAGGTCGCTCACGCGCAGGAAGGCGACGATGGCTTCGGCCTTGCGGATGTCGGCCGAAAGATTGCGATAACGCGCGGCCTGCCTTGCCTGCTTGCGCAACCCCTCGAGCCGCGCCTCGATCTCCCGCAGCACGTCTTCCATGCGCGTGAGATTGGTCTCGGCGCCCTTGAGGCGCAACTCGGCGTCGTGCCGACGGGAATGCAGGCCGGAGATGCCGGCCGCTTCCTCGAGGATGGTGCGGCGCTGTGTCGGCTTGGCGGCGATCAGCTCGCCGATCTGTCCCTGCCGCACCATGGCCGGCGAGCGGGCGCCGGTGGAGGCGTCGGCGAACAGCAGTTGCACGTCACGGGCGCGCACGTCCTTGCCGTTGATGCGATAGGAGGAACCGGCCTGACGCTCAATGCGTCGGGTCACCTCCAGGAGGTCGGCCTCATTGAAGGCGGGCGGCGCGGTGCGCTGGTCGTTCCGCAGCACCAGCGTCACTTCGGCGGCGTTGCGGGCCGGCCGCTTGCCCGAGCCCGAGAAAATGACGTCGTCCATGCCGGAGGCACGCATCGCCTTGTAGGAGCTTTCGCCCATCACCCAGCGCATGGCCTCGACAAGGTTGGACTTGCCGCAGCCGTTCGGTCCAACCACGCCGGTCAGGCCGGGTTCGATGACGAACTCGGAGAAATCAACGAAGGACTTGAAGCCCTGTATCTTCAGCCGCTCGAACTGCATTGGCGATCCGCTTCGGCAGCACCCTAGTCATAGAGTGTGACCGTACCATGGACCACCATATCATGAAGGCCGCGACGCCACCCCGGCAAGAGGCGGGCGTCGCGGCCCTGTTGATATCCGGCGGTTATCACCAGTTGAGAATCAGAGCAGCGGATCGATCTTGGCCGACATCTCCTCGACCGACATGAAGCCAACTTCCCGCTTGCCATTGATGAAGAAGGTCGGCGTTCCCGTAATGCCGAACTCGTCGCCGCCGCGCGTGCGCGTCGCGTTGAGATCCTCGAGCAGCTTCTGATCGGTCAGCGTCGCCTCGAAGGTGGCGGGCGAGTAACCGAACTGCTTGGAGACATTGCGCAGCCCGGACAGCGGATCGTCGACGAAGGCCCATTCGCGCTGGGTCTTGAAGAGGTAGGACACCACCTCGAAATACTTGCCGCCCGGCGCGTTGCGCGCCAGCATGAAGCCGGCCGCCGCCAGCGGATCCAGCGGGAACTCGCGGATCACGAAGTAGACCTTGCCGGTATCGATATACTTGGTCTTGATCTCGTCGAAGGTCTTGTTGTGGAAGTCGGCGCAGTGGCTGCAGGTCATCGACATATATTCGACGATCTTCACCTTGGCGTCGGGATTACCGAGCGCCATGTCGGGCAGCGCGCCGGGCTTCATCAGCTCGGCCTCGTCGACGGTGGCCGCCGGTTCCTGGGCCAAGGCCAGTCCGGGGAAGGAGGCCACGGCGGCAAACCCGGCCGCGGCGATTGCTGTGGTCATGAGGAAGCGGCGGCGAGTCAACATGTCGTTCCCTTTCGGATAACCGGCCCTACCGGGTCCGTCATTGGCGGCAAATTATGGCAAGGCCGCGTCATTTGAAAGTGTGGGCGATTTTTCGTTCTACCGGCGACCGCGACTGTCGCCGCTGACCGCCCGGCCCAGGCGCTCCACTGCCGCCTTCAGGCCGTCATCGGCAATGCCGGCGGCCAGCGTCCGCACCTTGGTCTCTGCCTCAGGAGAAAGCTGCGCCAGCCGTGGCCGGGGGCGCGGTCCGACCTTGACCGGCGGCAATTGCAGCGGCTTCAGACGGCCGACGAGGCGATAGCCGAAGAAGGTGTTGATGCGCTCGATCAGTTGAGGCGCCTCCAGCGTCAGGCGCATGGCGGCCGCACCAGAGCAGCGCACGGTCAGAACAGCCGGTTCGTGCTCCTCCTCGTCGATCAGCCCTTTCGGTCGACGCGGCCAAGTAAGCTGGTCGGGTGCCGTCGTTTCGGCATAGGCGGGACCGACGATATCCGGCCAATGGGCGACGAGGTCGAGCGTGGCAAAGCCGCGCTTGCGGCAGGCGGCGCTGAGCGGCACGGCGATGATGTCAGCGAGCGGCCGCACCCCCTTGTAGACGAAAGCCGGTTTTTTGACGCGCGCCATCTGCTATGGAACCTCCTGCGTTCCGTTCTCAAGTCAGGTTATCCCATATGCCGGCGCCGTCCGCCACCGCCCTTCTCGACTGGTACGACGTCCATGCCCGCCGGCTGCCGTGGCGGGTGTCCCCGGAGGATCGAAAGCTCGGCATATTGCCCGATCCCTATCGGATCTGGCTATCCGAGGTGATGTTGCAGCAGACGACGGTCGCCGCCGTCAAAGGCTATTTTCTCGACTTTCTGGAGCGTTGGCCGAGCTTGCCGGCGCTCGCCGCCGCGCCGCGCGACGAGGTGATGGCCGCCTGGGCGGGTCTTGGCTACTATTCGCGCGCCCGCAACCTCAAGGCCTGCGCCGAGGCGGTGGCGCGCCACCATGACGGTCGCTTTCCGGATACGCTGGAGGGCCTCGCCGCCCTGCCCGGCATCGGTCCCTATACGGCGGCGGCGATCGCCGCCATCGCCTTCGACGTGCCGGCCGCCGTGGTCGACGGCAACGTCGAGCGGGTGGTGGCGCGCCTCTTCGCGCTGGAGACGCCACTGCCCGACGTCAAGCCGGAGATCCGCCGCCTGACGGCGACGCTGACACCGCAGAAACGCCCGGGCGATTTCGCGCAGGCGATGATGGATCTCGGCGCCACCATCTGCACGCCGAAGCGGCCGGCCTGCGCCCTCTGTCCGTGGTCGGAGTCCTGTCTCGCCCGCCAACGCGGCGACGCCGAAACCCTGCCGCGCCGCAAGGCCAAGGCCGAACGGCCGACGCGTTACGGCATCTCTTTCGTTGCCCGCCGGCATGACGGGGCAATCCTGGTGCGCCGCCGCCCCGACAAGGGGTTGCTCGGCGGCATGCTGGAGGTGCCCGGCAGCGACTGGCGGGAAGGGGCGGCGCCCGAGGTTGCCGCGCCCTTCCAGGCCGGCTGGAAAAGCGTCGGCGAGATCGAGCACACCTTCACCCACTTTCACCTGATTCTTTCGGTCAAGGCGGCCGACGTTGGCGACCGGCCGCCGCCCGACGACTGCTTCTGGCTCGACGCTGCCGCGGTGGCGGGCGAGGCTTTGCCGACCGTCATGCGCAAGGTGGTCGAGGCCGCGACGGGCCGGTCGGCACGAAGAACGCGACGCTCCCTCTAGAAATCGCCATAAATCAATCTATGATTGAATTGTTGCAATTAGTTACGACCATCGTCGTATCGTGGGTTACTTGGTGGTTAACGAGGAAGGTGCGATAATCCCTGGCATTGGGGCGTGGCCCGACAGTCATTTGGTCGGCCAGCGGCGGGTTGGGCTAACCCGGCGCAGACGGTCGAGCGACAGGGATTTTAACGCTAGGCCAACTCCGCATGCCGAACGGCACGGGTTTGAAAAACGAACGCCGAGTAAAGAAATGGCTCTCCGATCGGTTCGGAGAGCCTTCTTTTATGTCGGTAATGTCAGTTCGTCAGGCGCCGGCTGCGGCCAGTTCGCTGCGGACGCGGCCGCGCAACTCGTCAATCAGCACCAGCGCACCCTGTTTCTCGACGTGCCAGTAGGTCCATCCGTTGCAGGCTTCGAGCCCCTGCACCGATGCCCCCACCTTGTGGATCGAGCCGGTGACAATGCCGGCGGCGATGGATCCATCGGCCCGCACCGTGGCGACATGCCGGCGACGGGCATCGCAGAGCCGGTCGCCCGGACGGATCAGGCCGGCTTCGATCAACGAGCCGAAGGGAACACGGGGTTCGGCACGCTTCGGCATGACAACCGCGAGGCCATCGTCGGGCGCGCGCTCGACCGAGGCGATCCGTTCCCTGGCATAATCGGCATAGGTGCTGTCCCGTTCGACACCGACGAAATGCCGACCGAGCCGTTTGGCAACGGCCGCCGAGGTTCCGGTGCCGAGGAACGGGTCGAGCACGACGTCGCCGGGCTTCGATGAGGAGGTCAGCACGCGCCAGAGCAGCGCCTCCGGCTTCTGCGTCGGGTGCACCTTGTCGCCATCGGCCGTCTTCAGCCGCTCGCCGCCGGTGCAGATCGGCAGCAGCCAGTCCGAGCGCATCTGGAGATCGTCGTTGAAGGCCTTCATGGCCTCGTAATTGAAGGTGATGCCCTTGGCCTCCCGGTCGCGCGACGCCCAGATCAGGGTCTCGTGCGCGTTGGTGAAACGCTTGCCCTTGAAGTTGGGCATCGGGTTGGCCTTGCGCCAGATGATGTCGTTGAGGACCCAGAAGCCGAGATCCTGCATGATCGAACCAACGCGGAAGATGTTGTGATAGGAGCCGATCACCCAGATGGTGCCGGTCGGCTTCAGCACCCGACGGCAGGCGAGCAGCCAGGCGCGCGTGAAGGCGTCATAGGCCTCGAAGCTGTCGAAACGGTCCCAGTCGTCGTCGACGGCATCGACCTTCGACTGGTCGGGGCGGGTGAGATCGCCGCCGAGCTGCAGGTTGTAGGGCGGATCAGCAAAAATCAGATCGACGGAGGCCTTCGGCAGGCGCTCCAGAGCGGCGACGCAATCGCCGACGATGACGCTGTCGAGCCAGTCGGGCGCCGAAGACGCGGCAGGGGAGTGGAGAGAAACCTCGGACGACGACGCGGCCGCCCGCTGACGCAGTACACTCATGGCTCTCCCACTCCGACGCAAAACAAACAGGAGGGGGTCTTCACGCCCCTGCCGGAAACCAATCTCCTCCCGGCAGGGTAAATTCGGAGTTAAACGACGAGAGCCGTCATTGATTAATTATTTCAATGGTTTGTTAACCATGAAAGCGAGGCGGGGCGAAGGCGCCGACCAGCCTCATTCCCGCCAGAGAAAATCGCGCTTGCCCAAGGGCATGCCGAGATGGCGCAGGATGTCGTAGGCGGTGGTCACATGAAAATAGAAGTTGGGAAATGCGTAGCCCTGAAGGTAATCGATCGCCCTGAGCTCCATGGTTTCCTGGCGGAGCTTCAGCGTGACCATCGCCTCCTCCCGTCCGTCGACGGCTGCGGCCGGCACCGATGCAACGAAAGCGAGTGTCTTGTCGATGCGGGCGTAGAGATCGGCAAAGGTCTGCTCGGTGTCGGGGAAGGAGGGGATATCGAGCCCACCCAGGCGCGCCATCGCCCCCTTGGCGTGATCGGTGGCGATCTGCACCTGGCGCTTCAGCTCGAACATGTCCGGAGCGAGCCGGGCACCCAGCACCTCGTCCTCGGAAAGGCCGCGCGCTGATGCTTCGGCTTCACCGATCTTCAGAAGATGAACCAGCGATTTGAGACGGGCCGTGAAGACGGGCGCCGAGATGGCGTGAAGCGTGATGGTCATGGATTCCTCTTGCCTGCGGGAGGCTTCCAGGCTCCCTCCCTGCACCGCATGGTCATAGCGAGCGCACACAACCCGAGCCAGTCAACTCTCGGAGAGGGGTTAGCTCCGCCGGCCGGTGAGGCCGGCGACCAGGCGGACCGGCAGGCGGACGGCGAGCAACAGGGTGGCCAGCGCGCCGAGGGCGCCACCGCTGCTGATCGTGTCGCCCTGGCTGTCGGCGATTACCCGGACCGCCGGCGCCCTCAGGCGGACGAGACGGCGACGCCCGATACGGCGGACGAGATCGGCGCCGGCCAGGCCGTCGCGCCGGCCGAAGCCGCCGAGTTCGCGGAAATAGCTGCGAGAAATAATCAGGCCTTGATCGGGGTGCGTCACGCCGGCGCAGCGGCCGAACAGGCGCTGCAGGTAGTGCTTGAGACTGCCACCGAGCGTATCGTCGTCGGAGGCAAGACGGAAGACGGCTGCGAAACGGCTGTCGCCATGCCGGAGACGGCGCTCGGCCGCCGCCTGGAAATCGCTCTCCCAGCCGGGATCGAGCAACACGCCGGGGCGCAGGAACATCAGGAACTCGCCGCGCTGGGCGGCAGCCGCCCCGATGGCACAGCGCGCCCAGGCGCCGCCGGCTCCGGAAATCAGGTCGCAACCCGTTCCCTCGGCGACGAGGCGCGTTTGGTCGTCCGAGCCTCCGTCGACCACCACCACCTCGCGCACCGTGCCGTCGGCGGCGCCGGTGACCAGCGTCGAGAGCGTGCGAACGAGGGCTTCCTCGCTGTTTTGGGTCGGTATGACGACTGAGATCATACTTTCGTTCTAGCGGGTTTTCCTAGGAAGCGCGAGCCCGTCCTAACGCGGACGGACAATCGCTCCTACATGCATTCCAGAAGAGGACAGCACGAGAATGTTCTTGACCTGTTCTCATTCCAGCATAAGATCAAACCATGAACATCGCATATCGCCCCCCCCCAGAGCACCCGCCGATCAGGTTGAATCAACCTGATCGAAAAGCGGCTGCTCCAGCAAATGAATCTGGAGCATTCGCTCGGCGACCAGATGCTTCGATCTGGTCGGCGAATGCTCTAGAGCCTACTCCGGCATCGCAGATCGCCGACACGGCAGTCATGGCCGGGCGCCGGCGCGGCCGGGGTGCCGGTATCAATCCTTCGGGCCGGTTCGAAGCCTATGCTCGAACCGTCTTCGACGACGGCTGGAGCGACAGCGACGAGCTGCCGCCCTTCAAGACCACGGTGCAGGTCGAGCCGGCGCGGACGATCATCACCCGCAACGACAGCCCGGACATCGCCTTCGATCGCTCGCTCAACCCCTATCGAGGTTGTGAGCACGGTTGCGTCTACTGCTATGCCCGGCCGAACCATGCCTATCTCGGCCTGTCGCCGGGCCTCGACTTCGAGAGCCAGCTCTACGCCAAGACCAACGCCGCCGAGGTGCTGGAGCGCCAGCTTGGCGCGCCATCCTACCAGCCGAAGGTGATCGCCATCGGCACGGCTACCGACGCCTACCAGCCGATCGAGAAGGAGCAGAAGATCACCCGGCGCGTGCTGGAAGTTCTTGCGAAGACGCAGCATCCGGCGCTGATCATCACCAAGTCGGCGCTGGTCCTGCGCGATCTCGACATTCTCAAGCCGATGGCTGAACAAGGGCTCGTCAAGGTGGCGATCTCGATCACCACCCTCGATCGCCGCCTGGCGCGGGCGATGGAGCCGCGCGCTTCCAGCCCGCAGCGGCGCCTCGAGGCGATCCAGAAGCTCACCGAGGCCGGCATTCCGGTGGGCGTCATGATGGCGCCGGTCATTCCGGCGGTCACCGACAGCGAGATCGAGCGCATCCTCGAGGCCGCCCACACCTTCGGCGCCCGTGAGGCCGGCTACGTGCTGCTGCGCCTGCCGCTCGAAGTGTCGGAGATCTTCCGGGAGTTCCTGCTGCGGGAGATGCCCGACCGCTATCGGCACGTCATGAACGTGTTGAAGTCGATGCGCGGCGGCAAGGACTATGACGCCGAATGGGGCAAGCGCATGCGCGGCACCGGTCCCTACGCCTGGCAGATCGGCCGGAGGTTCGAGCTGGCCGCCAAGCGGCTCGGCCTCAACAAGCATCGGGTGAAGCTCGACACGGAGAAGTTCCTGAAGCCCGGCAACGGCGGCGTCCAGCTCAGCCTGTTCTGAAAGACCGCCTCCCCCTTGACGCTCACCCTCGCCACCGACACTTCTGAAGCCTGATGGAAGATGAAGGGGAGAGCGGTGATGGGACTGTTCGGCGGAAGCAGGAAAGTCGACTGGAAAGACCTCAAGGCGCCGGAGCTCGACGACTTCGAGGCAATGGCGGCCGAAGCCTATGCCGCCCTTCCCGCCGACTTCCGGGCGATGACCGGCGAGATCGAGATCCGCGTTTCCGACTTTCCCGACGAGGATGTCGTCAAGGAGATGGAGCTCGAAAGCGATTTCGACATCCTGGGCCTGTTCTCCGGCATAGGCGTCGCCCATGATGCGTCCGTGCCCGAGACGGGCCGTCTGCCCAACCGCGTCTGGCTCTACCGCCGCCCCATCCTCGACTATTGGGCCGAGCATGAGGAAACGCTGGGTGACATCGTCACCCATGTTCTGGTCCACGAGATCGGCCATCATTTCGGCCTCAGTGACGACGACATGTATGGCATCGAGGACCGCGAACCGTGACCGATACCGGCACTCTCCGCATCCTCGAACCGTCACCGGGCGTCTTCGCCTATTACGACGGACGCATCCCCGGTGCCCGGCTGCACTCGGCCGCCGAAAACTGGCTCGACGACGGCGCCTATAGCCTCGGCATCGCCTCCTATGCGGTGGTTGGCGGCAACGAGGCGATCGTCTTCGACAGCCACATCTCGCTCGATCATGCCCGCGCCGTCCGGCGTCATCTCGAGGAGCGCGGCGTCAGCCGATTCACGCTGGTGCTCAGCCACTGGCACGACGACCACGTTGCCGGCAATGCCGTGTTCGCCGATGGGCCGATCGTCGCCCACCGCCTGACGCGCGCAGCGCTGGCCGCCAATCGCGGCAAGCTCGAAGGCGGCGATCCGCCGATCCGGCCGCTGGTCATGCCGACCGAGGTCTTCGACGACGGGCTGACGCTCACCGTCGGCGGTCGCAGTATCGAGGCCATGCATTTCACCATTCACAGCGCCGACGGCGTCGTGCTGCGGCTGCCCAACGCCGGCCTGCTGCTCGCCGGCGATGTCGTCGAGGATACGGTCACCTATGTTTCCGAGGCGGCGGAAACGCCGAAACACATCGCCGAGCTGGGGCGGCTCGCCGCCCTGCCCGTCCGGCGCATCCTGCCGGCCCATGGCGATCCCGACCGCATTGCCGCGGGCGGCTACGATGCCGGCATCGTTACCGCCAACCGGGACTATCTCCGGCGGCTTCTGGCTGGCGAAGGGCGCGACGGCACGCCCCTGTCCGCCTTCGTCGCAGCTGATGTCGAGGCCGGCCGCATCGGCTACTTCGAACCATACGAGGCGGTGCACCGGGCCAACCTCAAGGCGCTCGCGGCGGTTGGGCTCTGAGGCCCTACCGCCGTGACTGTCGCTTGCTCAGCCCTTGAAGGCGGCGGCGTTCTCCTTCACCCAGTCGGCAACCCGACGCGCCGGGTGGCCGGTCAGCGTCCTGACATCGTCGGTGATGACGGCCGTCCAGCCCTCGCGTACCGGATAGAAGATCGAGGCAAGGAAGCGGGCGTAGACCTCGGGGACACCGGCGCCGACGAGATTGCCGACGAAGGTATCATCGTCGACCGCGTGGTAGGCGACCGGCTTGCCGGCAGCCTCGGAAATCAAGGCGGCGGCCTCGGCATAACCGATGGCTTCCGGACCGGTGAGATTGAACGCCTTGTTGTCGAAGCGGTCGGTGGTCAGGGCGGCAGCAGCGCTATCGGCGATGTCGCGCACGTCGATGAAGCTGGACTTGCCGTCGGCGGCCGGCAGCGCGATGACGCCCGCCGCGTCGATGCCGGGCTTCCAGTAGTTGATGAAGTTGTCGGTGAACCAATTGGGGCGCAGCACCACCCAGCGCACGCCGGACTTTTCGAGGGCGAGCTCAGCCTGACGGTAGGGAATGGTGTCGTCGGCATCGGCGCCGAGAACCGACAGCAGGACCACCTTGACGCCTCGGGTCGCCGCTGCCTCGATGACCGGCAGCAGCAGCGCCTTGGCCTCCGTGTAGCCGCCCGGCAGCATGACGAAAGCGCGATCGACGCCCTCGAAGGCATGGGGGAAGGTCATGGGGTCGGCCACGTCGAAGGCGACGCCTTCGGCCCCGTCCACCGGCTTGCCGTTGCGTGACGCCGCCTTGATGGCCTCACCGCGGGCCATCAGCGCCTGGACGAGCGGACGCCCGACGTTGCCGGTGGCGCCGAGAATCAGAATCTTGCCTGCCATATCGAAACTCCCTAGTATCTTCCGGAAACCACGTTTCGATTCGGAACATAGTCAATCCTGGAAACCCACGGAAGAAGGCAGTTTCCAGTGACCAGGTTTCCCGAGGGAAACCGCCTGGAGAACACCGATGACTCTCGCCTACGACGTCTTCGACGATCGCTGTCCCACGCGCATGGTACTCGATCGGTTGGCCGATAAATGGGCGCTTTTAGTGCTCGACCGGCTGCAGGGCGGCCCGGTGCGCTTCAACCAGCTTCGGCGCGACATCCGCGGGCTGTCGCAGAAGGTGCTGTCGCAGACGCTGAAGCGGTTGGAACGCGACGGCCTCATAGAACGCAGCGTCCGCCCAACCGTTCCGGTCAGCGTCGATTATGCGCTGACCCCACTCGGACGCACGCTGACCGAGACGGTGGCCGCCTTCGCCCACTGGGCTGAGCGCAACATGGCCGCGGTTCTCTCCGCCCAGGCCGCCTATGACGCAGCCCTGACTGGCTGACGCGCTGGCGGCAGGCATCGGCAATCTCACGCTTTTTTGCCCATCCGGTCCGTGCTATCGCCGGACAGCGGTCGATTGTCGGGAGATTCAGATGCGCGCCATGTTCTACGAGTTGTTCGGCCAGCGGCCGGAGATCCGCACCCTGCCCGATCCCACTCCGGAGCCGCACGGTCTGGTGCTGAAGGTGGAGGCGTCCGGCATCTGCCGCTCCGACTGGCACGGCTGGATGGGCCACGATCCCGACATCGCCCTGCCGCATGTCCCCGGCCACGAGTTCGCCGGCCGCGTCGTTGCCGTCGGCCGCGACGTTCGCCGCTTCCGGATCGGCGATCGCGTCACCATGCCCTTCGTCGCCGGCTGCGGCGGCTGCCCGGAATGCGGCTCGGGCAACCAGCAGGTCTGCCGCAACCAGACGCAGCCCGGCTTCACCCATTGGGGATCGTTCGCCGAATATGTCGGCGTCCATAATGCCGACGACAACGTGGTAGTGCTGCCCGACGACATCGACTTTCCGACGGCGGCCAGCCTCGGCTGCCGCTTCGCCACCTCGTTCCGGGCGGTGGTCGACCAGGGCCGGGTGCGCGGCGGCGAGTGGGTGGCCGTGCACGGCTGCGGCGGCGTCGGCCTTTCGGCCATCATGATCGCCGCGGCGATGGGCGCCAACGTGATCGCCGTTGATATCGCCGACGACAAGCTGGCCTTTGCCAAGACGATCGGCGCGGCAGCGGTGATCAACGGCAAGACGACACCGGACGTTGCCGGCGCCATCCGCGACCTGACCGGCGGCGGCGCGCATCTTTCCATCGACGCGCTTGGCCACCGGGTGACGGCGCGCAACTCCATCCTCGGGCTCAAGCGGCGCGGTCGTCACGTGCAGGTGGGCCTGATGCTGGGCGATGACGTGGAGGCACCGATCCCCATGGCCCGCATCATCGGCTGGGAACTCGAGGTCTACGGCAGCCACGGCATGCAGGCCTGGCGCTATGACGACATGCTCGCGATGATCGCCGCCGGCAAGCTTGAACCGCAGAAACTGGTCAACCGCCACGTCGGGCTCGACGAGGCGGTTGACTTGCTTATCGGAATGGACCGGTCTCAGGAGACCGGCATCAACGTCATCACCCGCTTTGAGTGATGGCTATTTCGCGGTGAAGAACGCCGGGTGGAAGGCGATGGGACGCCAGACCGGCGGTTCCCTGAAGGCCATTGCCTGCACGTAGGGGTCGGGCACGCCCTCGCAGGCAAGCCCTGTTCGGGCAGCAAAGCCCAGGCGGCCGTAATAGGCCGGATCGCCGACCAGGACGACGCCGGCCGCTTCCGTTTCAGCGAGGCGTTCCAGGCCGGCCCGGACAAGCGCCGAACCGATCCCGCTACGCTGCCGGGCCGGCGCAACGGATAGCGGCCCCAGGCCGAACCAGCGGCCGGGCATATCCGTCTCGACGGGCGAAAAGCCGACGTGGCCGACGATTTCCTCAGACGCAGGGTCAACGGCGACAAGCGACAAACCCAATGCGCCGGCGGCGCGAAGGTCGCGAACGATCGCCGCCTCGGTACCGCTGGCGTGAGCGGCCGTCAGGAAGGCGGCAGCGGTGAGTTCGCCGATGGCGGCACGATCGGCCGCCGCTTCAATGCGGATCAAAAAGCTCATTTCTTCTTTTCCGAAAGCAGGACAACACGGCGCGATGCCGCAAGGGCAACCAGGCGCCAGCGATGCGTCGGAACGAGCCGAACCCGGACCAAGACGTCCGGGCGCGGCTCAACCCGCAGTGTCCGATCGGAAAAGAAGGGGAGACTTCACCCGTGATCCTCAGAACGGAATGTCGTCGTCGAGGTCGGACGAGAAGTTGGAGGCCGGAGCGCCGCCGCCCTGGCCACGGCCACCGCCGCCGGACCGGGCCGGAGCACGGTCCATCGGACCGGAGGAGCCGTAATCCGAACCGGCGTCACCGCCGAAGTCGCCCTCGCCGCGACCGCCGCCTTCGCCACGGCTGTCGAGAATGGTCAGCTCGCCACGGAAACGCTGGAGCACGACCTCAGTGGTATAGCGCTCCTGGCCGGACTGATCGGTCCACTTGCGCGTCTGAAGCTGGCCCTCGATGTAGACCTTGGAGCCCTTCTTCAGATACTGCTCGGCGACCTTGGCGAGGTTCTCGTTGAAGATCACCACCGAGTGCCACTCGGTGCGCTCCTTGCGCTCACCGCTCTGGCGGTCGCGCCAGTTTTCAGACGTGGCGATGCGCAGGTTGACCACGGCATCGCCCGATCCCATCCGCCGCACCTCGGGGTCACGCCCGAGATTGCCGATCAGGATGACCTTGTTGACGCTGCCTGCCATGGCTATCTTCCTTCAAACTCGCTACCCTCGGCCCGATGTCGACGCGTCGGACCGGCCGGGGCTTCGCCCGGCAATATGGCAGCACGTTAACGCCGGCACCGACCCTGCGATACCCCGGGCCCGGCGGCCCTGCATCCTTTTCCACAGTGAGAAAAGGGCTGGCGCCGATCACGTGTTCCTGATACGTTCTAGACGTTTCGCAAGGATGCCGCAACCGAATTTCGAGGCTTCCGCGTTTCTTCATTGGATCCGGCGGCATGGCTGCAGCGCGTGCCGGCGCCTTGCAGGTCTCCGGCCGATCCTGACAGGATGCGACAGCAGACCCGGACTAGCTTGGCGAGCCCTCCGGCCGCCCGGTTCACGAGCTTTGGGCAAGACATTTCCCGCTTCCCGCCCTTCCGGGAACCGCGACAAGGACGACGACTGACATGCCGAACAAGCCGACCAGCATTTTCGATCAGGCCCGGCGCTCCCTCTCGGTGCGCGGCGCGCGCGAGCACAATCTCAAGAACATCGACGTCGACCTGCCGCGCGACAGCCTGATCGTCATGACCGGCCTCTCCGGCTCGGGCAAATCGTCGCTCGCCTTCGACACGATCTATGCCGAGGGACAGCGCCGCTATGTCGAGAGTCTCTCGGCCTACGCCCGGCAGTTCCTCGACATGATGCAGAAGCCGGACGTCGACCAGATCGACGGCCTGTCGCCCGCCATCTCCATCGAGCAGAAGACCACCTCGCGCAACCCGCGCTCGACGGTGGGCACCGTCACCGAAATCTACGACTACATGCGCCTGTTGTTCGCGCGCGTCGGCATTCCCTATTCGCCGGCCACCGGCCTGCCGATCGAGAGCCAGACCATCAGCCAGATGGTCGACCGGACGCTGGAACTGCCCGAGGGCACCCGCCTGTATCTGCTGGCGCCGATGATCCGCGGCCGCAAGGGCGAGTATCGCAAGGAGTTCGCCGACCTTCAGAAGAAGGGCTTCCAGCGCGTCAAGGTCGACGGCAGCTTCTATCCGATCGAGGAAGTGCCGGCGCTCGACAAGAAGATCAAGCACGACATCGATATCGTCGTCGACCGTATCGTGGTCAAGGCGGACCTCGCCTCCCGCCTCGCCGACAGCTTCCAGACGGCGCTCGGGCTTGCCGACGGTATCGCCGTGCTGGAGTTCGCCAACTTGGAGGACGGCGAGAGCGAGCCGCGCCGCATCACCTTCTCGGAGAAGTTCGCCTGCCCGGTCAGCGGCTTCACCATTCCCGAGATCGAGCCGCGCCTCTTCTCCTTCAACAATCCGTTCGGCGCCTGCCCCAAGTGCGACGGCCTCGGCACCGAGCTGAAGTTCGAGGCCGACCTCGTGGTGCCGGACGATAGCCTCAGCTTGCGCGGCGGCTGCATTCTGCCCTGGGCGAAGACCGGCGCCTCCTCGCCCTATTACGCGCAGACGCTCGAGGCGATCTGCCGTCACTTCAAGGCGTCGATGACGACGCCCTGGAAGGACCTGCCGCAGAAGGTGCGCGACGTCATTCTGCTGGGGTCTGACGGCGAGGAAATCGCCTTCACCTATGACGACGGCCTCCGGACCTACACCACCAAGAAGCCGTTCGAGGGTGTGGTCGGCAATATCGAGCGGCGCTGGAAGGAGACCGATTCCGACATGGTGCGCGAGGAGCTGGGCCGCTTCCAGTCGGACCATCCTTGCGAGACCTGCAACGGCTATCGCCTGAAGCCGGAAGCGCTGGCCGTGAAGATTGCCAGCCTGCACATCGGCCAGGTGACGCAGATGTCGATCCGCGAGGCAGGCACCTGGTTTTCCTCCCTGCCCGAGAAGCTGACCGCCAAGCAGAACGAGATCGCCGTCCGCATTCTCAAGGAAATCCGCGAGCGGCTGCGCTTCCTTAACAACGTCGGCCTCGAGTATCTGACGCTGTCGCGCTCGTCCGGCACGCTGTCGGGCGGCGAGAGCCAGCGCATTCGTCTGGCCAGCCAGATCGGCTCCGGCCTTACCGGCGTGCTCTACGTGCTCGACGAGCCGTCCATCGGCCTGCATCAGCGCGACAACGACAAGCTGATCGAGACTCTGAAGCACCTGCGCGACCTCGGCAACACGGTGATCGTGGTCGAACACGACGAGGACGCCATCCTCGCCGCCGACTATGTGCTGGACATCGGGCCGGGTGCCGGTGTGCATGGCGGCAAGATCGTCTCGGAAGGCACTCCGGCCGAGATCATGGCCGACCCGGCCAGCCTCACCGGCCAGTATCTCTCGGGTGCGCTCGCCATCCCCCTGCCGGACAAGCGCCGCAAGGCGCAGAAGAACAAGTACATCCGTGTCGTCGGCGCGCGCGCCAACAACCTCAAGGACGTTACCGCCGACATCCCCATCGGCCTGTTCACCTGCGTCACCGGCGTGTCGGGCGGCGGCAAGTCGACGCTGCTCATCGACACGCTGTTCAAGGCGGCGGCGCGGCGGCTCAATGGCGCCCGCGAGCAGGCGGCGGCGCATGACCGCATCGAAGGGCTGGAGCTGCTCGACAAGGTGATCGACATCGACCAGTCGCCGATCGGGCGCACGCCGCGCTCCAACCCGGCCACCTACACCGGCGCCTTCACGCCGATCCGCGATTGGTTCGCCGGTCTGCCGGAAGCCAAGGCGCGCGGCTATGGCCCCGGCCGCTTCTCCTTCAACGTCAAGGGCGGCCGCTGCGAGGCCTGCCAGGGCGACGGCGTCATCAAGATCGAGATGCATTTCCTGCCGGACGTCTACGTCACCTGCGACGTCTGCAAAGGCCACCGCTACAATCGCGAGACGCTGGAAGTCCACTTCAAGGGCAAGTCGATCGCCGACGTGCTCGACATGACGGTGGAAGAGGCCTGCGACTTCTTCCAGGCGGTGCCGGCCATCCGCGACAGGATGAACGCCTTGCGCGATGTCGGTCTCGGCTATGTCAAGGTCGGTCAGCAGGCGACGACCCTTTCGGGTGGCGAGGCGCAGCGCGTCAAGCTCGCCAAGGAGCTGTCGCGCCGGGCGACCGGCCGCACGCTCTACATCCTCGACGAGCCGACCACCGGCCTTCACTTCCACGACGTGGCCAAGCTTCTCGAAATGCTGCACGAGCTGGTCGAGCAGGGCAACACGGTGGTCATCATCGAGCATAATCTCGAGGTGATCAAAACCGCCGACTGGGTGGTCGACCTCGGCCCCGAAGGGGGTGACGGCGGCGGCCGCATCGTCGCGGCCGGCACGCCGGAAGAGGTGATGAAGGTGGATGCGAGCTATACGGGCCGCTATCTGCGCGACCTGCTCGACCGCCGCCCACAACGCCGCAACGCGGCGGAGTGAGCGGCATGGCGAATCCGTTCCGTCGGCCGGCCATCGGCTCGCCGGCGGAACTTGGGGCGCTTAAGGTAATCGCGCCGCTGCGGGCGAGATTCCGCAAGAGAGTCAGGAACTTCTGTTAATATATTGATTTATAACGCATTTTATAGACCTCGCGCATCGATTCAAGCGGCTAGATCCTCACATTCAGATTCAGGATGAAGCGCTTCAGGTGCCATGGTCGAACAGCCGCTTGCCAGCGACCGGCGCGCGGGCTACCTCAGAGACCCGACATCCAGGTGCGAGCACGCCCATGGTCTTTTCCCTTCTGCCCGACCTCGGCAAGCGCACGCTAGTGATGGGCATCCTCAACGTCACGCCCGACAGCTTTTCCGACGGCGGCCGCTATACCTCCATGGACGCCGCCCTGGACCACGCCCGCCGCATGGCCGACGAGGGAGCCGACATTCTCGATCTGGGCGGCGAGTCGACGCGGCCGGGCGCCACCGAGGTGCCGGCAGAAGAAGAGATCGCCCGCGTGGTGCCGGTGATCGAGCGCCTCACCGCCGGAAGCTTCCCGCCTGTTTCCATCGACACCTACAAGGCGGCGACAGCCGAGGCGGCGCTCAAGGCCGGAGCGGTCATCGTCAATGACGTCTGGGGCCTGCAGCGCGAACCGGACATCGCATCGGCCGCCGCCGCCCATGGCGCGGTGGTGATCGTCATGCATAACCGGACGGGCATCGATCCGGAGATCGACATCATCGAGGACATGAAGGCCTTCTTCGGGCGCTCGCTCGCCATCGCCCGCAAGGCGGGCATTCCCGACGACCATGTCATCCTCGACCCCGGCGTCGGCTTCGGCAAGACCTTCGACCAGAACCTTCAGGCAGTCGCCCGCGTCGGCGAGCTCAAGGCGCTCGGCCATCCGGTTCTGATGGGCACCTCGCGCAAGCGGATGATCGGCGCGCTGATCGGCGCCGACCGGCCGGTCTCCGAGCGACTTCACGGCACCGTCGCCTCCAATGTCGCCGCCATCCTGGCTGGGGCCGATATCGTCCGGGTGCATGACGTCGCCGCCCACCGCGACGCCGCCGCCGTCGCCGACGCCATCAGGAGGGAGATGCGATGACCGATCATATTCGTGTCCACCGGCTCGCCGTCTTCGCCCGCCATGGCGTGCTTCCGGAAGAGGCGGCGATCGGCCAGCGCTTCTTCATCTCGCTGGATGCAGCGGTCGACACGCGCGCCGCCGGCACCAGCGACGACCTGACGAGATCGGTATCCTATGCCGACATGGCCGAGGTCGCGGTCGGCATCGCCACGACGCGCCGCTTCAACCTTCTGGAAGCGCTGGCCGAGGCGATCGCCACCGACATCCTCGCCACCTTCCCGCTCGTCGAGGCGATCACCGTCCTCATCGACAAGCCGTCGGCACCGGTGCC
Source organism: Pleomorphomonas diazotrophica (assembly GCF_002844595.1). Lineage (GTDB taxonomy): Bacteria > Pseudomonadota > Alphaproteobacteria > Rhizobiales > Pleomorphomonadaceae > Pleomorphomonas > Pleomorphomonas diazotrophica. The sequence goes on along the minus strand of NZ_PJNW01000009.1, from coordinate 84,785 downwards.
GCACGTGCTCGACACCGTGTCGGTGGAAATCACCCGGAGCCGGGCCGATGGCTAGGGCGGCGCTCAGCCTCGGCGGCAACATCGGCGACGTACGCGCCACCATAGCCGATGCGTTGCGCCATCTGGAAGCGACCGGCGCGCGCGTGGTCGCCCGTTCGTCGGACTACCGCACCCGCCCATGGGGCAAGACCGACCAGCCGGATTTCACCAATGTCTCGGCCGTCGTGGAGACAGTCCATCCCCCGCTCAAGCTGCTCGAGATCTGCCTCGACGTGGAGCGGCAGCTCGGCCGCGTGCGCCATGAGCGCTGGGGGCCGCGCCTCATCGACATCGACCTCATCGCCTACGACAACGTGCGCATGGACACCCCGGAGCTGACGCTGCCCCATCGCCACGCCCATGAACGTGGTTTCGTCCTGATTCCCCTTGCCGAGATCGCGCCGGACCTCTTGATTGGCGACAGGACCGTTGCCGACCTGGCAGCCCGATTCGCCAACGATCCCATCGAGAAGCTCTGACACGCGGAGGCCCGCCATGACCGCTCTTCAGGTGACCGTCACCACCGCTGACGAGGCGCGAGCCGCCGTTGTCTCCGGCGTGACGACGATCTTCGCGGCCGGCAATGCGGGGGGATCGCCGTCTCCTCTTCCGCTTTCCGACGTGCGGGCCATTCTGGCAGCCGCCGGCGAGCAGACCGAGGTGGTGGCTGCCGCAGGAGACCTTTCGTCCGACGGTCTTGCCGAGCTCGCCGCGACCGCCGTCACCGCGCTGGTCCTGCCGGTGCCGGGTGGCGACGCCGGTGCGGCGCTGCTGTCGCAAGTCGGCCGTTCCCTGGCCTCCACCGTCAGGTTGATTGCCGCCTTTCCACCCGAGGCGGGGCCGGACTTCGAGCTTCTGCCGGTCGCGGCCATTGCCGGCTTCTCCGGCGTCTGGCTTTCGGCGCCCGAGACATCCGATGGGCTGACCAAGGCCGTCAAGATCGCAGATATCGCCCGGTTCATCGCCGCCGCGCGCCGGTCAAAACTATCGGTGGCCCTGTCCGGCGGCCTGCGCGTCGTCGATGTCGGCACGCTGCTGCCGCTCCGGCCCGATCATCTCGGTTTTCGTGCCGCCGTCTCGGAAGATGAAGATCCGGCAAAGCCCCTCGATCCGGCGCGCATTCGCGCCGTGGCTGCCGCCTTCGCCATCCACTCTGTCCGGCCGGCACCCGATGAGTCGTGAGAATTTTCCGCGTGGGTGAAATCAGAGCTGGCGAAGGTCAGGCGATCCAGCCGCTCTCGAGTGCCGAGGCCCATTCCAGTCGACCCGCTTCGCGGGCGAGACGGACGACGTTCGTCGTGTCGTAGGGCACCGCATAATGCACCACGGCCCAGCCGGCGCGGCGTCTCTCGGCAATGGCGTAGCGGGCTTCCGGCGCACCAACCTGCATGATGTGCAAGGGCGCGTCGTCAGTATAGCCCTGCAACCCGACGCTGCCGGGATTGACGACAATGGCGCCCGACTTCAAGCGGACGACACGCGGCATATGGGTATGGCCGCAGAGAAGCAGGCTTGTCGGACCAACCGACCAAGACGTTTGCGCCCTGGTCTCCACGACATCGCGTTCGGCGAGCCGCATGCGGCCGCCCTCCACGGTTTCCAGCCAGTACTCGGCATCCGAGGCCGGTGTGCCGTGCCAGGCGATCACCGGCCCGACCGACAGCGAGGCGGGTAGTCCCTTCAGCCAGGCGATGTGCGCACCGGACAGTTGATCATAAGCGTGGCCATCCGACAGCCCCATCTCGGATCGCGGCGTGGTCACCAGCGCCCGGTCATGATTGCCGGCGATGCAGGAAATCGGCGAGGCCATCAACATGTCGGCCGTGCGTCGCGCCTCGAGCGGCCCCGACAGATGATCGCCGAGACAGACCGTAGCATCCACCGACCGGCGGGCCAGATCGTCGAGCACCGCCGTGAGCGCGTCGGCATTGCCGTGAATGTCGGAGAGAATGGCGATACGCATGAGGGTCGTCCGTGAGCTTTCGACAAGGCTTAGCGGATTTCGGCCGTCTCTCCAACGCTTCGCTTGGCGAAACGTCTGGGGCAGGCAGGCTCCTTGAATCAAAAGGGCCTCGCGGCAAACCGCGAAGCCCAACTTCATCCCGAAGAATATCGGGTCTCAGGCCAGTCGCGCCAACGCCTCGCGCACCTTGGCGAGCCGCTCGGCATAACCGTCGCGCTTGGCCTTCTCCTCCTCGACCACCTCTTCCGGAGCCTTGGCGACGAAGGCGGCGTTGCCGAGCTTCTTGTCGATGCGCTCGATCTCGCCGATCAGCTTGGTCTCTTCCTTGCCGAGGCGGGCACGTTCGCCGTCGAGATCGACCACACCCGAGAGCGGCAGGGCGATGACGCCGTCGGCCGTGACGATCTGGGCCGACTGGCCCGGCGCTGCATCGGCGGTCGATACTTCCGATACGCGGGCAAGGCGCAGGATGGCCGGCGTATGGGTGGAGAGCCACCCCTTCACCTTGTCCGACGCCCCGACCAGCACCAGCGGCAAGAGCGTTGCCGGCGCCACGTTCATCTCGGCGCGCACCGAGCGGATCTCGGTGATGACGTCGATCAGCCAGTTGATCTCGTCGGCGGCGTCCGTCGTCTCGCGGCTGCCTTCCGGCCAGGCGGTCAGTACCAGAAGGTTGTCGCGGGCCGGGCCGGCTTCGCCGGTCTTGGCCCAGAGTTCCTCGGTGATGAAGGGCATGAAGGGGTGCAGCATCTTCAGGATCTCGTCGATCACCCAGGCACAGGTGGCCCGCGTCTCATCCTTGGCCGAACCGTCGTCGCCGGTCAGCACCGGCTTGGTGAACTCCAGATACCAGTCGCAGAAGGAGTTCCAGACGAAGCGATAGATGGCGCCGGCCGCGTCGTTGAAGCGATAGGCGTCGAGCGCTTCCGACACCTCAGCCTGCGTCTTGCGCACTTCGGTGACGATCCAGCGGTTGAGCGTCTCGGTCACCTTGTCGGGATCGAAGCCAGCAACACGGACGCAACCGTTCATCTCCGAGAAGCGGACGGCGTTCCACAGCTTGGTCGCGAAGTTGCGGTAACCGCCGACGCGGCTGGTGGCGAGCTTGATGTCGCGGCCCTGGGCGGCCATGGCGGCCAGCGTGAAGCGCAGGGCGTCGGCGCCGAACTCGTCGATCAGGTTGAGCGGATCGATGACGTTGCCCTTGGACTTCGACATCTTGGCGCCCTTCTCGTCGCGGACGAGGGCGTGGATGTAGACGTCCTTGAAGGGCTCGGTGCCCATGAAGTGCTTGCCCATCATCATCATCCGGGCGACCCAGAAGAAGATGATGTCGAAGCCGGTGATCAGCACGTTGGTCGGATAGTAGCGCTTGAGCTCCGGCGTCTCGTCCGGCCAGCCCAGCGTCGAGAAGGGCCAGAGGGCCGACGAGAACCAGGTGTCGAGCACGTCCTCGTCGCGCTTCAGTTCGACCGCCTTGCCGTAGTGAGCCTTGGCTTCCTCGGCAGCGGCGGCCTCGCTCTCGGCGACGAACACCTTTCCATCAGGACCGTACCAGGCCGGGATCTGGTGTCCCCACCAGAGCTGGCGCGAGATGCACCAGGGCTGGATGTTCTCCATCCAGTCGTAATAGGTCTTTTCCCAGTTCTTCGGCACGAAGCTGGTGCGGCCTTCCTTGACGGAGGCGAGCGCCGGCTCGGCCAGCACCTTGGCGTTGACATACCACTGGTCGGTCAGGAAGGGCTCGATCGGCACGCCGCCGCGGTCGCCATGCGGCACCTGATGGACATGCGGCTCGATCTTGTCGAGCAGGCCCGCCGCCTCGAAGGCCGCCACAACCTGCTTGCGCGCCTCGAAGCGATCCCCGCCGTGCAGGCTCTCGATGGTCTGGTCGAGTTCGGCGGAGGGCGCGACACCCTCGATGAAATCGGCATTGCCCTTCAGCGTCACCGCCGCCTCGACGTCGAGGACGCTGATCGGTTTCAGGCCATGCCGCCTGCCGACCTCGAAGTCGTTGAAGTCGTGCGCCGGGGTGATCTTCACAGCGCCGGTGCCCTTGGTGGGGTCGGAGTATTCGTCGGCGACGATGGGGATCAGGCGGCCGACCAGCGGCAGCTTCACCTTCTTGCCGACGATCGCCTTGTAGCGCTCATCGGTGGGATGCACGGCCACGGCCGTGTCGCCCAGCATGGTCTCGGGGCGGGTGGTGGCGATGACGATATAGTCGCGCGTCTCGAACTCGGTCGGCTTGCCGGCCTCGTCGAAGGCGATCGGATATTGATAGGTGGCGCCCCCCTCCAGCGGATAGCGGAAATGCCAGAGGTTGCCCTTCACCTCGGTCTGCACGACCTCGAGGTCGGAGATGGCGGTGAGCAGCTTGGGGTCCCAGTTGACGAGGCGCTTGTCCTTGTAGATCAGCCCTTCGCGATAGAGCTGGACGAACACCTTCAGCACGGCCTTGGAAAGACCGGCGTCCATGGTGAAGCGCTCGCGCGACCAGTCGCAGGAAGCACCGAGGCGCTTCAACTGGCCGACGATGGTGCCGCCGGACTCGGCCTTCCACTCCCAGACGCGCTTGACGAACTCCTCGCGGCCGATCTGGCGGCGATGAACTTGCCTCTCGGCCAGTTGGCGCTCCACCACCATCTGCGTGGCGATGCCGGCGTGGTCGAGGCCGGGCTGCCAGAGCACGTCGAGGCCGCGCATGCGCTGCAGGCGCACCAGAATGTCCTGCAGCGTGTTGTTGAGCGCGTGGCCCATGTGCAGCGAGCCGGTGACGTTCGGCGGCGGAATGACGATGGTGAAGGTGTCCTTGCCCGGCTGCTTGCCGGCGCCGGCGGCGAACGCCCGCGCATCTTCCCAGGCCTTGGCGATGCGCGGCTCGACGTCCGCCGCTTCAAATGTCTTTTCCAGCATGATCCGACGTCTTTTTCCTGTCGTCTTGGGGTGAGCGACGGTTAGCCGCTACGCCCCCGAAAATCAACAAGAAGCGCCCTTTCCGCCGTCAAAACCGGTCGAGTTCGTACCGGCGATCCGCTGCCCGGCGCATCCCTGCCTCTGTCGCGCGACCGTCCATGACGCCGATGTCGCGCAACATGTGCTCGTTGAGGTCTTCGATGTTGGCACCCCGCCATCGGGCAAGGGCGGCAAATGCACCTGCCAGCACGGCGGGCGCCGAAAGAAAAACGGCGCGCCCAAGGCCGCGCCGGACCACGGTGTGATCCACGCAAGTCATCGTCGTTTCCCTTGATCCGTTGATGCGACAAGGGCAATCTCGGCCAGAAAGCCGAATATTTCCAATCGAACCTTCGCCTACACCCATAAAGAGGGCTTATCCATGAAGCTGGGTCGCCAGATGCCGCTCAATGCGCTCCGGGTGTTCGAGGCGGTGGCGCGTCTCATGAGCTTCACTCGGGCCGGCGAAGAACTCGGCATGACGCAGACGGCGGTGAGCTATCAGGTGAAGCTGCTGGAAGGCGTGCTGGGCGAACTGCTGTTTCGTCGTTTGCCCCGGCGTATCGAGCTGACCGAGGCGGGCGAGCGCTTGATGCCAAAGGTGAGCGAGGCCTTTGCCCTGCTCGAAGAAGCGATGGTAACAGCGCGAGCAGCGGCCAATGACCAGCTCACGATCAACACGACAGCAACGTTTGCCGCTCACTGGCTCGCACGTCGGATCGGCAACTTCCAGCTCGGCGCGCCGCATATCGCGGTGCGGCTCATAACCGATACCACGCTGATGGAGTTCAATCGCGACCCGGGGGATGTCGCCATTCGAGCAGGCAGAGGCGGTCCAGGCGCTTGGCCCGGCCTCGTCAGCCACCATGTGATGGACCTCGACTTTGCGCCCATGCTTAGTCCGTCACTACTTGAATGGGTCAAGCCTCTCGATACCCCCCGCGATCTCCTCAAGTGCAAGCTCATTGATCCAGGCGATCCGTGGTGGCGGCGCTGGTTCGACGCTGCGGGTGTGCCCGACGCTGATCTCGACGGCAGGCCCCGCAACTTGTTCGGATCGCAAGCGCTTGAAGCAAGTTCGGCCATCGCCGGGCATGGCGTAGGCATCCTGACGCCGGCCTTTTACCGAGAGGAACTGGCGAGCGGTCGGCTGATCATGCCGTTCGACCTCGTGTGCAGTGATGGCTCCGGCTATTGGCTGATTTATCCCGAAAGCCGGCGCAATCAGCCGAAAATCCGGGCCTTCCGCGATTGGCTGCTTGAGGATATCGAAAAGCATCCGCTGTGAAATTCAGTTCGTTAACCATTTTTTTGTGAGATTTCAGCGCCTGGTTCCGGAGAGACGTACGTCTAAAGCTGCAGAGGGAATTTCCCGGAGGCAGCAGATGTCATCCCTTTCCGCTTTGACCGGTAATGCGAGCAATCTTGCGGCGCTTTTTGGATCTTCGAGCAGTAAGGCAACGTCGGCAACGGCATCCTTCGCGCCATCATCGCCTTCCAGCAGCCAGGACGGCGGTGCGACGACCGGCACGGTCTCGTCGAACAGTGCCTTTTCCGCACTCGACGGCGGTCTGCAATCGGCTCTCCTGTCGCTCCAGGAGCAGACGGGCGAGAGCGATGGCTCGATGACGACACCGCCTCCGCCGCTTTCTTCGGATGCGTCGTCAACCGCATCCTCGACCGACAGCACGACCGCCGCTTCATCGGTCGATGAGACAACGGCGGCCATGGCGCCGCCGCCCCCACCGCCGCTGGAGATGACGACGGAAGAGACCGCTTCGAGTAGCGAGGCGACGGCGTCGACCGGCACGACGGCCTCGACCGATGCCGGTACGTCGGCGTCGGGCGACACCTCGTCGTCCGGCGGCACATCCGGCGCATCCGGCACCAGCGAAAGCAAGGAAGTCGTCAGCACGACCTATCTCGACAATCCGGATGGCAGCACCACCATCACGGTCACCTACTCGGATGGTTCGACCAGCGTGACCACGACCGGCGGCCAGAGCCAGTCGGCATCCGCGTCAGACGCACCGCAGGCGAACATGCCCTATAGCTTCGGCAACGCCAGTAGTGGCAGCGGCCTGGCCCAGGCGGTGAGCAGCCTCTACGCCAGCGTCGCCAACAGCGCCTCGGTCAGCTATTCGGCCGGTGTCGCTGCCTGACCGACGGGATAAAAACGTTCCTCAGCCGGCCGTAGCGCGCGGCCCGAGAAGAATGATCGCCGCACCGACAAGACAGATGGCCGCCCCTGTCAGATCCCAGCGGTCGGGCGCCTGTCGCTCGACCGCCCAAAGCCAGACGAGCGAGGCGGCGATATAGACGCCGCCATAGGCCGCGAAGGCGCGTCCAGCGGCGACGCTGTCGATGCGTGTCAACACGAAGGCAAACAGGATCAACGACAGCGTGCCGGGCAATGTCCAGAGCGCGGACTTGCCCAAGCGCAGCCATGCCCAGAAGGCAAAGCAACCGGCGATCTCGAAAGAGGCGGCAAGAAACTGGAGGAGGATGGATCTCACGCCATTCAGCGTCCGCGCGACACGCGCTCGATCTCGGCCCGTACCAGTCGTTCGACGATCACCGGCAAGTTCTCGTCGAGCCAAGCGCGTAGCATCGGCCGCAGCATTTCCTTGACGAGATCGTCGAGCGTCCGTGCGTTGGCGGCCAGCACCGTATGGCTCAGTTGGCCGAAAGCGGATTGCACGGCGGCACTGGCGGCGGCCGAAACCAGCGGATCCTCGCCTTCCGGCGCCGAACGGCCGCGCGGCGCTTCCGCTCTTGAGGAGTCGGACCGACGCGGCGGCTCCTCGGTCGGCTCGGCGAAGGCAACCTCCGCTTCGTCGTCCTTCAATCCTTCGACCAGATCCAGCGGCTCGGCCTCGTCGACGGTCGCGACATCGGCGAGGTCGAGCACTTCCGGCTCCTCCCCGTCGTCGGCATCGTCGACGTCCATCTCCGGCTCGTCCTCGTCATCACCGGACTGGGCGAACAGCTTGTCGAGATCCTCCTCGGAGATGTGCTCGTCATCGAGTGCCGGCTTGGCCATGGTCTCGACCTCCGGTTTGGGAGCAGCCGCCTTGGCCGGAGCGGATTTGGGCGCCGCCGCTTCCTTGCCGTCGGGTTCGTCGGCAATGATCCGCCGGATGGAAGCCAGGATCTCTTCCATTGAAGGTTCGGCGGACGCAGCTGCCTTGGCCATTGGTCTCTACTCCGAGCGGGTCGCCCCACCACCTGCTACACGATCGTTCACAGCTTGCCTGAGCCTAGCGCCCGAGATCAACCAGTCTCGCCCTCCCTTGGACGAAGAACCGGAATCCCGACAAGCGTGGCGACAAGGCACCAGCGACAAGCCTGATTCGACACCCGAAGTATAGATTAGTTAACGCTGCTGAAAACGGTTTGCGCCGGAAATGAGGCGGTTATCCCCGGCACCCGGCCGTTTGAAGGTCAGCGGCCATCCGGCGTGCGCAGCCCGATCCACTTGTCGCGGACCTGCTCATAATGGTGTTCGGGCTTGTAAGCCGACACCTTGAGGCCAAGCCGTTCGCGGTCGAGGCGCCCCATGGCGGCGGCCACGCTGTAGCTCGCCACCACGAACTGCGCCTGGGCGCCGACTTCCGCCAACCGGGCATCGATCAGCGAGCTCTGGGCATTGAGGACGTCGAGCGTCGTCCTTTGGCCGACCTTCTGCTCTTCGACGACGCCTTCGAGCGCCAGACGGCTTGCGGTCACCGAAGCCTCGGCGGCGACGATCTGAGCCCTTGCCGATTCAAGTGCGCTCCAGGCCTGGGCGAGGGCAGCATCCACGGACATGCGCGCCACATCGATCTGCAGCTTGGCCTGACCGAGCTCTTCCTTGGCCTGGCGGACGGTCGCGTATTCGGCGCCGCCCTGGTAGATGGGGATGGACAGCACGGCGGCGACCGACCCTTCCAGCGTGCGCGCCCGCTCCGGCGTGCTCCCATCAGCGGAACCGTTGCCGACGAAGGCGCTGCTCACCGTTCCCTGAAGAACGAAGCTCGGCAGCAGAGCACCTTCCTGGATCTCGACATTGTAGGAGGCGGTATCGGCGTTGTGGATCGCCGCCCGTATCATCGGATGTTCGGTGCGCGAGGCATCGATCGCCGCCGACAGTTTGGCCGGCAGCAGCTTGGTGATCGGGCCGGGCGAGCGCAGCCCCTTGGGCTCATGGCCCACCACCTTGACGTAATTGGCCCGCGCAGTGAGCAGGTCGGCCTGCGCCGAACTGACCGCCGACGTCGCAGCGGCCAGGGCGGCCTGGGCCTGCGACACGTCGGTACGCGTGCCCTCGCCCACCGAGAATCGGTCGTTGGCGGCCCGCACCTGTTCCTGCAGGAAGGCGACGTTGGAACGACGCAGCTCCAGCACCTGACCCGAGAGGATGACGTTCATATAGGCGGATGCCGTGTCGAGCAGGGTGGTCTGCTCGGTGTTGCGCAACTGCTCGCGCGAGGCCTTTACCGCCGATTCCGCCCGTTTGACGCCGTTGTCGATCCGTCCACCCATGTAGAGGGGCTGAACGATCTGGATCTGGCCCTGCACGGCACCAGTGTCGGTATAGGTGCTGGCCCAGTTCGAATTGAAGCGAGCACGGGTATCGGTAGTGGTAACGCTAGCTGAAATCTGGCCGTTGATAGTAGGCCGATAGCCGGATAGCGCCTGGGGCACGTTCTCGTCGACGGCTCGGGTTCCCGCCCGCGCCGCGTTGAGCGAGGGATTGTTGGCATAGGCCGCGCTCATCGCTTCCTGCAACGTTTCCGCCGAGGCGACGCCGGACATGGCAACAAAGAGGCCGACGGCGGCCGAAAGATACAAAGAGGGACGGAACGCCACGACACACCTCATGTTCATCGCTACCAAGGCCATATAGCCAACGATTGCTGCCCGGTCTTCTCACGCCTTCGCGAGAAAGCCGTGAGATTGCCACATTTGCTAAGAAACCGTTAATCATACGGCGACGGACTATAGCCGATGAGCGAGCGAACGGAAGCGCGGCCGGCGACGCAGCGGCAAATTCAGTCAAATCGATGCACAGAAATCACAGAGGTCGCGCAAGACCAACCGTCCAGCTTTACGCTGGCCGCCGGAAGGGAACAGTCGTGTAGAACGTACCGTTACAGTGAAGCTAAAAGGCGAAAGTTTCGACCGCCTCAAATCCCGGCAGCACCGGAGCCGATGCATTGAACAGGGCCCGGCCGGAAACGCCGGTGTCGCTCCGGGTGTAGAGCTTGACCCACGGCGCGCTTCCGCCCTCCTCGACGAGAAGCAAACGTCCGCCCTTGGTCAGTTGGCCGGCGATCGTCTCGGGGAAGGTGACGACGGCGCCGTTGAAGATGATGACGTCGAAGGGCGCGGCATCCGGCACTCCCTTCGCAAGCGAGGCCTCGACGACGGCGACATTGGCAAGACCGGAAAGCTGCCGGCGAGCCAGGGCCGCGAGGTCGCCATCCTGCTCCAGCGCGACCACCGACCCTGCGAGACGGGCCATCACGGCGGCGCCATAGCCGGACCCGCTGCCGACTTCCAGCACCTTGTCGGTCGGCTTGATTGCCGCGTACTGCAGCATCCGCGCCAGCACCATCGGCTGGATCAGGACGCGGGCGGCGCGCCCATTGCCGAGCGGCAGATCACGATCGAGATAGGCGAAGGGCTTCTGGTCGTCCGGCACGAAGTTCTCACGCGGCACCTCGCCCATCGCGTCAATGATGCGGAGATCGGTGACATCGTTCGGCCTGACCTGACCGTCGACCATCTTGGTGCGCAACGCCGGAAAATCGATCATCGATCGCAAGTCCCCTGCCGGAATTCTACCGGCTCCTCCAATAGCCGCCCCCCTCTTCCGAAACAAGGGCTTCTACGCAGCTTTGCGGAGTGCCGGGATAAAACGCACATGCTCATACATCCAAAGCAACCAACGACACAAATCTGGGCCGGCCGAAAACTCGGGTTAGCCCTGTCAAGAGAGCCTGAGAGATCGCTCCTAAGCACATGCCCGCGGCACGATGCCGGTCATGGCCCGCTCAGGATCGTTCGAGATTGCCGAGATAAAGCGACAGCAACTGGGTTTGCGAGGAGATGTCGAGTTTGCGGTAGACGTTGCGGCGGTGCACTTTCACGGTGCCGGTGGAAATGCCGAGCCTGAGGCCGATCGCTTCCGATGAATGGCCCTGAAGCACCAGATCGACGATCGTCGCCTCGCGATCGGTGAGGCCGAGGCGCGACCAGACGTCGGAGGCTGCGCTCGCCTCGCCGAATGGCGTAGGCGACTCGACTGGAGAGCGAGCGAGGCGGGCGCCGATGTCGCCGAGACCGCTCCTCACCAGCGCCAGAACCAGGGGGGCGGCACTTCGCAGCATCTTGATGTCAGCCGGAGAGAACGCGCCGCTCTGCTCGAGCCGCATCAGCGATAGAACCACGCCCACGCCGCCGGTCATCGGCACGAAGAAGCCCACCTCTTCGGCAAGCCGCGTCTCACCATAATAAGTCCGGTAGTATTCGCTGACGAAGAAACGGTCCGGGGCCAGCTCGCGCATGCGGAAGAAGCCCGAACGCCCGGCCCGGGTGGCGTGATAGAAGGGATCGAGCAGGAAGGCGCCGGCCTGGTAGACGGTGACGTGGATGTCGTATTTCTCGGCATCGAACGTGTCGTAGAAATCGATCGGCCGTTCCTCGCCCCGGTAGACGAAGCCCACCGCGTTGTCGAAATGCACCAGCGATTTCATCAGGCCGCGAAAGACGGCTCCCGTCTCGCGCTCGGACAACGGGCGCCGTTCAACAACCGGCATCAGGCTGGCAAACAGAGCATTCACGTCGACAGCCACCATCTACCCCCTGACAGACCATCGAACCCGATTCCGGCAACCGGGACGATATACTCCTCGCTTCCGGCCACCTACGTGGAAATACCTCTTTTGGGGTATATACCTTGGGCGAAGTTCCTGTGACGCTACCCCTGAGGTTGATGGAGTATAGAGGCCAACAGGCCCGCCTCCGTCCAAACCGCAGGGATCAACTGTGTCCGCTTCCGATCTTCATGACATTGAATTTCGGTCGGTGACGAAGCGCTATGGCGACGTCACGGCCGTCACCGACATCAATCTCGCCGTGCCCAAAGGCGCCTTCGTCGCGCTGCTCGGCCCGTCGGGCTGTGGCAAGACCACCTGCCTGCGCATGATCGGCGGCTTCGAGCAGCCGAGCGAGGGCGACGTCTATATCGGAGAGACCAGGGTGAACGACCTGCCGGCCTATCGGCGGCCGGTCAACATGGTGTTCCAGCACTACGCGCTGTTCCCGCATCTCGACGTCGAGAACAACGTCGCCTACGGCCTGCGCCAGCAAAGGCCGCGCATCGCCTCGGACGAGATCTCAAGGCGCGTCGGCGCCGCATTGGAAATGGTGAGGCTGTCAGGCTTCGGGCGGCGGCGGATCCATGAGTTGTCCGGCGGTCAGCAACAGCGCGTGGCGCTGGCGCGAGCCATCGTCAACAAGCCCAAGGTGCTGTTGCTCGACGAGCCGCTCGCCGCGCTTGACCGCAAGCTCAGAACCGACATGCAGATGGAGCTGCAGAGCCTGCAGCGCGATCTCGGCATCACTTTCCTCCTGGTGACCCACGACCAGGAGGAAGCGCTGTCGATGAGCGATCTCGTCTGCGTCATGAGCGCCGGCCGCATCCGCCAGTTCGCCCGCCCCCAGGAAGTCTACGATCGGCCGGCCGACCTGTTCGTCGCCGATTTCGTGGGCAAGACCAACAAGATGACCGTGACCGCCGAGCCCGGCATTCTCCGCCTCGGCAACGGTGCAACCCTTCCCTTTGCCGGACCCGAGCGCGGCCCGGCGGTGCTGGCGTTGCGGCCGGAAGCCATGCGCATCGCCCGCGTGGGCACCGGCGACGGGCCGCTTGTCGGGCACGTGACCCACCGCATCTTCCTCGGCTCGCTCGCCGAGTATTCGGTTGCCGTTGCCGGCGTCGGCGAGTTCCTGATCTCCGCCGAACGCCACGGCCTCGACGCCAACGATCTGATCGAACCGGGAGAAGCTGTTTCGATCGACTACATCAGCGAGGCCATCCGTCTTTACCCAGCCTGAGACGTCTAGCGACACGAACAAACCATAAGGGGAACCGGTGTCATGTCGAAAAGCTACAAAGACAATCTACCCATCAGTGTCAGCGCCCTCACCGACGAGTTCATGCGCCTCAAGCGTGGCTCCGTCACGCGGCGGCATTTCCTCGGTGTCACCGGCCTCGGCCTCGCTGCGTCCGTCATGAGCCGCGGCCTGCCGGGCGCCTTCAATGCCGAAGCCTTCGCCGGCGACCTCGGCACCCAGATGTCGCTTGCCACCTGGCCGAACTACCATGACCCCGCCACCTTCGAGAACTTCACCAAGGCGACCGGCGTCGCCGTCGAGGTCAACGTCTTCGGCTCCAATGAGGAAATGCTGGCCAAGCTGCAGGCCGGCGGTACCGGCTGGGACCTGTTCGTTCCGACCAACTACACCATCTCCACCTATTCCAAGCTGAAGCTCATCGACCCGCTCGACATGAGCAAGCTCCCAGCCTTCTCGTCCGCCTCCGAGTCCCAGCGCTTCACCCACGAAGGCACGGTTGATGGCGTCACCTACGCGCTGCCCAAGAACTGGGGCACCACGGGCATGTCGATCAACACCTCCAAGGTGAAGACGCCGATTTCCAGTTGGAAGCAATATTTCGAAGTGGCCATGACCGAAGCCGACGGCCGCGCCATGGTGCACGATTACCAGCTCACCACCATCGGCAGCGCGCTGGTGTCGCTCGGCTATTCTTTCAACTCGATCAAGAGCGAAGAGCTGGCCAAGGCCGAGGAGCTGTTGATCAAGCTGAAGCCGCATCTCTACGGCATCAACTCCGACTACCAGCCGGCCATGCGCTCCACCGATGCCTGGATGACCATGTGCTGGACCAATGATGGCGCCCAGCTCGCCCGTGACATGCCGGAGATCATCTACGTGCTCGGCAAGGACGGCGGAGAGATCTGGACCGATTTCTACGCCATACCGAAGAGCGCGGCCAACAAGCCCGCCGCCTATGCTCTCCTCAACTACCTGATGACGCCGGAAAACGCCGTCAAGGAACACATCGCCAACGGCGCGCCGACCACGGACAGCCGCGTGCTGGCCCTGCTGCCGGTCGACATCACCGGCAACAAGATCGTCTATCCGGACGAAGCCGCGCTGACGCCGCTGGAGTTCGGCGCCGCTGTGACGTTGACCGACCCCAACCGTGCCGAACTGATGGCGCGCTTCAAGGCGGCGTGAGGCTCATGATGGCGATGACGCTCGCAACCCGGAAACGCCTGGTCACGGCGCTGCTGGTCGGACCGTCCGCGGCCTGGCTCTCCATTTTCCTGGTTTTGCCCTTCATCGCCATCCTGGTGTTTTCGGTGGGCGAACGGGCACCGGAGGGTGGCTATCAGGCTGCCTTCACCTTCGCGCAGTTCATGAACCTGCCAGCGCGCGCCACGGCCTTCTGGAACACCATGCTGCTCGCCCCCGTCGGGGCGATCCTCTGCCTGCTGGTCGCCTATCCGACGGCCTATTACCTGGCGATCAGGGCCCCGACTCGCTTTCGCATGCTGTTGGTGTCGCTGGTGGTGGTGCCGTTCTGGACCAGTCTCTTGGTGCGCACCTATGCCTGGATCTTCATTCTCGGCGCCCGAGGCCTGCCCAATCTTCTCGCCCTGATCGGCCTGCCGGACGTGCGCCTCCTCAACACCCCCGGCGCCGTACTGCTCGGCATCGTCTACGGCTACCTGCCGCTGATGATCATGCCGATCTATGTCAGCCTCGAAAAGCTTGATCGCCGCCTCCTCGAGGCCTCGGCCGATCTCGGCGCGTCGCCGGTGCGCAGCTTCTTCAACATCACGCTGCCGCTGTCACTGCCCGGCGTCGCCACCGGCGTGGCGCTGGTCACCATCCTGCTGCTCGGCGAGTACCTGATCCCGCAACTGCTCGGCGGCGGCAAGGTATTCTTCATCGGCAACGCGCTGGTCGACCTCTTTCTGCAATCGCGCAACTGGCCCTACGGTTCGGCCATCGCCGTCACGCTGGTTTCCGTCGTTGTCCTGATCATCACGCTGGCCATGCGCCTTGCCTGGCGCTTTGCCGGCACCCGACAGGTGGATCTCGTCTGATGCGCGCCTTCGTCACCGCCGTCTATCTGTTCCTCTACGCGCCGATCGCCCTGGTGGTGCTCTTGTCGTTCAACGCCGGCCGAAACGCCTCCGACTTCACGGGCTTTTCGGTGGAGTGGTACGGCAAGGCGCTGTCCAACACCTTCCTCATCCAGGCGCTCCAAAACAGCCTGATGGTGGCCTTCATCTCGGCCGGCCTCGCAGCCATCTACGGCACCATGGCCGCCATGGGGCTGGAACGCCTCGGCAAGCGCGGCCGGATGCTGTTCGACGGCCTCCTCGCCGCCGCCATCGTCGTGCCGGGCGTGGTCATCGGCATCGCGACGCTGGTGGCTTTGGTGCAACTCTTCGCACTGCTCAATCCAATCGTCACCGCCCTCTGGCCGTCTGACAATCCTCCGCAGTTCGGCTTCGGCTACGGCTCGATCATCGCCGCCCACGGGCTGTTCTCGATGGCGCTGGTCACGATGATCGTCCGCGCCCGCATCGCCACGCTCGGCCGCGATATCGTCGAGGCCTCGGCCGACCTCTACGCGACGCCCTTCAACACCTTCCGCCTGGTCGTATTGCCCCAGATCCTGCCGGCGATCCTCTCAGGCTTCCTTCTGGCTTTCACCTTCTCCTTCGACGACTTCATCATCGCCTTCTTCGTCGCCGGCTCGAAGACCACGCTGCCGATCTACATCTTCGCCTCGATCCGCCGCGGCGTGACGCCGGAGATCAACGCCATCGCCACGCTGGTGCTGACGGCCTCGCTCCTGCTGATCCTGCTCTCCCGTTTCCTGATGCGCGACCGACCGCGCCCCGCCCCTTCGGAGTGATACCCGCATGATTCTGAAAAACCGCGTTGCCATCGTCACCGGCGCGGGGTCGGGCATCGGTCGCGCCGGCGCCGCCATCATGGCCCGCGAGGGCGCCATCGTCGCCGTGTTCGATAGCGATGCCGCCGGCGCCTCTGCGACCGTCGAGATGATCGAACGGGCCGGCGGCAGGGCCGAGCCCCATGTCGTCGACGTCACTGATGATGAGGCTCTGGGCCGGGCGATCAACATCGTTGCCGAACGGCATGGCCGGATCGACATCTTGCACAATCACGCCGGAGCCCAGGTGGCCGGCACCGCCGAGAGTGTCGAGGTCGCGGGCTTCGATCGCTCCTGGGCGCTCAACGTCCGGGCCGTCTTCATGGGAATACGCTACGCGTTGCCGATCATGCTCGCCCAGGGCATGGGGGTGATTCTCAACACCTCCTCGAGCTCGGGCGTGCTCTACGACCGAGAAATGGTCGCCTACACCACCAGCAAGCACGCCGTGATCGCCATGACGCGCCAGATGGCCGGCGACTATGCCAAGTTCGGCATCCGCATCAATGCCATCTGCCCCGGCTGGGTGGACACGCCCTTCAACGAACCCTTCATCGCCCAGATGGGCGGCCGCAAGGCCATCGAGAGCTATGTGGCCAATCAGGTACCGCTCGGACGCTGGGCTTCGGTCGATGAAATCGCCGAACCGATCCTGTTCCTGGTCTCCGACCGTTCCTCCTACATGACCGGCCAGATCCTGGTCGTCGACGGCGGCGAAACCGTCGTCTGACCCTCCACCGCGCTTCCTCCGATATGCGGCTGCGGGCTGTCTCCCCTCGCAGTGAGCCTTCTTGCCAACCAAGTAAGGGTACGGGCAATGTTCTCACCGTGCCGTTTGGAACTTGGGCCCTTTCGCGCCATGCTGACGCGGGGCTGCGCTCCAGGCTAGAGTTGGCGAACCAGCGGCAGCGTGGCGAACCAGCGGCAGCGTGGCGAACAGGTGCCGGGAGATCTGGTGATGCCCCCTCAGGCCAACCCCGAGGCCCGCTTCAAACAACAGGCCGGAGAGCACGCGGCCTCGCTGGTGCAATCCGGCATGGTGGTCGGTCTTGGCACAGGATCGACGGCGATCTTTGCCACGCGCAAGATCGCGGTTCGACTTCAAACCGGCGATCTCCAGGGCATCGTGGCCATCGCAACGTCGCGCGCCACCGACGACACCGCTCGCGCGCTGGGCATTCCCATGCTGGCGGATGACATTCCGCGCGAGATCGATATCACCATTGATGGCGCCGACGAGGTCGATCCGGCGATGGATCTGATCAAGGGTGGCGGCGGCGCCTTGCTTCGCGAGAAGATCGTGGCTGAGGCCAGCCGCCTGGAAGTCATCGTCGTGGATGAGGGCAAGCTGTCGCCTCGGCTCGGCACGCACTGGCCGTTGCCGGTAGAGGTGCTCGAGTTCGGCTGGCGGTCACAGGTGCGCTTCCTGGAAAGCCTCGGTGCGGCCGTCACGCCCCGACCCGGCAACGGCGGTCTTTTCCGCACCGATCAGGGCAACCTCATCCTCGACAGTCGATTCGGCCCGATCAACAATCCCTTGGAACTGGCCGGCAAGCTCGAAGCGCGCGCCGGGATCATCGGACACGGGCTCTTCATCGGCATCGCGTCCGATCTGGTCGTGGCGGGAAACGACGGGATACGCCATCTCCAGCGAGGCCATGGGGGGTCCGGGCAGCAGCCATGAACCAAGCATCTCCAACCTACCGGAGGCGCTGTGGGACTGTCTGGCATAGGAAAAGGATCTGGAGGCCACGGAGGGAATCGAACCCCCGTACACGGATTTGCAATCCGCTGCGTCACCACTCCGCCACGTGGCCTCACGGAGATGGGTTCATAAGCGAGCGCGGCTGCATAGACAAGGGGTCACAGCGAAAATCCATCGCACCGAACGCCTTGGGCGGATTACCTGACTGCCTAGGACTGGTCGATTACTGACCGCAAGAGATTGCGTCTAGGGACTGCGCTTCGCAAGGCGCAGCTCAATCATCGAACCGCTGCCGGTCGGGGCGGCCGGCAACGGTCCATTTGCTGAGAGATCCGGAGTTGGAGGTGGCCTTCATTCAGACGGCGACCGCCAACTCGGGAGGGAAGCCGCCGCGACTGAATGGCTGCTCCGGGGTATCCCTGCCGGCGAGGTGGCGCGCGGCCGCCCGCTCGGCCTCGGCGACCGAGCCGAAAAGCTCGCCGTCGAGATCCCAGACGTCATACTTGACGGCAACAAAACGCACCTGATCGCCCGCGGGGGCGGCAACGGCAACGGCCTTTCCGGCCACTTCGATAACGATTGGCTTGGACATAATATGCTCTCCTGGCCTTGCGCCTGGGGCGAGACCATCATCCTGTCGACTACGTTTTTCGTGAAAGGTGTCAGTTGCTTAGCAAAGACACATTCGCCATTGGCGTTTCGAGCCAAGATGATTGGGAAGGATCGTCGAACGGCATACATTCGTCCGCGCGATCCGCGTGTGCGAAATGTTTGTCATTTTTGACCTCCTTTCCAAGAACGAGAGAGCATTTCTCTCTGGGGCAACCGATAGTGATCAACAACGACCGAAATATGACGCCGTCCGATTCGGCTTTTGTCGTATTCTGGCGAGGTTGCGATCCCATCGCACCTGTCCTGCATTCAACCTGCCACAAGTGGGTGCGGCACTCCAGGAACGAAATATCAAAGTCGGGCACATTCGCGTGAACTGATTCCGCGGAAGCCCTAGGCCGTCTTCGCGAGATCTCCCTAGGCCGACCCAGCGTCATCTCCTCTCCAGCGATGATAGCGGCGCAACACCCAAACTTCGGCACGTCGCCTGATCCGGCGGGCGAGCGGTGAATCCACAGAGAGGATGGCAAGGCCGACCGGAAGCATCCAGAAGCCGACGATGGGTAGAAAGCCGACAAGCCCCAAGGCAATAAAGCCAAAGCCCATGCCGATGCGGAGAGGACGGTTTCTCGGCAGCCTCAACGTCCGCCCCCAGAGCCTCACCCTCGACATGAACAGCCTTTCCTCATCGTCGTGCCGCCGGCGGAAAACCGGCCCCGGACAGATAGGAAAGTGCCGTTGGCATTTCAAAGGCCGTCGCTCCGGACGTGCGGGAAAACACTGGCCCGGCGAATAAAAAAGTCTTTCCGTGCCATACTGTTAGCTCTCGCAATGCCACCTCATTCGGCCTTTTCGCACTGTCGTCGCATTTTCCTTGCCGAAGGGGCTTTGCAAACCGGAACAGCTTTGTTATACGCACCGCCACCGAAGCTGTTCCGCGATAGCTCAGTTGGTAGAGCAGGTGACTGTTAATCACCGGGTCGTAGGTTCGAGTCCTACTCGCGGAGCCATCGGTTTCCCAGGAAAATCAATGGATTGACAACAGGCTCTGCGCATATGATGCGCCGCTCGTGCCCGTTTGACGCTTTGCGAAGAACGTGGCTTGGCGCTCCGCTAGAAAGCTGGCCTTACGTCGGTTTGCCGAAAGTCGTTGCCGACGTAAAGTAGCGGGCACCCATACTCGTTCGCCACTTCGTAGGCGAAGCAATCGCCAAAATTCAGGCCAGCCGAGTGGAGGCCCTTTCCCCATTTCTCATATGCCTCGGCGACACGACGTGCCGACGCGGCCGTCACGCTGACAATCTCGAACCCAAGCCCGTCGATCAACCGGGACATTTCCTCGCCGACATTGCGCCGGCCGCTGACAATCAGCGCCTCTGCCAACGTGCCCGCGGAAATGAGGAGACGGTCTTCGACCTCAAGCGCTGCCGCGCAGGTGTCCGCTTCCGGCTCGCCCAACAGAATCGCCATCAGCGCAGACGTATCGACCGCGATCATCGGGGAAGACCGTTCTCATCGTAGAGAAAATCCTGGCTGCGCGCGGCGACTGGGCCAGCAGTCGCCTTGGTTGCGGCGGAGGCACGGACCGCATCAAGCAGCGCCTTGCGAGATTTCGCGCCGGCTACTGGCCTGACGGGAACCAACTGCACGGCGGGTCGGCCATGTCGGGTCAGAATGATCTCGTCCCCCTGCTCGGCACGCCGCATCAACTCCGTCAGTTGCCCCTTGGCTTCCGTAACCGATATCCGCATGACGATGCACCCTTTCAAGCCTGCCTAGACTCCGAAATTAGACCATCATATGGTCCATTTCAATCAGGGAGGGGTGGAAGCCAAATCGGATCAGGTTCACGACGGAAGCGAGAAGAAGCTGTCGATGGCGAGCGCGGCGGCGCCGCGTGCCCAGGCGTCGTCATTCCAGAACTCGACGAAGATCTCGGTGTTGCGCTGGAAGTTCTTGTCCTTGAGCGTAGCGACCAACGGGTCGAGCAGTGCCGGGCCGAACAGCACGCCTTCGCCGCCGATCACCATGGTTTCCGGATCGAACAGGCTGGCAAAAGTCGCCGCCGCCGCGCCGAGCCGACGGCCGGCGGTATCGAGGATCTCGCGCGCCACCGGATCGCCCTCCCCCGCCAAAACGGCAAGGCCCGCGGGATCGATCGACCGGCTGGACGGCCTGATGATGCGGTAGGCGTTCAGGATGGCCGGCAGGGAGGTCACCGCCTCCAGGCAGCCGAGCCGGCCGCACTCGCAGCGCGGGCCGTCCTCGACCACGGCGAGATGGCCGATCTCGCCGGCACCGCCGTAACGGCCGCGCAGGAGCTGGCCGTCGACGATCATCGCCGCACCGATGCCGCGACCGAAGGAAAACACGGCGAGAGACGACGCCTGCCGTCCAGCCCCGAACAGGTGCTCGGCAAGCGCGAAGGCGTTGACGTCATTGTCGACCCATACGGGCGCGCCGGCGAGTTCGGCGATCAGCGCGGCGATCGGCACATCCTTCCAGCCGAACCGGTCGCAGCGCAGGCAGATGCCACGCTCGGCGTCGTGCTGGCCGGGCATGGCAAGGCCGATGCCGATCAGGCGTCGCTTGTCCTGTCCGGAGCGACCGAGCAGCTGTTCGAGCGCGTCGGCGGTTGCCCTCGCCACCGCGTCTGGCGAGCGCGCGTCGACCTCTGCCGTCAGCGTGTCGACGACGTTGGTGCCGAGATCGGTGAGCGTTGCCCTGAGGCTGTGTTCCATCAGCTTGACGCCCAGCGACACGTGGCCGGCGTAGTTGAGGTCGAGCCGCGTCATCCGCCGCCGGCCGCCGTCGGCCACCGCGTCGCGCTCGGTGATGACCTGCTGTTCCAGGAGTTCGGACGACACATAGGAGATCGCTGCCGGACTGAGGCCGGTCGCCGCCGCGATGTCCGAACGCGCCGTAGGTCCATGCCGCCGCAAATGATTGAGGAGCAACAATCGGTTGAGAGTACGCGACGTGCTCTGATTTCCCTTCAGGGAGGGCATGGGGACGCTTCCGTTACGAAGAGCAGGCTCGCTCGGTTCGTTTCATTTATAGAAATGAAAACCTGACCATTTCAACAGCCCGGAGGTTTCCTGATGGCATCAACATCGGTTCCTCAGCTCTATCAACAGGCTGGATGGCCGCAGAAACAGGGAAGATTCGCCCTCACTTCCAAGAGACGGCTGGTTCCGGTGAATAAATTTCGGTGTGCAAAATTATCCGCCTTGACTCACTCTGCATTTCATTTAATTAATTGAAATGTACCCAGTCATCAACGGCGGTTGTCAGAATGCCTCGTTCCACTCGCGCGCAGTTTCCCGGGGATTTCAGATGGGGCGTGTCCACATCCGCCTTGCAGATCGAGGGCGCGTCGGACATCGACGGTCGCCGTGCGTCGGTCTGGGACAGCTTTGCCGCCGAACCCGGGCGCATCCGGAATGGCGACAGGCCGACGCTCGCCTGCGACCACTATCATCATCTCGAAGAAGACCTCGATCTCATCAAGGCGCTCGGCGTCGGAGCCTATCGCTTCTCGGTGTCCTGGCCGCGCATTCTGCCGACCGGAACCGGCGCTGTGAACGAGGCCGGCCTCGTCTTCTATGATCGCCTCGTCGACGGCCTTCTCGAACGCGGCGTCGAGCCCTGGCTGACGCTTTACCACTGGGACCTGCCGCAGCCACTCGAGGATGCCGGCGGCTGGCCACGCCGCGAGACTGCCCTGGCCTTCGCCGATTTTGCCGATGTGGTGTCCCGCCGTCTCGGCGACCGGGTCAAGCGCTGGATCACCCATAACGAGCCCTGGTGCAGCACCATCAAAGGCTATTACGAGGGCGAGTTCGCCCCCGGCAAACGCGATCTTGCCGCGGCCATGCAGGCCACCCACCACGTTCTCCTGTCGCATGGCCTGGCGCTGCCGGTGCTCCGCGCCAATGTCGCCGCCGCCCAATGCGGCATCGCGCTCAGCCTGCACCCGATCCACACCGCATCGGACTCCGAGGCCGATCACTTGGCTGCCATCCGTCATGACGGTCTCAGAAACCGCTGGTTCCTCGATCCGTTGCATGGTCGCGGCTACCCGGAGGACGTGCTGCGCGAGCTCGGCACCGCCGCGCCCGATATCGTCGAGGGAGATCTCGCGACCATCGCCGGCAAGACCGACTTCCTCGGCATCAACTACTATTTCCGCGAGATCGTCGCCAACGATCCCAAGGGCGGGCCAATGCGGTCCCGCGTCGTCGAGCCGGACGCAACCGACGTCACCGGCTTCGGCTGGGAAGTCTATCCCGAGGGACTGACCGAGCTGCTCCTGCGCGTCAAACGCGACTATCAGCCGGTGCCCATCGCCATCACCGAGAATGGCGCCACCTATCCCGACGAGGTCAGCGCGGATGGCGCGATCCACGACGAGCGTCGGGCCGTCTACATCCACCGGCACATCGACGCACTGAAAGCCGCGATGGACGGCGGCGTCGACCTCACCGGCTATTTCGTCTGGAGCCTGCTCGACAACTTTGAATGGGCGGAAGGCTATTCCAAGCGCTTCGGCCTGGTTCACGTCGATTTCCCCACCCAGAAGCGGACCATGAAGGACAGCGGTCGCTGGTTCACCGATTTTCTGAAGGGGTGACCGGAGACGGAAGTCACGGCGTTTTCGTTCCATCGGGCTGCGTTTTGGCGGCCGATATCAATGAGTGTTTTGGAGGGGTCCGAAGGGAGTGTCGGGCCGCGATGAAGGAGGAGAGAAATGCTTACCAAGCTTGGAGTGCTGGGCTCGGCGATGGCCTTCGCCCTGACGACGACCACGCCGGTGTTCGCCGGAACCGCCGAAGTGATCCATTGGTGGACCACCGGCGGTGAGGCAGCGGCGCTGAAGATCCTGGTCGAAGCCTATGAGAAGACCGGCAACACCTGGAAGGACAATCCGGTGGCCGGCGGCGAAGCGGCCCGCATGGTGGCGCGCACCCGGATCCTCGGCGGTGATCCGCCGACGTCCATGCAGTGGCAGGTGGGCGCCCCGCTGATGGCGCTGGCCGAGGAAGGCCAGCTCAACGACATCGACGCGGCGGCCAAGGACTGGGACAAGCTCCTGCCCAAGGTGATCGCCGACAACGCCAAGTTCGAGGGCAAGTATGTCACGGCGCCGATGAGCATCCATGGCCACAACTGGCTGTGGGGCAACCAGGCGGTGCTCGACGATGTCGGCATTGCCATGCCGAAGACCTGGGACGAGCTGATCGCTTCGGCCGACAAGATCCGCGCCAAGGGTTATATCCCGCTGGCTCTCGGCGGCCAGTCCTGGCAGGAAATCTTCGTCTTCGAGAGCATCCTGATCGACGTCGGCGGCCGCGATTTCCTGACCAAGGTCACCTACGACCTCGACGACGCCGCGCTGCGCAGCCCGGAGATGTTGAAGGCCTTCCAGACCTTCGCCAAGGTGCGCGACCTCGTCGACCCCGGCAGCCCGAGCCGTGACTGGAACATCACCGGCGGCATGCTGATCAGCGGCAAGGCGGCCTACATGATCATGGGCGACTGGCTGAAGGGCGAGTTCGTGGCCGCGAACAAGGTTCCGGGCAAGGACATTGCCTGCGAGGTGTTCCCGGCCGGCGGCAAGACGCTGGTGTTCGGCACCGACGCCTTCGCCATGACCGCCGTCAAGGACCCGGCGGCGCGCGAGGCCCAACTGGCGCTGGCCACGACCATCATGGACCCAGTGGTGCAGAAGGAGTTCAGCCTGCGCAAGGGCTCGATCCCGCCGCGTCTCGACGTCGACAAGACCGGCTTCGACGCCTGCGCCCAGATCGCCATGGGCGAGGCGGCGGAAGGTCACCTGTTCCTGGTGCCCGACAACGTGACCGACGCCACCGGCATCGGCGCGCTGGTCGACCAGATGACCACCTTCCTGCACAGCAACATGACGCCTGAGGAAGGCATGACCGCCATGGCCGACGCCGTGGCGGCAACCCGCTGACAGCATCGACAAGACGGGCCGGCGGATCTCCGCCGGCCCGCCTCCGATCCGCGAAGCGAAGGCCCCGATCATGCGCAGATTTCTCCAGCGGCACGTGTCGCAGATCGCCCTGTCGCCGTCCCTGGCGCTGATCGCGATCTTTCTCTATGGCTTCATCGCCTATACGGCCGCTGTCTCCACCACCAACAGCAAGGCCTTCCCGCGCTTCGACAATTTCGTCGGGCTGGAACAATACTGGCGTCTGTTCCATACGCCGCGCTGGCATGTCGCCTTCACCAACATGTTCCTGTTCGGCGGGCTGTTCCTGCTCGTCACCATTTCGCTCGGCCTCGTGATCGCCATCCTGATCGACCAGCGCATCCGGGCCGAAAGCTTCTTTCGGTCGATCGTCATGTATCCGATGGCGATGTCCTTCGTGGTGACCGGCATCATCTGGCAGTGGCTGCTCAACCCGACCTTGGGCATCGAGGTGATGGTGCATCAGCTCGGGTTCACGAGCTTCCGCCTCGACTGGCTGACCAACCCGGACACCGTCATCTGGGCGCTGGTAGTGGCCGCCTTCTGGCAGGGCTGCGGCCTCGTCATGGCGCTGTTCCTCGCCGGCCTGCGCGGCATCGATGAGGACATCTGGAAAGCGGCGGCGGTCGACGGCATTCCGGCCTGGCGGGTCTACGTCTTCATCGTCATCCCGATGCTGGCGCCGGTGTTCCTCACCGTCGTCGTGCTCTTGTCGCTGTCGATCGTCCGGGCCTTCGACCTCGTGGTGGCGCTGACCAACGGCGGCCCCGGCGTATCGTCCGATCTGCCGTCGGTGTTCATGTTCGACATGGCCTTCCGCCGCACCAATCTCGGCCTGTCGGCCGCCTCGGCCGTGGTGATGCTCTGCACCGTGCTGGCGATCCTGATCCCCTATCTCTACGCTGAAACGAGGGAGCGCGCCTGATGTCGGCCCCGACAGACGCAATGCCCCGGCCCGCCCGGTCCGGCTGGCTGACATCCCGGCGCAGTAAAGCCATCCTGAAACGGACGGTGCTTTACCTTCTGCTTGCCCTCGTCGCCTTCTTCTTCGCCGGGCCGCTCTACATCCTGCTCAGCACGTCCTTCAAGACGATGCCGGAGATCCAGTCGGGCGGGTTGATGTCGCTCCCGCACGAGCCGACGGCCCAGGCCTGGGTGACCGCTTGGGGCGAAGCCTGCATCGGCATCACCTGCGGCGGCCTCAAGGGCTATTTCGGCAACTCGATGGTGATGACCATCCCTGCCGTTCTGATCTCGGTGATGATCGGCGCCATCAACGGCTATGCGCTGGCCAAATGGCCGTTTCCGGGCGCCCGCTTCGTGTTCGCCGCGCTGGTCGCCGGCAACTTCGTGCCGTTCCAGGTGGTGCTGGCGCCGGTCGCCGTGACGCTCCGCACGCTCGGCCTGTTCGGCTCGGTGGAGGGCCTTGTCCTGATCCACGTGATCTACGGCATCCCCATCACCACCATGCTGTTCCGCAACTTCTTCCTGTCGGTGCCCAACGACCTGATCAAGGCGGCGCGCATCGACGGCGCCGGCTTCTTCTGGATCTTCTTCCGCATCGTCTTGCCGCTGTCGCCCTCGGTGATCGTGGTGGCGCTGATCCTGCAGTTCACCGGCATCTGGAACGACTTCCTGTTCGCCGTCTCCTTCTCCAACCCGTCGAGCGCGCCGATGACGGTGGCCCTCAACAACCTCGTCAACTCCAACTTCGGGGTGAAGGAATACAACGTCCACATGGCCGCGACGGTGATCGCCGCCGCCCCCACCCTCATCCTCTACATCCTGCTCGGCCGCTACTTCCTGCGTGGCATGACCGCCGGGGCCGTCAAGGGTTGACCGTCATGATCGACATCCGGATTTCCAACTGCAACAAGAACTACGGTTCGCTGAGGGTGCTGAAGGACATCAACCTCGAAATCGAGCGCGGCGAGTTCATCGTGCTCCTGGGGCCGTCGGGCTGCGGCAAGTCCACCCTGCTGCACATCGTCGCGGGCCTTGATCGGTTGAGCTCGGGAGCGATCGAGATCGGCGGCCGGGACGTCACCGACGTCGAGCCCAAGGACCGCGATATCGCCATGGTGTTTCAGTCCTACGCGCTCTATCCGACCATGAGCGTGCGCAGCAACATGGAGTTCGGCCTCAGGATGCGCGGCAAGCCGATGGCCGAGATCCGGCCGCTGGTCGAGGAGAAGGCGCGCATGCTGCACATCGACCACCTGCTGGACCGGCGGCCGAGCCAGCTGTCCGGCGGCCAGCGGCAGCGCGTCGCCATCGGCCGGGCCCTGGTGCGCGATCCCAAGGTGTTTCTCTTCGACGAGCCGCTCTCCAATCTCGACGCCAAGCTGCGCGCCAGCATGCGCACCGAGATCAAGAAGCTGCACCAGTCGCTGGGCACGACGGCGATCTACGTCACCCACGACCAGCTCGAGGCGATGACGCTTGCAACGCGCATGGTGGTGATGAAGGCCGGCGAGATCCAGCAGGTCGGCAAGCCGGAGGAAGTCTATCATCGGCCGGTCAACCTGTTCGTCGCCGACTTCCTCGGCAATCCCGGCATGAACTTCATGAAGGGACATCTCCGTGTCGACGGCAATCGCGTATCGGCCGATGTCGGTGCCGCGACGATACCGCTCGATGGTTATGCCTTCGAGACAGCGCCCGCCAATGGACAGGCGGTGGTGGTCGGCCTGCGCCCCGAGTCCATCCAGCCGGTGACCGGCAGCGAAGCCTTTGTTCTGACGCTCAAGCCGACGCTGATCGAGCACACCGGCTCGGACAATCTCGTGGTGCTGGCAATGGGCGGAGAGGAGATCGTCGGCAAGTTCCCCACGGACATGCTGCCCAAGCTCGGAGAGCCCGTCACCGTCGGCTTCGATCTCGGTCGCTTGTCGGTATTCGACGCCCAAACCGAGCGGCGCATCTAGAGCATGTTGGCGAACTCTGGTTCGCCAACATGCTCTAATCTTTTGTTTTCACGCAACTCCGGACGGAAAACCGGTTCCCACTTTTGCTGGAGTTGCTTTAGCCGCGGTCAGCTTGGCCGCTTCGCCTGCAGGCCGGAAATCATGATGTCGATGATGGCGGCGGCCGCAGCCTCCTCGTTGTCACGCCCGCCGCTGAACTGGACCATGCCGGCGAGCGCCCGCAGCAGATCGATCGGCTCGGTATCGATGCCGATGTCACCGGCGGCGACGGCGTTGCCCACCAGACGGTCGATCGTCTGCTTGGTGGCGGCGCCGGACGCGGCATAGAGCGATGACTTGCCGTCGGCAAGCGAATCCAAGAGTTCCATCATGCCGTTCTTGATGGACATGTAGCGGAAGAAGAGGCGCATCCATTCTCTCAGCGCCTCGACCGGTGACCGGCTGGCGGCAAGCTCCGAGGCCGCCCGGACCAACTGTTCGCTTTCGTTGCGATAGACCGCCTCGATCAAGGCGTCGCGCGTCGGGAAATGCCGGTAGAGCGTGCCGATGCCGACCCCCGCCCTTCTCGCCACTTCCTCAAGGCTGGTAGCCCCTCCCCTTTCGGCGAACACCGCCTTGGCGGCGTCGATCAGCCTGAAACGGTTGCGCTCGGCGTCGGCGCGTGGCTTGCGGGTTGGCTTTTCGGCGCTGTCGATCACGTCCGCGTGAACCTCTTGATAAACGGAGGGTGCCTCCGTATTTAAAAACGGAGATGCCCTCCTCTTTTATATCAGAACTGGCTGACGAGCAATGGTTCGCCCGGTTTTGCGGGGTGATCTCGGCACATGGAGACAGAT
Source organism: Pleomorphomonas diazotrophica (assembly GCF_002844595.1). Classification (GTDB taxonomy): domain Bacteria; phylum Pseudomonadota; class Alphaproteobacteria; order Rhizobiales; family Pleomorphomonadaceae; genus Pleomorphomonas; species Pleomorphomonas diazotrophica. Next base: position 56,709 of record NZ_PJNW01000009.1, on the reverse strand, counting down.
ATGACCGCAAAATTCGGAGCAACCTCCACCACCGACGATGTGCTCGCCGGGGTCGATCTTTCCGGCAAGCGTATTCTCATCACCGGCGTGTCCGCCGGCCTCGGCGTCGAGACCGCGCGCGCACTGGTGGCTCACGGCGCCTCGGTGGTCGGGGCGGCACGCGACCTCAAGAAGGCCGAGGCAGCAACGGCGCCGGTGCGCGCCGCCATCACGCAAGGCAAAGGCAACTTCGAGCTGATCGAACTCGACCTCGCCTCGTTCGCCAGCATTCGCGCAGCCACCGACAAGCTCATTGCCGATAACAGGGCGTTCGATGTCGTCATCGCCAACGCCGGCGTCATGGCCGCACCGTTCGGCCACACCGCCGACGGCTTCGAGACGCAGTTCGGCACCAACCACCTCGGCCACTTCCTGTTCGTCAACCGCATCGCCGGGCTGATCGCGCCGGGCGGCCGGCTCGTCAACGTCGCTTCCTCCGGCCATCGCTTCGCCGACGTCGACCTCGACGATCCGAACTTCGAGCGCACGCCCTACGATCCGTGGGTCGCTTACGGTCGCTCGAAGACCTCCAACATCCTGTTCGCGGTGGAATTCGATCGCCGTCACAGGGCGCGCGGCGTGCGCGCCACCGCGCTGCATCCGGGCGGCATCAACACCGAGCTCGGTCGACATATCGGCCTCGACACGCTGAAGGCGATGATCGAGCGCATCAACGCCGACCTCGCCGCCGAGGGCAAGCCGCCCTACAAGTGGAAGACCATTCCGCAAGGCGCCGCCACATCGGTCTGGGCGGGCATTGTCGCCGATGCCGAGGAAATCGGTGGTCGCTATTGCGAGAACTGCCATGTTTCAGAGGTTACCGACGGCCTGATCAACCCAGTTGCCGAGGGCGTCCGCTCCTACGCGCTTGACCCCGATCGCGCCAAGGCGCTGTGGAGCAAAAGCGAGGAACTGGTCGGCGAGCGTTTTTGATCCATCTTCCGGCCGGGCACACGCCCGGCCGGCACTCAGTACCTTATAACTTTTCCAAACTTATCAAGTATTTACGTTCACGCAGCATTCATCTGGCCGTCATGTTTGCTTCATGCCCCCTGCCTACCAAGGGCCGCGCGCTTTTCGACGCGATCCAATTTCCAAGGGGCAGATTCATGCACACTCTTCTTCTGGCGCTCGCCGCCAGTACCGCTCTGATCGGCACGGCCGGTGCGGCCACCGTCTTTCCGCTCGACCGGGCGACCATCCTTGCCGGCTCTCCCTTTGACTTCAAGGTCGAGTTCGACGGCTCGGTGAAGGCCGAGGACGTCAAGATCGCCGTCAACGGCGCCGACTACAAGGCGGCGCTCGGCGGCGACGTGGAGTTCATCGCCTCCGAGAAGGGCAAGGACGACGCTGCCCTCGGTTCGGCCGTGCTGCTGCGCGGCGTGAAGATCGACAAGGCCGGCGCCTACACGGTGGAAGTCTCGGCGGGCGACGAGAAGAAGTCGGTCACCTGGGACGTCTACGCCACGCCCGAGGCCCCCAAGGCCAAGAACATCATCTTCCTGCTCGGCGACGGCCTCTCCGTCGCCCATCGCACCGCCGCCCGCCTGATGGCCAAGGGCATGACCGAGGGCAAGGCCAACGGCCGCCTCGCCATGGACGACCTCGACCACATGGCCTTCATCGGCACTTCGGCCACCAACGCCATCAACACCGACTCGGCCAACACCATGTCGGCCTACATGACCGGCCACAAGACGGCGATCAACGCCCTCGGCGTCTACGCCGACCGCACGCCGCCGACGCAGGACGATCCGCGGGTGGAGACCATCGCCGAAGCGCTGCGCCGCACCACCAAGAAGTCGATCGGCCTCGTGGTGACGTCGGAAGTCGAAGACGCCACCCCTGCCGCGGTGGTCGCCCATACCCGCAAGCGCGACGACAAGGCCGACATCGTCGGCATGCTCTACGACGTCAAGCCGGAAGTGGTGCTGGGCGGCGGCTCGGCCTACTTCCTGTCGAAGGACGTGCCGGGCTCCAAGCGCAAGGACGACAAGGACTATATCAAGCTGTTCCAGGAGGCCGGCTACAAGCTCGCCACCGACAAGGCCGAACTTGCCACGGCTGCCGGCTCGGACAAGCTGCTCGGCCTGTTCCACACCGGCAACATGGACTATGCCCTCGATCGCATGCAGCTCAAGAAGGGCAGCGTCGAGAAGTTCCCGAATCAGCCGGGTCTGGTCGAGATGACCAAGGTCGCCCTCGACAACCTCTCCAAGAATCCCGAGGGCTTCTTCCTGATGGTCGAGGCCTCCTGCATCGACAAGGCCAGCCATCCGCTCGACATGGAGCGCGCCGTGTTCGACACCATCGAGTTCGACCAGACGGTTGCGCTGGCCCGCGAGTTCCAGGCCAAGAATCCCGACACGCTGATCGTCGTCACCGGCGACCATACCCACGGCGTGTCGATCGTCGGTATCATCGACGACACCATCGGCAAGGAAGGTCGCGAGAAGTTCCAGGTCGGTTCCAACGCCGGCTTCCCGACCTATACGGACGAGAACAAGGACGGCTACCCCGACAAGATCGACGCCGGCCGTCGCCTTGCCATGTTCGTCTCGAACTACCCGGACCACTACGAGACCTTCAACCCGAAGCTCGACGGGCCGTTCGAGCCGGCGGTGAAGAACGAGAAGGGCGAGTATGTCGCCAACGACAAGTACAAGGATGTTCCGGGCGCCATCTTCGTCGAAGGTAACCTGCCGAAGGACGAGTCGACCGGCACCCACACCGTTGACGACGTCGTGCTGCAGGCCGCCGGCCCCGGCGCCGACGAGTTCAAGGGCTACATGGAAGAAAGCGACGTCTACAAGGTGCTCGCCGACACGCTCGCCCTCGGCGTGAAGCAGTAAGCCCCCACCTGATCATCGCGGGCCGGGCGGTCGACGGCCGTCCGGCCCGCAGTTTTTGTGCACGCGGAGATCTTCATGGCGCAGATAGCGGCGGTCAGTCGCCGGACCTTCCTCGCCGGGCTCGCTGCCCTCTCGTGTGTCGGTGCCGCCGAGGCGGGCGATAGGCTGACCCTCGACGAGCTCTACGGCAAGGTCAGCGTGCTCGGCCTCGCCTTTTCCGACAAGGTGAAGGCGCTCGACGGCAAGACGGTGTCGATGCGGGGTTTCATGGCGCCGCCGCTCAAGGCAGAAGCGACGTTCTTCGTGCTGACCGAAATCCCGATGGCGCTCTGCCCCTTCTGTTCCTCGGACGCCGACTGGCCGAGCAACATCGTGGTCGTCTACATCGACGAGAAGACCACTTTCGTGCCGCCATCCAGGCTGATCGAGGTGACTGGCATGCTGGAGGTCGGCTCCTGGACCGATCCCGAGACCGGCTTCGTCAGCCTTCTGCGCCTTGTCCACTCCTCCTTCGAGACAGTGTGAGCCATGCTGCCGCTTGCCCTTTCGGGTGTCTCCATCTCCTTCCCAGGCCTCGCCCAGCCGGTGCTCTCCATCGATGAGCTGGCAATTCCGGCCGGCGGCCGGCTTGCCGTCACCGGTGCATCCGGTTCGGGCAAGAGCACCTTCGTCAACCTCGTCTCGGGCCTTGAGCGGCCGGACAGCGGCGCGATCCGTTGGCGCGACACCGACATCACCACACTGTCGGAAAGCCGTCGCGACCGCTGGCGCGCCGCGAACGTCGGCCTGGTCATGCAGGAGTTTCACCTGTTTCCCGGTCTCGCCGCCATCGACAACGTACTGCTGCCGGCCCGGCTCGCCCGCGCCGTCACGGCGGAGGTCAAGGCCCGCGCCCACGAGCTTCTTGCCCGCGTCGGCCTGACGCGGCCCAGCCAACCGGTCGAAACCATGTCGCGCGGCGAGATGCAGCGTGTCGCGGTGGCGCGCGCCCTCTTGCGCCGACCCGGCGTGATCATCGCCGACGAACCCACCGCCAGCCTCGACGCGGAAGCCGGCGCCGAAGTCGGCCGACTGCTCATCGAACTCGCCGACCAGGAAGGCGCCACGCTGATCGTCATCAGCCACGACGAGCGGCTGACCGAGCGGCTCGACCGGCGCATCCGCCTCGCCACCGGTCAGGTCGTCGCCGATACCGCCGAGGAGGTTTCGCCGTGATCCGCTTCGTCTTTGCCGATCTGCGTCGCCTCTGGGCCGCTTCGCTGGTGATCGTGCTGCTGGTGGCGCTCGCCACTGCGCTCGGTGTCGCCGTGACGTTGCAGGAGCGCGCGCTGCGCCTTGGTTCGGCACGTGCTGCCGACAAGTTCGATCTCATCATCGGTGCGCCGGGCTCGGAAACACAGCTCGTTCTGTCGTCCGTCTTCCTCCAGCCAGCGGCGTTGCCGCTGATGCCCGGCGAGGTGCTGACCAAGCTCGTCGCCGACCCGCGCGTCGCCTGGGCGGCACCGATCGGCTTCGGCGACAACTTCAAGGGTTACCCGATCGTCGGTACCACCACGGCGCTGATCTCAGGCACCACGACCGGGTTCATCGCGGGCGAGATGTTCGCCCATGAGGGCGAGGCGGTTGTCGGCTCGGGCGTCGACCTTCCGATCGGCGCCGAAGTGAACCCGATGCACGGCACGGCCGGCGAAGGCGGCGAGACGCATGCGGACAGCGCCTATCACGTGGTCGGCAAGCTTCAGCCGACAGGCACGGCCTGGGACCGGGCCATCCTCGTGCCCATCCAGGCGGTCTGGCATGTCCATGGTCTCGGTGAGGAGCAACACGAAGGCGAGGAGCATGAGGACGAGGCTGGCGAGGACCACCACGACCACGGCCATATCGACGCCGACGCGCCGCTCGACGAGCGCTTCGACCACGACGTGCCCGGCCTGCCGGCCGTGTTGGTGAAGCCAAAGACCATCGCCGATGCCTATGCGCTGCGGCAAGCCTATCGCACCGAGGACGGAACGCGCGCCGTCTTCCCGGCCGAGGTGCTGACCGGGCTCTACGCGACGCTGGGCGATGCGCGGGCCGTGCTGATGTATATCGCCTACGGCGCACAGGCGCTTGTGGCCGCAGCCCTGATGCTGATCGTCGTCATTCATATCGCCCAGCGGCGAAAGCAGATCGGCGCTCTCAGAGCTTTCGGCGCGCCTCGTCTCGCCGTGTTCGGCATCGTCTGGCTGGAGCTGTTGCTCCTCGTGGCAGTCGGTGTCGGCGCAGGCTTCGGCCTGGGCTATGGCGCGGCGAGCGTCCTCGCCGGGCTGTTCACCGCCCAAAGCGGCGTGCGCCTGTCGGTGGAGTTCACGTCCGCCGATGCCATGCTGGCGGTAGCGTTTCTCGCCATCGCGGCGTTGATGGCGGCCCTGCCGGCCGCCCTCGCCTATCGCCAGTCGCCGGTGGAAGCGCTCAGGGGGTGAAGACGACACGGCGGCCGTCATCCGGTGCAGCCCAAGCCTGCTCGACGACCCACAGCGGCACCTGCCGGACGGGAATGGTCAACCCGACCGGCACCGCCTCGCGCAGAAGGTCTCTCGCGGCCACCATCATCCGGTCGAGGGGGACCGAGCCGACGCCGCTGCCCATCAGCTCGATGGCCGAAGCGCGCAACACGGCGCTCGGCAGGGTGATGGTCTCGCCGCTCATCGATCCCACTTCGACGAAGCGGAGCGGCGCAGCGTCGCGGCCGGCCTTGGCGGCGGCGATCAGCAGTCGCTCGGCGCTCATGCCCCAGAGATAGTCGACCACCACGTCGACGCCCTCGGCAAAGACCGCCATGAAGCGGCGCTCCAGTGCGTCGGCTTCGCCTTCCAGAACAATGGCCTCGTCAGCCCCGACCTCGGCGAGCACCGCGGCGTTGCGACCGGTGGCGATCACCCTTGCCGCGCCGAGGTGCCGCGCGATCTTGACCGCCAGGCGTCCGGAGGCGCCGGTCGCGCCGTTGACCAGCACCGTCTCGCCCGGCTTCAACTTGGCCCGTTCGGTCAGCGCCGCCCAGGACGACATGCCGGGGTTGGCGATCGCCGCGGCCATCGTGGCGTCGAGGCCGTCGGGCAGGTCGATGCAGCGGTCGGCCCGCACCAGGGTCTGCTCGGCCAGCGCGCCGTGCGGTGCCTCGGGCATGGCGAAGTAGACCTGGCGGCCATCGTCAGCAAGGCCGACGCCGTCGATGCCGGGGACGAAGGGAAAGTCCCCCGACGAGCTGTAATGGCGCCCAGTTGCACGGGCGCGGGTCACGTGGCTGAGCGCGGCGGCAACGACCGTCACCCGGATCAGGTCGTCGGTCGGCTGCGGTTCGGCAAAGTCACCGTAGACGGGCGCGACCCCAGGGGCTCGGACGATGGCGGCCTTCATGTCGGTATTCCTTCCGTCCTTCAGTTATGTGTATAATGCGCATATATCCAATCCGGCGAAGGCGGTCAAGAAAAGAGTGCAAAATACACTTAATTCAGAAAAGATGCGCCAGTTGCATGTCGCCCTGCTCGACATCATCGGCGTCATGAACCGGCCGCAGCGCGACGACGCGCTGATCAGCGAAGCCGGCATTCCACTCGATCGGGCGCTGTTTCCGCTATTGGTCGGCATCGAGCGCTTCGGGCCGATCGGCGTCGTCGATCTCGCCGAGCGATCCGGCCGCGACTACACCACCGTGAGCCGGCAGGTGGCCAAGCTTGAAAGCCTCGGTCTGGTGATGCGGCAGCCCAGCGCCACCGACCGGCGGGTCCACGAGGCGGTGGTGACGGAGAAAGGCAAGGCCACAACCGATCTGCTCGACGCGGCGCGCGAGCGCATCGGCCGGGAGGCGCTCCGGAACTGGACACGCGAAGAGTTCGACGACCTCGTGCGGCTGATGCGCAAGTTCGCCGACACCATCATGGAAGAGATTCCTGGTGCCGATCCGAAATCATGATGGGTTCAGCAAACCCACCACCCTCTATCGACTTCGAGGAACAGACCGGCCCGCCAACGGTGATCAGCAGGCGGTGACGTTGACCGCGAGGCCGCCGAGCGAGGTTTCCTTGTATTTCGACTGCATGTCGAGGCCGGTCTGGCGCATGGTCTCGAGGGCGGCGTCGAGGCTCACGACGTGACGGCCGTCGCCGGCCAGCGCCAATGAGGCGGCGTTGATGGCCTTGATGGCCCCGAAGGCGTTGCGCTCGATGCAGGGGATCTGCACGAGACCGCCAACCGGATCGCAGGTCATGCCGAGGTGATGCTCGATGGCGATCTCGGCGGCATTCTCCACCTGAGCCGGTGTGCCGCCAAGCGCAGCGCAGAGGCCGGCCGCCGCCATGGCCGCCGCCGACCCCACCTCGCCCTGGCAGCCGACTTCGGCGCCGGAGATCGATGCGTTGCGCTTGATGAGGCCGCCGATGGCCGCGGCCGTCAGCAGGAAGCGGCGCAGATCGTCTGGCTCGCCGCCACAGAAATCACGATAGTAACGGAGCACGGCCGGCACCACGCCGGCAGCGCCGTTGGTCGGAGCGGTGACGATGCGGCCGCCGGCGGCATTCTCCTCGTTGACGGCGATGGCAAAGCAGGAGACGTAGTCCATCACCACCATCGGCGAACGGTCGTTGCCGGCTTCGCGCGCCTGGATGCGCTCATAAAGCTGGCGCGCCCGCCGGCGCACGCCGAGGCCGCCCGTGAGTTCGCCATCGCGCGCGAGCCCGCGGTCAATGCAGGCGAACATGGCCTCGGCGATGCGATCGACAGCGGAAAGGCAATCCTCGTCCGGCTTGCGCGCCCGCTCGTTATCCAGAGCGATATCGGCGATGGAACGACCGGTGGCCGCTGACAGCGCCAGCAGTTCCGCGGCGGTGCCGTAGCGCCAAGGCAGCGGCGTCTTGCCGGCGTCTCCCTCCGACTCGCCCTCGCGCACCACGAAACCACCGCCAACCGAATACCAGACTTCCGACAGGAGCTCGGCACCGGACGCGTCATGGGCGACAAACCGCATGGCGTTGGGATGGCGCTCGAAGGTCGCCACACAGTCGAAGACAATGTCGCGATCGGGGTCGAAGCCAATCTGCCGGCCGCCGGCAAGGGTCAGGCACCGTGCCGCGACGATGTCGGCCAGCCTGTCGTCAGCGAGATCGGGATCGATGTCGTCGGGGCGAAAACCGGCGAGGCCGAGGATCAGAGCCTTGTCGGTGGCGTGCCCCTTGCCCGTCCAGGCGAGCGAACCAAAGGCGGTAGCGGTGATGCGGGCAACCTCGGACAGTCTCGGCTGCAAATCCTGCATGAAGACAAACGCCGCCCGCATCGGCCCGACGGTATGCGATGACGACGGGCCGATGCCGATCTTGAACAACTCGCCGAAGGCCGCCGGCGGGCGATCATCGGCTGCGACCGGCAGAATGTCGGATGGCGAGAGCAAGGCCCGGCGATCTCCTCCGTTGGGCGCCTTGTGACGCACGGATATTCTTGGCCATATGGGGTGGTTTTCGGCCGGCTGGCAAGAGCGACCAAAAGGAAGTGACATGAGCACGGAGATAAGTGGCTCGGTACCGGTGATCGTGTGGTTCCGCGATGATCTGCGGCTCGCCGACCACCCGGCGCTCGACGCGGCAGTCACGTCGGGCCAGCCGGTGCTGTGTCTATTCGTGCTCGAAGAGGACACGGAGCGACGGCCGCTCGGCGGCGCCAGCCGTTGGTGGCTCGACAAGAGCCTTGCGTCTCTCGACCGCGATCTCAACCGCCTCGGCGGCCAGCTGATCCTGAGACGCGGCGATCCGCGCCGCATCCTGCCCGAGGTTGCCGCAAGCGTCGGCGCCACCGCCCTGCACTTCAACCGCCGTTATGATCAAGCGGGCAGCGATGTTGATGACACCTTGACCGCCATGCTACGCCAGCGAGGTGTCGCCGTAGTGAGCCACGCGGCGTGGCTGCTGTTCGAGCCGGGCGCGATCCAGACCAAGACGGGCGGCCCCTTCCGCGTCTTCACGCCATTCTGGAGGGCACATCGGCCGCATCTCGCGCCCAAAGCCCAGCTTCGCCGGCGACCGGAGACCATTGCATTCTTCAAGACGGCGGTTGCCTCCGAACCGCTTGCTTCGTTCGACCTCCATCCCACACGGCCCGATTGGTCGGCTGGACTTGCCGAAAGCTGGACGCCGGGCGAGGCCGGCGCCAAGGCGCGGCTTGTCGCTTTCCTTGACGACGGCCTCTCCCGCTATGCCGCGGAGCGCGACGTTCCGGCCGCCGGCGCCTCATCCCGTCTGTCGCCGCATCTGCGCTTCGGCGAGATCGCCGTCGCGCGCGTTGCCCACGAGGTGATGAAGGCACAGGACTCCGGATCGACACCGGTCGAGGCAGCTGAGAAGTTCCTGGCCGAAGTTGGCTGGCGGGAGTTCGCCTGGCATCTGCTGTCCGTGTTCCCGGACCTCGCAACCCGCAACTTCCAAACCGGCTTCGAGCGATTTGCCTGGCAAGAGGACGCCGTAGCCCTGAGCGCCTGGACGACAGGTCATACCGGCTACCCCATCGTTGACGCCGGTATGCGCGAACTCTGGCAAACCGGCTCCATGCACAACCGCGTGCGCATGATCACCGCCTCCTTCCTCGTCAAGCATCTGCTGATCCACTGGCGCCTGGGCGAGCAATGGTTCTGGGACACGCTCGTCGACGCCGACCTTGCCTCCAATCCCTTCGGCTGGCAGTGGGTGGCGGGAACCGGCGCCGATGCCGCGCCCTATTTCCGCGTTTTCAACCCGATCACACAGGGCGAGAAGTTCGACCCTGGCGGCGGCTACGTCCGCCGCTTCGTGCCGGAACTCGCCCAGCTGCCGGATCGTCTCCTGCACCGCCCCTGGGAGGCCCCACCGCTGTTGCGCCCGGACCCTCTCCTCTACCCACCGCCGATCGTCGACCACGACGAAGGGCGAAAACGGGCTCTCGCCGCCTTTGCGGAGCGCCGATAATGCCTCGGGGATCGGGTGCATTTCGTAAGGCTGAGCGGGCGACAAAGCACTCGGCCTGCGCTATAGACGGTGCTCATGTCGATGATCACCACCACTTCCGCGCTCGCCGAGGCCTGCGCTCATCTCGCCCGTTTCGACTTCGTCACCGTCGATACCGAATTTCTCCGGGAAAGCACCTTCTGGCCGAAGCTGTGCGTCGTGCAGCTCGCCAGTCCCGAACAGGTGTTCGTGGTCGATGCGCTGGCGCCCGGCCTCGACCTTGCCCCCTTCTTTGAGCTGATGCGCAATGAGGCGGTGCTGAAGGTCTTCCACGCAGCCCGGCAGGACATCGAGATCGTCTGGCACCTCGGCGGCTTCGTGCCGGTGCCCTTGTTCGACACGCAGGTGGCGGCGATGGTCTGCGGCTTCGGCGATTCCATCTCCTACGACCAGTTGGTGTCGCGGGTGACCGGCGTCGTGCTCGACAAGTCGAACCGCTTCACCGATTGGTCGCGCCGGCCGCTCAGCCAAAGCCAGGTCGACTATGCAGAGGCCGACGTCACCCATCTCCGCGACGTCTATCTCCACCTCCGGGACAATCTCGCGAAAGCCGGCCGCACCGACTGGGTGGCCGAGGAAATGCGGGTGCTTACCTCCGAGGACACCTACCGCACCGACCCCGACGAGGCGTGGCAGCGGCTCAAGATGCGCGTCAAGAAGCCGCGCGAGCTGATCATTCTGAAGGAAGTGGCCGCCTGGCGCGAGCGCGAGGCGCAGGGCCGCGACGTGCCGCGGTCGCGCGTCATCAAGGACGACTGCATCTATGAGGTCGCCACGCAAGCGCCGACCACCGCCGAGGCGCTGGGCCAGCTCCGCACCATCCCGAAGGGCTGGGAGCGCTCGCGCTCAGGCGAGGAAATCCTCGCCGCAGTGCGCCGCGCCCTTGAGACGCCCAAGGAAGACTGGCCGAAGTTGCCGCGTCACCGCCAGATGCCGGAAGGCACCGGCGCCGCCGTCGACCTGATGAAGGTGCTCCTGAAACTGGTGTCGGAAGCCGAGGGCGTTGCCGCCAAGGTGATCGCCACAACCGACGACCTCGAGGACATCGCCGTGTCCGACGAGGCCGACGTGCCGGCCATGCGTGGCTGGCGACGGGAGATGTTCGGCGAACTGGCCCTCAAGCTGAAGCGCGGCCGGCTCGCCATCACCTTCGATGGCAAGAAGATCATCGCCATCGACCGGTAAGCTGTCGACCGGCTTTCCCAGAGAGAAAGGGCACCCCGGTGGGTGCCCTTCGCGCCTTGATTATCCGGCGATGCGGATCACGCCGTCCTTGAGGCCGCCCACCTTGGCGAGCTGAACGACACGCTTCAGAAGCCGATCGCCCGAGAGATCGCCGAGATCGCCGGGAAGGTTGAGAACCAGCCGATCGCCGTCGGTCGACAGCTTGGTGCGCGGCAGCACGTCGGGCATGGACGCTGTGACCAGATAGGCGACGCGCAGCACGGCACCCAGCGTCCGCGCCCGCTCCTTGAGCCGGGTCGAGGCCAGTTCGCGAATGCGCGGCGACACGGCATCATCGATCAGCCCGACATGGCGGTAGAAGACCGCGAGCGCCAGATAGGCCCGGCCGGGGTGATCAATGCCCACGAAGGCGGCGTTGGACAGGATGCCGAGGCTCTGCTCGCCGCGATAGTCAGGATGGGCGCGCCAGCCGATATCGGAGACGAGGCAGGCCGCCGTCCGCAGCCGCCTCTCGTCCTCGGTCTCCTCGATGCCGAGCAGCGAGAAAGCCGCTTCCGACCAGGAGACGAGCTCCTTGGCATGGCGCGGCGAACGCGAGCGGACCCAGTTGAGTTCGGACGCCGCCTCGATAAGCGGGTCCTTGGCGCGCTCCTCGGCGGTGAGACGCTCATAGAGATAGCCTTCGCGCACGCCGAGAGCGGAAATCACCACGTGCGAGGGGCGGATCGCCCGGATCACCTGTTCGAGCACGAGGGCGCCATAGGGCAGCAGCCCCCGGCGGGACCTTGAGACCACGTCGATCTGGTCGATGCTATCGGTATCGCGGCGGGCGACCACCCGGGCGAACTCCAGCGCTTCCTCGGCCGGGATCGCGTAGTTGTGCATGACATGCAGCGGATAGCCCGTCTCGTACATGTGGAGAAGCGCCAGCGAGCGCCAGGTGCCACCCACCGCGAAGAAGGGCAGCCCGGCACAGGGCATCTGCACGATGGCCGGCTCAAGCGCGTCGGCGACGATCTTCTCGGCCTTGCGGATCGAGCCTTCCGAGGCTTCCAGCAGGCGGATGCCGCCGAGCGGATAGGTGCGGCCGTTACCGACCGCGCCGTTCTCGATACGGATGAGCTCCAGGCTGCCGCCGCCGAGATCGCCGACGATGCCTTCCGGCCGGTTCATGCCCGACATGACGCCCAGCGCCGACAGCCGAGCCTCGTCGGAGCCTGACAGCAAATGGACCTCGACGCCGCAGATCTCTTCGACGGCGGCCAGAAACTCGGGGCCGTTGGCCGCGTCGCGAGCGGCGGCGGTAGCCAGGATATAGGTCTCCACCGAGCCGCTCTGCTCGGCCAGGAGCTTGAAGCGGCGGATGGCGGCCAGCGCCTGATCCACCGATTCCTGGTTCATCCGGCCGGTCGCCGCCAGCCCCTTGCCGAGGCCGGCCAGCATCTTTTCGTTGAACAGCATGGTCGGCGCCCGCGAGAGGCGCTCGTAGACGACAAGGCGGACGGAGTTGGAGCCGATGTCGATGACCGATACCGGGCCATGACCGGGCAGACGCCCGGGGGCCTCACATCGACAGGTGCTTTTCGTTCCGTCCGGCAATAGACTTGGGTGCGTCTTTTTCAAGCGAGTGTCCACGTCCCGATAGAGATGGATGGGTCATGAAGTAGCGGTGCGCGTTGAAGGGCTCTTCGCCCGGCTCCGGCACGATGCGTTCGTGGCTACCATCCGGCAACAAACGCCAGCTCTGCTGGTTGTCGCGGAGGTTGGCCACCATGATCTGGTCGACGGCCTGGGCGTGCACGGTCTCCGTTGTCAGGGGCACCAGCACCTCGACGCGGCGGTCGAGGTTGCGCGGCATCATGTCGGCGGACCCGATGTAGACCGTGGCGCGTGGGTTAGGCAATGGCTGGCCGTTGCCGAAGCAGAAAATTCGGCTGTGCTCCAGGAAACGGCCGACGATCGACTTGACGCGGATATTGTCGGAGAAGCCGGGAATCCCCGGTCTGAGGCAGCAGATGCCGCGCACGACCAGATCGATCGACACGCCGGCCTGGCTCGCCTCATAAAGCGCGTCGATGATGTCGGCGTCGACCAGCGAGTTCATCTTCATCCAGATCTGGCCGGGGCGGCCGGCCCGCGCGTGGTCGATCTCCTGGCCGATGCAGTCGATGATGGTCTTCCTCAACGTCAGCGGGCTCATGGCCAGCGCGTTGAGCGACTGCGGCTCGGCATAGCCGGTGATGAAGTTGAAGATGCGCGCCACGTCCTGGGCGATGGTCTTGTTGGCCGTGAAGTAGCTGAGGTCGGTGTAGATCTTGGCGGTGATCGGATGGTAGTTGCCGGTTCCGAGGTGGCAGTAGGACGTGAGCTGCTGCCCTTCACGGCGCACCACCAGCGACATCTTGGCATGGGTCTTCAGCTCGAAGAAGCCGAAGACCACCTGCACGCCGGCGCGTTCGAGATCGCGCGCCCAGCGGATGTTGGCCTCCTCGTCGAAGCGCGCCTTGAGCTCGACCAGCGCCGTCACCGACTTGCCCGCCTCCGCCGCCTCGATCAGCGCGCGGACGATCGGGCTGTCGTTGGAGGTGCGGTAGAGCGTCTGCTTGATGGCGACGACCTCGGGATCGGCCGCCGCCTGCCGCAGGAACTGCACCACCACGTCGAAGGACTCGTAAGGGTGGTGGACGATGAGGTCCTTCTGGCGAATGGCGGCGAAGGCATCGCCGGCATGCTCGCGAATGCGCTCGGGATAGCGGGGCGCGTAGGGCTCGAACTTGAGATCTGGCCGGTCGAGACTGACGAGCTGGCTGAGATCGTTGAGGGCAAGCAGCTCGTCGAGGAGCTGGACCTCGTCAGGCATGCAGCCGACAGCCTCGGTGACCAACTGGCGTAGCGCCACCGGCGTCGAGCGCTCGAACTCGGCGCGGATGACCAGCCCCTTGCGGCGGCGTTTCAGGGCGCTCTCGAACAGGCGAACCAGATCCTCGGCCTCTTCTTCCACTTCAAGGTCGCTGTCGCGCAGGATGCGGAAGCTGCCCTGCCCGCGCACGGTGTAGCCCGGGAACAGGCGGCCGATGAACATCGTCACCACCTGCTCCAGCAGGATGAAGCGCGTCACGCCGGGATGGGCGCCATCGTCGGGCAGGCGAACGAAACGGTCGATCTTGGCGGCCATTCGGATGAGGGCCACCATGCTCTCGTTGCCGCGCACCCTGACGAGATCGAGGACGATCGAGAAACCGAGGTTGGGAATGAAGGGGAAGGGATGCGCCGGGTCGACGGCAAGCGGAGTCAGCACCGGGAAGATGGACGACAGGAAATAGTCCTCGAGCCAGACCTCGTCGCCGCCCTTGAGCTTGTCGGGATCGACGAGGAGGATGCCGGCCTTCTGGATTTCGGTGCGCAGGTCGCGCCAGCGGGCCTGCTGGGCGTCGGCGAGACGGGCCGCAGCCTCGGAGATCACCGCCATCTGCTCGGATGGCGTCAGGCCGTCATCGGATCGGGTGGTGACGCGCTCGCGCACCTGGCCCTTGATGCCGGCGAAACGCACCATGAAGAACTCATCGAGATTGGCAGCCGAGATCGACAGGAAGCGAAGCCGTTCCAGGAGCGGATGGCTGGCGTTCTGCGATTCTTCCAGAACGCGGCGGTTGAAGCCCAGCCAGGAGATTTCACGGTTCACGAACCGCTCGGGCGAGTCCAGGGTCATCGCCGGTAGGGCCTCGGCTTCGGCCTCGATCATCTCGCTCACGGCAGCTTCCGTCTCGCTCATCTCCACGACCTCACGCTCGCGGGGCTGCACCCCGGCTCCGGGCAGACCGACCACCGGCGGTCAGTCTAGCCCACGGTCCTGATCCATGCACCAGCTATGTGACAGTTTGTCTACGGCCTCAGGCGATCTCGATGACGCCTTCGTGACGGCGCAAGTGGAGCTCACGCTTCACCCTCGGGCGCCAGCACCTCGGCGGCGATCGCCTTGGTGATGCGGCGGCCGCGGGCCAGCGATTCCCGGTCGAGCGCCTCGACGAGTTCGCAGGCGGCGGCACAGGACCGCTCCATGCGCAGCAGGATATAGTCGAGCACGCCGGCATCGATGGCAAGCTGACGGTCGGCGAGCAGCTTGATAATCACCTTTTCCAGCAAGGCGTCATCTGGCGGTCCGAGGAAGGCCGGTTGGGCGGCGCGGAGACGCGACAGAAGATCGGGCAGCGTCACGCCCCACACCGAGGGCACGGCGTGGGCGGTGATCAGTACCGAGGCGCCGCGGCCGCGTGCCGCATTGAGCAGATGGAACAGCGCCTTCTCGTCGAGGGCCGGATCGTCGGCATCCTCCACCGCGACGGCGCCGGTACCGACGAGAACCGTAGGGTCGGCGGACGCGAGATCGGCGGCCGCGACGACGGCAGCGCGGCTCTTCGTCGCCCAGATGTTGACGAGATGCGACTTTCCCGAGCCGTTCGGGCCGATCAGCAGCACCACCGAAGCCGGCCAGTCGGGCCAGGCGTCGATGAAGGCGGCCGCCTCGCGATTGCCCTCGCCGACCACGAAGTCCTCGCGGCTCATGGCGGCCTGATGCGGCATGGTGAGCGGCAACTGGCGCGGTCTGGAGCGGCTCATGGCGTTGCGTCCTTGGGTGGAACGACGATCTCGCCTGCCACGGGATGGGTGGGGCTGCAAGGGTCGAGGCTGTAGAAGGCGCTTTCCCGGTATTTTGCGAAGGCGAAGCGGACCAGCACGGCCACCGAAGCGGCGGCCGGCACGGCGACCAGAAGGCCGACGAAGCCGAACAGCGTGCCGAAGGCGAACAGGGCGAACATCAGCCAAACCGGGTGCAGACCGACCGACGATCCGATCAGCTTAGGCTGGAGGATGTTGCCCTCGATGAACTGGCCGGCGGCGAAGATGCCGGCAATGACGGCGATCCACGTCCAGTCCGGCCAGAATTGATAAAGCGCCACGCCGATGGCAAGGCCGCCGCCAACGATCGAGCCCAGGTAGGGAATGAAGCTGATGAGACCGGCGACAAGGCCGATCAGCAGGCCGAAGGACAGACCGGCCAGCGACAGTGACACCGCATAGAAAAGGCCGAGCAAGGCCGACACCGACACCTGCCCGCGCACGAAGTTGGCGACGCCGGCGTTCATCTCCCGCGCCAGAGCCCGGATCGTCTCGCGGTGATGGCGCGGCAGGTTGTCGTCAACGGTTGCGACCATGCGATCCCAGTCGAGCAGCATGTAGAAGGCAACGACCGGCGTGACCACCAGAAGCGAAATGATGGAAATCAGGGTCTGGCCGCCGTTCCACACCGACGACAGCAGCGTGGTCATGATCGCCGAGCCGTTGCTGAAGAGAGCGCCGAGCGAGCCGCGGATGTCAGTCGCCGAGATGCGCAACGCCCGGAACAGGCGCGTTCCCGCCTCGTGGCTCAACCAGCGCTGGGCGGCGTCGAGATAGGCCGGCATGTTGGTGATCAGGCCCTGAAGCTGGCTGCCCAGAACGGGGACGATGATCATCAGCGCCAGCAGCGCCAGGAGGACGAACAGGACGAGGATCAGCGCCGTGGCCAGCGTTCGCGATAGACCGAGGCGTTCCAGACGGTCGGCAACCGGATCGAGCAGATAGGCGAGCGCCATGCCCGCGACAAACGGCAGCAGGATCGAGGAGAAGACATAAAGCAGCAGGCCGAAGGCCAAGGCCGCGCCCGTCCAGAAGAGAACCGTATTCCTGAGCTTCACGCGCCACCCTCACCTTGCATGAATGCAAGCCAGCCCCTGACGTAGGCGGCAGCCGAGACAAGGGTCAAGGCCGCCACGAGCCAGCCCATGATATCCACAAGCGGCTCCAACTGCCATGCCAGGCCGAGCGCACCGAGCAACAGGGCGGCATAGAGGATCTGAGCCGCCGTGTTGGCCTTAGAGATCAAGAGCGGCACGATCGGCACCGGCTTGGAGGCCAGCCAGGAGAGAATGACGCCGCCGACGATCAGCACGTCGCGGCTGACGACAAGCACGGTGAGCCACATCGGCGCATGACCGGTGGCCGCCAACACCACGAAGATGGACACCAGCAACGCCTTGTCGGCCACCGGATCGAGTAGGCGGCCGAGCTCGCTCGCCTGCCCCGGCACGTGACGGGCGATGGCGCCATCGACACCGTCGGAAATGCCGGCAATCACAAAGACGGCGAAGGCCCAGCCGAAATCACCGTCGAGCAGTAGCAGGATCACAGCGGGAACAGCAACCAGGCGGGCCAGCGTAATGAGATTGGGTATGGTCAAGAGCGTCCCCGGCTGAAGATCGTCCCGATCATTTGAGCATCGTCGCTGCGCTTTCCAAGACCGACCTCCGGCCAAGTCTGCGGTTTTCAGGTCATGAGAGGCGGGAAAGGCGCAGTTTGGACTTGTCATTTTGCGCCGTTTCGGCTTCTTGCCGGATATCCAATGAAGCGGAGGCGCGTGGCTCCATGAACGGCAAGAACGGGCTCACCTATCGCGATGCTGGCGTCGACATCGACGCCGGAAACGCTCTCGTCGACCGCATCAAGCCGCTGGTCAAGGCGACGCGGCGAATTGGCGCCGATGCCGATATCGGCGGCTTCGGCGGCCTGTTCGACCTTGCCGCCTGCAAATTCCGCGACCCGGTGCTTGTGGCGGCCAACGACGGCGTCGGCACCAAGCTGGCCGTGGCGATCGAGGCAGGCATCCACGGCTTCGTCGGCATCGACCTCGTGGCGATGAGCGTCAACGACCTGGTGGTCCAGGGCGCCGAGCCGCTGTTCTTCCTCGATTACTTCGCCACCGGCCGTCTTTCGGTCGATACCGCGACCGAAGTGGTGGCCGGCATCGCCGAGGGATGCAAGATGGCCGGCTGCGCGCTGATCGGCGGCGAAACGGCGGAGATGCCCGGCATGTACAAGGACGGCGACTATGACCTCGCCGGCTTTGCCGTCGGCGCCGTGGAGCGCGACGGCGTGCTGCCCCGCAACACCGTGCAGGCGGGCGACGTCATCTTGGGCATCGCGTCCTCCGGCGTTCATTCCAACGGCTTCTCGCTGGTCCGGAAGATCGTCGAGCTGTCCGGCCTCTCCTATGCCGATCCTTCGCCCTTCTCGGCGGACGAGACGCTCGGCGCGGCGCTGACGGTGCCGACCCGCATCTATGTGAAGCCGATCCTCACCGTCCAGAAGGAGACCGGCGCCATCAAGGCGCTGGCCCATATCACCGGCGGCGGCTTCGTCGATAACATTCCGCGCGTCCTGCCGGAGGGGCTGTCGGCGCGCGTCGACCTTTCGGCGGTCAAGGTACCCAAGGTGTTCGGCTGGCTGGCCAAGGTCGGCGGGCTCGATCAGGCGGAGCTGGTTCGCACCTTCAACTGCGGTATCGGCATGATCGCCGTCGTTGCCCCCGAGGATGCCGACCGCGTCGCCACCGCGCTTACAGCGGCCGGAGAGACCGTCGTCCGGTTCGGCGAGATGGTCGCCGACCCCGAGGGACCGCGCACGCTGTTCGAGGGCGCGCTGGCGCTTTGAAAAGAAGGACGAGTGGGACGCGTGATGGGCAAGCTCAAGGTCGGCATTCTGATTTCGGGACGCGGGTCCAACATGGCGGCGCTGGTCGAGGCGGCGCGGGACCCGGCCTTTCCGGCCGAGGTTTGCTGCGTCCTCTCCAACCGGCCTGACGCCAAGGGGCTCGAGTTCGCCCGCGAGCGCGGCATTCCCGCCCTGCTGATCGATCACAAGGCGTATACTTCAAAGGCCGAGTTCGAGGCGGCGGTGACCGAGGCGCTCGTCGCCCACGCCGTTGACTTCGTCTGCCTCGCCGGCTTCATGCGCATCGTCTCGCCCGCCTTCATCGAGCGCTGGCACAACCGGCTGATCAACATCCATCCGTCTCTGCTGCCCTCCTACAAGGGGCTGCATACCCACGAGCGGGCGCTGGCGGACGGCGTCAAGCTGACCGGTTGCACGGTGCATTTCGTGCGAGCCGAGATGGATGTCGGGCCGATCGTCGCCCAAGCGGCGATACCGGTGCTCTCCGGCGACACGCCGGATAGTCTTGCCGCCCGCCTGCTGACGGCCGAGCACCGGCTCTATCCGCTGGCCCTGCGGCTGATCGCCGAAGGCAAGGCAACAGTCAACGGCGAGACCGTGGACATCGCGGCGGATGCCGTCGACGAGACGGCCCGGCTTTTCTCTGCGCGGTAACGGTCAGAACAGATTGCCTTGCGCCGGCGGTTCGTCGTCCGGAGCCGGACCGGTCTGTGTCTCTGAGGGTTCTGCGTCGACGGTCAGCGGTTCGGCGAGCGGCGCGATCAGCGCCTCGTCATCGTTGGCGACGCTGTTGGCCCGCTCGCTGACCGGAACGGCTTCCAGGAGTTCGTCGGCCGCCGGCCGTAGCAGATGGGCGACGTCGCTAGGGCGGCGGTTGCCGCAGTCGAGCCATTCATCCCAATCCCGGGGATCAAGGATGACGGGCATGCGGTCGTGCAGCACGGACATCAACCTGTTGGCCGCGGTAGTGAGGATGGCACCGGTGTCGATCTCGCTGCCGTCAGGGCCTAGCCAGGTTTCGGAGAGGCCGGCAAAGGCCATGGTCGAGCCGTCGCGGGGGCGAATGTAGTAAGGCATCTTGGCCGTTCCCATCCGCCGCCACTCATAGAAGCCGGAGGCGGGAACGAGGCAGCGGCGATGACGCATCGCGTTGCGGAAGGATGGCTTGTCGGCAGCCGTTTCCGAGCGGGCGTTGAACAGCAGCGACTGCGTCTTGGCGTCCTTCGTCCAGGACGGGATGAGTCCCCAACGCACGAGGTGCGCATGCCGGGTTCCGTCGAGGCCGGCATCGACAACCGCGATGGGCTGCGTCGGCGCGATATTGTAGCGGTGCCCCATGTCGAGAAGGCGCTTGTCAAAACCTGGGGGAGGAGGAAACCCGAACAGGTTTTGCATCATCCTGAGAGACTCGATGAGCACAAAGCGACCGCACATATGTCGACCTCGATAACCGACTGTTTTGTGAAGATAACGGTAGCAGTTTCGGCTATAGCGAAACAAATGCCGGCGTAAGGTATTTGGCAACCTTGACCGCTGTATGTTTCAGATAGCGAAATTCTCTTGGCGGGGGAAAAATTGGGGGGCACGGCAGGCACGGACGAGCTCGTGAGACCGGAGACCGATTTCTCTCCGGACCGGCTCGCTGCGGCCAACATCCATCCCGATACATGGCTCGCGACCGACTATCTCAACCATTTCAACGAAGTGGTGATGCTGATCGACATGCTGCCGATGATGCCGGACTGCGCGCCCGACGTGGTCGCCTGGCAGCCCTGCTCTTATGTCGACCATTTCCGCCAGTCCCACTTCAAGGAACGCGACCTCGCCATCGCCGCCTATGAAGCCTCGGATCCGGAGCGTCGGCGGGCCTTCGACGATACCGTCGCCAAGATCGACGCCGCCATGGGCGACTTGCAGCGGATGATCGTCGAGGCGCCGATGGACGCGCTGCCGATCGAGGCGCTGAGCGACCTGTCGGAGATGCGAATCAAGCCGCTGCTCGCCCATGCCATGGGCCTCATCAACGGGTCTCCGGTGGCGTCCATGGTCACCGAGGACACCGGCGACGCCCAGTCGGCCGTCGACGCGCTGTTCGACTGAGCCCATGCCCTCCCGCTCCATCGTCCGTCAGCCGCGTGTCGGCGTCAGCGTCGGCGTCTGGCGCGGCGGCGAGGTGCTGCTGGTGGAGCGCTCCGGCGATCCGTCCGGCGGCCTCTGGAGCTTTCCCGGCGGCCATCTCGAATGGGGCGAGGGCCTTGAGGATGCCGCTCGTCGCGAGGTGTTCGAGGAGACCGGCCTCAGGATCACCATCGCTGGCGTTCCGCTGGTTCATGAAGTGATTCTCACAGGCGGGGATGGCGACACCTTCCGCCATTACGTGCTGATCGTGTTCGCGGCGACGGCAGCCGCCAACGCCGAACCGGTGGCCGCCTCCGATGCGCTCTCTGCCCGCTTCGTCCCTATGAGCGAGCTCGGCGGCCTCAGCCTCACGCCCAAGCTCGCCGAATTCATCGATCGCACCAAGGCCCTCGCCGAGGGGTGAGGCATCCTTGCCCTGTCCGGGCGGACGGTCCACAATGTCGGAAGGTTCGAGGCGACAGGGAGCGTCTTTTGCTGAAGAGTCTGGCCGTGTTCGTGACGCTTGCCTCGGCGACGCCGCTTTTTGCCGCCGACGCGGCCCCACCCTATCAGGCCGATGTGCTTCGCCTGTCTGAAGTGCTCGGTGCGGCCGCCTATCTCGACAGTTTGTGCGGCAGCCCCACCGCCGCCGACTGGCGCGCCAAGATGGCCGCCCTCCTCGACGCCCAGGGCCTCGAGGGGCCGGCGCGCCGTCCCTATGTCGAAGCCTTCAATCGCGGTCAACGAACCTTCTCGATTGCCCACAGAACCTGTACTGCGTCGGCACGCGGCGTGCTCCAGCGCTATTTTGCTGAGGGGGCCCAGCTCTCCGATCGACTCGACCAACGCTTTGGCCGGACCGGCGATTCGCCGCTTCCGCCCGCCCGCTGATGGTTACCAATCCGTTAACCGCAGTTCTTCAAACTCGTTAACGCTCTTTAACGGTTGGCGTTGCGTCTTGGCCGAACGATGATAGTGTGACCTCGTTGATGATGCGGATCGCTGGCGGCCTCTCGTGCTGCAAGCCGATTCCCGAAGGTGCGGATGGGGCCGATGTCGGATATGCGGGACGAGCTGCTGGAGCCGGTCGAGGCGACGGTAAGCGACAATTTCAAGCATCGGGCCATGTCGCACATGGAGCGCGCTTTCGACGATGCCGACGATGACGGCATTCCCGTCGACGCGGTTGCCCATGCCGCCCTCTTTGCCGCCCTGACGACACTCGTCGAGTGTTTCGGCGAGGAAAGCGTTGCCCGGCTGGTTGCCGAGCTTCCGGAGAAGATCTCCTCGGGCGGCTACACGCTGCTGCGCACCCTGCAGTAAGGCGGGACGGGACCGCCGCGCGAGGTCGGGGGAAGACATGCGGATTTCAATCGGAGCGCCTTTGTTCGCAGCGGCGATCACGGCGGGCCTGTTGTTGTACGCCGTCCCGACAGCCTCAGCCTTCGGGCTCCAGTCCTCTCCAGAAACGGACCGCTCGACGGGCGGCAATGGCTTCGGCTTCAGCATTCCCGGCGGTGATGAGCTGGGCGCGCCGCCCGAGGCCGACCCGGCGAACCCTTCGGGCGAGGAGCCGGCCAACGCCATTCCCGAGGTGCATTACGATCTCTCGACGCTGCCGCCGGCCGTGGCCTCCATGCGCGAGAAGATCATTGCCGCCGCCCGGTCGGGCGACGAGACGCAGATGCGGGCGGTGATCGGCCTTTCCAGTCCGCCGCCGGTATTCTCGCCGACCGGCGAGGGCGACCCGATCGACATTCTGAAGGCGGCCTCCGGCGATACCGCCGGGCTCGAGGTGCTGGCCATCCTGCTCGACGTGCTCGACGCTGGATGGGTGGTGAAGGGCGGGGGGACGCCACAAGTCCGCTACATCTGGCCCTATTTCGCCGAGCTGCCGCCCAATGCCCTCGACCGCCGCCAGCTTGTCGAGGCCTATCGCGTGCTGACCGCCGGCGACATGGAGGAAATGCGGGCGGTCGGCTCCTACGAGTTCTATCGCCTCGAAATCGCCGCCGACGGGCGCTGGCTGTTGTTCATGGCCGGCGAATGACCCTGCCTGGGTTGAGGATGCCCAGAGGATCGAATGCAGCCTTCAGCCGCCCCATCAACTCCAGGTCGAGCGGCGGCTTCACCTCGGCCAGCAGGTCGACCTTGAGTCGGCCGATCCCGTGCTCGGCGGCCACCGAGCCGTCATACTTGCGCAC
This sequence comes from Pleomorphomonas diazotrophica, assembly GCF_002844595.1. Classification (GTDB taxonomy): domain Bacteria; phylum Pseudomonadota; class Alphaproteobacteria; order Rhizobiales; family Pleomorphomonadaceae; genus Pleomorphomonas; species Pleomorphomonas diazotrophica. Next base: position 33,759 of record NZ_PJNW01000009.1, on the reverse strand, counting down.
CACGCCATGCACGACGGCATTCATCTCGTTCCAGCGGGCGAGGAAGGCCTGACGGTCGCCGCCCACGGGCTGACTGACGTTGAAATGGATGTTGCCGTCGCCCATGTGCCCAAAGGGCACCGGCCGGCAACCGGGAAACGCCGCCTCCACGGCAGCCATCGCCTCTTCGAGAAAAGCGGGCAAGTCGCCGATCGGGACGGACACGTCGTGCTTGATCGACCCACCCTCGTGCTTCTGCACCTCGCTCATGCCGTGGCGAAGGCGCCAGAAATCGTCGATCTGGGTGAACGACTGCGCCACGGCCGCCTCCAGCGCCTCTCCGGCCGCCGTGGCGCCCGTGAGAATGTCGAGAACCGTCGCATCGGCCTCGCTGCCGGACAGGCTCGAACTCACCTCGATCAGCACGTACCAGGGCGCCGGAGCGGTTGGCAGGCGGGCGCCGGGGATATGGCGCAGGGCGAACTCCATGGCGAGGCCCGACATCAGCTCGAAGCCGGTGAGGCCAAAGCCCGCCGCCGCCTGGGCGCGGGCGAACAGGCCGAGCGCCGCCGCCGGCGACCCGACCGACACGAAGGCTGCGGCCACCCCGCGCGGGCGATGGCGGAGCCGGAGCGCGGCGGCCGTGATGATACCCAACGTGCCTTCCGAACCGATAAACAATTGTTTCAGATCATAACCGGCATTGTCTTTGCCCAGCTGTCTGAGGCCGTTCCAGATGCGACCGTCGGCCAGCACCACCTCAAGCCCGAGCACGAGGTTGCGCGCATTGCCATAGGCGAGAACGGCGGTGCCTCCAGCGTTGGTGGCGATGTTGCCGCCGATCTGGCATGAGCCAAGCGAAGCGAGCGTCAGCGGGAACATGCGGTCCGCCGCCTCGGCCGCCGCATGCACGGAGGCCAGTGGCATACCCGCCTCGACGATCATGCTGTTCCCCAGCGGGTCGATCGACCGCACCTTGTCAAGCCGTTCCAGCGACACGACAATTTCGTGTTGTCCGGGGATGGGGACTTGCCCGCCGACAAGGCCGGTATTGCCCCCCTGAGGCACGATAGCCGTCCTCGTCTCGTGGGCGAGGCGCAGGATCGCAGCGACTTCGGCCGTATTGGCCGGCCGCAGGACGAGCGGCGTTTCACCCCTGTAGAGGTCGCGCCACTCCACAAGGTAGCGTGCCTTGTCGGCCTCCTCCACGAGTGCGTGGCCGGGGCCGACCAGGGCGGCGAAGCGAGAGAGAAGATCGGACGTCGACGAGCTTTTCATGCGGCGGAACCTACAGCCCTCACCCCCTGCCGTCGAGGGCCGGCGGCGGTCACGAAGGGGGTGTCCGACGCGCCGCTCCGCGACTTGCTATTGTCATAATGCTTGTGTCATACGAGCACGACATCCGAATTTGATTAGGCGGGGTTACAAAATGGCAGGTGCTGTGGGGCTGATGGCGGGCAAGCGTGGCCTGATCATGGGATTGGCCAACAACCGTTCCATCGCCTGGGGAATTGCCAAGTCGCTCCACGCCGCCGGAGCCGAGATCGCGTTGACCTATCAGGGAGATGCGCTGAGGAAGCGTGTCGAACCGCTAGCCGCCGAGCTCGGCGCGCTGGTGGTGGGCCATTGCGACGTGGCCGAGGCCGACACCATCGACGCCGTCTTCGCGACGCTTGCCGAGAAATGGGGTAAGATCGACTTCCTGGTGCATGCCATCGGCTTCTCGGACAAGGACGAACTGACCGGCCGCTACGTCGACACCACCGAAGGCAATTTCCAGAAGACCATGCTGATCTCGGTCTATTCCTTCACGGCCGTCGCCCGGCGCGCCGAGAAGCTGATGACCGACGGCGGCTCGATGCTGACGCTGACCTATTACGGCGCCGAGAAGGTCATGCCCAACTACAACGTGATGGGCGTCGCCAAGGCGGCGCTGGAAGCGTCGGTCAAGTATCTCGCCGTCGACCTCGGCCCGCAGAACATCCGCGTCAACGCCCTTTCGGCCGGTCCGATCAAGACGCTGGCTGCCTCGGGCATCGGTGACTTCCGCTACATCCTGAAGTGGAACGAGTATAACGCGCCGCTGCGCCGTACCGTCACCATCGAAGAGGTGGGTGACAGCTCGCTCTATCTCCTGTCCGATCTCAGCCGCGCCGTCACCGGCGAGGTGCTGCATGTCGACAGCGGCTATCACACCGTCGGCATGAAGGCGGTGGACGCGCCGGACATTTCGGTCGTCAAGGACTGAGCAGGCCGAACTCAGATCAAAGAGGCCGGGCCGAAAGCCCGGCCTTTTGGCGTTCGGGGGCCGCCACCTTGACAAGTCGGACCGCTGCTCCTAGATGACCGCCCTGGGTGAGGGACCCCTGCCGCCCGCCGGCGCAAGCCATGGTGAAGTTCCCGTCGATCGCTTCCGTTACACGGCATCGAGACCTCTCGGCAATGCGGGCACCCTGCTTACGGTCATGTCCGATGCCATACGGAGAACGGTCATGTCGTCCCCACTCCCGACGCTCGACGAGCTGAAAGCCCAAGCTCGCCGTCTCAGAAGCTCGCTTGCCGAAGCCGGCAGCGAGATCAGCCATTCGAAGTCGCTGGAACTGATCGCCAAGCAACATGGCTTTGCCGACTGGAACACGCTCTATGCCAAGGCCGGCAACGAGCCGCCGCGCCGTGCCTGGAACCCGGGCGACCGGGTGAAGGGAACCTATCTCGGCAAGGCTTTCGAGGGCACCGTGCTGGCGCTGAAGGCGGCCACCTCGGTTCCGGGCTACTACACCATCACCGTCGATTTCGACGAGCCGGTGGATGTGGTCGACTTCGAGAGCTTCTCGGCGTTCCGCAAGCGCGTCACTGCCACCATCGACGAGGAAGGCATCAGCCCGTCCAAGACGTCGAACGGCCGCCCGCACATGGTGCTGACCGGCTGACGACAGCCTGTTCCAGGGTTCGTTCGACGTGTCGAACGAACCCTGGATTCAGGCAAGCAACGCTTTGGTTGCCGCCGCGACGTCGGCCTGCCGCATCAGACTCTCGCCGATCAGGAAGGTGCGGGCGCCGACGCGCGCGAGGCGCGCAAGGTCGGCCGGCGTGAACAGGCCGGACTCGGCGACCAGAATGCGGTCGGCCGGCACGTTCTTCGCCAGCTCTTCCGTCGTTTCGAGCCGCGTTTCAAAGGTGCGGAGGTTGCGGTTGTTGATGCCGAGAAGCGGCGACCGCAGCTTCAGCGCCCGCTCCAGCTCGGCGGCATCATGCACCTCGAGGAGCACGTCCATGCCGAGCTCGAAGGCGGTGTCCTCGAGACGTTTCGCCGTGTCGTCATCGACCGAGGCGAGAATGATCAGGATGCAGTCGGCGCCCCAGGCGCGCGCCTCGTAGACCTGATAGGGCGTAAACAGGAAATCCTTGCGGAGCGCGGGCAGCGCCGTCGCGGCGCGTGCGGCCTTGAGATAATCCGGATGCCCTTGAAAGGACGGCGCGTCGGTCAGCACCGACAGGCAGGCCGCCCCACCCTCCTCATAGGCACGCGCCAAGGCCGGCGGATCGAAATCCGGCCGGATGAGCCCCTTGGACGGGCTGGCCTTCTTGATCTCGGCGATCAGCGCGTAGCGCCCCTCGGCATGCTTCTTCTGGATGGCGGCCCGGAAGCCGCGCGGCGGGGCCTGATCGGCGGCCATCGCCCTGATCTCGGCAGGCGGAATCGCGGCCTCGGCAGCAGCGATCTCCTGGCGCTTGTAGGCCTCGATGCGGGCGAGAATGTCGGCCACTGGCATGTCCTCAGGCGTTGGAACGGGCGATCAGTCGGTCGAGAGCGGTGCGAGCGCGACCGCTGTCGATGGCATCGGCGGCCAGCGTCACGCCGTCTTTCAGCGTCGGCACCCGCTCGGCGATCATCAGGGCGGCGGCGACGTTGAGCAACACCGTGTCACGGTAGGCGCCGGTCACGCCGTCGAGCAAGGCGCGGAGCGCCTGGGCGTTGTCCTCGGCCGAACCGCCGCGCACCGCTTCCGGCGAGTGGTGCGGCAGGCCGGCGTCATCCGGAGTAACCTCGAAGCTGCGCACCGCGCCGTTCTTCAGTTCCGCCACATAGGTCGGACCGGACAGCGTCATCTCGTCGAGGCCGTCGGAGCCGTGCACCACCCACACCGCTTCGGATCCAAGGGCAGCCAGCGTTTCGGCCACCGGCAGCAGCCATTGGCGCGCAAAGACGCCGACCAACTGCCGCCGCACGCCGGCCGGGTTGGACAGCGGGCCGAGGATGTTGAAGATGGTGCGCGTGCCGAGTTCGACGCGGCTCGGACCGACATGCTTCATCGCCGAGTGATGCACCGGCGCGAACATGAAGCCGACCCCCGCCTGGCGAATGCACGCTGAGATGACCTTCGGTTCGATGTCGACCTTCACGCCGAGCGCCATCAGCACGTCGGCGGCACCCGATTTCGACGACAGAGCCCGATTGCCATGCTTGGCGACCGAGAGACCGGCACCGGCCGCCACCAGGGCCGAGGCGGTGGAGATGTTGAGGCTGCCGGAGGCGTCCCCGCCGGTGCCGACGATGTCGACCGCGTCAGCGGGCGCCTCCACCGTCAGCATGCGCGAACGCATGGACGACACGGCACCGGCGATTTCCTCGACCGTTTCCCCGCGCACCCGGAGCGCCATCAGAAAGCCGCCGATCTGCGACGGCGTCGCCTCGCCGGTCATCATGATGTCGAAGGCCGCCGTCGCCTCCTCCCGGCTCAGGCTGGCTCCGGAGGCTACCTTGGCGATCAAGGTCTTGAAATCGGCCATCGCTACCCCCGTTGTGCGATCTCCAGCGGATTGCCACGCATCGCCGGACGGTTCCGAAAACCTCAGCCCACGCCCGATCCCCCAGGCGTGGACTGCGGAACTCTGGCCCGAAGGCCAGAGAATCCACCTCAGTTGGCGTTGCTGGTACCGACCGCCGCGTTGAACAGCGACTGGTTGACGGTGGTGCCCAGTTCCTCCTGTGCCGCAGCGATATACTGGGCATAAAGGTCCTGCCCCATGTCGGCCGCAGCCCGATCGGCGATGACGACCGCATCGCCCGCACCTTCCGGCATCGGCGGGTTGACCACCTCGGCGACCGTGAGCACGATGCGCGTGCCATCCAACCCCGGAATGGCGGCGACATGTCCCTTGGGGCCGGCGAAAGCCGCATTCACGCCATCAACGCCCAAACCGGCGTCGCCAGCCTTGCGCGTCACGCCCGACGCCGTCTCCACTTCCACCAACGCCGTCTTGGCAAGGTCGTCGATCGACGTGCCGGCCTTCAGCGCCTTCGCCATCTCCTCGGCCTTGGCCGTCAGGCGAACCTGCGCCTCGGCGTCGGTCCAGGCGATGATCGCCTTATCCTTCACTTCGTCGAGCGGGCGCTCGCGGCCCGGCGTCACCTTGGCGACGTTGTACCAGATGAAGCCATGGTTGACCGACAGCGGCTCGTTCTCGCCGCCCTCGTCGGCGGCGAAAGCGGCCTTGAGAAGCTCCGCCTGCTCGGGCAGGCCCGCCACCGGCTGATCGTCGGCGCCATTGCCCTCGGGATCCACCTCGGCGGTGACGAGCTTCAAACGGAAGCGGTTCGCCACCTCCTGCAAGGTCGCGCCGCCGGCCAGGGCGTCTTCGATCTCATCGTGGGTTTCCAGCACGGAACGTTCGGCGGCCTTGGTGGCGATCGCCTTGCGGATGTCGGGCGCCACCTCGGCCAGCGTCTTGGTGTGGGCCGGCTGGATCTCGGTGACACGCAGCAAGACGGTGCCGAAGGAGGAGGTCACCGGCTGGCTCGGGACGTTGAGCGCGAGACCGAAAGCCGCCTCGGCGACGGCCTGATCGGCCATCTTGTCGCGGGTGAGCAGACCGAGATCCACATCCTCCGGCTTGGCGCCAGCGTCGGTGATGAGCTGGTCGAAGCTCGTGCCCGCCTTGAGTTTTTCGGCCGCGGCGGCCGCCTCTTCCGGCTTCGCGTAGAACAGCTGCTGGATGCGGCGCATCTCGGGGGCGCCATATTGGGCCTTGGTCCGCTCGTATTCGCGCGAAACCTCCTCGTCGGTGACCGCCGAGGGATCGGCGATGGCATCCGGGGTCAGGGCAAACACCTCGATGGTGCGGAACTCCGGCGCCCGGAAGCTGGCCTTGTTCTCGTCGTACCACTTGGCGAGCACGTCGTCGGCCGGCTTGCCGATCGGTTCCACCTGGGCACGGGCCAGGGTGAGGTAGCGGATGTCACGCGCCTCGTTGTCGTGCCGATAGATGGCGCCGACGAGGGCCTTCGGGGCAGCCACGCCGCCAACGAGACCCGACGTCAACTGCCACTGCAGCTCCGAGGTACGGCGCTGGGCGATGAACATCGCTTCGTTGAGGCCGGACTGACCGAGGAGCTGGGTGAAGTAGTCTCGATTGAAGCTCTGCGCTCCCGGCGGCCTCAACTGCGGATCGTTGGCGATGCCTTGGGCGAGACGGTCTTCGGAGACGCCCAGCCCCGTTGCGGCGGCCATGTCCGCCACGGTCGCCTCGGCCATCAACGAGCTGAGGATGCCCTGCGGCAGGCCGATGGCGCGGGCCATGTCGGGCGTCATCGCCTGCCCGAGCTGACGGGCGAGCGTCTGCGACTGACGCTGATAGGCGAGCTGGAATTCGCCGAGCGTGATCTTGGTGTTTCCCACCGTGGCGAGCGTATCGGTATGCGAAGCCCCGAGCCGGGAGCCGACGCCCCAGCCGATGAAGGACAGCGTCAAAAGGCCCAGAAAGAGTTTCGCGGGCAGTGTGTTCGCCCCGCGGCGCATTGAATCAAGCATTATGTCGTCCGTCTCGGGGGCGCGCGCGCCCGTCCATCCCAGTCACGCCACCGGTCTCGCAGGGACCGCTTCGGCGCGCGGGATCATAGGGGCGCCGGCTCCGTGCCGCAAGCGCCGGTTTTGCCTGATAAAGCGCCGGATTCCGGCCTCGATCAATGCTTGGCCATGATCTTGTCGAGCACGCCGAGCATCAGCGCCGACACCACGAAGGTGATGTGCATGATCACCTGCCACATGATCTGGTTGTCCGTGTATTGGCTGGCGTTCAGGAAGACCTGCAGCAGATGGATGGAGGAGATGGCAACGATCGAGGAGGCGACCTTGATCTTCAGGCTGCCGCTGTCGAGTTTTCCGAGCCAATGAAGTTCGGCGTCGTGATCATCGAAGCGACCGACGAAGTTTTCGTAGGAAGCGATCATCACCATGACGAGCAGGCTCGCGACAAGCGCTGCATCGATGAGGCCAAGCATGGCGAGAATCATCTCTGCGTCGTCATAGACGAAGACGCTGCCGATGACCTTCCAGAGCTTGACGCCGAAGGACAGACCGTAGACGGCAAGCGCCACGGAAAGACCGATGAGAAAGACGACGAGAATCCAGCGGCTTCCCAGAATGATACGCTCAACGACCGTCTCCAGTGCCTTCATAGTCAATAGCCCTTGCTAGCGTTTTGCACCCGCCGGATATAAATGCGCTTGCGGGTTTTCGCCTACAAGATCATCTTCCAGGCCGCTCCGAGGAGAGTCACGCCGGGCCCGGTTCGGGATGATCCACGCCCACGCAACGCATATCGAAGGAACGAGAGCATGTCGGTCAAGCCGCTGGTTGCCGGAAACTGGAAAATGAACGGCCTCAAGGCCTCTGTCGCCGAATTCGAGGCGATCGCCGCCGGCTATGATGCCGCCCTCAAGGCCAAGGCCGAACTTGCCATCTGCCCGCCCTTCACGCTCGTCGCTACCCTTGCCCAGAAAGGCCTGCTGCCGGTCGGCGGCCAGGACTGCCATGCCAAGGTTTCGGGCGCCCACACCGGCGACACCTCGGCCGAGATGCTGAAGGATGCCGGCGCCACCTACGTCATCGTCGGGCACTCCGAGCGCCGCACCGACCATGCCGAGACCGACGCCGTGGTGAAGGCCAAGACCGAAGCCGCCTGGCGCGCCGGTCTCGTTGCCATCGTCTGCGTCGGTGAGACGCATGCCGAGCGTACCGGCGGCAAGACGCTCGACGTCGTCGGCACCCAGGTCGCCGGCTCGCTGCCGGACGGCACGACGGCCGCCAACACCGTGATCGCCTACGAGCCGGTGTGGGCCATCGGCACCGGCCTGACGCCGACCGCCGCCGACGTCAAGGAAGTGCACAACTTCATCCGCAAGGAACTGGTCAAGCGCTTTGGCGCCGACGCCAATGGCATCCGCATCCTCTACGGTGGTTCGGTGAAGCCGTCGAACGCTGCCGAGCTGATGGCCGTCGAGGACGTCAACGGCGCGCTCGTCGGCGGCGCCTCGCTGAAGGCCAGCGATTTCCTTGGCATCGCTGCCGCTTATAAGTAATACTATCGGCTCCGGCGCGCTGCCTTTCGAGGGCGTGCCGGAGCTGACACTGCATGTACCGCCAGGAGGGCGGGCCGCCACCCCTCTCCAGCTCTTCCCGAGAATGGGAAGAGAGCTTGTCGAGACGACCGGCCTCTCGGGGCCGCGTGCCGGATCGATGGTCGGTCTCGCCGGAGCGCGAGCGGCGCCGTCTTCCTACCAGGAAGGCGAAGAGGGGTCATCTAGCGAATAAGGGGAAAGACCGATAAGAGGTCTTTCCGCCGGCCGCAGGCCACTCGCACAGGACCACGCCTCCATGACTTTCGACACCGTCCTTAGAAACGGAACTGTCGTCAACCACGACGGCATCGGCGAACGCGACGTCGGCCTGCGCGACGGCCGAATTGCGGAGATCGGCAGCCTCTCCCGGGCATCGGCCGGCGAGACGATCGATTGCACCGGCCTCACCATCCTGCCCGGCGTCGTCGATAGCCAGGTGCACTTCCGTGAACCCGGCGCCACACACAAGGAAGACCTCGAAACCGGTTCCCGCGCCGCCGTGATGGGCGGAGTGACCGCGGTCTTCGAGATGCCCAACACCAATCCGCTGACGACATCCGCCGAGCGCCTTGCCGACAAGGTGGCAGCCGGCACCCATCGCATGCACTGCGATTTCGCCTTCTGGGTGGGCGGCACGCATGGCAACGTGCGCGACATTCCCGAGCTCGAACGGCTGCCCGGCGCGGCCGGCATCAAGGTGTTCATGGGCTCCTCGACCGGCGATCTGCTGGTCGCCGACGACGAGGGCGTCGCCGCCATTCTCGGTGCCACGCGCCGCCGTGCCGCCTTCCACTCGGAAGACGAGATGCGGCTGAATGAGCGCAAACCACTGCGCATCGCCGGCGATCCGTCGAGCCATCCCGTATGGCGCGACGTTGAGGCGGCGCTGAAATCGACCCAGCGCCTCGTTCGCATCGCCCGCGACAAGGGCGCCCGCATCCACGTGCTGCATATCTCCACCGGCGACGAGATGGACTTCCTGAAAGACCACAAGGATGTCGCCACGGTTGAAGTCACGCCGCATCACCTGACGCTGACGGAGGCCGACCATCAACGGCTCGGAACGCTCGTGCAGATGAACCCGCCCGTCCGCTCGGCCGCCCACCGCGACCGGATCTGGCAGGGCCTGGCGCAAGGCATCGCCGACGTGCTCGGTTCCGATCATGCGCCGCATACCCTTGAGGAGAAGGCCAAGCCCTACCCCGACAGCCCCTCGGGTATGACCGGCGTCCAGACGCTGGTGCCGATCATGCTCGACCATGTCAACGCCGGCCGGCTGACGCTGCAGCGCCTTGTCGACCTAACCTCGGCCGGGCCGGCGCGCATTTTCGGCATGGCACGAAAGGGCCGCATCGCCGTCGGCTACGACGCCGACTTCACCATCGTCGACATGAAGCGACGTGAGACCATTCGCAACGAGTGGATCGCCTCCCGTTGCGGCTGGACGCCTTATGACGGCGTCGAGGTCACCGGCTGGCCTGTCGGCACCGTCGTGCGTGGCCGGAGGGTGATGTGGGAGGGCGACCTCGTGACGCCGTCAACCGGCGAGCCGGTGCGCTTCGTTGAAGCGCTGCCGCGGGGAGCCTGACATGACCCAGTCTCTCAGCCACCTCGACGAGAAGGGCGCCGCCCACATGGTCGACGTCAGCGACAAGGCGATCACTGCCCGTACCGCCATCGCCGGCGGCAAGGTGGTGATGAAGGCCGAAACGCTGGCGCTGATCGTCGATGGCCGGGCGCCGAAGGGCGACGTCATCGCCACCGCCCGCCTCGCCGGCATCATGGCCGCCAAGAAGACGTCGGAGCTGATCCCGCTCTGCCACCCGCTGCCGATCAGCAAGGCGGCCATCGACATCTCGCCAGACCCGACCCTGCCCGGCCTCGAGATCACCGCCATCGTCCGCTGCACCGGCAACACCGGCGTCGAGATGGAAGCGTTGACAGCCGTGTCCGTCGCCTGCCTCACCGTCTATGACATGGTGAAAGCCGTCGAGAAGGGCGTGCGCATCGAAGCCATCCGCCTTATCGAGAAGGATGGCGGCAAATCGGGCCGCTGGCTTGCGGACAAGTAGGACCGGAGAAGCATGATGGCGCTGATGCCCGTTGACGAAGCCCAGGCGGCGCTGCTGGCCGGCGTCACCGCCACGGAAACGGAATGGGTAGAGCTTGCCGAGGCCGGCGGGCGGACGCTGGCCGCCGATCTCGCCGCCTTGCGCACCCAACCACCGGTCGACGTTTCGACCATGGATGGCTACGCCCTCGGCAAGGATGTCGCTTCGGACGGCTGGTATAGCGTCGTTGGCGAAGCCGCCGCCGGCCATGCTTTCGGCCGATCGCTCGCCTCCGGCGAGGCAGTGCGCATCTTCACCGGCGCGCCGGTGCCCGAAGGCGCCGACCGGGTCGCCCTCCAGGAAGACGCCGAACGAGAGGACGACCGGGTCCGCTTCGCGACGCGCGCCCCCTCCGGCGCCTATATTCGCAAGCGCGGCGCCGACTTCATCGAGGGCGAGACCGGGCTTTTCGCCGGTACGCGGCTCGGCTTCGGTGCGCTGGGGCTCGCCGCCGCCATGAACCATGCCCGCCTGCCGGTGCGGCGGCGGCCGCGCGTGGCGCTGATCGCCTCGGGCGACGAGCTGGTGAAGCCGGGCACGAATGCCCTGTCCCATCAGATTGTCGCATCGTCGACGGTGGCGCTCGCAAGGCTGGTCGACGATGCCGGCGGCGAGGCGATCGACATGGGCATTGCGCCCGACGATCTTTCGGCGCTCCGGGACCGAATCCGCTCGGCGATGACCGGCGGCGCCAACGTCGTCGTGGTGATGGGCGGCGTCTCGGTCGGCGATCACGACCACACCCGCCCGGCCTTCGCCGCCGAGGGGATGGAACCCGGTTTCTGGAAAATCGCCATGCGTCCCGGCAAGCCGCTGATGCACGGGCGTCTCGGTCGCGTCCATGCTCTCGGCCTGCCCGGCAACCCGGTGTCGACGCTGGTCACCGGCCTGCTGTTTCTGGCGCCTCTCGTCAGGGCGATGCTCGGCCGCGACGATGTGCTGCCGGTGGCCGAAACCGCCATCGTCACGGCCCCGCTCCGCGCCAACGACATGCGCCGCGATTTCCTGCGCGCCCGTCTCTCGGTCGAGGCCGGCCGGCTCATCGTCACCCCCGTTGCCAACCAGGACTCCGCGCTGTTGTCGATGATCGCCGCCGCCAATGCGCTGATCGTGCGACGCGAGTTCGCGCCAGCGGCGGAAATCGGGGAAGCGGTCGACATCATCAGGATTTAGGTTTGTCCGGAAGTGATCCCGGGCGACATTCTTGCGCTTCCCCCCTCCCCCGCCTATGCTCACGCCGTCTCAAGGGGGTGTCCGGCATGCCGGACTGAGAGGAGCGATCCAACCCCACGAACCTGATCCGGATCATGCCGGCGGAGGGATTGAGGCGAGCGGCCCGGCCCGTCCGGCAGCCACACGTCTTCTTGTCCGCGGGCGATCTTCGCGCAAGGAGCCCGCGATGACCACCCTGACGCTTGCCGACGTTCACGCCCTTCATGAGAAGGTGCGCACCGAACGTCCACTGGTGCACAACATCACCAATTTCGTGGCGATGACCATCGCCGCCAACGTGCTGCTCGCCGCCGGCGCCTCGCCGGCGATGGTGCATTCCATGGACGAGGTCGAGGATTTCGGCCGTATCGCCCGCGCCCTGACGCTGAACATCGGCACGCTGTCGTCCGACTGGATCGCCGGCATGAAGCTGGCGGCTGCCGTCTACAAGGCGGCCGGCAAGCCCATCGTGTTCGACCCCGTCGCTGTCGGCGCGACCCGTCTTCGCAACACGGCGGCCGCAGACCTCGTCGCCATGGGGCCGACGGTGATCCGTGGCAACGCCTCGGAGATCATGGCGCTTTCCGGTGTTGCGGGCCTCGCCTCGAAGGGCGTCGACAGCTCGGCAAGTTCCAACGCCGCTCTCGACAGCGCCGTCGCGCTCGCCAAATCGAGCGGCGCGGTGGTTGCGGTGACCGGCGAGGTCGACTACGTCACCGACGGGACCCGTACGGTCGCCATCGAAGGCGGCCATGAGCTGATGCCACTCTCGACGGCGCTCGGCTGCTCCCTGACCGGTCTCGTCGGCGCCTTCGTCGCCGTCGCACCGGCCTTCGAAGGCACGGTGGCGGCGCTCGCCGTCTACGCGGCGGCCGGCGCCATTGCCGGCAAGCGGGTGAAGGGTCCAGGCTTCCTGCCGCAGGAGCTCTGCGACGCACTCTACGCGCTGGATCTTGAAGGCCTCAAGACCAACGCGGCGATACGCTCCATCTGAGATCAGGCCTCTTCGGTCGCAAGTTTCCGGGGCGCCGTAAGGGGCTCCGGCACCGGCCGCGTCGTCAGGTTCTCGCGGCCGGCCATCACGCCGCCCTGCACTTGCGCCAGCAGCCGCTCGGCGTCTAGCCGGCGGATGGTGGTGAGTGCCTCGGTCATCCGCTCCTCGCTGCAGCCAAGGGCCCGCAGTCCCTCGGCGCCCATGCGCAGCGCGGCGTCAAAGGTCTCGCGCACCTCCACATCGACGCCGGCGCGGATCAGCTCGATCGAGTGGACGCGGTCGTAGGCCCGCACCAGCAGCCGGGCCAGCGGGAAGTTCGCCTTGACCAGCTCGACGATGCGGTTGGCCGCCTTGCGGTCGTCGACGCAGACCATGATCACCTCCGCCTCGGCGGCGCCGGAATGCTCCAGCGCATCGAGCCGGGTGCCGTCGCCATAGAAGACACGGAAACCGAACCGGCCCGCCTCACGGATGCGGTCGGGGTCACTTTCGATCATCGAGACGTCGACGCCGCGCGACAGCAGCAGCTGCGCGGCGATCTGGCCGAACCGGCCAAAGCCGATCAGCAGCACCCTGCCGCGCAGATCGCGCGCCTCCTCGACGCCGTCGAGCGACTTCTCCTCCTCACGGCGGAAGTGACCGGCGACCACGAGCACCAGCGGCGTCAAGGCCATGGACAGGATGATCACCGTCGAGAACAGGGCGGCGTCTTCGGGCGCAATGACGCCACCGCTCGCCGCCGCCGTGTAGAGTACGAAGGCGAACTCGCCGCCCTGGGCAAACATCAGCGCCCGGCGGAAGGCGGAGCGATGGTTTGAGCGGAAAAGGCGCGCCACTGCGTAGATGCCGATCGCCTTCACGACGACGAAGGCGAGGAGCAGGCCGATGAGCAGCGGCCAGCGCTCGACGACGACGCGGACATCGAGCGACATGCCGACGGCGAGGAAGAACAGGCCCATCAACAGGCCCTTGAAGGGTTCGACGTCGGCCTCGACCTGATGACGATAGCTCGATCCCGACAGCATGACACCGGCTAGGAAGGTGCCCATGGCCATCGAGAGGCCGACCCGTTCCATCAGCAAGGCCGCGCCGAGAACGACCAGCAAAGCGCCGGCCGTCAGCACCTCGCGGGCGCGGGCGCGGGCCAGCAGGCCGAAGAAGGGATCGATCAGGAAGCGGCCGGCCAGGAGCAGCGCCGCCACCGCCGCAACGCCAAGGCCGATGCCGATCCATCCACTGTCGCCGTGGCTGATCGGCGACAGCCACGCCACGAGGGCGAGAAGCGGCACGATCGACAAGTCCTCGAACAACAGGATCGACACTGCCTTCTGCCCATCGGGACCGGCGAGTTCGCCCCGCTCCTGAAGCATGGACATGATCACGGCGGTCGACGACAGCACAAAGCCGGCGCCGGCGATGAAGGCGGGAATCGGCGGGAGGCCAAACAGGAGGATGGCGACCGCGGTCAGCAAGCCGATGCAGACGGCCACCTGGGCAAGGCCGAGGCCGAATATCTGGGTGCGCATCGCCCAGAGCTTCTGGGGCCTCAGTTCCAGACCGATCAGGAACAAGAACATGACGACGCCGAGCTCGGACACGTGCAGCATGGCGGCAGGATCGGAGAACAGGCCGAAGGCCGAGGGACCGACCAGGGCGCCGGCCGCGAAATAACCCAGCACCGAGCCAAGGCCGAGGCGGCGGAACAGCGGCACCGCCAGGACGCCGGCCGAGAGGAGCACCACCACCGGGCCGATCGTCGACCCGAGACCCGCCACTGCCATATCGCACCTCTCCTCAGTGTTTTTCCGAGTGTGGTCCGAAACGGCCCCGGCACGCAAGCGGCGTCAGGCTGAAGGTTTCCTCTTCACCCAGTCCACCGTTACGGCGAGAGTCGTGTAGGCTAGGCAAAGGGCAAGCTGGGTCAGGATCGTCGCTTCGACCGACTGGAGATCGGCGCCCATCTGGTTGACGCGCACCAGGGCCGGCACCGCCGTGGTCGAGGGGATGGCAAAGGCCAGGGCATGCAGCAGCCATGGCATCGCCTCAGCGGGCCAGGAGACGCCAGACAGGAAGAACAGCGGCATGCCCAGGACCACCAGAAAGAAGATCACGCCCTCCTTGGTGGGAATGAGCCGGGCTACGGCAATACCCATCGCCGTGACGGCGGCAAGAAAGGGCACGACCACCGCATACATGACGGCGACGTCGCCGATGCGCGGCAGGCGATAGACCCAGGGAAGCAGGACCAGCACGACGCCGGCCCACAGGCTGTAGAGCCCGACATAGACAAGAGCGTCGGCAAAGGTCGACAGCCCGCCGGCCGAGCGACGGCCGGCCTTGAGGTTGCCGATGCCCATCAACAGCGTCTGCTGCAGGATCAGCACGAAGACGGCCGGCAGGACGAAACTCGCATAGCCACCGGTCGGGTTGAACAGAGGCACGGTGGTAACGCGCAACGGCTCGACGACCGCGAGAGCCTGGGCCATGTCGACGCCGGACGCCGTCAGCCGCCCGACTTGCACCTCGGCCCCGAGGCTACGCGCCGCGTTGGACAGCGCCGACGACATCACCGAGTTCAGCAGGAAATAGCCGCCGTCGGAAAAAGCGGCGATCGGCGCGGCACGACCGGCGAGCAGGTCGCGCTCGAACTGCGGCGGCACGATAACGATGCCATGGACTTCGCGCTTCAGAAACAGCAAGCGGGCCGAGGACATATCGGGCGCGTAACGGGCGACGGCCACCGCGTCGGCGGCGTCGATGCGGCGGATCAGTTCGCGGCTCAGCGTCGAGCCGTCCTGATCGACGATGGCCAAGGGCATGTCGCGCACCACCTCGTTTAGGTAGGGCTGCGGAAAGAACACCGAGAAGAACAGCGTCGCGCCCAGCATTGTCGAGCGGGCGCCCTTGTCGGTCCAGATGGCCAGGAGGGCCGCGACGATCTCACGGAAGACGGCGGCGATCATTGGCCAGCCTCCGTGGCCGTGACCTGGCTTGGCCGGCCATGGCGCCAAAGGAGCAGCAGCGTCACCCCGCCATAGACGAGGGCCAGCGCCGCCAGCCAGAGGAAAGCCGGCACGGAAATATCAAGCGGGGCACCGCGCAGGATGTTGTCGGTGCGCAGTTCAAGGTAATGCGTCACCGGCAGCAGATCGGCCCAGACGTCCGAAAAGCCGTTCATGGAGAGGCGCGGAAAGGTAAGGCCGGTGAAGCCGAAGGCCGGGCCGGTGATGACGCCGACCGCGGCGAGCGCCGACACCGTGTCGCGAGCGACAAGCGCCGCCGCGGCGCCGAGCATCTGAGAGGCCAGCACGAAGACGACACCGTAGGCGAGGTGAAACGGCAGGCTGCCGCCGAAGCGAGCCCCCATCGGGCCGAACAGCAGTGCATCGGCGCCCCAGAGCACCAGAAGATAGGCGAGCGTATACGGCGCCAGCTTGCCGACCGCCGTTCTCACAAGGGTTCCTCCGAGCCGGAGCGACTTGCCGAGGCCGGCGATACCCTGCCGGTCGCGGGAGAAGGACAGCGCGGCGCTGGCGCCGATGAAGATCTGAAGCACCGTCGGCATCACCGCCGCCAGCAGGAACTGGACATATTCGAGGCTGGGGTTGAACAGGGCGCTCTGGCGGATCGGCACGGGGTTGACCGCCTGAGTGGCGCTTTCCACGTCGGCGCCGCGGGCGACGCGCGCCTCGACCGAGATGCCGGCCGCCACCGTGCCGAGGGCGCCGCCGACCGAGCGGGCGACGAGGCTGCCGGGCGTCATGTACTGGTTGTTGTAGAAGAGCACCACTTCAGGCCGGCGGCCGGCCAGCACGTCACGCTCGGTGCGGGGCGGGATCAGCACCACGGCATAGGCTTCCCCCGAGAGAAGACGTTGCCGTCCCTCGCTCAGAGTCGCCTCCTCAAAGGCGACAGCCACTTCCGGCGTCGCATCGACAATGCGCACCATCTGCCGCGACAGGGTCGAGCGATCCTGATCGATAATCGCAATGGGCAGGTTGCGCGGCAGGCCAAGCTGGAACACCGCCGCCAGCAGCACGAACAGCAGCAGCGGGAACGGCGCAAGCATGAACATCAGTCCCGGCCGCGCGCCGATCTGCCGCAACTCGGCGAGGAGAACCCGCCGGAAGCCGGCCGCAGGATGGGCCCGTCGCGCCATCGCTCAGCGATCCATCAGCCGAGGCCCGGACCAATCGATCAGCCCGCTCATGCCGGGACGCAGCCCCTCGACCGGCCCGGCGGGACGCGCCCGCACCTCGAAAGTGCGAAGGTCGAAGTCGCCGGTCGCCTTGGTGGCGCGCCAGTTGGCGTAGGAGCCCTGCGCGTTGATGACGGTGACATGCGTCTCGATCTCGCGACCACCCAATGCCGGCACACGCACTTTCAGCGCGTCGCCCACCGCAAGGCCATGCAGGAGATCCTCGCGCACATTGAAGGTGAACCAGGCGTTGTCGACGTCGACGATGGAGATCAGCGGCGTGCCGGCGCCGAACAGCTCGCCGATTTCGGCGGTACGCGCCGTCACCTCGCCGGCCATCGGTACCTTCACGGTGAGTTCGGCAAGGTCGGTCTCGATCTGGGCGACGGCGGCGGCGGCCTGCTCGACCTGCGCCACCGCCACCGCCTTCTGCTCGGGACTGTTTCCCTTGATGGCGAGCTGCAGGTTGGCCTCGGTGGCGGCGCGGGCCTTCAGCGCCGCGTTGAGCTTGTTGGATGCCTCGTCGAGCACCTGTTCGGAAGCAAAGGAACGCTCCTGCAACTGACTGACCCGATCATAGGTCTTCTGCGCCAGGAGCACGTCGGCTTCGGCCTTCTCCCGTTCGGCCCGGCGGGCGTCGATCATCTCCTGCCGCGTCGAGAAGGCGAGGTCGCGGTTGGAGTTGGCGACGGCGAGCGCCGCCTTCGAGGTATCGAGCCCGGCCCTGAGAGCCGGGCTGTCGAGCTCGATCACCAAGTCGCCGGCGGCAACCCGGTCGCCGATATCTACCGGCGTCCTGACGACGCGGCCGGCGACGCGGGCGGCGAGATCGACGCGTGTTGCCTCCACCTCGCCTTGCAGCATCAGCGGCTCGGGATGATCGACCGCCCAGACGACGGAAAGCCCAAGGCCGGCAGCGGCCAAACCGGCAATTACGAGGGGACGCCAAGCAGACACGGATCTCATCCTTTTGGGCCGCAGCCACATCCGTGCCGGATTTGGCTTGCGAAAATTTGGAAAATCATTGTTTTCTTT
This sequence comes from Pleomorphomonas diazotrophica, assembly GCF_002844595.1. GTDB lineage: Bacteria > Pseudomonadota > Alphaproteobacteria > Rhizobiales > Pleomorphomonadaceae > Pleomorphomonas > Pleomorphomonas diazotrophica. The sequence continues at coordinate 15,829 of NZ_PJNW01000009.1, read as the reverse complement.
ATTTCCGGACGCCACCCTGTGTCAAGGAAGAGGAACACAGTCATGGTCGACAGCAATCAGGTCCCTACGCGCGGCCCCGGCCGACCGCCGCTCCGAAGCGAGGATGAGACGCGCGCCCTGATCATCGCGGCGGCGGCGCGCGCCTTCCTGGAGACGGGCTACATCCGCACCGGCATCGACACCATAGCCCGCGACGCCGGCGTATCGACACGGACGCTCTACCGGCTGTTCGCCGCCAAGGAGGACCTGCTCAAGCAGGCAATGGAAGCGCGGATCGACGCGGCGTTCGGCAGCCTTGACGCGGCGCGAGGAACCAAGGCCGATCCGCGCGCCAGCCTTGAGGCGTTGCTTTCCGGCTACACCGATCTGGCTCTGTCGGACGAGGCGGTGCGCCTTACCCGCCTCATCGCAGCCGAGGGGCAGCAGGTGCCGGCGCTGGCGGAAAGCTATCGGCAGGCGACGGCCCGCATCACCGGAGCCTTCGAGGCCTGGGTGCGCGAGCATCAGAGAAACGGCTTTCTGCGACCCGGCAACACCGAGACGGCGGCGAATCTCCTGCGCGGCACCGTCAACGAGGCACAGCGCCAGATCCTGCTCGGCCTCAGGGACGCATTCGCTCCGGCCGAGCGGCGGGATTGGGTGAAGACGTCGGTCGCCCTGTTCCTGGACGGCTTCGCCGCCTGATCGTCGTCAGTCGAGAAAGAACACCTCGCGGAGGTCCGAAGATCTCGGACTGTTGTCCGGGTTGGACGGCATGATGTCGGCCATGTATTTCCACCACTTCTGGCAGACAACCGTCGAGGCGACGGCATTCCAGCGTTCCTCGGATTCAATCTCGACAGTTGCAAACAGCATCGACGTCTTCGGATCGAGATAGATGGCGTAGTTGTGAGCCCCGTGCGCCTTGAGCACGGTTGCCAGCTCCGGCCAGATCTCGTCATGGCGCCGCTTGTATTCGGCGTGGGCGTCCGGATTGACCCACATGACGAAGGCTTTTCTGATCACGGTGTTTCCTCCCTGCCGACGCGGCATCGCGCCTTGACCGGATCATATTCAATCTCATCCGGTCGATTCCAGTGTGCACTTTACGCAAATCCGATCACTTTCAATCCCACAACGACCATTTGACCAGTAGGGTGTGGTTTCCAACTGCTCCCTAGAACTTTTGTCGATACGCAATCCTACGCCAAGATCTGAGGGATCTCCCGAATATTTCCATGTTTTCAATAGAGAAATGGTGAACCATGCCGTCGACTCAAGTGAGATGGCCGAAACCCATAGCCATGATCACACTTGATCGTTTATGACGAAATATGATTGTTATCTCGCAGCGGAGCCAATGGGAGGAAACCGCCGGTCATGTCCGAACAATCGCCGATCACCAAAGCCTATGAACTGGCCCGCGAGCACTTTGCCCGCGACGGCATCGACACCGAGGCGGTTCTCGCCAAGCTCGATGCCGTTCCCGTGTCGATGCACTGCTGGCAGGGCGACGACGTCAAGGGCTTCGAGAATCCCGATGGCGAGCTCACCGGCGGCATCCAGGTGTCCGGCAACTATCCCGGCCGCGCCCGTAATGCCGATCAGCTGCGCGCCGACCTCGACAAGGCGATGTCGTTGATCCCCGGCGCCAAGCGGCTCAACCTGCATGCTCTCTACCTCGAAGCCGATCGCAAGGTGGAACGCGATGCCATCGAGCCCAGGCACTTCCAGCGCTGGGTCGACTGGGCGAAGGAGCGCGGCCTCGGCCTCGACTTCAACCCGTCGTGCTTCTCGCACCCTAAAAGCGCCGACAATCGCACGCTCAGCCATCCCGATGCCGGCATCCGCCAGTTCTGGATCGACCATTGCAAGGCCAGCCGCAAGGTGTCCGAGCATTTCGGCCGGTCTCTCGGCAAGGCGTCGGTGATGAACATCTGGATTCCCGATGGCTCGAAAGACTATCCGTTCGACCGCTACGGGCCGCGCGAAACGCTGAAGGACGCCCTCGATGAGGTGATCGCGGAGAAGATCTCCACGGCATTCCACTACGACGCCGTCGAAAGCAAGCTGTTCGGCATCGGCGCAGAAGCGTACACGGTCGGCTCCAACGAGTTCTACATGGGCTACGCGGCGACGCGCGGCACCATGCTCTGCCTCGACGCCGGCCATTTCCACCCGACCGAGGTGGTGTCCGACAAGCTGTCGGCCGTCTTCCAGTTTGTCGACCGCGTGCTGCTGCACGTGTCGCGTCCCATGCGCTGGGACAGCGACCACGTCGTGCTGTTCGACGACGAGCTGCAGGCCATCGCCAACGAGCTGGTGCGCGGCAAGATGCTCGACCGCACGGCCATCGGCCTCGACTATTTCGACGCGTCGATCAACCGCATCGCCGCCTGGGTGATCGGCATGCGCAACATGCGCAAGGCGCTCATGAAGGCCATGCTGGAGCCGGCGGCCAAGCTCAAGGCCGCCGAAGCGTCCGGCGATTATGCGCTGCGCATGGCGCTGTTCGAGGAACACAAGACGAGCCCTTGGGGCGCCGTCTGGGATCACTATTGCGAAAGCCGGAACGTGCCGGTCGGCGCCGCCTGGTTCGACATTGTCAAGGCTTACGAGCGCGACGTGCTCGCCAAGCGGGAGTCCTGAGCCACTATGACTGCGAATATGATCGATTCCTGGTTCGTCAAGGCGATGGTGAAGGCCACGACGGACTGCTGGGACAAGGGCTGGGACGAGCGCAACGGCGGCAACATCAGCCTGCGCCTGACCGACGACGACCTCGCGCCCTATCTCGCCGGTATCCGCGAGCCGCGCCGGCTGCCGATGACGGAGCCGCTGCCGGCCATCGCCGGCCAGAGCTACATCGTCACCGGCACCGGCAAGTTCTTCCGCAACGTCCAGCTCGACCCGGAGAACAATCTCGGCGTGGTGCGCGTCGGTGCCGACGGCAGCTTCCTGGAAGTGCTGTGGGGCTATCGCGACGGCGGCGGGCCGACCTCGGAATTCTCCAGCCATTTCAAGGGGCATATCGCCCGGCAGAATGCCACCAATGGCAGCGATCGCGTGGTGCTGCACTGCCACGCCACCAACCTGATCGCGCTGACTTATGTGCTCCAATGGAACGACGCCAACGTGACGCGCGCCCTCTGGGAAGGTTCCACCGAGTGCCTGGTGGTGTTCCCCGACGGCGTCGGCACCATGCCCTGGCTGGTGCCCGGCACCGACCAGATGGGCGATGCCACCGCCCGGCTGCTCGCGAAAAGGCCGCTGGTGCTCTGGCCGTTCCATGGCGTGTTCGGCGTCGGTCCGACGCTCGATGACGCCTTCGGCCTGATCGACACTGCCGAGAAGGCGGCCGAGATCCTGGTCAAGGTGCTGTCGATGGGCGGACCGCGCCAGACCATGTCGACGCAGGATCTGATCGACCTTGCCGCCCGCTTCAAGGTGGTGCCGCAGCCGGAGGCCATGGCTCTCGACGGCTGGAGGCTCGCCGACTGATCTCCCGTGCGCCGGCGCTTGCCCCAGCGGCGCCGGCGCGCCATCGTCCCAGCCCCAACCTCGGAGCCGAGACAACCATGCATGAACGCGAACGCCATCGCATCATCCTTTCCGCCGTCCAGGAACGTCCGATCCTGACGGTGCAGGATATCGTCGAGCTGACCGACGCCTCCGAGGCGACGATCCGCCGCGATATCAGCGCGCTGGCGCTCCAGAACCGCCTGAAAAAAGTGCGCGGTGGTGCCGAGGCGCTGCACCCGCCGCAGATTGGCGTTCTCGCCGCCCGGTCGTTCCGGGCCGACGAAACGGTCAACTCGGCGCAGAAGCGCGCCATTGCCCGCGAGGCGGTGAAGCTTTGCCACGACGGCGAAGCGATCACCATCAACGGCGGCACCACCACCTTCCCGATGGTGCATTTCCTCGCGCAGATGCGCCTGCAGGTGATGACCAACTCGTTCCCGATCGCCGAGCATCTGATCAAGCATTCCAAATGCACGGTGATGCTGCCGGCCGGCGCGGTCTATCGCGAGCAGAACATCATCCTGTCGCCCTTCGATAGCGATGGCACCGGCCATTTCTACGCCCGCCGCTTCTTCATGGGCGCCCGCGGCGTGTCGCCGCTCGGCATCATGGAATCGGACTCGCTGATCATTCAGTCCGAGCAGCGGCTGATGCGCCAGGCCGACGAACTCGTCGTTCTGGTCGACAGTTCCAAGTTCAAGACACGGTCCAGCCTGATCCTCTGCCCGCTCGAACGGGTGAGCACGATCATCACGGACGACGGCATCGACGAGCGCGACCGGCGGATGGTGGAAGCCGCCGGCATCGGGCTGATCGTCGCGTCCACGGACCGAAAAGAAGACACCCAGCAATCCCCGACCGTCGCCTGATTGAGGAAAGAGGCGGCGGTCGACGGAAGGTCGAAACGGGAGGAGACCCAGATGACCCTGTTCAAGAAACTGATCGTTACCACGGCCGCCGCCATTGCCCTGATGGCCGGTCCGGCCAATGCCGAAGCCGTCAAGATCGCTCTGGTCGTTAAGACGCTCGGCAACGGCTTCTTCGACGCCGCCCACAAGGGCGCCCAGGAAGCAGCCAAGGAACTCGGCGACGTCGAGATCATCTATACCGGTCCAACCACCTCGACCGCCGAGGCACAGATCGACGTCATCAACTCGCTGATCGCCCAGAAGGTCGACGCCATCGCCATCTCGGCCAATGACAAGGACGCCCTGGTGCCGGCCCTCAAGAAGGCCATGCAGCGCGGCATCACCGTCATCTCCTGGGACTCGGGCGTGGCGCCGGAAGGCCGCCTGATGCACCTCAACCCGTCGTCCAACCCGCTGATCGGCAACATGTGCGTCAAGCTGGCCTCCGACGGTCTCGGTTCTGAAAAGGGCGACGTCGCCATCCTCTCGGCCGCCTCGACGGCAACCAATCAGAACATCTGGATCGAGGAGATGAAGAAGGTCCTGCCGAACTACGCCAACGTGAACCTCGTCGACACGGTCTACGGCGACGACCTCGCCGACAAGTCTTATCGCGAGACGCAGGGCCTGATCGCCAAGTATCCCAACCTCAAGGCGATCATCGCCCCGACGTCGGTCGGCATCGTCGCCGCCGCCCAGGCCGTTGAAGACGCCGGCCTCGTCGGCAAGGTCAACGTCACCGGTCTCGGACTGCCGTCGGAGATGGCCGGTCACGTCAAGGCTGGCTCGTCCAAGGCCTTCGCCATCTGGAATCCGATCGACCTCGGCTATTCGGCGACCTACATCGCCTATGAGCTGAAGGCCGGCAAGGCCGAAGCCAAGCCGGACGCCGAGATCTCCATCGGCCGCATGGGCAAGATCAAGCTCGACGCCAACAACGAGGCAGCGATGGCCGACCCGTTCGTCTACGACGCCGGCAACGTCGACGAGTTCGCCAAGATCTTCTGATCTGACAACAGTGTTCCGGGCCCGTTCTGTTCGGGTCCGGAACCGGCATCCGAACAGACACCTCTTCCTGTCCCTCCCCCACAAGGCGGAGGGGACGCCGGTCGCCGCCGAACGGGACTCCCTCCATCGGCCTCCGTCGTCCACCCCGATGCGCTTCCCTCCGGCGCAGTCGGCGGATCGTGCAGGGTCCCCTTCCCTTGTGGGGGAGGGACAGGAAGAGGGTCCGCCCGCGGCCCAGTCCTAGCCCCGCCTCGGGGCCCAAGCCTCCAGCAGCAAAGCGCCTGACAACGTCATGCTTCCAACGGACACATCCACGACCGAGCCCATCCTGAAGATGACGGGCATCTCCAAGACCTTTCCGGGCGTCAAGGCGCTGTCCGACGTGGCGCTGGAACTTCGCCCCGGCCATGTCACGGCCCTTATTGGCGAGAACGGCGCCGGCAAATCAACGCTGGTCAAGATCCTGACCGGCATCTACCAGCCGGACGGCGGCAACATCGAGATCGACGGCAAGACGGTGGAGCTTCCGACCGCCGAGGCGGCGCAGGAGCTCGGCATCACCGCCATCCATCAGGAAACGGTGCTGTTCGACGAGTTGACAGTGGCCGAGAACATCTACATCGGCCATCAGCCGCGCAACCGCTACGGCCTGATCGACTGGGCGGCGATGCATGCCCGCGCTGCCGCCATCCTGCACGGCATCGACGCGCCGATCTCGACGCGAACGCGCCTCAAGGATCTCTCCATCGCCCAGCGCCATCTGGTGGCGATTGCCCGCGCCCTCTCCATCGACGCCCGCATCGTCATCATGGACGAGCCGACGGCCGCGCTTTCCTACAAGGAAGTCGAGGAGCTTTTCGGCATCATCGACAGGTTGAAGAAGGCCGGCAAGGCCATCCTGTTCATTAGCCACAAGTTCGAGGAAGTCTGGCAGATCTGCGACTATTTCGCCGTGTTCCGCGACGGTCGCCAGGTCGGCGCCGGCCGACTCGACGAGGTGTCGCACAACGATCTCGTCAAGCTGATGGTCGGCCGCGACGTGACACAGGCCTTCCCCAAGCTGCCGGCCGAGATCGGCGACGTGGTGCTGAAGGTCGATGGCTATTGCCACCCGACCGAGTTCGATCAGGTGTCGCTGGAGCTCAGGCGTGGCGAGATCCTCGGACTCTATGGTCTTGTCGGCGCCGGGCGCTCGGAGGTCTGCCAGGCGCTGTTCGGCGTAACCCGTCCGTCGGCCGGAACAGTCACGCTGTCAGGTAGACCGATCGCCGTGCGCTCGCCGTCCGACGCCATCGACGCCGGCATCGTTTACGTGCCGGAAGAGCGCGGCCGCCACGGTGCCATCACGGCCATGTCGATCGTCTCCAACATCTCGCTGCCGTCATTGAAGGTCACCAGCCGCCGCAACTTCCTGCGCATGGCCGAGGAGTTCGACCTCGCCCGCAAGTATGCCGAGCGTCTCGACCTCAGGGCGGCGTCGCTCAGTCAGCCGGTTGGCACGCTGTCGGGTGGCAACCAGCAGAAGGTGGTGATCGGAAAGTGGCTCGCCACGCTACCGAAGGTGATCATCCTCGACGAGCCGACCAAGGGCATCGACATCGGCTCCAAGGCCGCCGTGCACGCCTTCATGAGCCAGCTCGCCGTCGAGGGTCTCGCCGTGATCATGGTGTCGAGCGAGATCCCGGAGATCCTCGGCATGAGCGACCGCGTCATTGTCATGCGCGAAGGGCGGATGGCCGGTGTGTTCGAGCGCGAGGGCCTGACGCCGGAAACGTTGGTACGCGCCGCCACCGGCAACAAGGAGGCCGCCGCGTGACCTGTCGCTCTGTTCGTCCCGCCATTCCCGCCCCGGAGCTTTTCCGATGAACACCATCCGCAGCCTACTTGCGCGGCGCGAAGCGCTCCTGGTGCTGGCCTGTCTCCTGCTGCTCGCCGCCATCACGGCCCGCTTCCCCGCCTTCTCGACGCCGAAGAACCTTGCCGGTGTCTTCAACGACACCTCGATCCTGATCATGATGGCGCTCGGCCAGTCGGCGGTGATCCTGACCAAGTCGATCGACCTGTCGGTGGCGGCCAACGTGGCGTTGACCGGCATGACGGTGGCCATGCTCAATCATCTGATGCCCGGCCTGCCGGTCGTGGTCCTGATCCTGATCGCCTTGGGCATGGGCATGCTGCTCGGCGCCATCAACGGCTTCCTGGTCTGGTGGCTGGACATCCCGGCCATCGTGGTGACGCTCGGCACCATGACCATCTTCCGCGGCCTTGCCTTCGTCGAATCCGGCGGCGCCTGGGTCAACGCCCATGAGATGTCGCCAGCCTTCCTGGAGCTGCCGCGCACGCTGATCCTCGGCCTGCCCGTGCTCTCCTGGGCCGGCCTCCTCGCCATCCTGCTGGCCGCCGTTCTGTTCACCCGCACCGGCCTTGGTCGCGCCTTCTATGCCACCGGCGGCAACGCGGTCGCCGCCGTCTACACCGGCATCGACATCGGCAAGACGCGCTTCCTCGCCTTCGTGCTGTCGGGCACGGTCGCCGGTCTCTGCGGCTATCTCTGGGTGTCGCGCTATGCCGTCGCCTATGTCGACGTGGCCTCCGGCTTCGAGCTCGACACCATCGCCGCCTGCGTCATCGGCGGCGTTTCGACCATCGGCGGCGTCGGCACGGTCGGCGGCGTCGTGCTGGGGGCACTGTTCCTCGGCATCATCAAGAATGCGTTGCCGGTGATCGGCATCTCGCCCTTCTGGCAGATGGCGATCTCGGGCGCGATCATCATCACCGCCGTGGTCATCAATGCCCGCGGCGAGCGCGTCAAGGGCCGGGTCATCCTGCGCCGCAAGGAGCTTCCGCTATGAGCGACCAATCCGCCGCCCTCACGCCGCGCCACATTCCCGACCGCCTCGACAGCCCGTTCAAGCGGGCCCTGAAGAGCTGGGAGACGCTTCTCATGACCGTGGCGATCGCCATCGCCATCGCCAACTCGTTGGCCTCGCCCTATTTCCTCGATCCGTGGAATCTGTCGGACGCGACCTTCAACTTCACCGAAAAGGCCATCCTGGCGCTGGCGATGACCTTCGTGATCATCACCGGCGAGATCGACCTCTCGGTGGCTTCGATCATCGCGCTGGCCTCGACGGCCATGGGTGCCGCCGCCGAAGCAGGCGCCGGCACGCCGGTACTGTTCCTCACAGGTCTCGGCGTGGGACTTGGCTGCGGCCTGTTCAATGGCGTCCTGGTGGCCAAGCTCGGCCTGCCGGCCATCGTCGCCACCATCGGCACCATGAGCCTTTATCGCGGCATCGCCTACGTCGTGCTCGGCGATCAGGTCTACAAGAATTACCCGGCCGACTTTGCCGTGTTCGGCCAGGGCTATGCCTTCTGGATCTTCTCGATAGAGTTCGTCACCTTCCTGGGGCTGGCAGTGGTCGCCGGCATCGTGCTGCACAAGACGATCTTCGGCCGCCAGGTCTACGCCGTCGGCAACAACGCGCTGGCGGCCAGCTTCTCGGGCGTCAAGGTCAGGCGCATCAAGTTCATCGTCTTCCTGATGACCGGCGTCGCCGCCGGCCTTGCCTCGGTGATGCTGACATCGCGGCTCGGTTCGACCCGCCCGTCGATCGCCGTCGGCTGGGAACTCGACGCGGTGACCATGGCCGTGCTCGGCGGCGTCGGCATCAACGGCGGTACCGGCAACATCCTCGGCGTTGTGATCGCCGCCTTTGTGATGGGGCTCGTCACCTTCGGCCTTGGCCTTTTGAACGTGCCCGGCATCGTCATGAGCATCTTCATGGGCCTGATGCTGATCCTGGTCATCGCCTTGCCGCTCGTCGTGCAGCGCATCAACAACCGCCGCCGCGCCACGCGCTGAAGCGCGTCGAAGACAGGGGAAGAAGATGAAGCCGACGACGCCGAGGTTCATCGCGGTTCTCGACGTGGGCAAGACCAACGTCAAGCTGGTGGTCCACGACCTCGATACCGGCGACGATGTGTTCGTCCGCACGCGACCGAATGCCGTCGTCGATGCGTCACCCTACCCCCACTATGACGTCGAAGGCATGTGGACCTTCTTTCTCGATACGCTGAAGGAGGCGACGGCTGACCAGCGGATCGACGCCCTTTCCTTCACCACGCACGGCGCCACGTTTACGCTGCTGGCCGGCGACCGATTGGCGCTGCCGATCCTTGATTACGAGTTCCACGGGCCTGACGTCCTCGATGACGCCTATGCGAAGGCTCGTCCTGCCTTTGCCGAGAGTTTCACCCCGCGCCTGCCCGGCGGCCTCAACGCCGGAGCGCAGATTTTCTGGCAGGCAAGAACCTTTCCCGAGAGCTTCGCGAAGGTGACAGCCATCGTCCCCTACCCACAATACTGGGCTTTCCGATTTACCGGCGTGCTGGCAAGCGAGCGAACCTCGCTTGGGGTGCATACCGACCTGTGGGCGCCTGAGAAGCGCGACTATTCCTCCCTCGCCAGGTCGGAAGGCTGGAACAGGCTGTTCGCTCCCCTCTGCTCCGCATTCGACCGGCTCGGCACGGTAACGGCGGACATCGCCGCCCGAACCGGCCTTTCGCCGGATACACCGGTCTTTTGCGGCATCCACGATTCTAACGCATCGCTGCTGCCGCATCTTCTCAGCCGCAAACCACCGTTCACCGTGCTCTCGACCGGCACCTGGGTGATCATCTTCGCCGTCGGCGGCAATGCCTCCTCCCTCGACGCCCGGCGTGACGGTCTCTGCAATGTCGACGCTTTCGGCAATCCAGTTCCGTCGGCGCGCTTCATGGGCGGTCGGGAGTTCGATCTATTGACGGAAGGTCGCGCCCAAAAACCCAGCGCGGACGACGTGCGCGCCGTGCTGGACCAAGGCGTCATGGTGCACCCGACGTTCGTTCCCGGCTGCGGCCCCTTTCCGGACGGCAAGGGTCGATGGAGCACCGATCCAGCCTCGCTCGCCGCTGGCATGCGCACCGCCGCCGTCAGCCTCTATTTGGCGATGGTGGCGCGGTCAGCCATGGCCGTTGCCGGCGCGGCCGGGCCCATCATCCTTGAAGGACCGTTCGGCCGCGACAGGCTGTTCGCCGAAGCCTTGCAGTCGCTCACCCAGCAGCCGGTGCTGGTGGCCGCCGGCGCCACCGGCACCTCGACCGGCGCGGCCATGCTGACACTCGGCCGGGATGGTCGCCCCGACCTGCCGGCTGATCGACCGGTCGCCGGTATCTACGATCTCTCTGACCTCGAGAGCTATGCGGACCGCTGGGCGAGCTGAAGCTGCGGCCCGATCCGCCCCCTTACCCCATAGGCAAAACCAGCCTCGGAGATGTCGAGCGCCGTCACCTCGCCATCGAGCACGACGGGCAGCACGGTACGCAGCAGACGCTGGCCGAAGTCGCTGATCTCGACGGCTTCGGTGCCGAACATGCGCCATTCCAGACGGAAGCCGCCGTCGGGCAGCATGGCCCATGATATCGATACGCGATCCGGCGGCTGTTTCGCTGCCGCCATCACCAGTTCGTGGGCGCCCAGCATCACGTTCTGCGCGACATCGGGACCGAGCAGGACGCGCGGACCGTCGAGGTCGACGCGGATGGTCGAGGTCCCCCCCACATCGGCCCAGGCGCGCGTCACGACCTCGTCGAGCAGAATGCCGCGCCAACCGTTCTGTACCAGAAGTTCGTGGGCTGCAGAGAGCGCCAGCAAGCGGCCGCCAAAGGGAGCAAGAAAGCCAGCCGCCTCGGGGCACCCCTCGGCGCTTTGCCGTGCGATGCCCTGCACCACCGCCAGAAGATTTTTCGAGCGGTGGGTGAGTTCACGCAGGATGTCGCGCATCTCCCGCTCATGTTCCTTGTATCGGGAAACATCTATGGCCGCCGTCAGCACGCCGGTGACGCTGCCGTTGACGATCACCGGTTCAATGAAGCCCTCGAACCACCGCTGCCGCCCTCCCAATGTGAAGGAAATCTCGAAACGTTCCGGCGCGCCGCCGGCCAGAACGCGCCTGACGATGGCGATGAGCTCGGCGGCCTCAACCGGCGGCAGAAGATCCGCCGGCTGGCGTCCAAGAACGTCGGCCTGGGTCAGTGGACGGGGCGGGTTGTAGACCCAGGTGAAAACGAGTCTGGCATCGAGTTCCAGAATGGAGATGTCCGAGCCATCGAGCGCCATCTCGAACCGATGCTGGACGGTTTCCAGCTCGGCGGTCCGCCCGGCCACGCGGCTTTCGAGATCGCGGTTGAGGTCGCTCAACTGATCGATCAGCCGTCTGTTCGCTGCCTGTCCTTCCATGAGCAAGGCATTGGCCTCGTTGGCCTCCTGGCGCGTCGGCTGCCCCACGAGCCTCGGGATCATCGGCCATATGGCGATTCCGACGACGAAGGCGACGATGGCGGTCACCGCTTCCAGCAGGAGCAGGATGCCGCCGGCGGTTGCTCCAGGCAACAGCCGGCTGATGGCGCCCACGGCAATCGCCAGCACAAAAATGCACAGCAAGGCGGATGTTCCCATCAGCCCGCCGGCGCGGTAGCGCATGCGAAACAGATAAGTCACGAGACCCGCCGACACGGAGGCGCAGGCGGCAACGGTCATGACTCTCGCCAGCGTCCTGAGTGTATCGAGGTCATCGGGCTGCACCTTGCCCTCCGCGTCAGACGAACGACGATCGGAAGCTCACCTGTGACCGACCAACGTCACGCACTGTCCTTCAGTCGCAGCGAGGCGACCTTGTCGAAGAACAAGGCTTGGGAGATCACTGCCTTTACCATCTCCTCGCGGAACGGTTTGGCGATCAGGAAGGTCGGCTCGGGTCGCTCGCCCGTCAGCAGCGATTCCGGATAGGCCGTGATGAAGATCACCGGCACCTCGAAGCTGGTGAGAATGTCGTTGACGGCATCGAGCCCCGACGAGCCGTCGGCCAGGCGAATATCGGCGAGGATGAGCCCCGGGCGCTCGCGACGGGCCATGGCAACCGCTTCGTCCCGCGTGCGTGCGTTGCCGACCACGGTATGACCCAATCCCTCGACAAGTCCTTCGAGATCCATGGCGATCAGCGGCTCGTCCTCGATGACGAGAACGCGCGAGGCGACCTGCTCGCCGATCTGCCGCGCCGCTTCCGACAACAGGGCGGAGAATGCCTCCGGTCCAACGTCGAGAATGCGCGAGGCGTCAAATGGAGAAAACCCTTCCATGGCGGTCAGGAGGAAAGCCTGCCGAGGCAGCGGCGTGATGGCATCCAGGCGACGGTCGGCGGCCGGGCGTTCGCTCAGCTCGTCCACCTTGATGTAGTTCATCGGATTGGCGTTCCAGACCGATGAGAACAGCTTGTAGACGCCAAGACGCGGATCGAGAGACTGATCGAAACCCTCCGGGTCGGCAATCAGTTGTTCCAGCATCGCCACGACGTGACTGTCGCCACTCGCCTGACTGCCACTCAATGCCCGCGCATAGCGACGGAGAAGGGGAAGCTGCGGGGCGATCAGGGCCGTTATAGACATGAGAAGCCTTTCCAACGCTTGGACGGATAATCAATTACAGAAAGCTATCCTGCGTAAAAACGTCGGAGGGGATAACCGGTTCCCCGTCTAGCGGATATTTTTGTAACAGGATCGGAACCGGAGCCTGTCATCCGCGTTCAGCACAAGATGCGAATATGCAGTCTTCGCCGTGAGATCGTCGATAGGACTGTTGTCTTGGAGTCGTCCTGAAAGAGCTGCCATGTCAGACAAAAAAGAAACGTCGGAGCGCCCCGCCCTAGAACCGCCGATTCAGGCCCACCTCGGTGATCAGCTCAAGAAGCTTTATGGCTCGATCCTGTCCGAACCCATTCCCGAGAAGTTGACCCTGCTGCTCGACCAGCTCGAGAAAGCCGAACGAAAGGAGCGAGAGGGCCTGTCGGAACGCGCCGACGGGAGTGGCGATCAATGACAGCACTCGCGGCCTTCAAGTCCGCACTCCTGGCGGAGCTTCCGTCGTTGCGTGCCTTCGCCATTTCCCTCTCCGGCAGCCACGATCACGCCGACGACCTCGTGCAGGAGACGGTGATGAAGGCATGGGGCGCCCATGCCAGCTTCATTCCAGGCACCAGTCTCAGGGCCTGGCTGTTCACCATCATGCGCAACACCTATTTCAGCCAGTATCGCAAGGCGCGGCGCGAGGTTCAGGACAGCGACGGCGAGGCGGCGGCTCGGCTGGTCTCGGCGCCGGCGCAGGACGGCCACCTCGACCTTGCCGACTTTCGCGCGGCCCTGGAAAAGCTTCCGGACGATCAGCGCGAAGCGCTCATCCTGGTGGGGGCCTCGGGCTTCTCCTGCGAGGAAGCGGCCGAGATCTGTGGCTGTGCCGTCGGCACAATCAAGAGCCGCGTCAACCGCGCACGCCAGAAGCTGATGCAGCTCATGGCGATCCAGAGTGCCGCCGATCTCTGATCTCGTTCCGACAAGATGGAAAGACCGGTGCGTTCCGCCGGTCTTTCCATGACATGTCAGGACGGCAGCGGTGCTCGCGTCTCGGCCTTGAGCTCGCTGCGGATGGTGCGGGCGATCAGCAGCAGCGGCACGGCCAGAATGGCGCCGATGGCGCCCCACATCCACGTCCAGAAGATGATCGCCACGAAAACGAGGAAGGGGTTGATCTCGAAGCGACGCCCCAGCACCGCCGGAACGACGGCGTTCTCGCAGATGAGGTGGACCACCATAAACGCGCCGACCGGCCAGAGGGCGGACAACACGTCGCGGTCGAGCAGCAGGCCACCGGACGCGATGGCCATCGAAACGATGGCCGGTCCCAGAAACGGCACAAAACTCATGGCAAAAGCGAACAGCCCCCAGAGGATGGGCGCCGGCAGCCCGGCCGTGAGGGCGATCAGGCCGGTAGCAATGCCAACACTGGCGTAAATGATGGTAGTGGTTCCGAAGTAGCGGGTCAGTGACGCTTCCGTGGCGTTGAAGATGCGAATGGCGGCGAGGCGCTCTTCCCGGCCGACGAAGGCAAGGATCGACTGCCGCCGGAGCTGAGCCCGCCCAGCCACATAGAACACCAGGGTGGCGAGAAAGATCAGGAACTCGCCGAAGGCCGGGGTCAGACCGCCGAGGAAGCCGGCGACGAGCCCCAGATCCAGCGATCCCAGCATCTTCTCCAGACTGGCCATTTCCCCATTGGGGCCGGTGCTGCCGCCGGTGAGCCGCGCCTGCAGTGTGGTGAACGGCTCGAGAACATCGCTCAGGGCGCCCGCAAGGCGCGGCAACACCTGCGGCAGACGCTCGATCAACGTCGAGATCGGTTCGGCAATGACCTCGATCAGCAGGAACATGCCTGCGCCCAGTATGGCGGTCAGCGCCAGTCCCGCCACCATGGGCGAAATGCCGATGCGCTGGCCGCGATCACCGGCATGCGCCACGACGCTACCGACGATGATCGCCGCGACCATGGGCACCACCAGCGAGGCTGCGGCGTGCAGGGCAACCAGAAGGGCCAGCACGAACAGCCCGATGATCGACAGCTCGGCCAGCGCCCGGCGTGTCTGCAGCCAGCCGGAATCTTCCTCACCTACCCCGTCCTCAGGCAGTTGCCGGTCAGGGACCGTCCGGCGAGCGATGTCTTTCAAGGAGGTACTCCGTCGACTGGGCGCCGCGTCCCGAACGAACGCGGCGCAGTATTCCTCACAATGCGCCAATGAGAGTCCGGTTCCTCGCATTCGCACCGAAGGCAAGGCCAAACTTGGGAACCCTCGGCAGCATTGGACGTTGTCTCCCCGGATGCCCGATCGGAGCAGGCTGGCCACGCCTCGGCCTCCCGCGCTCTCGAGCCTTTGACAAGAAAGGACAAAGCCAATGCTAACTCCTGACCCCTCGGCCCCGAAGACCGGTCCCGGCGCGGCCGACAAGATCAAGAAGGAGGCTGGCCCGCCGATCTCGTCGGCCAAGGCAGCCATTTCCGATACGGCAGACGAAGTCCGCGAGGACCTCGGCATGTCCGAACCTTCCGGCGCCAAGATCGTCGCTGAAAATGCCCGGAAAATTAAGCAGGACCTCGGCGCCGCCGGCAGCGACCTGGCAGGCAAGGCGGGTGACGTGGCGGTAGCGGCGCAGGAGGCGCTTTCCCAAATGAAACGCATCATGGACGAGTTCGCGGCCAAGACCGGGACCAAGGCCTCGGAAGCGGTGGAAACCGTCAAGGCGACCGGTGCCGACACCGCCGATCATCTCGGCGCGGCCCTGAGCGGCGCAAGTTCGCTCGGCAAAGAAGGCATCGATGGGATTGCCGAAGCGGCGGCGAAGCGGCCGGTAACGGCCATGGCCATCGCTCTGGGCGTCGGCCTGCTGCTCGGCCTCGCCTCGCGCGGTGGTTCGCGGGCATGATACTCGCGCGTCTTCTCGGCATCGATATGCCTCGGCTGAAGCGGCGTGGCGGCTTTGCCGCCGCC
>NZ_PJNW01000008.1 GCF_002844595.1 Pleomorphomonas diazotrophica | reverse complement strand
CTCGGGGGAGAAGGTTTGATGAATACGCCCAACGAAGCCACCCAGACGGCATCGCCGTCGCTTGCCGTCTTCCTCCGGCAGAACATGCGCGACTACGGCATCCTGATCGCCCTCGTCGTGATCATGGTGTTGTTCCAGATCATCACCGGCGGCGTGCTGTTCCGCCCGGTCAACCTGACCAACCTGGTGCTGCAGAACTCCTTCGTCGTCATCATGGCGCTGGGCATGCTGCTGGTCATCGTCGCCGGGCACATCGACCTTTCCGTCGGCTCGATCGTTGCCATCATCGGCGCCGTCGCCGCGGTCATGATGGTCAACTACAAGATCGATCCCTGGACGACCTCGCTCGTCTGCCTCCTGCTCGGCGCGGCCATCGGCGCGGCGCAGGGCTACTGGATCGCCTATCACCATATCCCGGCGTTCATCGTGACGCTGGCCGGCATGCTGGTGTTCCGCGGCCTCACCCTCTGGCTCCTCGGGGGCATGAACATCGGCCCGTTCCCGACCGAGTTCCAGAAGCTCTCGACCGGCTTCCTGCCCGATATCTTCGACATGGGCGGCCTGCACTCCACCTCGATCATCCTGACCGTTGCCATTCCGGCGCTCCTGGTCTTCCTGTCCTGGCGCAGCCGCAAGATCAACGAATCGCACGGCATCGAAGTCGAGCCCTTCGCCTTCTTCCTCGCGCAGAACGTCGTGCTCGTCTCGGTGATGCTCTACCTCGGCTACCAGCTCTCGACCTACAAGGGCTTCCCGAACATCCTGGTGATCATGGGCGTGCTGATCGCCTTCTACACCTTCGTCACCACTCGCACGACCATCGGCCGCCGCATCTATGCGCTCGGCGGCAATGAGAAGGCGACGCGGCTCTCCGGCATCAACACCGACCGGCTCAGCTTCTACACCTTCATCAACATGGGCGTTCTCGCCGCCTTCGCCGGCCTGATCGTCGCCGCCCGCCTCAACTCCTCGACGCCCAAGGCCGGTAACGGCTTCGAGCTCGACGTCATCGCCGCCTGCTTCATCGGCGGCGCCTCGACGACCGGCGGCGTCGGCAAGATCACCGGCGCGGTGGTCGGCGCCTTCATCATGGGCGTGCTCAACAACGGCATGTCGATCATGGGTCTCGGCATCGACTTCCAGCAAATGGTCAAGGGTCTGGTGCTGCTCGCCGCCGTGGTGTTCGACCTTTACAACAAGCAGAAGAGCTGAGGCTCATCTGTCTTCAATCCAGCGAACCGGGGCCGATGGCCCCGGTTTCTTTTTGAGCGTCATGAAAAAAGGCCGCGTCACCGACGCGGCCTTTCACTTGCCTGCGAATGAAGCCTCAGAACCCCGAGAAACGCCACTCGATGCGATGGCGATAGGTTTCGCCCGGGCGCAGCACGGAGCTCGGGTAGCTGGGCTCGTTCGGTGCGTTGGGGAAGGTCTGCGGTTCGAGCGCGAAGCCGGCGTTCTTCAACAGTTCAGAGAACGGCGCCTTGATCGCCGGCGTGAAATGCTCGCCGGTGTAAAGTTGCATGCCCGGCTCGGTGGTCCAGACCTCGAGCGTGCGGCCGGTGACCGGCTCGATGGCGCGGGCACCGAGATGCAGCGCGCCACGGCCGGCGTCGAGCGCGAAGTTGTGGTCGTAGGGGCCGGCGATCGGCCGCTTCTCGCGGAAATCGAAACGGGTGCCGGCCACGTCGGCCAGCGGCCCCACCGGAATGAGATCGGCATTGACCGGCGTGTAGCGGCTCGCCGGGATCTGCATCATGTGGCCGAGGATGTCGCCCTTGCCGAGCAGGTTCCAGTAGACGTGATGGGTGAGATTGACCACGGTCGGCTTGGTCGTGGTGGCGGTCATCTCCAGATAGAGCGTGTGACCGTTGAGCCCGTAGGCGGCCTTGACCTCCAGCGCCCCCGGATACCCCATGTCGCCGTCCGGCGAATCGAGACGGAACACTACCTCATTGCCGGCCTTCTCGGCCTTCCAGGAGAGATGCCCGAAGCCATCGGCGCCGCCATGCAACTGCTTGGAGCCCTCGTTGGCCGGCAGGTGATAGGTGACGCCGTCGAGGCTGAAGCTCGCGCCGGCGATACGGTTGGCATAGCGACCGCAGATGGCGCCGGCCCAACTGTCACCTTCGGGGGCGTCGAGACGACCGGACGAGCCGATCACCGTCTGCACCGGCCCGCCCGACTTGGTGGGAATGTAGAGCGCCACGAGTTGCGCGCCGGCCGGGCTGAAGACGGCCTTCAGGCCGTCGGCACCGTCAAGCGTGATGAAGTCTTCAACCGGTTGTGTCATGCCTCTCTCCCCGCGCTCTCCTGGAGCGATCTTGAAAATATCCGCCAATCTCGCTCAAGTTCGCGAAAAACAAAAGGTTTTTTCCGCGTTGACCTTTCCGCTGACTTCCATGCCCTGAAGGTTGTGGCATAGTCGCACCAACTCCTCGCGCGCGGCCGCCAAGGCGTGATTCGTGGGGAACGCCGGGCGGTTATGTGGGGAAGTTCATGACACGACGGATGGGTCAAAAGCGCTCGCGCCAAGATGAGATCGTGCGCGAACTCGCCCATGAGATTGTCGGCGGCCATCGACCGGAGGGCAGCCTTCTGCCGTCCGACGCCGAGCTGATGGCCCGCTTCGGCGTCTCGCGTACGGTGCTGAGAGAATCGCTCAAAACGCTGGCGGCCAAGGGGCTGATCCAGCCGAAGACGCGCGTCGGTACCCGCGTTGTCGAGCGGACGAGTTGGAACCTGTTCGACCCGGACATGCTGCGCTGGCACCTCGACTGCGGCATCGGCCTGGAGCTGCTCGCGCACCTCTCCGACGTCCGCCTTGCCCTGGAGCCGGTGGCGGCGTCACTGGCGGCCAAGCGACGAAGCGAGACGGACGTCGCCTTGCTGCACGCCATCGTCGATCGCATGGAAGCGCCGACCGCCTCGCCGGAGATCTTCGCGGCGGCCGACCTCGACTTCCATCTCACCGTTGCCCGTCTCAGCGGCAATCCATTCTTCCGCACAGCGTCGGCACTGATCGAGGTGGCGCTCGCCGCAACCTTTACCATCACCACGCCGGTCAACGATCCCACGGCCAAAGCCGCTTCCTGCGCCGCCCACCGCCGTGTGGTGACTGCGATCGGTGACAGCGACAGCGAGGCGGCGGCGGCGGCCATCGTCGAGACGATCCGGGCGGGCGCCGCGCGTGTGGCGGCGGCGGCAAATCGCTGAGGCTACCCGAGTTAGTGGCTGTCGCGCGGAGGGCTATCCGCCACCTTCTGGTATTTCACCGCCATTTCCATGACGGCGCCGTCGGCAAGCTGGCCGACCGTCGCTCGATAGAGCTCCTGCCACGGCGTCTGGCTGGCCGGATAAACCGGCTGGAAGGCGGCGCGGCGGCGCTCCCATTCCTCGGCATCGACGAGCGCGTCGGCGGTGCCGGCGTTGAGGTCGACACGGATGCGATCGCCTGTCTTGAGCAGGCCCAGCCCGCCGCCCACCGCCGCCTCGGGTGACGCGTTGAGAATGGACGGCGAGCCGGACGTTCCCGACTGCCGACCGTCGCCCATGCAGGGCAGCGCGCTGACGCCGCGCTCGATCAAGGCGGCCGGCGGCTGCATGTTGACCACCTCCGCCGAACCAGGCCAGCCGACCGGGCCGGCGTAGCGGATCACCAGGATGGTCTCCGGCGTGATGCCGAGCGCCGGGTCCTCGATGCGGTGATGGTAGTCCTCGGAACCGTCGAAGACCACGACCGGCCCCTCGAAGACATTCTCCGCGCCGGGTCTCGACAGGTAGCGGGCGCGGAACTCCTCGGAAATCACCGATGTCTTCATGATGGCGGCGTCGAAAAGGTTGCCCTTCAGCACGATGAAGCCGGCCTTGTCCTTGATCGGGGCCTCATAGGGCTTGATCACCTCGCCATCGGGCGCCGGGAACGGCGCGAGGTTCTCGGCCATTGTCCGACCGGTGACGGTAAGGGCCTCGCCATTGAGACGACCGTGATCGAGAAGCGCCTTCATCACCACCGGCAGGCCGCCGGCCCGATGGAACCCTTCGGACAGATAGCTGCCGGCCGGCTGCATGTTGACCATCAGCGGCACGTCGTAGCCGACCGTCTGCCAATCCATCGGCTCGATCGGAACCCCGGCGTGGCGGGCGATGGCGACGATATGCGGCTGGGCATTGGTCGAGCCGCCGATGGCCGAGTTGACGACGATGGCGTTCTCAATCGCCTGCCGGGTCAGGATCTCCGACGGCCGCAGGTCCTCTTCGACCATGGCGACAATGCGCTCACCGGTGCGATAGGCCATCTGCCCGCGCTCGCGATAGGGCGCGGGAATGGCGGCATTGCCAGTTAGGCTCATGCCGAGCGCTTCGGCAAGGCAGTTCATGGTGGAGGCGGTGCCCATTGTATTGCAATACCCGTCGGACGGCGCCGAAGCCGCGGCGGCCTCGATGAACTCTTCGTAGTCGATCTCGCCAGTGGCAAGTTGCAGCCGCTTCTCCCAGATGATGGTGCCGGAGCCGGCAAGCCGCCCTTGGTACCAGCCGTCGAGCATCGGGCCGCCCGACAGGACGATGGCCGGCAGATCGACGGTGGCCGCCGCCATGATCAGGGCCGGCGTCGTCTTGTCGCAACCGGTGGTCAGCACCACGCCGTCGAGCGGATAGCCGTGCAGGATTTCGACGAGGCCGAGATAGGCGAGGTTGCGGTCGAGCGCGGCCGTCGGCCGCCGGCCGGTTTCCTGGATCGGATGCACCGGAAACTCGAAGGCGATGCCGCCGGCCGCCCGAATGCCCTCCCGCACCCTCTCGGCAAGGCGCAGGTGGACGCGGTTGCAGGGCGACAGGTCGGAGCCGGTCTGGGCGATGCCGATGATCGGCCTATCGGACCGCAACTCCTCCAACGTCAGGCCATAGTTGAGATAACGCTCCAGATAGAGCGCCGTCATCGAGGGATTGTCGGGATTGTCGAACCAGAGCTTGTGGCGGCGCGGTCGTGACATCGAGCATCCTCCTGTTAAGGCGCTAAGTTCAGCCGATGAGAACGGCCGACGGGGGCAAACCGCGGAACGGACCATCGACAAGGTAGGTGAAGCCGGCCTCCGGCTCGGCGGCGCGCGTGTCCTCGTCGTACCCCTCGAAGGCCGACGTCACGAGGAGGCGATCGAGCTTGGGACCGACAAAAGCCGGGCAACTGACCTGCCGGGCAGGCAACGCAAGGGTCGTGACGAGGTGGCCATCGGAATCGTAGGCGTCGATGGCGTGGCCGCCCCAGCGGGCATTCCATAGCAGACCGTCGGCGTCCACCGTGGCGCCGTCGGGGCCGCCGCCACTGACGCGGCAGAACACTCGCCTGTCACCGGTGGGAGCACCGGTCGCCGGATCGACCGGAAGGCGGTAGATGACGTGTTCGAGCGTGTCGGAGAAATAGGCGGTACGGCCGTCGGGGGAAAAGGCGATCGCGTTGGGAATGGTCAGCCCGTCGACGATCGGCCTGAGTTCGCCGGCCCGATACCACCAGATGCGTCCGAATCCCGGTTCGAAGCGCCAGCCCATGGTGGAGATCCAGAGGGCCCCGGAGGGATGCACGGCCCCATCATTGCTGCGCGTGCCGGGGCGCTCGTCCCAGAAAGGCCGAAGCTCGCTCAACGCGCCATTGTCGATCGACCGGAGATGCAGGCCGGCGTCGCTGGCGATCAGCTGCCGATCGTCATCGACGCGCGCGGCGACAGTCGCATGAAAGGGGAGATCATGGATCCGGGGCGCTACATCGTCGAGCCCCATTTCCAGCAGCTTGCGGTCAAGGATGTCGAACCAGAACGCCCTGGCCCGCCCCGGATGCCAGCTCGGCCCTTCGCCAAGGTGGCAGGGATGGCTGGACAAGACGGAAACCGTTGGCATGCGTTCCCCCTCGTGGGCGGGGCGCATCGCCCCCACCGAACACGACAGTAGCTTTCTCACGCCGGCTTGGCCAGTCGGAGAGACCATAAGTCATACTATTTGACTGCACCAATCTACTGGTGTGGCCATGCCCGGAACAGTGCACTTTCCTCGGCCGTCGCGGTGAGCGACGCAAGGCGTGGGTAGTCGGTCAAGGTGATCACGTCGGGCACCATGGCGGCAATGAAGGTCCCAGCCACGGCCAGGGTAATGCCGGCTTCGCTGAGCGGTGGTCCCAGCAGCCAGGCGGCGCCGGCGATGTCGGCCTCAATGGCCGAGAGTGCCGCCCGGAGCTGGCCGGCGACCCGGTCGAGCCAGGGCTGATGCCGCTTCTCGGCCGGGCGGAGTTGACGCTCGTAGACGATCTGCACCGCCTTCTCGCAAGCGGCCAGCCCAAGCCCTGTCAGACGCACGTCCAAGGCGGCAAACCGTGGGTCGACCGGTCCGAGCCCCTCGTCGCCGGCGAGCGCTTTCAGGGCGTAGCCGATGATCAGTGTGGAATCGAGCAGCACCAGGCCGTCTTCGGTCACCGCTGTCGGCGCCTTGACCACCGGGTTGATGGCGGCGAAAGCGTCATATTGGCGGAAGACCGACAGCGGTTCGTGGGTGAAGGGAATGTCGAGTGCGGCAAGCGTCAGTGCGGTGCGGCGGACATAGGGCGAATCGAGCATGCCGATGAGACGCACGGGAACCTCCGAAGCGAAATCGCGGCCAGCGCAGTGGTCAGGTTGCCCTGGCTCCTGAGGGACCCGCCGTGACGATCCAGCCGGCCCACCAGCCTAGAGCAAAAGCGAAAGGAAGCAGAGTGAGCAATTTGCCCCAGCTTGGTCTCAGCCGCCGACGGCACGTCGCCCCCGCGGCTGCAGGGCCGGCGAGGCCACCGCTTCCGACAGAGAGGCCGGTCGGCCGAAATAATACCCCTGGAAGCGCTGGCAGCCGGCCGCCTTCATCATGAGATACTGTTCCTCGGTCTCCACGCCCTCGGCCAGCACCCGCGTGCCGAGCGCCCGCGCCAGTTCGGTGATCGCCGTGACAAAGGTCATATCGACGTCGCTTGATCCGGCCGCGTGGACGTAGCTCTTGTCGATTTTCAGGCAGTCGAAATGGAACTTCCTGAGATACTGCAAGGACGCAAAACCGGAACCGAAATCGTCGAGCACGATCATCACACCGGCCGCCCGGAGCCCATCGAGATTGGCCCGCTCGACCGAACCGAAGTCGAGAAACACGGTTTCGGTGATCTCCAGCACGAGGCGGCTGGCCGGCAAGCCGGCCGCCGCCAGCTCGTTGGCGACGAAGGTGGCAAACCCCGGCTGCTTGAGCTGAACCGCAGAGACATTGATGCCGAACTGATAGCGTCCGTAGCGGACAGCGTCGCGGATGACGCGGCGGATCACCCACTCGCCCACCTCTTCGATCAGCGTCGACTGTTCGGCAACGGAAATGAACTCCGCTGGCGGAATGGTGCCGCGCAGCGGGTGGTGCCAGCGGATCAGCGCCTCGAAGGCGGTCTGCTCGACGCCATCTTCGGCGACGATCGGCTGGTAGTGCATGTCGAGCTGGTTGAGATAGATGGCCGCCCGCAGCTCGCGCGTCAGCAGCCGGGTATAGCGGTCGTCTACCAGCATGCGCGAGTTGTAGGACAGCACCGAGCCGCGCGCCTGCTTGGCTTTGTACAGGGCGAGATCGGCGAGATTGACCAGCTCCAAGGCGATATGCGTGTCGTCGGGCGCCATGGCGATGCCGGCAGTGGCCGACAGGCGCATGGTGCGGCCATTGATCTGAACGGGCTGACGCAACCGGTCGAGCAATGCCTTCACAGCCTGCACGACTTCGCCGCGCGAGGAGCAGTCGGTAAGAAGCATGGCGAACTCGTCGCCGCCGAGCCGGCCGATGATGGCGCCGGGCAGTTCGTCGCGGCAGATGCGGACCAACTGCGCCAGCGCTTCGTCGCCGGCCGAATGACCAAAGGTGTCGTTGAGCGCCTTGAGGTGATCAAGGTCGAGCATCACGTAGGCGTGGCGGCGGTCACCGGCGGTCTGAACGCGGCGGCGCAACTCGTCGAGAAAGTCGCCGCGCGTCAGCGCCAAGGTGACGGGATCCACCCGAGAGGAGCTTTCCGCATGCTCCTCGCCCTGCATCAGGTCCAGGCTCTTGCGCATCAACAGAAAGCCGATGACGACGATCAGCAGCAGCAGCAGGGTTTCGGAAACGAGGCCCGCCAACAGCGCCGGCTGCCAGGATGACGGCAGAGTGCCAAGACGGGCAAGCATCAAAGCCAGGGATATGGCGAGACAGGAAGCCGCGAGCACGCCCACGAGCAGCGAAACGCGCCGACTGACGCTCAGCGCGGTCTGAAGTTGTTTTCCGAGCGCCATCCTTCACCTTTATGTCTAGGCAAATTTACGGCGCCCTTATGAATTTTTCGCAAATGCCCATCCGGGCTTTTGAACTGACGGGCAAAAAGTCAAATGGATGTCGTTACTTGTCGGAAGCGACGCGCACTCTCG
Organism: Pleomorphomonas diazotrophica; assembly: GCF_002844595.1. Classification (GTDB taxonomy): domain Bacteria; phylum Pseudomonadota; class Alphaproteobacteria; order Rhizobiales; family Pleomorphomonadaceae; genus Pleomorphomonas; species Pleomorphomonas diazotrophica. Next base: position 62,804 of record NZ_PJNW01000008.1, on the reverse strand, counting down.
GGAACTTCATAGCCGGCTGAACAAGTCCCGGCTTTCGTCTGAAGGCTTCAAAAGCACAAAGCCTTCAGCCGCCCGCAGCGTGCCTCACATACAATTCGGACGGCTCCACGGGGTATGGAGCCGTCCGCACCGGTGTGCGCCGCCTGAGGGAGGGGGAATATGGCGCACACCGATATCGCAGGCCTGCCGTTCCGGTCAGGCCGCCTTGAGCGCAGCCTGATTGGCCGAGCTTTCGGCGATCCGCGTCAGGCCGAGGTCGGTCGCCTCTTCCTCGGCGAGGGTCTCCTTCAGAAGCTTGGCAGCCTGCTTCTGCCCGATCAGCTCCGCCCAGCGGCACATGGTGCCATAACGGGCGATCTCATAGTGCTCCACAGCCTGGGCCGTGGCGATGAGGCCGGCATCAATGGCGTCGGAACCGGCGAAAGATTCGAGGACTTCCTCGCCCTCCTCGACGATGCCGTCGATGGCCGGGCAGGTCTTGCCGCGCGCCGGCTTGCCGATGAGCTCGAATACCTGCTGCAGGCGCTCGACCTGAACCTCGGTCTCGTCACGGTGCTTCTCGAACGCTGCCCGAACCTCCGGCGACCGAGCGCCGCGGGCCATTTTCGGCAGAGCCTTCAGGATCTTGCGCTCGGCGTAATAGACGTCCTTGAGCATGTCCAGGAAAAGATCGTCAAGCGATTTGGTCGGCATGGTCTTACCTCTACGCTGGAAGAAAGGTTGCCGGAGTCAAACCAGCGACGAGGAGATTTGTTCCCCCTCCCTCGAGGATCTCTTCTCTCCACCTGAACAAAGGACGGGAACAATCGGCCGCCCTGGCGATTTCCTCACCTCTACCCTGAGGCCAGGCAGATGAGGTGATGGTCGGCATGTCGATCGCCATCACAAAAAGCGCCGAGGCCCGCCGTGGTCACAGCCCTTCTCTTCGGCCTTGGCAGCCGACACCATCACCAAGGAGATGACAGATGACTACCTCGTCCGGATCGTCGCCCCGCCATCCCGAGTATCCGAAGCCTCCCTTTCCTGAGCAGACCCAGGAGCTGCCCGGAAGCTTCAAGCTGATGGACCCGCTGCCAGACCATGGGGAGCAGAGCTGGCGCGGCGCCGGGCGCCTCGAAGGCATGGTCGCCCTGATTACCGGCGGCGACAGCGGCATCGGCCGGGCCGTCGCCATCGCCTATGCCCGCGAAGGCGCCGACGTCGCGCTGTCCTTCCTGGAAGAGCGGGAGGATGCGACCGACACGGCCCGGCTGGTGGCCGACTGCGGCCGCCGCTGCCTGCAGCTCGCTGGCGACATCGCCGATCCCGCCCATTGCCGTGACATGATCAAGCGGGTTGTCGACGAGTTCGGCCGGATCGACATTCTCGTCAACAACGCCGCCCATCAGGACACGTTCGAGAGCCTGGATGAAATCCCAGACGAGGAATGGCAGCGCACCTTCGCCGTGAACATTCACGCCATGTTCTACCTCGCCAAGGCGGCGGTGCCGCACATGCAGCCGGGCGCGTCGATCATCAACACCGCCTCGATCAACGCCGACAACCCGAGCCCCAGCCTTCTCGCCTATGCCACGACCAAGGGAGCGATTCAGAACTTCACCGGCGGCCTTGCGCAACTGCTCGCCGAAAAGGGCATCCGCGTGAACTGCGTCGCCCCCGGCCCGGTGTGGACGCCGCTCATTCCGGCCAGCATGTCCGGCGAAAGAACGTCGAAGTTCGGCGCCAACTATCCGATGAAGCGGCCGGCACAGCCGGTCGAGCTCGCTTCGACCTATGTGATGCTGGCTGAGCCCATGTCGAGCTACGTCTCCGGTGCCACCGTCGCGGTCACCGGCGGCAAGCCGTTGATCTAGGTCGCAACTCAGGCCCCTTCCATGACGACCTGGCCCGCGCCGGCTCGGCTCAATGCCGAGGCGCGAGCCGTTCTCGACCTGACGCCGGCCACCCCCTCGGGCCGGAACAATCCGCTGATTTGCTGGTTGTCATGCGAAACCGGCGCACATGGCGCCGCAAGACGGTCAGAGGAGGCAGGATATGGCAAACGGGCGAAACGAACGCGACTTCCCCTCTCGCGACTATGACGACGATCGTCAGCGACTGACCGGCCGCTGGGTTCAAGACGATGAAACGGGCTCGCTCAGGCGGCGCTTCGATGAGTTCGACCGGGACGACGAGGCCTTTCGTGGCCGCCGCGGCTACGAGGGCCGAAGAGATTGGGGTGACACCGGCGGCTATTACGGCGCGCCTCGACGGGGCGTCGAACGGGACGGCGGCGGTCACGCCTTCGACTTCGCGCGCCGGGATTCCGGACGATCCGATCTCGGCAGCCGCGGCGGAAATCGATCCTTCGAGGGGCGGGACCGCTTCAACGAAGGCTACGGCGTCCGCTCGGGCACCGAGCGAGACTACGACGATCACGATGATCAGAGCTTCCCGGGCGACTCTCCGCGCGGTGGATGGCCTCAAAGGGGCAACTGGATCAGCCGCTATGTCTCTGCCGAGGCCCGCGCGGACGAGGGGCGGTTCGCCGGATCAACCGGCTCGTTTCGCGGCAAGGGGCCGAAGGGCTATGTCCGTTCCGACGAGCGGATCAAGGAGGATGTCAGCGACCGCCTCAGCGACGACGACACGCTTGACGCGTCCGACATCACGGTTGAGGTGTCCGGTGGCGAGGTCACGCTGACCGGCTATGTCGACTCGCGCCAGGCCAAGCGGACGGCCGAGGATTGCGCCGAGCAATGCGCGGGGGTCAGACACGTCCAGAACAATCTTCGTGTGCGTTCGGCCGGCGACCCGATGGTCGATCAAACGGTCAATAAGGCAAAGACAACAGACCTTTAAGTATGGGTTCGCCCACCGGTCCGGGCCACTCGAGCGGCCCGGGCCGCCAAAAGGGATTGCGTGAAACCGGATCCGGCGGTTTTATGGAAAACCGGAGTGCGGCGCGCTTTGCCAGGTAACATGATGTTCAGACGGCGCGCCTAAGCTGTAGCGATCATGTCTTCAAATCACCCTTCCGACGACCCATGCGGCGAGCAACTGACGGAGGATGACCTCTCGAAGTTGAGGGCGACCGCCCGGCGTCTCCTCGACGCCATCGCCGCCGAGCCCGTGCCGGATCGGTTGCGCGAGCTGGCCCTCGAACTCGGCAAGGCACTGGATCGCCAGCAGGGTGCGGAAGCGGCCGACGAGGCTTCACGGCCGCGTTAAGGCGCCACAGCCAGCCCAAAAAGAGGACCGCCGCACGGGGCGCGACGGTCTGTCCGATCATTTCAGCGCGGAAGTGCCCGAGGGTCAGCGGCGGGCGGGGAGACCGGCTTCGTCGCGGGCAAGAAAGATCCGCGTCGTCTGATCAAGGTGATCGAACAGCCAGTCGGCCATATCCTGCTCTTCGGCAAGGTTCTCCTCGAAGACGGCCATGGCCGTCGTATCTTCAAGGACCGCGGCGGTCGAGATCAGCACCTTGTAGGCGGCGATCTCCATCTGCTCGAAGGTATAGCTCGCCATGGCGCCCTTGATCACCTCGTCGTCGGCGAACATGCCGCTGAGGGCCTGACCGAGCGCGGTGGCCTTGCCGAGCACATCCTTCACGGCCGACGTGCCGCTGTCGCGCCCTTCCAGCAGCTTTCTGAGAGATTCGGCCTGCCGTTCCGTTTCGGCGATGTGCTTTTCCATGCGCGCGCAGAGGACGGGGTAATGCTCGAGGCGCGACAGCATGCCGCGCATCATCGTGAGGGCCTGCTCTTCCATCGCGTGGGCGTCGCGGAGCCAAGCCAGATAGTGTTCGCGGATATCGTCCATGGTTGTTCTCCTCGGGTTGCGTTTCTGCCGGTCGTCATGCGTCTCGGGGAGAGAAAGAGGTCACGGCCTCTCTTGCCGATTGTCGACGCTCAACCGCGTTGTTGCGGCTACCGCTCGCTTCGGGGCTGGCCGGCTGGCCGCGCCTTGCGGCATGCGAGGATTCCAACCGACAAACTCGACAGAAGTTCCATTCCCCTCGCTTCGCTGCTCGGCCTGGCTGGCGCAGAAGCGAAGCATCAGCTTGGCTAGATTTCCTCGCCCATGGCGGCGCGCAGCATGCGGCGGCCACGATTGATGCGGCTCTTGATCGTGCCGATGTCGCATTCGAGGATCTCCGCGGCACGGGCGTAGCTTTCCTCCAGCACCACCACCAGCACGATGGCCTCGCGATAGTGAACGGGCAGCTCCTCCAGCGCCTTCTCCAGCTCCCTGATCCGAACCTGCCATTCCTGCTGCGCCGAGACCGTCGGCTGCTGGGACGCGCAATCCTCATCGCCTGTCCGTTCCCGCTTCTGCTTAATGCAGTTGGAGTAGAAGCGGTTGCGCATGATGGTGAAAAGCCAGGCCCGGAGATTGGTACCCGGCGTGTAGCTGGAGATGTTTTCGATCGCTCTTACAAGGGTTTCCTGGACCAGATCGTCGGCATCCGTGGCATTGCCACATAGAGATCGCGCAAAGGCACGCATGGCCGGCAAGTAAGAGAGAATATCATCGGACATCATGATGCGCTTTGAGTTTCGAGCCGATAGGAACCGGGCAGACGGTCCCCAGTTCGGACGTCCAGCTGAGTTGGACGAAACACCTCCAACTGAATTCCCCAGAGGCGAAACGGTTCCGCCCCCGTTTGCCATTTGACCGATTTTCGGTCGAGCGCGGACGGGCACGTACAGCGACGGTTCCCGCTGTCGGCCGGGCCGCCCCCTGGAACTATTGCCGCGCCGAGACGTTGAGAAGGCGGAGCGGGAATGCCGCAAGCGCTACCCCGCCATTCTCCAAAGTTGCCGGCCGGTCGCCGTCTCCCGGCTCCACTTCACCGGCAATCTCTCAGTGTCCGAGGAGATCCCCATGAAACTCGCCTCGCTCTTCATGGCCACCGCTCTGGTCTTCGCCGGCAGCGCGTTTGCCCAGACCTCCACGCAGTCCGAGCCAGCCACCCCGGCTCCCGACCCTGCCGCGCCGACCGCGCCCAACACGCCGCCGGCCCAGACCACGCCGGCCAATCCCAACCTGGAGCCGGGCGCCAACAGCTTCACCGAGGCGCAGGCCAAGTCCTGGCTTGAAGAGGCCGGCTACACCGACGTCAGCGGTCTCAAGCAGACCGAGGATGGTATCTGGCGCGGCCATGCGCGCCGCAACGGCGCCACCGTCAGCGTGGCGGTCGACTACAAGGGCACCATCAGCGCGGAGTGACGCGGCGGTTGGCTGCCAGGCGGTCATCCGAACCGCCCCGAAACCAGTGAACTGGGAAGGATAGCATCATGAGCACGCATACCCGACTTTACGACACATGGTCCGATGCCATGGCGGTGGTGGACCGGCTCCGCGCCGCCCGTATCCCCAACGACGACATCTCCGTCATCTCGCCGGAGAGCGAGGACAACCGCGTGAGCGACGGCGCCGAAGCCACCGCGGCCGGTTCGGGCATCGGCGCTGTACTGGGCGGCAGCGCCGGCGCGCTGGCCGGCGTCGGCCTCTTGGCCATTCCCGGCCTCGGCCCGATCGTGGCGACCGGCTGGTTCGTCTCGACGCTGGCCGGTCTCGCGGCCGGCGCCGTGGCCGGTGGCGTGGCCGGCGGTATCGTCGATGCGCTGACCAGCTCCGGCATGACGCCCGAGGAGGCGGAGGTCTATGCCGAAGCCATCCGCCGTGGCGGCACGATGGTGACGGTGCGCACCGACGACAGTCAGGATGCGCTGGTGGCTCGCCTCCTCGACGAGACGCCGCCGGTCAACCTGACCGAGCGCGAACAGCTCTACCGCGAAAGCGGTTGGACGGGCTTCGACCCGACGCTCCAGCCCAGCGCCGCCGACGAGTTGAACCGTCGCCCGCCGCCGGGCTGACCTAACCACCCTTCTTTGTCCGAGACGGCGAAACACGCCGTCTCGGCAGAGATCCCCACCGACCTTTCCATTATCGATCGCCATCAGCGTCTCACCGGCCGGATGCTCCATCCGGACGAACGAGGGAGGCTTCATGCGTGCCGATCTCCTGGATCAGCTCGACCGCTTCGACGCCATCCGCCGGGCCAACCGGCGACGGGCCGTCACTGTCGTCGAGGCCTTCGATCTGACGCCACATATGCGCCGCGTCGTCCTCAAGGAGTTGGAGCCCGACCACGAGGATCCGGCAGGGCCGGCCGAGTGGATCAAGCTGCATGTTCCCTCACCCGGCGCTGGCCGCAAGCACGGCCGCGCCTATACCGTCCGCGAACGGCGCGCCGGATCGCTCACCATCGACATGGCAATGCACGGGGGCCTTTGCGCGAGCTGGGCGCGGCGTGCCCGCCCCGGCGACAGGGCTCATATATCCGGACCGCGCCGCGGGTTCAGGCTGGATTGGCCGCCGCAAGACATCTTGCTGGGCGCCGACGAGACCGGCCTTCCCGCCGTGGCGAGCATCCTCGCCGGCCTGCCTCGAGCGGCGCGGGGAACCGTCTGGCTCGAGGTGCCCGACAGACGCGACGTTCTGGCCCTCGACGCGCCGCCGGCCGTCGCGCTGCACTTCCTTCCTCGCAACACGGCCCCGCCCGGACAGCTCCTGGCGAAAGCCATGCGCGAGACGCCGCTATCCCCTGAGACCAGGGTTTGGGTGGCGGCCGAGCGGGCCGCCGCGCTCGACCTGCGCGAGCATTTCGAGGCAATCCTGCCGCGAAATCAGGTTCTCACCTCCGGATACTGGCGCCGGCCTTACGGTTCGGCGATGCCCCTCTGACGCAACCACTGGCGCATTTCAGAGATCTCCCGCGTCTGCGTATCGATGATCTCGCGGGCGAAATGCTGGTTCTCAGGGTCCTTGCCGAACTTCAGCACCGTTTCCGCCATGTCGATCGCGCCCTGATGGTGCGGGATCATGCCACGGACAAAGGCGGCGTCCGGATCGGGGTCGGCAATGCCGTTCATCATCGGGCCGTGCATGCGATCCATGGCCGCCTGATAGGCCGCTGCGGCATTTACGGCATCGGATACGCCGTCGCTCGTGCCGGTGACGCCATGCGGATTCTCGGCATTCGGCGTGTGGGTGAGATGCTCGGCCGGTGCCGCGCCGACGTTGCCCCCGGCGCCATAGATGGCGACATGCAGGCCCCAGTAACCGGTGACGAACACGACCAACGCCGCTGCAAGGCCGGCCGGCACGCCGGCCAGCGCCCGCTTCACCGCTGGCAGGAAATGCACCTCGCGGGTCCGGTCGGCGGCGATGGCAACGATGATGGCCATGATCAGGGCGTGGCCGATCAGGTCGACCCGCCCGAAGGGATAGACCGCGGCATTGAAGATGACGAAGAGGGCGATCGCCGACAGGCGGCGCACCAGCGGCGTCCAGATCAGGCCGAAGCCCATGGTGAACTCGGCGACGCCGGCCATGGGGATGAACACGTCGCGCGGCATGCCGAAGGTGAGGAAGGGCTTTTCCTCGACCAGCGGATAGAACCAGTCGGGATAGGCGAACTTCTCAAGGCTCGACCACATCAGCGCGATGGCGACGCCCCAGCGCAGCACCTCGAAGCGGCGCGCCCGCCAATCGGGGTTCGGCATCGCCTCCAGCACCAGATAGCCGGCGACGCCGACGCCGAGCGCCAGATAGTCGAGCAGATGGAAGATGTCATAGTCGCGCAGCGCCAGGAGCCAGAGGCCGATGATGCCGGCGGCGGCGAGCGGCTGGGTCCGGCGCGAGAAGATCAGCGCGGCGATCAGGAGCTGCATCCACGACACCCACTCCGCCGGCGTCTTGAGGTCGGGCGTCAGGTAGACGCCGCCGATGGCGAAGATGGCGACGAAGAAGGCGCCGATGACCACGCGGACGAAATCATCGAGCCTCAGCCAGAGCGGATCGGTAGCGCGATCGAGGCCTTGCAGGATCGCTTCGCCGGCGGGCGACCGCTCGACGAAGCGGGTGGCGAGAAAGAAGACGAGAACCAGGACGATGCCGGTCCAGAACCAGATATTGCCGAGCGTCGCCGCTATCGGCTGCGGCGGCGCGCCGACGATATAGGGCGCGAACCATTTGACATGGGCGGCGGCCGGCGAAGCGGAGAGAAGCGGCAGCGCGGTCGCGCCGGCAAGGGAAAGAAGGCTTTTTGGGGAAAATGGCGGTCTCATCGCAGCTCTCCATCAAAGCTCGGCCTTCGGATTGGGGACAACAATCGTTGTCCCAACTGGCCGGTGCCAGCTCTGTTCCCATCGGGAACGGCCCGAGCTTCAGCAATACTGTACGGATCAAGACCTATCTAAATATGATAATTATTCTCAAGTTAGCATTAGCCCGCACTTGATTGGAATCATTCCTAACAGGAAGCGAGACGCCTGGAGCGCTGGTCGATCTGATTGAATCAGATCGGCGCTCCAAGTTCTTGTTTGAAGCATCATCTCATCGATCCTCGTTTCACTCCGGTCGGATGATGCTCCAGGCTACGCCGGCTTTGCCAGAAAGCCCGAAGCCAGGGCCTGGAAGGCCTCGACCGCTTTGGGCAGCACGTCCTCCGGGCTGTCGCTCGCGGCGATCCAGAGGGCGGCGTTGAGGGCCGCGCCGCACAGGAGGCGTGCCGCCGCCTCCGCATCGACCGGTTTCATGACGCCTTCCTCGATGAGGCGTTCCACCGCCTGCTTGGTCACTTGCAGGCAGCGTCCCTGGCTCGGCCATTGCGAAGGGTCGCCCAGCACCGCCGGCCCGTCGAGAAGAACGATGCGCTGCACCTCCGGATCGAGCGCCATCTCGATATAGGCGGCGCCCTCGGCCAGCATGCCCTGCCAGCCGCCGCCGCCCCTGGCACCGATCGCCTGGGCGCGCGCGGCCATGTCCGAGTCGATCTCATCGACCACGGCGGCGAGGAGCCCCCGCTTGTCGCCGAAGTTGTGATAGAGCGCCCCGCGAGTCAGGCCGACGCTGGCCGTCAGCTCGTCCATGGAGGCGTCGGAGAAGCCCTTCTCGGCAAAGGCCTTGCGCGCCGCGGCGATCAGCTTGAGGCGGTTCTCCTCCATCGTTTCCAGCCGTCGCCTTGCCATCGTCCAGCCCCCACTTCACATACGCCACGTATATGAAATTGACATACGCCGCGTATATGGTAGTTTCGCATACGCACCGTATATCAAACGACGCGCGGCGGAAAGTGAAGCTTCTGGCTGCGCCCGCCCCTTTCCCAACGACAATCCAAGGAGAATTGAAATGGCCCAGCGTGATGCCGTCTTCCCCGCCAACCGGCACGCCCTTTACGAAGCCCATGGCTACTCCGCCGCCATCCGCTCCGGCGACCTGTTGTTCGTGTCCGGACAGGTGGGAAGCCGACCGGACGGATCGCCCGAGCCGGATTTCGCCCGCCAGGTTCAGCTCGCCTTCGACAACTTGAAGGCCGTGCTGGAGGCGGCCGGCTGCACCTTCGACGACATCGTCGACGTGACGACCTTCCACACCGACCCGGAAAACCAGTTCGGGGCGATCATGGCCGTCAAACAGCAGGTGTTTAGCGAGCGCCCCTACCCCAACTGGACGGCCGTCGGCGTCAACTGGCTCGCCGGCTTCGACTTCGAGATCAAGGTGATCGCAAGGATTCCTGCAACGGCTTGATCCCTAGTTCGGAAAGAAACCCGTTGGTGGCAAATATGCTCGAATGGGTTCTTTCCGCATCCGGTTCGCGAAGGCGGGCCGGTTCGCCTGAGAGCACCCGCTTTTTCCCGGCCTCGCAACAAACCGGCACCAAGGAGTGGGACAAGTTGGATTCAGGCGCGTCGCCCCGGTCACGACCACCAAAATCACTCCGCCTCCCCGATGAAAGGCGGACTCCGAAGACGATAATCTTTAATTTTCAATGACTTATGAGATGGATGGTGCCTGAGGGCGGAATTGAACCACCGACACTACGATTTTCAGTCGCATGCTCTACCAACTGAGCTACTCAGGCACTTGCCGCGATCCACTGGGCGTTTGGTGTCGTCCCAACGGCGAAGCACGGGCCTTATAGATAGTCCGCGCGGACCTGTCCAGAGGGTTTGGCGGGAAAAATCAACTACGCCGGCAAGGAATGGAAAGGCGAGCCATTTCAAGGGCGAAGAGCACCCCTGCCCGCGTCTCCCGGCGAGGCCTAAGTCAGGTGCGGCCGTCGTCCTCGTCGTCGGGCAGCGGCAGATCGTCGTATTCGACGACGGGTATGGAATAGGAGCCCTTCAGCCACCTGTTGAGGTCGACGTCCTTGCAGCGCTTGCTGCAGAAGGGCTTGAAGGCCGGATCGGTCGGTTCGCCGCAATTGGGGCAGCGGGGGCCCTTCGGGGCGACCATCAGGCGAGGGCTCCATCGAGCCAGCGCGCCCGCACCGGATAGCGGGCGGCTTCGAGCAGGCTCGCCGTTTCATGGAGAGGCAGGCCGACCACCGAGGAATAGGAGCCGGACACCGAGGCGACGAAGGCGCCGGCGAAGCCCTGGATGGCATAGCCGCCGGCCTTGCCCTGCCATTCGCCGGAGGCGAGATAGTCGGCCATCTCCTGCGACGACAGGCGCTTGAAGCGGAGGCGCGTCTCGACCAGCTTTTCCCGGAGGCCCGACGGCGTTGCCAGCGCAAGGCCGGTGAAGACGCGATGGGTGCGGCCGGACAGGAGCGCGATGCAGGCTTCCGCGTCGGCGAAGGTTTCCGCCTTGGGCAGGATGCGGCGGCCGACGGCGACGACGGTGTCGGCGGCCAGCACCAGCACCTCGCGGCCCGGATAGTCCTGCAGCGGCACGCGATGGGCTGCAACCTCGGCCTTGGCGCGGGCGAGACGGCGGGCGAGACGGCGCGGCAGCTCGGCCCGGCCGGGCGTTTCGTCGACGTCGGCCGGCAGCAGCAGATCGGGGGCGATGCCGAGCTGGTTGAGCAGCGCCACGCGGCGCGGGCTCGCAGATGCCAGAACCAGGACGGGACGATTGGTCATCAGCTCACCTTCGGTGGCCTGGAGACAGCCGTCCGCATCCCGGATCGAGCCGGGGCGGTTGGCCGCCTCCTCAAGCCGCTCACTTGAAGCGATAGGTGATGCGGCCCTTGGTGAGGTCGTAGGGCGTCATCTCGACCAGAACCTTGTCGCCTGCCAGCACGCGGATGCGGTTCTTGCGCATGCGGCCGGCGGTGTGAGCGATGATTTCGTGGTCGTTCTCGAGACGAACGCGGAAAGTCGCGTTGGGCAGAAGTTCCGAAACGACGCCTGGAAACTCCAGGACTTCTTCCTTGGTCATGCGGGCATTGATCCGTTTTTCGGGATTTGGTGGCGGATAACTATCCGAAATGCGCTGCAAAATAAACCACCCAGGCGGAAAAACGCCGGGAAAAGCGAGCGGATGGACGGAGGTCGCATCCGGGAGCGCCTCGATCAGCCGTTCTCGGCGGCCGCCCCCTCCTCGCGCACGCCCTCGCGGCGTGGCTCGAAGGCCGGCGTCCAGCCCAGCCGGGCCTTGATGCGGGCCATCAGCTGGTCGCGGACGGCGCGATACTCGTCGAGAATGCGCTCGCGCGAACCGGTGGCCAGCGTCGGGTCGGCAGTGGGCCAGTATTCGGCCTCGACGGAGTTATAGCGCGTGTATTCGATCGCCTTGTGATGGGCTTCCGGGGCGAGCGACACGATCAGGTCGAAGTTGCTGTCTTCGAGATCTTCAAAGGTCTGCGGCCTGTGGTGGGAGATGTCGAGGCCGATCTCGTCCATCACCGTCACCGCGAAGGGGTCGAGTTCGCCGCGGCGGGCGCCGGCGGAGTCGACGAAGATCTTGCCGGGAAACAGATGACGGGCGATGGCCGCCGCCATGGGCGAGCGCACCGCGTTGAACGAACAGGCGAACAGCACCGCGCCGGGCTGCTTTGCCTCCGTCTCTGGTCCTACGTCGTCCGTCATGAGCCTCCAACCTGGTAGCCCGCGCTCCGGCTTCCGCCTCAGCCCTTCCAGCGCAATCCGGCGATCAGCGTGAACAGGCGCCGCGCCGTCAGCTTGTCGATGAGGATCTTGTCCGACAGCTTGTCGGAGAGGATTTGCGCGCCCTCGTCGTGGAGCGCCCGCCGCCCCATGTCGATCGCCTCGATCTGGCTCGGCGTCGACACCTTGATCGCCTCGTAATAGCTGTCGCAGACGAGATAATAGTCGCGGATGATGCGACGAAAGGGCGTCAGCGACAGGATGTGGGTGGTGACGGGTTCGCCATCACCCCGGAAAATCTGCAGCACCAGACGATTGGAGACCAGCGACAGACGCAGGGAGAACTCGCCACCCGGCGCGCCCACCGGCTCGAAGGAATTCTGCTCCAGAAGATCGAAGATCGCCACCTGGCGCTCGTGGTCGACCTCCCGCGAAATCTGGCCGATCGAAGCCGCGTCGAGGGTCACCGAAACAAGGCGCCCGGATATGGTGGCGGTGTCGGTCACGACTGTCCTCCGCAAAATGATCGTCGAGCCATAGCACGACCGCCCCGCCCCACGAAGGCGGCAAAGGTCGACCCGGACAGGAGTTTTACGCATGCCTCGACGCCGCTTGACTCCGGCCCTTCACGGCAACACATAGCGGACGCGCGCCGGCTTTCCGGCCCCTATCCTTCATATGAGCGAGACCATGACGCAAACGGAACGTCACAGCTTCGAGGCCGAAGTTTCCCGCCTGCTGCACCTCATGGTGCATTCCGTCTATTCCAACAAGGACATCTTCCTGCGCGAGCTGATCTCCAACGCCGCCGACGCCTGCGAGAAGCTGCGCTATCTCGCCATCGCCGAGCCGCAGCTCGCCGACGAAGGTGGCTTTGCCATCACGCTCTCCGCCGACAAGGACAAGAAGACGCTCACCGTCGCCGACAACGGCATCGGCATGAGCCATGACGAGCTGAAGGACAACCTCGGCACCATCGCACGCTCCGGCACGCGCGCCTTCCTCGACGGCCTTGCCGACAAGGCCGAGGGTCAGGCGCTGATCGGCCAGTTCGGCGTCGGCTTCTACTCGGCCTTCATGGTGGCGGGCCGCGTCCGCGTCGTCTCGCGCAAGGCCGGCAGCGACGAGGCCTGGGCCTGGGAATCGGATGGCGCCGGCACCTTCGAGCTGACCCCGGTCGATCTCGCCGATGCGCCGGCGCGCGGCACGGTGGTGGAGCTGTTCCTCAATGAGGAGTCCCTCTCCTACGCCGAGGAGCACACGCTGGAGCGCATCGTCCACGAGTATTCGGCGCATGTGCCGGTGCCGATCCGCTTCGGCAAGGGCGAGGAAACACGCGAGCTGACCGACGGCTCGGCCCTCTGGGTGAAGCCGAAGTCGGCCGTGACGGCTGACGAGTACAAGGAGTTCTATCACCACGTCGCCACGGCCTGGGACGAGCCGGCGCTGACGCTGCACTACCGCGCCGAGGGGCGGCAGGAGTACAACGTGCTGCTGTTCGTGCCGCGCGACAAGCCGTTCGACCTGTTCGACCCCAGCCGCAAGGGCCGGGTGAAGCTCTATGTGCGCCGGGTGTTCATCACCGACGAGGCGGAGATCCTGCCGGCCTGGCTGCGCTTCGTGCGCGGCGTGATCGACAGCGAAGACCTGCCGCTCAACATGTCGCGCGAGATGCTGCAGAAGAACCCGGTGCTGGAGACGATCGCCAAGGGCGTCACCGGCCGCGTGCTCAGCGAACTCTCCAAGCTGGCCGAGACCGACGCCGACCTGTTCCAGAAGGTATGGGCGTCCTTCGGCGCGGTGATCAAGGAAGGCCTCTACGAGGCGCCGGAACGCCGCGACGAGCTGTTCAAGGTGGTGCGCTTCAAGACCACCACGTCGGGCGACAGCTGGCGGTCGCTCGCCGACGTCGTCAAGGATTTCAAGGAAAACCAGACGGCGATCTACTACGCCCTCGGCGAGGACGAGAAGCAGGTGCTGGCCTCGCCGCATCTCGAAGGATACGCGGCGCGCGGCCTCGAAGTTCTGCTCCTCACCGATCCGGTCGACGCCTTCTGGGTGCGCACCGCGCTCGGCTTCGAGGGCAAGCCCTTCAAGTCGGTGACGCAGGGCGAAGCCGACCTCGACAACGTTAAGCCGCTCGAAGAGGACAAGGCCGACAAGCCGGGCGCCGAGGTGGCCGGTCTCGTTGCCACCCTGAAGGAGGCGCTGAAGGACGACGTCGCCGACGTCCGCACCTCGGCACGCCTCGCCACCAGCCCGGTCTGCCTCGTCGCCTCCGACTTCGGCCTCGACCGCATGACCGAGAAGCTGGTCGCCCGCCAGGAAGGCAAGTCTGCCCTCGGCAAGCCGGTGCTGGAGCTCAACGCGGGACACAGCCTGATCAAGGCGCTGGCGGCCAAGGCGGCCGCCGGCGATACGGCAGCGGTGAAGGCGGCGGCGCCGCTCCTCGTCGGGCAGGCGCGCATCCTCGACGGCGAGGCGCCGAGCGACCCGGCGGCCTTCGCGGCCTCCGTCGCGTCGCTTCTCGAAAAGAGCCTCGCCTGACGGGCCATCTGACGGCAGCGGGGCGGATGGGCCTTTCCGTCCGCCCCGTTCAGGCTTCCAAATACTTTGTGCTTCCTGCATGTTTCCATGAGAAGGGTCGGGAACATGCGGTCGATATCAAGCAAAACACGTAGTATTCTCTGCCTCTGCCAAATCGAAATCCTTAATTAACAAAGCAAGCATGTAATACACCGCCGATGCATTTTGCTCGGGGGCTTTCATGACCATTTCCCTCAAGACTTCGCTGATGGCGACCATCATCGCACTGTTGCTGATGACCTGCGGCCTCGGATGGGTCGCCGTCTCGCAACTGTCGGCCGCCAACGAACGGATCAGCGAATTCGCCGACCACAAGCTGCCGCTGGTCAGGAGCCTCGGAGAAATCCGCTACGCGACGACGCGCCTGCGTGTCCGCTCGGCGCGCCTCGCCCAGATCACCGACGCCGGCGAGCGCCAGAAGGCCAAGGACCTCGCCGACCAGTCGATCGCCGACGTCGAGAAGGCGGTGGGCGAGTATTCCGGCCTGATCGCCGACCTGCCGAAGCAGCAGGAGGTTCTGGCCGCCTTCAAGGCCAACTGGCCGACCTACGTTCAGATGCACAACGACATCTACCAGAACATGGTCGACGGCAAGGCCGACGCGGCCTCGACCATTCTCAACAAGGCGTCGCAGCCGCCGTTCAACGCCGTCATCGCCGCCCTGCAGTCGGGCATCGACCAGATCAACGCTGAGACTGCCATCGCGCAGGCCGAGGCGGTGGCCGACTATCGGAGCGCCTTTGCGCTCACCGCCGCCACCGTCACCGCCGGCATCGTCCTGGCGCTCGGCGCGCTGGCCTTCGTCTTCTATGGCGTGGTCCGGCCGCTGCATCGGATTACCGCCGCCATGGGCGGCATCGCCGGCGGCGATCTCTCGACCTCGATCCCCCACGCCGACGCGAAGAACGAAATCGGCAAGATGGCCGCCACGCTGACGGTGTTCCGCGATGGCCTGATGGAGACAGAGCGGCTGCGACTTGCCGGCGCCGAAGCGGAAGCCCGCAACCGGGAACGGCTCGTCGCCGAGCGCGCCGCCATCGCCGACCATTTCGAGACGGCGATGGGCGCGCTGGCCGAAGGCTTCGTCCAATCCTCGGGCGAGGTGGCCGACGCCGCACGCAATCTCGCCTCCACCGCCGAGGAGACCAGCCGACAGGCCCAGGCTGTCGCCGGCGCTGCCGAGACCGCTTCCGAAAACGTGGAAACGGTGGCGGCCGGCACCGAGGAGCTGTCGGCCTCGGTGCGCGAGATCACCTCGCAGGTGACGCGGTCGGCCGATATTGCCCGGAACGCCGCCGTCGAGGCGCAGCGGTCCAGCGAAAACGTCAAGACGCTATCCGCCTCGGCCCAGGGCATCGGCGAGGTGGTGGAGCTGATCCGCGCCATCGCCGAGCAGACCAACCTTCTCGCCCTCAATGCCACCATAGAGGCGGCACGAGCCGGCGAGATGGGCAAGGGCTTTGCGGTCGTCGCCTCGGAGGTCAAGAACCTCGCCGGCCAGACCGCCAAGGCCACCGAGGAAATCGCCCGCAAGATCCAGGAAATGCAGGCGGCCACGTCCATTACCGTCGACAGCATATCGCTGATCGTGTCGACCATCGGCACCATCCGAGAGGTGACTCAGTCGATCGCCGGCGCGGTTGAGGAACAGGGGGCGGCAACGACGGAGATCGCCGGCAACACCCAGAAAGCGGCCACCGGAGCGAGCGGCGTGACCGAGAACATCGCCGGCGTCGGCACCGCCGCCGAAATGACCGGCTCGGCGGCAACGCAGTTGATGGGGCTCTCCGGCGCGCTGCAGACGCAAGCGGCCAACCTGAAGGCGGAGGTTACCAGTTTCGTGAAGGGGCTCAGGGCCGCCTGAAACCAAGCGAAGATCCCATCTCAAGCGCGCGGCTCCGGCCGCGCGTTTTGCCTGCGAGTCTCGCACTTTGGCGCGTTGCTGGTTGCATCGGCCGGGTCTATCCTTTTGCCACGGAAGCAAATTCCGTGGCAGACAGGGAGAGTGCCATGATCAAGAACGTCGGCTCAACCGATCGCCTCATCCGGCTCATCGCCGGCGTCATCCTTCTCATCATCGCGGTGCCATCGCTTGCCGGCATGGCCTTTGTGGGCCTCGGCGGCTGGGCGTGGCTCGTGGGCCTCATTGGCGTTGCGCTCGTGGCGACAGGACTGCTCAACTTCTGCGGGGCCTACGCGCTTCTCGGCATCAACACCTGCAAGACCAGCCAGTAAGCCGGTCAATTAAGGCGGATCGACACGCTCCGCGCATGCCCGCCAAGCCCCTCGACTTCGGCAAGGGCGATGGCGGCCGGGCCGATCTGTCTCAACGCCATCGGCGGCACCTTCAGAAGCGACGTGCGCTTCATGAAATCGAGCACGCCTAGACCCGACGAGAAGCGGGCCGAGCGCGCGGTGGGCAACACGTGGTTGGAGCCGCCGACATAGTCGCCGACGGCTTCCGGTGTGTGATGACCAATGAAGATGGCGCCGGCGTTGCGGATGCGGCCCAGCATGGCCTCGGGGTCGGCGACGGCCAGTTCCAGATGTTCGGGCGCGATGCGGTCGCTGAGCGGTATGGCCCCGTCGAGGCTCTCGACCAGGATGACGGCGCCGTAGTCGCGCCAGGAGTCGCTGGCGATGCCGCCGCGCGGCAGTGCCGCGAGTTGGCGTTCGACCGCCTTTTCCACCGCATCGGCGAGGGCGACGTCGTCGGTGATCAGGATGGACTGCGCCGCCTTGTCATGCTCGGCCTGGGCGAGCAGATCGGCGGCGATCCAGTCGGGATCGTTGTCGCGGTCGGCGATGACCAGCACCTCCGACGGACCGGCGATCATGTCGATGCCGACGGTGCCGAACACCCGGCGCTTGGCGGCGGCGACATAGGCGTTGCCGGGGCCGACGATCTTGGCCACCGGCCGGATGGTCTCGGTGCCATAGGCGAGCGCCGCCACCGCCTGCGCGCCGCCGATCCGGTAGACCTCGTCGACGCCGGCGAGCCGGGCGGCGGCCAGCACCAGCGAGTTGACCTCGCCGCCCGGCGTCGGCACCACCATGACCAGACGATCGACGCCGGCCACCTTGGCCGGAACCGCATTCATCAGCACGCTCGAAGGGTAGCTCGCCGTGCCGCCCGGCACGTAGAGGCCCACCGCCTCGATGGCCGTCCAGATCGAGCCCAGTTCGACGCCGATGGCATCGGTGTACCGGTCGTTCCCCGGCTTCTGGCGAGCGTGGTGGCTCTCGATGCGGTCGCGGGCGAGCTTCAGCGCCTCCATAACCTCGGGCTTGACCGCGGCGACGGCCGCATCGATCTCCGCCTCGGAGACGCGGAGGCCGCGGGCACGGCTGTCGAAGCGGTCGAGCTTTCCCGTCCAGTCGTGGAGCGCGGCATCGCCACGGGCGCGCACGTCGGCGATGATGTCGGCAACGGCGGCGTCGACGTCGGCCGACACCTCGCGCTTGGTGGTCAGGAAGGCGGAAAAGCGAGCCTCGAAATCGGGCGCGCGGTCATCGAGGCGGATAGCCACGGGTCTCTCCAGCGGAAGAACGAAAGGATCGGGCGGTCAGTTGAGATCGTGGCGCGGCTGATGCTCGGTGGCCCAGGCGGCGCCGAGATCGGTCAGGCTCGCCTCGATGCACTCGACGTCGAGCCGCATCGATCCGCCGCCGGCAAACTCCAGGAAGATGCGTCCCGACGGGTCGTCGTCCTGCCCCTCGAAGCGGATGGTGAGCAGGCTGACGATGGCATCGGGAAAATCGCGCCGGATATGGGCCGACTTGACCGCGCCGACGCGGGCGAAATGCAGAAGCGTGCGCCGGCGTTCCTTGGTACGGCCGCCGGCCTTTTCCCAGGCAAAGCGGTTGAGTTCCAGGGTAAGGCGATGCTCGGCCGGCCGCCAGACGATGTCGCCGACCTTGCCGACGGCGTCCTGCGCGTGGGCGGCGATCACCTTGAGGTCTTCGGCGTCGAGAGCCGCGAGTTTCAGCATGTCCATGGAGGGTTGTCCGCTCCTGTCAGGGCAGCGGGATGCAAAGGGAGACCTCACCCCGCCGAGGTTGCCTTGAGATAGGGCGGATGAGGCGGCGAAGCAAGGCTTTGCCGCCTGAAGGGCGAAGGGAAACAGGCCGGTTCGCTTCGATGCGGCAAGCGGCGTCAGACCTGACCGGCCATGGCCTCGACAAGTTGGTCGAGCGCGGTGCTCCAACCCTCCTGAAAACCCATGTCCTCGTGCCGCTGCCGCGCCTTGGGGGTCGCATGCATGACATGGGCCCGATAGCGGGTGCCGCCCGCCTCGTCCGAGAAAGTCAGGGCCACGGTGAAGACGAAGTCGGTGTCGCTGGTCGGCTGGGCGTGCGGCCGAAAGCCGGCGGTCAGCGCCGACGTCCAGATGAGACGGCTTTCCGGCTCCACGACCAGATAGGAGTGGGCTCCGGCCACCTCGATGCCTTCGGGCGAGCGCATGACGGTTGCAAAGCGACCGCCCGGCCAAAGATCAATCTGGCAGCTCACCGTCTCCCAGGGACGGGGGCAGAACCACTTCATCAGCGTCTCGGGCTCGGTCCAGGCTTTCCAGATGAGTCGTCGCGGCAGTTGCACGACACGTTCAAAGAGAAGGTCGCGTTCGGGATCGAAGGCGTCGATGGCGATCATGGCGTCCGGTCCTCCCAGAGGCGCTTGGCCGGGGCCGCCATTATGCCGGAGCCGCCGGCCATATCAACGTCCGGCGCGGGCCGCCGAACCGGGCAGATCAGGGCGTCAGCTTGTAGACGACCATGCCGCTCGCCGGGGCGAAGCCGTCGTAGAGACGGCGGGCCGGGTTGTCCTCATAGGTGTGCCAGTAGAGCCGGTTCCAGCCCCTGGCCTTGGCGAGGGCGCGGACATCCTCGATCAATGCCCGGCCGGCGCCGCGGCCGCGGCTTGCCGGATCGACGAAAAGATCTTCGAGGTAGCAGTGCGGCGTCAGCGCCCAACTGCCCTCGTGCAGAAGACAGACGGCGAAGCCGATCACGGCGTCGTCCGCAATGGCGAGGCGGCAGAACACCGGGCTTCCCGGGTCGAGGATGCGCGCCCAGGTATGGGCGGTGACCTCATCCGGCACCGTGCTGTCGAGGTGGGCGAGATAGCCGGCCCAGAGACGGCGCCAGGCTCCCTCGTCGCTCGCCTCGGCCTCGCGGATCACGACATCCATGATATCAGCCGCTGATCCGCTCGATGACGGCGCCGCAGCGGCCGATCTTGTCTTCCAGCCGCTCGAAGCCACGGTCGAGGTGGTAGACGCGGTTGATCACCGTCTCGCCCTCGGCGGCGAGGCCGGCGATCACCAGCGACACCGAAGCGCGGAGATCGGTGGCCATCACCGGTGCGCCCTTCAGGCGCTCGACGCCCTCGACGGTGGCGACCTGCCCTTCCAGACTGATGTGCGCACCGAAACGGGCGAGTTCGGCGACATGCATGAAGCGGTTCTCGAAAATGGTCTCGGTGATGCGGGCGGTGCCGCGCGCCCGGGTCATCAGCGCCATGAATTGCGCCTGCAAGTCCGTCGGGAAGCCGGGGAAGGGATCGGTGACGATGTCGGCGGCCACGATGCCGGCCCCGTTGCGCCGAACGCGCAGGCCGCTGTTGGTCTCGTCGATCTCGGTGCCGACCTGACGCAGCACCTCGATGGGCGCTTCCAGCAAGGACGCCTCGGCGCCCTCCAGCAGCACGTCGCCGCCGGTCATCGCCACGGCCATGGCATAGGTGCCGGTCTCGATGCGATCGGCAACGACGCGGTGACGGGCACCGCGCAGGCGGTCGACGCCTTCGATGACGATGGTCGACGTGCCGGCGCCGGTGATGCGCGCGCCCATGGCGGAGAGGCAGCGGGCGAGGTCGACCACCTCGGGCTCGCGGGCGGCGTTCTCGATCACCGTCTCGCCCTTGGCGAGCGTCGCCGCCATCATGATGACGTGGGTGGCGCCGACCGACACCTTGGGGAAGACGACGCGGTTGCCGACAAGGCCGCCCGGCGCCTTGGCCACCACATAGCCGCCCTCGACGTCGATGTTGGCGCCCAGCTTCTCGAGACCCATCAGGAACAGGTCGACCGGCCGCGTGCCGATGGCGCAGCCGCCGGGCAGCGACACGCGCGCCGCGTGCATGCGGGCGAGAAGCGGCCCGATCACCCAGAAGCTCGCACGCATCGTGGAGACCAGCTCATAGGGCGCGGTGGTGTCGGTGATCGAGCGGGCGGTGAGCGACACGGTCTGGCCGGTCAGAAGCCCTTCGCCCTGGCGCTTGCCGTTGACGCCGTAGTCGACGCCATGATTGACGAGGATATTGGTGAGCTGACGCACGTCGGCGAGACGGGGCACGTTTTCCAGCGTCAGCGTCTCGTCGGTCAGCAGGCTGGCGATCATCAGCGGCAGGGCCGCATTCTTGGCGCCGGAAATCGGAATGATGCCGTTGAGCGGGTTGCCGCCGACGATCCTGATCTTGTCCATCTTCACCTCTGGCCGGCGACGCCGGCAAAAATCCATGTTCGGTCGTGCGGCCCGCGGCGCTACTCGTCGGCGCCGCCCGGCGTCTTGGCCTGATCCGGCTGCGCCGCGGCGAGCCCGGCCCGCTGGTCGGCCTCGCCGGCACGACGGCCGCGCGCCTGCGCCTTGCGCTTCAGCAGGTTTTCGCGCAGGGCCTCGGCAAGACGCCGCTCCCGTTCCGCCTTGGCGTCGCGTCCCGCGCCGCCCCTTGTCGTGCCGTCGTCGCCTGCCATGATGCCGCGCCGTCCCTTTCCGGCTTTCCTTGCGATCCTTTTCGCCGCCTTTCAAGGAATTTCGTCAGCAAAGCCGGCTTTTCCCGCGAGCAAGGCACGCGCAAAGCGGCGAGAAGCCCTTTCGCGGCGTTTTCGCTTCCATGCGGCGGGCTGTTGGCGGAACTATGGCGGCCGGGATGCCACCCAACTAGAGGGTGGTCGTCGGAAGGGAACCCCGACGCACGGCCGACATCGGCACCAGATGCTCGCCCGCTGCCGGCTTTGCCCCGAGCAGCAACTCGATGGCGAGTTGCCCCATGTTCCCGTGCGGCAGCGCTATGGTGGTGAGGCCGGGGCGGAGATAGGACGCCAGCTCGTCATTGTCGAAGGAGATCAGCGCCACGTCGCCGGGGATCGACAGGTGGGCCTCGCCGAGGGCCTGATAGGCGCCGAACGCCAGGCGGTCGTTGAGGCAGAGCAGCCCTTTCGGGCGCTCCTTGCGGAGCAGGCGCCGCACCAGGTCGTAGCCGTTCGCCACCTCCCAATCCCAGGAGCTCAGCTCGGTGGCGAAGGTCAGCCCATGGGCGGCCATCTCGGCCCGGATGCCGGCGAGACGCCGCGAAATGGGCTCGGAGCGGAACTGCCCGCGCTCGTCCTCGGGATTGTGCCCGAGCAGCACGAGGCGATCGGTGACGCCTGCCTCCACCAGAAGCCGAACCGCGGTCCGGCCGCCCTCGAACTCGTCCGGCAGCACCGAGGTTGGAAAGCGGGCGTTGGTGCCGTTCAACATGACAGTCGGCACGGGAATGGCGATATCCGGAAGAAAAACCTCGCGGGCCCGCATGGCCGCCAGAATCACCCCGTCGACCTGACGGTCGAGCGCCGCCTCGATCGCCCGCAGCGTCCGCGCCGGCTCGCCGCCGGTCTCCAGCACCAAGAGGACGTTCTTGGCAGCGTCTGCGGCGGACAGCGCACCGCGAATGAGCCCGCTGGCAAAACGGGTGGTCGCGACATAGTCTGAAATGAAGGCGATCGATCGCGACTGATCGGTCCTGAGGGCACGGGCCGCCACGTTGGGACGATAGCCGAGCTCCGCCGCAGCGGCATGCACCTTGGCATGCGCTTCGGCAGAAAGACGGGTGTCCGGCCGGCCGGTGAGAATCATCGATGCGGCCGTCGGCGACAACCCGGCAAGGCGGGCGACGTCGGCCAGAGTGACCCGCTTTTTCTGCACTCGTTCGCTTCTCCGCTACTGCAGCTCTTTCAGCCCGCGTCCATCACCATTGGGATAGCCGGACCTAAGGCCACTTGACAACTTTCGCCGCCCATTGCATTTGCTAAATGGTTTTAGCAAGGATGGTTTAGCAAAGGGCTGTGGGACGCACCATGGTTTTCTGCCCGCCACAAAGCTGGGTCTGGGATTTCTGGATCGCCGATGACGGGGCGACCTATCATCTCTATTTCCTCAATGCTCCCAGGTCGCTCGGCCACCCCGACGCCCGCCACCGCAACGCCCGCATCGGGCATGCCGTTTCCACCGACCTCCGGCACTGGACCGATCGTGGGCCGGTTCTCGAACGCGGTGAGGAGGAGGCCTTCGACGCGACGGCCGTCTGGACGGGTTGCGTGGTGCGCGACGACACCGGGCTCTGGCGCATGTTCTACACCGGCGCACGCTTTCTGTCCGAGAAAGGGCCAGCCAATGTCGAGACGGTGGGGCTTGCGGTATCGACCGACCTCAATGTCTGGAAGAAGCGCCCCGGCTCGCTCTTGTCGGCCGATCGCCGCTGGTACGAAACGCTGGGCTCGTCGCCCTGGCCCGAAGAGGCTTGGCGCGACCCTTGGGTGTTCCGCGGCACCGATGGCAACTGGCACATGCTGTTAACGGCGCGAAGCCGCGATGGCGACCCGCTCGACCGGGGGATCGTCGGCCATGCCACGTCGAGGGATCTCGATCACTGGCTGGCGGCGCCGCCATTGTCACTACCGGGCAGTGGCTACGCTCATATCGAAGTCATGCAGATCGTCGACGTCGGGGGCTGCGCCCACATGGTCTTCAGTTGCGACAGCAGCAAGCTCGCCGGTGACAGGGCCGGGGGTATCGGCGGCATCTGGACGATGCCGCTGGCCTCACTCGACCACGTCTGCCCGTCGGAGGCGCGGCTTCTGCTGCCCGAAAGCCATTATTCCGGTCGCGTCGTGTGCGACCGGCAGAAAAAGCCGATGCTTCTCGCTTGCCTCTTTGAGGGCGGCGACGTCGTCGGCCTTTCCGACCCGATGGCCCTGACGGTCGATGCCGACGGCTACCTTGCCTTGGAGGACAGATGATGGCGCCCCTCATCTCCGGCACCATGGCTCCCGGCTTCGAACCACTGGCAGACGCCTTTGCCGACAGCTTTGCGGGCCATCCGACCATGGGCGCGGCGCTTTCGGTGCGGATCGACGGCGAGACGGTCGTCGACCTCTGGGGCGGCATCGCCGACGAACGCGATGGTCGCGCCTGGACTGACGACACGCCCTCGGTGGTCTTCTCCTGCACCAAGGGGCTGCTGTCGATCCTGGCGGCGCGCCTCGTGCAAGACGGGCGCCTTTCCTATGACGATCCGGTGAGCCGCCACTGGCCGGAGTTCGCGACGGCCGGCAAGGCGAAGGTCACCGTCGGCGACGCCCTGTCCCATCGGGCCGGTCTGTCGGCGACGCGGGCCGACCTTACCGAGGCCGATATCGTCGATTGGGACCGCATGGCGGCCGTGCTGGCGGCGCAGGAGCCGCTGTGGGAACCGGGCACCGGTTATGCCTACCATGCCATCACCCACGGCTGGCTCAATGGCGAGGTGATCAGGCGGATCGCCGGCTGCAGCGTCGGCCGCCTGTTTCAGGAGATGATCGCCGGCCCGCTTGGCGTCGACGCCTGGATCGGCTTGCCGGACAGCGAGGCGGATCGGCCGGCCCATCTGCAAGTCAGTCCGGCGCTCAGCGAACTCTGGGCCACGGAAGCGCTGAAGCCCGCCCCCAACTGGCCCTACCGCGCGATGACGCTGGGGTCGGCGCTGCCCGCCGACCTCGTCACTGCCGATGGCGGCTTCAACGACCGCCGCATCAGGGCGGCCGAGATACCCGGGGCCGGCGGCATCGCCTCGGCACGGGCTCTCGCCGCCATCTGGTCGGCGACAGTGGTTTCCACCAGCGGCGTCCGCCTGCTCGACGACGAGACAATTGCTGCCGCCACCAAGGAGCGGTCGGGCGGCGAGCCGGTGTTCGCGGCCATTCCGCCCTACGCGCGCTGGGGTGCCGGTTTTCAGCTCGATTCGGAGGCCCGCCGCTACACCGGGCCGAAATGCTTCGGGCATGACGGCGCCGGCGGCCAGGTTGGCTTTGCCGATCCGGAACGCCGGATCGGGTTTGGCTTCGTCACCAACTGGATGATGGGGCCTGAGGATCGGCGGGCGACGGCGATCATCGACGCGCTGCGCTCGCTGGTGTGAGGAGGCCGCCGACGTCCGTGGCTGAGGAGCCGGGCGGCGCGGCGGGAGATGGAGACGGAGCGGCCAGCCGCCGCTTGCCGGCGTATAAGGAGGAGATGATCATGAGAGCCAGGCTTTCCACAAGGCTGTTGTTCGGCGTCGCCCTTCCGGTGACGCTCCTGTCCGGCGGCGCTGAGGCCGCGCCAAGCTGCGGCGCCGATCCGGTGGTGCTCAACGCCTATTTCGAGACGGGTTTCCCATTGCCGACCAAGCTGGCCGAAGAGTTCACCCGGCAGTTTCCGAACGTGACCTTCGACATCAAGGAAGACCAGTTCGCCAACCTCCTGGAGAACAGCCCGCGCACGCTGTCGGAGGACGACGCGCCGGATCTCATCCGGCTGCCGACCATGAGCGATCTCGTCGCCAACGACCTCCTCGCCAACCTCGACCCCTATTTCACGGCCTTCGGCTGGGACAAGTTCCCGCCGTCGCAGCTCGTTCAGTTGCGGGTCGAGCAGGGCGGACGGCCGCGCGGCAGCGGCTCGCTCTATGCCATGGGTCTCAACTACTCGATGACCGGCGTGTTCTACAACAAGGAGCTGGCCGCCAAGGTCGGGATGACGGAAGCGCCGAAGTCGCTGGCCGATCTCGACGCCGCCCTCGCCAAGGCCAAGGAGGCCGGCATCCAGCCGATCATGCAGTGGAACAAGGCCACCGGCGGCCTCGCCTTCCCGCTGCAGAACCTGATGGGCGCCTATGGCGCGCCGGAGCCGATCAACGACTGGATCTTCCAGAAGGACGGCGCCAGTATCGACACGCCCGACAATCTCAAGGCGGCCCAGCATCTCGAAGGCTGGATCAAGGCCGGCTACTTCCCGAAGGACGCCAACGCCATCGAGTATTTCCAGATGATGAGCCGCTTCATCGGCGGTGAAGGCCTGTTCATGTTCAACGGCGACTGGGAATCCGGCAATCTCGACAAGCAGGCGACGGGCAAATTCGGCTTCTTCTTGATGCCCTCCGTCGAGGCCGGCGGCCGCCATGCCGCCATGTCGGCCCCGCTCACCTTCGGCATCGCTGCCAAGGCGGCCCACGCCGATTGCGCCGCCTTCTTCCTCAACTGGGTGGCGACCAACCCCGACGCGCGCAAAATCAACGTGGAAGTCGGCGGTTCCAACCCCGGCGGCCCGGCCGACCTGCCGATCCCCGCGGTGACGCCCGGCTCGGTGACCGAGGCGACGCTGGCCGCCGGCCAGACGCTCGCCAAGGACAACGGCGCCATGGACTTCATCGCCAACGCCACCGGCGCCATCTTCGCCTCGGGCTGGACGCCCGAACTTCAGAAGATGATTGGCGGGCAGCAGACGGCGGATGGCCTGCTGAAGGCGGTCCAGAAGGAATACGAGACCCAACTCTCCCGCTGAGCGGCGAGAGACGAAGAAGACGAGCGGAGCCCGGCATGACCGACGGAACGCCCCTCACCGACGCTCGGCCGCGGGCCTTGCGACTTCTGCCGACCGGGCGGAGCCGCAGGGCTCGATATACGGCCATACTGTTCGTGTTGCCGGCCTTCACAGCCTATGCCGTGTTCGTGCTGGCTCCGCTCATCATGTCGCTCTACTACTCGACGCTGCGTTGGGACGGCATCGGCAAGGCCCGGTTCACCGGGCTTGCCAACTATGTGACGGTGCTGACCGACCCCGACCTTCTCTCGATCATCGGCAACGCCTTCGAGCTGGTGCTCTATTTCACGGTGATCCCGGTCCTGCTCGGCCTCGCCGTGGCCTCAGCGATCCGCGGCCACATGGCCGGCACCTTCGGCACGCTGACGCGCACGGTTCTGTTCCTGCCGCAGGTGATCCCGCTGGTCGCCGCCGGTATCGCCTGGAGCTGGATGTTCGCCTCGACCGGTCTCGTCAATCAGATGTTGACCGCCGTCGGCCTTGCCGACTGGACGCGCGGGTGGCTCGGCGACTTCGACTTCGCCCTGCCCGCCGTTGGCATCATCGGCGCCTGGGTGCTGCTCGGCCTCTGCACCATGCTGCTGGTCACCGGCATCACCAAGATCGATCCCAGCCTCTACGAGGCGGCCCGGCTCGACGGCGCCAGACCCTGGCACGAGTTCCGCTACGTCACGCTGCCCGGCCTCCGGCAGGAGATCGGCGTCTGCGTCACGGTCACCGTCATCTCGGCACTGGCCAGCTTCGACATCGTCTACATCGCGACCGGCGGCGGCCCCGGCATCACCACCATGGTGCCCGGCCTCGAAATCTACCGGCTCGCCTTCGCCCACCGGCAGGTCGGCCTCGCCTCGGCGCTGGCCATCGTCCTGATGGTGCTGGTGCTGATCGCCATCACCCCCGTCCAGTGGTACGCGCGAGAGAAGAAATGACGGCTGCCAAACCCAAGACCTGGCTGGCGCGCCTCCTTCTCGCGCTGTTGATGACGGTGACGCTGCTGCCGTTCCTCAGCATGTTCACGGCGGCGCTCGCTCCGTCTGGCAGCTATCCGAACGGCCTCAGCTGGCCAGCCGATCCGCAATGGAGCAACTTTGCCAGGGCCTTCGAGGCGGCCAACATGGGTCAGCTCGTGCTATCGAGCACGCTGATCGTGCTCGGCGTCGTACCGGTGTCGGTGCTGGCGGCCACCATGGCCGGCTATGGCCTCGCCAAGCTGACCGGCGGCCGCAACAGGTGGATCTATCTCGTGTTCGTCGCCGGCCTGACGCTGCCCTTCGAGGCGGTGATCACCCCGCTCTATTACGAGGTCCGCGCCTTCGGCCTGCTCAATACCCGATTTGCCATCATCCTGCCGCTGATCGGCCTCTACATGCCCTTCTCGGTCTACTGGATGCGCGCCCATTTCCTCAACGTGCCCAACGACCTCACCGAGGCGGCGCAGCTCGACGGCGCCACGCGCTGGAAGGAGTTCTGGCTCGTCCAGGTGCCGCTCGCCCGCCCGGCCATCATGTCGCTGACCATCCTCCTGTTCCTGTGGACCTGGAACCAGTTCCTGCTGCCGGTGGTGCTGGTGAAGGACCCGAGCCGACGCACGATGGCCGGCGCCCTCGGCGCCTTCCAGGGGCAATGGGGCACCGACGTACCGCTGCTCTGTGCCGGCTCGCTGCTCATTCTGGCCCCGACCGTCCTGTTGTTCCTGGCCTTCCAGCGCCACTTCGTCGCGGCGCTCCTTCAGGGCTCGGTCAAGGGATGACGCGCCGCTTTACTTGAGACGGGCGCAAGCCCCGCATGGGAGACGCATCAATGGCCGGGCTGAAACTTCAGGACGTGCGCAAGAATTTCGGCGCCGTCGAGGTGATCAAGGGTGTCGACCTCGAGGTCGAGCACGGCGAGTTCGTGGTGTTCGTCGGCCCGTCCGGCTGCGGCAAGTCGACGCTCTTGAGAATGATCGCCGGCCTCGAGGAAACCACCTCCGGCCGGTTGGAAATCGGCGACCGCCTCGTCAACGACGTCGAGCCGCGCGATCGCGGCGTCGCCATGGTGTTCCAGTCCTATGCGCTCTACCCGCACATGACGGTCTACGACAACGTAGGCTTCGGGCTGAAGCTCGCCGGCACGCCGAAGGCGGTGCGCGACGCCAAGATCCGCGCGGCGGCGCGGGTGCTTCAGATGGAGCATCTGCTCGACCGCAAGCCGGCCCAGCTCTCCGGTGGTCAGCGGCAACGCGTCGCCATCGGCCGGGCCATCGTGCGCGAGCCCGACGTGTTCCTGTTCGACGAACCTCTCAGCAACCTCGACGCGGCGCTGCGCGTCGACATGCGCATGGAGCTGGCGCGCCTGCACACCGACCTCGGCGCCACCATGGTCTACGTGACGCATGACCAGGTCGAAGCCATGACGCTGGCCGACAAGATCGTCGTGCTGGAGGGCGGCATCGTGCAGCAGGTCGGCTCGCCGCTCGACCTTTACAACCGGCCCGCCAACCTGTTCGTCGCCGGCTTCATCGGCTCGCCGAAGATGAACTTCCTCGCGGTGACCGTCGACAGCGTGACCGACGATGCCATTCGCCTCGCAAGCCCGTTGCTCGCGGCGCCGGCCGTGGCTGCGCCCCGCTCGTGGATGCTTCCCGGCGACAGGCTCACCCTGGGCATCCGTCCTCACGCGCTGCTGCTCGACGACACCGGGCCGATCGGCGGCGAGGTGACGCTGGTCGAGCGCCTCGGCAACGAGACGATCGTCCGCATCCGGCTTGACGCGGCAACCGAGGTCACGGCCGCCCTGGCCGGCCAGCGCGACGTCGCCTTGGGAGCCGCTGCCCGCCTCGGCTTGGCGCCGGATGATGCACATCTCTTTGATAACGACGGGCGGCGGCTCTGACGGACGGTCGCCCACGGGGCCCGTCCATTCATCAAGCTCCGCCTCCGTCTTCGCTCTGTCCCGAGTCCGCTGAAGCTGCCCCGCCTGGGGCCCGCGCGGCTTTGGCCATTGATTTCGCCGGCAAAGCCCGTCTTTACCGGACCTCATCGCGGGCCAACCTGCCACACCCGCTTTTTTGCCGTTCAAATTCCTGCTGACGGGGTTGCACGGTGGAACGAACTGTGGCAGGAGAACGCCCGTCCCCGACGAGCGGTCGCGAGGCCTTCCGGCGGACAAAAGATGCTGCGGTAGCTCAGTGGTAGAGCACTCCCTTGGTAAGGGAGAGGTCGAGAGTTCAATCCTCTCTCGCAGCACCATTAATCCCTTGAAATAGCTGAGCTTTTCCTAAGAATTCCGCGGGTTTCTGTGCAAAATCGGGCTAGCACGCTGTTAGCACGCAGATTCTCGGGCCATGAAATTCAAGGGGTTAGGGGTAGCCTTGAGCGTGCTATTAGCACGCACCTAGCACACCGACGCAGCACAGTAACTCGCTGGTGGCGACCAGCCGAACGCCCAACAGCGTATTTCTACGGTCAGGCTAAGCGTCCTCAGGCTCGGCTCGCCGCGTCCAAATCCACAAAAAGGACTTCGCACGAAGCGCTCGATATTGAAGCGCACGTTGGCGAGCTAAAAAACTATCCTAGCCGATGAAGCTTTCCACCGAGATTGATAAGGTAACCATAGCGAACCCCATCTCTCCGTTGGTCCACGGGTATTTCACCAACCCCAATTTCAAACCCTCCCAAAGGCGCCATATGATACGCCGCAAGAAAAGCCATCAATAGTTCCGCCCCGGTTAGGGTACTATCAAGTAAGTAGTTCATAAAATCACTAATACAAGCCTTCTCAAACGGGGTATCCTTATGAATTACCTCAATCGAGGGCTCGACCAGATTTTTGTTGGGCGAAATCTGATAGTCAGTCAGGACTATACGCTGCCCCGACTTGGGATGTTCAATGCAATGTCTGACATTCCTTGCCGCCTTGCCGAACACAGCGATATTTTTCGCAACTTCAACGAATTTCTCATCTCCCGCGAGCGTCCCAGAAAGATACTTCGACAGACCATCGAGCCAAGGTCCAGCCCCCCGGAGGGTTTCTTCGCCATAGAATACACATGCTAATTTATAGATATTTATCAACGCATGATCTATTTTTTGAATAACGCTCTTTGTCCTGGCTCCGATATTCGGAAGCGACGGCAACACAACAACACCTCCCTCGGGGTATATCTTTTTCTCTCTGTTCTTCAAAATCACGTCTTCAATATCTGAAATGATGGATTTTGCAGATAACAAATCCTCCATTATATCAAACACAACTAATAATGCGGCTTCATAATCCACCCCGACCGCAACTCTCTCTTTCCTAAACAGCCCATATCCAGTCAAGAATGTTCTTATAACCACATCATCAAGCGCCCCAGCCTCAACGACCTTCTGCATCGCGTTTGGAATATCTTCTCTAGTTCTATTAGGATCAATATCGTCCGCAAGTATTACGCTGTAGATAACCCTATCTTTTACAACGTAAAGGTTATTCTGGATAGGGATAATAGCTCTGATCTCGCCTTCGCTCTCATCGCCAACTTTGAAACTCAAGGCGGAGTCTCTGATCTCGTCTATCCGTCGATTAGGGGTATTCTCGTCGCTCATGACTCAATTCCAAGCATACCGCCGCTCACCGAGTGTTATTCAGTGCGGCTTTGGAGGCAATTGAAAAGACGGATTTATCATTCACTTCCGACCAAAGTCCGGACCGACGTCAGTGCCAATGCCAGCAAAGAACGCAACGATATTTGAAACCAAAGATCATAGCAAAGGTGTCCGGATCTCGCCTTTAGCACCGTGCAAACTGTGCATGACATGCAGCTCACAATGTCATTCTATTGAGACGGCTGTCTGCCGGCGCAGAGTTGGGAATTTAACACTCATCAAGCTTTTCGACCTATCTGTGGTTGAACCTAGTTACTGCTAGTCAATGCGGCGAAATGGAGGGCTTATGTCACGCAGCGGCTCGTATCTCGGAGGATCTACCGTAATAGGCGCGAGGTCCGGCTGGTTCACGTTTACAAAGAAAAAGCGTCCACTCGTGGTGAACACCGATCCGGAGCAATTGGCCCAGGTCAAGCAGAGAAGAGAGGCGAAGGCCGAGGCAAAGCGGAGGAAGGAAGCGGAGAAGCGAGCGAAGGCAGCAAAGCGCGTGCAAACTGCAAGTGCCCTCAGGAAAAAGCTCGTCCCCGTTGAGGTGAAGCGGGCAGAGCCGCCCAAGAAAGACCCCGACAGAATTGCCCGGAAGCTCAACGAGCGGATTAGCAAAGTAGTTGTCCTATATAAGGATCAACGAGGCGTCGCGCGGCCGAAAAAGTAAGGCTTCTCCTGGTTGAATTTCTACGGCCCGCCCGTCGAGCTTTAATCTAAGCTTTGTCCCTCCCAATATAGGCTTGCCCTTCGTATTTAATTTCAATAGCTTAGCGTTGCTTGGTATCTACCACCAGTACCCAGCTGATGCCCAGTTAATTAAGCTCAAGACGGCACCGATGACTGTTCAGCCCAAACTGCCCTATGTTGTATTTTCCCGAGTAGATAGCCCGAGCCTCTGGGTTCGGTTCTCCATACCCGGCCAAGGGCAGAAACGCATTTGTCTGAAGACCAGCGACGAGGAAGACGCCAAGCGACGCGCTGAGATCGAATATCAACGCGCCCTCTGGAGCGCAGAGCAAGGAACGCTTCCAGGAAAAACTTCCTTCGACAAGGTCGCTCGCCAGTATCTCGAAAGCGCCCAGTTGGAAGCCGGGAGCAATCCATCAAAGCTGTCCAAGGTCGCAGCCGACCGAGGCGTGCTTGATCGCTATATGGTCCCCTTCTTCGGTAGAAGCCCCATAACAGCTATCAGCGTCCCGAAGCTTCACAGCTACATGGAATGGCGACGAAGCTACTGGACGAGCGGTCCTGGGGCAAAAGAGACGCATATCGCCTACGAGCGAAAGGGACGCCGAGTGATCCGTCCTGCCCAGCATATCGAGGCGACGCTGAGCACGCTGCGCCGGGAAGCCGTCACCATGCGGTCGGTGTTCAAACACGCTGTGCGGCTGGGCTACCTCAAGGCATCCGACATTCCCAAGATCGATCTGGTTGCCGAAGAGCGGAACAAGCGGCCGTCCTTCACTGACGCCGAGGTTGCCAAGCTCATGCAGGTCGCAGAGCAACGGATGATCGACGTTCTCACTCCTCAGCGCCGAGGCAAGCAACAGCCGAACTCCTGGAAGGACATGGACGGCAAAGAGATCACGCCTTCTGTCAGCCGCGTCGCCTATGAGCGAACGGTGCTCTACTGGTTCATCAACATCGCACTCGAAACAGGCATGCGACCGACTGAGCTATTCAACCTCGATTGGGCGCATATCGTTGGCTTCAAGGAAGAGCGAGACAAACCAATCGTCGAGCAGCGCATTCGCATTCTGGCCTACGGCAAAGGCAAAAAGCCGCAACAACTTGTCCCGAATATTGGTGCAGCCACGAGTTTCGCCGCTCTTTGGGACGCTTTCAAAAAGGTTCACGGGCGGGAGCCGAGAGACGACGAGCCTATGTTCGTCAACGCCTCCGGTGAACGAGCGCAATCCTACAAAAAGAGTCTCAACGCGCTGTTGGAAGCGGCCAAACTCAAGACCGACGTGTTCGGCCAAGTTCGTTCCGCCTACAGCTTCCGACACACCTATGCGACCCGGCAGCTCAGAAAGGGAACCGACGTCTATACGTTGGCGATCAATATGCGGACATCAGTTCGGATGATCGAGATGTACTACTCGGATGTCGTGCCGGAGGATTTGGCGAAGCAGCTCGAAGGGAGTTACGATTGAGCGAAGCTCTTCTCAGAGTTGGCAACAATCACGTGGGAATGAATCTGAGCACCACCCCGAATGTCATTCCTCTTAATGTTCGCGCCTCCTCCCTAAGCGTGATTCGGCTGAAAAACGGGATAGCAAACGAACCATTCGGGCGCGGAGCATCAATGATGTGAAACTCAACAGTCCAACCGGAGAGGGTGTCACCGAGGTTCTCTCTCAAGTGTTCTGCAGCGGCGCCGTTTGATAAAGCGCGCACCCTTTCCAAAAGAACTTGTCGGGCCTCCGGGTAGGTTTTGAGAATCCGCGCTGAGTTGCTTCCTTGTTTGAAAAAGTGACTAAGTACGCTCGATTGGCGCGAACTCTTTTTGACATGTATGAGTCTTTTGCCAGCGATATCGATCAGATCGCACGACTCAAATTTCCCATAGGGTATCGATACGACCGGCAGTATCTCTTGATCTAGACAGAGCTGCCCGTAGTATGAGGCACATCTTTTATTGTATTCAAGCTCGCTCTCAAACCCCGTCCTTTTCCCGTCTTCTGAGACCTTCTTTATTATTTTGAGCGGCGTTGAGTCCCACCCCTTAACCAATTCATGGAACACACCATCGACATCGTCCTTAAACTGTTGATCAAGTCGATACCATTCGCCCTCGCTGATCGCATATAGGCCGTTGTCGATCACCAGCGAGCCGATCAGTGCCTTTTTAAGACTCCAGCGTTTCTTGATCATCGCATCGCTGGCGAATTCAGCAATAACGCCATGCTTATGTAAGCAATCTATATCCAGTCGACCAATGTCGTCTCCAAGCTCAGTCCGGTAGTTTGACATCAAAAGATCTGGATACCGTCTTTGCACTCGCAAGCCGCTGAAACCGTAGTATACAACATCATCTTCTGACCATCCCGGCAACGCGAGTTCGAAACTGTCCTGCCCCGCCTTGATGACCTCAATCGCCTTCGCATCGAGTTTCATCAAGAGCGCCTGATCGAGAATTGGACGCACTTTATCGATAATCTGGAAGCTGGTTTTCTTATAAGCGTCCGATTGGAAGCGTGTGAGAGCTTCTTCCGCGATTCCAGCTAAATCTGGCAATGTCATCTCGCGCGTAATTTTCAGCGAAGTAGAGCCAGCGATACTGTTTGCAAATTCGCTATCCTCCGCTTTTCCAGTTATTCGCCGCACAAGGTCCAGCGCCTCATCGATTCCAAACGCTTGCAAATCTCGTTGAAAGGCTGACTGAGAGACTCCTTTCATCGCCTCCCCAAGATGGCTTCGATCGATCCGTCTTAGTTTGCTATCGCTAAGTGAATTGACGGCGACGCGAAGGCCAAAGTCTGACTCAATTCTCGAGTCGTCGATGTACTGCCAACCATGCGCAAACGAGGTTATGAATATCCGCTTTGCATGTTTAAATACTACGACGGCACACGACGATTTGTTCTTTATAGCAGGAAGCCCATCGAAAACCTCGCCAATGTCAGAAAGCCATGGCGGAGAACGGGGTTCGTTGTCGAAGATATAGGCGATCGCTTTGCTGCCGAGGCCATCGGACTCAACTACAGTCGCGTCTTTAGCAGAGACTCTGTCTTGTGCCGCTTGTGTAAGCGCACGCTCAAAGTCCTCGACCCCGCTCTTTGCGAGATAGAGGGTGAAAGTCTTTGATTTTGGCATCGCCCATCCCTCCGCCCCACTTAACTTGCAAAGGCGTAGAGTACTATTTTTGATAGAAATCGAGCTTGTGCAACGATGCGTTAGGATAGCCACCCTCGCTATCACCGTGCGGACAGCGGTCTACATGACGTAGGTATAACCACTCCGAGTCGTGTGGGACACACTCCTCATAACTTCTCAACCATGCAACGAATAAGCGAAGGCACCGGCGATCCCGTCTATTCCTGGGAGTTATCCAGCAAGATGATAGCGACTCGAAACATGATACCTCTTCGAGCAATGAGCGGTGCGATCTCGCGATAAATGCCCCATAGCTGGTCGACAAACCAATGGGATGGCCCTTAATAAACTTCGATATGTCAACATAGTTATCAGTGTGGACGCTTAGAATTATGGCGATGTTCGGACGAGAAAAGCAACGAGACCCGAGGAATTTTATCGCGACATACGACGACAGTGCCCCTGTTGAATATCAAATGCGGGCGATTGCGTTCTTTGATATCCTCGGCTGGCGACAAGCCGTCGAAGAATCGGACGCCGATCCCAATATCCGGAAAATACTATTGAATGCTGTATGGTCATTTGCGGCACGAGCGAAAGATTACGTTGAAACGGAGACTGAAGACCATCCCTCTCGGGATGAGTATTCGCAGTTCTCGGATAGCGTCATTGTTTCTTTTCCTTACGCTGGTCATTATGACTTGTACCGGCTTCTGAAGTTCGTAACAGAATTCCAAACTAGCATGGTCATGCTTGGGCTACCGCTACGCGGGGGGGTAACTGTCGGGCCTCTCTTTCACATGGACGCGATAGCTTTCGGGCCTGCGATGAATCGTGCCTACTGTCTCGAGAGCCAGGTCGCCAGGATGCCACGGATCATCATCGACCGGTCGCTCGACGATGACGTTGTTGCGGCAGCCTCCGAATTACCTAAGCATTGGTCTTTTGTCGTTCGCGGCGACGACGGCTACTATGAGACTGATTTCTTGGCGCCCTACGTTATGAACGAAAAGCTTGCAAAGCGGCTCGAAGTCAAGATTGACAACTGGATCCAGCAGTACCGCAACGACGACGGAATTCTGGCGAAGTACCAGTGGCTAAAAGCTCGGTGGGACGCTAGCAAAGCCGAAGCGCTGGAGCGGATCAAAAAGGGATTTAATTATCAAGGCCCCCACAACGCGAAAGGCGGGCCTCATATGGACTAAATGGCCGCACCTTGTCTGCAGGGTGGTTACGCGGAATCGGAGTCTAGGTGCGAGACGAAAACCGCTCATATGCTGTTATTCTGGTCGCTAAGATCT
Source organism: Pleomorphomonas diazotrophica (assembly GCF_002844595.1). Lineage (GTDB taxonomy): Bacteria > Pseudomonadota > Alphaproteobacteria > Rhizobiales > Pleomorphomonadaceae > Pleomorphomonas > Pleomorphomonas diazotrophica. The sequence goes on along the minus strand of NZ_PJNW01000008.1, from coordinate 26,939 downwards.
CGACGTCGCGCTGATATATTTCGGCTCGTAGAAACTCTATTTCTGCCTCTCGAAGCGCCTCAATACGTCAACGTGCCAGGCCTTCGGAAAGCCGTCAGAGCCGTCGTTCCAGCGGTATTTTCGCGCCTTCAAGACGTCTTTCAGTTCGTAAGGGGCGTGTGTCGCCCAAATCCGGAAAGAGGGCTTACGCGCCACTTCCAACATGTGATCCAAGGCGGTTCGGCCGCTCTTGGGCATCTTGGATGCAAGAAGTTCTATGGCCGCGAGACAGTCACTGACGGCGCGATGCTTGTCGTAGAAGAACCCGAACTGAGTTGCGAGATACCCAAGCTTCGTGCCCTCGAACCCCTGCTCCCGCCACGGCACTTGCGACATGGAGCACGACCAGCATTTATGTTCGAAAGCTTCTGGAGCAAAACGCTCAAGCATCTTTCGATCGTAGGCGGCGTTATGCGCGACGATGAGATCGGCATCTCTCGTGAAAGCGATTACCTCGTCTGGATCGATCGCACAGCCAGCGACCATCTCATTTGTGATACCGGTGATATCAGTGATCTCGGCCGAGATAGGGGTCGAGGGTTCGCGAAGCTTGTTGAAGGCAGGCAGCACACGGACGACTGTACCATCTGGTGTGAACCTGAAGGGCACCATCGCCAACTCGATGATCTCGTCTCTAGCCGTGTCGAGACCGGTCGCTTCTGTATCGACGTAGATGCCTAGCTTGGTTTCCTCGTCGGCAATTCCCAGCACCGGCAAACGAGGAGCAAGCTTCCGCAGAACGCGGTAATGCGGGGACGCTTCAAGAGCCTTCGCGATTGCTTCCAAATCAATGAGTTCGTCGAATGCCATTGGCTCTCCAAAGCGTTCCTAAGGCCGACGGCCCAAAATACACTTAAGCTCGTCTTCGTTACTCCGATCGACATTTTCCCTAAGGGGAACGATCAGCTCTATCAATACAACTATAAGTTGCGGTAATAGATTTTTCGCGCGATACCTCGTTTGACGAAGAACAAATTGGGTATCCCGTTGCAATATTTGAAATTTTCGATTCGGAGCTAGTTAGTATCATGTAACGATATTATATTATTTTTACTATAATACACATAATTTGACTTAAATGTTAATGATACGAAAACACACATCTATATACAGACAACACCATTATATGTTCTTCAAAATTACAAGCCCTCTCCACAATTCACGTATCTCGTAATTTTTCGAGAACTACACGCTATCGATTACCTGATAATTTCCGGTACTTGTCCAGAATATCGCCTACCGTACCTTTTGATTTTCCTTCGCAGGCACCAGAGCCGACGCCATTTTTCCCTTATTGCTAGAAGCTTTCTGGGTCTTGTCCGCTCCGATTTTACTTTTTGTTGTGCCCTTGGGACCAATCCAAAATTGCAACGACCGATATCCATGAAGCGGCTGGCTAAGATGGGTGACGAGTAGCCGAACAGCTTCCTTGGGCCACCACTTGCGCTGATTACTGGTATTCATGTCGAATACGTAGTTGGGATCGAATGGGCCAGCCCGCTTGTAGTCGTCCTCAATGCGGAACTTCATGGCGTATCGGGTTATGCGGCGGATATTCCACTTTACGTCGCGCTCGGTCTTGAAGGGCTGAACGTCGACCTGATAGGGGTGAGCAGCATTTTTGCGCTTCATGGCCGATTTGAACTCGTCGATCGAAATATCTCCAAGCGCTACGATTGCATGAAAATGCAGAAGCCAGTGGCTTTCGTCGAAGGTGAATGTCGGTAACCCCAATAGCGGCAGGGCAATTTTCGCATTGCGGCCGAGTTCATCCGATCCCCAGAGATGATCGAACTCCCAATATCCCTTGATCATCACATTGTTCCACCTGGGGTCCTTCTTTCGCCGGGCCATAATAGCGTTACGAGCTTTAAGTTCGAATTTGTCCTGAAGGGGCCGAGCGTCGTTCAGGTCGGAAATCACCCGAACTAGCACAGTCATGAGAACCAAATGGCTGTTATCCTGACCGGCGAAAAGGCGATAGTTCTCGGCGGTTTGTTCTTTGCGACGTAACATCAGGCAGCGAGGACAGAACACCACTCCGCATTCCGAGCGGTTTCCATGCTGATCTCGCGTCCCACAGGCCTTTACTCGCGCTTTGATCCCACTATCGCCAGCCACCAGTAAGGCTGAACGCTGCTGGGCAAAACCAAGAGTCAGTCCCGGAATTTGCCGCTTCTCTTGCCAAGTGAGGACTTTCTCCATCATAGCAGCACGGAGCTTCGACATTTCCGCGCTTGGCGCTGCAACCTTCTGCCCCCAAAACGTCCAGTATTGCACCGGCCCACTCATCTTCGACATTCCCGCTTCCTCAACTGCTGGCCCCGGATGCTGCAAACATCCGGGACCGGTGTGTGCGGAAGCAAACAGCACACGAAATCCGGTTTGGGTCGCGATGAGAGAGCTTCCAAGTTTGCCCCGTTTGCAGCGGGATGATCGACAACCTTAGTTCCTTAGGAATATCGACCTGCGTCAACAGCTCTAGGGATGAACGCCATCGACCAGCTATTTATGCTGCTCGCCAATCGGCGGAAATGCTCACTGGGTTGCGTTATCGACAGCATGCAATAATGCGGGTTAACAGGATCCTGAGGGCGCTTCGCGAGAACTTAAATGGATGCGCTTCAATTTGAAATTGCTCGCTTTCTAGCAGCTAAGGCTTTGCAAAAGAGGCGCACCACGTACCAGCAGGTGAGCGAAGCCGTAGGCTGGAACCATCCGACCGGGCGTGGGCTGGGGCCAAATCTAGAAGTTATTTTGCACTATTTGGCAGAGCGTAAGTTGCCACCACTAACGACGATCCTAGTGAAGAAGGGGGAACGGTATCCCGCGGAAGATGCGATGGCTTATATCCGAGCCGCGCTCGGACCCATCGACATAGAAACCGCTCAGAAGGACGTATTCGCATTTGACTGGACGTCTGTCCCGGAACTCGCTCCCGCCTCCGACGCACTGCCCGATGGACGGCAAGTCTGGCTGACATCGTTCTGGGGTTTTGACCCGGCCAACTGGGGATGCATCGGCTTTTCGGACGAGGCTCGAAGAACCCGCTACTTAAGGAACTCCCAGCCAGGAACACTCGTCGCCATCTACGTGACTAAAGGCAGAGGACCGACGGGAATGCGCGGTAACGTCGTCGGAGTGCTTGAAATTTGCCACGAGGTCGGTCCCGCGGAGCGATTCATTTCAGGAGATACCTGGGCCGAGAAGGAGCGCGATGTCGATTCTCGCGGGAAGTGGCTCCATGCGGTCAGGGCGACGAGAGCATGGCGCATTACTCCGGAAGACTATACCCCCGTCGAAGAACTCTTCCCGCAAGCTTACAACAGCGCCCATCCCGAATTCATTGGGGCCAGTGGCGTGCCTGTCTCATCCGAAGAGGCCGAGAAGCTCTACGAGTTGGATGTCTACGAAGTGCCGGTCTATGGGCAAACAGGTTCTGTAGACCCAACAATTCAAACGCTCGAAGCCGCCCTTGCTCCTAGTCGCGCGATCAGACCAGCCTCACAGCCATATTGGGTAGGGGAGACGGACGGGCCTAAGCATCTCTACATCCTCCGGCTCAAAGGCGATATTGCAGCATATCTTGGACGAACCTCAGACCAAGTCCAACACCAGCACATTATAAAGGTTGGCTTTTCAAAGAGTCCCCAAGCCCGACGCGATCAGATTCAGAGCGCCTATCCCAGAGGGACCTTCATCTGGGAAGTCTTCAAGCCTGACCCTCAACCAGACAAGGCGCCGTATTCCAATACTGAAATTGCAATTGCGGGTGAAGACGCGATGAAAAAGCGTCTCGTAGAAGATGGCGCAGAGGTACTGGGCGGCGAGTTTTTCCTAGCGGATTACAGTCTGGTACTTCGGACTTGGGCAGCCGGCACTAACGCGGCTGGCGAGAAGCAGGGCGAAAAAAGCCGCGCTGCCTCAGCATAAATGTTGGCTCGCTAATTAGCCGCAGGCTGCGACAAACGCACTGGTAGAGTTCGGCCTAGCATCTTTGGCAATGCGCCCCTTGTTAGTCGTTTCGACAAGCGAGACGTCCGACCCGGAAGCTGTCGTTGAGATGGGTGCGCGTGGCGACAGTCGTCGGGCAGATATCTGTGGTGACGAAAGCCACAACTGCTCCACCTGTAGCTACCGCGTTTGGGTCGGGCGCTCGCCAGCAGGCTATCATTTTGCCTCCGTCTGCAATTGAGGAGACGCTCCGTGGCCAAATTGCTGATTTGAATCTAGATGAGGATGTGTCTGACCATGTGTTCTCAACCAAGGGCTTCCAGCATCGTCCCTCATGAAGCCCGATAGGAGTTCGGCAGCGACATGGCTTGGGATCACGACGAAAATCAATGCCCGTTGGCGGCAATCGATCGCCGCTTGGAAGATGTCCATCATTTCTGGCATCAGGCCGAAAGGGCGTATTTCGAACCTGACGAGTTCCGGGTTGCCATCCAGGCCGCCATTCAAACCGCGCGGCAGGTCTCATTCGTTCTACAAAAAAACAAGGCGCTCATTCCGGATTTCGAAGAATGGTATAAGGGCTGGCAAGAGAAACTAGCAGCTATTCCGCTCATGCGATGGATGGTTGAAGCTCGCAACAAGATCGAAAAGCAGGGCGATCTTGAGGCGCACAGTTTTGTGAGTGCCGAGATTGTCGCCTCCCACCTGGACGAAGGTCCCAGGATCCAAGTACCTGCCAAGCTTTCGGACGCACCGCTGGCCTTGATCAAAAGCATTCCCGATTCTTTGCTGGGCCAGCATATCAAGAAAGACGGTGTGTTGCGCATACGCCGTCGCTGGATCGAGAATTCACTGCCCGACACGGAACTGCTGGATGCCGTGGCCACTGCCTATGGGCATTTAGCTCAACTGGTTCGATCAGCGCACGAGCAGATGGGACTGGTCGCACCGATCTCCACAAACGTGAACACCGGAGAGCAATTCTCGGAGGGAGATCGGGGAGGCCGTCTTCCGTGCATGATCGGGCATGAAGACGCCCGCACTCTCGATGTGTGGCTTGCCACAGGCGAACCGCTAGAATTCGAAGTGATTCAGAAGAAGCTGGGCCGAGAAGAAGCGATAGCGGAAGGGCCAAAACTCGAAAAGCGATATGGGATCAACCCTTCCACAATGTATGCCGATAGCGGCAAGATTCACGACCATGCTCGATCGCTTTTCCGAAGTGCGCGCAGAATGTTCGAGAAGGACGGCTACCACATCACGATGGTCATCCTTTTTCGGGATGGAAAGCCGATCCACTTTGGCGAACTGCGCCCGATGGAGCATGGTCACAAGTTCATGATGATGCGGACCTTAGCGCGGCAGGCTCAAAAGATCGGTGCGGACGCCGCCATCATGATTGGCGAAACATGGAGCGCTCCGGCGAACCCCGCCAACCCATATATGCGCGCCGTCGACTCCCCGGACAGGAAAGAGTTTTTGACGGCCACCGCCGTCTCAAAGGATGGCGACCCAATCTATCTTAGTGCCGAGATTTTGCGGGATGGCAAAAAGTTCGCGCTCGCTGATACGATCGAGCATACGAACGGGGCTCACTTCGCCTTCGCTCCGCTCTACGAGGTTTGGAAAAAGCCTATCCCTAATCATTGGGGCGAGTTGCCGAAGGGTACCGATGGTGTCCGGAAAGAGGTTTAGTTGCCCGTTGCCTCGGGAATGAAGCCAACCCGATCGCCGGGTCCGGCCTCATTTTCGGCGGATGACCGATGCGTTAATCCGCCCAATTGTCAGCTTCCCTAGGTTCTATTCTTAAAACCTGTACCGCCCCCCCTCGGCCAACGTTGGACTTCTGAGTGCCATAGAATCAGAACCTATTCCTGGCTCAATTCAGTAGGATGTAGGATTGCATCACGCCGCGCCGTCACGCTTCGCAAAGCTTACAGCAACTCAACCGCGGCCCTCATCATGTCCTCTCGCACGTCAATGTAGCGCTGTGTCGTGGTCATGTGCTTATGACCCGCAAGCGTCATAATGATCTTCGTGCCAACCCCAGAATTGGCCAACTTAGTAATGAACCAGCGCCGACCGCTGTGCGAAGTCGCCCCGTCCAATCCCGTATCCTCATAAAACCGGTTCATCAGCTGGCAGAGCGTGTTTGGTGAAAACGCCGTGCGCTTCTGCGTCACCAGCAGTGGCGACTTGGGTTTGCGATTCTGGGCATCCGATCGGCGAAACCGCTCGATCTCATGCCGCAACCGATCGCTGAGGAAGACCACCCGTTCATGACCGCCTTTGGCAATCGACGCTCGAACAACGAGGCGTTCGCGTATCGCACCATCAGCCTCGAAAACATCACTGACCAACAGACCAGCAATCTCGCCAACACGGAGCCCGGCGAGATGTGACAGCATGAATGCCAGACGATTGCGCTCGGCATGTCGAGACTGCGCAACGACAGCCAGCAGCCGCTTGAATTCGGGTTCGGTCAGGACACGGGCTTGGCGCATGGAAACCTCACAATACACTGTAATTGCTCAGCTTTTATGATGTTTCCATAAACTCGACATCGCCACCGAAAACTGCTCGCCCGGAATTCCTTCATTGGGCCAAATGGTTAGCGTCAGAAAATCCGAAAACGTCACACAAACACGATTTTATGACGTTTCGGTCGCGAGGCGAAAACCTGCTTTGCCGCGCTAAATACTTGAGCAGCAGCACAAGCGCAGCGACGTGAAGGAGCATCATGACGACAGCAATCGACCTACTTGAAGACATCTATCAGGAGCTACGCGAAGCGGGTCTTGTCGGCTCGAAAGCGGAATTTTCCGAGGGCCTACTTGTTAGGTCCCGCAGCTATCTCACCTCAATGCGAGCAAGAGATAGGCATGTCTCAAACGATATCCTAATGACGTTAAGGGCTTCGCTCAGCGCGGAGATTGAAATGCGCGCCGAGGTTCACGAAGTCGCAGACAGACTCGTCTTGCGCCGTGCCAGAAACAGAGTCGAAGGATTCCTTGGCGAATATCCGCTTCAAGTCCTGCTCCAGGAGCGGCTATATGCAGCACGGAGTAGTCGGCCTGCTGGAAGCCCCATGTTCCGCCAATAAGCGCTCCCCTTAGGGGAAATTTCAGCCTGAGAGGTTAGCTCCTGGTCGACCGCCGTTCACCGTTTACCTAGCTGCGGCCAAGACTGTTAATCGCGTCGGCAACTAAGCGAGGAGTAAGCCATTGTCGCTATTGCGGATCATAATGGGCACGTGGCTCTTCGTTTCGCTGGCAAGCATTTTCATCGGATATTTCTGGGTCGGCGGTATAGAAGCTAAGTTCGATCCGAAGCTGAAGTATGCGAAGGCGAAAAGTCGCGCCATAAATGCGTATATGTTTTTCACGGTACGCGAGCTATCGAGGCTGCCCACAGATTATGCCGATGCTCTTCGCAGGGCGTACCGGTTCATACTCTCCGGATACATTGCCCTCTTTTTAGCATGTGTGTGCCTTATCCTGTTGAAGTTCGTAATTACTCGATAGCACCCATCTGGCTATGCGGCATTGCCGAAACCTCGTTAAGAGACTTAAGCTTTTGGCTTGCGGCCTGCCTTCAATGGCGTTGGCTGTTCGCTAGTATCCGGTTCGCGCAGCAGTTCTGATACGTGCGCGTCGAGAGCACTGGCAATCTTATCGAGGATGCCAATCGACGGATTTTCCATCTTGCGCTCAAGCCGACTTACATAGGTGCGATCAACGCCAGCCTCGTTGGCTAGGCGTTCTTGAGAGATATCTTTTGCGACCCTCAGGCGGCGCATATTCCAGGCAACGAGTTCGCGACCATTCATGAGCGTATAAGCATCATAGGTCGGCGCATTTATCCACGGACTGTAGGCCTATTATTTTTAACTAGGCAGTATCAGCAGATCAATCAGCCTAATTCCGAGAACGCCCGCCAAGCGATCTAGAAGGTCGATGTCGGGATCATGCTGCCCTGCCTCAATCGCCGATAACAGCATGGATGGAAAGCCGGATAGCTGGGCTAACTGCTCGATCGTTAGCCCTCTCTGCTCTCGCCACACGGCGACTCCCCTTCCGACTACAGCAACGCCGCTCAGTTGTGTGGGCTGCTGCTCCACCCCCTCATTATTCATGGGTCTATACACACACTTAATAGTTTGTTAATTTGAGGATTATACGCCTCTGATTGATTCCCGTGAAGAGGCGACCAGCAGCTTTAGGGGAAGGGATGATATGTCCAGCATCTCGCTACCAAAGCCTCTCCGGATGGCAGCGGCAGAGCGCCAGAGAAACGCAGGAGGCCGACCGCTTGGTGTGGTAGGGTCAGCAGTGACCAGCACTCAGGATCGTTCGGCGGCAGCGCTAACCGCGACTGGCCCCGTCCTGTTCTGGAAGATCATGATGGCGCTAGCGATGGTCCTGTCCGTCTACAACGCCATCGGCATGGCAATGCTCGGCAGCGACTGGCTGTTCGCCTACTGGAACGCCTGGGATTATTGGTGTGCCGGAGGATATTGCCGCTAGCGTTCTGGACTAAGGACACGGTCACCTGTGATGGATGACTGCCCTTGGTCGCTCCCCCTTCCTTGCGAAGGGGCCAACCCAAGAACAAAGAAAAGGCGGCAGCCACACAAAGCAGCCGCCGCTCTTCAGGACACGATTATCAAGGACGCCAGCAGGCCCGAAGGCCGGCTAGTCTCGTCAGGCCACCGGAATCGGACGCAGGTCCCGCGAATGCGCCTTAGGGCCTCGTTCCATGATTGCAGGGATGTATAGCTCATAGTCCGCCGCCTCGGTTGCGAAGCGGATGTGCATGCCTCCTACCGGGTCCGCCTCGAACTCGACATCGGAATCCGTCAACGGAAGTAAAACCAGCATTCTCAGCACTGACAACAGGATACCAGGGGCGAAGAGTACTTCCTCGTCGTCCGTAACTTTGGTCACGTGGCTTGGGTAAAAATCGTGCGAACCAAGAAGGAGCGAGAGCCCGCCACCGACCGACATAAGCTCGATCTTGTGGCGGTTGCTGACCCTCGAAGGCAACAGAGCACCCCAAGCCTTCAAGTCCTCGCGGCTCACGGCGAACTCGAACTCCGGACTGAACTTGTCCAACGTGAATTCGAGCGGATAGCTTGCCAGCCCCGAAGCGATCGGCAGAACGTCGACACTGTAGGAACGGGCTTTCTCGATGCCGGCCACCGAGGTGATTAGCTCGATAGACGCAGCACACGCCGTGTTCGCAGACGCCATGATCGACGCATCGAAGTACTTGCGACGATCGGCATCAAGGAGGTTAGCCTCGGCAAAGCTCCAGCCCTCGCTCGACAGACGACAGAAGCCCGCTGGCCAGGGATCAACGATCGCCACCTTGGGGCGGGCAACGACGACCGGGCCGCAGGAGTCCGTAGGAGTGATCGACGAGATCAGGATCGACTGGTCAGGTCTGAGAACGAACTGGCGCGAGCCGGCGTACATCTCGGGATCAGCCCCCAAAGAGCCAGCCGCCAAGGTCTGCTCACGATGAGCTACCACCGAGCCTACCTCGACCAGCTCGCCGAGCATGTTGGCGATTGGGCTGACCTCATAGGCATCTTCGTAGATCTGCCCCTTGATTGACTCAACTAAGCTCTGAGGCACCTCGAAGGGAACCTGCTTATTTCCGACTGTTACCGTAATGCTGATCGGAATGTCTGCCCCTTCGGCCAGCCCGTCCCGCTTGCGCAGCACTGCCTTTCCCTTATCGGCGCGCTTAACAGCACCAGCGAACCGATCGATGATAACCTTGCCTCTGCCGTTGTTGATTCCGCGCTGCAAGTCACTGGCTTTGGTGATGCCGCCCACGGACATAAGCAGCGCCACCAACTGCTTAACGCCCTGATCGTCGAATGTGACGGCTTTCAGCTGCGCGGGTGTCATCGAACGGATCTGGTTGGCGAGCCACTCGACTGTGAGCGCGAGTCGATCGATCATCTTGCCAGCTTGCCGGGCCTCCACAAGGTTGTCAGCCTTCGAGTCGAGCCCAAACGTTGCGGCAACAGCCTTACACATCTTGTGCTTGCTCGTAATATGAGCCCGATCGATGTGGAGGGCGTCAAGCCTTTCGTCCCAATCAATCTCCGGAAAGAGGGCGACCTCCAGGGACAAGAGCGCGATGGTCTGCCTCTGCAGAGCGTCGCCGTGAAGCCTCGTCCTCTTATATGCCGAACCTGAACGCTGGCACTGTTCGGCCAGCCAACCGCTCAGCGCGACCCTGGCCTCTCCATTGAGGCCCTTTGCATCGTCCGCGTTGCTGGCGTGCGGTGCAACTGACTTGAAAACAGCACCGCCATCCTCGGCTTGATCCTGCGGAACGCCAACGCCCTGCAGGGCGCCAAGGGAAACCGGAGCGGCGGTCAGGGTGGAATTGTCTACGATCTTGTTCACTTTAGTCTCCAATCTATGGGTTTTAATTGACATCGGCAGACCGGGATGGTCAGCCAAACAGAACCGGCCTGCCGGAGCGGCAAGCCGTCAAACATCGTCAGTGTTTGGGAGTGTCTGAGCTTTACGCTCCGGTCTACTTTACAGCACGACCCGCAAGTAATCTTCGGCTATTGCGCAATTTGCTTTGGATCACTCGGACAAGACGAATGGTCTCACAGGTTTTGAATCTGTCAAGGAAAACGGGGGAAGAAAAAAACGACCTGTCAAGTGAGTTCGGCAATGTGGTTTACATAGGCCTAAAAAACCTGAATTAATTCTCGGGAATCCCACATCAAGTCTTATCTTGCTCATCGACCCCACGGGAACGATTCCAATGCTTTTTATGGCTGCCGGAAGCGAGATTTTCCCTAAGGGGATTTTGTTTTGCTCTGGCTCTAGCTTTGCCGAGCGAAGGAGGCAATGGCGAAGACCACCGCCGCCTCAACAAACAAAGAAGGATGTACCTTGGATATGGATCATCTTCGGAGCGGTTATGCTGGTACTGACACTCTTGGGTAGGTGACGTAAACACTCTGCGTTCTATTGGCGATAGCGAAGCAACCGGTAATATTCGCAAAGTGCTCTAGCAAATGATCTGCAATAACACCGACTGAGCAGATAGAATTAGCGCATAAATGTCGTCACCCGCGATAGCTATAAAAGTCGAAATAACAAAAAATATAATCGCACGAATTAGGAATTGGTGCGCAGAAATTGCTTTTGTGAACTTTTCGTTTGTTCCAGCTCGATTACGCACCGCCGCACAGAGTATCTTCCTTGTTAGCCGCGTTTTAGGATGCTGGCTCCCCCAACATTGCAGCAGATCCTCGACGTCGGTGCGATGGTATCCCGAAACACTGATCGCGCGAAAAGACCACCATGCTCCGCCAACAAGATATGAGAGCGCAAGCGCGAACGAAACAAAGAAACATATCCTTACGGGCTGCGAGATCAGCACGTTATTTCCGCGCCAGATATCAGATACGAACGGGAGAGAAAAAGGAACGATTGCGGCAATTAGGGTCAAATAGATTGATGCCTTTTGATCGGCATACTTCCGTCTTTCATCTTCCGCTGAGTAGATAGCTCTGGCCTCTTCCAACGAGGTATCCAGTTCGATCGCCCACTCTTGCGTCTTTATTTTCGAGACAATGGCCTCTACGTGCTGCTCTCGTTCCTTTCGTTCGGCAGCGCTCTCCAAGCGGGGTGACGGCCAAATAAAGCGGGTGAAATCAAGCATTGGCGATCTCTTCCATTTCGTCGACGATCGCTTTCGCTATCGGCAAACCGGTCCGGTTCTCGATCCACGCCCACTGTCCATTTGGATTGCATTCAAGGAACCAATACTCTCCATCACGATCCAAAACCAAGTCGATAGCGCCAAAGCGTAAACTCTGACGGCGGACCATTTCACGGCAGAGGCTTGAGATTTCGACCGGGAGCTCTATTGCCTCGTGTGGGAGATCGGAGTGACCTCCCCTCCTCCAGTCGACTTGCGTTTCGCTATGATCTTGCGAGTGTATTGCGACAGCGAAAACCGAGTTACCGACTACTGTTACTCGAACGTCAAATCTCTTTTTGATAAGCTGCTGGATAATAAAGGGGCATGCCCTTATTGAGTCCTCCATTCCCTCGCGAATGTGACCAACCTGCGTGGTGAAAGTCACGGACTGATATCCGTTATTCTCAAAGAGCGCCCTTCGAATCGGCTTTACTACCACATCGCTCTGCTGGACACGCGCTCTCACGATCTTCGGATCGTTGGTAACAACTGTGGAAGGAATTCTGAAGCCAATGTTCTTTGCGACTCGCAGCTGTCGCAGCTTATCTTCCGCGCGAGAAATCTCCCGCGGATGATTAAGCCATTTGGCATCGACAGACGAAATAACGGACTGAAGTACTGTTCGCCACTCTCGGGCGTAGTACTCCGCGTAAGGGCCGATTTGGCTTACTTGGGGTTCTTTGGGTCGTCGGTAATAGCCCGCCCTTACATCAGACAGGAGAAGATGCCGGTCTCCTATCTCTAAACTCATCTGCTCAGGATCAGGGGAGTACAAGAAAGTTGAGGATGCGATCTTGTCTGTATTCAGCCGGAAAACGGGCTTCCCTCTGCTCCTCAATTCCTTAACGATAAAATCGCATGTAACGTCTTCCGAGCTCGTAAATAGCAGATACTCGTATCGCATGGATGGTCACTCATCGAGGATGGATTTTGTTTCATCGTCCTCTTCGGTGTATGCCATTGTCTTCGTGATAAGATCGAGGAATAGCGGTGCTGTTGGACGAAATTTCTCGCCTAGCGCGGAATGACAAGAGTTGATCATTTCAGAGTCATCATCATCAGACTCCATATCAACCTTGGTTTTGGTGAGAAAATATACGTCGTCTCTTTGGGACTCGATCAACGGCGTAACGCTGCCGTCATTTATCGAGACCATCATTTGGAGGTCTTCGTTGTACTCGCCATGCAACGATGATGCTTCTATCCGCCCAATGGAAAGCGTTGCAAGGAAAGGCACGATTTGGCCCAACCGTTCATTCTCGTCGAGATCTGAATGCAATTGAAGCCCCGCTGGCTCTATAGAACGTCCATTCTTAAGATGACAACGCTAGCTTGCCAATGGGGCGTTATCGCAATTCACCATTCAATCAGCGGATGCTGGCGATCTAGGATGGCTCCGCGAAGTTGGCGAAATTTTCCCTTAGGGGAATCGGGAAACTGGATGAGCCTTGCCGCAGTCCAGCGGTCACTGCGGCAAGCATGAAAAGTCGGGGACTGAGTGTTCGTGCCGGACGTCCCCTTCAGCTCTCGTCAAGGAACTTGCTGTCGGTCAATTTGCCTTGCGGAGCATCGAGCCCCGTTCGGCCGAGGCCTGGGCGAACTGGTCATCCAGCTCTCCAGCGCGAACCGCCTCGATCAGCTTGTCGATGATGCCGGGAAGGTTGGCAAACTCGCCGATCGTCACTGCGTTCTTGTCCTTGGCGAACTCGATGGTCTTGCCCGCATAGCGCAGGCCAAAGAAGAACTGGCCGGACGCATCGGTAAACCAGCCAGCCCGCAGACGCTTCGGCGCCTCGACCTGGACACGCTGACCATCAGCGCCCTTCCGCCAGACCATGTGCGTCGGCGCGAAGTGCTGGCCGGCAATCTTGGCTTCGGCCATGGCCTTCTGCTCGACGAGCGCGGAAATCACCTTGTCGCGGGCACGCTCGACGGGATTGTCGCTCGAACGGACAGGCTTGGCGTTGGTCAGCTTCAGGCTTTTCAGGATGCTCATTGTCGGGACCTCCATGTGGACAGTTCCCATCCCATCTACTGCCGTTTTCAGATCTCGCAACCTAACCGACCAATAACGTCAGATTGCACGCACCCTGATTTCACGGGCTAGCGCTGTGCTGGCTGAGAGACTCCGCGCCACTGTCCCTCAGTACAAACGAATGCGGAAGCAAGCTCCGAATTGCATAGAGCCTGGGTGTAAGGTCACAACTGACATGGGTGCGTAAACTATATGTCTAGCTAAGACTCTCGGAGCGGGATGGATTCGCGAGTATCCGTGAGCTACCAGACTCTCACGACGTTTGACGTGAAGATACGTGGAGCAAACACCGTGACAGACGAGCAGCCTAATTTGCCTGCGCAAATTGCATCGGCGTTGGTGTCAATTCCGAAGGCACTAACGCCCGGCGTGATAAAGGCACTTGATCGGCTTTTAGGTGCAGCTGTTGACATTCCTGTTGCTTGGCTAGCTCAGAAGAAAGCCCAAATCGAAGCACAAACGGAATCCTATAAGCTGGTGGAAGCCGCGATAGCCAATACCGTTGCAACCAGCGCCGGTGCCGATCCAGAAACAGCACACCGGGCTATGAACGTGCTAATTCGCAAAGAGTATAGAAAGCAGATGAACCGAGAAGCGGTGGCAGCTGCGATGGTCGAAGATCTGCGCGAGCACCTAACCGCCAATGAAGACGGCTCCGCTCCACAGGCGACAGGCGAGCTCGACGAGGACTGGCTAAATGTTTTTGAGCGTTATGCCGAAGATGCTTCCAGCGAGCGTCTTCAGGGGCTCTGGGGCCGGGTTCTAGCAGGGGAGATTCGTGGTCCAGGCCGATTTTCGACCCGCACACTGAGATTTCTGTCCGAATTTTCACAAGCGGATGCATCGACGTTCGAAGCTTTTTCAAAGACTGCATTTGGAGAATTCGCCCCAAAGCAATTAGCGAAGCCTGCCGATATTGCCGATATTACTGGTTTGATAAACATGGAATCTTGCGGCCTTATCCAAGGCGCATCGGGACTCGGGTTACGGCGCACCATGACATTCAACAATCACGGGTATGTTTTTCTTAAGGAAGGAGATATTTACATAGTACTTAAGGGCAATACGAACACCACCATTGACCACGAATGCATCGCATTGACTCCGCTTGGACAAGAGCTTCTTCCTCTCGTGACTAGCCGCAATGCGCGCGATACTGCTCGTGTCGTAGCGCGTTCACTACGAACCCCACTGATTCATGAATGCTATATCGGGGTGGGAGCTGGGTTGGGTAATGGCAATAAAATCCAATTTACAGAACTACTTTGGCGCAACGATACGCCCGACCCTCAAATTCTGGACGGAGAGGCAACGCCGACGATCGTATAATTGGCGCTCATCTGTGCACTTGTGGAAGTTTTCCGCTCAACCTTGGAGGACTTATGCAGAACTTCCTTGCGAGGTTTTCTAAATATTACTTTCAGCGAAAGAGGTGATTTAGACTAGCACGCACATAGCACAGCTAGAGCTACGCATTGATTCTATTTGCAATTTTTATTCATCACCATAATTGGTAAGGGAGAGGTCGAGAGTTCAATCCTCTCTCGCAGCACCATTAATCCCTTGAAACTGTCATGCTTGCAAAGCGCCTCTTTTGGGTTGGGCGAAGCTGCAAATCTGAGTTTCCAGATCACCTCAAAATTGGCGCAAGACCGGACCTCTCGCGTTATGATTGCGTATACAATTGGCAGTTAGGGTGGGGGCGCGTCTTCTCCGTATAGGGGAACTTCGCGTGCCTAAGCTATTGAAGCCAATCCTTTGCGAGCTTCGGAGTGATCGTCTCATATATGGGCTGATCCTTCTCTATATCGTGCTGACCAATGCAATCTTATTGCCGGTAGGTCATGTTTTCCCGGAGCTCTATGTCGAGTATTTTAGCAGCCTTGTGACGCTCGACATCATGGTTTTGCCTGCCATCGTCCTCGCGGCTCTGCTTCTACGTTCTGTCATTGCTGATCCGAAACGCCCAAGCGCCTGGGTCATGGCCTTTTTCGACCGGCAGCGGATCGCTCGCATAGTGGCAGGCTTTGCTTTGCTCGTGGCTCTCGTTCCGTTTATGGCAACCTTCACCGCCATGAAGTCCTTCATCGGGCTCAGCGGTTTCAAAGCCGATACTCAGCTGGCCGATTTCGACCGCTGGCTACACTTTGGCGTCGATCCGCCGGTTTTCCTGAACAACCTTCTCAGCGATGCCCATGCTTGGCGCATCCTGACCTTCTTCTATGGCCCAGGCTGGATGCTGTGGGTCAACGGGTTTGTTTTCTGGATGGCCGTCGCCGCGCCAAGAGCGGATGTCCGCAAGCGGTTCTTTGTCGGGTACATCTTCGCCTGGGCAATTCTCGGCAACGTAGTTGCCTGGCTCGTTGTTAGCGCCGGCCCGGCATTCTTCGCCGAGGTCGCCGGAGACACCACCCGCTTTGCCTCGGTGCTCTCCGCCCTTGACGCTCACAGGCCACCAAGTGGTATGGGCATTCGTGATGTCCAGATCTATCTCTGGGAGCTTTACATTACGAGGTCGGCAGGCTTCGGCATGGGTATTTCAGCTTTTCCAAGCGTGCATTTGGCCATGGTGACGCTTTGCGCCCTTACCGCCGCTGAGATCAATCGGCATTTGGCTTATGCTGGGGCGGCTGTCGTTTTTCTGATCCAGATCGGAGCGGTCCTGTTTGGCTGGCACTACGCCATCGACGGCTATTTCTCCATCGCCACCATGGTCGGCGTCTGGCTGATCTTTTTCCATACTCGTTCGTTGAGCCGGCCCTCGAGTGGTTCTGTCGACGTCGCCTCGGATCTCGCCCGATCGGCTTAGGCACCAGAGGCCGATAGCAGCATCACCCGGTGTTGTTTTCTGCGGCGCTCCGGTCCTGCAGGAATCATCCGATTGCATCTGCATTGGCCTTTTTGCGGCGATACCTGCAATGCCGGCATGTCACAGGGGTCATACACCAGCCTCGCGTGGCGACCGAAGCCCGCCCCAAGTGGCTTACGAATGGCAGTCGTTTTGCAGCCCCACATTTACGGACGAGAAGGCCGAGCCGGCTAGCCGCTGCCGTCACGTGTCATCTAGCCCAAGTTGCCGACGGAAGCGAGTTGGCATCTGGGTTGCGACAATCAGAGCGAGCAGCGTCAATGCGTTTCAAAGAGAGGCACTTCTCATGCTGGATCGACGCAGGGAGCATCGCGGCCGTACCTATTTGGGAGGCCAGGTCGCTTTCAACAACCGATGGTGTACCGTCGACTGCCTGGTGCGGAACATGTCGCAAGGCGGAGCCAGGATCGAATTTCCGGAGCCGGTGCTTCTACCGAGCGATCTCGAGCTGCTCATACCGCTCAAGGGACACAGTCGCCGCGTCCGCGTCATGTGGAAACAGGCAAAGGCGCTGGGTGTCTCATTCCTCGATAGAGACAGCGGCACCGTCGTTCCGATCGAAGTGGCGCGCCAGATCCGGAAGCTGAAGGCGGAACGCGATGCGTTGGCGCGCCGGGTCAGGGACCTGAGCGAGTCATCGATATGATCAAATGGGCTCTGACCTTTGTCGTCAATCGGCTCATCCTGATCGGGGTGTTCCTGCTCGCCTTGAACGCCTTTACGCAAGGCTCCAGCTGCCAGTATGGCAAACCCCAGGGGCTCTTGCAGGCGTTGGCCGATTTGCCAAAGGCGATGAAGGTGTTGGGCAACGCCTTTCGCTGACCTCTCGCACCGCGTCAGAACCGTACCGCCGGGGTGACCTTCGGCGGGAAAGGATCGGCTCGGCCGCTCACGGCGGGCAACTCCACCACCTGGATCAGTCCGCCAGCGGCTCCATTGACGATGTCGATGTTCCCGCCTTCCCGCATGATGATTTCCCGGGAGATCGAAAGGCCCAGCCCGGCGCCCGGAAACGTCTGATGTCGCGCCCGCTCGGCGCGGAAGAAGGGCTCGAAGATCTGGTCGAGCATGGCGGGGTCTATGCCCGGCCCCTGGTCCGAAATCGTGATCCGCGCCGTGGCGCCGCCTGAGACGCTGACGGCGCCGCGTACGCCGTGGGTCGCCGCGTTGATGAAGAGGTTCCGCAAGGCGCGGCTCAGGGCGAGACGATTGGCCCTGACGCAGACGCTGTCGGCGCCGGTGAGTTCCACCGCAAAGCCCAGCTCCCGCAATTCCGACACGATGCTTCCCACGAGATCGCCGGCACGGATGACCTCGGGGGCATCTTGGGCCGTTTCCTCGCGAACCAACTCAATGGCGCTGTCGGCGATCTGCTTCAACTCGTCGATATCACGTAGCCACAAGGCCCGCTCCTCGTCGTCGGCAACGAACTCCGCCCGCAGCCGCATGCGCGTCAGAGGGGTTCGGAAGTCGTGGCCGGCGGCCGCCACCAGCCGCATGCGGCTCTCCATGGCCCGCTTCAGCCGCGCCGACAGCGAGTTGATGGCTGCGGCGGTGGCGCGCACTTCGGTCGGCCCCTCTTCCGGCAGAACCGGCAGGGCGCCGTTCGGGTCGACCGCTTCCACCGTCCTTTCGAGAAGCGCCAGGGGCTCGCTCATGCGGTTGGCGACGAAAACCGCGATCGATCCGACGCTGACGGTGATCAGCAGGAGCCATCCCCACCATTCGGGAGCCGAGGGAGGGTCATAGTCGAGCATCAGCCAGCCTTGAGGGCCGACGCGGATGGATGCGGTGCGGAGGCGGCCGTCGTCCAGGTCACGTGTTACCGATAGGTCGAGCGGAGTGCCCAGCCTGGCCGTGGTCGACCGCAACAGCTCCGTCTGACCGGCATCCACCTCTCCCGGAGCAGGCCGATCCGACAGTATTCCGGCCGTACCGCCCCGCTTCGCCATGGCGTAGAGCGATATGGCCTGCCTCGACAGAAGCTCCGAGGCGGTGTCGGTCTGGGTGCCGAGAATGGACGCCATGGTGATCGTGATCAGCGAGACGACGGAAACGATCGAGATCACCAGCAGCAAGGCGATTTTGGCCCGAAGCGTCTTCATGTCTGCTGATCCGGCACGCTCACCTTGGCGGCGAGTTGATAGCCGCCGTTTCGGACGGTCTTGAAGATGTCGGCCGCTCCGCCCGCCGACAGCTTGCGGCGCAGACGGCTGATCAGCACGTCGATGGAGCGGTCAAGAACCTCGCTTCCGCCGCCTCGCGTCAGATCGAGGAGTTGGTCGCGCGAAAGCACGCGTCCGGGCCTCTCCAGGAACAGCAAGAGAAGGTCGAACTCGGCGCCGGTAAGCGAAACGTCCTCGCCGCCGGGCGATGTCACCGAGCGCGTCGACCGATCGGCCACGAAGCCGTCGAAGCCGTAGCGCGCCGCGTCCGGCCGCCTGTCTGCCGTCTTCGGGCCGCGCCGGAGGACCGCTCTGATCCTCGCCACCAGTTCCCGCGGGTTGAACGGCTTGCCGAGATAGTCGTCGGCGCCGAACTCGAGCCCGATGATCCGGTCGATGTCTTCCTTGAGGGCCGTGAGCAGGATGATCGGAATGGCCGATCGAGACGTCCGCAAGTCACGGCAGAGATCGAGCCCGGACCCATCGGGAAGCATCACGTCGAGAACGATGAGATCGACCCGGTTGGTCACCACCTTCTCGCGCACCTCGGCGCAGGTCGAGGCGATCAGGACGCGAAACCCTTGCTCCCGCAGGTAACGGGCGAGGAGCTTTCGGATTTCACTGTCATCATCGACAACGAGAACCTGGGGGGATTGTGCGCTCATGTCTGGTCGTTGAAGCATCGGACATACTCGGGCCAATGGTAGTTGCGCCGTAAAGGGAAGCGGGAGCTTTTTTATGTCGGAAGATGTCCGGCTACGTGGCGGACATGTTTTGACACAAGAATCGGCCCGGAGGACTTATTGAGAC
Source organism: Pleomorphomonas diazotrophica (assembly GCF_002844595.1). GTDB lineage: Bacteria > Pseudomonadota > Alphaproteobacteria > Rhizobiales > Pleomorphomonadaceae > Pleomorphomonas > Pleomorphomonas diazotrophica. The sequence goes on along the minus strand of NZ_PJNW01000008.1, from coordinate 7,321 downwards.
ATCTTCGACCGTCATTTGAGCCACGGGGACGCCTTAACAGGAACCTGCATCAATAATCGGGGATGACCATGTTCTTCCTACTTAGCTTAACTCAGCTCACGGAGGGCGGATGGGGGCCTCCCCGTCGTCGAGCTCCTCAAGATGGTTCGCACAGTGCCGTGCGCTTTTCAGGTTCCGTCCCCCCTCAGCTCGCAAGTGCGCCGCGCCGTTGGGTTCTCGGCTGGGCCGCCGCGACAATGCTGATCCCTTCAGCCGCGCATGGCGCGGGCGAGGCCCTTCCCGACGTTGGGCCTCTTGTCGGCCTGGCGCGAACCCTCAATGGCCAAGCCCAGTCCATGGCGGCCGAATGCTTGCAGGGAGGCATTCATGCGACTGCCCTCTAGCCCCATGTGTTTCGTCATCCTTGCCATGGTCGCGTTGCTGCCGGCCTGCGCCTCCGCGCCGCTGGTCCAGGGCAACGGGCTGACCTCGTACGAGACGATGAAGTCCTCGGACGGCTGGTTCACGAAGACCCGGCTCAGCGTCAACAAGGAGCAGGTTCTGGCCGCCAAGACGATCAAGATCGTCCCGACCGCCTTCGCGCCCACCGTTGCGCCGAAACTGTCCGAACAGCAAAGAGCGCTGGTTGCCAACGCGGTCGACCGAGCGCTGTGCGTCGGCCTCAGCGATCGCTTCACCGTCGTCACACCGGACAGCCAGGCCGATCTCACCGTCCGCGCCTCGATCACCCGGGCCACCGAAACCGGCAGGGTTGCGGCAGGCCTGTCGGCCGCGACGTCGCTCGGCATGAGTTTGGTGGATACGGCCGTTCCCATCCCGACCCCACGCATTCCGATCGGAATGGGCAGCCTTTCGTTGGAAGCGGAGGCCGTCGACGTCGCAGGGCAACAGCAGGCCTCCATTCTCTGGGCGAGAGGGGCGAATGCCTTCTTCAGCTCGGCAAGAATATCGAAGGTGAGCGACGCCTATGACCTCGCGGACTCCTTTGGCGAGGATTTTGGGGAACTGCTGGTCAAGGGGGAAAGCCCCTTCGACAGTTCGGGCATCGGCCTGCCGGCCTGGCACAAGATCAAGTCCAGCGTCGGCCTTCGTCCCAAGAACGCCGCCTGCGAACAGTTCGGCCGCTATCGGGGCCTCAAGGGCATGATCGGCGATCAACTCGCCCTGCCGCCCGAGTGGACGGACAACGGCGCGCAGAAGACAGCGCAGACGGCAAGGCCCTAACGCCGCCTAGCAAGACGGAAACCCGACGGACACTGGCGAGCGCACCTTCGGGTGCGCTCGTGCGTCAAGCCTCACCACCGACGATCCTTCTTGTTTCAAATTGCACGCGTGGGACGAACCCCGGCTTCACTCTTGTCTGCTATTTGTCGGCCCATGTTTTGCCCGGACGGCTCCCATAGCTAAGCCTCTGCCCGACCGGAGAGATCTCGGACACCGGACCACCGTGCCGGAAACGTTGTGGCTTGCCTCTCACTTTGAACATCGCTTGAGGAGCACGAGTTGTGCTGACACATCACCTGTCGGATGAGGCCGAGACGCGATGCGGGCGCTGATCATCGACGACAGCAAGTCGGTGCTGCTCTGGATGGGAGCCGCCCTGACCGACGTGCCGGACCTGACGCTCGACCTCTGCGACCGGCCGGAGGATGCCTTGGTTCTGGCCTCGACGCGGCAATATGATCTTGTGGTGGTGGACTATCTGATGCCCAATCTCACGGGCATCGACGTGACCGAAGCCCTGCGTTTGCGCCCCGACTATCACGCCATTCCCATCGTGATGATCACCGCCGAGCGCGACAGTGAAGTCAGGCTCAAGGCGCTTCTGGCCGGCGTCAACGACTTCCTCAACAAGCCCTTCGATCCCATCGAGCTGCGGGCGCGGATCACCAATCTGATGTCGCTTCGCCGCACCCAGGTCGAACTCGCCGCCCAAGCCCACCGCCTGGAAGAGGCGGTGAGCCAGGCGACGGCCGACCTGGTGTCGCGCGAGGAAGAGATGATCTGGCGGCTGGCGCGGGCCATTGAGATGCGCGACGGCGGCACCGGCGCCCACATATCGCGTGTGGCGGCGATCAGCCGGCTGATCGCCGAGGGCCTGTCGCTCGATCCGCATGTCTGCCGGATGATCTACCTGGCGGCCCCGCTGCACGACATCGGCAAGATCGGCGTCCGGGATGCCGTGCTGAACAAGCCGGGCCGGCTCACTGCCGACGAAATGGCTGAGATCCGCGAACATGTGAGCTATGGCGCGCGGCTGCTCGAGAATGGCACGTCAGATCTCATTCGTGTAGCGGCAGCCATCGTCGGCGGTCATCACGAGAAATGGGATGGCAGCGGTTATCCGCGCGGCCTGTCGGGAGAGGACATTCCCATCGAAGCCCGCATCACCGCGGTGGCCGACGTGTTCGACGCGCTAAGCTCGGCGCGACCTTACAAGGAAGCTTGGTCACCGGAACGCGCCTATCAGGAAATCGTTCGAGGCTCAGGCAGTCATTTCGACCCGGACTGCGTCCGAGTGTTCCGCGACAGGTGGCAAGACGTCGTAGAGGTGATCCGCACCCTCCGCGACGAGGAAGAGGGACCGATGGCTTGGTCGTCGTAGGCTGCACCACACACTCAACACTTACGCGTCTCCACGCAGGTCGCAGCACGGCTGCCGTGCGGCTTTGCAAGCCGTCTCGCAACAATCTCGATCGGAACTATGCGTATCTGCGTGCCCGTGTCGGGGCATGAGTCTCCAGATTCTTGCTCCGTACAAATAACCATATACAAGACAACCTTCGGCGGTTTGAAACCGGTTCCTGCCCGCAATTCCTTGGTGCTTTGTGCGGGATTCTAGCATTTATCTACAATTCAGTACTCGCGAAACGAGTCTTGTGACTCTTGAGTATTAACTCTGCGACAAGTCCTTTTTTGAACTTATTTCGTGCATTTTGAGTCAATTCGATAATGTAAAAAGCGATTTATGGAAATTTAGTATTTGTCTTTCACACTCCGCCGGTCAGCAGGAGCTGCGCCCATGGAGAAATCAATCGTCATTCGGATGCATTCGACTCTGTGCGTTTCAGACATCCGGGCGTCTTATTCTACCCTAATCGAAGCGATGGACAGGCTGTCGAGTATTCAACTCGCCATTCCCACCGACGCGACAGTAGATCTCAGTTTCCTCCAGCTCATTGAGGCCGCAAGGCAACGAGCTGCCGAGCAGGGCAAGTCCCTGTCTCTTCTTGAACCGGCCGGCGGCGAGCTTCGGCGCGCGCTAGACCGTAGTGGCCTTCTGACGGCTGCAACAGTTGCCGATCGTTCATTCTGGCTCCACGAGGAGACCGCCCAGTGACTGCGAATATTCTGACCGTCGACGACTCGGTGTCGGTCCGCATGACGACGCGTATCGCCCTAACCGGCGCCGGCTACAAAGTAACGGAGGCAGTCGATGGACTCGACGGCCTCAACAAGGCCAAAGCGACCCGTTTCGATCTCGTCATAACCGACCTCAACATGCCGAACATGGATGGCCTGCGCATGATCGAAGAGGTTCGGCGCCTGCCGAACCAGATCGGCGTCCCGATCCTTTTCCTCACCACCGAATCCGACGCCGGCCTCAAGGGACGCGCCAAGGCTGCCGGCGCCACCGGCTGGCTCACCAAGCCCTTCGAGTCCGATCAGTTGGTCCGCCTCGTTCAGAAGGTGCTCGCCAAATGAGTACACCTGATCCGGCGGACATCTTCCGCATAGAAGCGGCCGAGCTGCTCGAGCAGATGGAGCAGGGCCTGCTCGATCTCGAACACCGCCTCGACGACCGCAACCTGGTCGACGCAGTCTTCCGCGCCCTTCACACCCTCAAGGGGTCGGGGGCCATGTTCGGCTTCGACCGCCTCGCCGCCTTCACCCATCATTGCGAAACCGCCTTCGATCGAGTGCGCAAGGGATTGGCCGAGGCGACGCCGGAGCTGGTCTCGGCGGTTCTGGACGCACGCGATCACATGCGCGCCCTCGTCGAGGACCCCACCAGCGAGAACACCGACGAGGAAAACTATCTTCTGGAACGCCTGCAAGCAGCCGTCTCAGAGGCAGGGCCGGCGCCAGTCCTACCGTCGGTGGCCTCGCCGGCCGTAGCGGAGTCGGGCGTGCCGACAACATGGCGCATCCGGTTCGGCCTGCCGGAGAACACCCTCGTCAACGGCACGAACCCCTTGAGCTTTCTCGACGAACTCAGGGCGATGGGCGAGTGTCGCGTCGTGCTGGACAGATCGGCTTTGCCGCCTCTCGAAAAGCTCGACCCGACGGCGCTTTACGTCACCTGGGACGTGACGCTGACGACCAGCAAAAGCCGCGCCGATATCGAGGACGTGTTCCTGTTCGTCATGGATGACATGACGCTGGACATAGAGGAACTGGGCGACAGCGAAACCAGGCCGAACGCCGCAGCGCCAGCCGCTGTCATTGCCGAGCCGCCCCCCATGACGGCAGTCACCGAACCCAAGGCCGAACGCCAGGCGCCGGACACGTCCGCCAAGCCCGTTTCGGACGCCGCCGACCCGAAGCTCAGGCGGAAGGTGGAAAGCGTGCGCGTTCCCGCCGAGCGCCTCGACGAACTGATGGACCGCGTCGGGGAGTTGGTGATCGTCCAGTCTCGCCTGCAGCAGATCGCCGCCGGCAGCAGCGACATCGGCCTTCGCACGGTCAGCGAGGAAATGGAGCGTCTTTGCAGCGAGTTGCGCGTCACCATGATGGTGCTGCGCATGGTGCCGGTTGCGACGCTGTTCGACCGCTACCGTCGTCTGGTGCATGACCTTCAGCGCGACACCGGCAAGAAGATCGAGCTTTCGACCGACGGCGAAAGTACCGAGATGGACAAGACGGTGATCGAGCGTCTCGCCGATCCGCTGGTGCATCTGGTGCGCAATGCCGCCGACCACGGCCTGGAACCGATCGAAGCGCGCCTTGCCGCCGGCAAGCCGGAAGCCGGCAGCATACGTCTCTCCGCCCGCCAGACCGGCGGTGAGGTGATCATTTCGGTCACTGACGACGGCCGCGGCATCGACAGAGCCAAGGTGCGGGCCAAGGCCGAGGCGGCAGGATTGATCCAGGCGGGGGCGACCATTCCGGACCAGGAGCTGCTTCAGCTGATCTTCCAGCCGGGCTTCTCTACCGCTTCGTCGGTGACCAACCTGTCCGGCCGGGGCGTCGGCATGGACGTCGTCAAGAAAGCCATCGAGTCGCTGCACGGCTCGATCGACGTCGCCAGCCGTCCGGGAGAGGGTTCCACCGTCTCGCTGCGCATTCCGCTGACGCTGGCCATCATCGACGGCCTGCTCGTCCGGGTGGGGGAAGGCCATTATGTGATCCCGCTCCCCGCCGTCGAGGAGTGTATCGAGATCAGTCAGGAGGAGGATCTGCGTTCACGCGGTCGTGCCTTCCTGTCGCTTCGCGATACGCTGGTGCCCTTCATCCGCCTGCGCGAACTGTTCGCCACCGGCACCAAGCCCGACCGCTACCAGAAGATGGTGGTGGTTTCGACCGGCGAGGAACGCGTCGGTCTGATCGTCGACCAGATCATCGGCCACCACCAGACCGTCATCAAGTCAATGTCCAAGCTGCATGACGACGTGACGACCTTCTCCGGTGCCACCATCCTTGGCGACGGTTCCGTTGCGCTCATCCTGGATGTGATCAACCTGGTGTCGCTCGGCCAAGAGCAGGAGGCGCGGCTGCGCGCAATCGCATGAGTGATCTAGCCCTCAAAACAAAAGCCACGCTTCGCGACATGCCGGCCGACGACGAGATCGAAGTGCTCACCTTCGAGATCGGCGGAGAAACCTTCGCCCTCGAAGCGGCCATCGTGCGGGAGATCCTCGATCTTCTGCCGGAAACCATCGTTCCGGGCAGCCGGCCATTCGTCAACGCCGTCATCAACTTTCGCGGCAAGGTCATACCGCTCGCCGACATCCGCGTCGCCATGGGCATGGCAGCGGCGGCAACCACCATCGACAGCCGTGTCGTGGTGGTCGAGCTGGACCTCGACGGAGCGTCATCGCTCGTCGGCCTCAGGACCGACCGCGTCAACGAGGTCACGACCTTGTCGAAGGCCAGCGGCGAACCGCCGCCGCGCGTCGGTCTCAAATGGCCGCCGCAGTTCATCGAATGCCTGATCCAGCGGGAGGGAGCCTTCATCATCTTCCCGAACCTCAAGGCCATTTTTGCCTCCAAGGGGCGTGCGAGCGGACCGGATTGAACCAAACGTCCGAATCCTCAATGCCATCCGAATAAGCCCGGAAGGGACCCGGGCGCATCGACGGAAAGTTCTAGTATTATGCGTATCACAATCAAACTAAAGCTTGCGCTATCCTTTGCCCTGGTCGTAGCCATGCTCATCAGCTTGGCCGTCCTCAGCACCTTCAGCCTCTCCAACCTCAACGACACTCTCTTCAGTCTCGTTAACGGGCCGGTTGTTCGCCTGCAGCACGCCCTGGAGGCAAAGGGGGCACTTGCAGAAACTGTTCGCCAGCAGAAAAACGCACTGCTCGCAACCGAAACAGACAAGATCAACGAGTACTACAAGAAGTCCGAGGCTTCGCTTGCCACTGTCCTAGATCTCGCCCAGAAAGGGTTTGAGGGCGCCAGCGCCGATCGAAAGCCCGCTTGGGAAGCACTCAAGACGGCCGCTGCCGATTTCTCAAAGGCAGCGGCGAGACTCCCTCAAGTACAGGCAAGCAGTGGCCAGCAGGCAGCTATCAGCTTTTCTCAAGGCGACGTCAGCAAGGCCGCAAATGCTACCTCTGACGCTGCGGACGCGTTGGTTGAAGGACAACAGAACGTCCTGCAGGACGCCACTGTTGCTGCGGAAAGCGCGTACCAGTCGATCAGAACACTGGTGATTGCTCTGGCGGCGTCTGCTGCGCTCATTGCCATCGTGGCTGCGACTTGGATGTCGCTGTCCATCGCCCGCGGTCTGAGGCGCGGCATCGAGCTGGCCGAGGCGGTCGCCCTTGGCGACCTCGGGCATGATGTCGCCCACAAGTCCAACGACGAGATCAAGGACCTGATCTCGGCCATGCAGAGGATGACGGCCAACCTTCGCGAGACCGCCGGCATGGCCGCCGAGATCTCCAACGGCAACCTGACCGTGACGCCGAAGCCGCTGTCCGACAAGGATATTCTGGGCAGGTCATTGCTCGATATGGTGGAGCGTCTTCGGTCGGTGGTGACTGATGCATTGGTTGCGTCGGACAACGTGTCGGCTGGCAGCCAGCAGCTGTCGTCGGCCTCCGAGCAGATCGCCCAGGGCGCGACCGAACAGGCCTCGTCGGCCGAGGAA
>NZ_PJNW01000007.1 GCF_002844595.1 Pleomorphomonas diazotrophica | reverse complement strand
GTAGATCTCGCCGTCATAGGTACCGTGGGGATAGACGCCGCTCAGCACCTTCATCAGCGTCGACTTGCCGGCGCCATTTTCACCGCAGAGCGCGTGGATTTCGCCTTCCTCTACCGAAAAGCTGACGTCGCTCAACGCCTTGACGCCCGGAAACGTCTTGGTGATGTTGCGCATCTCGAGGATCACGCGCGACGCGGAGCGGCTCCCGGCGGCTGGGTCGGCCATGCTTTCCTCCCATGCGGGCGCTCCCACGCCCGACAAAAAGTCATCAGTTGATGACTTAATACGGGTGGCTGATTTCACCGTCAATGGTGAAGTGATAGGTAGCTTTGCGGGACGACCCATCGGCCGATCGGGCTATAGAGATGGGAACAGGCTTTGGAGGAAGGGCTGGGCATGGACGGGGAGAGCGGTGCGCGACGCCGGACCGGCAGGCGCCCCAAGACGGTGGAGTCGGGACGGACGGCGCTGCTGAGGGCGGCGATGCATCAGTTTTCCCGCAAGGGCTATGACGGCACGTCGCTCAGGGCAGTGGCTGATGAGGCCGGTGTCGACATGGCGCTGATCAATCGCCTTTTTGGCTCCAAGGCGGGGTTGTGGTCGGCGATGATCGATCTCGCCGCTATCCATGAAAGCCGCAACGCCGCGCTCCGGTCCATCAAGGACGACACAGGGATGAGCGTGCGGCAGCGGCTTGAACTGTTCATCGAGGTGGTCGTCGATGTTGCCATCGACCTGCCGGTATTTCCGGGCCTCCTGCTTCAGGAGGCGTCGATTCCGGGCGAGCGCATGGACATGCTGATGGATCGGTTGATCGGCCCGTTCGGGCAGGACGCCATGCCGCTGATCGAGGAGGGAATCCGCGAGAAGGTCATCGTCGATGTGGCGCCGAGCGTCTTCTTCTCGCTATTGATGAGCTCCATCACGCTGGCCATGGCGGCGCCGCACCACCGGCGGATGATCTCCACCGATCCGGTCGAGCTGGCGAACATCGTCAAGGCAGCGGCCAAGGCGATCTTCCTGAGGTGAGGCGAGTGTGATTATTCGGGGGAAGACGGGCGGCTCCTGCCATTGCCTCATCCTCGTGCCAGTGCGAGGTGTTCCTCACCAAACCCCGGGCAGAAGTCGCCAGCGTACCCGGCCGGCGAAATCCTCGTAGCCGGGAAGCTCGGCCCGGAGCAGCCGGTCTTCCCAGGCGGTGCGCAGCACGAGCAGGGCGGACGCCAGCGCGGCGGGCAGCAGCGCGATGACCGAGCCGAGCGCCAGCGCCATGCCGAAGAACAGGGCGATGGCGGCGACATAGCCGGGATGGCGCACGAAGCGGTAGGGACCGCCGTCGATCACCCGATGATGGCGTTCGGACTGGATGCGGACGCCCGGCTCGAAGAAGGGGTTGACCGCCTGTGCCCAGGCCGTCACCGCGATGCCCCAGAGCATCGCCGCATAACCAAGGACAATGAGCGAGAGCGGCAGAGGCAGCCAGTGAAACCGCCCGGCATCGAGCGCCGCGGCCGGCAGGATGGCCGCGATCGCCGGGAAAATGGCGGCGAGCAGCGCCCTGTCCCAGGCCTTGGTACCCTCCTGGAAACGACTCCGGGCGCGAAAGATGATCGGGTTGACGTAAGCGAGCAGCAGCGCCGATGCGCCGAAGGCGAGGACCAGCACGGCAATGAAAATCCACCCCGGCCACCAGGCGAGCGTGCCAGCCGGCAGGAAGATCAATAGAAGCAGCGCAATCGGCAGGCCGACGGCATAGGCGATGGCCTTGTTCCGCGACATGGCGGGCGGCTCACGGGGTGGTTCGGGCGTATCCATGGTGCCTTCCTTCCCGGCGAGGGGTTCACGGGGCGGCATCCATTCTACCACTGGACAAGCGCCCTGGCGCCCTCAGGCCGGCAGGCGCACCGTCGCCTTGAGGCCGCCATGCGGGCTCGGGCCGAGTTCGATGTCGCCGCCGTGGCTGCGAGCGACGTCGCGGGCGATGGCAAGGCCGAGGCCGGTGCCGGGCACATCCTGGTTGCGCGCCGCATCGAGCCGATAGAAGGGGCGGAACACCGCCTCCAGTTCGCTCTCGGGGATGCCGGGCCCGTCATCCTCGATGGTCACCGACAGCCAGCCCTCGCGCCGCTCGCCGGTGACCCAGACGGACGAGCGGCCGTAGCGGACGGCGTTGCCGACGAGGTTGGCGATCAGCCGGCGGAAGGCGGTGGGGCGCAGCGTCAACGCGCCATCGCCGCTGAAGGCGAAGTGGACCGTCCGCCCGGCCGGTTCGGCGGTCTGGCGCAGGCAGTCGGAAATCGTCGCCTCGACGTCCAGCGGCTGCGGCGCCTCGTCGGCGTCGCCCTTGGCAAAATCGACATAGGCCTCCAGCATGGCCTCCATCTCCGCGACGTCGGCCCTGAGGTCGGCGGTCTCCTCGCCATCGGGCAGCAGGGCGAGGCCCAGGCGGAAGCGGGTGAGGATGGTCTTGAGGTCGTGGCCGACGCCGGCCAGCATGGTGGTGCGCTGCTCGATCTGCCGCTCCAGGCGGCGGCGCATGCCGATGAAGGCGTGGGCGGCCTGCCGCACCTCGCGGGCACCGGTCGGTGCGAAGCCTTCCACCGGCCGGCCGCGGCCGAAGGCGTCGGCGGCGGCGGCCAGCCGTTCGATCGGCTTGATCTGGTTTCGCAGGAAAATCAGCGACACCAGCACCAGGAACAGGGCGGTGCTGACCATCCACACCAGGAAGAAATGCCAGTTGGCGGCATAGGCGAGGCTGCGGGCGAAATCGACCCGGAGCACGCCGCCATGGACGACCATCCTGACTTCGATGCGGTTGCCGTCGGAGAGGTCGTGGATGGAGAAGGGCCTGAGCGGCGTGCGCTTCTGGAGGGCGCCGGCCAGCATGCTGTGAACGATGTCGGCCGACGACCGGTGCGTCCGGCCGATCTCGCTGGGCGGCAGGATTTCCGCCGTCAGCCCCATGGCCCGTCCGGCGGTGGAGACGGTATCGGCCCGGAGCTCGTCGGGGAGGGCGGTGTTGTCGGCGATGCTGGCGAGGCCGAGGATGGAGCCGGCGACCGCATCGGACAGACGCTGGGTGACGAGGACCCAGTGGCGGTCCATGAAGACGCCGGTCAGCACGCCGAGCAGGATCAGCATCGGCACGACGACGATCAGCAGCGACCGGCCGAGCAGGCCCTTGGGCAGGGCGCGGTTGATGGCGTGGCCGGCGCCGGTCCAGGCACCGCGCACGAAGGCCGGGCTGTTGCGCGCGATGAAGAGGCGGACGTGACGGATGGCGTCGTCCAGCCGGTCAAGGCCGGCGGCAACGCGGCCGCGGGATTCAGCCGGCTCGGGGGTCTCCGTCATTTCGCTCACTCGAAGCGCAGGCGGTAGCCGACGCCGCGCACCGTTTGCAGGAACATGGGGTTGCCGGGGTCGATTTCAATCTTGCGGCGCAGGCGGTTGATCTGCACATCGATGGTGCGTTCGCCCACCTCGCCCGGCTCGCCGGCCAGCGCCTCGCGCGACAGCGTGCCATCGGGGCTCGCCGCGAACTGGCCGAGCAGTTGCCGCTCGCGGTCGGTGAGGCGCACCGGCGTCTCGCCGTCGTAGAGCTCCTCGCGCTTGGCGTTGAAGACGAAGCGGCCGAAGCGGACCTCCTCACGCGTCAAGGGCGCCTCGGGCAGCGGCCGCCGCCTCAGGATGTTGTTGAGGCGCAGCAGCAGCTCGCGCGGCTCGAAGGGCTTGGTGAGATAGTCGTCGGCACCGGCTTCGAGGCCGCGAATGCGGTCGGCGCCGTCCGACTTGGCAGTGAGCAGCAGGATGGGCACATCCTGCGCCGACCGGAGCGACTGGGTGAGGCTGAGGCCGTCCTCGCCCGGCATCATCACGTCGACCACCAGGATGTCGAACTCGATGGCCGAGATCTTGCGCCGGGCCTCGGCGGCATCGGCGGCAGCGGTGACGCGATAGCCGTGGCCGCCGAGATATTTGGCGAGGAGCTGGCGGATGCGGCTGTCGTCATCGACGACGAGAACGTGGCTGGCGCCATCGGCTGGGGCAATGGAGGCCATCGGTCAGTCTTCTCCGCCGGCGGGTGCGCCGGGCGCACGGACGTCGATCATGTTGCTCAGAAAGTCGCGGACAACGGCGCGTCCACCCGGCGGCAAGGGGGTAAGCGCCCTGGCGATGCGGGCATTCTGGCGGGCGGAGAGGTCGGTTGCCAGCCGTTCGCCCTTCTCGGAGGCGTAGAGCAGCCGCTCGCGACGGTCCACCGGGCCGGGGCGCTGCTCGATATAGCCGTCGTCGACGAGCTGCTTCAGGACGCGGCCGAGGCTCTGCTTGGTGATCTGCAGGATGTCCAGGAGGTCTGAGACGCGCAGGCCGGGGTTGCGCATCACGAAATAGACGACGCGATGGTGGGCCCGGCCGTAGCCGATGGCTTCCAGAATGTGGTCGGCCTCGCCGACGAAGTCGCGGTAGGCAAAGAACAAAAGCTCGATCAGCTCCAGATCGAGCCCCTCTCCGCCGCTGCCATCCTCGCGACTCGCATCGGGCTCATCGCCTTTGGAGATGGCGTCGAGGGGAAAATTTATGGCAGCCATGTTGACATACTTCGATTCATTTGTTACTTGAATGGCCATCACGACGAAACGATCGTTCGTATGACGCGGTCGTCACGGACATTCGGCGCCCTGAAGATGCTTCTCTCCAACGAGCATAACCGCTTGTCGGCGTCGAGGCAAAACGTGTCGCCTTCCGTGCCGTGCACTGTCCGGATGTGCCGGACAGCGGACAAAAAAGAAAAGGTCTGGGAGTTTCAAGATGGCCAGTGTTCCCTTTGACAGCCGCGACGGTGTGATCTGGTACGACGGCAAGTTCGTCGACTGGAAGGACGCCAAGGTTCACGTGCTGACCCACGCGCTTCATTATGGCAGCGCCGTCTTCGAGGGCGAGCGCGCCTATGGCGGCGAGGTCTACAAGCTCCGGGAGCACAGCCAGCGCCTGATCGAGTCGGCTGAGATCCTCGGCTTCAAGCTGCCCTACAGCCTTGAGGAGATCGAGGCGGCCACCAATGCGGCGCTGGCCCGTTCGGGCCTGGTCGACGCCTATGTCCGGCCGATCGCCTGGCGCGGCTCGGAAAACATGGGCGTCTCCGCCCCCAGCAATACCATCCACATGGCCATCGCCGTCTGGGAGTGGCCGAGCTACTTCAGCCCGGCCGAGAAGCTGAAGGGCATCCGCCTGACCTGGGCGCCCTACCGCCGCCCCGATCCGCTGACCATCCCCTGCAAGTCCAAGGCGGCCGGTCTCTACATGATCTGCACCATCTCCAAGCACGCGGCGGAGGCGCAGGGCTACACGGATGCCCTGATGCTCGACTATCGCGGCTATGTGGCGGAATCGACCGGCGCCAACATTGTCTTCGTCCGCGACGGCGAGCTGCACACGCCCGATCCGGACTGCTTCCTCGACAGCATCACCCGCCAGTCGGTGGAGGCGATCGCCGCCCGCCATGGCATCAAGGTCAACCGCCGGCACATCCTGCCGGAGGAGCTCACGACCTTCACCGAGGCCTTCCTCGTCGGCACCGCCGCCGAGGTGACGCCGATCTCCGAGATCGGCGAGCATCGCTTCAAGCCGGGCAAGATCAGCGAACTCCTGATGCACGCCTATCTCGACGAAGTGCAGCCCAAGAAGGTCGCCGCCGCCGAGTGACCGGTCCTGAGGTCCGACATTGATGAGGCCCCGTCGCATGCAAGTGCGGCGGGGTTTCCGCATTCGCGTGTCCTCTCGGGCGGAGGCTTACCGATACCAGGTCGGCCCGGTGACGAGCCTTTGGATCGTGAAGATCATGAGACCCATCGCCACCGCCGCGGCCAGCCAGAAGGGCATTCCCATGCCTTGGAAGTAGACGAGGACAGCGAGGACGAAGGCGAGCGGGCCCAGAAGCCCGGCGGCAAGGAGAAACAGCAGGCCTCGGGATCGCCGGTTGAAGTAGAGGTAGCCCCTCTCGGCGCCGCAGGTGGCGCAGACGAAATCCGTCTTGGAGACGGGGCTCAGGCAGTATGGGCAGTGCGCCATGTCACGACCTACTTGAACGAGAAGACGAAGGCACGATCGGTGTCGGAAATCCGCCGGTCGTCGAGCCGGCTCGCATCCTGGCGGACGCGGTCGAGGCCACGATCGGGCCCGGCGTCCAGCTCCTCCCTGACCCAGGCGGCGCTGAACAGGGTGGCGAGGTAATCCTCGAGTTCCCCGAGCTTGCGGATCAGGTCACGGCGGGCAACCCGCCCCTCTTCGGAGACGGCCGGAATCGCCACGACGTAATCCACCGCCAGTCGAAACTGCCGTTCCAGCTGTCTGGCGCCGTCTTCGCCAAGGCAGAGCTGTCCGGCCAGCCGGACGCGATGGGCAAGCAAGGCGCAAGCGGTCTCGATGTTCCTGTCGATCTCCGAGAGATGCGCGGATAATACGGCGCCGCGCCGCTCCTGTATTTTCGGGTGCATGGCATCCTCAATATGGCTTACGTGACCTGAAACTATGAAAACTAAGTATTTCCAGTGCTTTATCGAAAAGTCAGGCTTGGGTTGACGACCTGTGAAAGCCTGGCCGTACTGATCTTGCGACGTCCGCGATGCCTCGTGGCCGGTCGAGCCGCCACGGTGACCGCATTCACCTTGGATCGTTGTCTTGTTGTACTGTGGGAACGCAGCGCCTCTTGCGGCGTTGAAATCGGGATAACGGGGGAATGCTGTATAAAGCCAGGGAACGAAATGAAAGCTCTCAAACAATACGACGGAAAAACTCCGTCGACCACCCTTCGCGTGGAAAACCGAGCGTCAGGTCAGTTCGATCCGTATATATGACAGGCTATATCCTTGCAAGCGCCGGTCAACTTTGAGGCGGCTCGGCTTTGAGAGGAGCGAAGATGACCCTTTCAGATCCCTGGGACAGCGAGACGGCCAAAGCCTACGACAAACTCGATGCGGCGATGTTCGCGCCCGCCGTTCTGGGACCGATGGTCGACCGGCTCGCCGCGCTGGCCGGCGGCGGCCGGGCGCTGGAGTTCGCCATCGGAACCGGGCGGGTCGCCATCCCGCTCCATGAAAAGGGCGTCCCGGTCACCGGCATCGAGCTGTCGACGGCGATGATCGACGAGCTGCGCGGCAAGGTCGATGACGCGACGATTCCGGTGATCGTCGGCGACATGGCCACGGCCTCGGCGCCGGGCCGCTTCAGCCTCGTCTATCTCGTCTACAACACCATCACCAATCTTCTGAGCCAGCGGGAACAGGTCGCCTGCTTCCGCAATGCGGCGCGGCACCTCGAGGCCGGCGGGCGCTTCGTGCTGGAGCTCGGCGTTCCCGATCTGCGCAAGCTGCCGCCCGGCCAGACGGCCGTCGTCTTCGCCGATCAGCCTGGCTACATCGGCCTCGATACCTATGATCTCCTGAACCAGCGCGTCGTGTCGCATCACTTCCGCTTCGGCGACGACCGGCAGGCGAACCTCTTGCGCTCCGCCCACCGCTACGTCTGGCCGACGGAGCTGGACCTGATGGCGGAGCTCGCCGGCTTCGAGCTGGAAGAGAGGTCGGCGGACTGGGCGGGAGCGCCGTTCACCGCCGAGTCCGGCTCGCATGTCTCGATCTACCGGCTTGCCCGCTGACGGTCAGCCGTTGGCGGCGGCCTGCCTTTTCAGAACGTCGGCGCAGGCGGCCGACAGCTCGCTCTTGTGGTCGGCGAAGCACTGGCGCAGCTCGCCACTTCCCGGCGAGAAGTCGCTGCACAGGCGCTGGTAGTCGGAGTAGCAGGCCTTGCGCATTTCCGAGCGCGAGGGAGCCTGGGCGGCCACGGCTGCCGCCGAGGCGAACAGGCAGACAAGGGCAACGGAGAGGGCACGAAGTCGCATGTTTGTCTCCTTCACCAGCAGCGCCGGCCGGCGCCGACCACCGTGCGCTTGGGACCGGCATAGACCACGCCGCCGGCCCGGCAGCGCGGCTCGCGGACGGGCACAACGACCGGTGCGACGGGGTAGGGCATCACGGCGACCGGAGGCGGAGCATAGTAGTAATGCGGAGGAACCACAACGACGGGCGCGGGCGCCACTCGGACGGGCGGCGCGACGACCACGACGCTGCCGGCCGAGGCGGGCAGCGCCCCCAGGGCGAGGGCAAAGACGGCGAGGGGCAGGCGAAAACGGGTTTGCATGGTCAGCATCTCCAGGGGGTGGTTAGGCTTGACCTTGCTGCTACGTCCGGCCGGCGGCTTTCCCTCGTTCAGCCCTTGCGAAACCTTTCGACCAGCGAGCGGCGCTGGGCCGGGGGCAGGACGGCGAGCATGTCGACGAAGGCATCGACATAGACGTCGCCCATAAGGCCGCGATGGCCGCGTGCTTCGACGATGGCTGCCTTGACGGCGCCGGTGTCGACGGTTTCGGCCGCGATCAGGCTGGCCGCCCTCTCCAGGGCGGCGCGATAGCCGCTCCGTTCCGCCTCCAGCACGGGGCGGCTCGCCTCCAGCCTGGACCGAAGCATCTCGCCCGCCTCGCCGGGCAGGCGCGCGGTCAGGGCGTCCAGCATCTGGGGCGGTATCGGGTCGGACAGCAGCGCCAAGGGACGAATGCGGTAGAGCGCGTAACCGTAGCCGACGAGGGCGGCGTTGAGGGCGACCGACAGGAGGAGGGCGGCGATCAGGAGTGTGCGCAGGCGCATGGCTCAGCCTCCGAGGCCGGGAAGGGCGAGGTCGCCGGCCTCGATCACGAAGGCGATCGGGTCGAGTGCCGGCGGAGCCAGCGGTCCGTGCAGCGCCAGGATCATGCCGAAGGCCGCCGACGCGGCGAGCCCGCCGGCGCCGGCCACCGCCCAGGCGACAAGGCGCCCCAAGGAAAGGCGCGGCCGGGCGGCGATCCGGTCGAGGGTGCCGGCGATGGCCCGTCCGACCCGGTCGGGCGTGGGAGCATCGACGTCGGCCGCCGCAAGGTCGGCTTCGAGGTCGGCCAGCTCGGCGAGCCAGGCGACCGCCCAGGGTTCGGCCGCCAACGGTGTTGCTTCGGCGCGCAGTCCGGCCGGCCAGCGGGTGAGATCGGCACCGTAGATCATCGCCGTCTCGCGGAATTCTTCCTTGCCCATCATGGAGTTCTTCCCTTCGTGCTTGCCGAGACCCAGGCCTTCAGCGCCGCGCGCCCCCGCCCGAGCAGGGACTCGAAGCTCTTCTCGCTGACATTCATCGCCGCCGCCCCCTCGCGGCCGGTGAGGCCTTCGAGGTGGAACAGCGTCAGCGCCGCCCGCTGCCGCTCCGGCAGGGCGGCGAGACCCGAGCCGAGCAGCCTGACGCGCTCGCGCCGAACCAGAGTTTCCTCGCCGTCCGGCGCGCTGTCGGCCACGTCCAGCGCGTCGTCGAGCGGCGCATGGCCGGGCCGGCGCGCCCGGTCGAGCGCCAGGTTCATGACGATGCGATAGAGCCAGGTGGTGAACTGGGCCCTGTCCTCGTCGAACCGCGACGCGTGCTTCCATACCCTGACGAAGGCCTCCTGCGCCACGTCGTCGGCGGCGGCGGAATCGCGCAACACCCGCTCGGCGAGCCGGATGGCGCGCGCCATGTGGCGATCCATGAGAAGGCGAAGCGCCCGCTGGTCGCCGGCGGAGATTCGCTTGAGGAGGCTTTCGTCGGTGTCGGCCTGCATGGTGCCCGGTGTTGCTCGTTCCGGTGCTGCTACGGGGCGGCTGGCGATTCCCCTCGCGACAAACGAAGGAAAGGCGGTGTTCCTTCGTAGCAGGGGGACACACGGCTCAAGGTCCGAGATGATAGCAGCCCCAACATCCGAGAGCACCACCCGTTCGCTGCGGAGGCGCATCCGCCCCCTTCCGGTCGTCCTTCTCCTCCTCGCGGCGGCGGGTGCCGTCGCCTATGCGTCGTCGGTCACCACGCCGGTGAAGCTTCGCGGCGCGATGGTGACCGAGACCGCATTCGAGGAAACGGTGACCGGCGTCGGCACGCTGACGGCCGAAGGACGGGCGGTGCTCGCCGCGCCGGTGCAGGCGGTTCTTCTTTCGATCGACGTCACGGCGGGTCAGGCGGTGACGGCCGGCACTGTCATCGCCAGCTTCGACGCGCGGGCGGCCGAGGCCGACCTGCGTGCGACAAGAGCCAAGGCCGAGGCGGCCGGCCGGGCGCTCGAAAGCGCCGACGCCGCGCTCGCCAAGGCGCGGGCAGCCGCGTCCGAGGCCACCGCCCGCCTTCAGCGGCTCGAGGCGCTGGCGCGGTCCGGCCACGCCACGGCGGCCGATCGCGACAGCGCGGCGACGGCGGCGGAAACCGCCGGTCTCGACGTGCGCGCGGCGGAGGCGGCCCGGGCATCGTCGGCGGCCGACGCTGCGGCGGCCGACGCCTCGGCTGACGAGTTGTCGGCGCGGCTCGCCGACTACACGCTGAAGGCACCCTTTTCCGGCGTCGTCACCAACGTGCCGGCCAGCGCGCATACCCTGGTCTCGCCGGGAAGCCCGGTGGTCGAGATGGTCGATCCCGCAACGCTGTCCGCCGACATCCGGCTCGACGAGGCGTCGATGGCCAAGGTTTCCGCCGGCGCGCCGGCCAGCCTCAGCATTCTTGCCATGAACAGGACGGTGGCGGGCCGGGTGGCGGTGGTCGACCGCTCGCTCGACCCGGCGACGCGGGAGGGTCGGATACGGGTGCGCCTCGCTGCGCCCCCCGACGGCTGGGCGATCGGCCAGCGGGTGACGGCATCGATCACCGTCGGCCGGGTGCCGGACGCCACCGTGGCGCCGCTGATGGCGCTCGGCTGGGAGGATCGCACCCCCTATGTGCTGGCCGCCGAGGCCGGGCGGGCGCGTCAACATCCCGTCGATGTGCTTGCTTATGGCGAGGACAGCGTCCGCCTGGACGGCGTCGCGCCGGGAACGCGGCTGTTGCCGCCCGGCAGCGTCCGGCCGGGGCGGCGGGTGGAGGTCATCGAGTGAACCTTGCCATCCGCGACATCGGCCGGTCCGCCGCGCGCTTCCTGCTCACCGCCTTCGGCATCGGCCTGCTCACCTCCGGCAGCCTGGTGATGCAGGGCATCTATCGCGGCATCGTCACCGACGCGACCAAGCTGGTGCGGACGGTGGACGCCGATCTCTGGGTGGTGGAAGCGGGGACGACCGGCCCCTTCGCCGAAACCTCGCGCGTGCCACGGTCACTGGCCGACCGGGTCGCCGCCGTGCCGGGCATCGAGGCGGCGCGGGCTTTCGCGCTCGCCTCGGAGACGGTGACCACAGGCGGGCGGCGGCAGACCGCCTCGCTCCTGTCGCTGGACCTGCCGGATGACGGCGGCTGGCTGCCGCTTCAGTCCGGCCGCCTGCTGAGATCGGCCGGCGAGATCGTCACCGATGCCTCGCTCGGCGTGCCCATCGGCGGCGCCGTCGCGGTGGGTGGCGAAATGCTGACCGTCGTCGGGCTGATGGAGGGCATGGTCGAGCCGAGCGGCGACCCGATGGCCGCCGTCACTGCAGCCGACTTCCGCCGCATCCAGGCCTACCGGCCGCCGGAGGCGGTGGAGCTCGCCCGCGCCGGCGGCGACAGTTCGACCGGCGAGGGGGCGGGCCTCTCAGCCGTCACCGCGTCGGTCCAGCCTGGGCGATCGCTGGCCGAGGTGCTCGACCGCATCCGGACGTGGCCTGACGTGGCGGTGCTGACGCGCGACGACCAACTCTCCCTGGTGATCAACGGCCGCCTCGAACGGCTGCGAAAGCAGATCCTGCTGTTCACCGGCCTGTTGTCGGTGATCACCGCCGCCGTCGTCACCGTGACCATCTACGCCATGACGGTGGAGAAGCAGCACACCATCGCCCTTCTCAAGCTGATGGGCGCCCGCGACATCATCGTCCTCCGACTGATCCTCGATCAGACCGGGCTGCTCGCCCTCTCCGGCATCGCGCTCGGCTTCTGGATCGAGGCGACCGTGGCGCCGCTGTTCCCGCGCCGCATCGTGGTGGACACCGGCGCGGCGCTGCAGGTGTCGGCGATCGTCGTCGTCACCTGCCTCATCGGCTCGGTGGCCGGCATCTGGCGAGCCTCGCGCATCGACGCCCGCGAGGCGCTGTCGTGACGGCCGTTCTGACGATCGACCGGGTAAGTCGCGTCTTTGAGAGTGGTGGCGAGCGCATCGCCGTGCTCGACGGCGCGTCGCTCACCGTTGCCGCCGGCGAGATGGTCGCCCTCAAGGGGCCGAGCGGCTCGGGCAAGAGCACGCTGCTGCTCATCGCCGGCGCGCTCGACCGACCCGACGACGGCACCGTCACCGTCGCCGGGATGCGCCTCTTTCCCGATCGTCATCCCGAGTCGGCATTGCGCGCCCTGCGCCGCCGGGCCATCGGCTTCGTGTTCCAGAAGGCCAATCTCGTGCCCTTCCTGACCGCCGCCGAGAATGTGGAACTCGCCCGCTTCATCGATGGGGCGCCGCGCGGCGAGGCGAGGGTGCGGGCACGCGAGCTCCTGACGACGCTCGGCCTCGGCGAACGGCTCGGCAGCCTGCCGTCGCGCCTGTCCGGCGGCGAGCAGCAGCGGGTGGCGGTGGCGCGGGCGCTGGCCAACCGGCCGGCGCTGATCCTCGCCGACGAGCCGACGGCGGCGCTCGACGGCGCGCGAGGGCGGCAGGTGCTGGAACTCCTGAAGGGCGCGGCGAAGACCGGCGTCGGCGTGCTGGTGGTCACCCATGACGACCGGGCGCTGGACCTGTTCGACCGGGTGGTATCGATCGCCGACGGAAAGATCGTCCGTGACGGCGAGGGATCGGCGGCGGCGGGGCGTAGCAAGGCCGTTACCTTCAGCGACACGGAGCAGTCATGACCCTCCCGCAACGAATAATCGCCGCCAGCTTCACCTCGCTCTTCCTCGGCATCGGTTCGGCCATGGCCGCCGATCTCGCGGCGCCGGATTCCGTGACGGTTCCCCAGGCCGAGGCATCGGCCTTCGACTGGACGGGCTTCTATGTCGGCGCCAGCATCGGTTACGGCTTCGGTGAGGAGACCACCGACCTCCAGGCCTTTCCCGATGTGCCGGCTGTCGATTTCGGCGCGTTCGACCTCGACGGCATGACCGGCGGCGTCCAGGCCGGCTACAACAGGCAGTTCGGCTCCTTCGTCGCCGGCATCGAGGCCGACTTCCAGATGACGGGCTTCGACGGGCAGGGCTCCGGCAGCGTCAACAGCGTGAACACGGACACCGATTTCGGCATCGACTGGTACGGCACGCTGCGCCCGCGCGTCGGCTATGCCTTCGATCGCACGCTGGTCTACGCGACGGGCGGCTTCGCGTTCGGCAGCGTCTCCGGCACCATCGACGCCGATGACGGCGGCAGCGTTGCGGCTCGGGTCGAGTCCGACAGCGCCGGCCTCGGTTACGCGGTGGGCGCCGGCATCGAGCACGCCCTCACCGAGAACCTGTCGATCAAGGCCGAATACCAGTATGTGCATCTCAGGGCCGAGGGGCACGGCGTCGTTTCCTCCGGCGGCGTCGATACCGGTGTTACCGCCTCGACCTCCTTTGAGCCAAATCTGCATACGGCGAAGGTCGGCCTCAACTATCGGTTCTGAAAAGAGCCTTGCGCCGCCCGCCGCCTTGACCCAGAGAGAAACGCAGCCGGCGGCCCCATGCCGCCGGCTTCGATCATTGGCGGGAGGCGAGGGTGGAGCTGCTTGAGGGAGGACGCGGGGGAATATGCCGCGATGGCGACACCGTCACGCGGCCGGCCGGCCCGTGGACGCCGACGGTGCATCGCTTTCTCCGTCATTTGAGGGACCGCGGCTTTACCGGCGCGCCCATTCCGATCGCCATCACCGAGCCCGGGCAGGAGGTGGTGAGCTTCGTCGAGGGCCGCGTCTCGGAGGATTTGAGCGATCCGCTTGTCGGTTCCGAGGATATGCTGCGGTCGGCGGGCGAACTTCTTCGCGACTTTCATGCGGCGTCGCGCGGTTTCCTTGAGGCCGATCGGCAGGTGCAGACCTTTATGCTCGATCCGAGGGAACCGTGCGAGATTGTCTGCCACGGCGATTTCGCACCCTACAATGTCGCCGGCGACGGCGGCCGGGCCGTCGGCCTCATCGACTTCGACACCATTCATCCGGCGCCGGCGCTCTGGGACCTCGCCTATGCCGTCTACCGATGGGCGCCGCTGTTCTCGCCGGGCCATCAGGGCGGCGTGTTCGACGAGGACACCCAGCTTCGGCGGGCGCGGATCTTCTGCGACGCCTATGGCGCGACGTCCGAGCAGCGGCGGCAGTTGCCGGACATGATCGCGGAGCGCCTCGGGGCGCTCGTCGCCTTCATGCGGGGGAGAGCCGAGGCGGGCGATGAGGCTTTCGTGGAGGACGTGGAGGCTGGCGAGGCCGCGCTCTATCTTGCGGACATCGCCTATATCGAACGCATTGGCGGCCGGCTCCGGCAGATGCTTCGCTGACCTTGTTCCCGCGCATCCGCTGATCCGAAAAGTCTGCAACTTTTCGGGCGGATGCTGTAACGGACTTTTACCTATAGGAAATCTGAAGGGAGCTTTCAGAAGTTGCGATTAGGTCGTGGCGGCTTCCGGGCCTATATTGAGGGCGTCAAGAGAGAAGAGAAAAGAGGCCGGAAACCTCCGGTCTGGAAAGAAGGAAGATCGAAATGTTCGCCACCCTCAAGCGTACCGCCAAGGCCCTCCGCGTTCCGACCCAGGCCGAGCTCGATCTCGCCTACCTCAACGAAGCCGGCGACCGCTACGACCTCGAAGCCCGCGAGCGCAACCTCAGCCGCCGCAGCCTCAACCGCGCCCTCGGCTTCTGAGGAGCGGACGGCCAGACCAGCCGACAGAATGATCCGACGTTGAGCGCTCGACCTGACCGGTTCGGGCGCTTTGTCGTTTCTGGCCCCAGCGACTTCCGGCCGACAATATCGACTTCACCAAGCCGCAAGTATTTCATGATATGAAGAACTTGCCGGCGTTCGGGGCACGAAAGTCCCGTCCGGCATCCGGGGAAGGGGACTATCATGAAGTTTGCATTCGTGGTCGGCGCGCTTGCCGCCGCCCTGCCGACGCTTGCCGTTGCCGGCGAAAAGGTCGACATGGCCGAACTCACCTGCCAGCAGTTCCTGGCCGATGAAGAGGGCATCCTGCCGACGGTGGTGTGGATCGACGGTTATCTCAGCCACCAGAGCGGCAACACGGTGATCGACATGGATCAGCTGGTGGCCAACGTGAAGCAGATCGCCGACGAATGCGCCGGCGAGCCCGACAAGAAGATCATGGAGCTGGTGCCGGAAGAATAATCGGCGCCGTCCATGGATCGATCAGGACCGCTCCCGGCGAGGCCGGCGGCGGTCCTTTTCATTTTGTCGGAGAGGGGGAAGCGGGAGAGGCCGAAGCGGGTTTGGCAGCGGCAAGCTCGGCGTCGATGCCGGCGATGAGACCCACGATGTTGGCGGTGTTGCGCCCGAGGTCGTAATAGCCGATCTGGCTGCGCGAATAGGCATAGAGGTAGGAGCCGCCGCCGCGAGCCGGCGTCACCATCACCGACAGGGTCGAGGGCATGCGAAGGAGCGGCGAATAGACGATCACCCGGAAGCGGGTGTTAACAGGGTTGGCGCCGACTTGCCGCACCTTGCCCGGCAGACGCCGCACCACCTGCTCCGCCAGGGCGAACAGGGTGGCCGGCGGCAGGTCGTAGCGGCGGGTCTCGATGTCGGGAATGCCTTTCTGGCAGTCGTCGGCCGGGCAGGCGAGCGTGTCGTTGAGCTTGCCGGTGCGCGAGGGCACCGAGAAATCATAGGGTCCGAGGTCGGCCCGACCGAACACCGCATCCCAGCTGGCTTCCCGGCCGTAGGTGTAGAAGGCGAGCACCAGGAGCAGAAACGCCCCAAACAGGGCCGCAAGCACCAAACCGAGGAAACGCAGAGGGGACATTGGCTACCGGGGTCACGAGCGCGAACGATCCCAGCTTTTAACCCGATTGAACAGGGCGCGCCAGAGGTCGGCCGAAACCGCCAGCCAGCCGGCGAGAACCGCCATGACGACGATCATCGCGAGGCTGCCCGACCGGTCGCCGGCCGGGCTGCGCGCCTCGGCGACGGCAAAGCTCATGTCGCGCGGCAGCGCCTTGACGAATGGAACGGGGTCGCCCACCGGGCGAATGGCGCCGGTCTCGGCGTCCAGGGTGGCGACGACCGGCGCGGCTTCGGCCGCCCTGACGGGGGTGAGGCTGGCGAACAGCAGCGTCACGGCCAGGATCAGCGAGGCGGCCACGGCGACGACGATGGACGCACCGGCCCCGACGGAAAGCTCGTGGTGCCCGGTGGCTGCGTTGAAGGGGGTGTCGTCGATCCTGTCGGTCATCTCTCTCGTCCTTGCCGCTCTATCGCTTTGCCACCGGATGGTGCCTCTCGCCGGTGACTTTCGATGGGCAAGAGATGCCTTGCGAATGGGTCGTGCCGATGCCGGGATTGAGGTGGGTGACGGGAGATGTCGTGGCGATTTCGTGGCGGGGTTAACACTTGGACGGTGGAGAGCTGGTGGAGAAGATTGCCTCCTTGGAAATGTGGATTTCTTTCAACGGGTTGTATGGCTGCCGCTCCATCGGCTGGTTAATGACAGGTAAACGCAAAAGCTCGCCTTTTCGGCAATCTCGGCGCCACCGCGCGCGTTCGCTCCAACCGTATCAGCAGGTTTTCGGGTCGACGGCAGCCGTTGCATTCTGCGACGATATGGTTGTATGTTACAACTATATCGGAGGCCGCCGTGAACGCCGATCCCCATGTCATCGAAGACATCCGTGCCCTGTCGCGCGCCCTGGTTCGCGACTGGGGCTTCATGGGCGGCGCCTTTGCCGGCACCGACCTGTCCCCCTCGGCGGTGCATGCGCTGATCGAGATCGAGAAGGGCGGCCTCACGGCCCGCGATCTCGGCACGGTCCTGCGCCTTGAGAAATCCAGCGTCAGCCGCATGCTGCGCAAGTTGGTGGCGGCTGGCGACGTGACGGAGACGGCGGATGAGGCCGACGGCCGGGTCAAGCGGCTGTCACTGACCGCCGAGGGTCGGACGCGGGTGGCCGGCATCCACGCCTTCGCCCGCCGGCAGGTCGGCGGCGCGCTCGCTCTCCTCAGGGCGGGCGAGGCGCGGACGGTGCTCGACGGGCTGCGTCTCTACAGCCGGGCGCTGGAGGGGCGGAGCGGGGAAGGCCCTGACGCGGTGGAGATCGTCGCCGGCTACCGTCCAGGGCTGATCGCCCGCATCACCGAGATGCACGCGCGCTACTATGCGCGCGAGCACGGCCTGGGGCGGCGCTTCGAGTGCCTGGTGGCCGGCGGACTCGCCGACTTCTGCGATCGGCTCGATAACCCGCGCAACGGCATCTGGACCGCGCAAAGGGGTGGGGAGATCGTCGGCTCCCTCGCCATCGACGGCGAGGACATGGGCGAGGGCGTCGCCCATCTGCGCTGGTTCATCGTCGGCGACGACCTGCGTGGCAGCGGCGCGGGACGGAGGCTGCTCGATAGGGCGCTTGCCTTCGTCGACGCGCATGGCTTTGCCGAGACGCACCTCTCGACCTTTGCCGGCCTCCATGCTGCCCGCCACCTCTATGAATCGCGCGGCTTCGAGCTCGCCGAGGAGCTCGCCGGCACGCAGTGGGGCAAGGCTCTGCTGGAGCAGCGCTTCGTCAGAAAATGAAAGGGGACCGGAGCCGCAGCTCCGATCCCCCATGGTCTCGCGAACTGTTCAGCGCTTACGACAGCGAGGAGGCGAAGCGCTGGATGCGGATGCAGGCCTCTTCCAGGTCCTTGGTGGCCGTGGCGTAGGAGATGCGGAAGTTGGGGCCGAGGCCGAAGGCCGAGCCCTGCACCACCGCGACGCCTTCCTGCTCCAGGAGCTCGGTGACGAAGTCGTCGTCGGAGGCGATCACCTTGCCGGCCGCCGTCTTCTTGCCGATCAGGCCGGCGCAGGACGGGTAGACGTAGAAGGCGCCTTCCGGCGTCGGGCAGTGGATGCCCTTGGCCTGGTTCAGCATGGACACCACGAGGTCGCGGCGCTCCTTGAACACCTTGTTGTTCTCGGCGATGAAGTGCTGCGGGCCGGTGAGGGCCTCCAGCGCCGCATATTGCGAGATCGACGAGGGGTTGGAGGTCGACTGCGACTGGATGGTGGCGATCGCCTTGATCAACTCGGCCGGGCCGCCGGCATAACCGATGCGCCAGCCGGTCATGCAATAGGCCTTGGAGACGCCGTTGACGGTCAGCGTGCGCGACATCAGCGACGGGTCGATCTGGGCCGGCGTCGTGAACACGAAGTCGTCGTAGACAAGATGCTCATACATGTCGTCGGTCATGATCCAGACGTGCGGATGGCGGGCGAGCACGTCGGTCAGCGCCTTCAGCTCGTCGCGGGTATAGGCGGCGCCCGACGGGTTGGACGGCGAGTTGAAGATGAACCACTTCGTTCTAGGGGTGATCGCCTTCTCCAGCGCCTCGGCGGTCAGCTTGAAGTTGGTCTCGATCGTCGCCTCGACGAAGGTGGGAGTGCCGCCGGCGAGCAACACCATGTCCGGGTAGCTCACCCAGTAGGGGGCGGGGATCAGCACCTCGTCGCCGGGGTTCAGCGTCGCCATCAGCGCGTTGTAGAGCACCTGCTTCCCGCCGGTGCCGACGGTGATCTCGGCCGGCTTGTAGACGAGGCCGTTCTCGCGCTTGAACTTGTCGACGATGGCCGTCTTCAGCTCTGGAATGCCGTCGACCGCCGTGTATTTCGTCTTGCCGTCACGGATCGCCTTGATGGCGGCTTCCTTGATGTTGTCCGGAGTATCGAAATCCGGCTCGCCAGCACCAAGGCCGATGACGTCGCGACCGGCAGCCTTGAGCTCACGCGCCTTGTTGGTGACGGCGATGGTGGCAGAGGGCTTCACACGGGCGAGCGACTGGGCAAGGAAAGACATTGAAGGACATCTCCGAACGCTGAGGGAGGTCAATCGTATCGGTTTAAATACGACGTTCCTGCTCTATTGCGGTGCGCCCGGTTGCGCAAGGCCAAACCGCATCAAAGGCAAGCAAACCAGCTTCCCGAAAATGCAAGGCGGCCGCCTGCGGGAGGCAGCCGTCGATCTTGCGGTAGGTTGGGCACTGCCATTCAGGCGGCGCGGATGCCGTCGAGCAGGGCCTTGAACTGGTCCTTGAGGCGCGTGGCGTTGTCGGCCAGCATGCGGGCGGTGGCCTGCATCTTGTCGGCGCCGGTGCCGGTTTCGGCGGCGTTGCGATAGACGGTCTCGACGCGCCGGACGACGCCGTTGGTGCCGCTCGCCACCTCGGTGATGGAGCGGGCGATCTCCTGCGTCGCCGCCTGCTGCTCCTCGGCGGCGGCGGCCACCTCGTTGGAGGCGGTGTGCATGCGCTTGATGGCCTCGCCGATGCCCTTGATGTTGCCGACGGCATTCTGGGTCGCGGCCTGCAACTGGTCGATCTGCGAGGAGATTTCCTCGGTGGCCTTGGCCGTCTGGTTGGCGAGCGTCTTCACTTCCTGCGCCACGACCGCGAAACCCTTGCCGGATTCGCCGGCGCGGGCGGCCTCGATGGTGGCGTTGAGGGCGAGAAGGTTGGTCTGCTCGGCGATGCCGCGGATCAGCTGGACGATGTCGCCGATGGTCTGGGAGCCGCTGGCCAGCGTCTGAACGTCGTGGTCGGTGCGGTCGACCTGGCCCACCGCCTCGGAGGCGAGGCGGGAGGCGGTCAGGATGCGCTCGCCGATCTCGCGGGCGCTGGTTGCCAGTTCCTCGGTGGCGCCGGCCACGGTCTGGACGTTGTCGGTGGTCTGTCCCGCCGCCTGCGACAGTTCTCCGGCGGCGTTGCTGGTCTCGCCGGCACTGCCGGACATGGCGATGGCGGTCGCCTGCATGTCGGTGGCGGCGACCGAGAGCGAGGTGACCAGCTCGCCGACCTGCCGCTCGAAGTTGGCGGCGATCTCTTCCATCATGCGACGGCGCTCGCCGGCCAGCTCGCTGTCGCGCTGCTCGGCTTCCCGCTGCAGCCGATGACGCTCGGCCAGGTCGTTGCGGAAGCTGGTGACGGCGCCGATCATCGCGCCGATCTCGTCGCGGCGGTTGGCATCGGGCAGCTCGACGGCGAGGTTGCCGCCGGCCATGCGGTGCATGGCGTCGGTGATGGCGACGATCGGCCGGGCGATGCCGCGGTTGGCGAGCAGCAGGCTGACGCCGATGCCGATGAGGATGGCGGCGGCGGCCGTTGCCAGCAGCACCATCGCCGAGCGGTCGGCCTTGGCGCCGGCTTCGGCGCGGGCGGCGGCCATCTTCTCGGAGGAGTAGGTGCTGTAGACCTTCACCTTGGCGGTGACGTCCTTCTGAGCGTCGAGCGCCTTGCCCAGCGCCGGCGCGACGGCGGCCGGATCGCCAGCGGCGGCCACATCGACCATGGCGCCGATGGCCTTGAAATAGGTCTCCAGCGAGGCGCGGATGTCCGACAGCTGGGTCTTCTCGGCGGCATCGGCCACCGCTTCCAGCTTGGGCAGGCGGTCCAGCATCTCCGACGAGCGCTTGGCGGCCTCCGTCTTGAAATCAGAGGCTTTTTCCGGCGCCAGGGCCAACTGGTAGGTCATGCGGCTGATGGCGATGATGTCGACGCGCAGGTCCATCGCCTCGCGGGCGGCCTCTTCGGCACGGCCGACGTTGGTGTAGGTCTCGGTCGTCGATTTCAGTTCGGTCCAGCCAAGGATGGCGATGGCCACAGCGACGAGCCCCACCAACAGCACAACGGCCAGGATCTTGCGTGCAATGGAGATGTTTTTCATCGGACTGTCGCCCTCGTTCGACCATGGTTCGGCAGATGGAACGATGATTGCCGAAGATATCTAATTCGAGGTTAATCAACGCTTTCCGGGATTGCCTGCACCACCGTGGACCCTTGGAAGGTTACCGGCATCCGCGTCCAGCTAGGCTGAATGGTCTTGGCCAGCAGGCGACCTGCCCTCCTCGGCAGCGGCATGACGGACGGGAGTTGGGGAGCAAAAAAAAAGCCGGGCACGAAGCCCGGCTATTAAGTTTTGGAATGCGGATCGCAGGGACGATACCGCACCTTCCAGAGGGGAACAGCTGAAGATTCGCTTTCGCCGGGAGGATGGCGAGGGAACCAACACATCAGCTAAGGTCTATATGCACCCGTGACCGGTGCAAAACAAGCAGGCAAACTGCAAATCTGCTATGCAATATCCCGGTTATTTTGCCCAAACCGTAACATCGCCGTGAAGTCTTTACGGTTTATCGGTGTTTCCCGCTAAGGGAAAACGCGAGTCTTGCACAAGATGCACAAGGATACGTTGGAGAGGGTCGCCGACCCGATGACGGCGGTCCATGGCGTCGGCTTGGCCCGGTTTCTTAATATGACCAGCGCTGGGCCTTCGACACCAGGAAGTCGCGGAAGGCGTGGACGCGCGCCGAGTTCCGGAGTTCGTCGGGATAGACGAAATAGGTGTCGTAGGAGAGGAGATCGACCTCGGGGATCAACTGCTGCAAGCCGGAATCCTCTTCCACCAGATAGTCGGGAAGAAGCGCGATGCCGACGCCGCGCTGCACCGAGTGCTTGATGGCGACGAGGTTGTTGACCCTGAGCGCCGGCAGGCGCGGATTGTCATAGGGGCGGCCGACGCTTTCGAGCCAGTTCATGTCGCGGAGATAGTTGGGCGCCGCGACGCCGAAGGTGATGATGCGGTGCTGGTCGAGGTCCTCGATGGTCTTCGGGCTGCCGAAGCGCTTGATATAGGCAGGCGAGGCGAACAGGTGGAAGTGCACCGTGAACAGCTTGCGCTGGATGAGGTCGGGCTGCGTCGGCTGGCGCAGGCGGATGGCGACGTCGGCCTGCCGCATGGCGAGGTCGAGTTCGTCGTCGTTGAGGATCAGCTGCAGCTGGACGTCGGGGTATAGGTCGACGAACTCATCGACGCGCGAGGTCAGCCAGGTGGAGCCGATGCCGACGGTGGTGGTGACACGCAGCGAGCCCGAGGGGCGTTCGCGGCTGTCGGTCAGCCGGCCCTGCACGTCTTCGAGCTTCAGGAGCACGTCATGGGCGGCACGGTAGAGCAGCTCGCCCTGTTCGGTGAGGATGAGGCCGCGGGCGTGGCGATGGAACAGCGGTACGCCGAGATCCTGCTCGAGCGCGCTGACCTGACGGCTGACGGCGGACTGACTCATGTTCAGCGTGTCGCCGGCGTGGGTGAAGCTCCCGGCATGGGCGGCGGCATGGAATATTCTGAGCTTGTCCCAATCCATCGCTACCCCCTTTGCCGCCCCCTCGGTATCGATGGCCGCTCTCGGCCACCGCTTGTTCACGTCGGGCAAGGGCCGGTCTAGCGGACCAGCCTTGTCGCGTCCTTGCTTTAGCGCATCCGCCTGCCCGAAAAGTTTGGCGACTTTTCGAGCGGGCTCGTCATTTCTTCCTACCGTGGGGCCCTAGCCAAAAAGTGTGAAAACTTTTCGGTGGCCGTTTCTACCTTGGCGCATCCTCGTTTCGGCGCAAGCCCTGAATTGCATCGTACCGCCAGTTGGTTACGCAACCTTGGTATCAGTTTCGAGGGCGCCGATGTAGCGTTCGGCCTCCAGCGCCGCCATGCAGCCCATGCCGGCCGCCGTGACCGCCTGGCGGAAATGCTCGTCGGTGACGTCGCCGGCGGCGAAGACGCCGGGCACCGAGGTGGCCGTCGAATCGGGCGCCGTCCAGATATAGCCCGACGACTTCATCCGGACCTGACCGGTGAACAGCGAAGTGGCCGGCGCGTGGCCGATGGCGACGAACAGGCCGTCGGTGGCGACATCACGCAGCTCGCCGGTCACGACGTTGCGGAGGCGAACGCCGGTGACGGACGGCGGGAAGCCTTCCTTGCCCAGCACCTCGTCGACGACGCTGTTCCAGATCACCTCGATCTTCGGGTGGTTGAACAGACGGTTCTGCATCACCCGCTCGGCGCGGAAAGCCTCGCGGCGGTGCACCACCACCACCTTCTCTGCATGGTGGGTAAGGTAGAGCGCCTCCTCGACGGCAGTGTTGCCGCCGCCGACCACCACCACGTGCTTGCCACGATAGAAGAAGCCGTCGCAGGTGGCGCAGGCGGATACGCCGAAGCCCTGGAACTTGTGCTCCGAGGGCAGGCCGAGCCAGCGCGCCTGGGCGCCGGTGGCGATGATCAGCGCATCGGTGGAATAGGTGTCGCCGGAATCGCAGGTCAGCTGGAACGGCCGCTTGGAAAGATCGACCGAGGTGACGATGTCGGAGACGAGGCGGGTGCCCATGTGCTCGGCCTGGCTGCGCATCTGCTCCATCAGCCAGGGGCCCTGGATGGCGTCGGCGAAGCCCGGGTAGTTCTCGACGTCGGTGGTGATGGTGAGCTGGCCACCCTGCTGCAGGCCGGCGATCAGGATCGGCTCCAGCATGGCGCGGGCGGCGTAGATGGCGGCGGTGTAGCCGGCCGGGCCGGAACCGATGATCAGGACCTTGGTGTGGGTGTGCGTCATGCTCGTCTCGTTTCGTTCGCCGGCCCCGGCAAGCGGGGCGGCTGGGCGGCGTCGGGCGGCGCCCGGAATCGACCGAATGGTAGGTGTCCGGCCCCAGGGTTTCAAGGCGGC
This sequence comes from Pleomorphomonas diazotrophica, assembly GCF_002844595.1. GTDB lineage: Bacteria > Pseudomonadota > Alphaproteobacteria > Rhizobiales > Pleomorphomonadaceae > Pleomorphomonas > Pleomorphomonas diazotrophica. Next base: position 71,422 of record NZ_PJNW01000007.1, on the reverse strand, counting down.
GCGGCCAAGGCAGGCTTCGGCGCGGCCCGTCGTCCCCTGCCGAATGTGGCGGAGGCGACCCTCACCCTTATAATAAGTGTTCGCCGCGCCGAAAGATGCTTTCGCGGCGGCGACCGGAAATGTATGTTCTCGGCCGAAGAGAGGGCCGCCCGCGAGCCCTCCGGAGGATGCGACATGAAGGCCCGTCTCGACGCCATCGACTGGAAGATCCTGCGCGAGTTGCAGGCCGACGGGCGCATGACCAACGTGGAGCTGGCGAGCCGCGTCGGCATCTCGGCGCCGCCCTGCCTGCGCCGCGTGCGGGCGCTGGAGGAAGCCGGCGTCATCCAGGGCTACCGTGCCTTGATCGACGAGAAGACGCTGGGCTTCGACGTGACGCTGTTCGCCTTCATCTCGCTCACCTCGCAGTCGGAAGCGGAAATCCTCGCCTTCGAGGCGCGGGTGAAGAACTGGCCGCTGGTGCGCGAGAGCTGGATGCAGTCGGGCGAGATCGACTTCATCCTGAAATGCGTCGCCCCCGACCTCAAGACCTGTCAGAACTTCGTGATCGAGCAACTGACGGCGACGCCCAACGTCGGCCAGGTGCGCACCAGCCTGACGCTGCGGCAGATCAAGAACGAGCCGGTGGTGGTCTGAGCCTGGGGCGGTCAGGCCGTCCACGGCAACAGCTGCCTGTCGCGGGTCGGAGGAGCCTCGATCGGGGCGTCGTGAAGCATTTCCCCATCGAGAATGCGCTCGAAGATCTCGAGGTACTTCAGCGCCATGACCCTTGAGCTGTAGTGCTCTTTCCAGTGCTCGTGAATGGCGCGGTTGTCGTAGCGGGATGCGTCGCTCACGGCGGCGGCGAGCTCCGCGCCATCCGCCGAGAGATGGCCGAGATGCGGCTTCACCAGTTCGGGCAGCGCCCCATAGGGCGTGCCGAAGATCGGAACGCCGAAATACATCGCCTCGATGACCGCCAGACCGAAGGGTTCGTGCCAGCGGACGGGGAACAGGAGCCCGAGCGCGGTTCGTAAATGGCGGCTCTTCAGGGCGTCGTCGACCATGCCGTGGAACTTCACATGAGGGTCGAAGGTGACGCGGAAGCCCATGCGGAAGTTGACCCGCGACCCGCCGAGCACATCGAGCGGGCGGCGGCAGAGCCGGGCGACCTTGATGGCGCCCGTCACGTTCTTCACGCGCCAGGCGGCCTTGGCCAGAAAGGCCAGACGCTCGCGCCCTGCGAAGAAGTCGGGCTCGGCATAATTCTGAGGGTCCATGCCATGGTGGACCCAGACCTTGCCGCCGTGCCTCTCTGCATGGTTCTCCGAAATGAAAACCGTGTTCTGGTGGAAGGTCCGCGGCTCGTAGCTGTTGTCGTGGATTGTCTGGCATGCCGGGCGACCCAGCTCATATGGGAAACCCGAATGCGCGTGGACGATATCGATGTGCTTTGGAATCTGCGCCGCGAGGGGCTTCTGTCGATCGATGGTGACGCAGGGCGCAAAGCCGACATTCGATCCTTCGCGGCAGAAGAAGGTCACCTGGTGGCCGAGGTCGATCAGCGCGGCGCCCAGCCAGATGACCATTCTCTCCGTGCCGCCGTATTTCGGGGCAGGCAGCACGCAATCGATGAGTATTCCAACATGCATGATCTGGCCTTGAAATGATCCGACGGAGCTGTCGGCGGGGCGAGGTCAGCCTCGGGAGGAGGGGTCACCGAGGACTGCCGAACGGTCCTATGGTAACTGCCCGGTCGACTTGAAGTATTTCTCGAGGACGAGGAGCTGCACCAACTTCTCCTGCCGGTGGTCGAGGAACTGGCGGACGTAGGCGTTCGCGTTGGCCACGAGCGCCTTCGCCTCCGCGGGGTTTTTCTCGTAATGGTCGATCTTCTCGTCGAGATCCTCGTAATCGGGACGAAGCTCGACGTAATGCGTGCCGGCGATGAGCCGCCCCTCCAGGAACCAGGTCTCGAAGCGCGGCCGCGGCATCAGGCACAGCGAGTTGGATGCCATGATCCACTTGAGGTTCGTCGCGACATCGTTGCCCTCGATCGACAGGATGTAGCGGTAGCGCATCTGATCGATCGGCGACAGATAGGGCTTGGCGGCGAACCGGCCGTAAGCCTGCGGCGCCGGGCCGACATCGCAGCGCGGATTGTCATAGTGGCGCTCGACAAGCCGCTGGCGCCAGGGCAACGTCTGCACGTTGCCGCGCCAGACGGCGAGCGGCTGCTTCTCCTCGAAGGCATAGGGGTCGTCGTGGAGCTTGAAGTGCCGCAGGCGATCGAGCTTCAGCAGGATGGAGTTGCGGTTGTCGCCATCGATCGGCCGGCTTTTGACGATGGTTGGCTGATCGGGAATGTGCCTGACGTCGCCGAACAGCACCCGGCACCGCAGGGAAGGGTCAAAAAAGCGGCGTGTTTCCATGAAGTCATAGTAATAGCGGCTGCCGTCCCATGGGGTGGGCTGTCGCTCGGCATCGATAGGGTGGAGTTCGCCGACGGTCAGCTTGTTGCAATAGTCGACGCGCGCCAATAGCTCAGGGTCGGCGGAGAGGCGGTCGAGGTCCTGTCGCAAATGCTGAAGGCGCCGCGCGAAATAGGCATGGGGAACGATCTCGGCGGCGACGCCCCGGATATAGTAATCGAGGCGACGGATGGCACTTGCGAGGTCTGGTCTGTTCATGGCGGCACTCGTCGGCGGACGCGATGGGTATGTCGGCTGATGGCCGCTTTGTCCATACCGCTCGCGGGACGACCCCCGCCCTTCGTCCGCGGGCCGCGGGAACGCGGGGCGATTCGGAGCAGGATCGGTATTCGCGCGGTTGACAGCGGTGCTGCCGCGTAGCATTGCGCATGGGCTGGCTCGGCCTGCGAGACCAATGGAGAACGGACTTGGAGTTTCTGAAGCGCCGGATGGCGGGCTGGATCGGGCCGGACGAGAAGCTGGGGCCGCTGGTGCGCCTGTTCCGCTCCAATTTCCGCCCCTATGCCGCGAAATACGCCTTTGCATTCGCGATGATGTTTCTCGCGTCGGCCGCCACGGCGGCCAGCGCCTACATCATCAAGGAGATCATCAACAAGATCTTCATCGAGAAGAGCGAAGGGCTCATCTTTGTCATCGCGGCGATCATCGTCGGCATCTATTCGGTGAAGGGCGTTGCGACCTACCTGTCGTCGGTCACGCTGACCAAGATCGGCAACAGCATCATCGCCCGCATCCAGCGCCAGCTGTTCGCAAGCGTCCTCAGCCAGGACCTCTCCTTCTTTCAGACGCGGCCCCTGGGTGAACTCGTCGTGCGCGTGTCGCAGAATGCCCAGGCGGCAAGGTCCGCCATCGATCTGGTGGTCATCAGCGTCGGCCGCGACGTGTTCACGCTCATCTCGCTGCTGGCGGTGATGATCACCCAGAACCCGCTGATGTCGCTGCTGTCCTTCCTGATCGCCCCCGCTGCGATCTTCGGCATCACCCATCTTCTGCGCAAGGTTCGCCTCGCCGTGCGCCGGGAGGTGATGTCTCTGGCGCAGATCGTGACGGTCATTCAGGAGAGCGTGCAGGGCATCCGGATCGTCAAGGCCTTCGGCCTCGAGCCGCGCCTCCAGAGCCGCTTTGACCGGGCGACGCGCGACGTGGAAAGCATGTCGAACCGCATTTCGATGCTGAGCGCCCGCTCCAGCCCGCTGATGGAATCGCTCGGCGGTTTCGCCATCGCCTTCGTGGTGATGTTCGGCGGCTATCAGGTGGTGAACAACAACGCCGACCCCGGCGCCTTCTTCTCCTTCATCACGGCGCTTCTTCTCGCCTACGAGCCGGCCAAGCGGCTTGCCCGCTTCAACCTCGACCTCGAGACGGCCCTGATGGGCGTCCGCATGATGTACGAGATCCTCGATCTCAAGCCGGCCCTCATCTCGGCGCCCGACGCCGTCGAGGCCCGCTTCGACAAGGCGAAGGTGAGCTTCGACAAGGTGGACTTCGCCTATGGCGAGGTGCCGGTGCTCCGGAATTTCAGCCTGACGGCGCCGGAGAACTCCGTCGTGGCGCTGGTGGGGCCGTCCGGCGCGGGCAAGTCCACCGTCTTCTCGCTGGTGGAGCGCTTCTACGACCCGGTGGCGGGCGCCGTGAAAATCAACGACGTCGATATTCGCAAGTACACCGTCGAGTCCTTGCGCCGGCACGTGGCGCTGGTGACGCAGGACACCTTCCTGTTCGACGGCACCGTGGCCGCCAACATCGCCGACGGGCAGCCGGGCGCCAGCATGGAAGCGATCATCGCGGCGGCGCGCGACGCCAACGCCTATGACTTCATCATGGCGATGCCCGGCGGCTTCGAGGCCCGCGTGGGCGAGGGGGGAACCCTTCTCTCCGGCGGCCAGCGCCAGCGCATCGCCATTGCCCGCGCCATCCTGCGCGAGGCGCCCATCCTGCTGCTCGACGAGGCGACTTCGGCGCTGGACGCCCAGGCCGAGACGGATATCCAGGAGGCGCTGGCGCGCCTGATGAAGGGGCGAACCACCTTCGTCATCGCCCACCGCCTCGCCACCGTGCGCAACGCCGACATCATCTTCGTGATGGACAAAGGCGAGGTGGTGCAATCAGGAACCCACCGCCAACTCCTCGCCGAAGGAGGACTTTACGCCCACCTGCACGCGCTCCAGTTCAAGGAGAGGGTGGAGGAGGTGGCGGGGTAGTCACTGGCGAAATGCATGGGTCCATGCTTGGGCCACCTATCGGCGAGTTCAATCGATGTCCGAGATCTTTTTCGACCTGTCGGAGCTGTTTCTCTTTTCCGGGGTCAAGTTCAAGTACTACGGAATAGTGCGGACGGTCATGGAAGTGGCCTACGAGCTGAATCGCCTCGATCCCGAGGTGCGGTTCGTCGTCTATTCGCCGTATCACAGGCGTTTCTTCGAGGTTTTCCCTCGCGTCGGGGATGCTTCCCCGACTGGCGTGCTGGACCCCAACCTGCCCGCCTCCGCGACGCCTGTGCGGTTGCGGCAGAGCGTGTTCGATCGGAATGTCTTCAAGTCGCTGTTCTACTTCATCTGGGGCAAGATCGTCGACTTCCGCAACCGCCGACGCTGGGCGCAAATACCGGACGGAGCCGTGCGGGAGGTCGATCTCAACGGCAAGGTGCTCGTTTCTCTCGGGCGGCCCAAGTTGATGTCCGATTACCTGACGGCGATGGCCGAGGCTGGGATCAACATCAGGTTCGTTCCGCTTCTTCACGACATGATTCCGCTGCATGACTTCAGCGGGCGAACGGATTTCAAGCCGCCTCGGAACTTTGTTCACGACAACGAGGTCGCGATTCGGGCCGCGGCCCTGATCCTCACCAACTCGCATTTCTCCAGGCGCGAGGTTCTGCATTTTTCCGACTCCGGACTGCTGCCGCCGGTTCCGGAGGTCGTCGCGGTCCCTCTCTGTCATGAGATGCGGTTGACCGATGAGCCGCTTGTGACCCTGCCGCCTGAAGGCCGCTACCTCCTCGGTGTGGGTCTTTTCAACGGCAGGAAAAATCTGGAATGCGTGGTCGAGGCCATGCTGGAACTGCAGCGTCGGGGAGCGGAGGTTCCTGACCTTGTTCTCGCAGGCGGCAGGCGGAAGAAGGTGGAAACATACCTCTCGTCCGAGCGGTTCTCCTCCATCGCAAAGCATGTTCGCTTTGTCATCGATCCGAATCAGACCGAACTCCGCAAGCTGTATGAAAAAGCCTTCGCCCTCGTTCTGCCCAGCCGGATGGAGGGATGGGGGCTGCCGGTTGGTGAAGCGCTCTGGTGCGGCACGCCGGCACTGGCCGCCGACATTCCAGCGCTGCGTGAGGTCGGCGGCGATCTCGCGCTCTATTTCGACCCCGACAAGCCGGCCGATCTGGCGAATCTGCTTGTCGGTCTCCAAGCCGATCCGACTTCCTACGGAGAGCTTCGGAACAGGATCTCAGTGGCGCGTTCCGGTCTAAGGACATGGAATGACGTGGCGGGTGATGTTTTGGCGGCTGTGCGGAAGCTGCCTTGAAAAGGACGACGATGGGCTGGCTCTACACCGGAAACGAGTTCAGGGATGAAACTTGGAGAATAACGTTAACAGCGTAGAGGGTCTTCAGGTCGATCTCGATGCTTGGTTTGCCCACGACAACGCCAAGAGGTCGTATCTCAAGTACACAAAATTGAGCAGAACATCTGTGGAGAAAGTTGACTGCTCTGAGCCAAGTAGGCCGACGAATAGCTCAGGCAACTCATATCAAGCAAAAGATCTGCAGATAAACGGCAGCACGCTGTTGCCAGTTTACGGCTCTCGATCATATCAGAACTCCAGATAAATTAATCGGGGCATCCCTGAGTGAGGCGCCACTACGTGAGGTCCGATTCTCGGTTAGCTCTAGGCTCCAGACTCAATCAGGTCCACCAGATGACGATTGCCGCCAAGTAGCAAGCTGATGCGAAGTTGGCGGCGAGTTTGTCGTATCTGGTGGCGATGCGTCGCCAGTCCTTGAGGCGGCAGAAACTGCGCTCGATGATGTTGCGCCTTTTGTAGGCGTGCGGATCGAAGGGTTGGGTGTGCTTTCGGGTCGGATTGTTGGGAATGACAGGCTGGGTACCGCGCTCGATGAGGAAGCGTCGAAGTGCATCGCTGTCGTAGGCTGTGTCTGCGGCGCACAGCAAACTTGGCGGCAGTGGCGCGATGAGATCTGCGGCAATGGGTGCGTCGCCACGTTGGCCCGGCGTTATCTGGAGCGCGACGGGGCGGCCGCAACCGTCGACAACAGCATGGATTTTTGTCGTTCGCCCGCCACGAGAGCGGCCGATCGCCTGGAGGTCGGCCCCCCTTTTCCGCCGGCGGCCGAGCGATGCGCCTTGGCTGTCGTGCTGTCGATCATGTGGATGTCGCTGGACCCATTCTCCACCAGCGCCGCAAACAGACGCCGCCAGATGCCACGCGCAGACCAGCGGTGAAAGCGGTTGTAGATCGTGGTCGGCGGGCCATAGCACGCCGGACAGTCCTGCCAGCGGCAGCCTGTCTTCAGGACATGAATGATGCCGCTAATGATCCACCGGTCGTCCTTGCGATGCGCCCCGGACTGATGAGGTGGCAGCAGCGGTTCGATCGCAGCCCACTGCTCGTCGTTCAGCCAAAACTCGCCTGCCATGATCCAAACTCCATCGTTTGATGAAGTGAATCATGACGGGCCAGATTAATCAATGTGCTGATTGGGTTTTGACCCTAGCGTTTGCTATAAGCTTCAACACTATGTCTGAAGAGGCGTTCTGCTCAGGATTAGGTCGCCACTACGAACGGCGGCTGCATTCTGCCATTCAATCTGTCTGAGGGGCTGTTGCCACAGAGCCAAATAAGGAATGAACCGCTCACTCCTAAGGAAGTCAATTGTTTCCTCCAAGTGAACGTCCCCCAGAGTGTTCCTGACCAACTCGGGTTCCCACTCAAGAATAAGCTTAATTTCCGGATTACTTTTGATTAGTCCCTGCCCACCCCGTATTACGAGGGCCTCGTAGCCCTCGACGTCAACTTTGAGCGCATCAACACGCTTACCTGTGAACATTGAATCGAGGGTTGTCGTCTCTACGGTAAGCGTCTCGACGCTTTGATCGCGCTTCTCGTTAAAGTAGTTCAACCTTTCTTCAGGAACGGTGAATCCAGACATAGCGGAGTGGGTTCTAAAGTTGGCAAAGCTCGCCGTTCCAATAGAGTCGGATATGGCCATTTGGTAAGTGGTTACTATGTGCCTTGCACCATTAACGTCGACGTTTAACTCCAAAGTCCTAAAAAGGTGTGGGAGCGGCTCAAAAGAGTACACTTTTCCTTGTGGGCCAACTATTGAAGAAGCGAAAAGAGTGTGCAGCCCCACATTTCCCCCCACATCGACAAAGGTCGAGCCGGGCTCTAGAACTTGCATTAATGCACTCCTGATTTGGTCCTCCCAGCATCCATGCTCCAAAACATGCAGCGATATATGCAGATCCTTTGCGTCTAGGAAGAAGCGGTGTCCGTCCGACGTGTGAATGTAGAAATGGGACGTGTCGCTAGAAATGCAGAGTGGAACTGTTACCTTTGTTGTGGCTTGCGTTGTGGGGACCGAACAACCAGAGGCTACTTCGGTCTTAACTAAAGAGAAATTTTTAGACGCTATAATCTTCTCAGAAACTCTGTCCGCTAGGTAGTCTAGTACACGATTGAATCTTGACTGGAGATAACTCGGCATGAAATGCTCCCCCACCTTGCTTCGATCTTTCCGGTAACTTTCAATATGTCTCTACGCGTCAATGGGTAGAACGTGACGTTGCTCCCCAAGTTTGGCCAGTCGGAGTTCATTTCCGACGTCGGTCTTGTCCTGACGGATGATGGCATCGGGCGTTGGTAAGGAGCCTGTCAGTCGGGGTGCCAGAATCCCATAAGGAAAATTTGCTCAGGTTCTGTTCGCCTCGGTATCCCTAAGCCATGCAACAGTTCGCGCGACTCCTTCCTCCAGGGAGGTCTTCGGTCTGTAGCCAACTAGTGTGCTTGCTAGGTCGATGGAAGAAACACGTCTAGAATAGCCGACGGGTCGAGTAATGTCGAACGAGGGAGAAATACCGCGCCCAACCACCTTGGCAATCGTATGCGCGATCTCCGCAATGGACGTTTCGACGCCCTTACCCAAATTGAACATGGCGCCTTGAAATGGTTCCTCTCGAACTGCGGAATGGGCGATTGCTTCCGCAACATCCTCGACAAACACGAAATCTCGGGTTGCTTTTCCGTCCCCCCAAACTGAAAAGCTACCGTTGTCAGGGGTAGAAAGCGCCTTCGTGATCAGGGCCGCGACAACATGAGATGTTGTCGTATTAAAGCGATCGTATGGGCCGTATAAATTAGATGGAATTACCGTAGCCACGTCAATTCCAGCTGACAGGCAAAGCGCATTCGCAGCTAAAGAGACCGAGATTTTGGCCAAACCGTAACTACCCGTGTCGCCTGAAGGCAACCCGGTAAGCAAGTCTGATTCCGTCAGCGGAAGCTTGCAGTTCTCAGCATAGGAACAAGGAGTTCCCGCCAATACAAGTCTTCTCGGCCTTGTTTGTAGGCAGGCGTTTACTACATTGAGCCCCATTCTGAAATTGTCGAAGAAAGCCGCTACGAGATTCTCTCGCAAGTATCCAACGCCACCGACATTGGCCGCTAAATGGATGACGACGTCAGCTCCCTCGATGGCTCCAGCGATCGATTCGGCGTCCAGCAAGTCCACTTCTTTTCTGGAAATCGTCTTCACAGACTGGCCCATACGCTCCAGCGCTAGCACAACATTTCGACCCAAAAAGCCAGTCGCCCCGGTAACCGCAACTTGCATAACCCAATCCTCTTCAGTTCCTTCCAGACGCTTTGCCGCCCAGCACGTCATTGTAAATACGCAGATGCCGACTACAGGTTTCTTCCAGGGAAAACCGCGTCTGAACTGTCTTACGGTGTTTTCGCTGGACACTGTTTTGATCTTGCATGGCGGCGAACAGCCTCTCAAGTTGTGAAGCCGCCAATGAGAAATCAAAGACCTCTCTCTGGGCGTCGGTTTGCCTATAGCTTTCCTGTGTCGATGAAAACAATATTGAAGACGAGAAGCATGTATCCGACTCGGTGCGGTATACAATCATAGACATTGCATCTGAAGTAATAATCGGTACGTTATAGGCCATGCAATCGGCCAATACGGCTGAGCCGGACTGACCAACTTCCTGATAAGGAAGGAGAAAAGCATCCGTTCTTTCCATGTAATATGATTGTTCTGCCTTTGTTTTAATAAAATCCGTAAACAAAATCCTGTCCGATAGGTTCAGCTGATCGGCTTTAGATAGTATAGAGCTCCAGTAGGCCTCAGGATTTCCCTCCTTTGGGTGAAATCCGCCGGCAATCACGAGCTTAAAATTGTTCGGCAAGTGGGATAGAAGCTCTACCGCAGATAGATGCCCCTTATATCTCGAAACAAACCCGATTATTGTAAGCCACACGTCGCTTGCTTGCTTCGTGTAGATGCCTGCCGAAGTGCCTTCGACTTTGCCTATGGGCAGAGGACAGACAGAAATCTTGTCACTCAGCGACTTGGTCGCCTGCATGAGGACCCGCTGCGTACTCTGGCTATGCAGGATTACTCCCCTTGCGCGCTCCATAGCCCGAATAAGATGGAATCTAGAAATAAGTCGTCTTGGATCTATGCGGCGCAATAGCTTTCTTTTGTCTGGATTCAGTAGTTTAACCGGTAAGGTATGCATTGTTACGACGAACGGATGCCTAAGACGCTTGGTAAACCAGTCGAAGTTCACGCACGAGCGAGAGGTGCCGCTCCCGAAAAAAACAAACTCGTGCTGTATATGCACGATATCAGGATCTATCTCGTTAATCTTCTGGAGGATTCTCCTAAAATCTTTGTGAAGCTTATACTTATCTCCAAAAGATCTCCTCGTCCCCATTAAGTTCGGTAGGTCAATGGGAAATATCTCAACCTCGTCCGAGAATCCTGTTACAAGGTGTTTGGAATACTCAGCGTTTCCGCATTTCTGGTCCCAGGGTGTTAACAGTACAACTCGCATAAGAGCTCTCCGAAATTCTGATATATTGGCCTTTGGCTTCATTTCCCAGAATTTCTATGGACTCCCATTGCTCTTTCGATGTCGGCCGCGACCATTTCACGGCAAAGCTCTCGTGGAGAGATCTGGTGCTTCCATCCGAGCTGCTGGTGAGCCTTCGTCGGATCTCCGACCAAGAGGTCCACTTCCGCTGGGCGGAAGTAGCGTGGGTCAACCTGGACGAGAGGCTCCCCGGTTGCCGCATTTAGTCCCTTTTCGTCGATTCCGTGGCCTACCCAGGTAATATCTATGCCAATCTCGGCAAAGGCCCATTCTACGAACGTTCGGACCGTCGTTGTGATTCCAGTTGCTAGAACGACATCGTCCGGGCGTTCCTGCTGTAGAATCAGCCACATGCCATAAACATATTCCCGGGCGTGCCCCCAGTCTCGCTTGGCGTCGAGATTGCCAAGATATAGTATTTCTTTGGAGCCGGCCTTAATTGCAGCTACCGCGCGAGTGATTTTCCGGGTTACGAAGGTTTCCCCGCGGATCGGACTTTCATGGTTGAACAAAATTCCGTTGGATGCGTGCAGCCCATACGCTTCCCTATAGTTCACGACAATCCAGTATGCATAAAGCTTGGCAACGGCATAGGGACTTCTCGGGTAGAAGGGTGTGGTCTCCCTCTGAGGTGTTTCTTGAACGAGTCCAAAAAGCTCAGAGGTTGATGCCTGATAGAAGCGCGTCTTTTTTTCCAGCTTTAAAATTCGAATTGCCTCGAGAAGGCGCAATGTTCCAATCCCGTCAGCATTCGCTGTGTATTCCGGTGTTTCGAATGACACGGCGACATGGCTTTGCGCCGCAAGATTATAGATCTCGTCGGGCTGTATTTCCTGAACCAACCGGATTAGGTTGGCGGAGTCAACAAGGTCTCCGAAATGCAGATGGAACCGAGATTGTTCGTCTTGGGGCGCCTGGTACAGGTGATCGATGCGACCGGTGTTAAATGACGAAGAGCGGCGCTTGATTCCGTGGACGATATACCCTTTACTGAGCAGTAGCTCTGCGAGATAAGCTCCGTCTTGTCCGGTTACGCCTGTAATCAGGGCTACTTTACGCTCGTTTTCCATTTCTACTTAGTCCAATGTTCGGTTTAATAGGATAAACCTGGCCGGAACTTTTCACCCAGGATGCTCCGCAACGTGGACTGACACGTAGACAACGTGCCGGCTGGGGTCAAGGCGCCGGGCTGTGGCTGCTTGATTTTGGTATCATGTCAGGGTTGCGGATTTTGATGAACTTCGCAATCCTTTCAAATACCAATTGTGGACGGATGGTCGTTACACACAGTTGAATCTCACCAGGGGGCACCAGAGGGCAGTCGCGTTTGCGGCAAGGCGCGCAGGGCGTGGTCGCCTCCAGCACCATGGCCCGACGGCCGGCGACGCCGGTGAGGCCCGGCTTGGTGCTGAGGAAGAGGGCGACGGTGGGCCGGTCGAGGGCGGCGGCGAGGTGGGTGAGGCCGGTGTCGCAGCCGACCACCGCGCTGGCACGGCCGATCAGGCTGGCCACCTCGCCGAGCGGTGCGCGGGGAATGAGCTCGGTGCCCGGTGAGCCGGCCACGATGGCGCGGGCGGTGGCCTCCTCGGCGGCGTCGGCGTAGGTCACCTGCGGCCGCAACCCCTCGCGGATGAGTGCGTTGGCGAGTTCGATCCAGCTCTCCGTCGACCAGCGCTTGCTCGGCCATGTGGTGCCATGCAGCAGCACGACGGTGGGATCCGGCTCATCGCTCCCGTGGGCGATGCCGTAGTCGAGGGTAGCGAGGTCGGGCGCATAGCCGAGGATGGCGCCGAACAAGAGGCGCAGGCGGGCGATGGCGTGGCGGTCGCGCGGTATGGTGTGGCGCTCGCCATAGAGACGGGCGGCCAGCGGCTCGCGGGCGCTCGCCGCGTTGAGCCCGGCCACCCTGGCGCCGGTGAGGCGGGCGACCAGCGCGCTCTTCAAGAGCCCCTGGGCGTCGATGACGAGGTCATAGCGCTCGGCCCTGAGAGCCCGAATCAGGGTACGGGCAGCGCGCCAGCTTTCGGCCTTGAGCGCCGCCTTGCGCCAGGCGCGCAGGCGGATCTCGTGGACATGGCGGACGCCGGGATGCAGGCGGACGAGCGGCGCGAAGGCCGCCTCGACGCACCAGTCGACGACAAGATCCGGCCGGGCCTTCAGCGCGTCGGTCAGCGCCGGCAGAGCGTGGACGACGTCGCCCATCGACGACATCTTGACGATCAGCACCTTCATGATGGCAAGGCCAGCAGGCGGTCGGCCGCCCCGGAGACCATCGCGACGTCCAGCGTCTTCAGGCAGTTGAGGTGGCCGAGCGGGCATTCCCGCTTGTGACAGGGCGAGCAGGCAAGGTGCAGGGATATGAGTTCGCGCCGGTCGGTGAGCGGCGGCGTGTTCTCGTAGGAGGTGGAGCCGTAGACGCCGACCACCGGCACGCCGACGGCGGCGGCCACGTGCATCAGGCCGCTGTCGTTGGCCACGGCGATGCGGGCGGCGCCCAGGAGGTCGATGGCGTCCTCGAGCCGGGTCTGGCCGGTGAGGTCGATCGCCTCGGGAACGAGGGCGGTGATGGCCGCGCCCACCTCCCGGTCCTTGGCCGAGCCGAGCAGGATGGTCTTGAGGCCACGGTCGGCGAAGTGCCGGGCGAGGCCTGCGTATTTGTCCTCCGGCCAACGCTTGGCCGGGCCGAACTCGGCTCCGGGCATCAGCGCCGCGTAGCCGCCGGCTTCTAGGCCGTGGGCGGCAAGAAGCGTGGCCTGGTTGGCGGCGTCGATGGCAAGATGCGGCGGGCGGAAGGCGCCGCCATCGGCGAGCAGGTGGAACATCTCCGCCGTACGGCGCTTGCGCTCCCTAGGCAGCGGCACGATGGCGTTGAGAAGGCCGTAGCGCAGCTCGCGCAGGAAGCCGACGCGGGTGGGAATGCCGGCGAAGAACGGCACCAGCGCCGATTTCCAGCTGCCGGGCAGCACATAGGCGCGCCCGTAGCGGCCGCTGAGGGACCGGCCGACCTTGAAGCGGTCGGCAAGGCCGAACTCGCCCGCCTTGAAGGGCGCGTCGATGCGGGCGCGCGCCTCGGGCATGCGGCTGATCAGCGGCGCCGCCCAGGCCGGCGCCATCACGTCGATGGGCGAGGCGGGATATAGCTCTTTCAGCGCCGAGAGTAGGCACTGGGCCATAACCATGTCGCCGACCCAGCGCGGTCCGATCACCAGGATGCCTTTAGCCATTCCATATACTCTTTCACACCGGTCGCCACGTCGCGGAAGGCGCCGTTGTAGCCCACCCCGCGCAGCCGGCCGAGGTCGGCCTCGGTGAAGCTCTGGTAGCGCCCCTTCAGGTGGTCGGGGAAGGGAATGAACTCGATGGCGCCCTGACCAAGCGCGCCGATCACCGCCTCGGCGACGGCCTTGAAGGGCTCGGCGCGGCCGGTGCCGCAGTTGAAGATGCCCGACACGCCGCGCTTCCAGCACCAGAGGTTGACGTCGGCGACGTCGGCGACATGCACGAAGTCGCGCCGCTGTTCGCCGGGGCCGTAGCCGCCATAGGCGTCGAACAGCTTGGGGTTCTCGCCGGCCTTGACCTGGTTGAACAGGTGGAAGGCCACCGAGGCCATGCTGCCTTTGTGGCCCTCGCGCGGGCCGTAGACGTTGAAGTAGCGCAGGCCGACCACCGGCGAGTGCTCGGTGGCGGTGAAGACGTTGCGACGGACGTAGTCGTCGAACAGCTTCTTGGAATAGCCGTAGACGTTGAGCGTCCGCTCGAACTCCGGCTCCTCGCGGAAGGTGTCGCCGCCGCCATAGGTGGCCGCCGAGGAGGCGTAGAGAAAGGGGATCTTGCGGCGCAGCGCGTAGTGGAGCAGCGCCTTGGAATAGGCGTAGTTCACCTCCATCACATACTTGCCGTTCCATTCGGTGGTCGCCGAGCAGGCGCCCTGATGGAAGATGCCGTCGATTTCCAGGGTTTCGTCGCGCTCGACGCGGGCGAGGAAGCGGTCCTTGTCCTCGTAGTCGGCAATGGCGAGGTCGGCGAGGTTGCGGAACTTGGTGCCGTCGGTCAGGTCATCGACGACGAGGATGTCGCTCCGACCTTCGGCATTGAGAGCGGCAACGATGTTGCTGCCGATCATTCCGGCGCCGCCGGTAACGATGATCATGCGGTTGTCCTCAGCATGGCGGCCCCTCCGGGCGCGGTCGGAAAATCTGGTAACACTTTTCGGTCCGATGCTCTAGAAGATGTGCGACTGTCCCAAGAGGAGCCTTGCAAGCGCTGAAATGCCAGACGCCGGTCTTTCCTATCGTGCCGCCGTATCGAAGTTTTCCGCGCTGACCGTGCTGGTGGCCGGCGACTTCATGCTCGACCGCTTCATCCATGGCAAGGTCAACCGCGTGTCGCCGGAGGCACCCATTCCGGTGCTGAGCCACGGCCGCGACAACGTGATGCTGGGCGGGGCGGGCAACGTGGTGGCCAACGTCGCAGCCCTGGGCGGCCGGGCCGTGCCGGTGACGGTGATCGGCGACGACGAGGCCGGCGTGCAGCTGCGGCGCCTGTTCGACGCCCGCCGCGTCAGTCATGACGGAATCATCTCCAGCGCCGCCCGCAGCACCACCCGCAAGACGCGCTTCGTGGCGCAGCAGCAGCAGCTTCTCCGCTTCGACGAGGAGGTGGTGGCAGAGCTCACCGAGGCCGACCGGCGGGCAGTGGTCGCCGCCTTCGCCGCCGAACTGCCGCGCGCCGACATCGTCATCCTCTCAGATTATGGCAAGGGCGCGCTCGCAGGCGGCGTCGCGGCCGAGCTGATCGCCCTCTGCCGCGCCGCCGGCAAGCCGGTGCTGGTCGACCCCAAGGGCAAGGATTACGGCATCTATCGCGGCGCCACGGCGGTGACGCCCAACCGCAAGGAACTCGGCGAAGCCACCGGTCTGCCGACCGGCTCGGACGCCGAGGTCGAGGCGGCCGGACGCCTGCTGCGCGAGACCTGCGCGCTCGACTTCGTGCTCGCCACCCGCAGCGAAGAGGGCATGAGCGTCGTCGAGGCGGGGCGGACGCTGCACATGCCGACCAAGGCGCGCGCCGTGTTCGACGTCTCGGGCGCCGGCGACACGGTGATCGCCGCCTTCGCGCTGGCGCTCGCCGCCGGCTGCGCCACCGACATGGCGGCCGAAATCGCCAATGCGGCCGCCGGCATCGTCGTCGGCAAGCCGGGCACCGCCCAGACCGATCCGGACGAACTTCTCGGCAGCCTTTCGGCGACCGACCGTTCGGACGGGCCGTCGGACCGCGTGGGCATCGCGCGCCTCGCGGCGGCCTGGCGGGCGGAAGGCCTCAAGGTCGGCTTCACCAACGGCTGTTTCGACATCCTGCATGTCGGCCATGTCGCTCAGCTCGAGGACGCCAAGTCGCGCTGCGACCGGCTGGTTGTCGGCCTCAACACCGACGCCTCGGTGAAGCGCAACAAGGGCGAGGGCCGCCCCGTCAACAACGAGGACGATCGGGCGCGGCTGCTCCTGGCGTTGAAGGCGGTGGACGCGGTGGTGCTGTTCGACGAAGAGACGCCGCTCGACCTCATCAAGGCGGTGATGCCCGACCTCTTGGTGAAGGGCGCCGATTATACGGTGGACCGGGTGGTGGGCGCCGATTTCGTGCTGTCGCGGGGGGGCGAGGTGCATCTGTCGCCGATCGTCGCCGGGCGCTCGACCACCGCCACGCTGAAGAAGATCGTTTCGCTTGGATAAGAGGGGTTGGTCGCATGGCCGGACTGCAGGACTACCTTGAGACCTCCATCGAGGGGCTGGCGGCGCTCAAAGCGCATGACCTCTCGGGCGCCGTCGATCGGGCTGTCGATATCATCGTCGCCGCGCTTGGTGCCGGCAAGCCGATGCTGGTCTGCGGCAACGGCGGATCGGCCGCCGACGCCCAGCATATCGCCGGCGAACTGGTCGGCCGGTTCCTCAGGGAGCGCAAGGCCTACAACGTCATCGCCCTCGGCACCGACACGGCGGTGGTGACGGCCTGGAGCAACGACTACTCCTACGAGAGCCTGTTCGCCCGCCAGGTGGAGGCGCATGGATCGCAAGGGGCGGTGCTGCTCGCCATCTCCACCTCGGGCAACTCCAAGAACGTGCTGGCCGCCGCCGAGATGGCGCGCCAGCTGGGCATGACGGTGATCGCGCTGACCGGTGAGGGCGGCGGCAAGCTGATGCCACTCGCCGACGTGCTGCTCGACGTGCCCTCGCGCTTCACGCCGGTGATCCAGCAGGGCCATCTCTGCCTCTATCATTACCTCTGTGGCGCCATCGAGGATCGTCTCGCGGGGGCGGCATGAGCCGCCGGGCGGTCAACGACCCACGGCTGTCAGGCGACGATCCGGGCCTCTGGATCGAGGCGCCGGAAGATGCCGCGCGCTTCGCCGGCCGGCCCGCGCTGTTCCTCGACCGCGACGGCGTCATCAACGAGGACACCGGCTATCCCTCGCGGCCCGAGCATATCCGCATTCTCGAGGAGATCGTCGAGCCGATCCGGCGGGCCAACGCGGCCGGCTGGCCGGTGGTGGTGGTCACCAACCAGTCGGGCGTGGCCCAGGGTCTGTTCGGCTGGGACGATTTCGCCGAGGTGACCGCCCATATCGACGCGGAGATGGCGTCGCGCGGCGCCCGGCTCGATCTGGTGCTGGGCTGCGGCTATTACGGCAACGGCTGGCCGCCGCTCAATGTCGCCAGCCATCCCATGCGCAAGCCCAACTCGGGCATGTTCCTCGAAGCAGGGCGGCTCACGGGCCTCGATTTCAAGCGCTCGCTGATGGTCGGCGACCGGGATACCGATTTTCAGGCGGCGATCGGCGCCGGCCTGTCGCAGCTGTTCTCGCCGGCCTCCGACTATGTCGGCCTGCGCCTTGCGCCGATGGTCGAGCCGGTGCGGCCGCTCGGCAACATCCTCGCTGCGATCGCCGGCTGAGCTGACCGGCGGCCGTGCCGCCACAGACGGTATCGCGGAAGAGCCTGCGAATCAGCGTCCGGCAAGGTTCGTCCGGCCGGCAACATCATGGGCGGTCGCCGCGTGGCTCTGATGGCTTTTGAATCACGCCGGCGGTCTGTGGCCAGCGGAAAAGGCGGGTGGCGCGGGAGGCATGTCCCGCGCCGTTGCGCTTACCGGAATACCACGTCCAGGATCTCGTAGCCGCGGGCACCGCCCGGAGCGGCGACTTCGATCTGGTCGCCGACCGACTTGCCGATCAGGGCGCGGGCGATGGGCGAGGAGATGGAGATGCGGCCGCCCTTCACGTCGGCCTCGGCGTCACCCACGATCTGGTAGGTCTTCTCTTCCTCGGTGTCCTCGTCGACGAGCTTCACCGTGGCGCCGAACTTCACCGTCTTGCCGGTGAGCTTGGCGATATCGATGATCTCGGCGCGGGACAGCATGTCCTCGAGCTCGGAGATGCGGCCTTCGTTGTGGCTCTGCTGCTCCTTGGCCGCGTGATATTCGGCGTTCTCGGAGAGGTCGCCATGGGCGCGCGCTTCGGCGATCGCCGCGATGATGCGAGGCCGTTCCTCGGATTTGCGCCGCTGCAGCTCGCTCTCCAGAGCGGCATGCCCACCGGCGGTCATCGGGATCTTGTCCATCGGTCTCAAGGCCTTTCAAAAAATCACAGCGCCCGGCGCCAAAGGCACCGGGCCGCGATGTTTCCTGTGCCGCCGTATGGAGGCTCCTCCCGGAACCCTGTCGGCGACTCTGTGACACGGGCGGGCCGCTCTTGGGCATCCGCTTTCTCCGAAAAGTCTTCAACTTTTCGGGCGGATGTGTAGCGACCCACCAATTCCGTCCTATCCGGCTTAGCCGAAGTAGGATTGCAGCGGGCGAACCTCGCGAACGCCGGAGGACCAGGCTCCGATGCCGCGCGCCGCTGCGATCGACCCCGCCAAGGTGGTATAATACGGGACTTTCTGCAAGAGGGCAGCGCGGCGCAATGAACGACTATCGGCCAGCGCCTGGGCGCCGTCGGTCGTGTTGAACACCAGCTGCACCTCGCCGTTGTTGATGGCGTCGACGCAGTGCGGCCGGCCCTCGCGCACCTTCTTGGTGAGAACGGCGGGTATGCCGTGCTCGACCAGGTACTCATGCGTGCCGGCGGTGGCGATCACCTTGAAGCCGATCTCGACGAGGCCGCGCACCGATTCGAGGATGCGCGGCTTGTCGGCGTCGCGCATGGAGACGAACAGCGTGCCGGCGGTCGGCACCTTGGTGCCGGAGCCGAGCTGCGCCTTGGCGAAGGCCACCGAGAAATTGCGGTCGAGGCCCATCACCTCGCCGGTCGAGCGCATCTCCGGGCCGAGCACCGTGTCGACGCCGGGGAAGCGGGCGAAGGGGAACACCGCCTCCTTCACCGCCACATGGCCAAGCTTCTGTTCCTCGAGCTTGAAGGTATCCAGCGTCTCGCCGGCCATGACGCGGGCGGCGATCTTGGCCACCGGCTTGCCGATGGTCTTGGCGACGAAGGGCACCGTGCGCGAGGCGCGCGGGTTGACTTCCAGGATGTAGATGGCGCCGTCCTTCACTGCATACTGGACGTTCATCAGGCCGACGACATCGAGCGCCAGGGCGAGCTTGCGGGTCTGGCGCTTCAGCTCCTCGACGGTGGCGGCCGGCAGCGAATAGGTCGGCAGCGAGCAGGCCGAGTCGC
The DNA here is from genome assembly GCF_002844595.1 of Pleomorphomonas diazotrophica. Classification (GTDB taxonomy): domain Bacteria; phylum Pseudomonadota; class Alphaproteobacteria; order Rhizobiales; family Pleomorphomonadaceae; genus Pleomorphomonas; species Pleomorphomonas diazotrophica. The sequence continues at coordinate 52,157 of NZ_PJNW01000007.1, read as the reverse complement.
CCGAGTGGATGCCGGCCTCCTCGATATGCTCCATGACGCCGGCAACGAACACCTCCTTGCCGTCGGAGAGGGCGTCGACGTCCACCTCGATGGCATCCGACAGGTAGCGGTCGAACAACAGCGGGCTCTTGCCGAGCACCATGTTGATCTGGCCGGTCTTGTCGTTGGGGTATTGCGCCTTGACGTCGGCCGGCACCAGCGCCGGCAGCGTGCCGGAGAGGTAGGCGTCGAAGCCCGCCTCGTCGCGGATGATCTCCATGGCGCGGCCGCCCAGCACGTAGGACGGGCGGACCACCAGCGGGAACTTCAGCTCGTTCGCCACGAGGCGCGCCTGCTCGATGGAATAGGCGATGCCGTTCTTGGGCTGCTTGAGGCCCAGCTTGTCGAGAAGGCGCTTGAAGCGGTCGCGGTCCTCGGCGAGGTCGATGGCGTCGGGCGAGGTGCCGAGGATGGGGATGCCGGCGCGCTCCAAGGTGTCGGCGAGCTTCAGCGGCGTCTGGCCGCCGAACTGGACGATGACGCCGGCGAGCGTGCCGTTCTGCTGCTCGACGCGCAGGATCTCCAGGACATCCTCGCCGGTCAGCGGCTCGAAATAGAGGCGGTCGGAGGTGTCGTAGTCGGTGGAGACCGTCTCCGGATTGCAGTTGACCATGATGGTCTCATAGCCGGCGTCCGAGAGCGCAAAGCAGGCGTGGCAACAGCAATAGTCGAACTCGATGCCCTGGCCGATGCGATTGGGGCCACCGCCGAGGATGACCGCCTTCTTCTTGTCGGATGGCTGCGCCTCGTCGGCCGGTGCGCCGGCGAAGGGCATCTCGTAGGTCGAATACATGTAGGCGGTGGGCGAGGCGAACTCGGCGGCGCAGGTGTCGATGCGCTTGTAGACCGGGTGGACGCCAAGCCTGTCGCGCAGCGCCTTCACGTCCTCGACCGGCAGATGGGCGAGTTCGGCAAGGCGGGCGTCGGAGAAGCCCATGGCTTTCAGGCGCGTCAGCCAGCCGGCCGTCTCCGGCAGACCGTTCTGGCGGATCTTGCCTTCGGTCTCGACGATGCCGTGGATCTCGCGCAGGAACCACATGTCGATGTGGGAGATGTCGTAGATCTCCTCCAGCGTGAAGCCGCGGCGCATCGCCTCGGCCACGTGGCGCAGCCGGTCCGGCGTCGGTACGCCCAGGGCGGCGCGGATGGCGCTACGTTCGTCAGTGCCGGCGCCGGAGATCTCGATCTCGTTGAGGCCGGTGAGGCCGGTTTCGAGGCCGCGCAGCGCCTTCTGCAACGATTCCTGGAAGGTCCGGCCGATGGCCATCACCTCGCCCACCGACTTCATGGCGGTGGTCAGGTTGGGCTCGGCGCCGGGGAATTTCTCAAACGCGAAGCGCGGGATCTTGGTGACGACGTAGTCGATGGTCGGCTCGAAGGCGGCCGGCGTGGCGCCGCCGGTGATGTCGTTGGCGAGCTCGTCCAGCGTGTAGCCGACGGCGAGGCGGGCGGCCACCTTGGCGATCGGGAAGCCGGTGGCCTTGGAGGCCAGCGCCGAGGAGCGCGACACGCGCGGGTTCATCTCGATGACGATCATCCGGCCGTCGGCCGGGTTGATGGCGAACTGGACGTTGGAACCGCCGGTCTCGACGCCGATCTCGCGCAGCACCGCGCAGGCGGCGTTGCGCATGATCTGGTATTCCTTGTCGGTCAGCGTCAGCGCCGGCGCCACGGTGATGGAGTCGCCGGTGTGGACGCCCATCGGGTCGACGTTCTCGATGGAGCAGATGATGATGCAGTTGTCGTCGCGATCGCGGACGACCTCCATCTCATACTCCTTCCAGCCGAGCACCGATTCCTCCACCAGCACCTCGTTGGTGGGCGAGGCCTCGACGCCGGACATGACGAGGTCGTAGAGCTCTTCCAGCGTGTAGGCGATGCCGCCGCCGGTGCCGCCCATGGTGAAGGACGGGCGGATGATGGCCGGCAGGCCGGTCACCTTGTAGGCCTTCAGCGCCTGCAGCCGGGCGGTGAGGTTGTATTCCTCGCGCCGGGCCTTCTCGTCGGCGGCCCATTCGCCCTCGAAGGCGGCGAGCGCCTTGGCGCGGGCGTCGTCTTCGGGATGGGCGGCGATGGCGGCCGAGCGGCGCGCCTCGTATTCGGCGCGGAACTGCTGCTTCAGCTGGGAGGTGTTGACGAAGGCGGCCTTCGGCGTGTCGAGGCCGATGCGGGTCATCGCCTCTCGGAACAGCTCGCGGTCCTCGGCCTTGTCGATCGCCTCGGCGGTGGCGCCGATCATCTCGACGCCGTGCTTGTCGAGCACGCCCATCTTCTTCAGGGACAGAGCGGTGTTGAGCGCCGTCTGGCCGCCCATGGTAGGCAGGAGGGCGAGGCGGTCACCCGGCCGCTCGGCGCGCTCGCGCTCGATGATGCGCGCCACCATTTCCGGGGTGATCGGCTCGATATAGGTGGCGTCCGCCATCTCCGGATCGGTCATGATGGTGGCCGGGTTGGAGTTGACGAGGATGATTCGGTAGCCTTCCGCCTTCAGGGCCTTGCAGGCCTGGGTACCCGAGTAGTCGAACTCGCAGGCCTGACCGATGACGATCGGGCCGGCGCCGATGATGAGGATGGTGTCGATATCGGTGCGTCTGGGCATCTTCACTCGCGTGTAAACGCGGCCGGTGCGCGGGGCACCGACCGGGGCGGGCAGCAAGAAGGGTGATCGTCGTTCGGACCGTTGCCGGGCTTATAGATGAAAAGCGCGCGCCCGCAAACCCCGCTCCGCCTCGAATTGGCGGCTTTGTTAGGCAGGTTTGAAATTGGCGCCGGTCAGGGCGGCGTGGAGGCGGACAAGCGGAGGAGTTGCGGTGAAGGACAGCCTGTCGACGATCCGGCGCATTGGCGCCGACGATGTGGAGGCGTTCCGGCGCATCCGCCTGGAAGCGCTGCGCGAGGAGCCCTCGGCCTATGCCAGCAGCTACGAGGATTGGGCCGGCTTGACGGACGAGGAGTGGCGCAACCGAATGAGCGAGCCGGTTGTCGTGGCCTTCCGGGGTGATGAGCCGGTGGGATTGATGGGCCTCATGCGGCAGCGGTCGAGCAAGATGCTCCACCGCGCCAGCATCGTCATGGTCTATGTGCGCAAGAGCCAGCGCGGCACCGGCGTGGCGGACAATCTCATCGAAGCGATCATCGAAGAGGCGCGTGCCATGGGCATCGTGCAACTGGAACTCGCCGTCACCGCCGATAACCGGCCGGCGGTGCGCTTCTACGAGCGCATGGGCTTCGTTCCGATCGGCCGCGTTCCCGGCGCCCTTATGCATGAGGGCCGGGAGTTGGACGACCTCATGATGGCGCGGCGCATTGGCTGAGGTTGGGGGAGTATCGCGCTCCAGATGCTCAGGGAGCCTGATACATCCCTCGTCACCTTCTCGTCACGAGGTCCTCGCCTGCGCGAGGATGACAGATTTATACAAACGAAAACAGTTATATAGGTCTGTCATCCTTGCGAAAGCGAGGACCTCAGGAAGGATGGGCGAGGGGTTTATATCGGTCGCGACCGCATTGATGCGGCCTGCCGAACCGCTGCAATACCGCGATGCATGTGGGCCGTCCCACGCTCGCCGCCTACCCGGCAGCCTTCGGCTCGCCCGCTTCCCTGCCGTCGAAATCGCGGACGCCCTGGCTGATGGCCCAGCAGGCGAGGCGCACGTGCTTGGGGATCGACACCCGCCGACCGCCGCGCTCGCCCCGCTCGTAATACTGGATCATTCTCCGCTTGAGGCCGAGGTGTTGCGCCGCCTCGTCCTGCGTCAGGCCCTGGCGCTGCCGCCAGGCGCGAAACGTCTCTGCGTCCATGAAGCTTCCACACCCTCACAACCCGGAGGAGAAAGTGCCTCAAGCCGGGCGATTTGTCCACCGTGCCGAAGCCGCGCCGGCAAAGCAATCCGGGTAGGTCGGGGGCTGCCCGGTAGACGATTCCAACTGTTCAGCTTGTCGATTCTGCTGCCATGAAACGGCAGTGGCCGGCCTTAGGTTCGGCGGCGGCACAGTTGGAGGCCGTATATGGACGCCCTCGAAGACTTCATCATCCGCGCCAAGGCGGCGACCTATGCCGGCGACGGCGCGCCGGCCGTGAGTAGCCGGCCCGCTTCGCACGATCTCGCTTTCGCCGACGGCGATTTCCGCTATCTCGACAGCTATTTCGGCGGCACCGATTTCTCCGGCCAGGAGGTGGTCTGGCAGGGCGACCACGTGGTATGGGCGATGGGCTACCACGGCCGGGTGCTGCGCGACGACCTGATCACCGGCGCCGAGGCCGGCGCCACCATCAAGGCGGCGCTGACCGCGCTCTATGGCGAGCATCGCTTCTTGGGCGGCTTCCGCTTCCGCCTCAACGGCCACGACTACATCGATATTGCCGACGGCGACTACCGCGCCTTCTTCGGCTTCGAGGAGATCAGGGTGCGCGATGTCCGCGCCTATGGGTTGCGCTATTTTGGCGGACTGATCCGGAATTGATAGCGCTTTCATTGAATCACTGAACGGCGCCCAGAGTTCATGGAAACGCCGCTCAACTGTCATCGAAACGATAACCAGCCTCCCTAGCGTCCGTGATCGAGCCATTCCTTCCTGAGGGAAGAACGGACCGTTTCATTCAAAGATACTGGGGAGTGCGCCATGAACCGCCGTGAATTTCTGATGGCCAGCGCGGCCGCCAGCCTCGCCGCGTCCACGCGCTTTGCCGCCGCCGCGACGAAGCTCGACCTCTACACCTCATCCGACGCCAACATTTCGGACTTCTTCAGCAACGTGGTGAAGCCGGCCTTCGAGGCCGCCAACCCCGGCGTCGAGCTCAACGTCGTCATCGCCCGTCCGGCGGCGGCGCTCGACGCGGTAGTGCAGCGGGCGCTCGCCGCGCTCGCCAGCAAGTCCGATCCGCAGCTCGACGTCATCGAGCAATATGAGCCGATGCTGCCGGCCGGCGGCATCGAGGCGGGCCTGTGGACCGACTTCCAGAAGGCCGGCCTTGCCAACTATGGCGCCGTCAACAAGCTGGCGATCCAGACGGCCTACGGCCTTCCCTATCGCGGCTCGCAGGTGCTCATCGCCTATGACAGCACCAAGCTGCCGAAGGACAAGGCGCCGAAGACCTTTGCGGACCTCGTCGCCTGGATCAAGGCCAACCCTGGCCAGTTCATCTACAACCGCCCCGACAAGGGCGGCTCGGGCGGCAACTTCATCAACCGCGTCGTGCACGAGGTGTCGGGCCGCGATCCCCAGAAATTCAAGGTCGACAACTTCAACCAGGCCACCGCCGACGAGGTGCTCGCCAAGGCCTGGGCCGTCCTCAACGACATCGCCCCGTCGCTCTACGAGAAGGGTGCCTATACCTCCGGCAACTCCGCCTCGCTGCAACTGCTCGCCCAGGGCGCGGTGACCATGATCCCGGCCTGGTCCGACCAGGTGCTGCAGGCGATCGCCAAGGGCGTGCTGCCGGAGACCACCGGCCTCGTTCAGCTCACCGACCTCGCGCTGTGCGGCGGCTTCTCGCAGGCCGTCGTCCCCACCAACGCCGCCCATCGCGCGGAGGCGCTGAAGTTCGCCGACTTCATGCTGTCTGAGGAAATGCAGACCGCCGTCATCGAGAAGCTGGGTGGCTTCCCCGGTGTCGACTGGTCGACCCTGCCACAGGCGCTGCACGACAAGTATGCCGACGTCATCCCGTCCTCCATCCCGACCTTCCCGTCGGGCGAATGGACCAAGGCGGTGCAGGACGGCTGGTATCGCAACGTCGCCCCCAACATCTCGCGCACCTGATCCTCGCGATGATCGCCGCGCTCCGCTCCGGCGTGGCGGGAGGGAGGCTTTCGGGCCTCCTTCTCGTCGCCCTTCCGGTGGCCTTGCTGATCTGGCTGGTGCTATGGCCGGTGCTGCAGGCCATCGTCGGCACCGTCTACTTCCCCGGCACGGGCTTCAGCACCGCCTCCTACGCCTATTTCTTCACCGACGCCTACAGCCTGCGCAATCTCTGGCTGACGCTCTGGGTCACCGCGCTCACCTCGGTGCTCAGGGTCGCCGTCGCCATGCCGATCGCGCTCTACCTGCGTTTCCGTAGCGGCCCCGTCGCCGCGCTGGTGCAGGCGCTGGCGCTGTTTCCGATGTTCGTGCCGTCGGTCCTGGTGGCCTATGCCTTCATCCGCGTGCTCGGCCCCAACGGCATCGTCGACACCATCCTCGTGGCGCTGCACCTGCCCAAGCTCGCGAGCCCCTATCTCACGCCGGCCGGCCCGATCATCGGCCTCGTCTGGGACGGGCTGCCGCTGACGCTCCTGCTGCTGCTCTCCGGCCTCGGCCGCGTCTCCATCGCCTCGGTGGACGCCGCCCGCGACCTTGGCGCCGGCAGCTTCACGCTGTTCACCCGCATCATCCTGCCGCGCATCCAGAGCTCGATCATCGTGACGCTGGCCTTCAACGTGCTCGGCCTGTTCTCGGCCTTCACGCTGCCCTTCCTGCTCGGCCCGGCCTCGCCGGAGATGATGGGGCCGTACATGCAGCGCACCTTTTCCGACAACGCCGATCCGCTCAACGCCACCACGCAGGCGGTGATCACCTTCGCCTTCTGCGCCGCCTTCGGCCTCATCTACGTGCGCGCCATCGCCAAGGGCAGAAAGGCGCCGGCATGACCGATCTCGCCACGCTGCCGCCCAGCGGCGCCCTGCAAGCCCAGCAAAAGCGGGTGCGACGGCGCGCCCCGGTCGACTGGACCGGCTTCGCCTTCCTCATCGGCCTCGCGGTGGTGATCCTGCTGCCGCTCGTCGTCACCGCCGTCTGGGCCTTCGCCGAAGTCTGGCGCTTTCCGGCCATCCTGCCGCAGCGCGTGGGCCTCGGCTACTGGCAGGAGACGCTGTCGCGCCAGGACGTCTGGCAGGCGCTCTGGCTGTCGCTCCGCATCACCACCACGGTGACGGTGATCTCGGCGGTCATCTGCTTTCCGGCCGCTTATGCCTTCGCCCGGCTGGACTTCCCCGGCCGCAACATGCTGTTCCTTGCCTTCCTCTCCGTGCAGGCCTTCCCGAAGTTCGGCCTGATCATCGCCACGGCGACCATCTTCCTGACGCTCAACCTCATCGGCACCTTCTGGGGCGTGGTGCTGATCCAGTTGGTGGGCACGCTGCTCTACATGATCTGGATCCCGGTTTCCGCCTTCCAGGGCGTCGACCGGCGACTGGAGGAGGCGGCACGCGACGTCGGGGCCGGGCCGATGCGGGTGTTCTGGTCGATCACCCTGCCGCAGGCCTTGCCGACCCTGGCGGCCGCCATCCTGATCACCTTCGTCAACACCTTCTACGAGACCGACGCCGCCTGGCTGATCGGCCTGCCCAACGTGCGCACCATGCCGATGGTGATGATCGCCTTCATCAACAACGCCCTCGAAGTCCAGTATGGCGCGGTGTTGTTCGTCTTCCTCTGGGTGCCGTCCTTCCTGTTGATGCTGGCGGCCCGCCGGGTGATGGGCGCCGATGCATTCGCCAAGGGCCTCGGCGGCTGAGCCTGACCCAAAACTCTACTGGGGCGGGCACCTAGCTTCGCTTTCTGCGCTTCCGGTGCTCACGAACCTCAAGTTCGCTCCGCTCCGGTTCTCGAAACCATCGCCATCTGCCTCGCCCCAGCGAGTTTCGGATCAGGCTCTCTCAGGACGTTTCCCATGGCTCAGGTTCGTTTGAGCGGCATCGCCAAGGCATTCGGCAAGGTCACGGCGCTCGACGCCATGGACCTCGTGATCGAGGACGGCGAACTCGTCTGCCTGCTCGGCCCGTCGGGATCGGGCAAGTCGACGCTGCTCCGGCTCATCGGTGGCTTCGAGACGCCGAGCGAGGGGACGATCGCCATCGACGGCGTCGACGTCACCCGTCTGCCGCCGGAGCGGCGGCCGACGGCCATGGTGTTCCAGAGCCACGCCCTCTGGAGCCACATGACGGTCCACGGCAACATCGCCTTCGGGCTGAAGCTGCGCCGCCTGCCCAGGGCGGAGATCCGCGAACGCGTCGAGCGGGTGCTCGATCTCGTCGGCCTCTCCGGCTATGGCGCGCGCCTGCCGAGCCAGCTCTCCGGCGGCCAGCAGCAGCGCGTGGCGCTCGCCCGCTCCCTGGTGATCGAGCCGAAGATCCTGTTGCTCGACGAGCCCTTCGCCAGCCTCGACCAGCACCTCCGCGAACGGCTGCGCGACGAGGTGCGCGACATCCAGCAGCGCCTCGGCATCACCGCCGTCTTCGTCACCCACGGCCAGGACGAGGCGCTGGCCATTTCCGACCGCATCGTGGTGCTGGCCGACGGGCGCATGCAGCAGGTCGGCCGGCCCGGCGAGATCTACGCCGAGCCGAAGACCGCCTTCGTCGCCGGCTTCATCGGCGCCATGAACATGCTGGACGGCACGCTCGCCGACGGCGAGATCGCGGCGGGCGGCTTGAAGCTCCCGGCCGAGGGCAGCGGTCCGGCGCGCCTCGCCATCCGCCCCGAGGACATTGCGCTCTCCGAACCCGAGGAGGGCCGCATGGTGACGGTGCGGCGGATGATCGACTTCGGCTCGCATGTGGTGGTCGACAGCACGCTTGCCGACGGCACCCACCTGCGCGTCCAGACCGACAAGGCCGTGCGCGTCGAGGCCGGCGAGCGGGTCGGCATCCGCGTCGAGCGCTGGACGGTGTTCGCGGAGGGCGAGGAGCCGCGCCGCTACCGCTCCGACACGGTGCGCTCCTTTCGGGACGTCCGCTATGCATGACATGCACGATCTCGACGAGCCCGGCCTCGACCTCTACCGGGCCGGCCACCGCACCCGCCTCAAGTGGCACATGGGGCGGCGCGTCCGTTCCGACGTGCCGTTCACGCCCAGCCGGGCGCGGGAGGCGATGGCGCTGGGCGCCAGTTTCGAGGTGGACCTCAACCGGCATGCCGGCGCCGGTTTCGTGGTGCTGCATGACGAGACGCTCGACCGCGAGACCGACGGCCACGGGCCGGTGGCGGAGGCGGGGCCGGACGAGCTCAGGCGGCTGAAACTGCGCCGTCCCTCCGGCGAGATCACCGACGAGCGGGTGCTGCTGCTCGACGATCTCGCGGGGCTGGTGCGGGCCGGCTCGGCCCATCCGGAAACGCTGATCCAGCTCGACCTCAAGGTGGGCGCCGACGTCGTCGACGAGGCCAGCGTTGAAGCCTTCGCGGCGACGCTCATGGACATCGCGCCGCGCTTCATCCTCTCGGGCGGCGACCGCGCGGCGGTGGGCCGGCTCGGCCGGGCGACGGCCGGCCTCAACCTCGGCTTCGACCCCTGCGACGAGGAAACGGTGGCCGCGATCGAGGCGGGCGCCGATCTCGATGCCTTCGTGGCCGACGCGCTCGCCGCCCTGCCGGAGGCGGGCCTCATCTATCTCGACTATCGCGCGGTGCTCGCCGCCGACCGGCGCGGCGTCGACCTGATCGCCGCCGTCCAAGCGGCAGGAAAGCGCGTCGACGCCTATACGCTCGATCTCCACCACCCCGGCGCCGACGCCAGCCTCCGGCGGCTCCTCGAACTCAAGGCCGACCAGATCACCACCAACGAGCCCGACGCTCTGGCGCGTCGGGCGGTGGAGTTGGGGTTGGCGGAGAGAGAACTGGCCTCAGGGTGAAAGAGCGTTTCGAATCCAGCAATCACCTATATCGGTGTCGCGCTCTATCCTGCCTGAGGTCCTCGCCTGCGCGAGGATGACAGATTTATATATAATAAAAACAAATAGATAGATGAACTTCCTTTGCCGTAATGCTGTCCACCCGGGGTTTGACTGAAATGTGCATCTCATGCGCTGCCCAACGCTCGCGGCTTTGAAGCTGGGTGCCGCGCTATATGGCTGTTTTCTCTATATAATGCTGTCATCCTCGCGTAGGCCTCTTGAACTCGCGGGCGAGTTCAAGGTGGACCTCGGGCCGAAAGGGGCTACAGGCTGATATAGCGCTTCCTCACCCCCACCTGCGGGTTTCCGCGACTCCCTATGTCGGCCCGAGGCCCTCTTTCGTCTTCTGCGGCTCGGACACCGCCTCCGCGTCCGCCACGAGCGCGATGATTTCACCCAGCAGGGCGTGCAGATCGTCCCGGTGACCCGTCCGGCTTGCCGGAGAGTCGATGTCGGAGGTCATGACGACCGTCAGCGCCAATGCGGGGACGACATAGACCATCTGCCCGCCGTATCCCCAGCCATACTTGACGTCGTGCCCGCCGATCCGCCTCGAGAACCAGCCATAGCCGTAGCCGTCGCCGGTATATCGGGACGTGGTGCGGCTTTCCCAGGATCGCTCGATCCATTCCCGCGAGATCAGGCGTCGGCCGTCCGGCGTCAGCCCCCCGTTGCGATAGAGTTCGCCGAAGGCCAGAAGCGACCTCGGGCTCATGGACATGAGATTGCCGCCGACATGGATGCCCTGCGGGTCGCGATCCCATCCGGCAATGGAAAACCCCTTGAGGGGTCCCAGCCAGTCGCGCGCCAACGCCAGCGTCGAGCGGCCGGACTTGCGGGTCAGGATCGCCGACAGCAGGTGCGTCGAGCCGGTGGAATAGATCATCCGCCCGCCGGGATCGTCCTCGAAGGGTTGGGCGAGCGCAAACCGCACCCAGTTCCGACTGGCGATCCAAGCCCCGTATCGCGGGCCGGAGGTGGAGCCGAGACCGGCCTGCATCGACAGGAGATTGCCCACGGTGATGCGGGCAAGCCGCGGGTCGGGATCGGCCGGCAGATCCTTCGCCAGGATCGGCGCGATCAACTGGTCGGTGCCCTCCAGCACGCCTTTGTCGATGGCGATGCCGACAAGGGCCGAGATCACCGACTTCGACGCCGACATGATGCTGGTGGGCGCGCCGGGCGAATGGCCGCGATAGCCGCGCTCGGCGACGATGCCTCCGTCACGGGCGATGACGACCGTCTGGAGCGGAGCCATGGACTCTGCACGATCGAGCGCCACCTCCAGCGCGGAACGAAGCGGCTCGTCCGCCAGTGCCGGCGTGGACATGAGCGAAAGGACGGCAACCATCGTTCGTAGCAACATGCGCTCCACTCCGGACATGAGGATGATCAACGGGCGAAACTGCGGTGTCAGGCCGCACCGGCAAGGGACGCTCTGCCCCTGGCGGCGCCAAGCTCCACGCCGCGGTTCGAGCGGCGTCTTGTTCCACGACATGGTGTGAAGGAGGCCCCATCGCAATGATCGTGGCCGTGCGGGCGAGAGATGCCACGCCGCACGGCTGACGATCTTCGCCCAACCAGATCACCACCAGCGAACCCGATGCGGAGGCGCGCGGCAGTGAACCTGGGTTTGGCGAGACTGACTCATAACTAATTGAAATATATATAATTCTGTCATCCCGCGCAGGCGGGGACCTCAGGACAAGAAATCTCTTCGGCCTATATCACGCTCCCCAACGGAGGGAGCCTGATATCACCCGCTCGCCCTACCTTCCTGAGGTCCCCGCCTGCGCGGGGATGACAGCTTGATAGAAATGGGCGCTGCGCTATCCAATTGTTTCATTTATATAATTCTGTCATCCCTGCGCAGGCGGGGACCTCAGGACAAGAAATCTCCTAGGCCTGTATCACGCTCCCTCTTCAGGTCTCCTTACTGCGTGAATCGCTCCACCAGCCACGGGTGAACGGCCGGCGTCGCGGCCAGCACGGCGCCGGTCTCGGGAATGGCGGCGCCGTCGAAGCCGCTCACCAGGCCGCCGGCTTCCTCGACGATCAAGACGGAAGCCGCATAGTCGTGTGGCGACAGGCCGTCCTCGAAGAAGGCATCGTGCCTGCCCGCCGCCACATAGGCGATGGAGAGGGCCGCCGAGCCCATCCGCCGCATGGCGGCGGCATGGTCCATCACCTCCATCAGCACCGCGCGGTAGCGGTCGACCGGGACCGACCGCACCTGGCCGGGGATCGGCAGGCTGGCGCCGATCACCGCGTGGTCGATGTCGCGGTCGATACGGACGGTCAGCGGCACCCCGTCGAGAAAGGCGCCCTTGCCACGCTCGGCGCAGAACAGTTCGTCGCGCATGGGATCGTAGACAACGCCGGCGTCGATGCGATCGCCGTTGAGCAGCGAGATCACCACCCCGAAGAAGGGGATGCCCCAGGCAAAGTTGGTGGTGCCGTCGATCGGGTCGATCAGGAAGCGCGGCGCGTCGGGGCCACGGTCGCGGTTGCCGGCCTTTTCCTCGCCGTCGATCGACCAGCCAGGAAAGGCCGTGCCGAGCGCCGTGGCGATGGCTGCCTCCACCGCCACGTCGGCGGCGGTCACATAGTCGCGGGCCGCCTTCTCGTCGATCCTGGTCTGGCCCGATGCCACGAAATGGCGGCGGGCGAGGTCGCCGCCCAGGCGGGCGGCGGCGATCATGGCGGCAAGCAGCGGGGAGGCGGCAGCGATCTCGGGCATGGGGCGGACTCAAGGGTTGAAGCGCAAGCGCCCTACATGCGCCGAAGAGACGACAGTTCCATGTCAACCGGGACTGGAACTGACGCCTCGCTGTGCTGTTATATCCCGGAAAGCACGGAGGGCCGGGCATGCTGTGGAAGGGGCGTCGCCAGAGCGACAACATCGAGGACGTGAGAGGCCGCGGCGGTGGATTTTCCGGTGGTGGCCTGCGCTTTCCGGGCGGCGGCTTCCCGGGCGGCGGCCGGCGCGGTGGCGGTGGCCTCTCCATCGGCGGGCTGATCGTCGTCGGCCTCATCCTTTGGTTCCTTGGCATCAACCCGCTGGTGCTGCTCGACGGCAACATGGGCGGCTCCACCTATGATACCTCCACGGCCGTCGAGCGGCCGCGCGCCGGCGAGCCCGACGAGATGCGCGACTTCGTCGCCACCGTGCTCGGCGACACCGAGGAAATCTGGACGGAGATCTTCAAGGCGGAAGGCAAGCGCTATCAGGCGACGCCGCTGGTGCTGTTCTCCGGCCAGACCCGGTCGACCTGCGGCTTTGCCAGTGCGGCGAGCGGACCGTTCTACTGCCCTGGTGACGGCAAGATCTACATCGACCTCGCCTTCTATGACGAACTGCGCCAGAAGTTCGGCGCGCCCGGCGATTTCGCCCAGGCCTATGTGATCGCCCATGAGGTCGGCCATCACGTGCAGGACCTCGTCGGCCTGTTGCCGGCCTTCAACGAGCGGCGCCAGCAGCTCGACCAGGGCGACGCCAACGCGCTGTCGGTGCGGGTCGAGCTCCAGGCCGACTGTTACGCCGGCATCTGGGGCCATTACGCCGAGAAGAAGGGCTTTCTCGAGCGCGGCGACCTCGAGGAAGCGCTGAACGCCGCCACTCAGATCGGCGACGACGCCATCCAGAAGCGGACGCAGGGCTATGTGGTGCCGGAGAGCTTCAACCACGGCTCCTCGGCCGAGCGCAAACGCTGGTTCAAGATCGGCTTCGACACCGGCGACATGGAGTCCTGCGACACCTTCTCCAGCGCGCGTCTTTAACGCTTCGCGACCGGACCGCCACAGGGCGGCGTCCCGACCCCGGTAATGTCCGTGGTCGGGGACGCCGCCGTGCGTCCAATTGACGCTGCCGGTGATAGTTGGTACATAGATACACATGTACCAACTAAGGAGATAGCAATGGCCGGCATGGTCGTGGAGCGGGTGCAGACGGGCATCCGCATTGAAAAACGCATCCTGAAGGTGCTGAAGGCGCTGGCGGAACATGGCGACATGACGCTGGGCGATCTCGTCGAGGGCATCGTGCTGCATGCCTTCGAGGGCAGGTCGCCGTTTTCGCCCGCCCATCTCGAGGTGATCGCCCAGCTCAAGGCCATCTACGGCCTCGATCTCGACGCCAGCGCCAGCCACAAGCTGACCGAACGCGGGGAGAACGGACATGACTGACGTAACGCTCGACGCCCGGCGGGGCGGCTTCCCCTTCGTGCTTGCCACCGCCTTTCTCGACGCTGCCGGCTTCGGCATGGTGCTGCCGGTGTTGCCGGCGCTGATCGCCTCGCTCACCGGCGAGGGCATGGGCGCGGCGGCGGTCGAGGGCGGCCGGCTGACCTTCGCCTACGCGGCCATGCTGTTCCTGTTCTCGCCGCTGATCGGCGGTCTGTCCGATCGTTTCGGCCGGCGGCCGCTCTTGATCCTGGCCATCGCCAGCTTCGCGCTCGACAACCTGATCTGCGCCCTGGCGCCGTCGCTCGCCTGGCTCTATCTCGGCCGCATCCTCTCTGGCATCTCCGGCAGCACCGGCCCGGTGATCGGCGCCTATATCGCCGACACCACGGCGCCCGACGACCGCGCTGCCCGGTTCGGACGCGTCGGCATGGCCTTCGGCGCCGGCTTCATGCTGGGTCCGGCGCTGGGTGGCCTCGTCGGCGAGCTGTCGCCGCGAGCGCCCTTCCTGGTCGCCGCACTGCTGGCCCTCGTCAATGCCTGTGTCGGCTGGGCCTTCCTGAAAGAAAGTCTGCCGGTCGAGCGGCGGCGCCTGCTCGATCTCGCCAAGGCCAATCCCTTCGGCGCGTTGCGGTTCATTGCCGGTGCTGCCGGCATCGGCCTGCCGATCGTCGTGCTGGTGCTGATGCAGGTGGCCCACGACTCGCTGCCGGCCGTCTGGACCTTCTCGCTGAAGGAGCGCTTCGGCTGGGGCGAGCGGGAGATCGGCCTGACGCTGACGCTGGTCGGCGTGGTGATGACGGCGGTGACCGGCTTCGTCGTCGGCCCCACGGTGAAGCGCTTCGGCGAGCACGGGGCCGCGATGGTGGGGCTGATGGTGGCCGGCATCGGCTTCCTGGGCTTTGCCTTCGCAACGTCCGGCCTCACGATCACCCCATTCATCGCCGGCTTCGCCTTCATCGGCATCGTCGGGCCGTCGCTCACGGCCATGATGAGCCGGCGCGTCTCCGCTGAACGGCAGGGCGAGCTGCAAGGGGCGATCGGCGCGGTCAAGGGTATAACCATGGCGCTGGCGCCCATTCCGATGACCGAGCTGTTCGGCTACTTCACCTCGGATGCCGCGCCGGTTCGCTTCGCCGGCGCGCCGTTCCTGCTGTCGGCCGTGCTGATGGGGATCGCGCTGGTGGTGATCGGCTGGGATCGGCGGGTGCGACGATGATTATACAATAGAAACAAATACATAATATACCTTCCTCTGCGCAGGCAGAGGATCTCAGGCCGAAAAGAACGAAGGGTTGATATAGAGCACCCTGGCGGTTCTCGAAGCGCTATATCGGCGGCTCGCTCTATCCTGCCTGAGGTCCTCGCCTGCGCGAGGATGACAGAATTATATATATGAAACAAATACTTAAATGTTTTTTGCGGAGCTCTTCAGTAATTAAGGTGTCAACTATCAGTTGACATTTGAAAGCTAATTGCTTACATTGCATCATGATCAGGACGTTCAGGAACAAGGCGCTGGCCGAACTGTTCGAGACGGGACAATCGGCCAAGATCGATGTGAAGATGCGAAAGCGCATCCTCCTGCGGCTCGATCGTCTCGATGCCGCGCAACGGCCTGAGGACATGAACCTGCCTGGGTTCGACTTTCACGCCCTGAACGGCTTCAACCCAACCCGCTACACGGTCCATGTCAACGGACCGTGGTGCATCACCTTCGAGTTCGATGGGCAGGATGCCACCCGCGTCGATTTCGAGCAGTATCACTGAGAGGGTCGAGATGACCGAGTATATCGCCAAGCGGGGCGCCGATCGGTGCCCGAGCCATCCGGGTGCGCTCCTGGACGAGATCATCCCGGCGACCGGCAAGACCAAGGTGGAGATCGCCTCCTTGCTAGGGATCTCCCGGCAGCAGCTTTACGACATCATCGGCGAGCGCAAGCCCGTCTCGCCGCAGATGGCGGCCCGCCTCGGCAAGTTGTTCGGGGATGGGGCCGGCGTCTGGCTGCGCATGCAGGCTGCCCACGATGCCTGGAAGGCCGAACATGAGGTCGATGTTTCGTCCATCCCGACGCTCAAGGTGGCCTGAGACCCACCGCAGCTAGCCCAAACAAAAACCGGCCCCTTCGGGCCGGCTCGTCGTCCGTCTATCGTTCGCATCACGCCCGCTCGGGCACCGGCGCTTCGCCCTTCTTCTCGCGGATCAGGTTGACGAAGCGCTTGAAAAGATAGTGGCTGTCCTGCGGGCCGGGCGAGGCTTCCGGGTGGTACTGCACCGAGAAGGCCGGCTTGTCTTTCACGCGCAGGCCGCAGTTGGAGCCGTCGAACAGCGACACGTGGGTCTGCTCGACATTGTCCGGCAGGCTGTCAGGGTCGATGGCGAAGCCGTGGTTCATCGAGGTGATCTCGACCTTGCCGGTGGTGTAGTCCTTCACCGGATGATTGGCGCCGTGGTGGCCCTGATGCATCTTCATCGTCTTGCCGCCGAGGGCGAGGCCCATCATCTGGTGGCCAAGGCAGATGCCGAAGGTGGGGACGCCCGAGTCGATCACCGCCTTGATGGTGGGAACGGCATAGTCGCCGGTGGCGGCCGGATCGCCGGGGCCGTTCGACAGGAACACGCCGTCGGGCTGGTGGGCGAAGACTTCGTCCGCCGTGGCGGTGGCCGGCAGCACGACGACCTCGCAGCCCTCGTCGACGAGGAGGCGCAGGATGTTGCGCTTGATGCCGAAGTCGAGGGCGACGACCTTGTATTTCTTGTCGATCTGCTGGCCGTAGCCCTTGTTCCAGGCCCAGCTCGCCTCGGTCCAGTCGTAGCTCTGCGGGTTGGTGACCTCGATGGCGAGGTCGAGCCCCTCGAGGCCGGACCACGCCTTGGCCTTGGCCTTCAGCGCCTCGAGGTCGAACTTGCCGTCCGGCGCGTGGGCGATGACGGCGTTGGGCATGCCCTTCTCGCGGATCAGCGCGGTGAGCGCGCGGGTGTCGACGCCGGTGATGCCGATGATGCCGCGCGCCG
Organism: Pleomorphomonas diazotrophica; assembly: GCF_002844595.1. Taxonomy (GTDB): domain Bacteria; phylum Pseudomonadota; class Alphaproteobacteria; order Rhizobiales; family Pleomorphomonadaceae; genus Pleomorphomonas; species Pleomorphomonas diazotrophica. The sequence continues at coordinate 35,270 of NZ_PJNW01000007.1, read as the reverse complement.
TCAGCCAGGCGTCGAAGCCCTTCAGCGAACGGTAGTTGGAGGGGTCGGTGACCTCGTCGCGCAGCACCACGCCGCGCACGCCGCTCTCGGCGGCCATGTTGACGGTCTCGATGTCCTCGTCGTTGACGCCGACATTGCCGATATGCGGGAAGGTGAAGGTGACGATCTGGCCGGCGTAGGAGGGGTCGGTGAGGATCTCCTCGTAGCCGGTCATCGCCGTGTTGAAGCAGACCTCGGCCACCGCCTCGCCTCGCGCGCCGATGCCGAAGCCCTCGATGACGGTGCCGTCGGCGAGCACCAGGACGGCGGTGGGCGTGGGTTCCTGCCAGGCGGCGGTGGTCATGGCGGACGCTCCTTTGGGCTGAAAAGGCATCGCGGATCGATGCGAAGGCGCACCGAAAGGCCGGCGCGGCGGGCCGCCCGGCATGTCCGTGGCTACATAGGCGACAGGGCCGGCGCCGTCAATGACGGCGGGCGGTCATTCCCCGGTGGTAACAGCCGGTTTTCGGACGAGGCGGCGGAGAAGAGGGCCGGCGATCATCAGGGCGAAGACGGCGATGGGATAGAGGCAGGCCTCGGCGCCCGCGATCCTGAAGGCCTCGGCCGTGCCCGCTCCCTCCGCGAGGGCGGCGAGGCGGGCATTCTGGAAGACGAGGTCGACCACGGCGAAGCCGAGGGCGGCGCCCACCTGCTGGAAGGCCTGCTGCACGCCGGCCGCCGCGCCGTGATCGGCGGAGGGCGAGGCGGCCATCACCGCTCGGAACAGGGCGTTGACCAGCGTGCCCATGCCGAGGCCGCCGAGGCACAGCGTGGCCGCGAAGGCAATCGGCGCGGGTGAGGTGGTTCCGAAAAGAGTGCGGGTTGCCAGCATGCCCAGGACGAACACCAAAGCTCCCAGAGTGAGCTGGCGGTCGATCGGTTGCCCCTTGAGGCGGGCGACGACGAGCGAGGCGGTCAGCACGCCGGACGGGAAGGCGGCGAGCACGGCGCCGGCGATGTCCGGCGGCAGGCCGACGCCGGCTTGCAGGGCTGTGGACATGGCGACGAAGATGCCGGGGCTGGTGGTGAAGACGACGGCGGTCAGCGCCACGGCGCCCACCACCAGTGGCTGGCTGACCAGCGACGCCGGCAGGATCTGCGGCTTGCCCAAGGCGGCGGCGCGGCCGAGATGGCGGCGAAGCAGGAGGGCGATCGGCAGGGCGGCGACGATCGGCAGCGCAATCCAGGCCGGCCAGCCGGCGAGCCGGCCGACGGCGAGCGGCACCACGACGAGAAGAATGGCGAGCGAGAACAGGAGGGTGCCCAGGCTGTCGAAGCCGGCGCGGCTCTTCTCGGTGTCGGGCAGGGTGGGGAAACCGCCCGCGACAATGAGAAGGCCGGCCAGCCCCTGGTAGAGGAAGATCAGCCGCCAGCCGAGCCCGGCAGGGTCGAGCGCCAGCACCGCGCCGCCGAGGATGGGGCTGAGGATGGAACCGCAGGCGGTGGTGGCGATGAAGAGACCGATGCCGCTTGCCGGCCCGCCGGACGGACCGAGCCGGGCGGCCAGCGCCATGGCCTGCGGCAACAGGGCGGCGCCGGCAAAGCCGGCCAGGAGCCGGCTCGCCAAGAGGATGGCGATGGAGGAGGCCAGCGCCATCATGAGGCTGGCGACGACCCAGACGGCCCCGCCGGCGAGCAGTACCTGCCGCCTGCCGACGAGATCGCCGAGCCGGCCGAAGGGCAGCAGCCCCAGGGCGAAGGCCAGCGAGAAGGCGAGCGGCACCAGCGCCAATGTCGTGGGGTCGGGGATGAGGTCGCGGCCGATGGCCGGCAGCGAGATGATCGAGAGGGAAATGTCCATGATGGTCGTGGCGGCGGCGAACAGCGCGAGGGCGAGCGCCAGGCGTGGGCGGCGGACCTCGGGGAACGATGCAGCAGACATGACGGGCCTCGCTGTGATATCTCGAAACTTGATAAGTTACGAATTAGGGCGCGTCAACGGCTCATGTAACTTCTGTTGTTTCGTGATAGGGTCCGAGCGATTCAGGAGGGAACACGATGAGGCACGACGGCCGCCTGTCGCGCATGCTGCACGTGCTGCTCCACATGGAGGAGCAGCAACGCCCGATGACGTCGGAGGAGATCGCCGGCATGCTCGGCACCAACCCGGCGCTGGTCCGGCGCACGCTGGCCGGGTTGCGCGAGGGCGGCTATGTCGTCTCCGAACGCGGGCATGGCGGCGGCTGGATGCTGGGCCGGCCGCTCGCCGAGATGACCTTGCGCGACGTCTATGACGCGGTGGGATCGCCTGAGATCTTCGCGCTGGGCCTTGCCGACGACCAGCCGCAATGCCTCGTCGAACAGGCCGTCAACACGGCGCTGCGCCAGACGCTGGACGAGGCGCGGGCGCTGCTGCTCCGGCGCTTCGCCGAGATCCGCGTGTCCGACCTGCGCGACGACTTCGCCTCCCGCGCCGCCGCGCTGGGTCTCAATGTGGGCTTAAGCTGCGCTGACGCTTGAATCACTTGCCCTTGAGCAGCGGCCCGATGGTCTCGACCTTGTTGGTCCAGACGTAGCCGTCGAAGCCCTTGGGAATCGCGGCGGCCTGCTCCGGCGTGTCGATGCCGGTGGAGAAATCGCCGCCATAGGGGCCGACCAGGATCACCTCGCTGCCGGCGTCGCGCATGCGTCGCATGAAGCGGTGCGGCCAGCCCCAGGCATAGGGCGCGTAGTCGACCGGCAGGGCGACGATCGTGTTGCGGCAGCCACTTGGCACGATGCCGGTCCAGTCGTAGAGTTCGTAAGGCAGCAGGCAGGCCTTGAGCATCGTTCGGTCGAAGCCCTTGAGGCCGGGCACCGCCCTGAGCACCGCCTGCGTCGGCTCGGATCCGCCATAGATGCCGAAGGTGGCAGCGCGCGCGCCCGGATCGGCCTTGAGCATGGCGGCCAGCGCCTCGCCCTCCTCGACGCGCCGGCTCTTGAAGTTGACCAGGAAGGAGCCTTCCGGGAAGGCGGCGTAGACGTCTTCGAGGCGAGGCATCAGGCCGACGCCCTTGCCGCGCAGGGGATAAGTCTTGCCGCCGTCGGCGGTGTAGCCATAGCCGACGTCCAACGTCTTCAGCGTCGTCCACGGCGTTTCCTCGGTGACGCCCTGGCCCTCGGTGCGGCAGTCGACCGTCCAGTCGTGCAGCACGGCGAACGCCTTGTCCGGTGTCAGGGTGGCAAATGCGGCGTCTTGCGCTCAGCGCAGCAGGCCGTCGAGCAGCGGCAGGCCGATGACGACGGCGAGGGCGATCATGCCAAGGCAGATGCGGCGGAAGATCGCCTCGGAGGCGACGCCGAACAGGCGGGCGCCGGCCCACAGGCCGATGCCATAGGCCGGTGCCGTCATCAGGCAGAGCGGCACCAAGGGCCGAGACGAACAGGCCGCCCCACAGATAGTTGAGCAGCGTCAGCGTGGCAGGCGTGAGGTCGGAGGGCAGCGGCCGTCGGTGCTCACAATGTATATCAGCCCGTTGACGATCTCGCACAGGTTCATCGTGCGCTTGTTGCTGCCGCGCTTGGCCGGCGGAAGGCGTGGCACGATCAGCGACCACTCCTCGTCGGTCAGGGCAGATGGATAGCGCAGGCGGCGGCAGTCATAGCGAGCACGGTTTTCGGCTGTCCACATTGGTGGCGCTTCCCTGGGAACCAGACCATCTCTCTTGAATCATAAAAGATTCATCTGAATCAATATGTTCCCGGACAGACACTCAGGTGTTGTCATTTCGATGTAGCCGCTGCAAGAAATTGCGGCTACTAATTCAACCATGCTTGCGTGAGGGCAACATGAGCGGCTTTCTCCCCTTTCGATCGGACATCCAGGGGCTTCGTGCCATCGCTGTTCTGAGTGTTGTTGCCTACCATGCTGGGGCGACTGGGCTAAAGGGCGGATTCGTAGGCGTCGATATTTTCTTCGTGATCTCGGGCTTTCTGATCACCAAGATACTGCTGAAGGAAAATGCTGCGGGGACATACTCCCTGACGGGTTTCTATCAACGACGCCTACGACGCCTGATGCCGGCTTTGATTGTGGTGCTCACCGCGAGCCTGATCGCCGGGATGTTCCTGCTTTCTGCAGGAGACATGAGGAAACTGGGCATCACGTCCGCGGCGACGATGCTGTTCTCATCGAATGTCATATTCTATCTGACATCGGACTATTTCGGCTCCGCGGCTGAGTATCATCCACTTCTCCACACTTGGTCGTTAGCAGTCGAGGAACAGTTCTACATCGTGTTCCCGCTCTTTCTGGCGCTGGTCTGGAAAAGGTGGCGCTCCATGCTTGTGCCCGCCCTTCTGGTACTGGTGGCGTTGTCCCTGGCCGCCAGCGTGGTTGGTGGGATGATGTCGCAGCCCTGGTCGTTTTATCTGCCGTTCAGCCGGGCCTATGAACTGCTGCTTGGCGCGCTGGTTGCGGCCAGACCTGACCTGCTCTCGCGGGTGGGTCAAGCGGGTCGCAACGCTCTGTCGCTGCTCGGCCTGGCGCTGATCGGGGTGTCGCTGCTGCTGATTGATGCCGAGACCATGCTGTTTCCCGGCTATATCGCGCTGGCCCCTTGCATCGGCACTGTGCTGGTCATCGCGGCTGGCCAGTCCACCGAAACCCTCGGCGGAAAACTGATAAGCGGCCCGCCTTTCCTGTTTTTTGGCAACCTGTCGTACTCGCTCTACCTTTGGCATTGGCCAGTTCTGGTGTTCGCCAAGCATTACAACAATGGTCCGCTGACACTCGGCACAGCTTCTATCTTGATGGTAGGGGCAGTTGCGCTGGCGTGGCTGACCTATGTCGGGGTTGAAAAACGCTTCATCCGCGGATTTCCAAGTTTGCCTGTCCTGCGCCTTGGCGTTGCCACCATCGCCTGCTTCGCGGCTGTCGGAGGGCTCATCGCAGTCACCGGTGGATTGGAACAAAGGTTTTCCGCGCAGGCCCATGAACTGGCCAATGCAGATCGGGACTTCAACCCGGAGCGCAAACGCTGTCATTTCGGCGGCGGGACGGTGAGGTCCTACCAGTCGTCATGCGTGCTTGGCGGGGCCGGCGCATCGGTTGCGGTCTGGGGAGACAGTCACGGAGCCGAACTCGCCTACACGCTCGGGGACCAGTTGGCCGCTCGCGGCGCCGGCATCAGGGAAATCACGACCTCGGCCTGCCCACCGGTCATGGGCTACTATTCCATCAAGCGGCCCAACTGCGCTGAGCAGAATATTGCCTCGCTTGAGGGGCTGACAGCAGATCCGGCGATCAGGACTGTGATCATGGTGGCGGCCTTGGAGGGCTACGGCGCCGACCGTCAGGATATGATCGAGAGCGGTTTGAAGCAGTCGGTACAGGCGCTTGAGGTTGCCGGCAAAAAGGTGATCCTGATTGGACCCATACCAAACCAGGACTATGACCCGCCTGCCGCGCTCAGCCTGCGCGCAGACAATGTCGAGGCTCTTTCCTCATGGGGTAGATCAAGGGACGATGTGGAATTGCATCTGCGGAACTATAGAGTAATGGTGAGTGAAATAAGTGCTACCACTGGTGCCACAGTTGTCGACCCTGTCCCGGTGCTCTGCAACACTGACCTTTGTCCGGGTTATGATCCGAATTTTGGCGTGCTCTATTTCAATCAGTCGCACCTCAGCATTGCCGGCGCCAGGAAGCTCTCTGCCGCCATTATCCCGCAATTATTACCTGCTTTGGAGGCGAATTGAAAGCTCACACACTTTTACCTGGCGCGAGTTCCTGCGGTTGTTTTCTCAAAGATTCGCTTGAATCCTGATGACTGAAAGTAGATATTGTAATTATTTGTTTTTGTCTCTGTATAGTGATTCACTTCTTGCTGTCATTTGAGTTCTGGCTTCTTGGCCAAGACATCTGGCGTTATTTTACTGAAGGATATCATATTTTCGTTATTTGTAGATTGCATCTGCAGAATAGCCAGCCGAGAAGCGACCATCGGCAGCGCTATAGATTGCCCTCCCTAGCCCGTCTATTTATCTGGTTTTAGAGCGGTTCCTTTGCTGAGTGAATCGTTTGGGATTCCCAAATCAGTCAGATTCTGATTCAAATTCTCTGCCGGAGCACGTCCCGTGATCGATGAATCAAATGTGAAGTGACGCGCGACGCGGCGTCTGATTCAAAGTTCACTTCAAAGGAGGCGAACGATGGCCAGAGCGCTGAGCGAGGATTTGCGGTCTCGGGTTTTGCAGGCTTCTTCGGATGGACTTTCGGCGCGTCAAGCCGCTGCCCGGTTCGGGGTCGGCGTTTCGACGGCGATCCGGTGGATCGGCAGAGCGAAGCTGGGCGAGCGGTCAGCACGCGCTCAGGGTTGGCGGCGCGGTTCCCGCCTCGATCCGTATGAGACCTTCGTGTTCGAGATGATCGAAGGGCAGAAGGACATCACGCTCGACGAGATGGTGATCCGCCTTGCTGTGGAGGCGAAGTCGTTATCGGCCGCAGTGCCTTGAGCATCTGGCTCGGCCGTCGTGGCTGGACATTCAAAAAAAGACCGCACACGCACTGGAGCAGGAGCGGGCGGACCTCATAACGCGGCGCCAAGCGTGGTTTGATGGCCAACCTGATCTCGACCCGGGACGCTTGGTCTTTATTGATGAGACCGGATTATCGACCAAGATGGCGCGCCAGCGCGGACGAGCATTGCGGGGCGAACGCTGCCGAGCCGCAATCCCTCATAGTCATTGGAAAACCACCCCATTCACCGGCGCCTTGCGTCTGAGCGGCATGACGGCACCGCTGGTTCTCGATGGCGCGATGAACGGCGCCGCTTTCCGCGCCTACGTCGAGCAAGTGCTGGTCCCAACGTTGTCGCCCGGCGACATCGTGGTGATGGACAATCTGCCCGCTCACAAGGCCGAGGGCGTCCGCCTGGCAATCGAGCGGGCCGGTGCCGAGCTACACTACCTGCTGCCCAACAGCCCGGACTTCAGCCCGATAGAAATGGCTTTCTCCAAACTGAAAGCGGTCCTGCGCGGCAAGGCGGAGCGAACCGTCAGCGCGCTCTGGGATGCCGTTGGAGCCGCCATCCCGCTCTTCAGTCCGAACGAATGTGCAAACTACTTCGCAGTCGCAGGATATGAACCGGATTAAGCCGGACGTGCTCCAGAACTTCCCCGACAGGTATGACCGGGCATGACCTGCACTCGGCGTGAGCGCGCTCATCTGCCCTTCAGGAGCGGCCCGATGGTCTCGACCTTGTTGGTCCAGACGTAGCCGTCGAACCCCTTGGGGACCTTGGCGGCCTGCTCCGGTGTGTCGATGCCGGTGGAGAAATCGCCGCCATAGGGGCCGACCAGGATCACCTCGCTGCCGGCGTCGCGCATGCGTTGCATGAAGCGGTGCGGCCAGCCCCAGGCATAGGGCGCGTAGTCGACCGGCAGGGCGACAATGGTGTTGCGGCAACCACTTGGCACGATGCCGGTCCAGCCATAGGCCTCGTAGGGCAACAGGCAGGCCTTGAGCATCGTCCGGTCGAAACCCTTGAGGCCGGGCACCGCCTTGAGCGCCGCCTGCGTCGGCTCGGATCCGCCATAGACGCCGAAGGTGGCGGCGCGCGCCTTGGGGTCGGCCTTGAGCATGGCGGCCAGCGCCTCGCCCTCCTCGACGCGGCGGCTCTTGAAGTTGACCAGGAAGGAGCCGTCCGGGAAGGCGGCGTAGACGTCCTCAAGGCGAGGCATCAGGCCGACGCCCTTGCCGCGCAGGGGAAAGCTCTTGCCGCCGTCGGCGGTGTAGCCATAGCCGACGTCCAGCGTCTTCAGCGTCGTCCACGGCGTTTCCTCGGTGACGCCCTGGCCCTCGGTGCGGCAGTCGACCGTCCAGTCGTGCAGCACGGCGAACACCTTGTCCGGCGTCAGATGGACGTCGAGCTCCACTACGTCGGCGCCGGCCGCGAAGGCGGCGCGCATGGAGGGGATGGTGTTCTCCATGAACTCATGGCTGGGCGGGTCCATGCGGGCCGCCGTGCAGGTCTCGGCGTCGAGACCGACGCGCGAATAGGTCTGGTGGACGCCGCGATGGGCGAGGATGCGCGGCGTGCCGGGCGACGACGGCGCGGCCAGCCAGGAGGCGTTGAGGAGGTAGACGGCGATGCCGACGAGAACGACGCCACCCAGGATTTTCTTTCCGCGCATAAAGCTCTCCCTTGCTGCCCCGACGGCTGGATAGAGGCCAAATGCGGCGTCATCCGGTCGCTTTGGGGGCAGGATCGGGCCTTGCTATTCTGACTCTCGCTCCATCCAGACCGGCCGCACCTCGATGGTCGCTGCCGTTGCCATTGGATGCCGGCGTGCCAGCTCCAGCGCCTCGTCCTGGTCGCGGCAGTCCACCAGCTCGAAGGCGCACATCTGCTCGGCCGAGTCGGAGAACGGGCCGCTGACGATTTGCTCCTTGCCGTCGCGGATCCGGATGGTCTGCGCCGTGTCGGCCGGCTGCAGGGGCTTGCCGGCGATGCGCTTGCCCCGCGCCGTGGTGTCTTCGATCCAGCCGAAGATGTCGCCGACGAGGCTTTCGGTCGGCTGGAAGTCGGCGTCGTGGCTGATGATGAGAAGATACTGCAAGGTCATCTCCAATCGGGAAAAGTTGGCAAAAGGGGGCGCCCGCGTCTCGGCGACGCGAGGTCTCGGTGCGGTTCGTGTCGTCCGCGCTCAGGGGGTATCGTCGGCGTCCAGCCATCTCAGGGAGCCGGGCGTCGTCAGGATGTCGCCGGTCTCAAGCAGGGTCTTGAGGCCGGAGAGAACCATCGGCCATCCGCCGTAGAGCTGAGGACTTGCTCCGCGCGGAAGGTCGTCGTGCGTCAACACCAGACGGCACGTGTCTTCGATCTTCTCGATGTCGACGACGACGCGAGAAGGACCGTATTTTTCGACCTCCTCGCTCCAATGGGCGGAGTAGGTCGTGACGAGGCGCCAGGGCGGATTGGCCTCGACGATGGTTCCGGAGAACACAAGCCGCCCTTGTCCGGTGGCGGTGTAGTCGGACCCAGGGCGATAGTCCGACACCACCTTGAGGCCGAACTGATATTTCCGTCGCATCTCCGGGTCGGTCAGGGCTTGCCAAAGAGCCTGAGGCGACGCGCGGATGTAGCTTTCGTAGACGACGCTCATCATCTTGCCCTCGGTGTAGTCCCGAAGGCCGAAGGTCTCGCCCGTCTGCTCGACGATGTATTTCTGCATCCATCGCGCATACATCTCGCGAACGGGTGCAGCGTTGAGGAAGTGGAGCTTCTCGCGCCCCACCTTGCGAACCTCAATGATGCCGGCGTCTTCAAGCAGCTTGAGGTGTTTGGCCACCCCGAACCGCGACATGCAGAATTTCGACTCCAGTGAACTGAGGCTTTGCCCGTCCTCGACGTTGAGGGCGTCGAGCAAGGCGCGGCGCGTGGGGTCGGAGAGTGCCCTGAACAGCTCGTCCATGGGCTCACAATATGAGACCATATGGTCTCATGTCAAGGGCCGTCCGTCAGCGCAACATGCCGTCGAGCAGCGGCAGGCCGATGACCACGGCAAGGGCGATCAGGCTGAGGCAGATGCGGCGGAAGGTTGCTTCCGAGGCGATGCCGAACAGGCGCGAGCCGCCCCAGAGGCCGAGGCCATAGGCCGGCGCGGTCATCAGGCAAAGCGGCACCAGGGCCGACACGAACAGGCCGCCCCAGAGGTAGTTGAGCAGCGTCAGCGCCGTCGACACCTCGAAATAGAGCACGATGTTGGCGCGCACGATGCCCGCCGGGATGGCGCCGCCCAGCCAGTAGGCGATCACCGGCGGCCCGCCCACCTGGCTTGCGCCGGAGAACAGGCCGGACAACAGGCCGACGCCGACGGTGAGCGGCGGCTTCGGCTTGCCGTGGTAACGCCAGCCCGACAGCAGCAGCACGAGAAGCGCGGCGCAGATGCCGATGATCGCCCAGCGGATGGTGAGGGGATCGAGGTGGGTGAGGAGATAGACGCCGGTTGGCACGCCGACACACGCGCCCAGCGCCATCACCGCCACCTCGCGCCGGTCGGCCCTGCGGAAGGCATCGGGCACCAGACCGACGGTGGTGACGGCGTCGATGATCAGGATGACCGGCGCGGCAAGGCGCGGGCCGATCAGGGCGCTCGCCACCGGCATGAAGATCAGCGCGGCGCCGAAGCCGGAAAAGCCGCGGGCGAGGCCGGCGACGAAGGTGGTGATGACGAGCAGGGTCAGCGTGGCGGGCGTGAGATCGGCGGGCAGCGACATGGACGGCGACTCGGAACGGCGCCGGGTCGGCGTCGACCTGTCCTAGCGCGGGGAGGCCAGCGCGTAAATAACGCGCTGCCGCTCTTGGCAAGGAATTTTGTGCTGTCGAGATATTCCTGCAACGTCTACCATCTGGAGATACTCAGGGAAATTTGTGCCCTCACTTGGCCGTCACGCGCCAGATGACGTTGCCGACGTCGTCGGCGACCAGCAGGCCGCCGTGCCCGTCAGGCGCAACGCCGACCGGCCGCCCCTTGGCATTGCCGTTGGGATCAACGAAGCCGGTGAGAACGTCGCGCGGCGGGCCCGATGGCTTGCCGCCGGAAAACGGCACGAAGATCACCTTGTAGCCGGCGAGCGGCTTGCGGTTCCAAGAGCCATGCTGGCCGACAAAGGCGCCGGCCCGGTAGGGCTGGGGCAGGCCGCTGTTGCCGGTGATGGCAAGGCCAAGCGAGGCGGTGTGGGCGCCGAGCGCATAGTCGGGCGCGATGGCCCTGGCGACGAGGTCGGAGCGCGGCGGGGTGACGCGGGCATCGACATGCCCGCCGAAATAGCTGTAGGGCCAGCCGTAGAAGCCGCCGTCCTTCACCGAGGTCATGTAATCGGGCACGAGGTCGCTGCCGATCTCGTCGCGCTCGTTGACGGCGGTCCACAGCGTGTTGCCGGCAAAGGCGAGGCCGTTGGGGTTGCGGAGGCCAGTGGCATAGGGGCGATGCGTTCCGGTGCGCGCGTCCACCTGCCAGATCTGCGCCCGGCCTTCCTCGGCGGCCATGCCGTTCTCGCCGACGTTGCTGTTGGAGCCGATGCTCACATAGAGGAAGCGTCCATCGGGGCTGGCGATCAGGTTCTTGGTCCAATGGTGGTTGAGGGGACCGCCGGGCAGCTCGGTCAGCGTCTCGCCGGATGTGGTGATGGCGGTGTCGCCACGCTTGTAGGGGTAGCGCAGGATGGCGTCGGTGTTGGCGACGTAGAGATTGTTGCCGATCAGCGCCATGCCATAGGGCGAGTTGAGGCCGGTGAGGAAGGCGCTGCGATACTCGGCGACGCCGTCTCCGTCGCTGTCGCGCAACAGCGTGATGCGGTTGGCGCTGGGCCCGCCGGCGCCGGCGCGGGCCATGACAAGGCGCATGATGAAGCCCTTGAGGCCGGGGCTGTCGTCGGGCTTGGGCGGTGCGGCCGTCTCGGCCACCAGCACGTCGCCATTGGGCAGTACCAGAACATTGCGCGGGTGGTCGAGGCCGGATGCAAAGGCAGTGACGGCAAGGCCCGGCGCTAGCGTCGGTGTCTCGTCGGCCGGCCAGCCGATGGCCGGCGCGATGTTGACGTTCGGGATCGCCCTGTTGACGGGCGGAACGATCCGGGGCGATGGGCCGATATCCGCCGCAGGCGGCAGGATGGAGTGATCACCGCAGGCGGAAAGGACGAGCGCCAGGAGCAGCGGCAGACCCGGCGCGACGACGCGCCTCGAACGACCGGATACGCGCATGCCCAGGGCCTCCTCTAGGGGAAACCACGCTGGGCGCATCGGCGGGGGCTGTCAAGCTTTGGGCGGTCGGCTACAGGGCGGCCGACAGCCAGGGCCATCTCGCCCTGTAGTCCTCGCATTTCCTGCGGAACAGGCCGGACTGAGGGTTGTTCGGATTGATCCGCAGGATGCCGTCCCACATGTCCTGGAAGCCATTCGGCGCGTAGACGTCGCCCGTCCCGACATTGATCCCGAACAGAGTGCAGGCGATCAGAAAGCGGTCGATCCCGTCTTCGACGCAGGTCAGTCGCGGGCAGGGCGCGCCAAACTTCTCAGGGTACCAGAGGTGGACGCGGGCCTGGTTTCGGATCTCGGTCCTGTCGGCCAGATCGCCGAGCACCGCCTTGGCTTTCTGGATCACGGCGTCCTCCGCCTCCCATGTGAGGTCGTCGGGATCGAAATAGAAGACGTCGTAATCCTTGATCGCCCAATCGGGTTGGTTGCCGGTCTTGAGATTCCAGACGGTCTGAAACAGACACCCGGCGGTCAGGGTGGCTTGCGGCAGCTCCAGCGCCGGAAGGATTTCAAGCAGGCGACGGTTCGTCTCGTTTTGCCTGATCAGTTCGGCGAAACTCTGCTCGGAGAGGGACACATCCGTCGCCCTTGTGCAGTTGCCTCACAGCGCCTTTTCGATGGCCTCGATGACGATGTCGGCGTCGGGGGCGGTGTCGGGGGAGAAGCGATCGATGACCGTGCCGTCGCGGCCGATCAGGAACTTCTCGAAGTTCCAGAGCACTTCCGGCGGCTCGGTGGGGGTGATGCCGTGGCTGCGCAGGGCGGCGCGGGCGTCGCTGCCGGGTAGAGCACGCGCCTCGGGCTTCTCGGCGATCAGCGCCTTGTAGAGCGGATGCTTGTCGGGGCCGGTGACGACGATCTTGGAAAACATCGGGAAGTCGACGCCGAAGGTGGTGGAGCAGAAGGTGGCGATTTCCTCGTTGCTGCCCGGCTCCTGGTCGCCGAAGTCGTTGGCCGGGAAGCCCAGCACCTCGAAGCCGCGATCCTTGTAGCGGTGGTAGAGGCTGACCAGCACCTCGTATTGGGGCGTCAGCCCGCACTTGGAGGCGGTGTTGACGACGAGCAGCACCTTGCCGAGCCAGGGCTTCAGCGTGGTGGGAAGGCCGTCGAGCGTGGCCAGCGGCGTATCGAACATGGCGGCGGTCATGGCGATCTCTCCGTTGTCAGAAGGGTTTCACGGTCATCAGGCCGTAGAGGCCGATCAGCGTCGCCACCTGGATGAACAGGCAGGCGGCGAGCGTGCCGTTGGCGCCGGCGGCCATGGCCCGGCGGCCGCGCACGCCGGCGGCCCCATGCAGCCAGACGCCGGCAAAGCCGATCCAGGGGAAGAAGAAGGTGAGCCAGCCGCCCATCCAGGCGAGGATCAGGCCGACGATGCCGGCAAGGCCGACGGTGGACGCCGCGGCGCTGTAGAGCGGCTTCCAGATGCGGCGCTGCGTCCGGAGCGACGGCAACAGGGCGGCGACGGCCCAGGCCACGGTGGTGATGCAGCCGAGGATGGCGAGGCCACGATGGATTTCAAAGAGGGCGGTGTACATCGGTGCTCCCGGATCGATGCTGGCGAGCGAACCCACGGGATTCGCCGCGCGCCAATAGTGGTATTATCTGTTCAGGATGCCGCCGTCTGCGCAAGATGCCGTGAGCGAGGAGGCGGATGGCCGCTGTCGCCCCGAGCGGAGCAATGGATATCCGTGGTCCGTTCTTGGAGTCCTATATCGACGTTGTGCCCCATTCTGCCTGAGGTCCTGCGCCTTCGCGCAGGATGACAACTTATGATATTGTATTTATTATATAAATGTCCTGTCTTCCTGCGCGAGGGCGCAGGACCTCGGGCCGGATAAGGCGAGGGGCCGATATAGGTGTCATGCGTGCGAAGGGTGCGCTCCCACTCGTCGCGCTTTTCATCGCTCCCTCGCTCTGACTATATGACGGCCATGCGCTTTGAACCGTCCCTTCTCGACCAGATCCGGGCCCGGCTGCCGATCAGCCAGGTGGTGGGGCGGCGCGTCACCTATGACAAGCGCAAGAGCCAGCCGGCGCGCGGCGATTTCTGGGCCTGCTGCCCATTCCACAAGGAGAAGACGTCGTCCTTCCACTGCGACGATCGGCGCGGCATCTACCATTGCTTCGGCTGCGGGGCGACGGGCGACCATTTCAAGTTCCTGACCGAGACGGAAGGGCTGACCTTCCCGGAGGCTGTCGAAAGGCTGGCCGAGGAAGCGGGCGTGCCACTGCCCAAGGCCGATCCGCGCGACCGCGAGCGCGAGGCGGTGCGCGTCGATCTGGCCGGCGCCTGCGAGATCGCCGCCAAGTTCTTCGAGCAGAAGCTGCGCTCGCCCGAGGGCAAGCCGGCGCGCGATTACATGCTGAAGCGCGGCATCCTGGAGAAGACCTCCATCGAGTTCCGCTTCGGCTATGCGCCCGACGAGCGCGACGCCTTGAAGCGCCACCTGATCCAGAACGACGTCAAGGAAGAGACGGGCATTGCCGCCGGCCTCCTCATCAAGCCGGAGGATGGTCGCGCCTCCTACGACCGCTTCCGTGGTCGGCTGATGATCCCCATCCACGACGAGCGCGGCCGCGTCGTCGCCTTCGGCGGCCGCACGCTCGACCCGGAGGGCCAGCCCAAGTACCTCAACTCGCCGGAGACGCCGCTCTTCCACAAGGGGACGATGCTGTTCAACGTCCACCGGGCGCGCGAGGCGGCGCACAAGTCGGGGACGATCATCGTCACCGAGGGCTACATGGACGCGATCTCGGTCTATCAGGCCGGCATCCGCAACGTCACCGCCGCGCTCGGCACCGCCTTCACCGAGGACCACATCGCCCGCCTGTGGCGCTTTGCCGCCGAGCCGGTGATCTGTTTCGACGGCGACAAGGCCGGCGTGTCGGCCGCCCACCGGGCGATCGACCGCATCCTGCCGGCCCTCCGCAGCGGCTATTCCTTCAACTTCTGCTTCCTGCCGGGTGGGCAGGACCCCGACGACATCGTGCGTTCCGGCGGCGCCGACGCTTTCCTCGCGGAAGTCGCCAAGGCCCGGCCGCTCTCCGAAGTGCTGTGGGACCGCGAGGCGGCCGACGCCCGCGTCGATACGCCCGAGCGCAAGGCGGCGCTTGAGGCGCGCATCGACGAACTGGTTCGCCAGATCAAGGACGACCGGGTGGCGCGGCGCTATCGCCTCGCCCTGCGTGTCAACATGTCCGAGCTGTTCTGGAGCCACGACCGCAAGGGGCGCGGCGAGGGACGCGGCGACTTCCGCGGTGAGGGCAGGGGCGAGTTCAGGGGGGGCGAGCGGCGCGACAAGCAGGGCCTCGCCGTCACCGCCGAGCTCCGGGCGCCGAGCGAGCCGGACCTTGCCAATATCGAGCGGGTGCTGCTCGGCCTCGCCGTCGAGTATCCCGATCTCTATGAAGCCAACATGGAGCGGCTCGCCCGGCTGGATTTCCACGTGGCGGCGCTGGAAGACTTCAAGCAGGCGCTCTACCGCATCGCCGTCGACTTCGACGCGGACTCGGTCAGCGACTTCTACGAAGGCCTCGACGCCCGCTTCTACTTCGTGCTCAACGAGGTGCATGGCGACGAGATCAAGCGCGAGGACGGTGTCAGCATCGGGCGCGGCCACAAGCTCCGGGAACGGCTGCCGATCCTGCGCTTCCACCCGCCGGAGAGCTTCGTCGAGACCTGCTTCGACCTGTTGATCGAGCGGCTGTGTCTTCGGGCGCTCTCAGCCGACATCGAGCGCGACATGAAGACGGTGACGGCGGAGACCGACGAGAACGTCACCGCCTATATCTACGAGCTGACGCGCGACCTCAACCGCCGCCGCGAGGAGCTGTTCCGCCGCGAGCAGGAGCTGGCCGAGGAAGCAAAAGCCATCCGCGATGCCACGACCGGGGGCGGTTCGTCGCAATCGGCTTTGTGGAAGTGAGATCCGCTGGGGTAATCTCCTCTATTTTTGGAGCGTTATATTGGCCGATTGTTCCATCCTGCCTGAGGTCCCCGCCTTCGCGGGGATGACAGAATTATACATAAGAAACATATAGATAACCTGTCATTCCCGCGCAGGCGGGGACCTCAGGCAGAAAAGGGCACGGGGCGGATATAGGGCTCTGAAAGGGGCGATTGGTTGCGTGGAGGACGGCTTCGGGGCACGCGCTGGCGGGCGAGCTTCCATCCCAGGGCACGCTCCTAAAACCCGTTCACCGCCCAACCGAATCACCCTCCCGTCCCCCGAATCATCGCCGAATCAGAAATTCTCTTCCGAATCACCCTTGCGGAATCCGTTTGCGCCGCTAAATAGACCTTTCCGGGGATTTTCGGCGGGTCGGCAACGGCCCGCCTGTTCGGCTATGGCCGCAGCGATGCCGTGCGTTTTTTCAAGAGCGTCAGGGTTAAGTTGGGCTTAAGGCCTCGCCCCTATTGGTAGCGCGAGCCGCATCATGGGACCTTTTGGCCTCGTGGCGAGTTGAGCGAGCATAGACGCAAGGCGTAACGGCCCGGCGGACGGCGGAGATGACTATGGCAACCAAGGCCACCGAAAACGACGAAGTCCAGGATACCGGCAACGAGGGTCCGGACGGGCCGCTTCTCGACCTCAGCGATGCCGCCGTCAAGCGGATGATCAAGCTCGCCAAGAAGCGCGGCTATGTGACCTATGACGAACTGAATGAAGTGCTGCCGTCGGACCAGAACTCCTCCGACCAGATCGAAGACATCTACGCCATGCTCTCGGACATGGGCATCAACGTCGTCGATTCCGAGGAGGCCGAGGAGGCCCCGGCCGACGACGGCGCCGCCGAGGAAGAGGGCGAAGTCAGCGAGACCACCGGCACCGCCGTCGCCAAGACCACCACCACCCGCGAGCCGACCGACCGCACCGACGATCCCGTGCGCATGTACCTGCGCGAGATGGGTTCGGTGGAGCTTCTGTCGCGCGAAGGCGAGATCGCCATCGCCAAGCGCATCGAGGCCGGTCGCGAGGCGATGATCGCCGGCCTTTGCGAGAGCCCGCTC
The DNA here is from genome assembly GCF_002844595.1 of Pleomorphomonas diazotrophica. Lineage (GTDB taxonomy): Bacteria > Pseudomonadota > Alphaproteobacteria > Rhizobiales > Pleomorphomonadaceae > Pleomorphomonas > Pleomorphomonas diazotrophica. The sequence goes on along the minus strand of NZ_PJNW01000007.1, from coordinate 18,476 downwards.
ACCTTCCAGGCCATCATCTTCTGGCGCGACGAGCTCAACGAGGGCAAGATCCTCCTGCGCGACATCATCGACCTCGAGGCCACCTATGCCGGCCCGGACGGCAAGGGCGGCGCGCTGCCCTTCGAGGGCGGCGAAGAGGGCATGGAAGAGGGCGCTGAACCCTCCGAACGTCCGGCCGCCCCGCGCGGTGAGGACGGCGAGGAGCGGCCCGAGGGCGAACTGCCCGAAGGCGAGATGTCCGACGAGGACGATCTCGAGAACAACGTGTCGCTGTCGGCCATGGAAGCCGAGCTGAAGCCGAAGGTGCTCGAAACCTTCGACCGCATCGCCGAGAACTTCAAGAAGCTGCGCCGGCTGCAGGAGCAGCACGTCGAGAACCGGCTCAAGAACACCACGCTCAGCCCGTCGCAGGAGCGCCGCTACAAGAAGCTCGAGGAAGAGATCCAGGAAGACGTCAAGTCGCTCTCCCTCAACGCCGCGCGCATCGAGGCGCTGGTCGAGCAGCTCTACGACATCAACAAGAAGCTGATGGGCTACGAGGGCAAGCTCCTCCGCCTCGCCGAGAGCTATGGCGTGGGACGCGAGGACTTCCTGCGCCAGTATCAGGCGTCCGAGCTCGATCCCAACTGGATCCGCCGCGTCGCTTCCCTGGCCTCCAAGGGCTGGAAGGAATTCGTCGCCAAGGAAAAGGAAGAGATCCGCGAGCTGCGTCAGACCATCCAGACGCTGTCGTCGGAGACCGGCCTCGAGCCCGGCGAGTTCCGCCGCATCGTCCATCTCGTCCAGAAGGGCGAGAAGGAAGCGCGCATCGCCAAGAAGGAAATGGTGGAGGCCAACCTGCGCCTCGTCATCTCCATCGCCAAGAAGTACACCAACCGCGGCCTGCAGTTCCTCGACCTGATCCAGGAAGGCAACATCGGCCTGATGAAGGCGGTCGACAAGTTCGAGTACCGGCGCGGCTACAAGTTCTCGACCTACGCCACATGGTGGATCCGGCAGGCGATCACCCGCTCGATCGCCGACCAGGCCCGCACCATCCGCATTCCGGTGCACATGATCGAGACGATCAACAAGATCGTCCGCACGTCGCGCCAGATGCTGCACGAGATCGGCCGCGAGCCGACGCCGGAAGAGCTGGCCGAGAAGCTGGCGATGCCGCTCGAGAAGGTGCGCAAGGTGCTGAAGATCGCCAAGGAGCCGATCTCCTTGGAAACGCCGATCGGCGACGAGGAGGACAGCCACCTCGGCGACTTCATCGAGGACAAGAACGCCATCCTGCCGATCGACGCGGCCATCCAGTCGAACCTGCGCGAGACCACCACGCGGGTGCTCGCCTCGCTGACGCCGCGCGAGGAGCGCGTGCTGCGCATGCGCTTCGGCATCGGCATGAACACCGACCACACGCTGGAAGAGGTCGGCCAGCAGTTCTCGGTGACGCGCGAGCGCATCCGTCAGATCGAGGCGAAGGCGCTCCGCAAGCTCAAGCACCCGAGCCGCAGCCGCAAGCTCAGGAGCTTCCTCGACAACTGAGGCAGCGGCCGGACGGAAGACATCAGGACGGTGGGTCGAAAGGCCCGCCGTTCTCGCATTCAGGCGATGGCTGTCGCGAGTTTTGCCCGCGTGCTTTCGAGGCTGCGGGAGAAGACCGTGGGGTCGTCGAGCGCCCGCGACAGTACCAGCGCGCCCTGGATGGCGATCACCGTTTCTTCGGAGAGCGAGCGGGCGAGATCGGGGGCGCTGCCGGCCCGGTCCAGAGCCGAGGCCAGTGCCGACCGCCATTCGGCAAAATAGGCCTTCACCGCCGCGGCGAAGCGGTCCCGGACGTTGTCGAGCGCGAAGGCGCCGACGAGGCAGACGCGCCGGCCGGAGCGGAAGTAGTCGTCGACCGCGCCAATCATGCCGTCGATGGCGGCGCGCGGATCGTCGGCCTCGCGCAGCGGCTTGTAGATCTCCTCCTCGAACCACCCGCCGATCTCGGTGAGCACGGCCGCCGCCATCTCGTCCTTGCCGCCCGGGAAGAAGTGATAGAGGCTGCCCTTGCCGAGGCCGGTCTGCTCGCCGATCACCGAGATGCTGGCGCCCTCGAAGCCATGCTCGCGGAACACCTCGGCCAGCAAGGGGATGACATCGGCGCGCTCGGCGATGGTCTTTGCCATGATTCACAAGCCGAGTTCGCTGAGACCGGGATGACCGGCCGGGCGCGGAGCCGACCGGTCCCAGAAGAACTTGCGGTCGGCCTCACGGATCGGCAGGTCGTTGATCGAGGCATGACGCTTTGCCATCAGGCCGTTCTCGTCGAACTCCCAGTTCTCGTTGCCATAGGCACGGAACCAGTTGCCGGAGTCATCGCGATACTCATAGGCGAAGCGCACGGCGATCCGGTTGCCGGCGGTGGCCCACAGCTCCTTGATCAGGCGATAGTCGAGCTCCCGCGCCCACTTGCGGCTGAGGAAGGCGACGATCTCCTCGCGGCCCACCACGAAGTCGGCGCGGTTCCGCCAGCGGCTGTCCGGCGTGTAGGCGAGCGACACCCGCTGGGGGTCGCAACTGTTCCAGCCGTCCTCGGCGGCGCGGACCTTGAGGATGGCGGTTGCCTCGGTGAAAGGCGGCAGGGGCGGGCGTTGCTCGGTCATGGATGCCTCTTTCTGTACCGTTCGGTAAACTCTGTAATGATCGGTACAGATCGAGCGCGGCGATGTCAATGGCATCGACCTCAGCACCGGCCGCAGTGCCGCCCGAAATGGAGGTGACCATGCCGGTGAAACCGCCATGGGAGCCTCCCACGTGAAGACGCCCGTCAGATTATCCCGCGCGCCGTTCCTGAGGTCGATTTCCTTCCGCAAGCCGGAGGAGAGCGACGACTATCCGTTCACCGTGCCGCTGTTCTCCCGCGACTTCGGCATGGCCTTCCTGAAGCCGGTATCGATCTTCGTCGGCGAGAACGGTGCGGGAAAGTCGACGCTTCTCGAAGCCATCGCGCTCCATTGCGGCTTCAACGCCGAGGGCGGCAGCCGGGATCACCAGACCCACGGGCGGAGCGACGTCGATCCAGTGCTCGAATGCCTGCGCTTCTCCTGGCTGCCGCGGGTGACCACGGGCTTCTTCTTCCGGGCCGAGAGCTTCTTTGCCTTCTCAAACTACATCGACCAAGTCTCGGCCGGCCGCACCGACGCCTACAGTCTCAACGGCGGCCGGTCGCTGCATCACCAGTCGCACGGCGAGGCCTTCCTGGCGCTGTTCTCCAAGCGGCTGGGCGGCCGAGGCGTCTACATCTTCGACGAACCGGAGGCGGCGCTGTCGCCGGCCCGGCAGATGACCTTCCTCACCATACTCAGGCGGATGGAGCTGACGACGCAGTGCCAGATCATCATGGCGACGCATTCGCCGATCCTGATGAGCTATCCGTTCGGCGAGCTGTTCTCCTTCGAGGGCAACGGCGACCTCCGGGAAATCTCCTTCAAGGCCAGCGAGCACTGGAAGCTCTATGGGCGCTTTCTTGCCAACCCCGAGAAGTTCCACGACGCGCTGTTCGAGGACGAGTGAGCCTCACGGTTCGGACGGAAAGGCCTCGGTGCTCGGCATGGGTGCGGCTTCCTTCAGCATGATCAGCTCGATGCGGCGGTTGCCGGAGAGGAAGGGATCGTCGGGGAACATCGGGTCGCGGTCGGCGACGCCGGTGACTTCGGCAAGGCTGCCCGGCCCGAGGCCGAAGCTGCCGAGGATGGCGGCGGCCGAGATTGCCCGGTCGGACGACAGTTGCCAGGCCGCCCCGCCGGCGATGGCGAGATCTCCAACCGATTCCGTGTGGCCGACAATGCGGAGCCGGCCCGGCATCTGCTGGATGACGGGCGCGATGCGCGACAGCACGATCTTCAGCCGTTCGGTGGGCTCGCGCGATTGAGACGCGAACATCGGCCGGCCGTCCTGGTCGATGATCGAGATGTGCAGGCCGTCGTCGGCGACCTTGAGGATCACCTGCTTGGAGAGTTCGGCGTAATCGGGGAGGTCCTGCAAGGCCTGCCGCAAGGACTCCGAGGCGGTGAGATAGTCGCGCGGCTTGCTCTCGGCCGCCTTCTCGAACCGGTTGGTGTTCACCTCCGGCCCCTGCTTCTCATACTGGTCGTTGAAGTCGGTGGCGAACTCCACCGCCTCGGACAGGGACATGGACTCGACGTTGCGCAGATATTTGCGCTCGGGCAGGCCGCTCTGCTCGATCATGCCGGCCGGGCGCTGCACCGACTGATAGCCGAAGGCGTCGCGCATCGAGCCGGCCGCCTCGTTGAGCTTCTGCTCGTCCTGGCTGGAAAAGGACACGATCATCACGAACAGCGCCATGAGAAGGCTCATGAGGTCGGCGAAGGTGATCACCCATGGCGCCCCGCCATGGCCGCCAGCCTCGCCGCCGCCGCGCTTCTTCTGGGCCATTGTCTGCCCTCCGCTCCCCAGCGCCTCGACGGTTCCGCCGCCTCGGCATTTCTGGCAGGGTAGGGGCTCGGGTATTAATAAACCGTACCGTACGGTATGATTACTTTATGCATACCGTGGACCACTCACGCGTCCTCGAAATGCGCCCGGGTCTCGTCATCGGCCGGGAAGAAGGATTCGATCAGCACGCCCTCGGCCAGCGCGTCCTGCACCGAACCGAATGTGGTGAGCGTGGTGATGAAACTCAGCGTCTTGCCGTCCAGCCACAGGGATATCGGCAGGATCGGCAGACGGGCGCTGTGGGGATGGTCCTCAAGGGCGGCCTGGACCTCCGGCAGCGCTGACAGCCGTTCGATGCGGCGCGACAGCGGCGAGCGGGGGCCCTGCATCCAGGCTTCGCCGCGGATGCGGTGCACGAGGTCGGCCGCCGTCTCGGGCCAGTTGGCGATGATGTCGCGGAGCGGCGACGGCCCGAGATAGGCCTCCAGGAAGTTGACGCCGGGTTTGGCCTCGATACCGGCGGCTCCGGCCAGCGCGGCAAAGGGATGGTTGGCGGCGAGAACGTTGTATTGGTGATCGAAGACCACGCCGGGATAGGGATCGTGGCGCCCGAGGATCAGGCCGATCGCCTGGGCGATGGCCGGCGGCAGACCGTCGAGCGCCTGGGCCGGCCGGGTGCCGAAATGCGGTCGGAAGCCGGCGGCGGAAAACATCATGCCCTGGTCGCGGGCGGGAATGTCGAGCACGGCGGAGAGCCGGAGGATCATGCCCTCGGTCGGGCGGGAGCGGCCGGTTTCGAGGAATGACAGGTGGCGCGCCGAAATGCCGGCTTCCGTCGCCAGATCGAGCTGGCTCATGCGCCGGTGGCTGCGCCATTCCTTCAGTTGCTCGCCGAACTGCATGGGTCTCTCCGAACATCTTCCGGCATTTGACGGCAAGCGCCGCCGCAAATCCATTACCTCGGAGGTAATGAGGCATTACCTCGGAGGTAATGAGGCATTACCTCGGAGGTAATTGGTTTCCTTCCGTCCGACGATGAAGATCGGCCCGTCAGCACGAAAGGAACACGCCATGTTCGATCTCATCAAGCGCAACCTTCTGAAATCCGTCCTCTTCGCCGACGGCATCGTGTCGGTCACGGCCGGCGTCGCCTTCCTTGGCTTTTCCGGACTCATCGCGAAGTTGATCGGACCGGCCTTCACGGCCGATGCGATCCTGGGCCTCGGCGCCTTTCTGGTCCTCTGGGGCCTTTATCATCTGGTTCTCGGTGGGCAGGCGTCGATCGGCGGCGTGCGGATTGCCATCGCGGGCGATGCCCTCTGGGTGCTCGGCAGCATCGCGGTGCTGGTGGCCGACTGGGATGGGCTCACCTCGCTCGGTGCCGCTTTCATTACCCTCACCGCGGTGGCGGTCGCCGACATCATGCTGCTGAAGATGAAGGGCCTCAGCGATCGGCGGCGCCTGGCGGCGGCCTGACCGGCCCGCGAGGCGCCGCTGCTCTGGTCAAGGTACCGGCCGCTATTTCAGCGGCAGGAACAGGTCGGCGGCCGCCTCGCTCTCCGGCACCTCCGGGTAGAGCATCAGGCGCTGGCAGTAGATCGGGAAGTCGCGGGCTTCCTCGCCGCTCTGCGGCAGCCAGTCGCGATAGAGGAAGAGCGCGGCGGGCTCCAGATTGTGGGTGTCGCCGGTGACGCGCAGCACCGCGCAGCGGCCACCGGGGATCTCGCCGGCCTTGACCCCGTCGCTCTCGTCGATCGGCCGGTCGGTGCCGACGCAGAGATCGACGCTATAGTCGGCGGGATCGGCGGGCCGCCGCTCGGAGCGCCAGACGTTGAAGGTCGGGCTGGTGCTGGGGGAGAGGCCGGCGGCCTTGCGCCAGGCGATGAAGCGCTGGATGGAGGCGCCGAGCGTCGCCGGGTCGCCCCGGTGTTCGACGATCGCCACCCTGGTGGCCGGCACGTCGCGGATGGTCACGTCGTCGGCGGTGAAGGTCTTGTGCATGAGCTTGCTCCTCGCGTCGTCGAGAGGCCCGAAGGCCGCAAGCCACGGTTCCCAGTCGGGAGATTTCTGGAAGGACGACGGCGACTGCCCCAGCCGTTGCCGGAAGGCGCGGGCGAAGGCGTCGGGTGCCTCATAGCCGGCGTCCATGGCGACGTCGGTGACGCTCTGATCATCCCTGTAGGCCAGCCGGAAGGAGGCGCGCTTCATGCGCGCGAGCTGGACATAGCGATGCACCGAAAGGCCGAAGGTCGCCGTGAACTGCCGATGGAAGTGATATTTCGAGTAGGCAGCGATGCCGCTCAGCGTATCGAGGTCCAGATCCTCGTCGAGATGCCGGTCGATGTGATCGAGCACCCGCTGCATCCGGGCATGATAGGCTTGAAGCGCCGCCTTCATCGTCCTGTCCTCCGTGGCGATGCCAGCTAGCCTTGCTCGGGCGCGGTGCGCTCGACCGATCTTGCGGTTTTATCCTTGCCGACCCCTCACCAGCGCGGTCAGCTCGGCAACCAGCGCGTCGAACACGGCGCGGCAGCGGGTGTTGGCGCCGAGGTCCTCGTGCATCACCACACAGGTCTCCAGATCCTCATGGAAGGCGTCGGGCAGCACGCGCACCAGGTCGGGATCGGCGTCGGCGATGATGGTCTGGCAGATGCCGATGCCGAAGCCGGCCTTGATGGCCGTGAGATGGGCGATGTTGCTGTCGACGCGCAGCGCGAACATGGCCCGGTCGAGGCCGGGGTGGCGCTGGGCAAAGGCCCTGACGGCAGGTGTTTCCGCGTCATAGCCAATGATGTCGTGATGTCTCAGGTCGTCCATGCTCCGGGGCGTGCCGCGGCGGGCGAGGTAATCCTTGTGGGCGTGGAGGCCCACGGGAAAGGCGCCGACGCGCCGCGCGAGCAGCGCCTGCTGCTCGGGCCTGACCATGCGGATGGCGATGTCGGCCTGGCGCTTCAGAAGGTCGTCGACGGCGTTGGAGAGCGACAGCTCGATGGCGAGCAGCGGGTAGCGCTGGCGGAGCCGCGTCAGGATGGCCGGCAGGTGGATGATGCCGACCACCTCGCTGGCACTGATGCGGACGGTGCCGTCCACCTCGCCGGTGCGGCCCTCGGCGGTGCGAAGAAGCGCCGCCGACGTCGAGGCCATCAGCTCGGCGAAGGGTCGAAGCTCCAGCGCCGCGTCGGTGGGGGAGAGGCCGCGCGCGGTGCGCAGGAACAGCGGAGCGCCCACCGCCTCCTCAAGGGCGTCGATATGGCGGGCGATGCTCGGTTGCGTCAGGCCGAGCGCCCGCGCGGCGCCGGACAGCGAGCCCTCGGCGAGCACGGCGTTGAACGTGCGGTAGAGATCCCAGCTTGGTTCGCGGCTCATATATTTCCGTATAGCATATGCAAGATTATCGGCAATTTCGTTCATACGCCGCTGGGGCCATCTTCTGTTCATCAGCAGATGGAGATTGACCATGAACATCGCACTCGTTCTCGGCGCCACCGGCGGTATCGGCGGCGAATTCGCGTCCAAACTGGCGTCCACCGGCTGGCAGGTCAGGGCGCTTCACCGCGACCCCGACAGGGCTGGCAAGGATGGCTGCTTCCAATGGATCAAGGGCGACGCCATGGCCGCCGCCGACGTGGCGAAAGCGGCCAAGGGCGCGTCGCTGATCGTTCACGCCGTCAACCCGCCCGGCTATCGCGACTGGGAGAAGGTGGTGCTGCCGATGCTCGACAACACCATCGCCACCGCCGAGGCGAACGGCGCTCGCATCGTCCTGCCCGGCACGGTCTACAACTACGGCCCGGACGCCTTCCCTGATATCACCGACGACGCGCCGCAGAATCCGCTGACCCGCAAGGGTGGGATCCGCCAGGAGATGGAGCGGCGGCTGAAAGAGGCGGCGCGCGGCAGGGCCAGGGTGTTGATCGTCCGGGCCGGCGACTTCTTCGGCCCCACGGCGGCCAACAGCTGGTTCAGCCAGGGGCTGGTGAAGGCCGGCAGCCGGCCCAAGGCGATCACCTATCCCGGCAAGCGTGGCGTCGGCCACCAGTGGACCTATCTGCCGGATATGGCCGAGGTGCTGCTGCGCCTCATCGAGCATGAAGGTCTCGATGATTTTGCAACCTTCAACATGGGCGGCCATTGGGACGGTGATGGCACGGCAATGATCGGCGCCATTCGCCGTGCCCTCGACGAGCCGTTCCTGCCGGTGAAAAAGACGCCCTGGCTGATGATGCGTCTCGCCTCGCCGTTCGTGCCCTTCCTCAAGGAGGTGATGGAGATGCGCTACCTCTGGAAGGTGCCGGTGCGCCTCGACAACGCCAGGCTCGTGGCGACGCTGGGTTCCGAGCCGCACACGCCGCTCGACGAGGCCGTCAGGGCGACGCTGAAGGGCATCGGGTGTCTGGGGGACGAGCCGGCCGCGCGAAGCGCCGGCCGGGCCAGCCTGTCGAGGGTGTGAGCGAGGCCAAAAGGTGACTCGAAATCTCTCCTTGCCTCGATACCGACTAGTTGGTACGTTGCGAGGCGAGGAGAAGGCGATGTTCAGACTGGCCGCGAAGATGGACGCCCGCTCGAAGCTGTTGGACGCCGCGTTGTCGGTGATCCGGCACAAGGGCTATTCTGCGTCGACGGTGGATGAGCTCTGTTCGGCGGCCGGCGTCACCAAGGGCGCCTTCTTCCACCATTTCAAGAGCAAGGACGAACTGGGCGTCGCCGCGGCGGACCACTGGTCGGCCACGACATCCGCGATGTTCGCCGAGGCGGCCTACCACCGCCATGCCGATCCGCTCGACCGCGTGCTCGCCTATATCGACTTCCGCAAGAGCCTCATCACCGGCGGCCTGCCCGACTTCACCTGCCTCGTGGGCACCATGGTACAGGAGACCTACGAGACCGCGCCCGATATCCGCGACGCCTGCGACCGCAGCATCAGCGGCCACGCGGCGACGCTCGTTGCCGACATCGAGGCGGCGATGGCCGAGCGGGACATGGTGGCGACGGGGTTGACGGCCCAGTCGCTCGCCCTGCACACCCAGGCGGTCCTGCAGGGCGCCTTCATCCTGGCCAAGGCCAAGGGAGGGGCGGACGTGGCAAAGAGCAGCGTCGACCACTTGCGGCGCTATATCGAGTTGCTGTTCGGCCGGACGCCGGCGGCATGAACCGCGCTTCCGGTGAGGACGGTCACCGGAAGCGCCGACGTTTCTTGAGGAGGACACTATCATGACCGATCTCGTGACGTGCCTGTGGTACGACCATGGCGAGGCCCGCAAGGCGGCGGAGTTCTACGCCAAGACCTTTCCCGACAGCCATGTCGGCCGTGCCATGGCTGCCCCCGGCGATTTCCCCGGCGGCCACGAAGGCGTCGAGCTGACCGTGGAGTTCACCGTGCTCGGCCGGAAGTTCGTCGGCCTCAATGGCGGCCCGGTGTTCAAATCGAACGAGTCGGTCAGCTTCATGGTGGTCACCGAGACCCAGGAGGAAACCGACCGCTACTGGAACGCCATCGTCGGCAATGGCGGCGCCGAGAGCGAGTGCGGCTGGTGCAAGGACCGCTGGGGCTTCTCCTGGCAGATCACGCCGCGGGTGCTGCTCGACCTGACGGCGGGCCCGGATGCCGCCAAGGCCAAGCGGGTGTTCGACGCGATGATGACGATGAGGAAGATCGACATCGCCACGCTGGAGAGGGCCGCTGCGGCCTGAGGAGCCTCGGATGATCCCGACGATTACCGCCTTCGCGCGGTCGCCCGACGGCGGCCGCGGCCTGGCGCGCGACATGCGCGTGCGCTGGGCGCTGGAGGAGACGGGCCAGCGCTATGAGGTGCGGCTCGTGTCCTTCAAGGCCATGAAGGAGCCCGATCATCTCGCGCTCCACCCCTTCGGCCAGATCCCGACCTACGAGGAGGGCGACCTCGCCCTGTTCGAGACGGGGTCGATCATCCTCCACATCGCCGAGCGCCATGAGGGCCTGCTGCCGAGAGACGAGAAGGCACGAGCACGGGCGATCACCTGGATGTTCGCGGCGCTCAACACGGTGGAGCCGCCCATCCTCGACCGGGAAACGACGGCGCTCTCCGAACGCCGGGAGACCTGGGGAGAGGCGCGCCTCAGGCTCACCGAGGACCGCATCCGCGTCCGCCTGTCGCAGCTTTCCGCCCGGCTCGGCGATGCCGAATGGCTCGATGGCGCCTTCAGTGCCGGCGATCTGCTGATGGTGTCGGTGCTGATGCGGCTCGGGCCGCCGATCGTCGACGAGTTCCCCAACCTTTCGGCCTATGTGGCGCGCGGTCAGGCCCGCCCCGCCTATCGGCGGGCGTTTGAGGCGCAGCTTGAGGTTTTCAGGCGTGGTGGTGGAGGGGGCTAGGCGCTCAGTTGGTCGGGTGTGGTGGGGGGATAACAAAAGCCTTGCCAACCACCCTCCCGTATTTGGCGATTATGCGAGGCAACTCATCGACCATTGCGAACTCGCTCCGATCGGCTTCCATCAGACAGGCTTCGATTTCAGCAGTCTGCCACTCATCTTTGGCGGAGGTGTCTGGCAGTGCGCGCGGTTTCCTTGAGGAGGGTGCTATTTTTCGATGTCTCGGGAAACCTCAGAAATGAGGCGGATGGGTCGGTATAGGGAGGTGACTATGCCATGTCCTCGAACGGTGGAGGGTTCGCTCGGTCGAGTGCCTCTTGCTTGAAAGCAATGCCCGTCATGATATATGATATGCATATCAGATGGAGGCGTTGATGCGGGCGCTGGTGGATATTCCTGACGACATGGTGGAGAAGCTGAATGCCCTGTCGCGCGAGAAGGGCGTTTCCAGGGCGTCGCTGATCCGGGCGGCGCTCTCCCGCCTCGTCGACGAGGCGCAGACGGGCGATGTCGATGCGGCCTTCGGCCTCTGGCGCGGCGGCGAGGACGGCCTCGCTTACCAGGAACGGATGCGGACGGAATGGTGAAGCCGCTGTTCGATAGCTGCATCCTGATCGACTACCTGCAAGGTCTTCCGGAAGCCCGCGAGGAGCTGAAGCGCTACGACCGGAGCGCCATCAGCATCGTCACCTGGATGGAGGTGATGGTCGGCGCGGACGCCAGCGTGGAGGCGGCGACGCGGGCCTTTCTCGCGGCTTTCGAGACGATCGGTGTCGACGCCGAGATCGCCGAACGGGCGGTGGCCATCCGGCGGGAGCGGCGCATGCGCCTGCCCGACGCCATCATCAAGGCGACGGCCGATGTGGCCGGCGCGCTGCTGGTTACCCGCAACAGTCGGGATTTCCCGGCGGATATGCCCGGCGTGCGGATCCCCTATGGGCTGAAGGCACCTTCGTAGGGGAGATCTATATTCGCCGCTCGCCTTGTTCTGCCCAAGGTCCTGCGCCTTCGCGCAGGAAGATAGAATTATCTAATGAAAACATATAGGTAGATTGTCCTTCTGCGCGAAGGCCTCTTGAACTCGCGTGCGAACTCAAGGTGAACCTCGGGCAGAAAGAGGCAAGGGACTCGAATAGGGCGCATATGTCCTGTCCATTGAAGGCGTAACCTGCCCCTCCGCCTTGCCCTCATCCTCTCGCGGCCTTATTGCTGGGGAACCACGAAACGGAGGGAAGCCCATGTCGTTCCTGAAGAAACTGTTCGGCCTCGGTGACGGTGCGCCGGCGGCGGACAAGCCTGTGGAGACGCAGGAGTACAAGGGCTTCAAGATCGCCGCGACGCCCTTCAAGGATGGCGGCCAGTGGCAGCTTTGCGGCGTGGTCAGCCTGGAGGAAGACGGTGTCACTCGCGAGCACCGCTTCATTCGCGCCGACAAGTTCTCCGACGTCGATCAGGCCAAGGAGATGGCCTTCGAGAAGGGCCGGCTGATCGTGGATCAACTCGGCAAGTCTGTCTTTAATTAGCGCTTCGCCGGCTCCACCGCTTCCGCCTTCAGGCGCAGGCGATGACGCTGCGCCTTGACGCGGTTGCCGCAGGAATCCATGGCGCACCAGCGGCGCTTCTGCGAGCGGCTGGTGTCGAGGAAGACGCCGCCGCAGGGGTCGGCCTCGCACATGCGCAGCGTGCCGGCGTGCGGCAGGGCCAAGAAGGCGCCGATGGCGAGCGCGGCCCGGGCGAGCGGCAGGGCCATGTCGGCGCCGGCCAGCGGATCGGCGGGCAGGCCGGCGATCGCCAGATTCTGCGGGCCGAGTGCCGTGGCGACCATGTGGCGCAACGCCTCGGATGGCGGAGGAGCGGTGATCGTCGTGCGCGTCGCCTCGCCGAGATGGATCTTCCAGATATCCCGCAATCGGACGGTGGCCGAGAACACGTCGGCGGCCTGCAAGGGCATCAGCGTCTCCGCCTCTCCGAGGCGGTCGTGCTCGTGCTCCGACAACAGGCCGGCGACGACCGCCCAGTCGATCAGCGCCGGGTAGCCGGTGAGGAAGTCGATCTCGCGGCCGTCGCGCCAATGGCGAGTGTTGGCGAAATCGAGCGCCGCGTCGCCGCCCAGCATCCTGAGCCGCCCGAGCTCGGAGAAATAGGCCGCCACCTCATCTGTTGATCGCTTATGCGGCATCCTGTAACCTCTTACGGGGTTACTTAATCTCCCCGTCGCGTTTTTGACAGTGTGCGAGACAACGATAGCGAGGGGAACCATGCGACGCATCCACTTGTTTCCGACGCTTCTTGCGCTTCTGGTCGCGCTGGCCGTTCCAGCGGCCGCCTTCGAGCCGAGCGACATCTACACATCCCAGGTGGTGGTGAGCGGGCAGGGCGAGGCCAACCGCCTGACCGGCTTCGGCATCTGCCTCGAACGGGTGCTGACGCGCGTCACCGGCGACGTCACGCTGGCCGGCAAGCCCGAAGCCAGGGCGGCGATGACGAAAGCGGCCGATTATGTCGCCGCCTATTCCTATCGCGATCGCCTTGAGGGGCGCCCCATCCACGACGAGCAGGGCACCTATGACCGGCCGCACAACCTCACCTGCCGCTTCAAGACGGCGCCGCTCGACAGGCTGATCGGCGATCTCGGCGGCAAGCCGTGGCTGATGCGCCGGCCGGTGATCGCCGTGTTCCTCGACGTAGAGAAGCCGGCCGCCCGCTACACCGTGGCGGCCAACAACGAGCGCGACCTCGCCATGCGCCAATCCCTCGGCAACGCCTCCAACCTGATCGCCTTGGACGTGGTGTTCCCGCCGGAGACGGCCGCGCTCAACCTCGATCCCGCCCATCTCGATCCCGCGTCGTCCGTGCTGAAAGAGGCGGCCGAGGCGGCTGGCGGCGACCTGCCGCTGGCGGGCCGGCTCGTCTGGAGCGACGCCGATCACGGCTGGGTGGCGGACTGGGCGCTGGAACAGGGCGGCACGGTCCACCGCTGGTCGGTACGCGGCGTCAGCTTCGACGATGCCTTCCGGACGGCGCTCTGGGGCGCAGCGCGGCTTCTCTCGGGCAGCGGAGAGCCGGTTGCAAATCCCCAATAAGCAGCGGTTGCTTCCGTCTCGTCATCTGTCCTAAGACCCACACACCCTCAGGCAATCTCGGGTTGGGACATATGTCGGAAGAACCCTACGGCGAACTCACCATCCGCACCATCGCCATGCCGGCGGACACCAATGCCAATGGCGACATCTTCGGCGGCTGGCTGATGAGCCAGATGGATTCGGCCGGCGGCATGGCGGCGGTGCAGCGCTGCGGCGGCCGGGTGGTGACGGTGGCGGTCAACGCCATGGTGTTCCACCGGCCGGTGAAGGTGGGCGACATTCTCTGCGTCTATACCGACATCGTGCGCGTCGGCCGCAGCTCCATGCATATCCGCATCGAGGTCTGGGTGCGCCGCTTCATCACCGACCTCCACGAGAAGGTGACCGAGGGCGAGTTCACCTATGTGGCGATCGATGAGAACGGCCGCTCGCGGCCGGTCGATCCGGTGGCCTGACGGCAAAACGGCGGGCCCGAGGACCCGTCGAGTGGAGAGATTGGGAGCGCCTGGGAGCTTACTTGGCCGCCGGCTCGATTTCCCAGGTCATATGAACGGTGGCGCGGATGTCCTGCTCGCCGGCCATGAAGGGCACGACTTCGGCCTGCGGCGCCGCCTTGGCCATCATCATGGGCATCGGCGGGTTGTTCTCGCCGCCCTCGGAGACCGAGAGGAGGCGCTTCAGCGTGAAGCCGCCGGCCTTGGCATAGAGCGCGGCGCGGGTTTCCAGCGTCTTCATCGCCTCGACGCGCGCCTCGTCCATCAGGCTGTCCTGGTCGTCGACGGTGAAGCTGATGCCGCGCACGTCGTTGGCGCCGACACGGATCACCTTGTCCAGCAGGCCGCCGGCCTTGGCGATGTCGCGCAGCTTGACGGTGACGGCGTTGGACACGCGATAGCCGGTGATCTTCGGCGGCTCCTGCGTGCCGTCGTCCTTCTGTGGCGGGTAGACCATCACCGGGTCGATGGTGAAGGAGGAGGTGGCGATGTCCTTGTCGGCGACGCCGGCCTCCTTCAGGGCGGCGAGCGTCTTCTCCATGGCCGCGTTGTTGGCGCTCAGCGCCTTGTCGGCGGAGTCCGCCTCCTGCACCACGCCCAGCGACACGATGGCGGTATCCGGCGTGGCACTGACGACGCCATCGGCCGTGAGCGTCAGCGTGGCGGTCGCCGGGTCGGCGGCCAAGGCGGCGGCAGGCAGCAGCACCATGCCGGCGGCGACCAGAAGCGGGCGGGAAAAGGCGATCATCGTCAGTCTCTCCGTCTCATGCTATTCGGGGCTTGCCCGATCGACGCGGACCATCGCCCGGCATTGAGGCGGAATCGTGGGTGGTAGAACTACCGAAGGTCGCAATGCCCGAAAGCGGTCGGCCGGCCTTCGCTTGCCGTCATCGCAGTCCCGGTATGGCAAATCCGCCGTCGATCAGGATGCTCTGTCCGGTGACGAAGGCGGCCTGGTCGGACGCGAGCCACAGGGCGGCTTCGGCGATGTCATCGGGCTGTCCCAACCGCTTGAGGGCCGCATGGTTGGTAAGCGCCTGCCGGACTGCATCGGGCACGCCCGAGCCGCTGAACATCTCGGTTTCGATGACGCCCGGCGCAATGCTGTTGACGCGTATGCCGTTGCCACCGACTTCCAGCGCCAGAGCCCGCGTCATGGCATCGACCCCCGCCTTGCTGGCCGCATAGGCGGTGGTTCCGGCGCTGGCGGCGCGCGCCACGAAGGACGATGTGTTGATGATGGAGCCGCGGGTGGCGGAGGCCAGCATCGCCCGGACTTCCGCCCGCGCCATCAGCCATACGCCGCGCAGGTTGGTGCCGATCACCGCGTCGAACTCCGTAGCCGGCATCTCCGCCAGCGGCGCCATGGAGCCCAGCATGCCGGCATTGTTGAAGGCGATGTCGAGGCCGCCGAAGGTGGCGACCACCTCATCGACCGCCGCCGCCACCGCGCTTTCGTCGGAGACATCGGCCGCGATCGATCTGGCCTTGCCGCCGGCGCGCCGGATCTCCTCGGCCACCGCCTCCAGCTTGGCGGCAGTGCGGCCCAGCAGCGCCAGCGCGGCGCCCTCGCGGGCGAACGTGAGGGCGGTCGCCTTGCCAATGCCGCTGCCGGCGCCCGATATCAGCGCCACTTTTCCAACGAGCCGTTCGTGACCTTGCGTCATGGTTCCACCCTTTCTGCGAACGACTGATAGATCATTGTCCGGTGTGTCCTATACAATGGGCTGAAATGTCAGCTATCTCATGAACGGGATGCATCAATGCGTGGTGTTGAATATGCGGAACTGGAGGCCTTCCTTGCCGTTGCCCGGCTCGGAAGCTTTCGGCGGGCGGCCGAGGCGTTGACCGTATCCCCGTCGGCCATCAGCCATACCGTCCGGGCGCTCGAGGAACGGCTTGGAACCCGCCTGTTTCACCGCACCACGCGAAGCCTGTCGCTGACGGAGGATGGCGCCAGGCTTCGCGACCGGATCGCCCCCGCCTTTGCGGCCATCGCCTTTTCGGTTGCCGAGGCGGCGAGGGAGGCCGGCACGCTGTCGGGCACCGTTCGGCTGACGGTTCCGCGCGTCGCCTCGCAGATGATCCTGGCGCCCCGCCTGCCGTCCTTCCTGCGGCGCCACCCGGACATCTCGGTGGAAGTGGACATCAACGACCAGCTCATCGACAGCGTGGCGGAAGGGTTCGATGCCGGCATCCGATTGGGCGAGGCCTTGCGAAGCGACATGGAGAGCCTGCCGATCTCGCCGCCGCTTCGCGGCCTGCTCGTCGCCTCGCCCGACTATCTCGCCCGCCACGGGCGACCGCGCGAGCCGGCGGATCTCGATGGCCATCGGTGGCTGAACTACCGTCTCGGGGCTGGAAGGACGCTCGCCTGGGAGTTTCAACGCGGCGATGCCGGGACGGTGCTGAGCAAGGCCGGGGCTCTGTCCACCAACGACGCCGATCTCTTGATCGCCGCCGCGCTCGAGGGGTGTGGCATCGCCTGCGTGACGGAGGGCACCGTTGATCCGCATCTGAAGTCCGGAGGACTGGTGACGGTGTTGGAGGAGTGGTCGCAGCCCTATCCAGGGTGGTTCATCTACTTTCCCAAGGGGCGCCTGCTGTCACCGGCGCTGCGGCTTCTCTGCCGGCATCTCGGCGAGGGGTTCCTCGGCGATGACGCCTGAGCGGACGATGCCGCGAGGGACCTGCTCAGGGCTCGCATGCGCGCCGGCTCGCGGCATCGGCCAGCGCGTTGTACTGGCCGTCGACGAGGCGGAGGATTTCACGCTCGGCGAGGTCGGCCAGCGTGCCGTCCGGCTGGCGGCTCCGGAGGCGCGCCGCGTCGAAGTCATGGCCGGGGCCGCCGAACTCCGAGCGGTAGGCCACGGCGGATATCTCCCAGTCGTCGCCGTCGTGGTCCAGGGTGACGACGCAGTCGATGCCACCGAGAAGCACGCCGGCCCGGCCGATCAGTTCCACGTGGGCCGGCACCTCCACGGAGGCACCCTGGAGATCGGGGCCATCGAAGCGGTGGGGATAGGCGGCAAGGCGATTGGCCCAGATGGCATCGGTATCGAGCAAGGCGGTCTCCATCGGCAGCGGGGTGCGATGGGACAACCATAATGGGCAAAAGACTATTTCCTCCGATGGGCTGAATGCGGTGCAGCCCCTTGGGCTCGGCGAGGATCTGCCCATATAGGGCTGAGTGCCGGGGCGGAGGGCCGCATGCATACGCAGGCATCGCTGACAGCCGATCTTCAGGCGCTGGGCCTCCGGCCCGGCGACCTCGTGATGGTCCATGCCTCGCTGAAGGCGATCGGCCCGGTCGACGGCGGCGCCAGGGCGGTGGTCGATGCGCTCCGCGCCGCCGTCGGGCCGGAGGGCACGCTGATGGGCTATGCCTCCTGGGATCGGTCACCCTATGAGGAGACGCTGAACGGCGCCCGCCTCGGCGACGAAGAGCGGCGGGCATGGCCGCCCTTCGATCCGGCGGCATCAGGCACCTATCGCGGCTTCGGCCTGCTCAACCAGTTTCTTCTGGACACGCCGGGCGCCCGACGCAGCGCCCATCCCGACGCCTCGATGGTGGCGGTGGGACGGTTGGCCGCGGCGCTGACCGAGCCGCATCGCCTCGGGGAAGCGCTGGGGAAGGGCTCACCGCTCGAGCGCTTCGTGGAGAGTGGCGGCAAGGTGCTGCTGTTGGGCGCCCCGCTCGACACGGTCACCGTGCTGCACTATGCCGAGGCCATCGCCGACATTCCCGGCAAGCGCCGCGTCACCTACGAGATGCCGATGCTGGGGCCGGACGGTGAGGTCGTCTGGCAGCGGGCGGAGGATTTCGATTCCAACGGCATTCTCGACCGTTTCGCCATCGAGGGTGAGCCCGACGCCGTCGAGACGATCGCCAATGCCTATGTGGCGCTGGGGCGCCACCGCGAGGGGCTGGTCGGCTCCGCGCGCTGCCACCTCATCGAAGCGCGGGATATCGTCGCCTTCGGCGTCGCCTATCTGGAGGCGCTTGACTGAGATCTGCGGCGAAGAGGTGGATGGAGGAGCATCAGACGCCTTGTGCAGAGGAGCGCGATATCAACGTTGCGCTCCATTCTGCCTGAGGTCCACCTTGAATTCGCACGCGAATTC
>NZ_PJNW01000006.1 GCF_002844595.1 Pleomorphomonas diazotrophica | reverse complement strand
CGGCGCCAAGCGCGTGCTGGTCTCCGCTCCGGCCGACGGCGCCGACCTCACGGTCGTCTACGGCGTCAACCACGACAAGATCACCAAGGACCACATCGTCCTGTCGAACGCCTCGTGCACGACCAACTGCCTCTCGCCGGTCGCCAAGGTGCTCAACGATGTCATCGGCATCGAGAAGGGCTTCATGACGACGATCCACAGCTACACGGGCGATCAGCCGACGCTCGACACGCTGCACAAGGACCTCTACCGCGCCCGCGCCGCCGCCCTCTCGATGATCCCGACCTCCACCGGCGCCGCCAAGGCCGTCGGCCTGGTGCTGCCGGAACTCAAGGGCAAGCTCGACGGCGTCGCCATCCGCGTGCCGACCCCCAACGTGTCGGTCGTCGACCTGGTGTTCAACGCCAAGCGCGCCACCTCGGTCGCCGAGATCAACGAGGCCATCAAGGCCGCCGCCACCTCCGGCCCGCTCAAGGGCGTGCTCGGCTACACCGACCAGCCCAACGTGTCGTCCGACTTCAACCACGACCCGCATTCGTCGATCTTCCATCTCGACCAGACCAAGGTCATGGATGGCACCCTCGTCCGTATCCTCTCCTGGTACGACAACGAGTGGGGCTTCTCCAACCGCATGGCCGACACCGCCGTCGCCATCGCAAAGACCCTCTGAGGTCGACCAAACACGTTCGAGCCCGCTCTTCGGTCGGCCCCACGGGGCCCTCTCGAGGGGCGGGCTCGACCGCTCCATCCAGTGGCCGACCTGCGGTCCGGTTCCTCGTCGCGCGAGACGCGGCAGACACCACCGGCTCCCGGCGGCGCACGAACCTGGGACCAAAGCCATGAGCAGCTTCAAGACCATTGACGACGCCGACGTCGCCGGCAAACGCGCCCTCGTCCGCGTCGACCTGAACGTTCCGATGGAAAATGGCGTCGTCACCGACACCACCCGCATCGACCGTATCGTCCCCACCATTCTCGACCTCGCCAACAAGGGCGCCAAGGTCGTCCTGCTGGCCCACTTCGGCCGCCCCAAGGGCGAGCGCAAGGCCGAGGACAGCCTGAAGCCGATCGTCGCCCCGCTGGCCAAGGCCATCGGCAAGCCGGTCGCCTTCGCTGACGACTGCATTGGCGACGTCGCCGAGAAGGCCGTCGCCGCGCTGTCGAACGGCGAGATCCTGCTGCTCGAGAACACCCGCTACTACAAGGGCGAGGAGAAGAACGACCCGGCGCTGGTCGACGCGCTCGCCAAGCTCGGCGACATCTACGTCAACGACGCCTTCTCGGCCGCTCACCGCGCCCACGCCACCACCGAAGGCCTCGCCCACAAGCTGCCGGCCTATGCCGGCCGCACCATGCAGGCCGAGCTGACCGCCCTCGGCGCCGCCCTCGGCACGCCGAAGCGCCCGGTTCTCGCCGTCGTCGGCGGCGCCAAGGTGTCGACCAAGATCGACCTCCTCGAGAACCTCGTCGCCAAGGTGGACATCCTGGTGATCGGCGGCGGCATGGCCAACACCTTCCTGGCCGCCCAGGGCGTCAACGTCGGCAAGTCGCTCTGCGAGCATGACCTCGCCGACACCGCCCGCCGCATCCTGGCCAAGGCCAAGGAAACCAAGTGCGAGATCGTGCTGCCGGTCGACGCCGTCGTCGCCCGTGAGTTCAAGGCCGGTGCCGCCAACGAGGTCGTGTCCGTCAACGCCGTTCCGGCCGACGCCATGATCCTCGACGCCGGTCCGAAGTCGATCGACGCCGTCAAGGCTGCCATCGACAAGGCCAAGACGCTGGTCTGGAACGGCCCGCTCGGCGCCTTCGAGATCGAGCCCTTCGACAAGGCCACCGTGGCCGCCGCCCAGTATGCCGCTGCCGCCACCAAGGCCGGCAAGCTCCTGACGGTCGCCGGCGGTGGCGACACCGTCTCGGCGCTCAACCACGCCGGCGCTGCCGACACCTTCACCTACATCTCGACGGCTGGCGGCGCCTTCCTCGAGTGGATGGAAGGCAAGGAGCTGCCGGGCGTCAAGGCGCTCGAAGGCTGAAGAGGATGAGACCAGAGAGGAGCCGAACAGAACGGATCGGTTTCTCTTGACGGTCTTTGTGCTATGAAGCGCCCCGTGTCCCCGGGAATACCTGGGGTCACGGGGCTTTCCTTATCCGGAGGTCAAGTTGCGCGCCCGCCTGTTCCTGATCACGCCTCGCGTCGTCGACGCCGCGACTTTCGCGCCCCAGCTCGAGGCGGCGCTCTCCGCCGGTGACGTCGCCTCGCTGTTGATCGCCCCCGATGCCGCCACGGAAAACGATCTCCAGGCGATTGCCGAGACGCTGGTGCCGATCGCTCAGAAGCATGACGTCGCCGCGCTTGTCGCAGGCAACAGCCGCGTCATGGGCCGCGCCCGCGCCGACGGCATCCACATCGAGGCCGGTGAGGAAGCGCTGAAGGAAGCCGTCGAGACGTTGCAGCCCAAGTCCATCGTCGGGGCCGGCAATCTCCGCGCCCGCCATGAAGCCATGGAAGCCGGCGAGGCCGGGGCCGACTATATCTTCTTCGGTCTCATCGATCTTGAGGAAGGCGAGGAGGCACACCGCAAGACTATCGACCTCGGCGCCTGGTGGGCCGAGCTGTTCGAGCCGCCCTGCGTGCTGCTGTCCGGCCGGTCCATGGCCTCTGTCGAGGCCTGCGCCCGCACCGGTGCCGACTTCGTCGCCCTTCGCGCCGCCGTCTGGGAGCATCCCGACGGGCCGGCCGCCGCCATCACCGAGGCCAACGCCATCCTCGACCGCGTCGCGCTCGAGCTGCCCGACGCCGAGTAGCCGCCGCATTGCCGGCCAACTTGGCCGATAACGCTGCCGCACGCCCCAGATTCAACCCGCGGAGCCGATACCGCGATGCCCCTGCCTGAAGTCCGCGCCGCCCGTCTCGCCGCCGTGCTCGGCCTTCTTCTGCTTGCTGTACCGGCGGCGGCCGAGTCCACGCCGCCGCCCAAGCCAACTCCGCCCCAGGCGACCGCGGCGCCGGCGGTTCCCGACCTCCTCGCCTCGCTGCCCGATCACGACAAGATCGACTATGCCTTCGGCGCCTTTCAGCGCGGCTTCTACCTCACCGCCTTCGAGATCGCCGTGGAACGCGCCAAGCTCGGCGACGCCAAGGCGCAGAGCCTGATCGGCTATCTCTACGCCAACGGTCTCGGTCTGCCGAGGAAGCCCGAGGAGGCGGTGATCTGGTATCAGCTCGCCGCCAAGAACGGCGACCCGCAGGCGCTGGTCGAACTCGCCAACCTCGCGGCGCTCGGCGTCGGCATGCCCGTCGACAAGAAGAAGGCCTCGACCTACCTGGAGGAGGCGCTCGGCAAGGGCGTCGTCGAGGCCAACTACTGGCTGGGCCTTCTCTGCATCGACCCGTCGTCCGGCATCCTCGACTATGCCCGCGCCGCCGCCCTGTTCAAGGCGGCCGCCGACGAGGGCAACGTCGACGCCGTCTATGCGCTCGCCGCGCTCTATCGCGAGGGCCAGGGCGTTGTGAAGAACGAGACTGAAGCGGCCCGGCTGATGGGCGAGGCGGCGAAGGCCGGCCACATCGCCGCCCAGGTCGAATATGCCATCATGATGTTCAACGGCACGGGCGTCGTCCGCGACCAGAAGATCGCCGCCGCCTGGTTCAAGGTGGCGGCCGAGGCAGGCAACCCGGTGGCCCAGAGTCGCCTCGCCCGCCTCTACGCGGTTGGCGAGGGCGTGCCGCGCGACCTGGAAGCCGCCCACCGCTGGTACTCCTATGCCAGGGCCGCCGGGCTTGCCGACGAGTGGCTCGAACAGGCGCTGGCGCCGGGCGCTCCCGCACCAGACGCCCCCGCAAAGCCCGACACACCAAAGGCCGAGGACAAAGGTCCCAATCTGCCCGGCGTCGATGCCGGCAACTGAGGCAGAAAGCCAAACGAAGCCGCCTCGCGGCTTCCGGCGCCAAGCGGCGCCGCGCGGAGCGAGTCTTTCGGGACGAAGCCCCGAAAGACGCAAAGCGGAGCGGAAGCCTAAGGGCCGGAGGCCCGCCGGCGACTGAGGCGAGAACAAAAAACTCCCGCCGGCGACTGAGGCAGAAAACAAACAAACCCTAACCAGCCAGTCGCTTTTAAGCGAATCCCGGGTTAGGGCTTGCGCTCGACGGCCGTTTGTGATGGCTACGCAGCCAACGTTTTCCCTGAAGGATCCCTCGAAAATGGCTCGTTCCGCCCTCCTCAACGTCATGGTCCAGGCCGTCCGCAAGGCCGGACGCGGTCTTGCCCGCGATTTCGGCGAGGTCGAGAACCTGCAGGTGTCGATGAAAGGCCCCGGCGACTTTGTCTCGGCCGCCGACAAGCGCTCCGAGCAGGTGCTGTTCGAGGAACTGAAGCGCGTGCGCCCCACCTACGGCTTCCTGATGGAGGAGCGCGGCGAGGTGACCGGCGAGGACGAGCAGCACCGCTGGGTGGTCGACCCGCTCGACGGCACCACCAACTTTCTGCACTCGATCCCGATCTTCTCGATCTCGGTGGCGCTCGAGCGCAATGGCGTGCCGATCGCCGGCGTCGTCTTCAACCCGGCCACCGACGAGCTCTACACCGCCGAACGCGGCGCCGGCGCCTTCGTCAATGATCGCCGCCTGCGCGTCTCGGCCCGTCGCGACATGCCCGACTGCGTGATCGGCACCGGCGTGCCGCACCTCGGCCGCGGCAACCACCCGCTCTATCTCAACGAACTCCGTCAGGTGATGGCCAACTGCGCCGGCATCCGCCGCCTCGGCTCGGCCGCCCTCGACCTCTGCTATGTCGCGGCGGGCAAGCTGGACGGCTTCTGGGAAGACGACCTCAGCCCGTGGGATACCTCGGCCGGCTGGCTGATGATCAAGGAGGCCGGCGGCTTCGTCACCGACAAGGCCGGCAAGGAAGACATGCACGCCACCCGCACCCTGGTGGCCGGCAACGAGGCGATCCACGCCCAGCTTCTGGCGACACTCCGGAAGGCCTGACGGCTCGCCACAGATCATGCCCAGCGGCTTCCCCGGAAAAATTCGGGGGAACCGGCCGGACGCCTTGCTCTTTTTGCCGTAAATCGCGTTTACTGTGCGCCGCGATCAGAAAGAGCAAGCGACGAGAGCCATGGCCAAAGACGCGTCCGGTATCAAGCTCACCAGCCCCCAGGTGTATCTCTGGCGGATGGCGGTGTTCCTGGTCATAGCCGCCTTCGTCGGCCTCTTGCTGTCGCGGCAGCTCAAGACCGCCTTCATGGCCAACCCCGGCCTCAACGGCCTGATCTTCTCGGTGGCGCTGGTCGGCATTCTGCTGATCTTCCGCCAGGTGATCCGCCTGTTCCCCGAGGTGCGCTGGGTCAACTCCTATCGCTACGGCGAGCCGGGCCTCGAGGTGCGCCGGCAACCGGTGCTGCTTGCCCCCATGGCGACGCTGCTCGGCGACCGCCTGGGCCAGCGGGCCATCTCCGCCTCGGCCATGCGCTCGCTGCTCGAATCGATCGCCACCCGCCTCGACGAGGCGCGCGACATCTCGCGCTACATGACCGGCCTCCTGGTCTTCCTCGGCCTCCTCGGCACCTTCTACGGCCTGATCTCCACCGTGAACTCGGTCGGCGCCACCATCCAGAACCTCGATGTCGGCTCCGGCACCGCCAGCGTCATCTTCGAGGATCTGAAAAGCGGCCTGCAGGCGCCACTCAGCGGCATGGGCACCGCCTTCTCGTCCTCGCTGTTCGGCCTCGCCGGCTCGCTGATCGTCGGCTTTCTCGACCTTCAGGCCGGGCAGGCGCAGAACCGGTTCTATCTCGACCTCGAAGACTGGCTGTCCACCCAGGCCGAGCTCGACTCGGCCGGCGACGTCGGCGCCAGCATCCGCGACGCCAAGAACCTCGACGATCTCCGAGGCGCCCTCGACCATCTGTCCAAGCAGATCCAGGACGGCGGCTCCGGCGGCCGGTCCAGCCAGGCGATGGCCAACCTCGCCGAGGGCATCCAGGGCCTCGTCCAGCACATGCGCGCCGAGCAGCAACTGGTGCGTGCCTGGGCCGAAAGCCAGGGCGAGCAGCAGAAGGAGATCCGCCGGCTCCTGGAACTCCTGACCGGCGCCGTCGAGCGGTCGGAACGCGGCTGAAACAGGCAAACGGGGAGACTGACCGACCATGGCCCTCGGACGCCGCAGGTTTTCGACCCAGCAGGACTATTGGCCGGCTTTCGTCGACATGCTCACCACGCTGGTGCTGTCGATCATCTTCCTGTTGTCGGTCTTCTCGCTGGCCCAGTTCTTCCTGAGCCAGCAGATCACCGACAGGGACACCGTTCTGAGCCGCCTCAACGCCCAGATCGCCGAGCTGACCGAGCTCTTGGCCATGGAGCGCGCCTCCAACCGCGACCTGCAGGACAATGTTTCGCTCCTGGAATCGAACCTCAAGGACGCGCTGGCCGCCCGTGACAGCCTGCAGGGCCTGATCGCCAACCAGTCGGGCGCCGCCGACGCCGCCGACAGCAAGGTGCAGGCGCTGACCTCCCAGCTCTCCGACGAGAAGCGCGTCAGCCAGCGGGCGCTGGCCCAGGTCGAGCTGCTCAACCAGCAGATCGCCGCCCTGCGGCGCCAGATCGCCGCCCTGGAAGACGCCCTCAACGCCTCCGAGTCCCGCGACCGGGAAAGCTCGGCCAAGATCGCCGACCTCGGACGCCGTCTCAACGTGGCGCTGGCCCAGCGCGTGCAGGAGCTGGCCCGCTACCGGTCCGACTTCTTCGGGCGCCTGAGAGAAATCCTGTCGCAGCGCTCCGACATCCGCGTCGTCGGCGACCGCTTCGTCTTCCAGTCGGAGGTGCTGTTCGATTCCGGCAACGACGAGGTCAACCCGGCCGGCCGGGGCGAACTCGACAAGCTGGCCGAGGCGGTGTTGCAGCTCGAGGGACAGATCCCGCCGGAGATCGCCTGGGTGCTGCGCGTCGACGGCCATACCGACGCCCGGCCGCTCTCCGGCACCGGCCGCTTCCGTGACAACTGGGAGCTGTCGTCGGCGCGCGCTATCTCCGTGGTCAAGTACCTGATCAGCAAGGGGATTTCGCCCAACCACCTGGTGGCCGCCGGCTTCGGCGAGTTCCAGCCGCTCGAACAGGGCGACAGCGAGGACGCCAACGCCAAGAACCGCC
Source organism: Pleomorphomonas diazotrophica (assembly GCF_002844595.1). Lineage (GTDB taxonomy): Bacteria > Pseudomonadota > Alphaproteobacteria > Rhizobiales > Pleomorphomonadaceae > Pleomorphomonas > Pleomorphomonas diazotrophica. The sequence goes on along the minus strand of NZ_PJNW01000006.1, from coordinate 142,699 downwards.
GCATCGAACTGAAGCTGACCGAGCGCTGAGAGAACACCGTTTATCCGCCAAGCCGTAACAGTCGTTCACAATTTTTGACTCTTTGCCGTTCACCGGCCGTTTATCATCCGGGCGGCAGATAATACCGCGTCCGTCGGGTTTCGACCTTCCGGGCGGAACCCGACGGACGCGGAAGCGCCCGACCGGGCGCCGGCCGGTCAGGCCGAAACCCGCTTGAGCTGGATGAGTCCAGATCAAGCGGAACGAACATAAGAGCGAGGCGCCCAACGGCGGCGCATGACTGGAAAGCGCGGACGAACCACATGGCACGCAGATTTTTCGGAACCGACGGCATCCGCGGCACGGCGAACACCTGGCCGATCACCCCGGAGATCGCCCTCAAGGTCGGCATGGCCGCCGGCCTCGCCTTCCATCGCGGCGACCATCGCCATCGCGTCGTCATCGGCAAGGACACCCGCCTCTCCGGCTACATGATCGAGCCGGCGCTGACCGCCGGCTTCACCGCCGTCGGCGTCGACGTCTTCCTGACCGGCCCGGTGCCGACGCCGGCCGTCGCCATGCTGACGCGCAGCCTCAGAGCCGATCTCGGCGTGATGATCTCCGCCTCGCACAATCCCTTCGCCGACAACGGCATCAAGCTGTTCGGCCCCGACGGCTACAAGCTCAGCGACGAGGTGGAGCTCGCCATCGAGGAGATGCTGGATGGCGACTTCACCGGCCGCCTTGCCGCCCCCGCCGATCTCGGCCGCGCCAAGCGCGTCGACGGCGAGCGCGCCCGCTATGTGGAGTCCGCCAAGCGCACGCTCTCCCGCCACATCTCCTTCGACGGCCTCCGGGTGGTGGTCGATTGCGCCAACGGCGCCGCCTACAAGGTCGCCCCGGAGGTGCTGTGGGAGCTCGGCGCCGAGGTGGTGGCGCTCGGCGTCGATCCCAACGGCCTCAACATCAACCGCGACTGCGGCTCCACCAGCCTCGCCGCCATCACCGACAAGGTGCGCGAGGTCCGGGCTGACATCGGCATCGCGCTCGACGGCGACGCCGACCGCGTCATCATCATCGACGAGAAGGGCCAGGTGGTCGACGGCGACCAGTTGATGGCGGTGGTCGCCGCCTCCTTCCAGGAGGACGGGCGCCTTGCCCGGCCGGGCATCGTTGCCACCGTCATGTCCAACCTGGGCCTCGAACGCTATCTCCAGGGCATCGGCCTCGAACTCGTTCGCACCAAGGTCGGCGACCGCTATGTCGTCGAAGCCATGCGCTCGGGCGGCTACAACGTCGGCGGCGAGCAGTCCGGCCACATCGTACTCTCCGACTACGCCACCACCGGCGACGGCCTCGTCGCCGCCCTGCAGGTGCTGGCCGTGGTCAAGCGCTCGGGCAAGCCGGTCGGCGAGGTCTGCCACCGCTTCGACCCGGTGCCGCAGCTTCTGAAGAACGTCCGCGTCAGGGGCGGCAAGCCGCTTGAGGACGCCGCCGTCAAGGCGGCGATCATTGCCGCCGAAAGCCGGCTCGGCGCCGGTGGCCGCATTCTCGTTCGCGCTTCGGGCACCGAACCGCTGATCCGCGTCATGGGCGAAGGCGACAACGCCGACCTCGTCGCCGCGGCCGTCGGCGACATCGTCGAAGCCATCGGCAACGTCGCGGCCTGATTTTATTCGCTATTTTCCTGTATTCGCCTCGGTCGTAGCTTGCGGCCGGGGCGTTTTTTCAAAGTAATGAACCGCCGCTCGGCCTTTTTTACCGCTCGTCAAGGTTAAGGGACGTGGTTAAGTCACAATTAACCGAGTTGCCTTACAAATCGATCCGAAAGCGATGATGACCGGCGGTCCGCCGCCTACCGATCATGCTTCAGCGGAAGGATCGTTCCATGCGCAGTTTCACAATCAACCTTTCACTGGCCGTGGCTGCGACATTCGGCCTCGCGGCCCTCTCCAGCGCCGCGCGCGCGGCCGACGTGCCGGTGGAATATCCGCCGATCATCGAGGCACCCGAGCCGATGCCGTTGCCCGCCGTCGGCGGTTGGTATCTCCGCGGCGATATCGGCTACAAGATCTACCAGAAGCCCAAGGGTTCGCTCGGCAACAATCGCTGGGGCGGTTATGATGACGGCAACGACAACGGCGGCGTGCCCGACACCTGGCCCTATACTGCCGGCAACTATGATCAGATGATCGACGAGAAGATGCTCGGTGCCTTGGATGTCGGCGTCGGCGCCGGTTACAAGTTCAACGACTATCTTCGTACCGACGTGACCTTGGACTACGAGACCCCCGCCAAGTTCAAGGGTACGCTGTGGTGCCCGTCCGCGACGACTTGCGGCGGCGGCGCCTACCAGGAAAGCGAGCACGTCAAGATCGAAGCCTACAGCGCGCTTGCCAACGTCTATGCCGACCTCGGCAACTTCCACGGCGTGGTCCCCTACATTGGCGCCGGCATCGGTGCGTCCTACCTCCGCACCAGCGACGTCGACAGCGCGCTCAAGGGCCTGGACGGCAACAGCCCGAAGGGCGACGGCAAGTGGAACCTCGCCTGGGCGCTGATGGCCGGCGTGGAATATCCGATCAGCGACCGCCTCAGCCTCGACCTCGGCTACCGCTACCTGAACCTCGGCGATGCCCAGACCGCCTCGGTCACCGATGCGCAGGGCGTCTCGTCCCGCATGGAGTACAAGGACATCATGGCTCACGAGGTCCGTGTCGGTCTGCGCTACTACCTCAACTGATCGCGACAGCAACGATCCTCAGGCGGCGGGAAGACTTCGGTCTTCCCGCCGCTTGTCTTTTGGCAACACCCTTCAGCGAGGCGCATCGAGCCGGCTTGACGGCAAACGGCCTTTCCGATAGCTCAGACGGCGGGACACTCCTCCCCACCGAGGAGCGCCTATCTGAAAGGATAGTTACATGACTGACGCGACCGCCGCGCCGGCTCTCAAGCCGGCTAATCCCCGTTTTTCCTCCGGCCCCTGCGCCAAGCGCCCAGGTTGGACCGTCGAGGCCCTCTCGGGAGCGCCGGTCGGCCGTTCCCATCGCGCCAAGATCGGCAAGACCAAGCTCGCTGAGGCCATCGACCTCACCCGCAAGGTGCTGCGCGTTCCCGCCGACTACCGCATCGGCATCGTCCCCGCTTCCGATACCGGCGCCGTCGAGATGGCGCTGTGGTCGCTGCTCGGCCAGCGCCCGGTCGACATGCTGGCCTGGGAGTCCTTCGGCTCCGGCTGGGTGACCGACGTCGTCAAGCAGCTCAAGATCGACGCCCGCGTCCTCGAGGCGCCCTATGGCGACATCGTCGACTTCGCCAAGGTCGATTTCGATCGCGACGTGGTGTTCACCTGGAACGGCACCACCTCCGGCGTGCGCATGCCGAATGGCGATGCGATCCCGGCCAATCGCCAGGGTCTCACCATCTGCGACGCCACCTCCGCCGCCTTCGCCCAGCCCCTGCCCTTCGACAAGCTCGACGTCGTCACCTTCTCCTGGCAGAAGGTACTGGGCGGCGAGGGCGGCCATGGCATGCTGATCCTCTCCCCGCGCGCCGTCGAGCGCCTGGAGAGCTACAAGCCGGCCTGGCCGCTGCCGAAGATCTTCCGCCTCACCTCGGGCGGCAAGTTGATCGAAGGCATCTTCAAGGGCGACACCATCAACACGCCGTCGATGATCGCCGTCGAGGACTACATCGACGCGCTGAAGTGGGCCGATGCCATCGGTGGCCTCGACGCGCTGATCGCCCGCGCCGACGCCAACACCAAGGCAATTGCCGACTGGGTTGCCAAGACGCCCTCCGTTGCCTTTCTGGCCAAGACCGAAGCGATCCGCTCCAACACCTCGGTGTGCCTCAGCTTCGTCCACCCGGACGTCGCCGCGCTCGACGTCGAGGGCCAGCAGGCCTTCGTCAAGACGCTGACCGGCCTTCTCGAGAAGGAAGGCGTCGCCTTCGACATCGCCTCCTATCGCGACGCCCCTCCGGGCCTCCGCATCTGGTGCGGTGCCACTGTCGAGACCTCCGACGTCGCGGCCCTGACGCCGTGGATCGACTGGGCCTTTGCCAAGGCATTGGCCGGCCTCACCAAGGCCGCCTGATTGCACTTTCGGAGAGGCGAGCTTCGTTTGCCTCCTCCCTGCCCTCTCCGGAAACGGGGAGGGACTCCCTTTAGCCGCAGTGACATTCCATCCGGCGCCACCGGTCTCCTCCCGTTTCGGTGAACGGGAAAGGGCAAGGTGCAGGCGCCATCCAACCAGGATGACTCCCATGGCTCCTCGCGTTCTCATTTCCGACAAGCTGTCCGCCACCGCCGTCCAGATCTTCAAGGACCATGGCGTCGAGGTCGACTACCAGCCCGACCTCGGCAAGGACAAGGACAAGCTGGCCGAGATCATCGGCAACTATGACGGCCTCGCCATCCGCTCGACCACCAAAGTCACGGAAAAGCTTCTGGCCAACGCCAAGAACCTCAAGGTGATCGGCCGCGCCGGCATCGGCGTCGACAATGTCGACGTTCCCGCCGCCACGGCGCGCGGCGTCATCGTCATGAACACGCCTTTCGGCAACTCCATCACCACCGCCGAGCACGCCATCGCCCTGATGTTCGCGCTGGCCCGCGACATTCCCGAGGCCAACGCCTCGACGCATGACGGCAAGTGGGAGAAGAACCGCTTCATGGGCGTCGAGCTGACCAACAAGACGCTCGGCGTCATCGGCTGCGGCAACATCGGCTCCATCGTCGCCGACCGCGCCGTCGGCCTGAAGATGCGCGTCATCGCCTACGACCCGTTCCTGTCGAACGAGCGGGCCGTCGAGCTCGGCGTCGAGAAGGTGGAACTCGACGACCTGTTCCGCCGCGCCGACTTCATCACGCTGCACGTGCCGCTGATCGAGAAGACGCGCAACATCATCGACATCTCCGCCATCCTGAAGATGAAGAAGGGCGTTCGGATCATCAACTGCGCCCGCGGCGGCCTGATCGTCGAGGCCGACCTCAAGGCGGCGCTCGATTCCGGCCATGTCGCCGGCGCCGCCCTCGACGTGTTCGAGACCGAGCCGGCCACCGCCCATCCGCTGTTCGGCCATCCGAAGGTGGTCTGCACGCCGCATCTCGGCGCCTCCACCACGGAAGCGCAGGAGAATGTCGCCCTGCAGGTGGCCGAGCAGATGTCCGACTACCTGATGAAGGGCGCCGTCTCCAACGCCCTCAACATGCCCTCGATCACCGCCGAGGAGGCGCCGCGCCTCACGCCCTTCGTCAAGCTCGCCGAGCTCCTGGGCTCGTTCGCCGGCCAGCTCACCGAGACCGGCCTCAAGGCGATCCGCATCGAGTATGAGGGCGAAGTGGCCGGCATGAACATCCGCGCGCTTTCCGCCGCCGCGATCACCGGCGTGCTGAAGCCGCTCCTGCAGTCGGTCAACATGGTGTCGGCGCCGGTGATGGCCAAGGAGCGAGGCATTGCCGTCGCCGAGGTGCGCAACAACGCCTCGGCCAACTTCGAGAGCCTGATCCGCCTGACGCTCACGACCGACCGCCAGGAGCGCTCGATCGCCGGCACCGTGTTCGCCGACGGCCAGCCGCGCATCGTCGAGATCAAGGGCATCAAGATGGACGCCGAGTTCGCGCCGTCGATGATCTACGTCACCAACGAGGACAAGCCGGGCTTCATCGGCAAGTTCGCGAGCCTCCTGGGCGACGCCGGCATCAACATCGCCACCTTCGCCCTCGGCCGCCTGGAGCAAGGCGCCGACGCCATCTGCCTCGTCGAGGTGGACGGCGACGTGCCGGCCGAGGTGCTCGACAAGGTGAAGGCTATCCCGGTGGTGCGCCAGGCGAAGGCGCTGAAGTTCTGATCGGCATCGCCGAAGCAAATCCGTGAGGAAGGGGCGCTCCGAAGCGCCCCTTTTTCGTTTCCGCCTGCTACTCGCCCTCTGCCGGCAAATGATCGAGCGGCAACGGCGCCTGCGCCTTCACGGTCTGTATGGCGAAGTTGCTGCGGACGTCGCTGACCCCCGGCAGCTTCAGAATCGTGCCGAGCAGGAAGCGCTCGTATGCGGCGAGATTGGGCAGGACGACCTGCAACAGGAAATCGGACTCCCCGGAGACCAGATGGCAGGAGACGACCTCGGGCAAGGTGCGCACGGCTTCTGCGAAAGCCGCCGCCGAATCGTCGTGATGACGCTCGACCTTGACCCCGACGAAGACGGTCAGGTCGAGGCCGACACCACCGCGATCCAGGGCGGCGTGATAGCCGCCAATCACGCCGGCCCTCTCCAGAAGCCGGACCCGGCGCAGGCAGGGTGACGGCGACAGACCGACCTCCTCGGCCAGTTCCACGTTGGTGAGCCGCGCGTCCCGCTGCAGCGCGGCCAGGATCCGACGATCGATGGCGTCAAGTTTCAATATTGGCACGATCGATAGGCCCTAGATCAATTTTTGGCATGCCATGCTAATCCAACGCCGAATGGAAGCGCAATACGCAAGGACATACCCCGGCTTGCAGCGCTAGCCTCCAAGCGAAAAGACGCGAGGAGGAACATATGGGACTGATCGACTTCTGGATGTTCGCCGGCGCGCTCGTCGTGGCCTATCTCGTCCCCGGACCGGACATGGTGCTGGTCCTGCAAACCGGCCTGCTCAAGGGGCGGGCATACGCCCTCGCCGTCGCCGCCGGGCTGGCCGTTGCCCGTGCGACCCACGTGCTTCTCGCGGCGGCCGGACTGGCGGCGCTCCTCAGGACGATGCCGGCCGCCTTCGACGTGGTGCGGATTGCCGGCGCCGCCTATCTGGTATGGCTCGGCATAAGCATCCTCCAGTCCGCATCGCCCATATCGGACCTCTCCGGGCCAACAGCCAGCGATGAGGGCCGATCTTGGCTGCGCGCCGCGTTGCGCGGTCTCCTGACCAACCTACTCAACCCCAAGGCGCTGCTGTTCTGCTCGGTTCTCCTGCCGCAGTTCGTCAGGCCGGAGAGCGGAAGCGTGCCTGGACAGTTCGCGCTGCTGGGGGCGATCCTCATCGCGATCGGCCTCATGTTCGATATCGTCTATGCCGGTGCGGGCGCGACATTCAGCAGATGGGCCGGCCGGAGCCTGCTCGCCCAGCTTCTCCAGCGATGGGCCTTCGCCACGTTGCTGGTAGGCTTCGGCCTGCGCCTTGCCCTGTCACCCCGACCATTGTGACGGCAGCCACCCGACGGAGCCGAGCCCTCCGGCCATCGGGTCAGGCGGCGGCGCGCTTCCAGCCAGCGGCCAGCAAGCCGGCGCCGATCATCAGCGAACCGCCGGTGCGATTGACCAGCCTCTGGACCCGAGGCTTGCGGATGGTCTTGCGCGCCATCGCAGCCATCAGGCCATAGGTTGCGGCGTTGGCCGCCGCCAGCACGAGAAAGGTCGCCTCGAAGATGGCCATCTGATAGGCGAGAGGCTCAGCGTGGTTGAGGAACTGCGGCAGGAAGGCCACGAAGAAGATGATGCTCTTCGGGTTGAGGGCCGTGACGGCATAAGCGTGCAGGAAGATGCGGAGCGGCCGTTCCCTTGCGGCTGAAGCCGCCTCGTCGGACACTCCGCTTGCCACGGGCGCACGCCAAAGCTTGATGCCGAGATAGATCAGATAGGCCGCGCCGACCCACTTCAAAACGGTGAATAGCGCGGCGGAGGTGGCGAGAAGCGCACCGAGGCCGAGCATGGATGCCGTCATCGCCGTGAAATCGCCCAGGGCGACGCCCGTCACCGTCGCCACGGCCGCACGCTTGCCGTGGCCAAGGGCATAGGAAATCACCAGGAGAACGGTCGGTCCCGGAATCGCCAGAAGAACCGCCGATGCGGCAACAAAAGCCAGCCAAAGCTCTATGGACATGCTTACCTCCGAAGCCCCTTGGCGGTCGAGCAATCCACAGGATCGGCCATAAGGCAAGCGCGCTTGTCAGGTTTTCTTGCACGGCTCGCCACGGAAAGGCAGAAGCCGCCCGAAGGCGGCTTCCGGCGCCAAGCGGCGCCCGCGCGGAGCGCGAAAGCCAAGGTGACAGATGTCGCCGCCGGCGTCTGAGGCCGAGAAAACAGAAGCCGCCGAAGGCGGCTTCCGGCGCCAAGCGGCGCCCGCGCGGAGCGGGCCTGACGTGGCAAAGCCCCGTCAGGCGGAAAGCGTAGCGGAAGCCTAAGGGTCGGAGGCCCGCCGGCGTCTGAGGCTGACAACAAAAAGTCGATCAGCCCAGAACGCTTTTCAACTCATTGACGATATTCGGGTCGATGTCGGTGCGCTCGCTGCCATAGGCGATGTTCGCCTTGAGGAAGCCGAGCTTGGTGCCGGTGTCGAAGGTGGTGCCGCGGAAGCGCACGCCGCAGAAGGGCTGCTCCTTGGCGAGGCGCAGCATGGAATCGGTGAGCTGGATCTCGCCGCCGGCGCCCTTTTCCTGGCTACCCAACAGCTCGAAGATACGCGGCTGCAGGATGTAGCGGCCGGAGATGTAGAAGTTGGAGGGCGCCTCGGCCGGCTTGGGCTTCTCCACCATGTCGGTGATCTCGAACACATCGGTGGCCAGCGTCTTGCCCAGGGCGACGATGCCGTAGGACGAGGTCTGGGCCGGATCGCATTCTTCGAGGCTGACGACGTTGGCGCCGCTCTCATAGGCATCGACCATGCTCTTGAGGCAAGGCGTCGTGTGCTTCATCAGCATGTCGGGCAACAGCACCGCGAAAGGTTCGTCGCCGACGATGTCGCGGGCACACCAGACGGCGTGGCCAAGGCCGAGCGGCTCCTGCTGGCGGGTGAAGGAGGTGGTGCCGGCTGCCGGGCGCTCGGCGCGCAGTTCTTCGAGGGCGGCCGTCTTGTTGCGAGCGGCGAGCGTCGCCTCGAGCTCATAGGCGAGGTCGAAATGATTCTCGATCACTTCCTTGCCGCGGCCGGTGACGAAAATGAAATGCTCGATGCCGGCCGCCTTGGCCTCGTCGACGACATATTGGAGGGCCGGCCGGTCGACGACGGTCATCATCTCCTTCGGCACGGCCTTGGTGGCCGGAAGGAAGCGGGTGCCGAGGCCAGCGACGGGGAAAACGGCTTTACGAATACGTTTGGACATGAAGCACTCCTGAGCGGCAATCTGGTGACGGTCCGAGGTCAGGACGTCTGCCGCGTGGGCGGGACCATCAATAGCGGAAAAATGTTTAATTTTGGAATTGTGGAGGTCGTCGAAAAAAATCCCTCGTGAAAGGTCCGCAAGCAGTGGACCATGGACGAAACGCCACGGAACTTAACCGATCGTTTACCATAAGTCTCGTCTTTGAAACGACCACCTAAGGCCTGAAAAGGGGGAGCGCGTCATGACGAACGTATCACGGATCGCCCGGGGCGCCGCCGCCCTCACGCTCGCCGGCTTCCTTGCGGCCTGCGCCGTGCTCGGCAACGACTTCGACGTTCCCGACCAGTCCGGCCTGCCGCCGCTCGCCGACGAGCCGATACCGCCCGCCTTCACCGCCTTCGTCGAGAGCCAGTGGCCGGCGGCCGAAGCGCGCGGCGTCTCGCGCGCCACTTTCGATGCCGCCTTCCGGGGCGTCGGCCCCGACAGTGACGTGCTGACCAAGGCGACCAGCCAGCCGGAGTTCTCGCGCGCCATCTGGGACTATCTCGACGACATGGCGGCGGAGAGCCGCATCGCCACCGGCCGCGACATGCTGGTCCGCCACCGCACGCTGCTCGACAGCATCGAGGCGACCTATGGCGTCAACCGCGAGGTCGTCGTCGCCATCTGGGGCATGGAAAGCAGCTACGGCGCCATCCTGCGCGACCCCACCAAGGTGAAGAACGTGGTACGCGCGCTGGCGACGCTTGGCTGGCGCGGCGGCTCGCGCGCCGCCTACGGCCGGCAGCAGCTCAACGCCGTGCTGCGCATTCTGGAGCATCATGACGTCGACGCTCGGCACATGACCGGCTCCTGGGCCGGCGCCATGGGCCAGACGCAGTTCATTCCCACCACTTATCTCGGCTACGCCGTCGACTTCGATGGCGACGGCAAGCGCAACATCTGGACGTCGGTGCCGGACGCGCTGGCCTCCACCGCCAACTATCTCCGCAAATCCGGCTGGCAGCCCGGCGCCACCTGGGGCTACGAGGTGGTGCTGCCGCCCGGCTTCGACACCTCGCTGGCCGGCCGCTCGGCGACGCTGGCCGACTGGACGGCGCGCGGACTCGCCCGCGCCTCCGGTGCCGCCTTCCCGCGCCCCGGCGATCAGGCCACCTTGCTGCTGCCGTCCGGGTCCGGCGGTCCGGCCTTCCTGACGCTCAGGAACTTCCAGGCGATCAAGCGCTACAACAACGCCACCTCCTACGCGCTCGGCGTAGGCCACCTGGCCGACCGTCTGGCCGGCGGCGGCCCGTTCGTCACGCCCTGGCCGCGCGGCTACACGCCGCTCGACGAGGCCGGCCGGGCCGAGCTGCAGCAGCGGCTCAGGGCGATCGGATTCCCTCTCGAAAAGATCGATGGTAAGGTCGGCCCTCAAACCGTCGCGGCCATCCGTGCCTATGAGGCGCAGCGCGGCCTCGCCGTCACCGGCAATGCGTCGCTCGAACTCTTGACGCTATTGCGGGGCGGCTGACGCCGGGGCCGGATGGCTCGAAGACGACGGTTGTCGGGAGACTTGTTCAATGGCGCTCCGAAGGGCAAAAGCCCTGACGGTCCTTGTCGCCGCCGCGGTGATCGCGGCGGCGCCAGCTGCCCATGCTCAGCAGCGGATCATCATCCAGCGGGGCACACAGGTAGAGGTCATCGAGCCGCCGCGCGACAACCGTCCCTTCCTGATGCGCCTGTTTGGTCTCGGCCAGCCCGAACCGGTGGCGCCGGCGCCCGGCGTCCGGGTTCTCAAGGCGCCGCCCCCCGGCCAGCGAAAGGCGGCACGGCCGGCGGTGATCAAGCCGCAGAACCCCAAGAAGGACGACGCGCGTGTCGTGCTGGTGATCGGCGACCGTCTGGCCGCCGACCTCGGGCGCGGCCTCGATGTCGCCTTCGCCGACCGACCGGATATCCGCATCGAGACCAAGACCGCCGAGGATGCCGGCCTCGCCTCCACCGGCGACATCGACTGGAAGGCCTTCCTAGAAGCGCGCCTGACGGAAAAGCCGCGGCCGGTGGCGGTGGTCGCCATGATCGGCCGCGCCGACGGCCGGCCCATCGAACTACCCGACCGGATGGTCGACTTCCCCTCCCCCGACTGGGAGACCATCTACAAGGCTCGGCTCAACGAGCTGATGCGCGTGGTGCGCGAGCACGCCGTGCCCTTCCAGTGGGTCGGCCTCGTGCCGGTGGCGAGCCAGCAGGCCACCAACGACGTCACCTATATCGACGGCGTCATCCGCGACGAGGCGAGCGAGAAGGGGACGACCTATATCGACGTCTGGGAGCCCTTCTCGCAGAACGGCGCCTTCGTGGCGAGTGGCCCCGACCTCGACGGACAGGTGCGGCAACTGCGCCTGAAGGACGGCGTCGGCTTCACCCGCTCCGGCGCCCGCAAGCTCGCCTTCTACGTCCAGCAAAGCCTCGGCAGCGCTCTCGACGTCGCCGCACCCACCGCCAACCTGATGCAGCAAGTGTCCGGCGACGGCCTCGTCATGCTCCTGAACGATCCCGGCGCGGCCGGCGAGGACAAGCTGATCACCGCCGCCGACCTCACGCCGCCGAAGCCCGGCACGCCGCTGCACCGCCTCGTCGTCGAGGGCCTGCCGCTCGACCCGGTGCCCGGCCGCTACGGCTCAACCGCGGTGAGATGAGAACCTCGAGCCCATCGGAAACGGCAACGGCCGGACTCCCTGGGGAATCCGGCCGCCGATTGATGTCCGATTGACGCTCAGCGCGGCAGGACGGAGGCGCCCATCAGGAACTCGTCGATAGAGCGCGCCGCCTGACGGCCTTCGCGGATCGCCCAGACGACGAGGCTCTGGCCGCGCCGCATGTCGCCGGCCGCGAACACCTTGTCGACCGAGGTGCGATAGTCGACCTCGGTGGCCTTGACGTTGCCGCGGCCGTCCTTCTCGACACCGAGATCGTTGATCATGCCCTCGTGCACCGGATGCACGAAGCCCATGGCAAACAGCACCAGGTCGGCATCGAGGCTGAACTCCGTGCCGGGGACCGGCTGGAACTTGGCATCGACCTCAACGCAGTTGACCTTGCTGACGACGCCGTTCTGGCCCTCGAAGGAGGTGGCGGTGACGCCGAACAGGCGCTCGGCGCCTTCCTCGTGGCTCGAAGAGGTCCTGAGCTTCAGCGGCCAGTTCGGCCAGGTGAGGAGCTTGTCTTCCTTCTCCGGCGGCTTCGGCATGATTTCCAGCTGGACGACGCTCACCGCGCCCTGGCGATTGGAGGTACCGATGCAGTCCGAGCCGGTGTCGCCGCCGCCGATGACCACGACGCGCTTGCCGAGGGCCGAGATCGGGTCGACGGAGCCGAGCGGCTCGCCGCCGACGCGGCGGTTCTGCTGCGGCAGGAACTCCATGGCGAAGTGAACGCCCCGAAGCTCGCGGCCGGGCACCGGCAGGTCGCGCGACTTTTCCGAGCCGCCGGCGAGCAGCACGGCGTCATACTCGCCCCGGAGGTCCTCGATCTTCACATCAACGCCGACGTTGACGTTGAAGTGGAAGACGACGCCTTCGGACACCATCTGCTGCACGCGCCGCTCGACGATGTGCTTGTCGAGCTTGAAGTCGGGGATGCCGTAGCGGAGGAGGCCGCCGGCGCGGGCGTTCTTCTCGTAGACATGCACGTCATGGCCGACGCGGACGAGCTGCTGGGCGGCGGCCAGGCCGGCCGGACCCGAGCCGATCACCGCCACCTTCTTGCCGGTCTTGACCTTGGCGATCTCCGGCTGCACCCGGCCATCCTTCCAGGCCCGCTCGGCGATGGTGTATTCGATCTGCTTGATCGTCACCGGCGCCTCGAACAGGTTCAGCGTGCAGGCCGCCTCGCAGGGAGCGGGGCAGACGCGGCCGGTGAACTCCGGAAAGTTGTTGGTCGAGTGGAGATTGCGCGAGGCCGTCTCCCAGTCGCCGTTGTAGACGAGGTCGTTCCAGTCGGGGATCTGGTTGTTCACCGGGCAGCCGCGGTGGCAGTAGGGCACGCCGCATTCCATGCAGCGGGCGCCCTGGGTCTGCATGTCGCTTTCCAGCGGCGGAACGGTGAACTCGTTGTAGTGGCGAACGCGATCGTCCACCTTCTGGTACTTGAGCTCCTGACGCTCGAACTCAAGGAAGCCGGTAGCCTTGCCCATCTCTCACTCCGTCTAGCCTTTGCGGGTCCTGTCGCCGGCCACGGGCGCCTTCCCTGGCGCCGCTCGCGGGGACGATCTCCGACCCTTTTCCTGTCTCGGTGGGGCGGGACGGCCCTCCGGCCGTCCCCTGTCGGTTACTCGGCGGCGATGCGGCTCGCCGTCATGGCTTCCAGCGCCTTGCGATACTCGGTCGGCATCACCTTGACGAACTTGCCGCGATAGGCGGCCCAATCGTCGAGGATCGCCTTGGCGCGCGGCGAACCGGTCCAGGCGTGGTGCCGCTCGATCAGCGCCCGGAGACGCTCGCTGTCGTGGCGCGTCATGTCACCGCGAATGTCGACCTTGCCGTCGAGGCCGATCGGCAACGCCAGCTCGTCCTCGATCATCTCCTCGAACTCGACCATGGACATGTTGCAGCGCTTGTTGAAGCTGCCGTCCTCATCGAGCACGTAGGCGATGCCGCCGGACATGCCGGCCGCGAAGTTGCGGCCGGTGCTGCCGAGCACGACGACGATGCCGCCTGTCATGTATTCGCAGCCGTGATCGCCCACGCCCTCGACGACGGCGATGGCGCCGGAGTTGCGCACCGCGAAGCGCTCGCCGGCCACACCGCGGAAGTAGCACTCGCCGGCGATGGCGCCGTAGAGCACGGTGTTGCCGACGATGATCGACTTCTCCGGCACGATCTTCGAGGTCGGGTTCGGACGTACCACGAGGCGAGCGCCGGAAAGGCCCTTGCCGACATAGTCGTTGCCGTCACCGATCAGGTCGAGCGTCAGGCCATGGGCGCCCCAGGCGCCGAAGGACTGGCCGGCGGTGCCGGTCAGCGTTACGCGGATGGTGTCATCCGGCAGGCCGACGTGGCCGTAGCGCTTGGCGATCTCGCCGGAGAGCATGGCGCCCACCGAGCGGTTGACGTTGATCACCGACGTGTCGATGCGGACCTTCTCGCCCTTTTCGAGCGCCGGCATCGCCTCGGCGATCAGCTTCCGGTCGAGGATGTCGTCGATCGGATGCTTCTGCACCGTGGTGTGGCGCATCTCCTCCGGCTCCGCCTTCGGCAGGTAGAACAGGCGCGAGAAGTCGAGGCCCTTGGCCTTCCAGTGCGCGATGCCCGCCTGCTTGTCGAGGATGTCGGTGCGGCCGACGATCTCCTCCAGCTTGCGGAAACCGAGCGCGGCAAGGTAGCGGCGCACTTCCTCGGCGACGAAGAAGAAGTAATTGATGACGTGCTCCGGCTGGCCGACGAAGCGCTTCCTCAGCACCGGATCCTGGGTGGCGATGCCGACCGGGCAGGTGTTGAGATGGCACTTGCGCATCATCAGACAGCCGCTCGCGATCAGCGGCGCGGTGGCGAAGCCGAAGCCGTCGGCGCCGAGCAGTGCACCGACCAGGACGTCGCGGCCGGTGCGGACGCCGCCGTCGACCTGCAGCTCGACGCGCGAGCGCAGGCCGTTAATCACCAGTGTCTGCTGCGTCTCAGCGAGGCCGATCTCCCAGGGCGAACCCGCGTGCTTGATGGAGGTCAGCGGCGAAGCGCCGGTACCGCCCTCGAAGCCGGAGATGGTGATGTGGTCGGCGCGCGCCTTGGCGACGCCGGCGGCAACCGTGCCGACGCCGACTTCCGAGACGAGCTTCACCGACACCTCGCCGGTCGGGTTGACGTTCTTCAGGTCGAAGATCAGCTGCGCCAGATCCTCGATCGAGTAGATGTCATGATGCGGCGGCGGCGAGATGAGCTGCACGCCGGGGGTGGCGTGACGCACCTTGCCGATGACCGCGTCGACCTTGTGGCCGGGCAGCTGTCCGCCCTCGCCGGGCTTGGCACCCTGCGCCATCTTGATCTGCATCTGGTCGGAGTTGACCAGATACTCGGTGGTGACGCCGAAGCGACCCGAGGCAACCTGCTTGATCGCCGAGCGCAGGCTGTCACCCGACGGCAGCGGCTTGAAGCGATCGGCCTCCTCGCCGCCCTCGCCGGTGTTCGAGCGTCCGCCGATGCGGTTCATGGCGATGGCGAGGTTGGTGTGCGCCTCGCGGCTGATCGAGCCGTAGCTCATGGCGCCGGTGGCAAACCGCCGGACGATGTCCTGGGCCGGCTCGACTTCATCGAGCGGCACCGGCGTCCGGCCGATCTCCTCGGCCGACTTGATGCGGAACAGTCCACGGATGGTCATCGCCTGTTCGCTCTGGGCGTTGACGGTGTCCGAGAACTCCTTCTGGAACTGCTCGAAGGAGTTGGCGCGCACGGCATGCTGCAGGCCGGCGATGACGCCCGCCGTCCAGACATGCGCCTCGCCGCGCACCCGCTGGGCATATTCGCCGCCCACTTCCAGCATGCTGGTGAGCGTCGGGTCGGCGCCGAAGGCGCGGGCATGGCGGGCCACCGTCTCCTTGGCGATCTGGTCGAGACCGACGCCTTCGATGCGGGTAGCGGTGCCGAAGAAATACTTCTGCACGAAGCGCGACGACAGGCCGACGGCGTCGAAGATCTGGGCGCCGCAGTAGGACTGATAGGTCGAGATGCCCATCTTCGACATGATCTTCAGGAGACCCTTGCCGATGGACTTGATGTAGCTGTAGACGATCTTGTGCTCGTCCAGCCCCTTGGGCAGCTTGTCCTTCATGGCGATCAGCGTATCGAAGGCGAGATACGGGTTGATCGCTTCCGCGCCGTAGCCGGCGAGGCAGGCGAAGTGGTGCACCTCGCGCGGCTCGCCCGATTCCACCACCAGACCGGCCTGGGTGCGAAGACCCTTGCGGATGAGGTGATGATGCACGGCCGCCGTGGCGAGCAGCGCCGGAATGCCGATGCGCTCGGCGCCGACCATGCGATCGCTGAGGATGATGATGTTGTAGACCTGACCGGCCGCCGACATGCGCACCGCCGCCTCGGCCTGGATGCAGATGGCCTCGAGGGCCGGCCGCATGCCGGAGGGACCGTTGGCCGCCGGATAGGTGATGTCGATGGTGATGGTCTTGAAGCCGGCGCCGTCGACGGTCTCGATCGACCGGATCTTCTCGAGATCCTCGTTGGTCAGGATCGGCTGACGCACCTCGAGCCGCTTGTGCGCGTCGTCGCCGCCGCGGTCGAACAGGTTCGGACGCGGGCCGATGAACGAGACGAGGCTCATGACCAGCTCCTCGCGGATCGGATCGATCGGCGGGTTGGTCACCTGGGCGAAGTTCTGCTTGAAGTAGGTGTAGAGGAGCTTGGACTGCGACGACAGCACCGAGATCGGCGTGTCGGTGCCCATGGAGCCGATCGCCTCCTGGCCGGTGACGGCCATCGGCGCCATCAGCACCTTGAGGTCTTCCTGGCTGTAGCCGAAGGCCTGCTGCAGGTCGAGGAGGTTCTCGGCCGACTTGGGCGCGCGGGCGCGCACCGCCGGCAGGTCCTCGAGGACCAGCTGGGTGTCGTGGATCCACTCGGCATAGGGCTGCGCCGTCGAGATCGTCTTCTTGATCTCGTCGTCCGAAATGATGCGCCCCTCGACGAGGTCGATCAGCAGCATCTTGCCGGGCTGGAGGCGCCACTTCTCGACGATCTTCTCTTCCGGAATCGGCAGCGTGCCGCTTTCGGAGGCGAGGATCACCCGATCGTCGTCGGTGACGACATAGCGGGCCGGACGCAGGCCGTTGCGGTCGAGCGTCGCGCCGATCTGCCGGCCGTCGGTGAAGGCGACGGCGGCGGGGCCATCCCAGGGCTCCATGATGGCGGCGTGATATTCATAGAAGGCCTTGCGCTCGGCATCCATGCTCTCGTTGCCGGCCCAGGCCTCGGGAATGAGGGTCATCACCGCGTGCGGCAGCGAGTAGCCGCCGCGCAGCAGGAACTCCAGCGCGTTGTCGAAGCAGGCGGTGTCCGACTGGCCCTCGTAGGAGATCGGCCAGATCTTCTCGATGTCCTCGCCGAAGGCCTTGGACGTGGTGGTCGCCTGACGGGCATACATCCAGTTGACGTTGCCGCGCAGCGTGTTGATCTCGCCGTTGTGGGCGACCATGCGATAGGGGTGCGCCAGCTTCCAGGACGGGAAGGTGTTGGTCGAGAAACGCTGATGGACGAGCGCCAGCGCCGACTCGAAGCGTGCGTCCGAGAGGTCGGGATAGTAGCGCTTGACCTGATAGGAGAGGAACATGCCCTTGTAGACGACGGTGCGCGAGGAGAAGGACACCACGTAGAAGGCATCCTGATTGCGCTTGGTGGCGCCGTTCCAGTCGGCCTCGTAGACGTCGCCGGACAGCACCTTGCGGGCGATGTAGAGCTTGCGCTCCAGAAGCTCCTGGTCAGTGACGCCGGGCAACGCCACGAAGAGCTGGCGATGCACCGGCTCGGTCGCCTTGACGCCGTCGGACAGGGCGGAGTTGTCGACCGGCACTTCGCGCCAGCCGAGGATCTGAAGCCCCTCGCCCTTCACCGACCGCTCGACGATCTCGACGGCGCGGCTGCGCTCGGCCTCGTCCTGCGGCAGGAAGAACTGGCCGACGCCATAGCTGCCGGCCTCCGGCAGCTTGAAGCCGAGCTTCTGACACTCTTCGGCGAAAAAGCGATGCGGGATCTGCACCAGGATGCCGGCGCCGTCGCCCATCAGCGGGTCGGCGCCCACGGCGCCGCGGTGCTCGAGGTTCTCGAGCACATAGAGGGCGTCCGTCACGGTCTGGTGGCTCTTGCGGCCCTTGATGTCGGCGACGAAGCCGACGCCGCAGGCGTCGTGCTCGTGCGCCGCGCTGTAGAGGCCCTCCGCCTCGGCTTTCGCACGGATGTCGGCGATCTCGTCGGCCGGCGTGCGCGTGGCGCTCGTTGCGGCATTCGGCGCGGCAAGCGCGAGGTGCGGCATCGATTCGTCGAGCGTCTTCATGGCGAAGTCCTCATCAGTGTGCGGCGGGCGAGTGGCCCGCCGAAGGGTGTCTCTTCCGGACGCCTCCGTGCGAGGAGCGGGCTATTCCTTATATACCCGCTTATGACCGCGCTGTGACGTCCGTTCTCTCCGGCAGCCATGGCCCGGCGCTTCCGCCGGACGATGCGACAGCGACAGCCGTCGTCCTCATCCCGTGAAACCCGGAACAAGGAGACAGCCTCGACAGCCGTTTCGCCAGATGATCCCGAAGCTCACTCCTCCCCCGGAATCCTCCGTTTCGCGCTTTGCACCGGTTGCCTCCCAGAGGCAAGCGAAAACCGCGAGCGGGGGAATTCGGGAAAATGCGTCGGCCGTTTTTTCCTCCGAAAAAGTCGGCCCGAGCCCCCGGATCCGCCCATCCGGAACCAAACTATCGCGGTCCCGAATGCGCGATGCGTTATTTGCATAACCTTGCCGTCCCGTCAATCATCCTGACCCATTTTTTTGGGTACGGAATCCGGATTGACGGCGGCATGAACGGCCTGCATGGGTGGTGCGCAAACTCGGCGGCTGTCGCCCGAGATCGACAAGGCTAAACTCGGCTCCATGTACTTTGCCAGCGACAACTGGGCCGGCGCTTCGGCGCAAGTGGCCAATGCCCTCCTGAACGCCGGAAACGGCTCCGTTCCCGCCTATGGCGCCGACGACCAGACGCGCGTCGCCGTCGACTGGTTCTCGGAGGTGTTCGAGCACGACGTCTCCGTCTTCTTCGTCGCCACCGGCACGGCGGCCAACTCGCTGTCGCTCGCCTCGGTGATGAAGCCGGCCGGCATCGTCATCTGCCATGACGTGGCGCATATCGCCTGCGACGAAGCCGGCGCGCCGGAGTTCCTGTCCGGCGGTCGCCTTGTCAGCATTCCCGGCGCCCGCGGCAAGCTGACGCCCGACGCGCTGGCCGCGGCGATCGCCCGCTACTTCCCGGCCGCCGTCCACCACGGCCGGCCGGTTGCCGTCTCGCTCAGCCAGTCGACCGAATGGGGCACCGTCTATACGGTGGAGGAAGTGACCGCGCTCGCCGCCGTCGCCCATGCCCACGGCCTCAAGGTGCACATGGACGGCGCCCGCCTTGCCAACGCTCTCGCCTTCCTCGGCTGCCAGCCGGCCGACATCACCTGGAAGGCCGGCGTCGACGTGCTGTCCTTCGGCGGCACCAAGAACGGCTGCTGGTGCGCCGAGGCGGTCGTCTTCTTCAACGGCAAGAAGGCAGAGGATTTCGGTTATATCCGCAAGCGCGCCGGCCAGCTCTTCTCCAAGAGCCGCTTCGTCGCCGCCCAGTTCCAGGGCTATTTCGACCGGGGCCACTGGCTGGACAACGCCTATCACGCCAACACCATGGCCAAGCGGCTCGCCACCGGCATCAGCCAGCTTTCCACCGCCCGCATCCTGTGGGAGCCGGAGGCCAACGAAGTCTTCGCCATCTGGCCGAAGCCGGTCAGCGCCCGCCTGAAGGCGGCCGGCGCCCAGTTCTACGAGTGGAATCCCGACGGCCTCGATGAGACCGAGAAACCCAGGGACGACGAGGACCTCGTCCGGCTCGTCACGTCGTTCGCCACCGCCGCCCACGAGGTCGACCACTTCCTGAAGGCGCTCGGCAAGTAACCGCTGCGATTCTGGACTGCGCAAGCAAAAAGGGCGCCCCTTCCGGGACGCCCTTCGTCATTTTGGGTAGCGAGCGGAGCGGTCCCCGCTCGCCAAACCGCCGGGTCAGTTGATGGTCGCTTCGATCTGCCGGGCCTCGCCCTTGCCGATCGGAATGGTGCGCGCCCGCTTGCTCTCGGGAATGTCGCGCACGAGATCGACGTGCAGGAGGCCGTGCTCAAGCGAGGCGCCCTTCACCTCGACATGATCGGCAAGCTGGAAGCGGCGCTCGAAGGCACGGGCGGCGATGCCGCGATAGAGCATCTCGCGGCCGTTGTCCTCGGCTTCGGGCTTCTTCTCGCCCTTGACCGTCAGCACGGCTTCGCGCGCCTCGATCGTCAGCTCGTCCTCGGAGAAGCCCGCGACGGCGATGGTGATGCGATAGGCATTCTCGCCGGTGCGCTCGATGTTATAGGGCGGATAGGACTGGGCCGACGCGTCGCTGGTCGAAACCTGGTCGAGCAGCGAGAACAGGCGATCAAAGCCGATGGTCGAGCGATAGAGCGGAGAAAGGTCGAAATTACGCATGATGTCCTCCAGTTGAGCGACAGTCGTGAGTTTGGCCGACCGGCTTTCTGTTCCCCTCTCCGAGGCGGAACGTCCGGTCGCCGCGGACCCTTCCGGCGTCCGCGATCCTTGATTTGGGGCGACGATTTCGCTTTTCAAGAGGGGCGGCGACAATCGCTTTCGCTGCCGTCGGCGATGGCGCCGGCCGTCGCCGACGTGCTAGAAACGGCGCGGCGGCGAATGGGTATCGTCGCCGGGGAGCACTCATGGATCTTCTCGATCTCGCCGAAAATCCCATCCCGGCCGGCTGCCGGCTGGAGATGATTTCGACGTCCGACGGCGTGCGCCTGCGCACCGCCCGCTGGCCGGCGCTGCCGGGAGGCGTGAAGGGCACGGTCTGCCTGTTTCCCGGCTGGTCGGAGACCATCGAGAAGTATTTCCATGTCGTCGAACGCCTGCGGAAGCGCGGCTTCGCAGTGGCGGTCCTCGAATGGCGCGGCCAGGGCGGTTCGACCCGGCTCACCGACGACCCCAGCAAGGGCCATGTCCGCAGCTTCCGCCATTACCTGCGTGACATCGAGGCCTTTCGCCGCCGCGTCGTGCTGCCGGATTGTCCGCCGCCCTATTTCGCGCTGGGCCATTCGATGGGCGGCGGCGTTCTTCTGGCCGCCGGGCGCTTTCTCGCCCCTACCTTCGAGCGGCTGGTCCTGACGGCGCCCATGCTCGGCCTGCCGCAACGGACGACCATGCCGGGCTTCCGCCGGCTGCTGCTGCGCCTTGCCGTCCACTGCGGCGCCGGGCCCCGCTACATTCCCGGCCAGCGCCGCCGGGCAACCAAGGCCAGGACCTTCGAGCGCAACCCGCTGACCTCCGACCCCGATCGCTACCGGATGATCGAGGCGATCTGCGCCGCCCAGCCGGTCTACCGCCTCGCCGCGCCGACGCTCGGCTGGGTGGCGGCGGCGACGCGCATGTTCGACCTGCTCGCCGCGCCGGACATCGCCGACCAGGTGGCCGCGCCGGTGATGCTGGTCAACTCCGGCGCCGACACGGTGGTGAGCCGCCTCGCCGTCGAGACCATGGCGCGCCGCCTGCGCAACCCCGCCTATATCCTGATCCATGGCGCCCGCCATGAGATCATGATGGAGCGCGAGGTCTATGCCGCCCAGTTCTGGGCGGCCTTCGACGCTTTCATCCCCGGCTCGTCGGAATGACGCCGGATGCGCCAGCTGACGCGGTCTCCCCGGCTGCAAGCAGCTTCAGAACCTGATCATGCAGGCGCCGGTCGCCGCTCGCCACCACGCGGCCGCCGTCGGCGGCACTGCCGCCCGTCCAGTTGGTGACGACGCCACCCGCCCCCTCGATCACCGGAATCAGCGCCGTGATGTCATATGGTTGCAGGCCTGCTTCGATGACGAGGTCGGCCTGCCCGGCCGCCACCATGCAATAGGCGTAGCAGTCGGCACTGTAGCGAACGAGCTTCGCCTGCCCCTCGACCGAGAGATAGGCCTGCCGCTCGCTGTCGGAGAAGGGCCGGAGCGAGGTGGTAAACAGCGTCGCCTGGGAGATGTCGGAACAAGGCCGTGTCCGGAGCAGCCGTTCGCCGCCCGGCCCGGTATAACTGGCGGTCACGCCGTCGCCGTAGAAGCGCTCGCCGGTGAAGGGTTGCGCCATCATGCCCTGCACCGCCCGGCCGCTGGCCCGGAGGCCGATTAGCGTGCCCCACAGCGGGATGCCGGCGATGAACGACCGCGTGCCGTCGACGGGATCGAGCACCCAGACCTTGTCGCGGTCGAGCCCGGTGTTGCCGAACTCCTCGCCAAGAATGCCGTGGTCGGGATAGGTGGCGCCGATCAGCTCGCGCATGGCCACCTCACCGGCCCGGTCGGCGACCGTCACCGGATCGAAGGCGTCCTCAAGCTTGTTCTCGACGGCGAGCGCCGTGCGGAAATGCGGCAGGATCGCTGCTGAAGCGGCGTCGGCCAGCTGATCGAAGAAGGCCTTGGAGATAGGTGTGATCTGCATATCCGATATGTTTCCCACATGGCGCACGGCGGAGCGCAACGTTGCGACCGCATTTGAGCGGCTGGTTCATCCCATTGTTTTTATTTTTGGATTCAAATAAATACGTTTCTCCGGCCTGTGGCGGCTTTGCTATCCATTGCTGTCATCCCCACCAAAACGCGAGTTGTCGGCACACACTCTACCGCGAGGGGTTGACCAATACGACGAAAGTAGGCATTGTATCCGGGTACAGCGCAGGCTTCTGCGCTGTCCGCCCTCCTTGGGCGTTTCCTCCCTAAGACTTGGGCCGCCGCGTTTGCGACGGCCCCTTTTCTTTTCAGCCTATCGTGCATGACGGGGTGGCGCCAGAGGCGCGTTTTTCTGAAAACGTTTCAAAGATTGCGAGGCCGGCACGCAGGTCCGATCGCTCGGCCGCGAAGCGGGCAGTTTCTGTCATTCGGCCGCGAAGCGCCAAGTCCGATCATTCGGCCGCGAAGCGGCCGGGTGACGGACAGACCACTTCGAGCGGCAGGCGCATCAGGCCGTCGATGAACTCGGCGAGTTCGGCGGTGAGGCGTACAAAGCCGGAGTGCGGTTCGAGCGTGCGCTCGTCCATGTAGAGCGACCGGTTGATCTCGATCTGCAGGGCGTGCAGGCCCTTGGCCGGCCGCCCGTAATGCTCGGTTATGAAGCCGCCGGCATAGGGGCGGTTGATCGCCACCTTGTAGCCGAGCGCCGAGAGCGCGCTGGCGGCATGGTCGGTCAACGCCCGCGCCGCCGAGGTGCCGTGACGATCGCCGAGCACGAAGTCGGATCGATTCTTGGCGTCCTGCCCCCTCACCGACGACGGCATGGAGTGGCAGTCGATCAGCACGGCACGGCCGAAGCGGACGTGCGTCTGGGCCAGGAGGCGGGTGAGCGCCGCGTGATAGGGCTTGTAGAGCGCCTCGATGCGGTCGAGCGCTACCTCGATCGGCAGCGGCCCGGCGTAAATCTCCTCGCTCTCGGAAATGACGCGCGGCACCGTACCGAGCCCACCGGCCACCCGGATGGACCGGATGTTGGCAAAGGCCGGCATCCGCCCGTCGAACATGCGGGGATCGAGCTCGTAGGGCTCGCGGTTGACGTCGAGATAGGCGCGCGGGAAATGCGCCCTGAGGAGTGGTACGCCCGCCGTGACGGCGTGCATGAACAGCTTGTCCACATGCGCGTCCTCCGAGAGACGGATGCGGCGCTTGTCCAGCCGGCTGGCGGCGAGGAAGTCTTCCGGATAGGCGGTGCCGGAGTGCGGCGAGTTGAAGACGAAGGGGTGGATCTGCTCCACGGGGGACAGAATCTCGAAGGGCGGTTCCGAGCGGAAATCGGTGACGACGCGCATCCCTCTCCAGTCCGTGGAGCCTCTCGCCCGGTCCGCTGGCGACCGAAAAACAGGGCTTCTGTACTCCTGATTCTGAAATCTGCCTTGTTTTGTCAGGCCTGTCTATTGTTAACGTGGCTGAGTGTCCGCTGTGGCCCGGCGCGATGTGTCACGGCATCGGCCGGCACAGCTCGGCATCACGCCAACGCGCCCCGTCGGCAACGACCTCGCCGATACCGCGAGAACGGTCGCGGCGGACGTCCGGCGCCCGCCCGAGGCGCAAGCCAAAAGTCAAATTCGCTCCACTACGGGGTTTGAACGCCCTCCTGAAAAGTTCTACACAGAGTGGAACGGCCTGAAACGCAGCCCGCTAACCGCAAGTTTACCGTACCGGTGCTCTTGTGAGATAGTTGGAGCATCGCGCGGCCTGCTGCCGCTTCTCATCTGACCGGAACTGCAAATGAACCGTATTCTGCTGGCCGAAGACGACAACGACATGCGCCGTTTCCTGGCCAAGGCACTCGCCAATGCCGGCTATGACGTCGTTTCCTACGATAACGGCAGGAGCGCCTACGAACGGCTGCGCGAGGAGCCTTTCACGCTTCTGCTCACCGACATCGTCATGCCGGAAATGGACGGCATCGAGCTGGCCCGCCGGGCCACGGAGCTCGACCCCGACCTCAAGATCATGTTCATCACCGGCTTCGCCGCCGTGGCGCTCAATCCCGACAGCCAGGCTCCCAAGGACGCCAAGGTGCTGTCCAAGCCCTTCCATCTCAAGGACCTCGTGCGCGAGGTGGAGAAGATGCTGGCGGCCGCCTGACGGCAGCCGGCGGTTTTCCGGACGGAAAAGAGTTTTCGGTCAAGGACTTGAAGGGGAATTCGGAAAAGCGTCTCAAGGCCCTTGCGTGGGGCGGGAAAGGACGCTATATCCCCGCCCACGCCGCCGATGAGGTGGCCCCGCAAAAATGGAAACGGGCGTGTAGCTCAGCGGGAGAGCACTACGTTGACATCGTAGGGGTCACAGGTTCGATCCCTGTCACGCCCACCATTCCGCTTCCAAGATGTGAAAGACACGGCGCTTCGGCGCCGTTCTTGTTTTTAGCGCCGAGGGAAGCGGCTCACCTCTCTCCCGCCATCAGGACGCCCGCCGCTTCGCGCGGGCGCCCCGCTCGGTTCACGCACGCGACCGACCTCGAGCCTTTGCCGGCAAACTTGAAGCATTTGGTCGTGCGGCGAAGGCTCCAGGCTCATTTCCTGGAACAGGCGCTTTTCGATCGGATCGAGAAAACCCGATTGGCGGGACTCTAGACTTTCGGCTCGCCGTGCATCACGGGCCGCCTTGCCAACGTTACGACCTCAAAGGCAACCTCTACAAAAATTGCGATAAAAACAACAATTTTTACATTGTAAAAGTTGCTAGGTGAGATTGCCTTCTCCTGCGGGAAAGCAACTGATCAATATTTAACTTAGAAAGCTTCTTAATTCCACTTTCAAACGCCACCCTCGAATCCAGCCATTATCTATCCGTTTTGAAGTATAATTTCCACTAATCCTATTATACATTCCAAAAACAAAAGAAAATTCGTTGATGGCAGGCAGAAGATATATATGACAATCTCAGGATATTATTTCGCGTTATGATCTCGTTAACCAATTTCAATCGAAATAGTGATCGATCAATCAGCAGCGAGTCGTGAAAACGCACTTCTCTGCCTGAGGTTGGGCTTGTGTTTAACCGACAGGAGGAAGCGATAACCATGCAAACTCACTCCCAGACCGCCGGAACTCGACGGTCCATGAACATTTCCACGCGCATTGGCCTCGGCTTCACCGCCATTTTGGTGATTCTGGCCTTCACGGCCGGCATGTCGCTCCGGAGCCTTTCCGGCATCGGCGGGGCCATCGGCACGCTGTTCACCCAAATCGATGTCACCGACAAGGCCAACGTCGTCCAGACGAGCTTTCTCGAGTATCGGCGAGCGGCACGGGAGGTCATCTACACGACGCTACCGGATACCGAAGCCGCCGTGGCCGAGCGAGCGTCAAGCATGCGCGCAGCGCTCGAAGACGGCCTCAAGACAGCCTCGGATGCTGAACAACTCGACCATCTCCGGTCCATGCAGGCCAGTTTCGAGACCTATGACGGCCTTCTCGCCGAGCTCATCAAGACCCGCGCCGAGGTCAAGCGCCTGACCGCCGAGCAGCTCGGCCCGCTCGGCGTTTCGCTACGTACCGACCTTGAGGCGATCATCGACGAGGTGGGAGTCGGAACGCCGGTGGCGACGGCGTCCGAGAAAGCTCTTCGTTTCATCCTCACCGGCCGCATCTTCGCCACCAAGGCGACGGCGGGAAGCGAGGCCGATGCCGACAAGAACGCCGCCGAAGCTTTCGAGACGGCCACAGAGGCGCTCGGCGAAGCCATGGCCGCCGCCGATCCCGCCCTCGGCAAGCGGCTCGGCACCATCCGCGACCACGTCGGACAGTATGTCGAGGGCTTCGACAAGTCCCTGGCGATGAACGCGAGCATCGAGGACCAGGCGGTCAAGATGCGCACCTTCGTTGCCAAGATCGCCGACGAGTTCGCCAGCTTCCAATCAGCGGTTCGTACGTCGCAAGCCAAGCTGAAGTCCGACACCGAGGCGAGTCAGGCATCGACCACCACCACCTTGTGGAGTTTCAGCGCCGGTGGCCTGCTGCTTGGCCTTGCGCTGGCGGTGTTGATCGGCCGCAGCCTGTCGCGCCCGATCGTCTCGATCACCAGCGTCATGCGAAGGATTTCCGAGGGCGATCTCTCGGTCGCCGTCCCCTATCTCGGGCGAGGCGACGAGGTCGGCACCATGGCCGCGACGCTCAACGTGTTCAAGCAGGGCCTCGAGGAGAACCATCGCATGCGCGCCGACCAGGAGCGCGCCAAGGCCGAGGCCGAAACGCGCCGCCGGGCTGAGATGAAGGAACTGGCCGACGCCTTCGAGACAGCGGTCGGCGGCGTGGTGGAGACGGTGGTCGGCGCCTCGACGCAGTTGCAGGCGGCAGCGCAGTCGATGTCAGCCGCCACCGAGGAGGTCTCCAATCAGTCGGTCACCGTGGCGAGCGCCGCCGAGGAGGCCTCGACCAACGTAGAGACCGTCGCCGCCGCTGCCGAGGAGCTGGCAACCTCCATCGCCGAGATCAAGCGGCAGGCCGACGAAAGCACCTCCGTCGCGTCCAAGGCGACCAAGGATGCCCAGGCGACGGCGGCACGGGTGCGGGAGCTGGCCGAAAGCGCCAACCGAATTGGCGAGGTGGTCAACCTCATCGACAGCATCGCCTCGCAGACCAATCTCCTGGCGCTGAACGCCACCATCGAGGCGGCGCGGGCCGGCGAGGCGGGCAAGGGCTTTGCGGTCGTCGCCGCCGAGGTCAAGCAGCTTGCCGACCAGACCTCGAAGGCCACTTCGCAGATCTCCAGTCAGATCGGCGAGATCCAGGCCTCGACCCAGTCGTCGGCGGAG
This sequence comes from Pleomorphomonas diazotrophica, assembly GCF_002844595.1. Taxonomy (GTDB): domain Bacteria; phylum Pseudomonadota; class Alphaproteobacteria; order Rhizobiales; family Pleomorphomonadaceae; genus Pleomorphomonas; species Pleomorphomonas diazotrophica. Next base: position 115,568 of record NZ_PJNW01000006.1, on the reverse strand, counting down.
GCGATCGTCACCATCACCGGCGTGATCGAGCATCTCAACCGCATCGCGACGTCGATCGCCACCGCCGTCGATCAGCAGGGCGCGGCGACCGGCGAGATCGCCCGCAACGTCAGTCAGGCGTCGATCGGCACCCATCAGGTGTCGCAGAACGTCGTGGGCATCACCCAGGCGGCAACCGAGTCCTCCGGCGCCGCAACCGAGGTTCTGGTGGCCGCCAATGACCTGGCCAAGCAGTCCGATACCTTGCGGCGCGAGCTCGGCACCTTCCTCTCCAGCGTTCGCGCCGGCTGAGGCAACTCGATCAGGCGGCGACAGCGGCCTGAAGGCAGGAGACGAGGAAATCCCGGCGCCCGCGCCGGGATTTTCTTTCAGGTGCGGCTGGTCGGGGGCGGCAGGTTCCAGTCCCACCGCATGGCGGCGAGACGAAGCAGGATCGAGAGGCCGCCGCCGACGACGGCGACCGGTACGCCCGGCAGGTGATAATAGTCGCCGACCGACACCACCAGCGCACCGATCAGCGCCGCCAGGGCATAGATCTCCTTGTGCAGCACCATCGGCGTCTGCGCCGCCAGGATGTCGCGGCCGATGCCACCGCCGATGGCGGTGATCATGCCCAGCACCGCCGCCATCAGCGGCGACAGGCCGGCATCCATCGCCTTGCGCGTTCCCACCACCACGTAGAGCCCGAGGCCCAGCGCATCGAACACCGCCACCGGCGCGGCGAGGCGGGCGATCAGATTGTGGGCGAAGACGCAGCAGAAGCCGGCGACGCAGGAAATGGCGAAATAATGCCAGGTGGCGAAAGCCACCGGCGGTACGGCGCCGATCACCACGTCGCGGATGATGCCGCCGAAGGTGGCGGCCACGAAGGCCAGGAAGACGATGCCGAAGGGATCGAGCCGCCGCTCCACGGCGCGCGTGCCGCCGCTGAGGGCAAAGGCGAAACAGCCGACGAAGTCGACCAGGGTCAGGAACATGATGGATCTGCCGGTCTTGCCGGGCGGGCCGAGGTCCGCGCCGGATCGTGAAAGTCTGGCCGCCTTCTCTCACGTTGTGGCGCCTGACGGAAGATCGTCAACTTCCGCAGGGATCCGTTGCACCGACGGCAGCGCCCGGTCATGATCGCGCCGCCGGCGCCAAGCCGGCCCCGGAGGACCACCTTGATGCCCCGCTCCGTCCGCGCCGCCCGTCTGGTGGCGTTCTGCCTCGCGCTCCTTGCCGCCCTCCCGGCCGCCGCCGCCCCGACGCTCAAGCGCGGCATCAACTTCGAGGTCTGGCAGACCTGGACCGCCCGCGACGCCTTCCTGGCGCCGGGTTTCGACCGGAACAACTTTCCCGACTGGATGGGGCGGCTCGACGACAGCCAGCTTGCCAATCTCAAGGCCGAGGGCTTCGATTTCGTCCGCCTGAACTTCGACGCCGCCGCCCTACTCTGGGCCGGTGACGACGGCGCCGGCCCGCTGATCGAGCACGTCGTCGCGTCGACCGAACGCCTGCAGGCGCTGGGCTTCACGGTGATCGTCGACATGCATCTGTTGCCCGTCGACGAGGAGCGTCCCGATGGACTGCAGGACGTGCTCGGCACCGACGGCCACGCCCCGCTGCTGTGGGATCGCTACCTCGGCCTCGTCACGCGCCTCGCCGGCCGCCTCGCCAGCCTGCCGCCCGATCGCACCCTGCTGGAGCCGATCAACGAGCCCAACCAGGACTGGGAATCCTATCTCGTCCTGACCGACCGCTGGCCCGACCAGCTCGCCGCGCTGAGGTCGGCCGCCCGCGCATCGGCGCCAACCCTGACGCTGGTGCTGACCGGCGGCCGGTCCGGCCTCGTCGACGGGCTGACGCGGCTCGATCCGTCGCCCTTCGCGGACGATCCCAATATCATCTGGACCTTCCACTATTACGAGCCGATGGCCGTGAGCCACGCCGGCCGCCCCTGGGTCGACGACCCCGGCCGCTATCTCACCCACCTGCCCTATCCGGCCGCCAGGCTCGACAAGACGACCGGCAAGCGGTTGCTGGGCGAGGCAAGAAGCCGGATCGCCAAAGGCGTCGCCGACCCGAAACGGAAAAAGGAACTCGACGCGGCTGTGGCCGAAGCGCTCGCCGACTACCGCGCCACCAAGGCCGGCCCGGCGACGATTGCTGCCGATTTCAAGCGGGTTGGCGACTGGGCGAACGACAACGGTATTCCGGCCGACCGTCTGCTGCTCGGCGAGTTCGGCATCTTCCAGGATGGCGCCGATCCGGGCTCGCGCATCGCCCTGATCGAGGCGACACGGGTCGCCGCCGAGGAACGCGGCTTTGCCTGGGCGATCTACTCCGCCGGCCTGACCAGCGCCGGGCAGGGCTTTTCGGTGATCGGCGATGGAAAGGCTCTCACCCTCGAACCCGAGGTGAAGAGGGCGCTCGGCCTGAAAGCCCGGTAATCAGGAGCGAACGGCACGCTCGCCGGCCACCAGGAAGGCCACCCCAGCCAGGGTGAAGAGCGGCAGCAGCGATATGGCCGCCCAGAGACCGGTCCGGTCGGCCAGCGCGCCGATCGCCCAGGGGATGACCAGGATGGAGAGCCCGCTGCCGAGCGAGGCGCGCGCCGTCGCCAGTTCTCCGAACGGACCGGCCGTGACGATCGCCTTGGTCAGCGTCAGCGGATATTGCAAGGCGCAGCCGAGGCCGACCGCGAACAGGCCGACCACCGCCACCGGCAGGGTCGGCGCGCTCCAGAACAGGAAGAAGGCCGGTAGCGTGATGATGGCCGAGAGATAGAGCGCCCTCGCCGCCGTGATCCGCTTCAGGATGAAAGCCGACGACAGACGGCCGACCAGCATGCCGAGCGAGAAGGCGCCGGCGGCGATGGCCGCCGAGGCCACCGGCACGCCCTTGACGCGGGCGAGGAACTCCGTCGCCCAGACCAGCACCGACTGCTCGACGCCGACGAAGGCGATGATGGTCAGCCAATAGAACCAGTAGGCCCTCGGCAGGCGGCCGCCACCCCGGTTCTCGTCGGCGGCAACGGGCTGCTTCGCCGCCGGCATCGGCACGCCGCGCAGGAACAACAGCAAGAAGCCGGCGAGAACCGCGCCGAGCAGCAGCGCCGCCCGCCAGCCGAGGCCGATGGCGGCGAACAGGCCGACCGCCATGGCCGCCGTCAGCGAGGCGACGTAGGAAATGCCATTGGCCTCGCCGATCGCCACCGAACGATTGGCGCCGTGCCAGTCGGCCAGGGTTGTCGGCACGACGATCAGCACCAGGCAGCCGACCGCGCCCATCAGGAAGCAGCCGAGGATGCTGACCGCCGGATGCGGCGCAAGGATGATGGCGATCGCCCCGAGCGCCATGCCGGCAAGCCCCACCACCACCGACCACAGCCGGCCGTGCCGGCGCGTCCACCGTTCGCCGATGAGACCCGAGACGATCAGCCCGGCCGCCACTGCCGCCGGATGCAACGTCACCACCCGGTAGCTGAGGTCGAACTCGTCCTTCAGGAAGGGGATGATGTTGCCCTGGATGTTCAGGAAGAAGGTGAACTGGGCCAGCGCCAGATAGGCGGCCCAGGTCAATCGGTCGCGCCGAATGGGCGTCGGAACGGACGGGGAGTTCGTTGGGGCGGTCATGGGATCCACACGAAGAAGGCGCCCTCCGCCACCGAAAACCGGACGGCGGCGCGACGCCTTCTTGAAACGATACAGAAAGCCTATGCCGGCTGCGGTGAGCTGTCAAGCAAAGAGAGGCGCCAATGGCCGACGTCAGGCGGTCAGCAACGTTGCGTCTTGGCAGCCTCTGCTACGGAATGGCTGGCGCCGCGTCGGCCCCACACCCAACGCCGCAAGATCGGCATCGAGGCGAGCAAGATCCATTGCGTCAAGCAGCGACGGATGCACGGTGGTGCGGACCTCGAAAGCCACCCCGCTCCCGACCAGCTCGACGAGGCTTTCGCGCGCCCTCAGGCCGCTCTTCGGCACGCCTGTGATGCGCTGGTAATCGGCAAACGGCGCCTTGACGTCGAACCCGACCCAGTCGAGATCAGGCAGAAGGCGCGCAAGGCGTTCGGGATAGGGGCCGGCCGTGTGCAGGCCGACGCGGAAACCCAGCGCCCTGACCGTGGCGACCGCCTCGGGCAGCGCCTTTTGCAAAGTCGGCTCGCCTCCCGAGAACACCACGCCGTCAAGGAGACCTCGCCGCCTTTCGAGGATCGACAGGATCTCCGGCCAGCTCGGCCCGGTACCAGGGCCGGGCGGGATCAGGTCGGCGTTGTGGCAGTAGCGGCAGGCGAACGGGCAGCCCTGGCAGAACACCGTGGCGACCAGCTCGCCCGGCCAGTCGCAGGTGGACAGCGGCGAGAAACCGCCGACCGCAATGTCAGCGATCGGCATTGCCAAGGCTCTTGCCTTCGATGAACGACGTCCGCTCGGCAAACTCGCTCTTCTTGCCCTTGTTGAAGGACGAGACGGGGCGGTGATAGCCCATCACCCGCGTCCAGACTTCGCAGGGCTGGCGCTCGTCGTCGGACAGCAGGGTGGCGGCGTCGGCGTCAATGGCGGAAAGCGGCTTGTTCACTAGAGGTCTCCTTGACGAAATCGTTCACTCGGCGGCGGCCTGCTTCTCGGCCAGCCTCTCGGCGTCGCAGATCGGGCAGAATTCATGCTCTCCGGCGAGGTAGCCGTGCTTGGGGCAGATGGAGAAGGTCGGCGTCACCGTGATGTAGGGCAGGCGGAAATGCTCGAGCGCCCGCCGGACGAGCTTCTTGCAGGCCTCGGCTGACGACACGCGCTCACCGAGATAGAGGTGGAGCACGGTGCCGCCGGTGTAGCGGGTCTGAAGCGGCTCCTGGCGGCGGAGCGCCTCGAAGGCGTCGTCGGTAAAGCCGACCGGCAACTGGGTGGAGTTGGTGTAATAGGGTGCCTCCGGCGTGCCGGCCTGCAGGATCTCCGGGAAACGCTTCCTGTCCTCGCGGGCAAAGCGATAGGTCGTGCCCTCCGCCGGCGTCGCCTCGAGATTGTAAAGGTGCCCCGTCTCCTCCTGGAAGGCGACGATGCGGCTGCGGACATGGTCGAGCAGGCGGACGGCGAAGGCCTCGCCCCATGTCGTCGTGATGTCCTCGGCGTCGCCGCTGAAGTTGCGGATCAGCTCGTTGACGCCATTGAGGCCGAGCGTCGAGAAATGGTTCCGGAGCTTGCCGAGGTAGCGCTTCGTATAGGGAAAGAGACCGTCGTCCATCAGCCGCTCGATGGTCTTGCGCTTGATCTCCAGGCTGGTGCGGCCGATGGCCAGGAGTTCGTCCAGCCGGCGCAGCAATCCGACCTCGTCGCCCTTGTGAAGGTAGCCGAGACGGGCGCAGTTCACCGTGACGACGCCCACCGATCCCGTCTGCTCGGCCGACCCGAACAGGCCGTTGCCGCGCTTCAGGAGCTCCCGGAGATCGAGCTGCAACCGGCAGCACATCGAGCGGACCATGTTCGGCGTCAGCTCGGAGTTGAGGAAGTTCTGGAAATAGGGCAGCCCGTACTTGGCCGTCATCTCGAAGAGGCGCGTGGCGTTGTCGCTCTCCCAGGGGAAGTCGGGCGTGATGTTGTAGGTCGGGATCGGGAAGGTGAAGGCGCGCCCCCTGGCGTCGCCGGCCGTCATCACCTCCATGTAGGCGCGGTTGATGAGGTCCATCTCCGCCTGCAAGTCGCCATAGCGGAAATCCATCTCGACGCCGCCCAAGACCGGCACCTGATCCTTGAGGTCGTCGGGGCACACCCAATCGAAGGTAAGGTTGGTGAAGGGCGTCTGCGTGCCCCAGCGCGAGGGGACGTTGAGATTGTAGATCAGCTCCTGGATCGACTGCCGGACGTCGTCATAGGACAGCCGGTCCTTGCGGACGAAAGGCGCCATGTAGGTGTCGAAGGACGAGAAGGCCTGGGCGCCGGCCCACTCGTTCTGCAGCGTGCCGAGGAAGTTGACGATCTGGCCGACGGCGCTCGAAAGATGCTTCGGCGGTCCGGCCTCCACCTTGCCCGGCACGCCGTTCAGCCCCTCGGTGAGCAGCGTCCTGAGCGACCAGCCGGCGCAATAGCCCGCGAGCATGTCGAGATCGTGGATGTGGATGTCGCCGTCGCGGTGCGCCTTGCCGACCTCAGGCGGATAGACGTGGGAGAGCCAGTAGTTGGCCGTCACCTTGCCCGAAACGTTGAGAATGAGGCCGCCCAGCGAATAGCCCTGATTGGCGTTGGCATTCACCCGCCAGTCGGCGCGTTCGAGATACTCGTCGATCGACGACACCACGTCGACGACGGCGGTGGCGTCGCGGCGAAGACGCGCCCGCTGTTCGCGATAGACGATGTAGGCGCGCGCGGTGGCGAAGTGGTTGGCCGAGATCAGCGCCTGCTCGACGACGTCCTGGATCTCCTCGATCGAGGGTATCCGGTCCGCAAAGCGATGGGCGATCACCTTAACCGCCTGCATGGCGAGGAGATGCGCCTCAGTGCCGGAAAACTCGCCGCTGGCGGCGCCGGCTCGCTCGATGGCCGATCGGATCTTCAGGGCATCGAAGGGGGCGAGCGCACCCGACCGCTTGAGGACGCTGGGAGGCGGCTTGGCTGAAATGAGTTCCGACATCGTTCCCTGGCACCGAATAGAGGGGCAGAGAACAGGGGAACGCAATCGACATGGCGAGCGGAGCAGACTCCGGCGCATGTCGACGACGATCCACCGGTGCACCCCGCCCGAGGACATTTTTCATAGGCCGGGGCAGGTCTCCTGGCTCGCGGGTCTCGGCGATCGATCCGTCTTCCCAGTGCCGCGCACCAGTGACAACAGTGGATCGATCACTTCCCACCTACAGTTGCGGGGGCAGCGCCGGCATCTGACCGGCTTCCCTCTTCGCTCCAGATGTTGTGTCATCCGGAGAACCTCGGCTCAACAAATAGTATTTCTCGCCCTACGAGTCGGGTCAACGAGAGACCTTTGCGAGGCGTGGTTCTACCTATGCGGCCTGTGAACGGCCTGTGGATCGCCAGGCGCTGACCATAGAAAAAGGCGCCCGCCACACCGATCAACGGTGCTTGGCGCAGCGCCTTCTTGGGGGGCATTGATCTCTCAGCCTCGCGGCACGGCCTCCCGCTTCAGGGAGCCCATGCCGGCTCGCTCACACCATGCCGAGCGCGTTCATGTAGAGCTCCAGGATGGCCTCGGCCTCCTGGCGCTCGTCCGGATCCTGCTTGCGGAGCTTCAGGATGGCCCGGACCGCCTTGACGTCGTAGCCGCGGCCCTTGAGCTCGGCCATCACGTCCTTGATGTCGTCCTGCAGTGCCGCCTTCTCTTCCTCGAGGCGCTCGACGCGCTCGATGAACTGCCGCAGCTCGCCCGCCGCGACGCCGCCCTGCGATTCTGCCGATTCCATGCTCATGGGATATCTGTCCTGCCGATCAGTGATTGGGTCCGGGCGGGGCCGCCGCCCGTGAGGGGCGCATGAAGTCCGAAGTTCATGGGCCCGTCAACCGTTTTCGAGCGTCCGTTCACATGCCCGGCCCGCCGGCGCGCGACCCGTAAAAGACCGCCTTGCGCATCTCCGGCCGCGCCGCCAAAGGCGTCACCACCTCGAAAATCGTCTTGGCCCAGTGGTTTGCGCCGTCTTGATTGCCGATGTGATCCTGCCGCACCTCGATGAGGAGATGGGCAAGGCCGCGCATGGTGCCATGGTGATAGAGCGTATCGTTCTTGAGCGCCCCATCATAGGGCTGGTTGTCCCCCACCACAAAGCCGCGCGCCCGGAAGGCGGCGAGCGCCGGCGCCACCATGCGGTCGTCGCGATCCCAGAGGATCGCCACGTCCCAGGGGCGAGCTACGCCCTTCCAGGCCGGCGTGAAGGAATGGATGGAGAGGATCACCGGCGCGACGCCGGTCGCGAGCATCCGGTCGATCTGTTCGGATATCGCCCGATGATAGGGGCGATGGAAGCACTCGATGCGCCGCTGCCGCTCCTCGGCATCGACGCCGGCATTGCCCGGCACGATCGCCCCGTCGGAGAGGCGCATCACCAGCGTCGGATCGTCCTCGCCGCGATTGGCGTCGATGAGGAGGCGCGAGAAGCGGGTGAGCAGCGCCGGCGCCCCGGTGAAGGCGGCGAGGCGGTGAACCAGCCATTCGGTGCCGATGTCATAGGCGATGTGCCGCTCGAACTGGGCCCTGGGCAGCCCGAGGTCGCCATAGGGTGGCGGCACCCGGTTGGAGGCGTGGTCGGCAATAATCAGGAGGCCGCCAGCCTCGTTGCCGGGAAGATAGGTAAAAGGGGCGTCGTCGCTCGGGTCCTGCATGGCGGACGATCCTAAATGCTGCTATCGGTCGGATAAAGTCGAGATCCGTCCATTGGCGCGCCAAGCGGCCAACCGTTGCACAACCGCCGCGGTCGGCCCGATGGCCGCCCCTCCAGGTCCGTTCATGCCGTCTGCCAGATCGTTGCCGCTGTCCGCCCGCCCCGGCGAGGTCGTGGCCTTCCTCGCCCTCTGCCTTGGCGCCGTCGCCATGGGCATATCGCCGATCTTCGTCCGCATCGCCGACGTCGGCCCCTTCGCCAGCGCCTTCTGGCGCGTCGCGCTCGCCGTGCCGGTGCTGGCCCTCTGGGCAATGAGCGAAGGCGGTGCCAAGGCCCTTCTCTCCGCCTTCCGCTCCAGGGCCATCTGGCTCGCCGGCTTCTTCTTCGCGATCGACCTGTTCTTCTGGCATCTCTCGATCCTCAACACGTCGATCGCCAACGCCACCTTCCTGTCGTCGATGGCGCCAATCTGGGTGCTGCTGTTCTCCGGCCTGTTCATCGGCGAAAAGGTCGGCCGGCGCGAGGCGGGCGGCGTCATCGTCTGCATTCTCGGCGGTGCCGTGCTGCTGGGCGGCTCCTACACGCTCGACGCCGACAAGCTGATCGGCGACATCTACGGCATCGGCACCTCCTTCGGCTTCGGCACCTATTTCCTCGCCGTGCGCGCCGCCCGGCGCGAGCACCGGACCGGCACCGTCACCTTCGGCGCCACGACGGTGACGGCGCTCTGCCTCGGCATGGTCGCCCTCGCCTTCGAGCCGAAACTCCTCCCTTCTTCGCTGGCCGGCGCGGCGACCCTCGCCGCCCTCGCCTATGTCAGCCACATCGGTGGCCAGGGGTTGCTCGCCTTCGCCCTCGGCTATCTCTCCGCCGCCTTCTCGTCGCTGGTGATCTTCATGGAAGTGATTGCCGCCGCCGCCCTCGCCTTCCTAGTATTCGGCGAGGCGATCGGCTGGAGCCAGGGCTTGGGCGGCCTGATGATCCTCGGCGGCATCTGGATCGCCAGGCCGCGATCCTGATGGCCGGGCGCGACCAAAGACTGGAGCGTAAGCCTTTGAGTATGCGTGCTAATGATCGAAGAGGACCGGACAGGGCGGGACAGGGCGGCAGCTTGCGTAATTATACGTTGACATTTTGCCGTAGGTCACGCGATAAGGCGGGGCATTCTCCGATGAGCACCGGACAAGGATCGTTGGCGGGCGGAATACCGATGGCGGCACATAAGGGACCGGTACGGCGGACGCGGCCGGCGCTTGTTGCCGCGGCGCTGTCGTTCCTCGCCCTGGCCGCCGCGACACCAGCCAAGGCCGATCTCAGGCTCTGCAACAAGACCGACGGCACCATTTCCGTGGCCATCGGCTACAAGGCCGCGGACGGCTGGCGCTCCGAGGGCTGGTGGAACATCGGCGGATCGAAATGCGGAACGCTGCTCTCCGGCGCTCTTACCTCACGCTATTACTACCTCTATGCCGTCGACAGCCAGCATGGCGGCGAATGGGGCGGCAAGGCGTTCATGTGTACGAGACGCAAGATGTTCACCATCAGCGGCGTCGAGAATTGTGTCGCCCGAGGCTATGAGCGGACGGGCTTCTTCGAGGTCGACACCGCCGAACAACGCAGCTGGACCGTACACCTCTACCAGCCGACCCAAAAAGGAAACGGGGCGAAATGAGACGAAACCGCAAGGTCAAGATTCTTGCAACTTTGGGCCCCTCTTCCTCCGACAAGGACATGATCGCCCGGCTCCACCAGGCGGGTGCGGACTGCTTCCGCATCAACATGAGCCACACCAATCACGAGAAGCTGCGCTACTACGTGTCGACCATCCGCGAGGTCGAGGCCGAAGTGGGCCGTCCGATCGGCATCCTCGCCGACCTCCAGGGTCCCAAGCTGCGCGTCGGCACCTTTGCGAACGGCCCCGTCTTCCTGGAGATCGGCGCCAAGTTCGGCTTCCATCGCGAGAAGGTCGACGGCGACGTCACCGGCGTCACGCTGCCGCACCCCGAAATCATCGATGCCCTCGAGCCGGGACATCGCCTGCTGATCGATGACGGCCGTCTCCGGCTGCGCATCGTCGAGAACGACAAGAAGGTGGCGATCGCCCAGGTGGAAGTCGGCGGCAAGATCTCCGACCGCAAGGGCGTCAGCCTGCCAGACACCATCCTCACCTCCGGCGCGCTGACCGACAAGGACCGCTCCGACCTGACCGCCGCCCTCGACGCCGACGTCGACTGGATCGCGCTGTCCTTCGTGCAGCGCCCGGAAGACCTGTTGGAAGTGCACGAGATCGTCGACGGCAAATGCGGCGTCATGGCCAAGATCGAGAAGCCGCAGGCCGTGCAGCGCTTCGACGAGATTCTAGAGCTCAGCGATGCCATCATGGTGGCGCGCGGCGACCTCGGCGTCGAGCTGCCGCTCGAGCAGGTGCCGAGCGTGCAGAAGCGCATCACCCGCACCACGCGCAAGGCCGGCAAGCCGGTGGTCGTCGCCACGCAGATGCTGGAATCGATGATCCAGTCGCCGGTGCCGACCCGCGCCGAGGTGTCCGACATCGCCAACGCGGTGTTCGAGGGCGCCGACGCGGTGATGCTCTCCGCCGAGTCGGCGGCCGGTGCCTACCCGATCGAGGCGGTTCAGACCATGAGCCACGTCGCCGAGGAAGTGGAGAACTCCGAGCACTTCCACTCGATCCTGGCCGGCCAGCGCGGCGAGCCGGACGCGACGCCGGCCGACGCCATTTCCGCCTCGGCCCGCCAGATCGCCGAGACGCTGGGCATCGCCGCCCTCGTCTGCTTCACCGCCTCCGGCGCCACCGGCCTCCGAGCCGCCCGCGAACGGCCGTCGACGCCGATCCTGGCGCTGTCGCCCAATCGCTCGATGGCCCGCCGCCTCGCGCTCGTCTGGGGCATCCACTCGGTGGTGACCGACGACGCCCGCTCGCTTATGGACCTGGTGCAGCGGGCGAGCCGCATCTCGGCCGAGGAAGGCTTCACCAAGCCCGGCGACCGCATCATCATCACCGCCGGCGTGCCTTTCGGCACCGCGGGCGTGACCAACCTCTTGCGCATCGCCACGATCGGTGCCGACGGCAAGTCGGGGATCTAGCATCCACCCGAAAAGTTGCAGACTTTTCGGACAAAGCGGATGCGTGAAAAAGAGAGAACCACAGCAGGTTTGCGGAGGGCCGGAGCGATCCGGCCCTTTTGCTTTTCGGGGAGTTTCAGATGTCGCGGCCGTGGCTGCCCGCCACGATCGCCTCGATGGCCTCGCTGAGGCCGTCGAACTGCGGATCGACCTCCTGCAGGCGGCGCAGCACTTCCAGCGCCCGCTCGTGCTGGTCAAGGTCTTCGAGCAGAACGGCGAGATCCTTCATCGCCAGGAAATGGCGCGGCTCGATGCGCAGCACGGTCTGGAAGTCACCCAGCGCCGGCGATAGGCGGCCGGCCAGGAGATGCAGCGTGCCGCGCCGGTAATAGGCCTCGGCGAAGCTCGGCTGCCGCACCGTCAACTCGTCGAGGATGTCGAGCGCCCCGGCGGCATCGCCGGCGGCGACGGCCTTCTGGGTCCAGGACAGCATCAGATCGCAGGTGGCGCTGCCGCTCGTCGCCCAGCGCCGGCGGATCTCCGTTTCGATACCGGCCGCCTCGCCCCGGTCCTTGGCGGCGGCAAGGCGCGCGAACAGGTCATCGAGTTCGGCCGCCTTGTCTGCCGGCACGACCGACACCAGACGCTCGCGCCCGCTCGGCGCAGGCGGCGGCAGGCCGCCGTCGGCAGCAGCCGGTCCGGCGATGGTCAGCAGCAAAGCGAAGGGCACAAAAACACGCATACCCGGGAAGGTACCTCCCCGGGCAGCGATCGTCGAGTGCATCCTGACGCCAAGGCGGGCCAAGCGCCCGCCCTCAATCAGCCCTGACGGGCCTTGTAGCGCGGATTCTTCTTGTTGATGATGTAGATGCGGCCCTTGCGACGGACCATGCGATTGTTGCGGTCGCGGGTCATGAGGGCCCGGAGAGAGTTCTTGATCTTCATTTGGTCCATCCTTGCCGACATGCCCAACGGCGTCAGCGCCCTGTGACGCGCCGCCGACGGGGCGATGCCCGACGTCATCAATCCCGATGCCAGGAGGACTGAACCCCCTTGCCCGAATTCGGGCGGACCATACGTATCGACCTCGAAGATGTCAATTGCGCCATGACCGACTTTTCGGGGAGAGCCGGCTGATTTTCAGCGAGGGCACCTGCCAATCGGATTTCCTCGACCGGATCGAAAAGCGGCTGCTTCGACAGATGGATCAGGAGCGCTCCGGCTCGCCCTCCCCGCTTCCGGAATCCGCCTTCCCGGCAACCTGATCCTTGAGGCCACCCAACTTGTCAGCCTTGTCGTCCAGTTCCTCGGCTCTGTCGGCCACGTCTTCCAGCGCCTCGGCCTTTTCGGCCAGGGCCTGACTGACCTCGCGGATCTCGTCTTCGTCGAGTTTTTCGATGCCGACGAACTTGTTCTGCGCCTTCGAGCTCAGGATCAGCTCGTCGATCTTGGCCTGCAAGGCCTTGCCGTCGCGGTTCTGGGAGTTCTGAAGGACAAACACCATCAAGAAGGTGACGATGGTGGTCGAGGTGTTGATGACGAGCTGCCAGGTTTCGGAGAAGTTGAAGAACGGCCCCGAGACCGCCCAGACCACCACCATGCCCACCGCAAGGGCGAAGGTCGCCGGCCGGCCCGACAGCTCGGAAATGGCGGAAGCGAATTTCGAGAAAAGCCGCGACGCAGTGGAACCGTTCATGGTCACCTCGTGTTGCGAGGAAGGATCGCCCACTTGCCGGACGCAGCTTTGCGACAAGCGAAGTTGCGTGGTCCGAGGGCAGCGGGACGAGACGTCCGGCATGACAACCAATTCGGCACGAGCCGGTTCCGCGCCGGCACCGGCTGGGTTATCGTCGCCTGTGCCCTTTTCTCGCCGCCATTGCGCTGTTATCGCATGCGTACCGGATCCATCTCCGGATTTCTCGAAGTCGGACGACGAGGCTCGAACACCATGCCCCGGCAGTTTGCCAGCCTTTCCCGCCTTCTCGACGGCGTCGGCCGCTTCATCCGGCTCGGCCGGGCGCCGGACGCCGCCGCGGCCGCTCCGGTCTGCGACGGCTGCGACCTCGTCCGCGTCGCCAGCTACAATATCCATAAGGGCATCGGCAACGACGGCACCTACGATCCTGCCCGCACCATCGCGGTCATCGCCGAGATCGACGCCGACATTATCGCCTTGCAGGAAGCCGACCGCCGCCTGGGCGACCGCAAGGGCCGGCTCAACCTCGCCACGCTGGAACGGGAGACCGGCCTGACGCTGGTGCCGCTTGCCGCCAGGCCGATGAGCCACGGCTGGCACGGCAACGCCCTGTTCTGCCGGCAGGGCACCGTCGTCCGCGCCGAGCGCCTCCACCTGCCGCACGCCGAGCCGCGCGGCGCCGTGCTGGCCGAGTTCGACATCGGCGGCCGCCCGTTGCGCGTCGTCGCCGCCCATCTCGGCCTTCTGAGCCACACTCGCCGCCTGCAGATGGAACGCCTGCGCTCGCACCTCGAAATGCGCGAGCCGATGCCGACGCTGCTCTGCGGCGATTTCAACGAATGGCGGCCGGGCCGGGCCAACTCGCCGCTCGAACGGCTGTCGCCACTGTTCCAGACGGCCGCTGCCGTGCCGAGCTTCCCGTCGCGCCGGCCGGTCTTCCCGCTCGACCGCATCTTCGGCTGGCCCGACGGACTGATCGCCGATTTCGGCGTCCACGACAGCCCGCTCGCCCGCCGCGCCTCCGATCACCTGCCGGTCAAGGCAGTGGTCGACCTGAAATCGGCCGGCGGCCTGTTCGGCGAAACGTCACTCCTGCCGCCGCGCCGCGAGCGCGATCCGGGCGGCGGCGAGGTCTTCGACGGCGAGGCCGACCGACTTGAACAGCGTTATCTCGGCCGCTGACCGGCGCCCCTCGACGCGGCCGCCGCAGAGATCGTAGAGCGTGCCGGCGATCTCCTTCAGCGCCCCCGCGGCCATCGGCCCCTTGATGTCGCCCGATTCGATCGCCGCCGCCGGGCCGTCGATGAACACCCGGCCGCGCGTCACCGCCCGATCATCGGCCTCGCGCATCGCCGGTGTGAAGGAACCGACGAGGTCGAGATGCTGGCCGGGCTTCAGCCAGTCTCCCAGAATCAGCGGCGTCGTGGACAGGGTGGCGCAGGATATGACGTCCGCGTCGCCGACCGCCGCCTGGAGATCGCCGCGCACCTCCGCCTCAACGCCCTCCTCCCTGAGCCGTGCCACCAGGCGTTCGGCGCGGGCCGGCGTCGGATTCCAAACCAGCACGCGTTCGATCGGCAGCGCGGCGCGATAGGCAAAGGGCAGCTCCGAGCCGATATGGCCGGCCCCGACCACCAGCAACGTGCGGGCATCGGGGCGAGCCAGATAGGAGGCGGCGAGCGCCGAGGCAGCCGCCGTGCGCCGGCCGGTCAACGTCGCGCCATCCATGAGCGCCAGATGAGCGCCGGTCGTTTCGTCGAACAGCAGGTAGCTCGCCGTCACCGCCGGAAGGCCGCGCCTGGCATTGCCCGGCACGACGTTGACGATCTTGACGCCGCCATGGCTGCCGTCGCCCATCCAGGCCGGCATCAGCAGCAGCGTGGCATCCGGCTCGCCGGCGCGCGGCAGCCCGTGGGCATGGCGGAGCGGCGCCGTCACGCCGGCCGCGAACATCTCGCGCAGCCCGGCAATCAGCGCCGAATAGTCGAGGGCGGACGCGGTGGCCGCGGCGTCGAGAACGAGCATGACTGGCTCCTGAAAGCGGAAGGACGGCAGCATAGCGCCCCGAGGGCAGATTGAAAGCCCGCTCTTGGGGCAGCACTGCGGCGTATCGCGTCAATCCCGATGCGTCTGAATCGGTCTTCGAGCACCGGATGAGGCCGGCGAGCTACCCGATTTCGGTATATGTGCCATGCATGAACCGTTTTTGCAGCGTTTTCGCCAAAGGTATGCCTTTGGAAGTGGAATGTCCGGCGTATCGTCTTCGCGATAAGCTTGGCGTTCCAGTCGACCGCCGCTAGAAGACGCTCAAAGAGAAACGTTATATTTAAGGCATACTCACCCGGAGTGCGCCTGTTTTTCGCTCACACCAACGGCGGCACCGGATAGAAGCGGCCACTCGCCCGACAGGAGACAGCATGACCTATCGACGCATCACCCTGCCGCTCTTCCTGGTGCAGGAGCAGCGCCGCCTTGGCGGCAGCGGCGTCTTCACGGCGCTGATGACCGACATCTGCACCACTTGCAAGACGATCTCCAACGAGGTGAACCGCGGCGCCATGGCCGGCACCATGGGATATGCCGGGTCGCGCAACGTGCAGGGCGAGGAACAGAAGGAACTCGACGTCCTCGCCAACGACATCTTTCTCTACATGACCGACCAGAGCGGCAACTGGGCCGGCGTCGCCTCGGAGGAACTGGAGGACGCCTATATCTCGCGCGGCTCCGATGGCCGCTATCTCCTGCTGTTCGATCCGCTGGACGGCTCGTCCAACATCGGCGTCAACGTGGCGGTCGGCAGCATCTTCTCGATCCTGCGCCTGCCCGAGGGCGCCGACCCCGCCGACGAGCGCGTCTACCTGCAGCCGGGGGTCCGGCAGGTGGCCGCCGGCTACACCATCTACGGCGCATCGACCATGCTGGTGCTGACCTCGGGCCAGGGCGTCAACGGCTTCACTCTCGACCGCAACATCGGCGTCTTCGTCCTCACCCATCCCAACATGCAGATCCCCGAGGACACTGGCGAATACGCCATCAACGCCTCGCGCGAACGCCACTGGCCGGCGCCGATCCATCGCTATGTCCGCGAGTGCGTCGCCGGACTGGACGGCCCGCGCGGCCGGAGCTTCAACACCCGCTGGATCGCCTCGATGGTGGCAGAGGTACACCGCATCCTGATGCGCGGCGGCGTGTTCATGTACCCGGTCGACCGGGACAATGCGCCGAGGGGCGGTCATCTGCGCCTGCTCTACGAAGCCAATCCCATGGCCTTCATCGTGGAACAGGCCGGCGGCCGAGCCATTTCCGGCCACGAGCGCATTCTCGACATCGTGCCGGAACGGTTGCACCAGCGCACGGGCGTCATTCTCGGCTCTCGGAACGAAGTCGAGCGCATCGGTCGCTATTATGCCGAGGCCGAACCCGAGAAGCTCCCTGTTGCATAGGGGTTTTCGGCCTGACGGCGATCAAGGCTGGACACGGGTCATATAAGGGGTATCACTTAAGAAGGCCTGTCGGCTTCCTTGGGAGGGAGGAGCCGCGCCGTCCACCCCGCTCCTTCCGAACGTCCCGATGGAACGCTGGCCGGCTCACCGCGTTTGGCCTCTCGGTGATCGAGCAATATCGCCGACGACGTCCCGCCACTGCCAGCTTTCGACAATCCGGCTGCTATTTTTAACGCCCCTCGACGGTCGAGTGAGCAAGAACAACCCACACCAGCCAGGAGAACAGTGATGCCTCAAGTGAAATACGCCGCCGCTGTGCTTGCCCTTGGGCTTCTCGCCGGCACCGCCGACGCCAAGGTCGTGGTGTCCTCGAAGATCGACACCGAAGGCGGCGTCCTCGGCAACCTCGTCCTCATCGCCCTGCAGAATTCCGGCATCGAGGTCGAGGACCGCATCCAGCTCGGCGGCACGCCGGTGGTGCGCCAGGCGATCACCGCCGGCGAGATCGACATCTATCCCGAGTATACTGGCAACGCCGCCTTCTTCTTCAACAAGGCCGACGATCCGCTCTGGAAGGATGCCGCCAAGGCCTATGAGGAGGCCAAGAAGCTTGACTATGAGGCCAACAAGATCGTCTGGCTGACCCCGTCGCCGGCCAACAACACCTGGGCGATCGCGCTGCGGAAGGAGGTGGCCGACGAGGCCGGCGTCAAGTCGCTCAGCGATTTCGGCGCCTGGGTTGCCAAGGGCGGCAAGGTCAAGCTGGCCGGCTCGGCCGAGTTCGTCAACTCGCCTGCCGCCTTGCCCTCCTTCCAGACCACCTACGGCTTCAAGCTGACGCCCGACCAGCTGATCGTGCTGTCCGGCGGCGATACGGCGGCCACCATCAAGGCGGCGGCCGACCAGACCAACGGCACCAATGCCGCCATGGTCTACGGCACCGACGGCGCCATCGCCCCGTCCGGCCTCGTGGTGCTCGAGGACGACAAGTCGGTGCAGCCGGTCTACCAGCCCGTCGCCATCATCCGCGAAGAGGTGCTGAAGGCCAACCCGACGATCCCCGACACGCTGAAGCCGATCTTCGAGAGCCTCGACCTCACGACGCTGCAGGAGCTCAACGCCCGCGTCCAGATCAACGGCGAGCCGGCCAAGGCGGTCGCCGAGGATTATCTGAAGTCCAAGGGCTTCCTGAAGTAATGCGTTCGGGCGGAGGTCTCCTCCGCCCCTCTTCCAGGGGATTGGCATGACGACTTTGGCAGAGGCCGGAACAGATGGCGGAACTCCGCTACGCATCGACCGTCTCGGCGTCGTCATCGGCGTCCTCATGGCGGTGGCGCTGGCGTTGCCCTTTGCCACCTTCCGGGCCACCCGCATCGCCTCGGGCTCGGGGCTGCATCTGTTCGACGCGCTGCCGACGCCCATGGCGGCAGTCGTGACCGTCGTGCTCGCCGCCGCCATCGTGACGGCAGTGGCGAGCCAGCATCCGACGCTTCGTCTCGCCTTGGGCGCCCTGGCACTGGGTGCCCTGGCCATCGGGGTCGGCGTTGCGGGAGCCCA
Source organism: Pleomorphomonas diazotrophica (assembly GCF_002844595.1). Lineage (GTDB taxonomy): Bacteria > Pseudomonadota > Alphaproteobacteria > Rhizobiales > Pleomorphomonadaceae > Pleomorphomonas > Pleomorphomonas diazotrophica. The sequence goes on along the minus strand of NZ_PJNW01000006.1, from coordinate 97,492 downwards.
CCTGACGCCGGCCGACAATCCCTATGCCCGAGTCGCGCCGGGGAGTGGCTTCTGGGTGGGGCTGTTCGCCGGCGCCATATTGCTGACCGATGCCATGGTGCGGCTCAAGCTCGGACCGGCCGGCCGGTTGATGGCGCTCGCCGCCGCCATCGCCCTCATCGCCGCCCTCCTCGCCTCCGGCGCCTGGAGCCAACTTTCGCTTCTTGCCGAATACCGCAACCGCGCCGACGTGTTCTGGCGCGAGGCCACCACCCACCTGCTACTCGCCGCCGGCTCGCTTGCCGCCGCCATTGCCATCGGTCTGCCGCTCGGCATCCTCGCCTATGAACTGCGCGCCGTCCGCGCGCCGCTGATCAACGTCCTCAACGTCATCCAGACCATCCCGTCGATCGCGCTGTTCGGCATGCTGATCGCCCCGCTCGGCTGGATCGCCCTGCACGTGCCCGGCGCCCATGCCTTGGGCATCCGGGGCATCGGCGCGGCGCCGGCTTTTCTGGCGTTGTTCCTCTATTCGCTGCTGCCGATGGTCGCCAACACCATGGTCGGGCTCAACGGCGTGTCGCGCGCCGTGGTCGATGCTGCACGCGGCATGGGCCTCACCGGCCGCCAGCGTCTTCTCCAGGTGGAAATGCCGCTCGCCCTGCCGGTCATCCTCACCGGCATCCGCATCGTGCTCGTCCAGAACATCGGCCTCGCCACGGTGGCGGCGCTGATCGGCGGTGGGGGCTTTGGCGTCTTCCTGTTCCAGGGGCTCGGCCAGACGGCTGCCGACCTCATCCTGCTCGGCGCGCTGCCGCCAGTGGCCCTGGCCTTCGCCGCCGCCATCGTGCTCGACGCCGCCATCGAGATGACCGCCAGAGGCAAGGCATGATCGAACTCAGCCATCTCACCAAGGTCTACGGCGACACCGCCGTCGTCGACAACGTCGACATGACCATCGAAGCCGGCACGATCACCGTGATCGTCGGCACATCGGGCTCGGGCAAGTCGACCCTTCTGCGCATGGTCAACCGGCTGGTCGAGCCGACTGCCGGCCGCGTGTTCATCGACGGGGAGAACGTATCGACGATGCCGGCGCACCAGCTCCGCCGATCAATCGGCTACGCCATCCAGAACCATGGCCTGTTCCCGCACTGGACGGTCGCACGCAACATCGCCACCGTGCCGATGCTGCTCGGCTGGGAGCGCGCCAAGGTCGCCGCCCGCGTCGAGGAACTGATGGAGCTGTTCCAGCTCGATCACGCCCAGTTCGCGGGGCGCTATCCGCATGAACTGTCCGGCGGCCAGCAGCAGCGCGTCGGCGTCGCCCGGGCCATGGCCGCCAAGCCCACCCTCCTCCTGATGGACGAGCCCTTCGGCGCCCTCGATCCGATCATCCGCGCCAAGGCGCAAGCCGACCTCAAGGCCATTCAGCGGCGCACCGGCACCACCATCCTCCTGGTGACCCACGATATGGCCGAGGCCGTCCACCTTGGCGACCGCATCGCCGTCATGGACGCCGGCCGCCTCCGGCAATATGCCCCGGCGGCCGACATCCTGGCGCGGCCGGCCGATGCCTTCGTCGACGACCTGATCGGCACCGCCGACCGCCCCTTCCGCTACCTGACGCTCGGATCGCTCGGCTCGGCCGTCGAGCCCGGCGAGGCGGACGGAACCCCGCTTCCTGCCGACGCCAGCCTCTACGAAGGCCTCGGCGCACTGCTCTGGTCCGGCCGCAGGACGGCGCCTGTCGTCGACGCCGCCGGCGCGCCGCTCGGCCGCGTCAGCCTCGGCGGCATCGCCAACAAGGCGGTCCGACCGAAATGACCCGCTACCTGACCCGCCCCGGCTTTATCCTGCGGTTCGTCGTCTTCGCGGCGCTCCTCGCCTTCCTCCTGGTACCGGACCGCTTCGCCGGCCTGCTGGCGCCGCTGACCAGCAACGGCGCGCCAGCCATCTACAACCAGGGAAGCCTCATCGACCTGACGCTGTCGCACCTCTTCACCGTCGCCCTGTCGACGTTCGCCGCCGCCGTGGTGGCCGTTGGGCTCGCCATCTTCGTGACGCGACCGGCCGGCGCCGAGTTCCTCGCCCTGTCGCGCGCCGTCGTCAACATCGGCCAGACCTTTCCGCCGGTGGCCGTGCTGGCGCTCTCCGTGCCGGCCATGGGCTTCGGCGAGGCGCCGACTCGCACGGCCCTGTTCCTCTACGGCCTGCTGCCCATCTTCGAGAACACGCTGACCGGCCTGTCGACGCTGCCGCCCGCCGTGGTGGAAACCGCCTCCGCCATGGGCATGACCGGCCGCCAGCGCCTGCTGAAAGTCGAGCTGCCGCTGGCCCTGCCGCTGATCGTCGAGGGCATCCGGCTGTCGGCCGTCATCGGCCTCGCCACGGCAACCATCGGCTCGACGGTGGCCGCCAAGGGCCTCGGCGAGGTGATCATCGCCGGCCTTCTCTCCAACAATCTCGCCTTCATCGTCCAGGGCGGCGTCATCACCGGTATCCTGGCGGTGCTGATTTCCGACGGCTTCCAGTTGGTGGCGCGCCGGGCGACAAGACGGCGCGGCGCCCCGGTAGCGGCGCAGCCTGTCGACCCGAACGCGGCCTAGAGCAGTTCCAGCAAAAGGGGAAACCGGTTTTGCGTCCGGAACCGCGCCTAAACAGAGAGATAGAGCTTTTCCGGTGAACCTGATTCCACCGGAAGATCTCTGGTCTACCTCCAACTGCGACCGCGCTCGCGATGATGGGCGACCGCCGCCAGCACGCGCTGGCGCGACAGGTCGAGAAGGCGTCGCATCGCCGCCTCGGCCCGCTCGCCATCGCGCGCCAGGATGGCCGACAGCACCTCCTCATAGGGCGCGAGATCGATGGGCGTGCCGCTGGCATCCTTCTGTGTCAGGCTGAAGGAGGCCTTGAGCGCCGTCTTCACCGCGCCGCCGATGGTCACGAACAGGCCGTTGTGCGTCGCCGCGATGATGGCGAGGTGGAACTCGCTTTCAGCACCGGCGGCCAGCGGCGCCTGATCCAGCATCGACACCATGTCGGCATAGCGCCGCCCGATGCGGTCGTGGTCGTCCTGGGTGCCGGTACGCGCGGCGAGATAGCAGGCGCGCGGCTCGAAGCATTGGCGCACCTCGTAGAGATCCTCGATGATGCGCTCGTCGAACTGGGCGCTGAGACGCCAGGAGAGCACGTCGGGATCAAGAAGGTTCCAGTCGGCGAAGGGCAGCACGCGCGTGCCGAGCTTGGGCGCCACCTCGATCAGCCGCTTGGCGGCGAGGTTTTTCACCGCCTCACGCACCGTCGACCGGCTGACCCCATACTCCTGGCAAAGTTCGGCTTCGATCGGCAGCGAGTCGCCGGGGCCGAATTCGCCCGAGACGATGCGGGTACCGATGATGCGCGCGACCTGTGCGCTCATGGTGCCAATGGTGGAATCTCTCTCGAACATACTTCTCTTTCCCCGAGCGTCCACCGACGAGCCGAACCGGCCCGATCGAAGCGCGTCTGCTCAGCCACACCAATTCGAGCGCCAACCTGCCGGCCTTGTATCGACCCCTGGCAGGCGGACGCTCGGCCGTCCGGCGGGCTGGCTGCCCGTTCGGAAAGCGTGTCCGGTCGAGGCCCCGGCGTGAAACGGCACCCAGCGAGTCCCGCTCTTCCGCCCGGAAGCGCGCTCTAGCTGTAGCTTTTTCTCGCCAAAAATGTCCAACGCGAGGATTGACAAGGCCCCTGCTCGCCGTACAATCTTATCATCATACCATAAGAAGAAAACTGGTTTTGTGGAGGAGAATGCAGGTGAGCAGCATCGAACTGGATTCGGTGTCCAAGCGGTTCGGCTCCGTCGAGGTCATCTCGGAGCTGTCGCTGACCATCCACTCCGGCGAGTTCATCGCCTTCCTCGGCCCGTCGGGCTGCGGCAAATCGACGCTCCTGCGCATGATCGCCGGGCTGGAATCGGTCGACGGCGGCGAGATCCGCATCGGCGGCGAGCGGGTGGATCGTCTTCCCCCCGGGGCCCGCGGCGTCGCCATGGTGTTCCAGCACTATGCACTCTATCCGCACATGACCGTGTTCGATAACTTGGCTTTTGGTCTCAGGAACATTGGCACGGCCGAGGACGAAATCGCCCGCCGCATCGAGGAAGCCGCCCGCATCCTCGAGATCAGCCATCTCCTGAAGCGCAAGCCGGGCCAGCTCTCCGGCGGCCAGCGCCAGCGCGTCGCCATCGGCCGCGCCCTGGTCAAGGACCCCAAGGCCTATCTCTTCGACGAACCGCTTTCCAACCTCGACGCCGCCCTGCGTGTCCGCACCCGCGTCGAACTGGCCCGTCTGCACCAGCAGACCCGCGCCACCACCATCTTCGTCACCCATGATCAGGTCGAGGCGATGACGCTGGCGAGCCGCATCGTGGTGATGAATGCCCGCAAGGTCGAGCAGGTCGGCACGCCGATGGAAATCTACGGTCGCCCGGCCACCGAGTTCGTCGCCCGCTTCGTCGGCTCGCCGGCCATGAACTTCCTGCCGGTGCAGGTCAACGATCGCGGCGGCCTCGCCTCCGCCGTGCTCGGCGACGGCTCGATCATCGACACCCACGTTCCCGTGGCGGCCCTGCCGGGCGGCGATCTCCGCGTCGGCGTCCGTGCCGAGGCGATCCGCGTCCGGCCCGATGGCGCCCTCCCCGGCAAGGTGGAGGTGGTCGAGCGTCTCGGCGACCGCACCCATCTGCACATCCGCCTCATGGATGGCTCGACGCTGGTCGCCGAAGACACCGGCATCAGCCAGGTCCAGCCGGGCGATGCCGTGCGTCTCGCGGTCGAAGGCGCCACCGCGCATCTCTTCGACGCCGGCGGCCTCGCCTACCACGCACGCCAGTGACGGAGGGATCAATGACGGACGCAACGCTATCGCCCGGCAAGGCGGTCGCAGCGGTCAAGCGCCCGACGGGCGCCTCGATCGGCCCGCGCTGGAGCAACGCGCTGTTCGTGGCACCCTACATGGTGTTCTACGTCGTGCTGCTGGTCTACCCGCTGTTCAAGGGCATCTGGATGTCGATGCTCGAGTCCGACATGTTCGACGACACGTCGAAGTTTGCCGGGCTCGCCAACTACTATCGCCTGTTCAACGACAAGATCTTCATCGGCACGGTGTGGAACACCGTCCTCTTCGTTCTGATGACGGTGCCGGTGTTCGTGGCGATCGGCCTTCTCCTGGCACTCGCCCTCAACCGCAGCGACCGCACGTCGGCGACCTTGCGCGCCATCTTCTTCGGCACCTCGGTTCTGTCGGTCACCATCGTCACCATCATCTGGAAGATGATGTACATGCCCGGCAACGGCGCCATCGCCAGCCTGATGAGGCTGCTCGGCCTGGAGCCGATCGCCTTCATCACCACGGCGTCGCTGGCGCTGCCGGCCGTGGCCATCACCACCATCTGGTGGATCATCGGTCTGCCGATGATGCTGTTTCTCGCGGCCCTGCAGCAGATCCCCGGCGAGCTCTACGAGGCCGCCGCCCTCGACAATGCCAGCCGCTGGCGCTCCTTCTGGTCGATCACCCTGCCGTCGATCCGGCGCACCATGCTGGTCGTCGTCATCTACGAGATCGTCGCCCAGTTCCAGCTGTTCGGCCAGGCCCAGCTGCTCACCCAGGGCGGCCCCAACAACGCCTCGCGCCCGATCGTTCTGTTCATCTACGAACAGGGCTTCCGCTCCTGGAACCTCGGTTACGCCGCCGCCGCATCGGAAATCCTGTTCCTGATCATGGCGGTCGCCGCGCTCGCCCAGTTCTTCGCATCCCGCAAGCGCGTGGAGGAATAAGCCATGGCTGCCAGTGAACACATCGTCGGCCGCGGCATCGGCAACAAGCTGATCCTGTTCTCCGTCATCCTTGTCGCCATCATGTGGATGCTGCCGATCGCCTGGACGCTTCTCCTGTCGTTCAAGCCCAACTCGGAGCTGATGATCTCGACGGCCTCGGCCTTCCATCCGCCCTACACGATCAAGAATTACACGGATATTTTCCAGTCGTCGGGCGTGTTCCGTTGGCTGTGGAACAGCGCGGTGGTGTCGATCGGCGTCACCGTCGGCATCCTGGTGCTGTCCTCGCTCGCCGGCTACGGCTTCGCCCGCGCCGAGTTCAAGGGCCGCGACATCATCTTCGTGCTGGTGCTGCTCGGCCTCGCCGTGCCGGAGCAGGCGGTGATCATCGCCCGCCACCAGATGTTCTCCGACCTGAAGATGCACAACACCTACCCGGCGATCATCCTGCCTGGCCTGTCGAGTGCCTTCGGCGTCTTCCTGATGACCCAGTATTTCAAGGCGATCCCCAAGGATATCGACGAGGCGGCGATGCTCGACAATGCCTCGCGCTTCAAGATCTTCTGGAAGGTGCTGTTGCCCCTGACCATTCCGGCCCAGGCGACGCTCGGCATTTTCTCCTTCCTCGGCGCCTGGAACGACTACCTCTGGCCGCTGATCTCGGCCACCAAGCCGGAGATGTTCACCATCACCGTCGGCATGGCTTCGACCCAGACCAACTTCGCCCAGTCGGAAGGCCTCGGCTTCCTGATGGCGCAGGCGATCTTCGCCGGCCTGCCGGTGTTCATCGTCTACTTGTTCTTCCAGAAATACATCGTCCGGGCCGTGGCCGGCGCGGCGATCAACTGACCCCCGGAGGAGGGGTTCAGCAAGACGGAATCCAGCGCATATCCGGCCGAGCGCGAGGGTTTTTCAATGAGATCGGCCGTATTGGAGGAGGTCCAATGAGAAAGCTGACTACTGCCCTGCTGGCGGGTCTGGTCCTGACCGCCGGCGCCGGCGCCGCACTCGCGGCCGACAAGACCGAAATCTCTGTCGCCCGCTTCTTCGGCGCCTGCGAGGCGGACTATGGCACCGTCACCGACGTGACCAAGGCCAACGGCGAGTGCGGCATCATCACCGCGCTGATCAACAAGTTCAACGCCGAGAGCACCACCACCGTCGTCAAGCCGGAGATCGTCGAGTGGCCGGGCTATGACCAGCTCACCGCTCGCATCCGCTCGGGCGAGCCGCCGGTCATCTCTGTCATGCACGAGGCGGTCATCTCCGACTACTCGTCGCGCGGCCTGCTCGAGCCCCTCGACGAGGACTTCGCCAAGGCCGGCATCGACGTCAACGACATGACCGACGCCTCCCGCCAGGGTGTCACCAAGGATGGCAAGATCTACGCCATGCCCTTCGACACCCACACCTGGCTGTGGCACATCAACATGAACCTCTTCAAAGAGGCCGGCCTCGTCGATGGCGCGGGCAAGCCGATCCTGCCGAAGAGCACCGACGAGCTGATGCAGCAGGCCCAGCAGTTCAAGGACAAGACGGGCAAGCCCTACTTCATCTCGACGCTCGCCAACGAGACGGCCTTCTACACTCGCACCTTCGACACGCTGCTCTACCAGCAGAACGTCGACTTCTTCGCCGACCCGACCAAGGTGAACTTCTCGGCGCCGGAAGCGAAGAATGCCCTGCAGCTCCTGGCGGACATCTTCTCCAAGGACCTGACCACCAAGAACCAGGACTATGCGGCCTCCGTGTCGGCCTTCGCGGCCGGCGAGGGTGGCGTGTTCATCTGCGGTACCTGGCTGATCGACACCTACGACCAGGAATCCAAGAAGGACGGCGCGCTCGCCAACGGCTATGCCGTCACCGCCTTCCCGCAGCTCTACGCCGGCAGCCCGCGCGTCTGGGCCGACGGTCACAGCTGGGTTCTCCTGAAGCAGGACCTCTCCGACGCGCAGCGCGCCTCGGCGGTCGAGTTCATGAAGTTCCTCTGGGACAACAACTACGAGTGGGCCCGCACCGGCCACCTGCCGGTCCGCAAGTCGATCATCGAGAGCGAGCAGTTCAAGAACCTGCCGCATCGCGGTGACATCGCCTCGCTGGCCGTCAACGGCACCGCCCTGCCGTCGGCCGTCAAGCGCCAGTTCTCGATCCAGGAGATCGAGGGCGAGGAAGTCGGCTCTGCCATGCGCGGCGACAAGCCCGTCGAGCAGGCCCTGACCGACGCCGAGACCCGCATCAACGAGCTGCTCGCCAACGCGAAGTAAGCCCTGAAACTCTGCCCGGCCGGATCCTTGAGACCGGCCGGGCAGGACACCGCCGCGATCGTCCGGCCGGATCCTCCCACCGGTTGGAACGGGCGACATGCGCCTCCGATCCCTTGACCGGCAGAGAGCGACACCTCCCGACGTCGGGACGCCGCCCCTTCCGAGACCATCCCAACCCGAAAGCTGAAAGCCCATGACGTCCGCTCGTCTTATCGTCGACGCCGATTTTGCCATTTCCGATCTCGACCGCCGCGTGTTCGGCACCTTCGTCGAGCATATGGGGCGCTGCGTCTACACCGGCATCTTCGAGCCGGGCCACCCCACCGCCGACGAGAACGGCTTCCGTCAGGACGTTGCCGAACTCACCAAGGAACTCGGCGTCACCATCGTCCGCTATCCCGGCGGCAACTTCCTCTCCGGCTACAACTGGGAAGACGGCGTCGGCCCGAAGGAAGAGCGGCCGCGCCGCCTCGACCTTGCCTGGTTCTCCACCGAGACCAACGCCTTCGGCACCAACGAGTTCATCGACTGGGCCCGTCAGGTCGGCGTCGAGCCGATGTTCGGCGTCAATCTCGGCACGCGCGGCATCGACGATGCCCGCCGCTTCATCGAGTATTGCAACCATCCCGGCGGTACCGAACTCAGCGAGCTGCGCAAGAGCCACGGCTACGAAAAGCCGCATGACATCAAGTTCTGGTGCCTCGGCAACGAGATGGACGGCCCCTGGCAGATCGGCGCCAAGACGGCGGCCGAATATGGCCGCGCCGCCCACGAAACGGCCAAGGTGATGCGCTGGGTCGACCCGTCGATCGAGCTGGCCGCCTGCGGTTCGTCGAACCGCGACATGGCGACCTACGCCCGCTGGGAGTACGAGGTGCTCGACCACTGCTTCGACCACGTCGACTTCATCTCGCTGCATACCTATTTCATGAACCCGCATGACTCGACCGAGGAGTTCCTCGGCAACGTCGAGCTCCTGGACTATTTCATCAAGGAAGTGGTGGCGATCGCCGACGCCGTGGCGGCCACGCGCCGCTCGCAGAAGCGCATCATGCTGTCGCTCGACGAGTGGAACGTCTGGTACAAGGCGCGCGGTCATGACGATCTCCGCAAGCCCGGTTGGCCGGAGCATCCGCCGCTGATCGAGGAGGTCTACAATACCGAGGATGCGCTCCTGATCGGCGGCGCGCTGATCACGCTGCTCAACAACTCCGACCGCGTGAAGTGCGCCTGCCTGGCCCAGCTCGTCAACATCATCGGCCCGATCATGACCGAGCAGGGCGGCCCGGCCTGGCGGCAGACCATCTTCCATCCCTTCGCGCTGACGGCGAAGCATGCCAAGGGCCGCGTGCTCCGGACGCTCGCCACCTCCGGCAGCTTCGCCGGCAAGACCGCCGAGGAGATGCCTTACCTCGTCTCCGCCGTCACCGAGGACGAGAGCACCGGCGAGGTGGTGATCTTCGCGCTCAACCGCAACCTCGTCGAGCCGATGGACCTCAAGGTCGAGCTGCGCGGCTTCGGCGGCACGCGCGAGGTGGGCGAGGCGCTGCAGGTCTATCACCCCAACATGAAGGCGGTGAACACCAAGGACGCCCCGAACACCGTGGCGCCGGCGCCGATCAAGCAGGTCGGCATCGACAAGGACACGCTGACCGCCAAGCTGATGCCGGGCAGCTGGAACGTCATCGTCACCAAGCCGAAGGGCTGAAAAAGCGTAGGGCGGCCGCTTCCCCGGTCGCCCCACCCTGCCGGCGGCGTTTCGCCGACCGGCCCGCAAGAACGCCGCGACTCTCCCCCCGTCGCGGCGTTTGCCGTCTCGAGGCGCCAAAGTGCCGTCAGTCGAGAAGGTGGAAGACGACGTAGTGCTCGATCGGCTCGACGACCACCGTGATGTTCTTGGACTTCTCCTTGTCCCGGTAGCCGATGATCGTCTTGCCCAGCGTGGTCTTGGGCTCGTCGAGCTGCTCCCATTTCCTGACGTTCTGAATCCAGGCCCGGAGGTCGCGCACCGTCGAAATGGGGATGGAGTCCTCCTCCATCTTGAGCATGGAGCGTGCCCGGCTGTTGACCAGCAGGATGGCCGCATCTTCCAGCGATTTCTCCTCGCCGATCGTCTTGGTGGCGGCGACCATGCCGATGGACGACCTGTCGAAGGCCGCCTGGAGGATTTCGAGCTTGTCGTCGAGCGGTTCGGAATAGAGGAGCAGGAACTTGGTCGTCTGCCTCTCGTCCGAGACGAGCGGCAGGACGATGCGCTCCCAGCGGACGTGACGGGCGGAGAAGTCGGTGCGGAACTGCATGTAGCGCGGCCGCATGTCGGTGACAGCCGCATTGTAATGGCGCCGGAAGGACGGCCCCATGTTGCCCGAGATGGAAGACAGAAGCGCCCCTCGAAACACCCGTCCGTATTCGTGGACGGAGTTCGTGCCCTGATGGACGTAGATGAAGTCGTCCCCCTGCTGCAACAGCAGCATGGCGTCGTCGATATGCGTCTCTTCCTCGAAGCCGTAGAGCTCCTTGAGGAGCGGCGCCGCACCGGCCGAACGGCCCGCCTTGATCCAGTTCTCGAGACGGCTGCGCAGGAACAGCGATCGGCAGGCGCTGAAGACCGCCGTCCCTTCCCAGACCTGGATCTCGGAGCCACCCAGCCGCGTCAGGTCGGTCCGCACGGACGGCGGAGGCATTTCGGGCTTTAACTCACGAGGCTGATGCCGGCGATATAGTTCCGTATTGCGCATCTCGAACTCCTGGAAACCTAAATATCCAGGTCGACTTAAATATTCGTGAACCGGCGGTTGCATAATATTCTTCAAATACAACCAGACGAATCGCCCAGCCGTGAAATATATGCGCGATGCAAAATCAGGAAATAGCTACCCATATCAGGCAAGATGAAAACAACGAATAAAATGACTTGTTTTCTCTCTTGACCATGCCGATACCACAACCCCGTGAACAACGCTTCATTCCAGATAATGACAAAGATTTGAGACGATAATACGATTGTAATGCTTTCTTGGCGCGTCGAGATGCTGGCATGCGCCCGTCACCCCTGCGCGACCTTTCGTGACGACTAGGGATTCTTATCAGGCTTCGAATAAATACTTAGCCTTCCATTACCTCTAGCGGAACAAATGGAGCGATAGGCAACCGACACAACTTCGGAGCGAACAGACCAACTCGCGACCGGGGGCGGCTGTTGCGTCCCATCCTTGACCTTTCGGATATAGTTAGGTGAACCAAAGGTTAAGTCAGGCTAGAAAACTAGTTATTTTTGACATCCGCACCACTACGTCGAAGACCAGACATCAAGCAAGACAACCTACCTGCGAATATATGACGATACCCCCGGCAAAACGCTAACTATTTCCAAGGGATGAGGTTCTCATTTACCTCCCGTTTTTGTTTTGCCCCTACAAGTCACGTGTAGAATTGGGCTCCTCTGCCGGAGAGAAAACATGAACACCATCCGTGGTCGGTTGATTGCGATCGTCGGCGTTCTCTGTCTCAGCTTCATCCTGCTTTCGGTCTATTCGGTGGTGCAGTTCCGCTCCACCCTCTACTCGGAGACCGATCATCGCCTGCAGAACATGGTGGACAGCGCCTACAGCATATTCGTCGGCTACCAAGAACGGGTGGCAAGCGGCGAGATTTCCGAAGAGGACGCAAAGGCCCAGGCGCTCGCCGCCATCAAGACCATGCGCTATGACGGCACCGGCTATTACTGGGTGCATGACCTCCATCCCACGATGATCATGCATCCCACCGTGCCGAAGCTGAACGGCCAGGATCTCACCACCTACAAGGGCACCGACGGCACGGCCATTTTCATCGGCATGAACGAGGCGATCAAGGCGGCCGGCGGCGACGAGGCCTCCTACAGCTACCAATGGTCCAAGCCCGGCGAGCCGGCGGAAAAGCTGTTTCCGAAGCGGTCCTTCGTCAAGCTCTTCAAGCCCTGGGGCTATGTGATCGGCACCGGCCTTTACGTCGACGACCTCGATGCCCAGACCTTCCGTCTGACCGCCATTCTCGCCACCATCTGCGTGGCTCTGCTGGTCTTCGCCGCCGTTCTGGCGCTGCTCATCATGCGATCCATCCTGAGACCGCTGGCCACGGCCGTCGAGGAACTGCGCACCCTGGCGACCGGCAACACCGACATCTATCTCGATCAATCGGGCGGGCTGAAGGAGATTGCCGCCATGCGCCACGCCGTCGCCTATTTCCGCGACGCCATCATCGAGCGCAAGAAGCTGAGTGACGAGCAGGAGAAGGAGAACCGGAAGCAGCGCGAGCGCCAGCAGCGCATCGAGTCTCTGGTTGACGCCTTCCGCGGCAACATCACGGGCTCTCTCGGTGCCGTGGTGAGCACCGCCGGCGCCATGACCAACACGGCCAACACGCTCAACAGCATCGCCGATGCAACGTCCAACCAGGCGACCGGCGCGGCATCGGCGTCGGAAGAGGCAGCCGCTGCGGTCGGCGCTGTCGCCTCGGCCACCGAGGAACTGTCGGCCTCGGTGCGGGAGATTTCCCGTCAGGTGTCGCAGACCAAGGATATCGTCCGCAGCGCCACCAGCGCCGCCACCTCCACCAGCCAGAAGATCGACGGGCTCGTCACCTCGGTCGAACGCATCGGCACGGTGGTTCAGCTCATCTCCGACATCGCCGAACAGACCAATCTTCTGGCTCTCAACGCCACCATCGAGGCGGCACGGGCGGGCGAGGCCGGCAAGGGCTTCGCCGTGGTGGCCTCGGAAGTCAAGTCGCTCGCCTCGCAGACGGCCAATGCCACCGGCGAGATCTCCGAACAGATCTCCAACGTGCAGTCCTCGACCTCCGAAGCGGTGTCGGCCATCCGCCAGATCACCCAGATCATGACCGATATCGACAACAGCACCTCGGCCATCGTGTCTGCCGTCGAGCAGCAGGGTCTTGCCACGCAGGAGATCTCGCACAACATCACGGAAACGGCCAACGGCGCCAAGGACGTGGTGCGGGCCATGACCCAGGTGTCCGGCCGCGTCGGCGAAACGCTCCACTGCGCCACCGACGTGCTCGACGCCTCGAAACTGGTGACCGACCGCTCCGGCGACCTGCGCAAGACGGTGGAGCAGTTCCTGAACGACGTCTCGGCGGCGTGAGGTCACACCGCTTCAGACCATGACGAAGGGCCGCCATCCCCTCTGGGGTGGCGGCCTTTTCCATTCGCGGACAAGCAACGACGGAATGCGCTGGAGGCCAGTCCCAGCGGCAGCAGGTCGAGAGATAACTTGGGGGAATTGATTGGCACTCCCAACCGGACTCGAACCGGTGTTTTCGCCGTGAGAGGGCGACGTCCTAGACCGCTAGACGATGGGAGCGCGGTACGCTCTGAAAGCGTGGGGCGGATATAGCGAAGCCCCTCCGGGAGCGCAAGGGGGAATTTCATTTTCCGGCTCGGCTTTTGCCGGGCGCGGCGGGAAGCCCTTTCAGCCCTGTGGGAATCCCTGATCGGCGACCCATTGTGATCGCTCGAGGCCATCCTACGGGGCGCCCGCTTTCCACTTGCGACGACGCATTGCACGCCCGCTCTGGACATCGGCGCCCCGGACGGTCATAACTGACGCCGTTCCGAGGGGTGTCCTCCATCCGGGAGGGCTGAGATGATCCGCGAGGCGGATCGAACCCTTCGAACCTGATCCGGGTCATACCGGCGAAGGGACGGAACCTCATGGCCTCGGTCGCGTCGCACGCGACACATCCGGCCATGTCTCCCCCCACGCCGCAGGCCCATCCGCCCTTCCGGGGCGCCGTGCGCGATGGGGATGACGATGCAGCCGAAGACGATGCTTGCCAGCGGGCTCGCCATGGGCCGTGGCGTCGCCCTCCAGGCGCTGGTCTCCTTTGCCGCCGTGCTCGTGCTCTGGCAGGCGGCGGCGACCGGTCTCGCCCTCCCCTCCTTCCTGCTGCCGTCGCCGGCCGATGTGGTCGCCGCCTATGGCGCCTATGGCCCGCGCCTTCTGACGGAAGCCGGCGTCACCTTGGCGGAGACCATGCTCGGCCTTGCCGCTGGCATTGCCTTCGGCCTTCTGGCCGGCTTTGCCGTATCCGCCTCGCCGCTCGCCGGCCGGCTCTTGTCGCCGCTGCTCGTCGTCAGCCAGGCGCTGCCGGTCTTCGCGCTGGCGCCGCTCCTGGTGCTGTGGTTCGGCTTCGGCCTCGCCTCCAAGGTGGTGATGACCACCCTGGTGATCTTCTTCCCCGTCGCCTCCGCCTTCGCCGACGGCCTCCGCCGTACGCCGCCGCATTTCCTCGACCTCGCCCGTCTCAATGGCGCCGGCCGCCTCAGGACGCTGAGGCTGATCCGCGTGCCCGCCGCTTTGCCGGCGCTGGTCACCGGCATCCGCGTCGCCGCCGTCTACGCGCCGATCGGTGCGGTGATCGGCGAGTGGGTCGGCGCCTCGCGCGGCCTCGGCCTTCTGATGGTGCAGGCCAACGCCCGCATGCAGACGCCCCTCTTGTTCGCCGCCCTCGGCGTGCTGGCTGCAGCGACCCTGCTCCTGAAGATTGCCGTCGACCGGCTGACGCTCCGCCTCATTCCCTGGATCGAGAAAGACTGAACCGCCCGAAAGGATCACCCATGCGCCTTCTGCCCGCCCTCGCCGCCGCCCTGATGCTCGCCGCCGCCCCGGCGTCGGCCACTGAGAAGCTCTCGGTGCTGCTCGAATGGTTCGTCAATCCCGACCACGCGCCGCTGGTCGTCGCCAAGGAGAAGGGCCTCTTCGCCGCCCATGGCCTCGATGTCGACCTCGTCGCTCCGGCCGATCCGTCGGCGCCGCCGCGGCTCGTCGCCGCCGGACAGGCCGACGTGGCGCTGCATTACCAGCCAAGCCTCAGCCTCGACGTCGAGGCCGGCCTGCCGCTCGTCCGCTTCGGCACGCTGATCGAGACGCCGCTCAACACGCTGATCGCCCTGAAGGACGGGCCGATCAAGTCGCTGGCCGATCTCAAGGGCCGCAAGATCGGCTATTCGGTGTCCGGCTTCGAGGATGCCATGCTCGGCCAGTTCCTGAAGACGGCTGGCCTCACCATCGAAGACGTCGAGCTGATCAACGTCAACTTCGCCCTGTCGGCGTCGCTGCTCGCCGGCCAGGTCGACGCGGTGGTTGGCGGCTATCGCAACTTCGAGCTCAACCAGATGAAGATCGAGGGTCATGAGGGCGTCGCCTTCTATCCGGAAGAGAATGGCATGCCGGCCTATGACGAGCTGATCTACGTGACGCGCAAGGAACTCGTCCCCGACAAGCGCCTGCCTCAGTTCCTTGCCGCCGTCGAGGAGGCGACCATCTACCTTACCAACCACCCGGACGACGCCTGGGCGCTGTTCGTCAAGGCCTATCCCGACCTCGACGACGAGCTCAACCGCCGCGCCTGGGCCGACACGCTGCCGCGTTTTGCCAAGCGGCCGGCCGCACTCGATGCCGGCCGCTACGCCCGCTTCTCTCAGTTCATGAAGGATGCCGGCCTCATCAAGACGGTGAAGCCGGTCGAGGATTACGCGGTGGAGCTGCGCTGAACACCGGCAAACAAAATCGCCCGGAAGCTTCCAGCTTTCGGGCGCCTCATCGGACGGACAGGACGGAGAAAAGCAGCGTCAGCACTCGCCGACAGCGTGAAGCTTGACCGGCTCGGCGCAACCGCAGCCCTCGCCACGGCAGGCTTCCTCGTCGGCGCCGCCCGGCGGCTCGGCGGCCGTCTCGATGGCGAAGCGAATGCCGGCGAGCACGTCGTCGATGCGCGGCTGGGCGACCGGTACCGTCTGGACGAAGCCGGCATAAAGTCGGCCGTCGGGCTTGATGAAGAACATGCCCGGCTCGACGAACCAGCTGGGTTCGGTGACGCCCTCGAAGCCCTTGCCGCGCCCTTCGCTGAGATAGAGGCCCCAGTCGCGGGCCTGATCGATGGTCAGGCCCCAGCACACCGTCAGTTCGTCGAGATGCCAGTCGCGCACCGTCCGCTCGGCGCGCTCGCGGTCGTCGGCGGAAACGGCGAGCACGCGGACGCCCAGCTTGCGGAACTCCTCGTAGCGCGCCTCATAGGCCTGGAGCTGCGCCTTGCAGAAGCCGCAATGCAGGCCACGATAGAACAGCACCAGCGTGAAATGCTGGGGCTTCTGGTCGCACAGCCGCCAGCACGGACCACCAACGGTCTTCACCCGTAGTTGGGGAACCATCTGGTTCGGCATGAGGCGGATGGGCATGTTCATCGGAACGCGAAACTCGCAGGGCTCGTCGCAAGACTTATACGACAGGAATGGCGGAGATCGCCACTCTTCTTAACGCCCCTAATCTGCTTATTGTGCGTTCACAGGTTAAGAAGTCCCCCATCACGTTTAGCGGAGCTAGCCGAAAGTCTTGTAGAAAGAAGCCCTTCCGGCCGTATCCGACCCGATTTTGACAACCGGAGCGTGGGCGATATCGGCATATACCCGTAACCGCAGCCCCCGTTCGGCCCCGATCAGCCGGTGAGGCCGGGGATTTCCATCCCCAAGGCACCCGCCACCAGCACGGCGTTGAGCGACAGGACCACCACGGTGGCGGCGATCGCCAGGGCATCGGTCAACCGGCCGTTGGCATAGGGGCCCATGATGTCGGCCCGGCGGGTGAGCAGCACGAGGGCGATCATCGGCACCGGCAACGACAGCGACAGCACCACCTGGCTGATGACCAGCGCGTCGGTGGCATTGACGCCGGCAGCCACCACGGCGAAGGCCGGGATCATGGTGACGAGGCGGCGGATGACCACCGGGATCTCCATGCGGACGAAGCCCTGCATGATCATCTGCCCGGCCATGGTGCCCACCACCGACGAGGAGATGCCGGAGGCGATCAGCGACACCAGGAACACGCCGGCGGCGGCGGCGCCCAAGAGCGGGGTCAGGGTGTGGTAGGCGGTCTCGATCTCGGCGACGTCGCTGTGGCCGGCGTGGAAGGCCGAGGCGGCCATCATCACCATGGCGATGTTGACGAGGCCGGCAACGGCCAGCGCGGCCACCACCTCGATGTTGGAGAACTTCAGCACCTTGCGGCGCTCGCCCTCGTTGCGCACCGGCGCCCGGCCCTGGGTGAGGCCGGAGTGGAGATAGACGGCATGCGGCATGACGGTGGCACCGATGATGCCGACGGCCAGCGTCAGCGCGCCGGCGTCCGGCAGGCTCGGAGTGACGGCGCCGGTGGCGGCCGCCGCCCAGTCGATGGGAGCGATCAGCATCTCGATCAGGTAGCTGACGCCGATGACGCCGACGAGGCCGCCGATGATCAGTTCCATCGGCCTGTAACCGCCGCGGTCGAACATCAGGAGCGCGTAGGTGACGAGGGCGGTGATCACCATACCGGTGAGAAGCGAGGTGCCGAACAAGAGCGACAGGCCGATCGCCCCGCCCAGGAATTCGGCAAGGTCGGTGGCCATGGCGGCGATCTCGGAGACGATCCACATGAAGATCACCACCGGGAAGGGGAAATGGTCGCGGCTCATTTCGGCGAGGTTGCGGCCGGTGACGATGCCGAGCTTGGCCGACAGCGCCTGGAACAGCATGGCGACGAGGTTGGCCATCACCACCACCCAGATCAGCGCGTAGCCATAGCCGGCGCCGGCCCCGATGTTGGTGGCGTAGTTGCCGGGGTCCATGTAGGCGATGGAGGCGATCACCGCGGGACCGACGAAGGCCAGCATGGCCCGTGGGCCCCTGAGCCGTCCCGCCAGCGCTTCGGAGATGGCCAGCGACGTGCGGCCGGTCATTCCGGAGGGGGTAACGCTGAGGGCGGACTGGGAGAGAACGGACATGGGAGGCACCAGAAGTTTCCTACGCTTTGAAATATAGCATCGGCTACATTTCCGTCAAGCCAGATGCGACTGACTTGCAATAAAATCTGTCCGTCCGCCTTCGGTTCCGCTAAAAGCAGGAACTGAACAGTCGATTGCAAATCTTAGCCATGGCTGCATAGTGTGCCGCGTCAGCAGGACGCGGTGGAATCGCCGCGCCAGAAACAGGACCCAGGACATGTCGAGCGATGATCTTGCGCCCGAGGATGCCGTCACCGAGACGACCGACGCCGACCGCTTCACCAACGCCCGCGCCATCCGCTCGACCGCCCTGTTCGAGGACTACACCGAGCTGATCGCCGACCTCACCGAGGAGTTCGGCGAGGCGCGCATCACCGATATCGCCCGCCGGCTCGGCGTCACCCACCCCACCGCCAACAAGGCGGTGCTCCGGTTGAAGCGCGAGGGCCTCGCCATATCCCGGCCCTATCGCGGTGTGTTCCTCACCGAAGCAGGCGTTGCCATGGCAAAAGCGGTGAAGGCCCGCCACCGCCTGGTCGTCCGCCTGCTGATCGCCGTCGGCGTACCGCCCGAGGCGGCGGAGATGGATGCCGAGGGGATCGAGCACTATGTCTCCGAGACGACGCTGAAGGCTTTCGAGGCCTATCTCGACGGCCGCGATTGAATCGGTATTGACAACCATCCCGCGAGGTTCTACTCCCCCGCCCGGTCCCTGGCACCGGCCGCCCGCATGCGCAAAGCATTGGTGAAGCCAGTTTTCTTGTCTCCATCGGTCATTCCCACTCCGACGTGCGGCAATGCGGGCCCCTCATCTGTTTGCCGGAGTGTACCGGGGGCAAGTCATGTCCGAACAAGACAACGCGCATAATCCCTATCTCCACGGCTCGCTCACGCGCGTCTTCCTGCGCACCGCCGCGCCGATCGTGCTGTTCATGACGGTGAGCGGCCTCTACACCGTGATCGACGCCCTTCTGCTCGGCCGCCTTGCCGGGCCGAAGGCGCTCACCGCCGTCACCCTGATGTTCCCGGTGATGATGCTGATCGTCGCCCTGCAGAGCATGGTGTCCTCGGGCATGGCGTCCATCGTCGGCCGCCAGATCGGCGCCGGCGACATCCGCGCCGCCGAGGGCACGCTCAACGCCGCCAATCTCCTCGCCCTGATCGTCTGCGGCCTGTTGATCCTGGCGCTGTTCTTCACCGGCGGGCCGCTGACGCGCGCCCTGTCGGAAGGCGATCCGGAACTCGCCCGCATGGGCCTTCAGTTCACCGCCATCATGGTGGTGTTCTCGCCCTTCAGCTTCTTCCTGGCGATCCAGGGCGACGCGTTGCGCTCGGAGGGCAAGGTGGGGACGATGGCCGCCGTCGCCATCGCCGTGACGCTGCTGAACATCCTCTTCAACTACATCCTGATCGGCCCCTTCGGCCTCGGTGTCGTCGGCTCGGCCGCCGGCACCGTGCTGGCGCAGGTGGTGGCGATCGCCGCCGTGCTCTACCTGCGCCTCACCGGCCGCACGCGGCTGCCGCTCTACGCCCATGGCACCGGCTCCTTCCTCGCCAACTGGAAGGAAATGCTGGCGCTCGGCGGGCCGCCGTCGCTCGGCCTGCTCGGCATCAGCCTATCGAGCGGCCTGATCATCGCCGACATCCAGCTCTGGCCGACCGCAGACCCGGCCGCCACGGTGGCCGCCTATGGCGTGTTCACCCGCGTCATGACCTTCGCCTTCCTGCCGCTGCTCGGCGTCACGATGGCCTGCCAGTCGATCGCCGGCAACAATTTCGGCGCCGGGCTGCATGATCGGGTGAAGACGACACTGAAGATCGCCTTCGGCGTCGCCCTGGTCTATGCCGCCGTCTTCGAGGTCATGTTCGTCTTCCTGGCGATGCCGCTCGGCGGCCTGTTCGTCAGCGACTACCAGGTGATCGGCGAGGTGGCGCGCATCATGCCGATCACCACCGTCACCTATGTGCTGTCGGCGCCGCTGATGGTCCTCGGCGGCTACTATCAGGCGCTGGGCATGGCCGGCAGCGCGGCCATCCTCAACCTCGTCCGCACCTATGTCATCGGCCTGCCGCTGCTGGCGCTCCTGCCGATGGTCTTCGGCGAGTTCGGCATCTGGATCGCCTACCCGGTCGGCGACGTGGTGATGCTCGGCGTGGTGGCCGTCCTGCTCCTCTGGAATGCCCGGCGCCATCATCTCGCCTGGGGCATCTTCCACCGCCACCAAGCCTGACCCCGCAATGAAAAGGGCCGCCGCGTTCGTCGCGACGGCCCTATTGTTTTCAGCCTGCCCCAAACCTCATTCGAGGTTCTTGACGATGGTCTCCACCATCTTCTTGGCGTCGGCGAACAACATCATGGTGTTGTCGCGGAAGAACAGCTCGTTCTCGACGCCGGCATAGCCCGAGCCCATGCCGCGCTTGACGAACAGCACCGTGCCGGCCTTCTCGACGTCGAGGATCGGCATGCCGAAGATCGGCGAGGTCTTGTCGGTCTTGGCTGCGGGGTTGGTGACGTCGTTGGCGCCGATGACGAAGGCGACGTCGGCGGTGGCGAACTCGGAGTTGATGTCCTCGAGCTCGAACACCTCGTCATAGGGCACCGACGCCTCGGCGAGCAGCACGTTCATGTGGCCGGGCATGCGGCCGGCCACCGGGTGGATGGCATATTTCACTTCGACGCCCTCCGCCTTCAGCTTGTCGGCCATCTCGCGCAGCGCGTGCTGGGCCTGGGCCACCGCCATGCCGTAGCCGGGGACGATGATCACCTTGGAGGCGTTCTTCATGATGAAGGCGGCGTCCTCGGCCGAACCCTGCTTGACCGGCCGCTGCTCCACCGCGCCGCCGGCCGCCGCCGTCTCGCCGCCGAAACCGCCCAGGATGACGGAGATGAACGAGCGGTTCATGCCCTTGCACATGATGTAGCTGAGTATGGCGCCCGACGAGCCGACCAGCGCGCCGGTGATGATCAGCGCCGTGTTGCCCAGCGTGAAGCCGATGCCGGCCGCCGCCCAGCCCGAGTAGCTGTTCAGCATGGAGACGACGACGGGCATGTCGGCGCCGCCGATCGGGATGATGATCAGGCCGCCGAAGGCCAGCGACACCAGCACGATCAGCCAGAACACGAAATGGCTTTCCGTGTTGACCAGCACCACCACCAGCACGACCAGCAGCGCGGCCAGCGCCGCGTTGACGATGTGACGGAAGGGCAGGATGATCGGCTTGCCGCTCATCCGGCCGTCGAGCTTGAGGAAGGCGATCACCGAACCGGTGAAGGTGATGGCGCCGATGGCGACGCCGAGGCTCATCTCGACCAGCGCCTGTCCGTGGATCGCGCCGGGCAGGCCGATGCCGAAGGCCTCCGGCGCGTAGAGCGCGGCAGCGGCCACCAGCACGGCGGCGAGGCCGACGAGGCTGTGGAAGGCGGCGACCAGCTGCGGCATGGCCGTCATGGCGATCTTGCGGGCGATATAGGCGCCGACGGCGCCACCGATGGCGAGACCGACGACGATCAGCGCATAGGCGCCGAAGGACGGCTTGATCGAGGCGAGCGTCGTGCCGATGGCGATCGCCATGCCGAGCATGCCCAGGAGGTTGCCGCGCCGGGCCGTCACCGGGCTGGACAGTCCCCTGAGCGCCAGGATGAACAGGGCGCCGGAGACGAGATAGAGGACGGCGGAAAGATTGGCTGTCATGTCCGTGTCCTCAGTGCTTCTTCTTGTACATGGCGAGCATGCGGCTGGTGACCAGGAAGCCACCGAAGATGTTCACCGATGCCAGGACGACGGCGACGAAGCCGAAGCCGCGCGACACGCCGGTGCCGGGCGCCAGGAACTCGACGCCGACGGCCAAGAGCGCGCCGACGATGATCACCGAGGAGATGGCGTTGGTCACCGCCATTAGCGGCGTGTGGAGCGCCGGGGTCACCGACCACACCACGAAATAGCCGACGAAGATCGCCAGGACGAAGATCGAGAGACGGAACACGAAGGGGTCGATCACCCCGCCCGAAAGGGCGTGGGCGGCGGCGGCCGCCGCGTCGGCGGTGGCGCCCGCCTGACCGGAAGCAACGGCATCGGCGGCGGCGTTGGCGGCGGCTTCGGCGGCGCGGGCCGCCTCGGCGGCAGCGCGCGCGGCCAGCCGCGCCTGTTCTAGGGCCTGTTCGGCCGTGAGCGTAGAGGACATCGGACGGTCTCCGCGTCAGTTCAGGAAGGCGGGATGGATGACGGCGCCGTCGCGCGTCAGCGCGGTCGCCTTGACGAGTTCGTCGTCCCAGTTGACGGCCAGAACCTTCGCCGTCTTGTCGATCAGCGTCTCGACGAAGGCGAAGAGGTTCTTGGCATAGAGCTGGGAGGCGGTGGCGGCGATGCGGCCGGGCACGTTGCGGTGACCGACGATGCGGATGCCTTCCGGCGTCGTCACGATCTCACCAAGCTTGGCGCCTTCGACATTGCCGCCGCGCTCGACGGCGAGGTCGACCAGCACCGAACCGGGCTTCATGGACTTCACCATGTCGGCCGAGACGAGGCGCGGCGCCGGCCGGCCGGGGATCAGCGCGGTGGTGATGACGATGTCCTGCTTCTTGATGTGCTCGGCGACCAGCGCCGCCTGCTTGGCCTGATATTCGGCCGACATCGGCTTGGCGTAGCCCGCCGCCGTTTCGGCCTGCTTGAACTCCTCGTCCTCCACGGCGACGAACTTGGCGCCGAGGCTTTCCACCTGTTCCTTGGCGGCGGGGCGTACGTCGGTCGCCGTCACCACGGCGCCGAGCCGGCGGGCGGTGGCGATGGCCTGCAGACCGGCGACGCCGGCGCCCATCACGAAGACGCGCGCCGCCGGCACGGTGCCGGCCGCGGTCATCATCATGGGAATGGCCCGGCCATATTCGGAAGAAGCGTCGATGACCGCCTGATAGCCGGCGAGGTTGGCTTGGCTCGACAGGACGTCCATCACCTGGGCGCGGGTGATGCGCGGCATGAACTCCATGGCGAAAGCGGTGACGCCGGTGCCGGCCATCGCCTTGACGGCGGCATCGTCGCCATAGGGATCCATCATGGCAACGGCGAGCGCACCCGTCTTGAGCTGCGACAGCACGTCCTGAGACGGACGTCGTACCGTCAGCAGCACGTCGGCGTCACGTACCGCGTCCGCAATACTTTCAGCCACCACAGCGCCGACCATCGTGTAGTCGAAGTCCAGGATGAGCGAACGCAGTCCGGCACCGGCTTCCACGACAACCGTGGCGCCTAGGGCGATGAAGCGCTTGGCCGTCTCGGGCGTGATGGCGACGCGCCCCTCCTCGGGATCGGGTTCTTTCAACACCGCAATCTTCATTGAGCTTCTCCAGGGTGTCTCACATATGCCGGCACCGAGAGAACGCCCTCCTTCCCTCCCCGGAAGACGAGCCGAGGCCGGCCAGACCTCCGGAAAAACTCCTAGAGCCTTTTGCTTGCGTAATGCAACGTAACCTTCGAGCGCCGAAAAGCATCTCCCGCCAACAGAAAGCCTACGTTTTCCGCCTTAGGTATTTGGCCGAAAAGGGAAAACCCGCCGGACAGCCGGCGGGTTCTCGATTTTGCGCGCTAATACTTATCAACGATGGGCGGTCCCATCAGCGCTGCCGGGCGATCTCCGCATCGAGCGCTTCGAGCTCGCCGATCATCCGCTCGATGACCGACAGGCCCATCTGCCAGAAGGCCGGATCGCTGGCGTCGAGACCGAAGGGCTGCAGGAGTTCCTTGTGGTGCTTGGTGCCGCCCGCCTCCAGCATGGCGAAATACTTGTCCTGGAAGCCGGCCTCGGCCGTCTCGAACACGGCATAGAGCGAGTTCACCAGACAATCGCCGAAGGCATAGGCATAGACATAGAAGGGCGAGTGGATGAAGTGCGGGATATAGGCCCAGAAGGTTTCGTAGCCCGGCCCGAAGGTGATGGCCGGCCCGAGGCTTTCACCCTGCACGGAGAGCCATGCCTCGTTGATGCGGTCGGCGGTGAGTTCGCCCTCGCGGCGGGCGGCGTGCACCTTGCGCTCGAAGGAGTAGAAGGCGATCTGCCGCACCACCGTGTTGAGCATGTCCTCGATCTTGGAGGCGAGCAGCGTCCGCTTTTCGGCCGGTGTCGCCGCGCTGCGCAAGAGCGACTGGAAGGTCAGCATCTCGCCGAACACCGAGGCCGTCTCGGCCAGTGTCAGCGGCGTCGGCGCCATCAGCGCGCCCTGCCGGCCTGCCAGCACCTGATGCACGCCGTGGCCGAGCTCATGGGCGAGCGTCATCACGTCGCGCGTACGGCCGAGATAGTTGAGCAGCACGTAAGGATGCGCGGACGGCACCGTCGGATGGGCGAAGGCGCCCGGCGACTTGCCCGGCCGCACCGGCGCGTCGATCCACTGCTCGTCGAAGAAGCGACGGGCGATGTCGGCCATCCTGGGCGAGAAGCGGCCATAGGCGTCGAGCACCGTCGCCTTGGCTTCCACCCAGGGCACCTGCCGGGTGACGGCACCGGGCAGCGGCGCGTTGCGATCCCAGTAGGGCATGGTCTCGCCGCCCATCCAGCGCGCCTTGAGCTGGTAGTAGCGGTGGCTGAGGCGCGGGTAGGCGGCCTGCACCGCCTCGACCAGCGCGTCGACCACCTCGCGCTCGACGCGGTTGGCGAGGTGACGGGAATCGGCGATGTCCTTGAAGCCGCGCCAGCGGTCGGAGATTTCCTTATCCTTCGCCAGCGTGTTGGTGATGCGCGCGAAGATGCCGATGTTGTCGCCGAACACCTTGCCCAGCGCCTCGGCCGCCGCCTTTCGCTTCGCCGGATCCGCCTCCTGGAGGAGATGCAGCGTCGGCTCGATGGCGAGCTCCTCGCCGTCCACCGGGAAGCGCAGCCCGGCGATGGTCTCGTCGAACAGGCGGTTCCAGGCCGAATAGGCGGTGATCGACTTCTCGTGGAACAGCTCCTCCACCCGGTCCTCGAGCTGATAGGGCTTGTCGAGGCGGATGTCGGTGAGCCAGGGCCGGTAATGGGCCAGCGCCGGGTCGGCGAAGCCGGCCTCGATCAGGCCGTCGTCGATCCGGTTGATTTCCAGCTCGAAGAACAGGAGACCCGAGGAGATGGCGGTGATCTTCTCCTGCACGTCGCCATAGAACTTCATGCGCTGGGGATCGGTGGTGTCGCCCGAATAGAGAAGGCCGGCGTAGGACATCACCTTGCCCAGGAGGTCCTGCAGCTTTTCATAGTCGGCGATCAGCGCGGCGAAGGCGGCAGCCCCCTCAGGCCCCTTCAGAAGCGCCTCGAGTTTTCCCTTCGCCCGCCCCGCGAGATCACTCGCGGCCTTGGCCGCCGCGTCGATATCGCGCTCGATCGCCGGATCGTCGGGTGAGGCGTAAAGCGCCGAAAGATCCCATTCCGGCAGCGTCTCGGCAGCGGCGCCGGCGTCAGCGGGATGGAAGGCGGGGAGAGGCAGGCGGGAACGGCTCATCGAACGGCAACTCCAGTTCGGCGCAGGGCGCCATGCGCAAGACTACGTGCTGCGGGCGTCGGGGATCAACGGAAATGTCGGTGAAAAAGGCGTGACCGATCGCCGGGGCCTAACCTTCCCTTAACCCTTCGCCCGGCACAGTGCCCCGAATTGGCACAGACGCGGAAGGACGGACTAACGCATGGCCGCTCGCATCCTGATCGTCGACGACGATCCGATCCAGCGCCGCCTCCTGGAGGAGGCCGTCAAGCGCTTCGGCCACGAGGCGGTCACCGCCGACGGCGGCGAGGCGGGCCTCGCGACGCTGGCCGCCGCGCGCGGCGATTTCCAGCTGATGATCCTCGACCTCGTCATGCCCGACCTCGACGGCATGGCGGTGCTCGAACGCCTCGCCAAGGCCGGCGAGACCCTGCCGGTGATCGTTCAGACCTCGCGCGGCTCCATCGACACGGTGGTCGGCGCCATGCGGGCCGGCGCCTTCGACTTCATCGTCAAGCCGGTCAACCATGAGCGGCTCGCCGTTTCGATCCAGAATGCGCTGAAGATCAGCGCCCTCGAGGGCGAGATCCGCCGCGCCCGCCGGCCGGCACAAAGCGGCCTCGGCTTTCGCGACATCATCACCAAGAGCCCGGAGATGGCCCGCGTGCTGCGCCTCGGCGAGCGGGCCGCCACCTCCGGAATTCCCATCCTGATCGAGGGCGAGAGCGGCGTCGGCAAGGAACTGGTCGCCCGCGCCATCCAGGGTGCCTCCGACCGCCGGACCAAGCCCTTCGTCACCGTCAACTGCGGCGCCATCCCCGAGAACCTTGTCCAGTCGACGCTGTTCGGCCACGAGAAGGGCGCCTTCACCGGTGCCGTCGACCGCCATACCGGCAAGTTCCAGGAGGCACACACCGGCACGCTGTTCCTCGACGAGGTGGGCGAGTTGCCGCTCGACGTGCAGGTGCAGCTCCTGCGCGCCATTCAGGAGGGCGAGATCGAGCCGGTCGGTGCCCGCCGGTCGCAGAAGGTCGACTTCCGCCTGATCTCGGCCACCAACCGGCGTCTCCTCGACATGGTCAAGGAAGGCCGCTTCCGCGAGGATCTCTACTACCGGCTCAACGTCTACCCGATCTTCGTGCCGCCGCTGCGCGACCGCCGGGAAGACATTCCCCTCCTGGTCGAGCATTTCGTCTCCCGCTTCGCGGCCGAGGAGGGCAAGCGCCGCATCACCGGCATCCGCCCGGACGCCGTCGCCATGCTCAGCGCCTTCAACTGGCCGGGCAACATCCGTCAGCTGGAGAATGCCGTCTTCCGCGCCGTCATCCTCTGCGATGGTGGCGAGCTGACCGTCGACGAGTTCCCGCAGATCGCCGCCCAGACCGGGCACGTCTCGGCCATCCGTCGCGTCGAGGGAAACGACGCGCCCCCGCCGGCCGAGCCGGTGATCATCGAAAGCACCCTTCCCCCGGTCGCGACCGAGGACGGGCTGATCGGCGTCGCCGTCAGTTCCGGCGCCGGCAACGACCCGGCGCCCTTCGGCTTCCTGCGCTCGCTGGCCGACGACGGCCATGTCCGCGCCCTCGTCGCCATCGAGGAGGAAATGATCCGCCTCGCCATCGACCATTACGGCGGTCGCATGGCCGAGGTGGCGCGCCGGCTGGGCATCGGACGCTCGACACTCTACCGCAAACTTAAGGAATACGGCCTCGCCGACGGCGATGACGACGACGCAGGTGTGGCCGCCGAGTAACAAGAAGTCCGTAATCGACCTTTGGCGATGTATCGGCCTTGTCGACAGGTCGCCGAACCGCCAAACAAACTTCTATGACACTTCTTGTCCGGCCGAAGGCCTAGCAGGAATGGACGTGGTGAACGTGATGATCTCCTCGCTGTCCCGGTTTCTTCTCTCCACCGCCGTGATCGGCCTCGTCGCCGTGCCGGCCTTCGCCGAGACCGGTTTCGACCCGCTGGGCGCCAAGACCACGAACACCGCGACGCCGGGCGCCGTCGAGAGCAAGGCTCTGCCGCCCGCCAATACGAGCGCACCGACACCCGGGACCACCACGCCGGCCGCTCCGGCGGTCACCCCACCGGCGACCGCGACCACCGCCGCCCCGGCCGCAACCCCGTCCGCCGTCGAGCCGGCCGCACCCGCAACGGAAACCGCTACGCCGGCCGTGACGCCCGCCACCGAGCCGGCGCCCGCGGTTGCCACGGCGCCGCCTGCCATGCCGCTTGATCAGGCGATCGTCGCCGAGATCGCCAAGGTCGTGGCCTCGGCGACCGGCGACGCCCGCCGCCGGGCCGACGCCGTCGCCAAGGTCTATGCCGCCCGGGGCAACCAGCCGCTCTGGGTCGAGGGCGACCATTACTCGGCCAAGGCCAAGGCCGTGATCGCCCGTCTCGCCGACGCCGTGGAAGACGGCCTCAATCCCGTCGACTACGCCCTACCCGAGGCTGAGCTTTCGGCGGACACCACCGAACTCGTGGCCAACGCCGACCTCCGCGTGTCCATGGCGGTGGCGACCTTCGCCGAGCAGGCGTCCGGCGGCCGCGTTGCGCCCCGGTCGATTTCCAAGGACATCACCCGCACGCCCGAGCGCATCGCGGCCGACACGGCGCTTGCCACCGTCGCCGACGCCATCGACGTCGCGGCGGCTCTCGAAGGCTTCAACCCGTCGACCGACGGGTTCCGGCGTCTCAAGGCCATGCTGGCCGAGGTGCGCGCCACCAAGGACAGCGCCGAGCCGGCACCGGAGCCGGTGGCGCTCGTGAAGTCGCTGAAACCCGGCATGAGCGATGATGGCGTGCCCGCCCTGCGCAAGCGGCTCGGCCTTGCCGCGCCGGCCGAGGGCATCGAGCCGGCGCTCTACGACGACGCGCTGGTCGCTGCCGTCGAGGCCTTCCAGAAGGAGAATGGCCTGACAGCCGATGGCGTGGTCGGCGCCCGCACGTTGGCCGTCCTCAACGGCGCCCATCGCGACGTCGAAGGCGAAATCATCGCCAACATGGAAATGTGGCGCTGGATGCCGCGCGACCTCAGCCAGGACTACGTCTTCGTCAACATCCCCGAGTTCAAGGTGCGCGTGGTCCGCAACGGCCAGCAGGTGCACGAGGCCCGCGTCGTGGTCGGCAAGACCGCCAACCAGACGCCGGTATTCTCCGGCGAGATGCAGTATCTGGTGGTCAACCCCTACTGGCACGTTCCCGAATCGATCAAGATCAAGGAAATGCTGCCGGCGATCCAGGCCGATCCGGCCGGTTACTTCGCCCGCCACGGCTATGAGGTGACCTGGGACGGCCAGCTCATCGACCCGACCCGCGTCATCTGGGACGAGAACGCCGTGAAAGCGGTCGGCATTCGTCAGGTTCCCGGTGAAGCCAACGCGCTGGGCAACATCAAGTTCATGTTCCCCAACAAGCATGCCGTCTACCTGCACGACACGCCGCTCAGGAGCCTGTTCAACCGCGACGTCCGGGCTTTCAGCCACGGCTGCGTGCGCGTCGATGACCCGATGGCCTTTGCGGACGCGGTTCTGCAGGGCGATCCGGAATGGACGGTGCCGAAGCTGCGGGCCATGTTCGGCGGTGCCGAGCGGCGCGTGGACATCTCCACCCATCTCAAGGTGCATCTCGCCTACTTCACGGCCTTCGTCGACGAGGCCGGCAAGTTGCAGCTTCGCGACGACATCTACGGCCATGTCCAGGCCATCAAGAAGGCGCTGGGCATGTCGCAGGTCTGATCTGCCAAGGATGGAGCAATCCAATCCAAAGCCTGCTTTGCCCTTGGCAGAGCAGGCCTTTTGGCGTTTCCACATGCCTTAAACTACCCACTTGGCCTTTGGGCCGGTCGCAGGTATTGTACGCGCCGTGAATTCCAGGGGATGTTTCCGACCATCGGAGCCTAAGCCCGCCTTCAATGGCTTACGGTAAACCGTTGCTTAATTCTCTCCGCCAATAATCAAACCTGGCTGGAGACGAGAGCAAGCGGACAAAGACGCGTGAAAACCCGGACAGTGAACACATCATCAGGGAGAGGAATCGCTTCGATGAAAGCAGCCAAGGCTTTCGGCGCAACGACCACTTCTTCCCGCTTAGCCCTTGCAGCTGGTCGTACGGCGCTCGGCGCTTTCATCGGCACCGCGGCAGCGCTCGCGCTCTTCGCTTCCGCAGCGAAGGCCGCCGACAGCCGCACCCTCGACCTCTACAACATGCACACCAAGGAGCGGCTGACCATCGTCTTCAAGAAGGACGGTCGCTACATTCCCTCGGCGCTGGCCGAGCTCAACCGGTTCCTGCGCGACTGGCGCCGCAATGAGGCGACACGCATGGACCCGCGCCTGTTCGATACCGTGTGGGAGCTGTACCAGAAATCCGGCTCGCGCCAGCCGATCCAGGTGGTCTGCGGCTATCGGTCGCTCGCCACCAACAACATGCTGAGGTCCCGCTCGTCGGCCGTTGCCAAGCACAGCCAGCACACGCTGGGCAAGGCGATGGACATGAACATCCCCGACGTGTCGGTGAACAAGCTGCGCATGATTGCCGTGCAGATGCAGAATGGCGGCGTCGGCTGGTATCCGTCCGCCAACAGCCCCTTCGTTCACATCGACGTCGGCTCCGTTCGCGCCTGGCCGCGCCTCAGCCGCACGCAGCTCGTCGGCCTGTTCCCCGACGGCAAGACCGCCCACATTCCCGCCGATGGCAAGCCGCTGCCCGGCTATAGCCAGGCGCTCGCCGAGTTGCAGCGCGAGAAGGGCGCAGCGCCCGTGGCCATGGCCTCTGCGGCCGCGCCGACGCCCGGCAAGTCCGGCAAGGGTGGCGGCCTGCTCGCCATGCTGTTCTCCAACGACGAGGAAGACAGCGCCGAGGAGATCGGTGCGGCTGGTGCCGAGGATGAGGCCCCGACCGTTGCCGCCAAGCCCGCTCCGGCCGTTCCGCGCACGATTTCGCCGGCCGTGGCGCCCGCCGCGCCTGTGCTCACCGCCGCCTTCACGCCACCCGCCGCGCCCGAACGGCGCATAACCAGCCTCGCCGAGGCGACGCTGCCGGCCGGCCTCGAGCCGACAGCCGCGCCGCAGCTCACCGCCGCCGACCGTCTGGCCATGGACAACGTTCCGTTGCCGCAGGCCAAGCCCTCGGAGATCGCGACCGCCGCCACCGAGCTGGCCATGCTCGACGCGCCGATGATGCTGCCGCCGGTGAAGCCGCCGGCGCCCGTGGAAATGCCGGTGCCAGTGGCAGCCAGCCGCGAGGACGCCATCGCCGCCCAGCTCGCGCTCGCCGAGGTGGCCCAGGATCAGGCGCCGCCTGCGTCTGCCCTTTCCTTCGCGCCGCCTGCCGCCGAGCCGGCGTTGCCGGCGGCGCGCCAGCCGGTGCAGACCGCCTCCCTCGTGCCGGCGCCTCGCAAGCCGGCCGCCACAGCTCCCGTGCCCGAACTCGCCCGACCGGTGATCGATGGCGGCAAGAGCGACATGTTCGGCAATATCGAGCTGCCGGAGGTTGCCTCCGAGGACGGCCCGTCGCTTCTCGACGGCGGCCAGTCCGTCTACTGGGGCCGGTTCCGGACGCTGACCCACCCCGACCAGTTGCACATCGCGACGCTGTTCGAGGCTCCGGCCCGGGTGGTGAATGCCACTTTCTCGGCCCAGCCCTATGGTGCGCTTATCTCGACCCGCTTCGCCGGCACCGTGACGGCGCCGACCGAGGTCATCGACTTCACGTCGCGCCAGTTGGCCATGCGCTGATACCGCGCGACTCCACACGCGAAACGCCGGCCTCTTGGCCGGCGTTTTCGTTTGATGCCCAGGCGTAGGTGTCAGTCTCGCGACCGCCTTCAATGAATGACGGTCGCCTCGCTCTCGAACACCCGCAGCACGGTAAGGCGGCCGGTGGCAAAGGCTCCGGTGTCGATGCCGATACGCCCCGGCGCAAAAACCGGCTCGTTGGCGGGCGTATGCCCGTGTACCACGGTAAGCCCCAAGCCGTGCGGCTGGCTGACGAAGGGCTCGCGGATCCACATGAAGTCGTCTTCGTCCTGCTCCTCGAGCGGTACGCCGGGACGAACGCCGGCATGGACGAACAATGCGCTGCCGAAGCGGACCGACACTGGAAGCTGCTTGAGGAAGGCGACATGCGCCTCCGGCACCGTCGCACGGACGATGTCGCGAAGACCGCCGCGATGCCGCGCGATGCGCGTCAGATCGATGCCGTAGGACTCCAGCGTCTGCTCGCCGCCGAACTCCAGCCAGCCCATGTTCGCCTGGGGGTCGTCGACGAACGACAGGAAGGTCTCGTCGTGGTTGCCGCACAGCGACAGGCGCTCGAAGCCGCCGGGAGGCGGGCCGGTCAGGTGATCGAGCACGTCGGCCGACCGCGGTCCCCGATCGACGAGATCGCCAAGGCAGAGAATGATGCGGCGCGACACTTGTATGTGCGCGGCATCCTCGATGATCCGCTGCTCGGCCGCCTTCAGTTCCGCAAAGCAACCGTGGACGTCGCCGATCGCGTAGACCACGGTGTCCTCGGGATCGAACTCGATGCGTCTGCGACCACCGATGGCCGGAACTGGCTCAGACTTCGTGCCAAGACCAAAAAATGATCGAACCGATGTCAGCAATAGAGAAGGCTCCAAACGGAGGGAACAACTGGATGGCCCGCCGGAAAGGCGCGTCGGTCGGCGGCAAGACCCGCCAAGGCCTCTTGTCTTTAAGTATTTATCCGGTCTACCCTCAAAAAGGTCCAGCGGTTTTTTGCCGCTTGCCGGCGATTTTCGCGAGACGGTTAAGCCCGTCCGGGGTAGAGAAGCCGTCATGACGGTCAAAGCGCCGCTTGGGCCCGATCCGCGCCTCGGCGTCCGACATTGGGGAAGTTGGTCATGATATCGCTGAAGCTCTCCGCACCCTTGATCGGCGTGTTCTCGGCCGGACTGCTTTGCCTCGGCCTCTACGGGATGAGCATCGAATCGACACCCTTCCTCAGCACGGCCGGCAGTTCCATCGATCGGCTGCAGGCGGTGGCGGCCGATCCGGACGTGTCCAACCTCTCCAGCAAGCGGGCGCTCGGCGTCTTCGAGTATGACTGCCGTACACTGGCCTTCGGGCTGACCACGCCGCCGATCACCGCCGAGGATCGGCCCCGCCTCAACGAGGCCTGCTACGAGCGCGCCCGTTCACTGGTTGAGGCAGCGCCGGGCAACGCTCGCCTGTGGCTGACCCTCGCCCAGTTCGCGGCCACCCTGCCCGACAAGCGCGACGCCGTCGTGCATGCGCTTGAGCGCAGCCGCGCTTACGGCCCCTGGCAGTACTCCCTCGCAGTCGACCGCGTGCAAATGATCGAAACCATGCCCGACATATCAGAAGCACTTGCTACCGTTATCAGCGGCGACATCGAGACGCTGGCTGCGAGTTACAAAGGGCGCGACGCGCTGGCGCAGATCTACGTCGCAACGCCCGGCCGCCGTGATCAGATCGCCGCGGCCGTTGAGAAGCGAGCGCCGAAGGAACAACGGAATTTCCTGAGCAAGGTGCAACGCAGCATGCAGTGACAGTACGGCGCGAACTTATCGCACCGACCGCCTGACATCGGCGAGCACGCGCGGCAGCAGCGTATCGACCTCCGAGCGCGTCATGCCCGGCCGGATGCGCCGGTCGTACAGCATCGACACCAGGGCCCGGTCGAAGGGCATGAGGCGGCTGTGTCGCGAGCGGTCGTTGAACACCGAGGCATAGAGCGCTGCATTGTCGTTCATCGGGCCGAGGCCTTGGAGGATCTCTTCGACCATGCAGCGGCGGAACAGGCCATCGCCCTCGTCGGAGACGATCACAGCCGTGGACCGGACGATGCCGAGCGAGCCCGGATAGACGCGCACCAGACACTGTCCCGGCACGGCACCATGTGTCGAGCCGAGCACGTCGGTACGAACGGTATCGACATAATCGGCGCGGTCGACCACGTAAATCGTGAAATTGGGGTTCTCCGTCGGCGCCGCCATGCGGATGTCGAGCCCACGCACGAGGCGGGGCAGGCGCGTCACGAAACCGGCGATCTCGCGCTGCCGGTCCTTGTCGGCAAGGTTGACGACACGGACGCGCACGGCGCCGTTGAACTTCTTGACGGCGCCGCCAGCCGACGCGCTGCCATACTCGACGCCAAACACCGTCTTCTGGAAACCATCCATCAGTTCATCGTCGGAAAAACCGACGATGCTTTCGGCCCGCACCGGAGTGGAAAGAAGATCACCGACCGTCGCAAGTGCGACTGCAAGCAGCATCAACCCGAAAATCGTCCTGAAAGCCGCCATGACCACCTCGCCGCCGGGGGATGGAACGCCTCGAACCCAGGACAAGAATTAACCAGAGATTATCTGGGGTCAATGCGGTCGATCACGGTGGCGTGATGCTTTTGTGATCATTGACAGTCAACAAATAGGCGCATTGACAGCCCATGCGCCGTTTCTGGCCGACGGCCCCGGCTGCTGCTTGGCAACGCAGCGCCTTTCGTGCAAAACGAAAGGCGAACAACCGGCGCCGCGCGCCGATTCGGCTCGACGATTCTGCCCGCCAATCGCCCAAGGGCGTTTCGGGCGGATAGGCTGTCGAAGCCGAACAACCAGGGCCGCCGGAGACGATCGGACCACAATGAGCGAAGAAAGCCGTCTCGTCTCGGGCGACAAGCGCGCCGAGGATTTCGAGCAGTCGATCCGGCCGGGAGCGCTTTCCGAATTCGTCGGCCAGGCGTCGGCGCGCGCCAACCTCCAGGTGTTCATCGATGCCGCCAAGGCCCGCAAGGAAGCCCTCGACCACGTGCTGTTCGTCGGTCCGCCCGGCCTCGGCAAGACCACGCTGGCGCAGATCGTTTCCCGCGAGCTCGGCGTCAACTTCCGCGCCACCTCCGGCCCGGTGATCGCCAAGGCCGGCGACCTCGCCGCCCTCCTCACCAATCTTGAGGAACGCGACGTCCTGTTCATCGACGAGATCCACCGCATGAGCCCGGCGGTGGAGGAAATCCTCTATCCGGCCATGGAGGACTACCAGCTCGATCTGATCATCGGCGAGGGACCGGCCGCCCGTTCGGTCCGCATCGATCTTGCCAAGTTCACGCTGGTCGGCGCCACCACGCGCCTCGGCCTGCTGACCACACCGCTCCGCGACCGCTTCGGCATTCCCATCCGCCTCGAGTTCTACACCACCGAGGAGTTGGAGCAGATCGTCCGGCGCGGTGCCCGCATTTTCGGCATCGGCATCGCCGACGACGGCGCCAGCGAAATCGCCAAGCGCTCGCGCGGCACGCCGCGCATCGCCGGACGCCTGCTGCGCCGCGTCCGCGATTTCGCCATCGTCGCCGGCGCCGATGCGATCACCGCCGAAATCGCCGACCGGGCGCTGACCCGGCTCGACGTCGACCCCATCGGCCTCGACGCGCTCGACCTGCGCTACCTCAACACCATCGCCCTGAGCTTCAACGGCGGGCCTGTCGGCATCGAAACCATCGCGGCGGCCATCGCCGAACCGCGCGACGCCATCGAAGACATCGTCGAGCCCTATCTCATCCAGAAGGGCTTCGTGCAGCGCACGCCGCGCGGCCGCCTGTTGACCCCGCACGCCTTCCGCCATCTGGGTCTCGCCGTGCCCAAGACCTCCGAGGAGGCCCAGTTCACGCTGTTTTCCGGCGGGGAGGAAGAGTGAGATGAGCCGTGCCCTGGTCATCATCGACGTTCAGGCCAACCTCTTCGACGAGCCGCGCGCCTACCGGATCGACGAGGTGGCCGCGCTGCTCGACCGCAAGGCGGCCGAGGCGCGCGCCTCTGGCATACCCGTGATCTTCATCCAGCATGAGGAAGCGGATTGCGAGTGGGAGCGCGGCACGCCCGGCTGGGAGTTTCACCCGTCGCTGGCGCCCAAGCCCGGCGACACGGTCGTCGCCAAGACCTTCTGCGACGGCTTCCGCGACACCGAGCTCGCCGCCACGCTTCAGCGGCTCGGCGTCGACGCCATTGTGGTCGGCGGCTACGCCTCCGACTTCTGCGTCGACACGACGGTTCGCGCCGCCGCCTCGCGCGGCATTGCCACCACGGTGATCGCCGACGGCCATACCACATCGGACCGGCCGCATCTGCCGGCCGCCGATGTGGTGCGTCATCACACGTGGGTGTGGTCGCGCTTCGACAGGCCGGTTTCGGTTCTTCCTGCCGGGGACATCGTGTTTTGACCGTCCATCGCCTCGCCGTCCGCGTCTATTTCGAGGATACCGATGCCGGCGGCATCCTCTACCACGGCAGCCACATGCGCTTCTTCGAGCGCGGCCGCACCGAGTTCCTGCGCGACCTCGGCATCAGCCAGAGCCTGACCGCCGACCGCACCGATCCCGGCGCCCTGCTGTTCGTCGTCCGTCGCTTCGCCATCGAATACAGGAAGCCCGGCTTTCTCGACGATCTCCTGACGGTGGAGACGGAGATCGGCGCCATTTCGAGCCCGCGCTTCACGGTCGCCCAGCGCCTCCTGCGCGGGGACGACCTCATCGCTTCGGCCGAGGTCGAGGTGGTGGCGACCGGCGGCAACGGACGGCCGCGCCGCCTGCCGCCGGCCATGGCGGCCCTGATCGACGGCGCGCGTTGAAACCGGGCCTTCGGTAAGCCTTCCTTAACCATACCATAGGATGACAGGAACGGGACCCCGGCGCCGTCGGCGGCGGAACCCGTCCCGGCGGCAGAGGGGCGTAACTCCTCGGTTTTCCTGACCGTCAAGTCCCGTTTTCGCCAAATTTGGGCGGCATGTGGAAGTTCAGGCATCGACGCATGCCGCCACAGCCTGCCCCGGCCGACGCGACTTGGCGCCAAGAGATCGCCGCTACATCCTGAGGACAACGGAAGACACCATGAATCCGGTCGAACTGACCCAGAACGCGCTCGCAGCACCGGCCGTCGAGGTGTCCATCTGGGCATTGTTCTGGCAGGCGAGTTTTGTCGTCAAGGCGGTGATGCTCGGCCTTCTCGCCGCATCTGTTTGGTGCTGGGCGATCATCGTCGACAAGATCGTCGCCTACAACCGCGCCCGCCGCTCGATGGACCACTTCGAGAAGGTCTTCTGGTCCGGCCAGTCGCTCGAGGAGCTCTACCGTTCGCTCACCTCCCGGTCCAACGAGGGACTTGCCGCCATTTTCGTCGCCGCCATGCGCGAATGGAAGCGCAGCCATGAGGCCGGGCGCGTGTCCTTCCAGGGCATCACCGACCGTATCGGCAAGGTGATCGACGTCACCATTTCCCGCGAGATGGAGCGCCTGGAAGCCCGTCTCATCTTCCTGGCCACCGTCGGCTCGGCCGGCCCGTTCATCGGCCTGTTCGGCACCGTCTGGGGCATCATGAGTTCCTTCCAGGCCATCGCCACCTCAAAGAACACCAGCCTGGTCGTGGTGGCGCCGGCGATCTCCGAGGCGTTGCTCGCCACCGCCATGGGCCTTGCCGCCGCCATTCCGGCGGTGCTCGCCTACAACAAACTCTCCGCCGACGCCGCCAAGCTCGGCTCGCGCATGGATGGCTTCGCCGACGAGTTCGCCGCCATCCTGTCGCGCCAGATCGACGACAGGAGCTGACCGATGGGCATGGGTGTCGCAGGGGGCTCTCCCGCGGGTAGCCGTCGCCGCAGGCGGCGCCATGCCCGCGGCGTGATGAGCGAAATCAACGTGACGCCGATGGTCGACGTCATGCTGGTGCTGCTCATCATCTTCATGGTCGCGGCGCCCTTGCTTACCGTCGGCGTGCCGATCGACTTGCCCGAGACGGCCGCCAAACCGATGGAAGGCCAGACCGACCCGATCAACATCTCGGTCGACGCCGCCGGCAAGGTGTTCATCCAGGACAGCGAGATCAGCTACGAGGAACTGGTTCCCAAGTTGATGGCCGTCGCCAAGAACGGCGTCGAGGAGCGCATCTACGTGCGCGGCGACAGAACCGCCGACTACGGCACGGTGATGCGCGTCATGTCCCGCATTTCGGCGGCCGGCTTCAAGAAGATCGGTCTCATCACGCAAGAGGAACAGGGGACGGCTGCGGCGCCGTCCAACTGATACATGCGCATAGGTCTCACGACATCCGTCATCGGTCACGTCCTGCTTTTCGCCTGGGGATTTGCCTCCTTTTCCGGCGCGAAGCCGTTTGACGCCGCGCCGGTGGACGCGCTGCCGGTCGACCTCGTGCCGATCTCCGACCTGTCGCAGATCGCCGAGGGCAGCAAGACCGCGCCGAAGTCCAACAATGCCTCGCAGGCCAAGGTGAAGACGCCGACGCCGCGCCCCGATTCGCCGCGGGTCGGCGCCGCCAAGAACGACCAGTCGACGCCGATCACCGAAAAGGCGACCGACACCGCCGCCGCCAAGACAGCCGAAGCGCCGCCGCCACCGCCGCCCAAGGCCGCTCCGCCCAAGCCGGCCGAGACGCCGCCGCCGGCCGAAAAGCCGGAAGAGACGAAAACGGCGGCGCTGGAAGAGGCGCCCAAGGCGGATACCGGCGAGATCGCCGACAAGATCAAGGAAGCGGACAAGCCGTCGCCGGTGCCGCCCAAGCTGCCGCCGGTGAAGCCCAAACCGCCGGCCCCGACGCCGACCGAGGACACCGCCGACGCCCCCGACAAGACGCCAGCCAAGCCCGTCAAGGAAAAGCCCAAGCAGACGCAGAAGGACTCCAAGAGCGAGGAGTTCGATCCCAACGAGATGGCGGCGCTCCTCAACAAGGTCGATCCGTCAGGCGGCGGCGGGCGCGAGTCCGACAAGGAGGCCTCGCTCGGCTCGGAAAACCGCACCGGCCCGGTCGCCGAGATGAGCCAGAGCGAGCTCGACGCGCTGACCGCCGCCGTGACCGCCTGCTTCAATCCGCCGGTCGGCGCCGAGGGTGTCGACCAAATGGTCGT
Source organism: Pleomorphomonas diazotrophica (assembly GCF_002844595.1). Taxonomy (GTDB): domain Bacteria; phylum Pseudomonadota; class Alphaproteobacteria; order Rhizobiales; family Pleomorphomonadaceae; genus Pleomorphomonas; species Pleomorphomonas diazotrophica. Next base: position 59,265 of record NZ_PJNW01000006.1, on the reverse strand, counting down.
GCCGCTGCGCGTGACCTTCACCATCGACGGCGATCTCGCCGGGCCGCCCGAGATCAAGGCCGTTCCCGACGGGCCTGCCGGTCAGGCGGTCGCCGAGGCGGCCGTGCGCGCCGTCCAGCGCTGCGCGCCCTACCCCTTCCTGCCGAAGGACAAGTTCGACAACTGGCAGGTCGTGAACATGAATTTCACCCCGCCGTCGTCCTACTGACGCGGCGAGACAAGAAAGTCGAGCCGGACTGCCACATCGCCCGATCGGGGTATGTCCGGACCATCCGTTTGGGAGCACCTAAGGATGCGAAAACTGGTCCGCACTCTCTTCGCCGCGCTGACGGCCCTCGCCGCGGTCGCCGCGGCGGCGCCGTCCAGCGCCGAGATCACCATCAACATCAACGGCGGCAACGTCCAGCCGCTGCCGATCGCCATCCCGAACTTCGTGGGCAGCGGCGACACGGCTGCCGTCGGCCAGCAGATGGCCGGCGTCATTGCCGCCGACCTGCAGCGCTCCGGCCTGTTCCAGGTGCTGAATCAGGCCTCCTTCGTCGACCGCATCACCGACCCCAACGCGGTGCCGAACTTCCAGAACTGGCGGGTGATCAACGCCCAGGCCCTCGTCTCGGGCGGCATCGTTCGCGCTGCGGATGGCCGTCTTCAGGCCGACTTTCGCCTGTGGGACGTGTTCGGCGGCACCCAACTCGCCGGCCAGCAGTATTTCACCACGCCGGAGAACTGGCGCCGCATCGCCCACATCATCGCCGACGCCATCTACGAGCGGCTGACCGGCGAGAAGGGCTATTTCGACACCCGCATCGTCTTCGTCGACGAGAGCGGCCCCAAGGGCAACCGCGTCAAGCGCCTCGCCCTGATGGATCAGGACGGCGCCAACGTCCGCTACCTCACCAATGGCAAGGATCTCGTGCTGACGCCGCGCTTCTCGCCGACCTCGCAGCAGGTCACCTACATGTCCTTCGGGGCCAGCGAGCCGCGCGTCTACCTGCTCAACATCGAGAACGGCCAGCGGTCGCTGGTCGGCAACTTCCCGAACATGACCTTCTCGCCCCGCTTCTCACCCGACGGCGGCTCGGTGGTGATGAGCCTTGAGCAGAACGGCAACGCCAACATCTACGCCATGCCGATCGGCGGCTCGCCGGCTCGCCTGACCGACGCGGCGGCCATCGATACCTCGCCCTCCTACTCGCCCGACGGTTCGCGTATCGTCTTCGAGAGCGATCGCGGCGGCAACCAGCAGCTCTACGTGATGAGCGCCGGCGGCGGCGCGGCCACCCGCATCTCCTTCGGCAACGGCCGCTACGGCACGCCGGTGTGGAGCCCGCGCGGCGACCTCATCGCCTTCACCCGCCAGTCGGGCGGCGGCTTTGCCATCGGCGTGATGAAGCCGGACGGCTCGGGCGAGCGCATTCTCACCGAGGGCTTCCACAACGAAGGTCCGACCTGGGCGCCCAACGGCCGAGTCATCATGTTCTTCCGCGACGCGGGTGGCCCGAACGGCGGCCCGCAGCTCTGGTCGGTCGACCTCACCGGCCGCAACGAGCAGAAGATCCCGACGCCGAACTTCGCGTCCGACCCTGCCTGGTCGCCCCTGCTCAAGTGACGGAATCGGGCGGCGCCGGACATCCCTCCGGCGCTGCGTTTACCATCAAAAGGCCGCGAACCCGAGATTTAGTGCTTCGTTAACCACGTATTTGAACCTGTGTTTAACCAAAGCCGTTTACCAAGACTCTCGAAACATCCGGTCAGCACGTATCCGAGGATTACCGGTATCATGACGACAGCCACCAGACTTTTCAGCCGCCGCGGAGCGCTCGCGCTCGGCCTCGCCCTTCTCGCCGCCGCCTGCGCCAAGAGCCCGAGCGAACTCGATGGCCAGCTTGCCGGCGGTGCCGGTGGCGCCGGCGCCGCGACGCCGGGCAGCGCCCAGGACTTCGTGGTCAACGTCGGTGACCGCGTGTTCTTCGACACCGATTCGTCCTCGATCAACACCGAGGCCCAGTCCATCCTCGGCCGTCAGGCCCAGTGGCTGGCGCTCTATCCGCAGTACACGGTCACTGTCGAGGGTCACGCGGACGAGCGCGGCACCCGCGAGTACAACCTCGCCCTCGGCGCGCGCCGCGCCAAGGCCGCCCAGGACTTCCTCGTCGCCCGTGGCATTCCCGCCACCCGCGTCCGCACCATCTCCTACGGCAAGGAACGCCCGGTTGCCCTTTGCGATCAGGATAGCTGCTGGGCGCAGAACCGCCGTGCCGTCACTGTGCTGAACACCGGCGGCTGACCTCAGTTCGCCGACGCCGCCACACCCCAGGCACGATCGTCCCGGATTCCCGCGTGGGAGTCCGGGATTTTCGTGTTACGGCCGCAATAACGCCGAAGTCCGGGGCTTTAGTGCCGGCGGAGGGGCCGGAGCGACCGCTATGCTGTCCGAAAGTCCGTCCGCCGCCGTCGTCGGGGTTGCGTCGGCCACGGCATCATGGTCCTGTCTTCGATGAGGGCGTTCTCCGGCCGGCGGATCACCGGCCGCATGGGAGGCGTCCGCCAGAATTGCCTGGGATAACTGCGCTGATGACCAGCCGTCTCTTTCGTCCGCCGAGCCGCTTCCGTTCCGCCGCGCTGGCCTTCGCCGCGCTGACGCTGTTGTCCGCCGCGCCGGCCTCTGCCGGCCTGTTCGGGTCTGATCCGGTGCCGCCGGCCTCCATTCCCGGCCAGCAGGACGCCGCACAGCAGGCCGTGCGCCTCGACAACGTCGAGCAGCAGATGCGCTCGCTCAACGGCCGCATCGACGAGCTGACGCACCAGATCGAGCAGTTGCAGAATCTTTTGAAGCGCGCCCAGGAGGACAACGAGTTCCGTCTGCGCGAACTTGAGGGCGGCAAGGGCCAGAAGCGCTCCGACATCGCCCCGCCGGCCGCCGCCCCGGCCGTCAACCCGGCGACCGCCGCTGAAGTGCCGATGGATTCCGTCGGCAACGGCCAGGCGCTGCAGGCCGGTTTCGCCATCGACGCGCCCGGCACGGTCGCCGCCACGCCGCCGCCGGCCGACGCAACGCTCGGCGCGCCTCCGGCTCCGCTCGGTACGCTTCCCGGTGTGATGGCCGGGACCGCCGCGCCGTCGACTAGCGCCGTCGGCGGGCCGCTCGATCTTTCGGCAATCGCCCGCGGCGACTTCACCCCCGATAACTCGGCGATCGACACCTCCGGCGGCCTCGCCGCCGCTGCCAGCCAGGATCTGGCCGCCCCCGGCACGCTGGCCCCGCCGCCCGCCGCGGTCGGCGAGCAGCAACAGATGGCGGCGGTGGCGCCGACCACCGTCGACCCCGGTGCTGACTACGACCGCGCCTATTCCTCCATCGTCAGCGGCGACTATGCGGCGGCGGAGACCGGCTTCAAGAAGTTCCTCACCGACTTCCCGGGCGACCCGCGTGCCGCCGATGCCCAATATTGGCTCGGCGAGAGCTACTTCTCACGCCATCAGTATCGCGACGCCGCCACCTCCTATCTCGCCACCTACAAGAACCACCCGACCAGCCAGAAGGCGCCCGACAGCCTGTTCAAGCTGGGCCTGTCGCTGGAAGGTCTCGGCGAGACCAGCGCCGCCTGCGCCACCTATGGCGAACTGGCCAAGAAGTTCCCCAAGGCCCAGTCCGGCCTCGTCTCGCGCGTCGCCACGCAGAAGCAGAAGCTCGGCTGCAGCTGACATGACCGTCTGCGTCGCCTCGTCCGACCTCATCACGGCGGCGTCGCGAGCCCGATTGTTTGCTCCGTTCGCGGGTCTTTGCCGCGTCGGCATCGCCGTCTCCGGCGGGCCGGATTCGACGGCCCTGCTCATTCTCTTCGATCGCTGGAAGCGCGAGAACCCGGCAGCGCCCGTGCTTCATGTGCTGACCGTCGACCATGGTCTCAGACCGGAATCCGCCCGCGAGGCCGACGCGGTGCTGGATCTCGCCGCCCGGCTCGGCCACCCGGCGGAAAAGCTGGTCTGGCGGCACGACGGCCCGCCGCCCGTGAGCGACATCCAGGCCGAAGCGCGCGCTGCCCGCTACCGTCTTCTTGTCGACGCCGCCCGCCGGCACAGCCTCAACGCCGTGCTCCTCGCCCATACCCAGGACGACCAGGCCGAAACGCTGCTGATGCATCTCGCCCGTGGCTCGGGCGTCGCCGGCCTCGCCGGCATGCCGGCCGAGCGGGCGATCGACGGCGTCCGTTTCCTTCGCCCGCTGCTCGGCGTTGCCAAGGCTGACCTCCTGGCCCTCCTCGAGGAGGCCGGCATACCCTTTGTCAACGACCCGTCCAACGCCTCGGACCGCTACACCCGCGTCCGCATCCGCAAGGCGCTGCCCGCCCTCGCCGAACTCGGGCTCACCGCCGATCGCCTTGCCGGCACCGCCCGGCGCATGGCCCGCGCCGAAGCGGCGCTGCAATCGGCCACCGACGCCCTCGCCCGCGAGACGGCTGTCAACCACGGCGGCGTCTGGTCGATCGACACGGCGGCGCTCGCCGCGGCGCCCGACGAGATCGGCCTCCGCCTGATGGTTCGGCTGATCCGAGCCATCCGTCCGTCGGACTATCCGCCGCGCGCCGACGCCCCCGAAAGCTGGCACGCCGCCTTCCGCGCCGGCACCGCCCCCCGGCGCGCCACCATGGCCGGCGTCGTGCTGCACCTGCGCTCCGACCGGCTCTGGCTCTATGCCGAAGCTGGCCGCAGCGGCTTCCCCGAGCTCGTCGTCGACGCCGACGGCGATCATCTCTGGGACAACCGGTTCGTGGTGACGATCGCCGGTTCGGGCGGTCATCCCTTGCGCATCGCCCCGCGTTGCCCGGGCGAACGCTATGGCGACATGCCGGCCGCCGCCGCCGCCAGCCTTCCCGCCGTCAGTGCCGCCGACGGCGGCGATCTGCCGGCGCGGTTGACCATCACAATCCGGCCGATCGGCCCGCAATCGTCCGCCGCAAGCGAGGATTGCCGGTCCGTGGCTTGGCAAGGCGACACCGACAACCTATCTTAACCCGACATGGCTAGGGTGATGAGGGCCGGCCCCGCTCTCCCCGGTCCCTTCCGCATCGCGCGATGCGCCTCAAAGGTCGACGATGAACGCAAACTTCCGAAATTTCGCACTCTGGGTCATCATCCTGCTGCTGCTGGTCGCTCTCTTCCAGCTGTTCCAGGGTTCGGACACGCGCCAGCCCGGCAACGACGTGGCCTTCTCGGACTTCCTCAAGAACGTCGATCAGGGCGCCGTGCGCGACGTGACCATCGTCAACCAGACGATCACCGGTCACATGCAGAACGGGGCGACCTTCCAGACCTATGCACCTTACAACGCGGACTACATCGGCGAGCTGACCAAGGCCGGCGTCACCATTGTCGCCCGTCCGCCCACCGAGAGCATCTCGCTGATCGGCACGCTGCTCAACTGGCTGCCGATGCTGATCCTGCTCGGCCTCTGGATCTTCTTCATGCGGCAGATGCAAGGCGGCGCCGGCGGCAAGGCCATGGGCTTCGGCAAGTCGAAGGCCAAGCTCCTGACCGAGGCGCACGGCCGCGTCACCTTCGACGACGTCGCCGGCATCGACGAGGCCAAGGAAGACCTGCAGGAGGTCGTCGAGTTCCTGCGCGACCCGCAGAAGTTCCAGCGGCTCGGCGGTCGCATTCCGCGCGGCGTGCTGCTGGTCGGCCCTCCGGGCACCGGTAAGACGCTGACCGCCCGCGCTGTCGCCGGCGAGGCCAACGTCCCCTTCTTCACCATTTCCGGTTCGGACTTCGTCGAAATGTTCGTCGGCGTCGGCGCCTCGCGCGTCCGCGACATGTTCGAGCAGGCCAAGAAGAATGCGCCCTGCATCATCTTCATCGACGAGATCGACGCGGTCGGCCGTCATCGCGGCGCCGGCCTCGGCGGCGGCAACGACGAGCGCGAGCAGACGCTGAACCAGTTGCTAGTGGAGATGGACGGCTTCGAGCAGAACGAAGGCGTCATCATCATCGCCGCCACCAACCGCCCCGACGTCCTCGACCCCGCCCTGCTGCGTCCCGGCCGCTTCGATCGCCAGATCACCGTGCCGAATCCCGACGTCAACGGCCGCGAGAAGATCCTGAAGGTTCACGTGCGCAAGGTGCCGATGGCGCCCGACGTTGACCTCAAGGTGCTGGCGCGCGGCACGCCCGGATTCTCCGGCGCCGACCTGATGAACCTCGTCAACGAGGCTGCTTTGCTGGCTGCCCGCCGCAACAAGCGCATCGTCACCATGACCGAGTTCGAGGACGCCAAGGACAAGGTGATGATGGGCGCCGAGCGCAAGTCGCTGGCCATGACGCCGGAGGAGAAGCGCAATACCGCCTATCACGAGGCCGGCCACGCCATCATCGCCCTGATGCTCGACAAGACCATCGACCCGATCCACAAGGCGACCATCATCCCCCGCGGCCGCGCACTCGGCATGGTCATGACCTTGCCGGAGAACGACCGCTATAACTGGACCTATGAGAAGGCAGTTGCCCGCCTGACCATGCTGTTCGGCGGCCGCGAGGCGGAGATCCAGACTTTCGGACCGGAAAAGGTCACCACTGGCGCTGCCGGCGACATTCAGATGGCCACCAGCCTTGCCCGCTCGATGGTGATGGAATGGGGCATGAGCGAGAAGCTCGGCCGCGTCCGCTACCGGCCCAACGAGCAGGAAGTCTTCCTCGGCCACTCGGTCAGCCAGTCGACCAACATGGCCGACGAAACGGCCAAGCTGATCGACGAGGAAGTCCGCCGCTACATCGAGGAAGGCGAGCAGAACGCCCGCCGCATCATCACCGAGAACCACGACAAGTTCGTCGCCATCGCCGAAGCGCTCCTGGAGTTCGAGACGCTGACCGGCGAGGAGCTGCGCGGCATCATGAACGGCCGTCCGCCGGTGCGCGACGCCTTCGACGACACGACGCCGCCGCGCGGGTCGGCGGTACCCACGACCAAGCCGCGCCCGAAGGGCGAGGAGCCGGATGGCGCCACGCCGCAGCCGACGGCCTGATCGGCGACAACGAACGAAGCGAAACAAGGGCGCGGGGCATATTGTTCCGCGCCTTCTTCTTTGCCCGCTCCCCAGAGCAAGAACGATCTCGCAAGCTGATCAGGGATGTGTGTGGGATGGATTACCTTGTCTTCTGCCGGGACAGGCCGGACACCGGCGAACTGCTCGCCTCCCTCCTGGAGCGGCATTGGTCGTTTATGGACGGCTATGCGGATCGGCTGAAGGCCCGCGGACCGACCCTCAGCGCCGACGGTGAAGAGCATACCGGCAGTCTCCACATCGTCGATCTGGCCATCCCTGAAGAGGTCGAGGTGTTCGCCTATCGCGAGCCCTTCTATGCGGCAGGCGCCTATGCCGACGTGATGATCCGGCGTTGGGAAAACTTGCTCGATCGGTCCATGTGGGATTATCGGACCGATAGCGACGACCCGATGTTCCTCGTGATTGCCCATGCAGGGGCGCCCATCGCCGAGATCGCCGACATGCATCGCTCTTTTGCCGCCCGGCATCTGAGCCGGACCGTTGTTTACGGCTCCATGCGCATGCCGGAGGGAGGGGAATGGGCTGGGTTCGCCGCGGTGCTGCAAATGCCGTCGCGTGAGGACGTCGAGAAGATCGTCGCGGACGATCCGGTGATCACCTCATCGGCAATCGCACATCACGAAATCCATCGGTGGGAGATGGGCGGCAGACGTTGACGTTGGAAGATCCGGAAAGCCGCGCGGCCCAATGGCGCCATGGCAAAACGGCCGCCGAAGTCGGCGGCCGCTCGAACTGCATCGCGGGAAGAAATGTCAGCCCTGCGCCGCTGCCATCTGCAACGCTTCGCGCGCCGGAGCATAGCCGGGCTTCAGAACCATGGCCCGATTGATCGAGTCGCGGCCGCGCTGCGGATCGCCGGTGCGGATCTGGGCGATGCCGAGGTTGGTCCAGAACTCGGCCGACTGCTTGTTGCGATTGACGGCCGCCGCAAAGTCCTGCAGCGCGTCCTTGTCCTTGCCCACCTGCAGGCGGCTGAGGCCGCGCGCGTTGTAGGGCTCGGAGGCATTGGCGTCGAGCGCGATGGAGGCGTCGAGATCGGCGATGGCGCGGACATGGTTGCCCCGCGCCTGATAGATCAGCGCCCTGTTGTAATAAGCCTTGGCGTCGGACGTGTTCAGCGTCACCGCCTGATCGAAGTCGGACATGGCGAAATCGAGCTGGCCGGACTGACGATAGAGGGTGCCGCGACCGAGATAGGCCGGCTGGTAGCTGGCGTTGAGCGTAATCGCCTGATTGTAGTCGGCAAGGGCCGCCTGCGGCTGATTGAGCTGGCGATAGATCAGGGCACGGTTGTTGTAGGCCTGATAGAAGCCGGGGTTGAGCTGGATCGCCGTGGTGAAGTCGGCGAGCGCCGCCTGGAACTGGCCGGCCTGGCCATAGGCCGAACCGCGCACATTGTAGTTCACCGGATTCTGGGGATCGCGCTGGATCGCTGCGGTCAGCGAGCCGATGTTGGCCGTCGAACCGGCGTTGGGGTCGACCACCCAGGTCGGCTCGCGCGTCGGCTCGGTCGACGTGCAGGCAGACGCCAGAAGGCCGAGGGCGAGAGCGCCCGTGAGGCCGCGAAGAGCCGAAGACGTCGCAATGAACCGCATCAATCCATCCCTTTCAGGCAATACCGGACAAGCCGGACCGGCGGGCACCCTTGCTCGGCGCTGTCGTCCACGCGGCAAACTCTCCGGCAGCAACTCCGTGCCACCCCAGACAGTTTCAACGTCCGGACAAAACAAAAGAGACGGTCGACTCGCGTGACCGTCCCTCGACTTCGACAAACACCATCGGGCGACGGAGCCCGTATATCAGTGGGTGCGGCCCTTGACCGACACCAGACCCTCGCGCTGAGCCCGCTTGCGAGCCAGCTTGCGCGACCGGCGAACGGCCTCGGCCTTCTCGCGAGCCTTCTTCTCCGACGGCTTCTCGTAGTGGCCGCGCAGCTTCATCTCGCGGAAAATGCCTTCGCGCTGCATCTTCTTCTTCAGCGCCTTGAGAGCCTGGTCGACGTTGTTGTCGCGAACGAGTACCTGCACGCCTGTTCTTCCCGTGGTCGGTCACCGTGAAACCCATATGGCCGGGGGGCAGACCACCCGCGGCTTCGCGTCTCAGGCGACATGATGAAACCGATCTCGCGGGAATGACAAATTCCCGCCGCAGCGCGCCAAGGCGCCGCAAGAGTGGTGGTTCTCTAGCAAATCGCCGGGGGCCTGTCCACTGCTGATCGCCTGGACGAGGCGGAAAATGTACGCTTCGAGACCGCCGGCCGTCTCATGCGCAACCGCAAAGCCACAGGTAAGCCGTCTCATGGAGACGGTAGGTCATGGTTAACGCATTTTAGCCAAGATGGTCGGCATGGGATTTGCGAAGGTGGAATCGGGCTGGACGTCTGACCCGCCCTTTCGTTCGCGTCCGCGTGGGGGATCGCCCTTACCATGTGCCGTTGGCTCGCCTATTCCGGTCGTCCGATCTTCCTGGATACCCTGGTCTCCAAGCCCTGCCACTCGCTCATTCATCAGAGCCAGTCGGCCACCGAATGCCTTGCCGCCACCAACGGCGACGGCTTCGGCCTCGGCTGGTATGGCGCCTGGGACGAGCCGGGCCTGTTCCGCGACGCCATGCCTGCCTGGAATGACGACAATCTGAAGAGCTTGACGCACCAGATTTCATCACCCCTGTTCTTCGCCCATGTGCGCGCGTCCACCGGCACGCCGACCACCCGCGTCAACTGCCACCCCTTTGCAAGCGGCCGCTGGATGTTCATGCACAACGGACAGGTGGGCGGGTGGGACCGCATCCGTCGCCGCCTGGAGGCGCGCCTCTCCGACGCCCGCTACCACGAACGCCACGGCTCCACCGATTCCGAGGTGCTGTTCCTGCTGCTCGACGCCGACGACCTCGACGCCGATCCGATCGGCGCCATGCGCTCGGTGCTCGCCGAGACGCGCCGGGCGATGATCGAGGCCGGCGTCGACGAGCCGCTGCGCCTCACCGCCGCGCTGTCCGACGGGCAGCATCTCCACGCCTTCCGCTATTCCTCCGACGACCGCCCGCCCAGCCTCTACTGGCGGCAGGGCGACGACGGCATCACCGTGGTGTCCGAGCCGATCGACGCCGCCCACGATCAGTGGACCGCCGTCGCGCCCAATACGGTGCTGACGGTGGAACCGGGCGGCCGCGTCCGCCTCGACGACTTCGAGGTCGAGATCGAGCGTTGGGTCGGGGCGCGCGTTGCGCTGGCCTGAGGGGCAGATAGCAAACGTCAGATATCCAGGCGATTGACATGCCCCATCTTGCGGCCGGGCCGGCTTTCCGCCTTGCCGTAGAGATGGAGTCGCGCCCTGGGATCGGCGGTGATGGTGGCCCAGGCATCCGCCTCGGCGCCGATCAGGTTCTCCATCACCGTCGGCGCAATGGTCTCGACCGAGCCGATCGGCCAGCCGGCGATCGCCCGCACGTGGTTCTCGAACTGCGAGGTCACCGCGCCGTCCTCCGTCCAGTGGCCGGAGTTGTGGACACGCGGCGCGATCTCGTTGACGACCAATCGCTCGCCGCCGCCTTCGCGTATCACGAACAGCTCGACGCCGAGCACGCCGACATAGTCGAGCGCATCGGCGATGCGGCGGCCAAGCGCCGCCGCGGCGGCGGCCGTCTCGGCACCCACCCGGGCCGGCACCCGCGTTTCCTTGAGGATATGGTTGGCGTGCGAGTTCTCGCCGATGTCGTAGACGGCTGTCGTGCCGGTGGCGCTTCGCACCACGATGGCCGACACTTCCAGGGCGAAGGGGACCAGCGCCTCCAGGATGAGGTCGCCGCCACCGAGTTCCGCCACCGCGGCGGCGAGCGCCTCTCGGCTCTCCACCTTGCGCTGGCCCTTGCCGTCGTAGCCGAAGCGTCGGGTCTTGACGATGGCCGGCAGGCCGGTGACACCGATGGCCGCATCAATATCGGCCGTTCCATCGATCGGGGCGAAGGCCGCCACCTCGGCGCCGGCGGTCCGGAGGAAGGTCTTCTCGACCAGTCGATCCTGCGAGGTGGCCAACGCCAGCGCGCCGGGCCGCAGCAGGGTGCGCCCGGCGATCACCTCGGCGGCGCGGGCCGGCACGTTCTCGAACTCGTAGGTGACGACGTCGCACCGGCCGGCGAAGGCGGCCAACGCCGCCTCGTCGTCATAGGCGCCGATCGTATTGGCCTTTGCCACCTCGAAGGCCGGGCTGTCAGGATCGGGGCAATAGACGTGGACGGAAAGGCCGAGCCGGGCGGCGGCGAGCGCCATCATCCGGCCGAGTTGGCCACCGCCAAGCATGCCGATCACCGAGCCGGGGGGAAGCATCTCAGGCGCCATCGACGGGCACCTCGGCAACGGCGGCCGTCTGGCGGGCGCGGAAATCGTCGAGCCGGGAAGCCAGCGCCGGATCCGACAGCGCCAGCACGGCGGCGGCGAGCAGCGCCGCGTTGATGGCGCCGGCCTTGCCGATGGCGAGCGTGCCCACCGGCACACCACCGGGCATCTGCACGATGGAGAGAAGGCTGTCCTGCCCCTTGAGGGCGTGGCTCTCGACGGGAACGCCGAGCACCGGCAAGGGGGTCAGGGCCGCCACCATGCCCGGCAGGTGCGCCGCGCCGCCCGCCCCGGCGATGATCACCTTGAACCCCTCGGAGCGCGCGCCCTTGGCAAAGGCAACCATGCGATCGGGCGTCCGGTGGGCGGAGACGATCCTCGCCTTGTACGGCACGCCGAGCGCGTCCAGCGTGTCGGCGGCGTGTTTCATGGTGGCCCAGTCAGATTGACTGCCCATGATGATGGCGACAGGCGGCTTATCGGTCATCTCTGGAAATCCCCGGCTCGCGACGTGGCGCCCATGGCGGTAGGGGAAATACCGGGCAATGGCAAGCCTTCGGCGCAAATCTCTTGCGCTCAAGCGAAGTTGCCGAGGGCACCGCTCGCCCGATGCAGCCTTCGCACTCGCGTGTCAGGCGATGATGTCGGGAACCGTCTGGTCTTCGAGCTGCTTGATGCGATCCTTCAGGACCAGCTTGCGCTTCTTCAGGCGTTGGATCTGGATGGAATCGGCAGTTCCCAGCGACACCATCGCATCGATGGCCGCGTCGAGATCCCGATGCTCCTGGCGAAGCCGCGCCAGTTCGAGCTGCACCTGTTCATTGGCTTCTTCCTGCCCGGTCATCCAGCAAACCCTTCGCCTCATCCCCACCGGCCGCAATGCGCCAGCATTTCCTGGCAGTCTAGCAGATCCCCGCCGCCTTTTCATGGCTCACGACCGAAAAGTCCCGTCTTTAGGCGATCCGATCCCCATGGATCTCGCCTATCCGCCCGTCACCGTCGACGCGCCCCTCGGCGACCGCTCGGCGGCACAACCCGACTTAGCCGTCTCATGCCGTTCGCCCGGCTTTTCCCGGGAAAATCGTCCTCTCACCGCGATTTCTCCATCTTGCCGCCCTCCAAGAATATGTCTAAGCAGTGACGGTTTCCCGCGCCCTTCAGGGAGGGTGGCGCGTGGGTGACATGATCCTCCTCGGAGACCGTCCACGCCGACCGGCCCGCCGGTGGTTCGCCCTTGCGGGCATTGGCGTTGTTCGACCTCCAAATCGATACAAGCCGGCTGCCGCCGCGCAACCCCGCCGCCTGTCGCGCCGGGACAGGTGACGACGCGATGATCGACGATCCGATCTTTTATCTGGCCGCCATTCCGGCCGTGGTGCTGACCGGCCTGTCGAAGGGCGGCCTCGGTGCCGCCTTCGGCCTTGCGGCCGTGCCGATCCTCGCCCTCGTCGTGTCGCCGGTCCGCGCCGCCGGACTGATGCTGCCCATCCTGCTGATCTCGGATGTGGTGGCCATGTGGTCCTACCGGCGGCATTTCAGCGCCGATCTCGTCTGGCACCTGATGCCGCCGGCGATCGTCGGCACGCTGCTCGGCTGGGCCACCGCCCGCTACGTGTCCGACGATGCCCTCCGGCTGGTCGTCGGCCTGCTCGCCATCGCCTTCGTCGTCCGCATCTGGCGTCTGGATCGCGCCCACGCGCGCAAGATCGCCGCCGGCACGACCGTTGGCGCGCCGCCGGCAACCGGCAAGTCGACGCTCGGCGCCGCCGTCTGGGGCACGCTCACCGGCTACACCTCCTTCGTCGCTCATGCCGGCGGTCCGCCGTTCCAGACCTACGTCCAGCCCATGCGCCTCAGCCCGACGCTGTTTGCCGGCACGGCCGCCATCTTCTTCGGTGCGCTCAACATGATGAAGGTGATCCCCTATGCCATGCTCGGTCAGTTCAGCGGCGAAAACCTGCTGATGTCGGCCATTCTGGCGCCGGTGACCATCGGCTCCACCTATGTCGGCGTGAAGCTCGTTCGAGGAATCGATGCGCGGCTGTTCTACCGGATCCTGACGGTCTCGGTGCTCATCGTCGGCCTGAAGCTGATTTATGACGGCGCCATGCATCTCTTCGGCCTCTAGCGCGTTTAGGCGTTGGAGCCACAGTTCCGCCGCGCCTTCGCCGAGGTCGGCGGCTAACCTTTGCGGGACACGCTTGTGCGGAATGCTCCAAGGAGCGGACCGAGACGGGAGAAAAGAATGAATATCAAGCCGCTCGGCAAACGCGATCACCGCATCGACGTTCTGCGTGCCCTGGCGCTCCTCTCCATTTTCATCAACCACATTCCCGGCAACGTGCTTGAGCCCTTCACGCACAAGAACTTTGGCCTCTCGGATTCCGCCGAGGCCTTTGTGCTCCTGGCCGGCGTCGCCTCGGCCTTCGCCTACTTCCCGCGCTTTTCGGCCGGCGCCTTCGCCCTGCCGCTCGCCAAGATCGCCAAGCGCGTCGGCGTGCTCTACGTCGCCCACATCGCCTCTCTGATGGTCGGCCTCGGCATCTTCTGCTTCGCGCTTCAGCAATGGGGCATGCCGATCCTGGAGATACCCCTCAACATCGACACCATCTTCGCCCAACCGACCAAGGCCCTGATCGGCATACCCTTGATGACGCAGCAGATCGGCTATCACAACATCCTGCCGCTCTATGTCTGCCTGCTGGTCTTCCTGCCGGTGCTGATGATCGTGGCCCGCTTCCTGGGCCTGGGCGCCATGCTGGCCACCTCTTTCGCCATCTACGCCGCTGCCCATGTCTGGGGCCTCAACATGCCGAGCTATCCGAGCAGCGGCGGCTGGTTCTTCAACCCCTTCACCTGGCAGTTGATCTTCGGAACCGGCTTCTTCGTCGGCGTGCGCGTGCTGCGCGGCGAGACGCCGGTCGCATTCTACCGGCCGCTCTGGTGGCTGGCGCTCGGCTATCTGATCGCCACCTGCATCTACCACCGCTACAATCTCTACGGCAGCATTCCCAACGTCAGCTGGCTGCCGCATAACTTCCAGATCAACGAGAAGCCGTGGGTGGCGCTGCCGCGCCTCCTGCACATCCTGTCGCTGGCCTATGTCATCGGCCACAGCCGGTTGATCATGGGCTGGCTCGGCCGCCTGTCGCCGGATGGCGTGCTGTCGCGCATCGGCCGCAACTCGCTGCCGGTGTTCTGGCTCGGAACGGCGCTGTCGGTGGTGGGGCAGGTCTATCTGTTCGCCGACCAGCCCGGCCCCTTCGGGCAGATCGTCTACATCGCCTTCGGCATCCTGGCACAGGCGGCAATCGCCTACTTCCTCGACTATCTCGGCAAGGCGAGCAAGGCCAAGGCGGCGCCAAAGCCGATGGCCGAACCGGCCCAGGACGCCATCGCGGCCTGAGCCGTCCCCTCAAAGCAAAACGCCACGGACCAGAGGCCGTGGCGTTTGCCGGATCAAACTATTCCGAACCGCGATGTCCTTAGTGGAGGACCTTGGCTTCGGCGGACAGCTTGACGATTTCGTCCTTCAGGGCCAGCTTCTGCCGCTTCAACTCGCGCAATGTCGTGCCGTCGACGCTCGGGTGCTGATTGGCCTCATCGAGCTCGCGCTCGAGAGCGGCGTGACGGCGTTCAAGTTCTGCAATGTGCGACTGAACAGACATTCGGGCCTCCTTGCTGTGGGCTGAGCCTCAACACATTCATCGTGTCACAAAATTGATATGAAGTCGATGGTCGCGGAGTTCAAGGCGTCGCCCGGCGTTTATAAATTGCGCGGTTTTCGGTAAATATTATGGATAATTGCGCGACGAAGCGGCGCATGATTGCGATCATTGCCGTATCGACCAAGGTCTCACCGGTTCCCCCGGAAAAGCACCGCTGCTCCGTATAAAGCCGGATAGGCTCCAAGCCCGTCTGTCTGCCTGTCCGAGGCGGTCGTCAGCCCGCTATGACAAAGGGGCTTGGATGAACTCGTCCACAGACTGGCCGGACCGGCATCCCCGCTCGCGGAAGGCCCGCGGCGTGGTTCCGAAGCGCTCCTTGAACGCGCGATGGAAATGCGGGGTGGCGACAAAGCCGCAGGAAAATCCGATCCACTCGACGCTTCTGAGGGCATAGGTCGGCGCCAGCAACAGCTCTTCCGCCCGTGCCAGGCGCTGCGACAGCAGCCAGGACGAGAAGGTCTCGCCCTCGGCCGCAAAACGGTTCTGCACGGTGCGCTCGGAACAATGGAAGGCGCGGGCCACCGCCTCGACGTTGAGGTCGGACTCCGTGAGGCGGCTCAGAACGTAGCTCTTCAGCGAGGCGATGCCGACATTCGGCGCGTCGCGCTCGCGGTCGTCCCGGTCCGTGATCTCGCCCAGCGACAGCAGCATCGCCCTGGTGGCGTTGGCCACTGCATGGACGGCGGCGAGATTGCCGAGACGCAGCGCCTTGACCAACACCCGGTACTGGTCGGACATCAGCGAGCCGAAGCGAGAGTCCGACAGGATGGAGTTGATCGTCCGGAACGACACGCCGTCACCGAAGGCCATGCGCGGAACCTGGAAACAATGGAGAACGACCCGTTTCTCCCTGGGCAGGCGCAACTCGAACTCGTGGGCGTTGTCGATGACGCGCAGTGCCCCATACCGGACGGAGCCGCTTCCCAGCACGTCGTCCAGGAAGTAATCGCCGCCGTCGCAATAGTTCACGCTGATCTTGTCGCCGGGCAAACTGCGCAAGGCGGATGTGGAGCGCCGTACCGCGTGTTCCGAACCTGTGATGCGGCAGATCTGGATGTCGCCGACCTCGATGGCTTCAAACCGGGCATCCAGAGATTTGGTCTTGGGCTCCACGAGTTCAAGCCCGTCGAAATAGCCGGCGACCTTTTCCCGGAAGTAGGAGAAGCTGTCGCCTTGGGCAACATCGGCCGTCGATACGACCACCCGCGATGGCATTTGCCTCCCGCCTCCCACCGATGCTCCGATCCCACCGCCCGTTCCGGACCGATCGGTCCGGCGGCACGCTCGCCATCTTATCTTGATTACGGGCAGACCCTTATCAGACGAAGGATCTAGCCCGCGCGGGCGCAAAAAGGCCGGCGAGTCGCCCCGCCGGCCGGAAGCTCAACATCCCCCAGCCTCAGGCATAGTGCGTCGCGGTACCGACGGTGAGGTACCACGTCACCAGCAGGCCGGAGATCAACGCCCCTGGCAGCGACGAGCCCGTGCGCTGCCAGGTGAAGGTCGAGATGAACCCCACTGCCGTGAAGACCGGCAGGAAGTTCAGGCCGACGATCGTCGACAGCGGCACCAGCGGCGGATTGTTGGCAATCGGGTTGATCAGCTCGCCCGTCAGCCAGAGGTGGCCGTATTGGATGGCCTCCAGGATGGCGAAGCCGAGAACGAGGGCCAGGACCGTCACGGCGTAGTGACGAACCGCCGGCGTGCCCGGCGCGCTGAAGTTGCGATGCAACATGTGCAGGGACACGACGAAGAAGGCCGTGAACGGCAGCACATAGAGCAGGTACGCCTTGAACTGAACCATGCTCGGCAGCTTCAGGGCGAAGAACCAGAAACGCAGGTCGATCTTGAGCGCCGCATCGGCAAGCCAGACGGCGACATAGCCGACGGCGACGACGGCAAGGGCGATGGCGAGCGATGGCAGTACGACACCCCTGCGCTCGAAAGATCGGGGCGACCAGCGCAACAGCGCCAGGGTGATGATCAGGTTGATGATCGCCCAGACCATGACCTGGCTGGTGAAGGTCTGGCGGAAGATCGCCGACGCCGGCAGCAGGACCTCGCCGAGCATGAAGGCCGGGTAATAGGTGATCGGCGGGATCAGCACGGTCATCCAGAAGGCGGCCAGCGTGCGCCGTCCCGGCTGCGGCTCGGCAACCGCTGCGCCGGTCGCGCCCGAGCGCAGGGCGGCAAAGGCCGGCAGGCCGAGCAGCAGGTCGAAGGTCCCGAGCAGGAGCACCACGAAACCCACCAGGGCGGCACCGGTGCCGATTTCCCGGCGGAGCCAGATCTGGTCGTCCGAACGCAGCGGCGTGCCGCCATCCAGCGTCTGGCCGAACCAGTCGACAGCATAGCCGATCGCCTCGTGGCTGATGTGATCGCCCGGATGGGTCACGGCCGGCTGCTGCAGGATGCGAGCCGTGCCCTGGCCGATGTCGCCATAAACCTTGCCGATCTCGATGGGCTCCTGCACGCCGAACACCGCCTGGATCTTCGGCGTGCTGCCGAGCGCGGTGGGCTTGGGGCTGCCCCACATGAGGCCGGCAAACTCGTCATACTTGGAAAAGACGACCGCGAGATTGCGCGGCCAGCTCGGATCGCCCTCCTTGGCGAAGGGGGCGCCGGTCGACGACCCCTCCAGCACCAGGGCCTTGTAGGCGTCCGGCATTGCAGCTGCCGCCGCCAGCACCGTCCAGCCGCCCATGGAATGGCCTTCGAGGCCGATGTTGTTCTTGTCGACAAAGGGCAGGCTGCGCAGATAGGCGAGGCCATCCGGACCGCCGAAGCCATAGCCGAAGGCCGGCGGATCGCTGTAGCCGTGGCCGGCCTGATCGAGGGCCACGACGACATAGCCGCGCCGGGCGAACTCGATGGCAAAGTCGCCCTGCGTCTCCCGCGAGTTGAGGTAGCCGTGCACCGCCAGGATGCCCGGTGCCGGAGTTTGCTCGGTGGCGTTGGGTGGCACATAGACGAGCGCGCTCATCCTGTTGCCCTTCTCGCCGGTAAAGCGCACGTCCTCGATCCGGATGCCGCCCGACGTCTGCGTGAAATGGGCCAGCAACCCGCCTAGCAGCATGATCACGGCACCGACGATGGCCAGCAATGCCCTGCGTCCCATTTGGTCCCTCCCTGGACTGATGATGGCCCATCCCCCGCGGCCACGCCGGTGCCTGCCTCTTCCCTCGGGCTGGCGCGGACGAACCGCCTTCCGTCACAAGCTCTCGGCCTCGCGAGCGGATGGACTCGCCTTGCCAATAAAATCGGCCCGTCATCCCACCGCCTAGTGACGGCCGGCGCAAAACAATGACGCAGAACGAAAAAGAGTCTCCCCAGTCGAAGCGGAAAACAAAAAGGCCCCGGAAACCCGGAGCCTTGTCTGCACTCGGCCATTCCAGACGGCCGCGTTTCCTTGTTTGCCTCAGAGATCGTCGTCCTCGTCGGACTTCGGACCGGAGAGCGCATTGAGCTTGGCGAACACCGCCTCGGCGTCGAGCTCCTCCTCGTCGTCGCGCGACGGGGCGCGGAAGCCGGAGAGCGCATCCGGAGAGGTCGTCTCTTCCACCGGCAGCAGGGTCTGCGTCAGCACCTTCTCCGGCGACGCCTTGCCCGCCTTCTCGACCTCCATGTCCAGCTCGATCTGCGAGCAGAGGCCGAGGGTCACCGGGTCGGCCGGCGTCAGGTTGGCGGAGTTCCAGTGGGTGCGGTCGCGGATCTGGGCGATCGTCGTCTTGGTGGTGCCGACGAGGCGCATGATCTGCGCGTCCTTGAGCTCGGGATGGTTGCGCACCAGCCAGAGAATGGCGTTCGGACGGTCCTGGCGGCGCGACACCGGCGTGTAGCGCGGGCCGCGGCGCTTGGCCTCCGGCACCCGCACCTTGGGGTCGAGCAGCTTCAGGCGGATCGAACCGTCCTTCTCGGCCTTCTCGATGTCCTCGCGGCTGAGCTGGCCGGTCAGGATGGGATCGAGACCCTTGATGCCCTGGGCCGCTTCGCCGTCGGCGATGGCCTTGACCTCGAGGGCGTGCAGCTTGCAGAAGGCGGCGATCTGGTCGAAGGACAGGGCCGTATTCTCGACCAGCCAGACGGCGGTTGCCTTGGGCATCAACGGGGTCGACATCGATAAATCCTCTTCGCTGGTCCACCGGCTCTCGCCAGCGGCCCTCCGTCTCGTATCACGATGACTGGGGAATGACCCCTATATACAGATCGCGCCCCCGTTCCGCAATCGAGCTGAGCCGGAAAATCCCGGTTTCAGCCGAAGGTCAGCACGATCTTGCCGATGTGGTCGGCTTCGAGACGGGTGTGCGCCTCCGCCGCCCGCTCGGCGGGCAGCACCCGATCGATCACCGGCGCCACGCTGCCGGCGGCAAGCAGCGGCCACACCTTGTCGCGAAGCGCGGCGGCGATCGACGCCTTGAAAGCTGCCTCACGCGGCCGCAGCGTCGAGCCGGTGTGGACGAGCCGCTTCTGCATCAATCTCGCGAAGTTGGCCGTGGCCTTCGCCCCGCCGAGAAAGGCGATCTGCACGATGCGGCCGTCGACGGCGGCGAGGTCATAGTTGCGGTCGATATAGTCGCCGCCCACCATGTCCAGGATCACGTCGACACCCCGCCCCTCCGTCGCGGCCTTGAGCACGGCGACGAAGTCCGCGTCGCGATAGTTGACGGCGATCTCCGCCCCGAGGCGGCGGCAGGCCTCGCATTTCTCGGCACTGCCGGCCGTGGCGAAGACGCGCGCCCCGAAGGCGCGGCCAAGCTGGATCGCCGTGGTGCCGATGCCCGAGGTGCCGCCATGGACGAGGAAGCTCTCGCCGGCCTGAAGCCGCCCCCGCTCGAAGACGTTGGACCAGACGGTGAAGAAGGTCTCCGGCAGCGCCGCCGCCCTGACCGAGTCATAACCCTCGGGCCACGGCAGACAGCTCCCGGCCGGCGCCGCGCAATACTCGGCATAGCCGCCGCCGGCCACCAGCGCCGTCACCCTGTCGCCGACCGAGAGGCCGCGCACATCGGTGCCTGTCGCCGCGATCCTTCCCGCGACTTCGAGGCCGGGGATGTCGGAGGCGCCCGGCGGCGGCGGATAGGCACCCTGCCGCTGCAATGCGTCCGGCCGGTTGACGCCGGCCGCCTCGACTGAAATCAGCACGCCGTCGGCGGACACGTCCGGCAGCGGCCGCCGCGTCGGCACCAGCACCTCCGGCCCGCCGGGACGGGAAATCTCGATTGCCAGCATCTCCTGGGGCAACGCGGCCATGACCGTCTCCCTGCCTGCGGATGGCGGCGAATCGCCGACCCGCTAACCCATGCCGGTGAGCCTATCTCCTCTTCGCCGGCTTGACAGGTGGTCCGGGCCGGCCTTCACTTCCTTGTGCGCCAACGAGGAGGAAGCCAGATGTCCATCGATGATGATCGGCCGGAACCGCCACCGCCCGCCCATGTCGTCGGCCAGGACCTGTCGCGCCTCTCTGTCGCCGAGCTTCGCGCCCGCGTCGACCTTCTCCATGCCGAGATTGCCAGGATCGAGGAAGCCCTCCGCCTCAAGGACGATGTGCGCAGCGCCGCCGATTCTCTCTTCAAGTTCTGAGGCGCATGGCTAACGGAATCCATCGAACATTATTCATTGTTAAGGGCCTGTTTACCAGTTTCGTTTATCAAGACGGTGATCCCTCTTTTGGATCACGAGTGGCTCCTGTCACTCTTTTGACGCCTCCCTGTTCAACTTAGGAAGGGCCGCCCCTGGCGGCCTTCTTTTTTGGCTGGTCCTTGCCGGCGGCGCCAACGGATTTGCCGAGACTCCCCACACGCTTTGCGTTAACCTTTCATTCACGTTCGATCCGGACCTGACCATTCCTGGCACGCCGGTTGCGACCCTGAGCGCATAGTCGGACGACTGTTCCGGAAGGGGATGCATTTTTCCCTTCTGGGGATTGCGGGGAAGAGCGGCCCGAGCCGCCAGCTTTTTCTTTGCGACGGCGCTTTCGCAGTCCAAGCCATGGGCGCGAAGCCGGCCGGGCCGATCGTCCGAGCGTCTGGTGCAGAGGTGGCGTAATGAGTGATTTTTCCGGCAAGTCCCATTCCGGCACGGAGGCCATCGCCTTCGGTGCGCGTGCGCTCAATTCGGAACTGTTCCGCGAGCTGTTCCGCGAGGGCATGGCGCTGGTCGAGGAGACGGCGGGCTATCTCGACGGCGACGGCCGAATCGAGAGCCGGGCGCTCGGCCGCTCCGCCACGCTGGCCTATTCCACCGAGTCGATGCGCCTCACCACCCGCCTGATGCAGATCGCCTCCTGGCTTCTGATGCAGCGCGCCGTCAACGAGGGCGAAATGTCGCCCGAGCAGGCCCGCAGCGAGAAGAACAAGGTACGCCTCGACTTCCAGCCGCCGGTCATGTCCGGCCCGTTGTGGAGCGAGCTGCCCGCGACGCTCCGCGCCATCATCGAACGCACCGATCGCCTGCACGAGCGCATCGTCCACATGGACAAGGCGGTCTACGAGACCGCCGCCGAACCGGCCGCCAACCTCGTCGCCCGCGACCTCGACCGTCTCGCCAACGCCTTCGGCGCCCGCCGCGCCGAGAGCTGACCGCCACAAGCGGCTCGCCGGCGCGGAGAGGCGCCGGCGGACTGATGCGCCCCACCCCTGCCACAAAACAAAAACCCCGGCGAGCAGCACTCGCCGGGGTTTTCGTATCTACGCGGTCGCCGAACCTTACTTGGTGGCGAACAGACCGCCGAACTTGGAGTTGAAGCGCGACAGACGGCCGCCGCGGTCCATCAGCTGCTGCTGACCGCCGGTCCAGGCCGGATGCACCTTCGGGTCGATGTCGAGGTTCAGCGTCGCATCCTTGGCGCCGTAGCAGGAGCGGGTGATGAACTCGGTGCCGTCGGTCATGACGACCTTGATGTCGTGATAGTCGGGATGAATGCCCTGCTTCATCTTCTTGGTCCTTTCCGGCGCCCGCGAGGCGCAATCAGTGACGCCGGCCTTGTCGGGGCGCACGGTGTTGGGTGTCGGCCACGCTGCGGCTCATCAGAGGAACGAGCCGCCCCGAGGAAACCCTCGGGCGGCTCGCCTCCGGTCCACCGCATGGCCCGGTCGGGCGCCTCTATAGCGCAAAGGCTCGGCGCGGACAAGCACCGAGCAAGCGGAGGAGCGCTTTTCGCGCCGCCTCGCGAGCGTTTCGGGTCAGCCGGCCGCAACGACGGCCGGCACCTGTTCGCGAGCCTGGGCCTTGACGGCTTCCTGCACCTTCTCGAAGGCGCGCACCTCGATCTGGCGGACACGCTCGCGGCTGACGCCGAACTCCGTGGAAAGGTCCTCCAGCGTCATCGGGTCCTCGGCAAGCCGACGCGCCTCGAAGATGCGGCGCTCGCGCTCGTTGAGCACGCCGAGCGCCCGCTTCAGCATGGCGCGGCGCTGGTCGAGCTCTTCCGTCTCGGCCATCACCGTTTCCTGGTCGTCGCGGTCGTCGACCAGCCAGTCCTGCCACTCGCCGCTCTCGCTGTCCGAGCGCAGCGGCGAATTGAGCGAGGCGTCGCCGGAGAGGCGCCGGTTCATCGAGACGACGTCTTCCTCGGTGACGCCCAGCTTGGTGGCGATCGCCTCCACCTGATCGGGCTTGAGGTCGCCGTCGCCCAGCGCCTGCAGCTGGCTCTTGGCCTTGCGCAGGTTGAAGAACAGTCGCTTCTGGTTGGCGGTCGTGCCCATCTTGACCAGCGACCACGAGCGCAGAATGTATTCCTGGATGGCCGCCTTGATCCACCACATGGCATAGGTGGCGAGGCGGAAGCCCTTGTCGGGCTCGAAGCGCTTGACCGCCTGCATCAGGCCGACGTTGCCCTCGGAAATGACCTCGCCGATCGGCAGCCCATAACCGCGATAGCCCATGGCGATCTTGGCGACGAGGCGCAGGTGGGAGGTGACGAGCTTCTGGGCGGCGTCGCGGTCGCCATAGTCCGCATAGCGCTTGGCCAGCATGTATTCTTCCTGCGGCTCAAGCATCGGAAAGCGGCGAATCTCGTCGAGATAGCGGCTGAGACCGCCCTCTCCCGCGGCGATCATCGGCAATGTGGTACGGGCCATCGAGCACCCCCCTTAACGGTCTTGGGACCGCTCCCGAACGGACACGGCATCCCCTTCAGTGCCTTGCCGAGCAAGCACACTGAGAGACGAATATAGGAACGATCCCGGCATTTTCATGGGTAACCTATGAAAAAGCCTAAAGTTCCCGAAACGCCGACACCAAGTCTGCCATATCCCGAGGCAATCCGCTCTCAAAATGCAGGAGCTCGCCGGTCACGGGATGCTCGAAAGCGATCAAGAATGCGTGCAGCGCCTGTCTCTGGAAGGCCCGCACCGCCATCGCGGTCGCCTCCGGCAGACGGTTGACCTTGGTCAGGAAGTGCGAGCCATAGACCGTGTCGCCGACGAGGGGATGGCCGGCCGAGGTGAGATGCACGCGGATCTGATGCGTTCGCCCCGTTTCGAGATGGCATTCGACCAGCGAAGCGACGGCACCACGCCCCGCCTCCGTCGGGAAGCGCTCTGCCACCTCGTAATGGGTGATGGCCTCCTTGCCGCCACCGCCCCGGACAATGGCGATCTTGGTCCGGTCGGACGACGAGCGGCCGAGCGGCGCCTCGATGGTGCCGCGAAACGGCTCCGGGCTGCCCCAGACCAGCGCCAGGTAGCCACGCTCCAACGGGCCGGTGCGGCCATGGTCGGCGAACTGGGCGGCGAGCCCGGCATGCGCCCGGTCGGTCTTCGCCACCACCATCAGGCCGGTGGTGTCCTTGTCGAGCCGGTGGACGATGCCCGGCCGGCGGACGCCGCCGATCCCCGACAGGCTGTCGCCGCAATGGGCGATCAGCGCGTTGACCAGCGTGCCGGTCCAGTTGCCGGCGGCCGGATGCACCACGAGACCGGCCGGCTTGTCGATGACGATCAGCTCGTCATCCTCGTAGACCACGTCGAGCGGGATGTTTTCGCCCTGCGGCTCGGCATCCTCGGCCGGCGGCACGACGACGGTGAGCGCGAGGCTGCCGGCGAGCTTCCGCGCCGCGTCGGTGACGACGGCCCCGTCGACCGCCACCGCGCCCGCCTCGATCAGCGCCTTGAGACGTGAACGGCTGACATCGGGAAAGGCCTCGGCAACCAGCTTGTCGAACCGCGTCTTGGCGGCCACCTCGATGCTGGCCGTTCGCGTCTCGCCGCCGTCGTCGTCGAGGCCGATGTCTTCGTCGTCCGCCATGGATGCTCCTGAATGCCCGCTAGCCGGGCGGCACGTCGACAAACCGCGCCGGATTCGCTAAATGCGCCTATCGCAGAAATCCGCGCTGAAGGAAAGCATCATGGCAGGGCCGACCGACGACGAAGCCGAGGCGCCGCTCGACCCGGCCATTGCCCGCGTGCAGGCGCGCCTCAGGACCATGATGCTGATCGCCGCCGGCACGCTCGGCGTCGGCCTCCTTGCCGTCTTCATCGCCATCGCCTTCCGCGTCGCCCGGAGCGGCGACGACACCCCGCCGGCCGGCGGCGCCTTCCAGACCTTGGTCGAGGTGGTGACGCCCGGCACCGTGGTCGCCACCGACGTCGACGGTGACCGCCTGTCGCTGACCATCGACGGCCCCGAGGGCAAGGTCGTCGAGATCCACCACCTGCCGTCCGGCAAGCTGGTTGGCCGCGCGGTGCTGCTGGCCAAGTAGGCTTGACGCTGACGGCCAGCTGACCCATTTCCGCCCCGAGGCCACGTCCTCCCTCACCCGCGCGGGTGAGCTCCAAGTCCGGGACGGCCCGGCCCGACCGAAAGGAGGGCCGCCATGGCCTGGGTTTATCTTCTGATCGCCGGATTGCTGGAAGTCGTCTGGGCCTATGGCATGAAGCTGTCGGCCGGCTTCACCGAGCTGGGCGCCAGCATCCTCACCATCGTCGCCATGCTCATGAGCTTCGGCCTGCTCGCCGTCGCGATGAAGTCGCTGCCGCTCGGCACCGCCTATACGGTGTGGACCGGCATCGGCGCCGTCGGCAGCTTCGCGGTCGGCGTCGCCGTGCTGGGCGAAGCCGTGACGGCGACGCGGCTCCTCGCCGCGGCGCTGATTCTCGCCGGTCTCGTGCTGATGAAGCTCTCAAGCCCTCAGTAAGGGACGCTTCACTGCCCCCAGGCGGCGAAGGCGTCGGCGAAGGCTTTCTCGCCGGGGCTGCCCTTCTCGAAGGTGAGAATGGCGCGGCGGCGGTTGCCGTAGCGGATCGGAATGTCGATCCACGGCCGATCCTTCAACAGCTGGATATTGCGCGAGACATCCTGCTCCAAGCCGGACAGCGCCAGCCAGAACAGGCTGTCGGACACCTTGGCGACGGCGCCGGTGATCGGGTCGCCGCGCGCCTCCTCGGTCTGCTTGGCGATCATGCCCGGCGCTGCGTCGATGAACTTGCCCGCAAAGGCTGGCGGCACATCGAAGGAGAGCTCGACGATATGGCTGGCCGGCAGCGCCTGATCGTCGTTCTTGTGGATCGACAGGCGCATCTTGAGGCCGATCTCCGGCACCTCGATGTCGCCGCGCACCTGCGGCACCGGCTTGTCGCCGGGCAAGGCGGGCTCGTTGACGAAGGACCAGACCACCGACCCGTCGAGCTTGGTGCCGGGAGAACCCGGGATGGGCTCTTCATAGAGAATGGCCCTCTGGGCGACGGCGATGCCTTGGCTGGCCGAGGCAGCCGCGGCCGGCGGGCTCACCTGCGCGGCAGGCGCCGCCAGCGTGGGGCCAGTCTCCGGCGACAGGGTAGGCTCGGCCGGCGTCGCCTCAGCCATGGCCGTCGCGGTACCGGGAGCCGGCGGCAGGTCGGGATCGACGGCGGGTGGGGCCGCAACGGCTTCCGTCTGCACCGACACGGCATCCGGAGCGACGGGCGCTGCCGGCGCCTCGCCTTCGGCCGGCAGGCGATCCAGAATCTTGGGCGACAGACCATCGTCGGCGGTGGTCGCAGCGTTGGTTTCCGTCTGCGGCGCACTGGCGAACAGTTCCGCGAGGGGGTCCCGGAACGCATACGCACCGGCGCCGACAAGCGCGAGGAGCAGCAGAATGGCAAAGCCGATCAGCACCACACGGAGGCGCCGGCTGGCACCGGTCCGCTCCTCGGGCCAGGGCAGCGTCGCCGCCTCGCGCTGGGGCTGCAACCGCTCGGGTTCGAGCTTTTCCGATGTCCCCGTGACAGGCGGGTCCAGACGCACGCTGACCGGCCGTGGGGTGCCGAGATCCGGCTCGACGCGGTCGGCAGACGCCGGCTCGTCAACCTCATCGACCTCGCTCATGGCGTGGCGCGCTGCCCGCACGGCAGTGGACGACGCCTCGCCGAGCGTATCGGCCTGCTTCAACGTCCGCGACAACGCGCTGACGCCGACACCGATGCGCGGTTCGCCCCGCTCGTCGGGCAGCCGGCCCGTCGGCAGCCGAGGGCGCTCGGAGGGTGGGTTCGCCGGAGCCCGATCCGCCGGAGCCGCGCGGGTGGCGCCGCCGCTGCGCCCCGCCAACGGCTCGATGTGATGGAACGGATTCATTTCCGGCTGAGCGAGCGGCTCGATGTGCCGGAACGGGTTCATTTCCGGTTGAACGAGCGAGGCCAGCCCGCTGCGACGCGGCGCGGCGGCCGGCTCCTCGCGCGTGGCCTCCAGGTGCGGTTCCGGCTCGCTGCGGTGAGCGGCTTCCGGCGGCGGCTCCACCTTGGCAGCAGCGGGGGCAGCCGGCGGGGACGCGACCGGTGCCGGCGTATGGGCGTCGGCGCTGGCGGCCGCGTCTTCCGGCGGTCCGGCGACCTCGGCCTCGACCCGGCGAATGCAATCCTCGAGCGCCACGCGCTGGTCGGCGATCTCGGTCGGCGACAGCGGCGGATTGTAGGAGCTGAGCTGGCGGAGGAGGGCGACCCGAGCCTTCTCGTAGACGGCGCGCCTCGCCTCGCCGGACCCCGACGGCAGCGAGGAAATAGCGCGCTTCAACACGGGATAGTAGTCGGCCATGTACCGCATCTCTCGGCTTGGCGCCCCGCCTCGCGGCGGAACGCTGTTTCGATAGGACACCCGGCGGCCAGCCTTGCGACGGCGGCCGGGCTTTTTTGCGGCGGAAAGGCCGGCAAAACGTGGTGAATCACTTAATCCTGAAACGGATCACGCACAAGAATGGTGTCGAGCCGATCAGGACTGGTGGAAAGCATGGCTACCGGCGTACCGATCAATTCCTCGATGTGGCGCACATACTTGATGGCCTGTGCCGGCAGTTCGGCCCAGGAACGGGCGCCTGCCGTCGATTCCTTCCAACCTTCCATGGTCTCGTAGATGGGCTTCACCCGCGCCTGCTCTTCCTGGTTGGAGGGCAGGTAGTCGAGGGTGCGGCCGTCGATCTCGTAGCCGATGCAAACCTTGATCTCATCGAGTCCATCGAGCACGTCGAGCTTGGTCAGCGCGATGCCGTTGATGCCCGAGGCGACCACCGTCTGGCGTACCAGCACGGCATCGAACCAGCCGCAGCGGCGCTTGCGGCCGGTGACGGTGCCGAACTCCTTGCCGCGCTGGCCGAGGAAGTCGCCGACCTCGTCGAACAGTTCCGTCGGGAACGGACCGGAACCGACGCGCGTCGTATAGGCCTTGGTGATGCCGAGCACGTAGTCGAGCGCGCCCGGCCCCATGCCGGAACCAGCCGCCGCCTGCCCGGCCATGGTGTTGGAGCCGGTGACGAAGGGATAGGTGCCGTGATCGTTGTCGAGCAGCGCACCCTGCGCGCCCTCGAACAGGATGCGGGCGCCGGACTTGCGCTTCTCGTCGAGCAGCCGCCAGGTGACATCCATGTAGGGCAGGATGAAGTCGGCCACCGCCATCAGCTCCTCGCGGATGGTCTCGGCGGCGATCTCCGGGTGGCCGAGGCCGCGACGCAGCGGATTGTGGTGGGCGAGCAGCCGCTCGATGCGGTTGTTCAGCGTCTCGGGATGGGCGAGGTCGACGAGGCGGATCGCTCTACGGCCCACCTTGTCCTCATAGGCGGGGCCGATGCCGCGCTTGGTGGTACCGATGCGGGTCGACGGCGAGGCAGCGTTCTCACGCAGCTCGTCGAGCTCCTGGTGGATGGACAGGATCAGGGAGGCGTTCTCGGCGATGCGCAGATTGTCGGGGCTGATCTTCACGCCCTGCTCGCGGATGCGCGTTACCTCGGTGACGAAGGCGCGGGGATCGACCACCACGCCATTGCCGATGACAGAGAGCTTGCCCGGACGGGCGACGCCGGAGGGCAGCAGCGACAGCTTGTAGGAGACGCCGTCGATCACCAGGGTGTGGCCGGCATTGTGACCGCCCTGGAACCGGACGACCACGTCGGCCCGCTCGGACAGCCAGTCGACGATTTTGCCTTTGCCTTCGTCTCCCCACTGGGAGCCGACCACCACTACGTTCGCCATTGAAAAGGTCCCGTCGTTCAAGTGTCAGACCTTTCCGCGCCGCGCCGCCATCGCAGCACACACACGGAAAGCCCCGATACCTTGGGTACCGGGGCTTGACCGACTATAACGACGCCAGCCCGTCAATGAAAGCCGCGATGTCGGAAATCTGGCATTTGTCCAGCTTCCGGCGTACCGGATCGCCCCGAAGAGGCGTGCGCACGGCGGCCGGACACTTTAGGAAGGCATGGTAAAGCGCTTGGGTGAGAGGTGTTTCTTGGCTGATGACGGTCTCTGGTCGCGCCTCTATGGCCGACCCTATCTGCTGCTGGTGCTGTCGCCACTGTTCTGGGCCGGCAATGCGGTGGCAAGCCGCCTCGCCGTGGGCGAGGTGTCGCCGATGGCGCTGACCACCTTTCGCTGGTCGGGCGTGCTGCTGTTGCTCGCCCTCTTCGCCATGAAGCCCATCATGGCCGACTGGCCGGTGATGAAGGGACGCCTCCCCTACATGCTGGCGATGGGCGCGCTCGGCTTCACCTTCTTCAACGCCTTCTTCTATATCGCCGCCCATTTCACCTCGGCCGTCAACATCGGCATCATCCAGGGCGCCCTGCCCGGCCTCGTCTTCGTCTTCGCCTACCTGATCGCCGGCACGCGGGCCGGGTCGGGACAGTTGGCCGGCATGGCGACGACGCTGGTCGGCGTCGGGGTCATCGCCGTCAAGGGCGACCTGAGCACCCTCGCCTCGCTCGACTTCAACGCCGGCGACCTGATGATGCTCGGCGCCTGCGTCGTCTATGCCCTCTACACCGTGCTCCTGCCGCGTCGGCCGAAGATCGCCGGCCTCTCCTTCTTCGCCGGCCTGTCGGTGGCCGCCTTCCTCACCTCGCTGCCCTTCCTCGCCGCAGAGATCGCCATGGGGCAGTATGTGGCGCCGACACCCTTCGGCTGGGCGGTGGTCGCCTATTGCGCCGTCTTTCCGTCGGTGGTGTCGCAGGTTTTCTTCGTGCGCGGCGTCGAGTTGGTCGGCCCCGGTCGGGCCGGCGTGTTCATCAACCTCATTCCGGTCTTCGGCTCGCTCCTGGCGGTCCTGGTGCTCGGCGAGAGCTTCCGCCCCTATCACGCGCTGGCCCTGGCGCTGGTGCTCGGCGGCATCTTCTGGGCGGAATGGAGCAAGCGCGGCGAGGTAGCCTGAAACTTCGGTTTTTACTGGCGCAGGGTCAGCGTCGCGGTGATGCTGCTGTCGGTGTAGTCGCCGCCGGCTTCGCTCGACCGGACGATCTTGTGCTCGCCGTCGAGGCCCAGCTCCACCGACCGGTTGAGCTTGTATCCGAGCCCGGCCTTCAGCGTCGTGGTCGTGACCTTTCGATCGACACCGACATAATCCTCCAGCGTCAGCCCGCCGCCGGCCACAACGAAGGCGTTGGGCGCCAGCGCGTAGGTGACGGTGGTCTCGCCGATGCGCTTGACGACGCCCGACGCGCCGGCCGACGAGGTCGGCTCGAAGCTGGTCGTTGCAGTCCCGGTGAGGCGAAGAAGCTCGGTGGCGTCCCAGGACAGCGAGGCCGAGCCGATCACGCCGGAAACGTCGTCCAGGCTGTCTTCCTTGAGCCACTCATAGCCATAGCCGAGGGCGATCTCGCCCGTGAGGTCGTCGCGCGCCACGGCGACGCCAACCTTGGCCTCGCCACCAACGCCGCTGCGGCTGAAGCCGTCGCCGGCCGCCGGCCGGTCAAAATCGCGACCGAAGGCGCCAACCTCGACGAAGGGCTGCAGCACGGCGCCGCTGTCATGCGACAGGCGCAGCGACAGGGACAATGCGGCGTTGTCGAGCGTCGGGTCGGTCTCATTCACCGTCCGGTCAACGCCGAGAGCGGTCTTGAGGCCGACGATGCCGCCGAACCGCTCGTAGCCCAGCGTGCCGGAGAAGGTGTTCTCCTTGCCGTCCCCCGATGTGTCATCGCGCAAGGTCCAGCCGGCCGACGCCGTGAGGCGGTCAGCATCGGTGATGTCGAAGCGGCCGGAAAGGCGCGCGTCACCCTCCGGCAATGTTTCATCGATGCCGGCCAGCGACCGGCGATAGGCGCCGCCAAGACGCAGCTCCAGGCTGTTGCTCTCCCAGTCGGAGCGGGCCGTGAGGACGCCGTTCGAACGGAGGAAGGTTTCATTGCCCTCGACGGAGTGACGACGAAGACCTATGCCGGTCGAGGAGGTCGCATTCACCACCACGCTGCCGAGACGCAGCCCGAGCGGCTCATATTCGGCACGGGCGTCGGCCTCGCGGGTGACCGCCGGCAGGCTGGGCGCCACCGCCGGCAACTTGGCCGACTGACCGGGCGGCAGCGGCCGGACGACGGACCTGAGATCAACAGGAGCAAGGCTGGGGCGCAACAGGGGAATGGCGAGATCGGCAGGTTCGGACTTGCCAGTCCCGGAAGACTCGCCCTGCTCCATGTCGGCAAGCGATGGATCGGCGGTCGTGTTGACCGGCCTTGTCGGAAAGGTGCGCTTCAGGGCCGGCACGGCCTCCGCGTCGTCGGCGTCCTGCGCAAATGACGGCGCGGCGAGAAGGATTGACGCCATCGCCAGAGCCCGAAAGGTCTGCCGCCGATGCACGCCCTGCCTCCGTCGCCGCGCCCACCGCCCCGAGCGGTATCCAGTGTTGACGAAAGGTAAAGGGAATTGGTTAACGCTTCGTTAGTCTTTTCTCAGCCGGCCGGCGCCGGTTCCACCAGGAAACGGCCGTCGCGATGACCGGTGATTCGCACCCGCGCACCGACGGGAAGATCCGGTCCGTCGGCCCGCCAGACGGTATCGTCGAGCCGTATATGGCCCGAACCGCCCTCGATCGCCCGGTCGACCACGGCGATGCGACCGACCTGTCGGCCGAGGCGGTCATTGGCGAAGCCGTCGCTCTCCTTGGCTGCCCGGCCGTAAAAGCGCCGGCCGACCAGCACCGCCACTGCCGACAGCACGACGAACAGGATGAGCTCCACCTGCCAACTCAGCGCGACGGCGAGCGCCAGGAGGCCGACGACCAGTGCCGCTGCGCCGAACCAGATGAAGAAGGTGCCGGGCACCATCACCTCGATGCCGGCCAGGAGAAGCGCCAGCACCAGCCACGACCACGGCCCGAGATAGGCGATCAGTCCTTCAAGGACACCCATGATACCACGTCCTTCAGCCGCCGACCGGCGGCACGGCGCCGCGGCGGCGCGGCGTTCCATCCTGAGGGCCATCGCCAGCGAAGGCGGCGCGCGCCAGTTCGGCGATACCGCCGAGCGAGCCGATCAGCGCCGACGCCTCGACCGGCAGCATCAGGATCTTCTGGTTGGGCGACTGGGCAAACTGGCCGAGCGCCTGCGTATACTTGTCGGCGACGAAATAGTTGAGCGCCTGCACGTCGCCGCGCGCCACCGCTTCCGACACCATCGCCGTTGCCTTGGCCTCGGCTTCGGCAAGACGCTCGCGCGCCTCGGCATCGCGGAAGGCGGCCTCGCGCCGACCTTCGGCCTGCAGCACCTGCGCCTGCTTCTCGCCCTCGGCCTTCAGGATCGCCGACTGGCGCAGGCCCTCGGCCTCGAGAATCTGGGCACGCTTCTCGCGTTCCGCCTTCATCTGCCGCGCCATGGAGGCCACGAGATCGGCCGGCGGGTTGATGTCCTTGATCTCGACGCGGGTGATCTTGACGCCCCAGGCCTCTGTCGCCGCGTCGACCACGTGCAACAGGCGGGCGTTGATCTCGTCGCGGTTGGAGAGGAGATTGTCGAGGTCCATCGAGCCCATCACCGTGCGGATGTTGGTCATGGTGATGTTGAGAATGGCCATCTGCAGGTTGGACACCTCATAGGCGGCGCGTGCCGCATCCAGCACCTGATAGAAGGCCACGCCATCGACCGTGCAGGTGGCGTTGTCGCGGGTGATGATCTCCTGGCTCGGCACGTCGAGCACCTGCTCCATGCGGTTGAGCTTGGCGCCGATGCGATCGAAGAAGGGAATGATCAGGTTGAGACCGGGCTGAAGCGTGCGCGTGTAGCGTCCAAAGCGCTCGACGGTCCAGTTGTAGCCCTGCGGCACCTGCTTGATGCCGGCGAACAGAACGATGATCGCGAACAGAACCAGGGCGATGATCGCGATATCACCGCCGCTCAAAAACACGTTCATGAGAAGCCTCCCGGAAACGTCCTGTAAGTCTAGGCATTTCCGGGAGGAATTTCAAATGGTCGGCCGGACGCGCGAGCATGTCGAAGCCGCGTGAGCGGCTTCCGGCGCCAAGCGGCGCCCGCGCGGAGCGCGAAAGCCAAGGACCGGAGGTCCGCCGGCGACTGAGGCCGAGAAAAGGCAATCGCCACCGGCGATTGCCGCCTCAAGCAGCAACCGTCGCGGGATGGACGGGCGCGAGGCGGCCGGTCGGCCGGAGCACGCCCTCGGCGCCCTTGAGCGCGCCGGGAACGAGTTCGAGACCGAGGAAGCGGGCCCGCTCGAAGGGGCCGGGCATGGCGAGCCGCTCCATGCCATCCGTCGAGAAACCGAAGCGGCGGTAATAGGGCTCATCGCCTACCAGGACGACGGCGCCATGGCCGAGCGCCCGCGCCTTCTCGAGGGCAAGGCGCATCAGCGCCGCGCCGATGCCGGCGCCGCGGCAGTCGTCGTCGACGGCCAACGGGCCGAGCAGCAACAGCGGCATGCGGCCGGCCGCCGCTTCCCACAGGCGCACGCTGCCAACGAGACGATCACCGTCCCGGGCAACGAGCGCCAGCCCCTCGGAGGGCAGACGCCCCGAGCGAATTTTCTCCGAGGATTTGCGGAAGCGAGCCGGACCGAAGGCCCGGTCGAGCAGCATTTCGCGGGCAAAGACGTCACCCGCCTGTTCGTTCATGTAGGCGATCATCGAGGCAACCCCGTCCCCCGCCGCTCCCGGCGGGGCGATGAAGTCACAAGGAACCGGTCGGAAGCCGCCCGGAGTGGGTTCAGATCACGTAGGACTTGAGCGGCGAGAAACCGTTGAAGGCTACCGCCGAATAGGTCGTCGTGTAGGCGCCGGTGCCTTCGATCAGCACTTCGTCGCCAATCTCCAGGCTGATCGGCAGCTCGTAGGGCGTCTTCTCGTAGAGCACGTCCGCACTGTCGCAGGTCGGGCCGGCCAGCACGCAGGGCGCGGTCGCGGACCCGTCGTGGCGGGTGCGGATCGGGTAGCGGATCGCCTCTTCCATCGTCTCGGCCAGACCGCCGAACTTGCCGATGTCGAGATAGACCCAGCGCTGCTCGTCGTCGCGATGCTTCTTGGAGATCAGCACCACTTCCGCCTTGATCATGCCGGCACCGCCCACCATGCCGCGACCCGGCTCGATGATCGTCTCGGGCACGTGGTTGCCGAAATGCCGTCGCACCGCCTCGTCGATCGAGCGGCCATAGGCCTCCGTCGCCGGCACGTCCTTGAGATAGCGGGTCGGGAAGCCACCGCCAAGGTTGACCATCTTGAGCTGGATGCCGCGCTCGGCCAGTTCGCCGAAAATGGCGGAAGCCGACGACAGCGCGCCGTCCCAGGCGTCGAGATTGGCCTGCTGCGACCCGACATGGAAGGAGATGCCATAGGCGGTGAGCCCGGCGCGATGGGCGTGCTCCAGCACCTCGGCGGCCATCGACGGCTCGCAGCCGAACTTGCGGCTGAGCGGCCACTCGGCGCCGGCGCCGTCGCACAGGATGCGGCAGAACACCCGGGCGCCGACCGTGCCGGTCGCCTCGGCCTGACGGGCGATCTTGTCGACCTCGGCCTCGCAATCGACCGCGAACAGGTTGACGCCGAGCTCGAGGGCGCGGGCGACGTCGCGCTCCTTCTTGATGGTGTTGCCGAAGGAGATGCGGTCGGCGGTCGCGCCGGTGGCCAGCACCATCTCGATCTCCGGGATCGAGGCGCAGTCGAAGGACGAGCCGAGATCGGCGAGCAACTGCAGCACTTCCGGCGCCGGATTGGCCTTCACCGCATAGTAGATGCGGGTGTCGGGCAGCGCATGGCGGAAGGCATTGAAGTTGTCGCGGACGACATCGAGGTCGACCACCAGGCAGGGGCCTTCGGGTCGTCGGCTGGCAAGGAAGTCAAGAATGCGCGCGGTCATGGCCCTGGAACTCCGTCGTCCAAACTCTACGATCTGAGGATGAGCGACCCTCTCTCCGCGACCGGTGTGGACCCGGCACGCGCGAGCGGATGTATCCTCATCGCCTTCCGTTCCCGGAAGACGGTGGATGTCAGTTGCGGCCTTGAACCCCAAGCGCCCGGCGAAGATGCGCCGTGCGATCAAGATCCCAGGTCGTGCAGCCTTTGATTGGACGGATTGCTCCTATCCGCACGTCCGGCAAGGAAGTAGTGCCTCTTCAGTAACATCAGCGTTTGGAGCGCCGACAGAGACCAAAAAAGCCCTCTACGTCGTTGCTTTAAGTCGCGTCCGCCGCTTGAGAAGCGGCTTAGACCCGGTTTAACTCCGGTCACCGGTTGCCCTCGCCGGAACCGCCGTTAGCGGCCCTAGCGAAACCGGCACGCAACCACAGGCACGTGCGAAATTGGGCAAGGACGCATGTACTCTGCGTCGCCCCCTTCCGCAAGACCTCGAGACTCGAAAATCCGTTTGTGACGACAATTTCATGCGGTGTGCTCCCGCTGCGACACTCCGAACGGCGAGCGGGCGGGGCGCGTGTCGCGTCGCCTTGAACAAGTGCAAACGTCGCTGTCGAACCGACACTAGTTCAACAGGAAGAATTCGATTGTCCACTCATGGGAAACTATACGTAAAACAGCAGAAATTCGAGTGATTCTGCCGCTGGAAACCGATTTTTCATATTGACGGAACTCGCTGAATTCAGGTCATTAGAGTTAATGGGGCGCGACTGCCGGTTGGTCGATGACTAGGGCTGTCACATGGTCGGCCCTAAAGCGCTTTCGCCGGCTTGCAGGCGTTCCGGAGGCCACGGAACCGCGCATGCCATGTCGTCGAAAGACGGGAAGATCTCAAACTGGCGGCGGATAATGGACACATTCACTCGCATGCGTACTTTCGTGGAGGTCGTCGAAGCCGGCGGCTTCTCCGCCGCGGCCCGGAAGCTTGGCCGGTCCAAGGCCTTGATTTCCAAATACGTCAAGGAACTCGAGGACGAGTTGGGCGCCCGCCTGATGAACCGCACGACGCGGCGCCTGTCGCTGACCGAGCTGGGTCAGGCCTACTTCCGCGATGCCGGCGAAATCCTCCAAAGGGTTGACGATCTTCAGGACATGGTGCGGGAGCGTCATGGCGAACCCACGGGGCTGTTGCGCGTCGCCGCCCCGCGCACCTTCGGCGATTCGACGCTGGGCAAGGCGATCATGGACTTCGTGGCCGCCAACCCCGCCATACGCCTCGACCTCCGGTTGGACGATCGCTTCGTCGACCTGATCGACGAGGGATTCGACTGCGCCATCCGGGTCAGCGAACTCTCCGATTCCAGCCTGATCGCCCGCAAGCTCGCCGATTACCGCTTCGCGACGGTGGTGCGCCCCGATGTCGTGGATATCCACGGCCTGCCAACCACCCCCGACGACCTGACGCGACTGCCCTGCATCATCGATTCCAATCTCCGCAACCGCTTCAACTGGCGCTTCCTCGTCGACGGCGCCCGGCAAACGGTGCCGGTGTCCGGTCGCGTCGAGGTGAACTCGCCATCGGCGGTGCGTCTCGCGGTGCTGGCCGGTCTCGGCTTCGGTTCGGTGCCCTACAAGATGGTGGAAGACGACATCAACGCCGGCCGTCTCCGGATCGTTCTGTCCGAGTTCGAGCTGGGCGCCGCCAATATCTACGTCGTCTATCCGCACCGCCGGCACCTCTCCGCCAAGATCCGCGCCTTCGTCGACTTCATGGCCGACTGGTTCCAGAAAAACGGCGAGGAATGCAGCGGCGGTCCGTCTGGTTCGGCAGCGGAGCCCCCCGAGGCGGATTGACATTGTCCCGCCTTGTTTGGCAGCGATGTGTCACCGAGGCGCCGACCGTCGTCGCCTCATCGCTGCGGGATGCCGCTTGTGACCAAGAGGACGATTGCCTTCACCGTCATGCTTGCCGGCACCCTCGCCGCCGCCGGGCCCGCTGCCGCCCACCCGCATGTCTGGGTCGATGCCAAGGCCGAGGTGGTGTTCGACGGCAAGGGCGAGATTACAGCCGTCCGCAACATCTGGCGCTTCGACGAGGCCTATTCCGCCTTCGCGAGCCAGGGTCTCGACGCCAACGGTGACGGCAAGCTCAGCACCGACGAGTTGAAGCCGCTAGCCGACGTCAACGTCGATTCGTTGAAGGACTTCGCCTACTTCACCTTCATCACTGCCGGCGGCGAGGACATCGATTTCAACAAGCCCACCGAATACTGGCTGCAGGACGACGGCGGACGCCTCATCCTGTTCTTCACCCTGCCGACCAAGGCGCCGGTGAAGGCTGCCGGCTCCATCCGGCTGGAAATCTACGACCCCACCTTCTTCGTCGCTTTCCGCATGATCGACGACAAGGATGGGCCGGTCGTCCTCGACGCCGCGCCTGCCGCCTGCACCGCCAAGGCTTTTCGGCCGCCTGACATGGATCCCGCCGCCGCGGCGGCTCTCGCCGCCATCCCGGCCGACCAGCGCGATCTGCCGCCCGAACTGCAGCTTCTGACCGACGGCCAGACCAACGGGGCCGACATCGCATGCCCCTGACCTCCCGCAGTCTCGGCCTTGCCGCCGCCCTGTGTCTCGTCGCCGCGCCCGCCCTCGCCTCGACCGGACCGTTCGGCGTCGGCCTGCCCGAGCCGGCCGCCAGCAGCGCCTTGCTGCCCGGCCTGTTCCGGACCATCGCCGGTTGGCAGGCAACCTTTTATCGCGACCTCACGGCGACGCTCGCCGCCATGAAGGCGGACGGCAGCGCCGGCGTCTGGCTGATGACGCTGTCCTTTCTCTATGGCGTGTTGCACGCCGCAGGCCCCGGCCACGGCAAGGCGGTGATCTCCACCTATGTTCTTGCCAACCGGGAAACGGCCAGGAACGGCGCCCTTCTCGCCATGGTCTCGGCGCTTGCGCAGGCGGTGACCGCTGTGGTGATGGTTCTCATCGCCGCCGTTCTGCTCGGCGCCACCTCCATCGCCATGACACGGGCGGCAGCCGTGCTCGAGACCGGGTCCTTCGCGCTGATCGCCCTCCTCGGCCTCTGGCTGGTCTGGCGCAAGATCGCACGCCCCCTCGGTGTCTGGCTTGCCGAGCGCTATGCCCCCGTCGCCGTGACGGTGGGCGGCGCGCCAATCGTCGTCACCACCAGCTTCAGCGCCGCGGCGGATCACGACGGCTGCGGCCACGAGCACCGGCTCGGGCTGAAGCCGGCGCGGCATGTTCACGACGAGAGCTGCGGCCATCTGCACGCGCCGTCGCCGGAGGTCGCCGCCGGCCGGCTCGACTGGAGAAAGGCCTGGACGGCGATTGCGGCGGTCGGCCTACGCCCCTGTACCGGCGCGCTGATTGTGCTGGTGTTCGCCCTGAGCCAGGGGCTTCTCATGGCCGGCATCGCCTCGGCCGTCACCATGGCACTGGGAACCGGCGTCACCGTCGCCGCCCTGACGCTCGCCGCAGTGACGACGCGCGGCCTCGCCGTCCGCCTCGCCGCCGCCAGCGGGAACGAAATGGCTCACCGTCTTCACATGGCGATCGAGGCGGGCGCGGCGGTCGCCGTGCTGCTGTTCGGCCTGTTGATGCTCGGCGCCTCGCTCTGGGGCTGAAGCCCCTCAGCGCCCGCCGGCATAGGCGGCGATGGCTGCCCCGAACGCTTCCAGAATGGCTTTCGACGGACCATCGGTCGTCGCCCAATACTCGGGATGCCACTGGACGCCCAGCGTGAAGCCGGCCGCCCCCTTCACCGACACCGCCTCGATGGTGCCATCCGGCGCCGTCGCTTCGACGGCGAGACGATCGGAGAGACGCGCCACCGCCTGCCGGTGCAGCGAGTTGACCTCGATCTCGCCCTCGACGATGCGACCGAGACAGCCGCCGGCGGCGATGGTCACGCCATGGCGGATGGCGAACTTGCCGTCCATGTCGGGCACGTCGGGGTGGCGATGATCCATGCGCTCCGGCAGGTCCTGGATGTCGGAGGCGAGCGAGCCGCCCAGCGCCACGTTGAGTTCCTGCAAACCGCGGCAGATGCAGAGCAGCGGAATGCCGCGCTCGATCGCCCGCCGGATCAACGGCAGGCTGGTGGCGTCCCGCACCTCGTCATAGGGCCCCATCGCCTCGGTGGCCGCCACGCCGTAGTGAGACGGGTGGACGTTGGTCCGCGACCCCGTGGCAACGACGCCGTCGACCCGGTCGAGCACGGCATCGAGATCGAGGCGCGGCCCGAAGGCCGTGAGGATCACCGGCATGCCACCGGACACATCAAGCACCGCTTCGAGATAGGTGCTGGGGGCACAGTGCCAGGTGTAGCCGTCGAAAGCGCGGGTGTCGGCGGTGAAGAGGACGACGGGAGTGGTCATGAACGGGTCCGAAGCGTTGATAAGGCTTTCTAGTTAGCCGATCCGCCCGAGGGGCGGAAAGTGCATTCTTTGGGCGCGGGCCATACCGTCGCCGTCCGTGACGATTTCGCGCAACTTTCGGAAAAGTTTGCAGGTTTGCGGCGTCACCTAATTGCGCGATGCCGGATTTTCCGTTTTTAATGCCCGCCGCGCCAGCTTCGCTCGCCTTGGGTCGGAGCGGCGCGTTCGAGTTTCAACGATGCCGCCGCGCCGAGCGGGGCCAGTCAACAAGGGGCAAGGGGAGGATCGCATGGATCGTCGTCAGTTCATCAGGAAGGCCGGGCTCGTCTCCACCGGCGCCGCGGCGAGTGTCGGAACGCTCGCCATGCCGGCCATCGCGCAATCGATGCCGGAAATCAAATGGCGTCTTGCCTCCAGCTTCCCCAAGTCGACCGACGCCATCTTCGGCTCGTCCGAACTGTTCGCCAAGACCGTGTCCGAGGCGACCGACGGCAAGTTCCAGATCCAGGTGTTCCCGGCCGGCGAACTGGTGCCGCCGCTGCAGGTGCTCGACGCCGTGCAGAACGACACCGTCGAGATCACCCATACCGCCTCCTACTACTTCATCGGCAAGGACCTCACCTTCGCCATCGCCACCTCGCTGCCCTTCGGCCTCAACACGCGCCAGCAGCAGGCCTGGATCCTCCAGGGCGGCGGCCTCGAGCTGTTCAACGACTTCCTCGCCAACTACAACGCGGTGATGCTGCTCGGCGGCAACACCGGCACGCAGATGGGCGGCTGGTTCCGCAACGAGATCAACTCCGTCGCCGATCTCAAGGGCCTGAAGTTCCGCGTCGGCGGCGTCGGCGGCAAGGTGCTGTCGGCCCTCGGCGTGGTGCCGCAGCAGATCCCGGCGCCGGACATCTACCCGGCGCTCGAAAAGGGCACCATCGACGCCACCGAGTGGGTCGGTCCCTATGACGACGAGCGGCTCGGCCTCTATCAGGTGGCGAAATACTATTACTACCCGAGCTTCTGGGAAGGCTCGTCGGCGCTGCAATACATGATCAACAAGAAGAAGTGGGACGAGCTGCCCCAGGCCTACAAGGCCGTGCTGAAGGCCGCCGCCGCGCTCGCCAACGACGACATGACCGCCGCCTACGACGCCCGCAACTTCGCCGCCCTCAAGCGGCTTGTCGCCCAGGGCGTGCAGCTCCGGCCGTTCAGCCGCGAGATTCTCGACGCCGCCTATGACGCCGCCTTCAAGCTCTACGAGGACGAAGCGGCCAAGAACCCGGCCTTCAAGAAGATCTACGAACCCTGGAAGCAGTTCCGCGCCGAGAGCTACCAGTGGTTCCGCGTCGCCGAATACAACTTCGACAGCTACGTCTACTCGCAGCAGGCCGCCGGCAAGTAAGCCAGGCCCTTTCGGAAACCAGAAGGCCGGCGGAGCGATCCGCCGGCCTTTTCTCATGGCCCGACGATCAGGGCTTGGCGCCGAAATCCGGTGCCGGCGCCCCAAAGGACGGAGCAGGCGCACCGAAGGATGGAGCCGCCGGCGCGCCGAACGGGCTCGCCCCCGCTGCGGCCGGATCGCCGAAGGCTGGCGCGGCCGGCGTCGGCGCCAAGATCTCGATCTTCACCTTGTCGAGGTCCACCTGCTTATGATCGGCCTTGTAGTGGGTCACCATCCCCGGGAACATGATGACGAGGGCCACCATCAGGATCTGGATGAGCACGAAGGGGATGGCGCCCAGATAGATCTGCGACGAGGTGACCGGCGCCGTCCGCCGGCCGGTGATCTTGTCGACATAGGGATGGTTCGGCGCGACCGAGCGCAGGAAGAACAGGGCAAAACCGAAGGGCGGATGCATGAAGGAGGTCTGCATGTTGACGCCGAGCAGCACGCCGAACCACACGAGATCGATGCCGAGCTTGTCAGCCACCGGAGCGAGCAGCGGGATAACGATGAAGGCCAGCTCGAAATAGTCGAGGAAGAAGGCGAGGAAGAACACCAGGAGGTTGACGACGATCAGGAAGCCGACCTCGCCACCCGGCAGGCCGGCGAGCAGGCTCTCCACCCAGAGGTGGCCGTTGATGCCGTAGAAGGTCAGCGAGAACACGCGGGCTCCCAGGAGCACGAACATGCAGAAGGCCGACAGCTTGGCCGTCTGCTCCAGCGCCTGCACCACCATGCGGAAGGTGAGGCGACGGTTGATCATGGCAAGCAGCAGCGCACCGACCGCGCCCATGGCGCCGCCTTCCGTCGGAGTGGCAAGGCCGATGAAGATGGTGCCGAGCACCAGGAACACCAGCACCAGCGGCGGCACCAGCGACGTCAGCACCTTGCCAAGCAACCGCCAGCCGCGCAGCGTCCGCGCCTCCGGCGGCAGGGCCGGCACCCAGCCCGGCCGAACCACCGACACGATGAAAACGAACAGCGCGTAGAGCGCCGTCAGGATCAGGCTCGGATAGAGCGCCCCCTTGTACATGTCGCCCACCGACCGGCCGAGTTGGTCGGCGAGCACGATCAGCACCAGGCTGGGCGGAATGATCTGGGCCAGCGTGCCCGACGCGGCGATGACGCCCGAGGCGATGCGCCGGTCATAGCCGTAGCGCAGCATGATCGGCAGCGAGATGAGACCCATGGCGATCACCGAGGCCGCCACGACGCCGGTGGTGGCGGCGAGCAGCGCGCCGACGAAGATCACCGCATAGGCGAGGCCGCCGCGAACGGGGCCAAACAGCTGGCCGATGGTGTCGAGCAGATCCTCCGCCATGCCCGACCGCTCCAGCACCAACCCCATGAAGGTGAAGAAGGGAATGGCGAGCAGCGTGTCGTTGCTCATGACCGACCAGACGCGATCGGGAATCGCCTGGAACAGGTTGGGTGACAACAGGCCGAGCTCGATGCCGATCAGGCCGAAACCGAAGCCGCAAGCGGCAAGCGCGAAGGCAACGGGATAGCCGATGAGCAGGAACAGCAGCATCGAGCCGAACATGATCGGCGCGAGATTGGCGACGAGGAAGGCGGTCATGTAAAGCAATCCTCGTCGATCAATTATGGGAGGCGTGGGTCGGCAACGGATCCGGTCCGTCACCTCTGAGGAACGCGATGCGCTTGATGATCTCGCTCACGCCCTGGAGGCCGAGCAGCGAGAAGCCGACGGGGATCAGCACCCAGGCCGGCCACAGAGGCAGGCCGCCGGCACTCGACGACACCTCGCCGGAAAGGACCTTGGATACGACCTGCGGCCAGCTGAGCCAGATGGCGGCGACGGTGAAGGGCAGCAGGAAGAACAACGTGCCCAGGATGTCGACCACCACCTGACTACGGCGGCTGAGGCGCGAAGCGACGATGTCGATCCGGACATGCTCGCCCCGGAGCAGCGTGTAGCCGGCGCAGAGCAGGAACACCGCCGAGAAGAGATACCACTGCCCCTCAAGAAGCGAGTTGGCCGAATAGTTGAAGAGCTTGCGGACAATGGCATTTCCCGCCGACAGCAGGATGGCCGCCAGTACCAGCCAGCGCGCAAAATAGTTGACACCGACATTCAGCGCGTCAATCGCCGCGCATATCCTGAGCAAGCCTCGCATCATCTTCCCCCGGCCGGATGGTCGCCGCTCCCCGTGAGCGGTGATCATCTGGCCTAGCCACCTCCTTCGCATGTCCTGCGGAGGCCGGGCTTCATTAGCTCATTTTCAGCAAGAAGCACAAGCAACCCGCAGGGAATACGCAATATCCATATGGCCTTGGCGGATTTTCGTCATCAAGCTGGTTTGCCCCGGGCGATCGAGCCCCAGGTCTCGCGCGTCGCGACGCTTTCGGCTAGAAATTCTCTAAAGTCACCAATCGGATCGAGCCAAGATGCCGCTGCCGCCCAATCATCCCATCGTCCCCCATGGCAAGGTTGGCGTCCTGCTCGTCAATCTCGGCACGCCCGACGGCACCGATCGCCGCTCCATGCGCCGCTATCTCGAAGAGTTCCTCACCGACCGGCGGGTGATCGAGACGCCACGCCTCAAATGGTATCCCGTCCTCTACGGCATCATCCTCAACGTCAGGCCGCAGAAGAAGGGCCGCGACTACGACACCATCTGGAACCGTGAGCTCGATGAAAGCCCCTTGCGCACCTACACGCGCGCCCAAGCCGAGAAGCTGACCGCACGCCTCGGCGGCGGCGTGGTGGTCGACTGGGCGATGCGCTACGGCAACCCGTCGATTGCCAGCCGGCTCGACGCGCTGCAGGCGGCAGGCTGCGAGCGCGTTCTCGTCTATCCGCTCTATCCGCAATATGCCGCCGCCACCACGGCCACCGTCAACGACAAGGCCTTCGCACACCTGATCACCAAGCGCTGGCAGCCGGCGCTTCGCACCGTGCCTCCCTACCATGACGACCCCGTCTACATCGACGCCCTCGCCCGCTCGGTCGAAACTCACCTCGCCACGCTCGCCTTCGAGCCGGAGCTGGTTCTCGCCTCCTTCCACGGCATTCCCAAAAGCTATTTCGAGAAGGGCGATCCCTATTACTGCCACTGCCAGAAAACGGGACGCCTGTTGCGCGAGCGCCTCGGCTGGAGCGAAGACCGCCTCCGCATCACCTTCCAGTCGCGCTTCGGACCGGAGGAGTGGCTCCAGCCCTATACCGACAAGACCGTCGAGGCGCTGGCCCGCTCGGGTGTCAAGTCGCTCGCCGTCATGACGCCGGGCTTCGTCGCCGACTGCCTTGAGACCATCGAGGAGATCGGCGTCGAGAATGCCGACATCTTCCGGGCCAACGGCGGCATCAACTTCGCTCGCATTCCCTGCCTCAACGACGGCGACGACGGCATGGACGTCATCGAACATGTGGTCCGCCGCGAGCTTCAGGGTTGGATTTAGAGCAGGTCCAGCAAAAGTGGGAACCGGTTTTGCGTCCGGAACTGCGGCCTAACAAGGAGATAGAGCTTTTCCGGCAAACCCGATTTTGCAGGAAAAGCTCTAGTAGCCGGCAACGCTGTTTTAGGAAATTTTCGGAAAGACCACCGCACCGTGTCTCGGCAGAGGCCTTGACGATCGCGGGTTATCCCGACCGGCACGAATGTCGAACCATTGCTATTCCGCAATGGCCGCGACTGGAAAACTTGTTGCCGGCATGCTCTAATGTCTGAAGGGCACGGCATGGAAGGCACAGGCGCCGCCGTTTCACCCGTTATTCGC
This sequence comes from Pleomorphomonas diazotrophica, assembly GCF_002844595.1. Classification (GTDB taxonomy): domain Bacteria; phylum Pseudomonadota; class Alphaproteobacteria; order Rhizobiales; family Pleomorphomonadaceae; genus Pleomorphomonas; species Pleomorphomonas diazotrophica. The sequence goes on along the minus strand of NZ_PJNW01000006.1, from coordinate 15,043 downwards.
AATTCCCGTTGACCTGCAAGACGCGGAGATCTTCCGGCACCAGAAGGGTGCCGCGACAGGAGAGGTTTGAATGAATTCATGGCCCGTGCATGGCACGATCACCGGTCCCATCGTCATGATCGGTTTTGGCTCCATTGGACGCGGTACGCTGCCGCTCATCGAACGGCACCTTGAATTCGACCGATCGCGCTTCGTCGTCATCGACCCCAGCGACGCCGGCAAGGACATCCTGGCCTATCACGGCATCCGCTTCATCCAGGCGAAGATCACCCCCGACAATTATCGCGAGGTTCTGACACCGCTGCTCACCGCCGGCGGCGGCCAGGGCTTCTGCGTCAACCTCTCGGTCGACACCGGCTCGCTCGACATCATGAAGCTCTGCCGCGAGATCGGCGCGCTCTACATCGACACCGTCGTCGAGCCCTGGGAAGGCTTCTACTTCGACAAGGACATCGAGCCGGCCCACCGCACCAATTACTGGCTGCGCGAGGCCGTGCGCGCCGAGAAGCTGGCCAATCCCGGTGGCACCACCGCCGTCTCCTGCTGCGGCGCCAACCCCGGCATGGTCTCCTGGTTCGTCAAGGTGGCGCTGGAGAATCTCGCTCACGACATGGGGATTGCCCACAAGCCGCCCGAGAACCGCGAGGACTGGGCGCGGTTGATGCAGACGATCGGCGTCAAGGGCATCCACATCGCCGAGCGTGACACCCAGCGCACGCTGATTCCCCACTCGATGGACGTCTTCCGCAACACCTGGTCGGTGGACGGCTTCGTCTCGGAGGGCTTGCAGCCGGCCGAACTCGGCTGGGGTACCAGTGAAACCTGGGAGCCCGACACCGCCCGCCACCACGACGGCGGCTGCCAGGCGGCGATCTACCTGCTCCAGCCCGGCGCCAACACCCGCGTCCGCACCTGGTGCCCGACGCCGGGGCCGCAGTTCGGCTTCCTGGTCACCCACAACGAGGCAATCTCCATCGCCGACTACTATACCGTTGGCGAGGGCAGTCGCCCCGAGTTTCGGCCCACCTGTCACTACGCCTATCACCCCGCCAACATCGCCGTGCTGTCACTGCACGAAATGTTCGGCCAGGGCGGTCAGGTGCAGCAGGAGACCGAGGTGCTGTCCGAGGACAAGATCATCGACGGCGCCGACGAGCTGGGCGTGCTGCTCTACGGCCATGGCAAGAACGCCTACTGGTACGGCTCGCAGCTCACCATCGAGGAGGCGCGCAAGCTCGCTCCCTATCAGAATGCCACGGGCCTTCAGGTGACCTCGGCCGTGCTCGCCGGCATGGTCTGGGCGCTGGAGAACCCCGAGGCCGGCATCGTCGAGACCGACGAGATGGACCACAGGCGCTGCCTTGAGGTGCAGATGCCCTACCTCGGACCGGTGAAGGGCTATTACACCGACTGGACGCCGCTCGCCGGCCGGCCGGGTTTCTTCCCCGAGGACATCGACGAGACCAATCCCTGGAGCTTCCGCAACATTCTGGTGCGCTAGCCCTCAAAGCTGGCCGGGTTCGATCATGCCGACGATCGGCACCCAGATCTCGATGCCCTCGCCTCCATCGGGGCGAGGGCGCTCGATGACGAAATCCGCGGCCAGCCGGTCACCCGCCGCCGGCAGCAAATCGCCGTAGATCGTCTGATAGGCCGCTGCCAACGTCTCGCCCGGACGCTCGATCACGAATCGCCGGCAAAGGGCAGCGGGAACGCTCAACAGCGCGAAGGGCAACGGCAGCCCTTCGCCATCGCGGCAGACGAAGCCGACGGCGCAGGTGTAGCGGACCTGCGGGTCGCCGCGCCAGAAAGCCACCTGCCGCAAGTCCTTCGGATCGATTCGCTGGCCGGCTTCAGCCAGATGCCGGCGCGCCGCCTGCCAAAGCGCGGCGGGCGCCGCCGGATCGGCTGCCACCTCGACCGTCAGCCCGCATAGGCGGAAGGCCGGCGACGCCACCGTTCCCATGTCCCGGACCGGTGCGGCCGGCCGCTGGCCACCAACACCAGCCGCCCGGCGATAGGCGCTGGGCGACAGGCCGGTGCGACGGCGGAAGGCTCGCGCGAAGGTCGTTGCGTCGGCAAAGCCGCAGTCGAGAGCGATATCGAACACGTGGACCTTGCTCGACCGCAGGCGCTCGGCAGCCCGCGCCACCCGGCGGCCGGTCAACCAGCAGGCCGGGCTCTCGCCCGCCACAGCCGAAAACAAGCGGGAGAAGTGGGCTTCGGCATAGCCGGCCCGCTCCGCCATGGCTGGGACACCGAGATCATCGGCAAGCCGTTCCTCGGCCCACCGCATGACCTCCTCGATGATCTGCCGGTTCGCGCGCATGCCCGCAGCATGCAACGGCCGGCCGGCAAACAAAAGCATGACCTCAGTCAGGAAATACCGAAGCCCAGTCGAAATCGCCCGATGCTTCGACCGAACGTGGCCAGGCTGCGCACCAGGCCGGCGGTTCGGGATGCTCGACCCGGTCGAAACTCGGCTGATAGGGCTTGATGTCGAGGATGGGCGTACCCTCTTCGCAGTCGAGCCAGCCGAGACGGAGTGTTCCGGCGGCAATGTCGACCGAAAGGAGCGCCGCAACGGTGACGCAGAGCGGATTGGGGCGAAGCGGCGATCGCGTGGCGAACACGCCAAGCCTGTCCGGCGCACCGCGATAAGGCGCCGGCAGAAGGAGCTGTGCGCCGTCCCGCCGATCCGCCCGATGGGCAAACCAATGGACGACGATCCAGCGGAAGGCATCGAGGCCGAAAAGGCCCTCGCGATAGGCGGGTTTGATCTCCAGCACGGGACCATCGGCAACATGGGCAGCATGGCCGATGGGAACAAGGCGACAGGTTGTCACGGCAGTCTCTCCGGTTGAGCAGCGGCGGCACCGGCCGCCGCGCAGCCCTCAGAGAGGTAGGAGAAGCGAGGATGAAGAGCGCGGCGGTTTCCGCCGGCGCGGCTGGAGACTTCGGCGATTTCCGATTTGTCGTACGCCGCGTCCGGCTGTATTTTTACGTATATTGTAGTATGGTTGCCCTGACCGGCTCTTTGCCGGCATGGAGACCATTGTGACCAATCCTGTTTCGCTACTTTATTTCCGCACCGCCGCCGTCCTGCTGATCGTCGGCATGCTCTTCGGCATCTACATGTCGGCCAGCGGCAATCACGCCGCGGCCGGCGCGCACGCCCATCTCAACCTGATCGGCTTCGTGGTGATGTCTGTCTACGGCATCTTCTTCGGCCTCAACCCGGGCAAAAGCACCGGTCGGCTACCGAAGATCCTGTGGGCGCTCAACACCATCGCCGCCGTGGTGATGTTTCCCGCGCTGGCGCTGCTGCTCAACGGCTACGCAGGCCTCGAGCCGCTGGTCGCCGCCGCGTCTTTCCTGGCGCTGGGCGGAGCCTGCCTGTTCGCGGTGCTGCTGTTCCAGCCAGCGGCGGCCTGATCAGCCTTTCCAGAGCATGATATCGCGGTCACCGGGCACATCGAGATTGACAGGGAAGTCGGGGAAGACGAAGCGCTTGCCCGCCTTCTCGAAGGTGACGAGGCCGGCCGCCCTGTCACGCGCCACGATATGCTCGCGCCGGACCTTGCCGACCGGGCTGTCCAGCGTGAAACGCACGGCGTTGATCCAGCTCGGCGTCGTGGCCGTCAGCTCGTCCTGCAAGGAAAAGAAGCGATCGAGCGTTACCCGGAACGGCGCCGAATGGCGGATCGGCTCCGGCACGTAGACCGACAGCGTGCGCACCCGGTGATCGTCCAGCGTCTCGATGAGGCGCGCCAGCACGTCGCGATGGTCGTTCACCCCGCGCAACAGCGGAAAATGATTGTAGAGGCGGATGCGGTGGCGATCGAGCCGATCGAGCACCTCCGCCACCTCGCCGCAGATCTCGTAAGGGTGGGCGAAGTGCAGGATGAGCCGCACATCCGCCTCGGCGAGAAGCTCGAGCTTCTTGTCGTCGCCGAAGATCTTCGGCGCGAAGGCCGGCGTGCGCGTGTGCAGGCGGATCGACCGGATGGTCGGCACGCTGCGAATGCCTTGAAGCACCAGGGCGAGGTCGCGCATCGACAGCGTCAAGGGATCGCCGCCCGACAGCACCACCTCCGACACCTCCGGCCGTGCGCCGAGATAGGCCGTCAGCCGCTCCATTTCGGCGGCGAGACCCTTGAGGTCGCCCCCCTCGGCATGGGCGTCGGTCAGCACGTCCTGCCGGAAGCAATACTGGCAATGGCCGGCGCAGACCGACGTCGGCATGAACAGCACCCGGTCGGCGTACTTGTGGATGATCGCCCGCGAGCCCGGCACCGGCATGTTGGCCCGGTCGTCGACCCAGTCGGCCACCTCGCCGCCGGCCGGCTTACCGAAACGCTCGCGCGTCGGCCGCACCATGCGGTGAAGCGGCCCCTCCGTATGGCCGAGCGCCGCCGCCTCCTCATCGAGCTTGCGCTGGTAGAAGGCCGGCACTTTGATCGGCAGCAGGCGGTCGCGGGCGGCCAGCGCCGCATAGGCGGCGTCGAGCTCGCCCTGCTCGCCGGGCGTGGTGCGCAAGGAGGAGGATCGAAGGGCGGTCATCAGCGTGTCAGGTCGATCAGGCCGGCGGCGCCGCTCTCGCAGCCGAAGGCCAGTTCCAGGCCGTTGCCGCTCCAGGCCATGGCCGACACCGGCGAGCCGTTGGGCCGGGCGAGCAGAACCTCCTCGCGGTCGGAGAAACGGCTGAGCAGGATCATGCCATCGTCATAGCCGAGCGCAGCGATCTCCTCGGCGGGATGGCAGGCGACGCGGGTCACCAGTTCCTGGCGGCCGCCGAGCTCCAGCGGCCGCTGGCCCATCGGTCCATCCTTGTGGAAGAACGGCCAGAGCACCGACACGCCGGCGCCGGAGGTGGCGAGGTAGCGCCCCTTGACCGACCAGGACATGGACTTCACCTTGGCCGGATAGCCGGACATGCGCATGTGCTGGCCATCGCGCAGGCGCCAGCCGTGCAGCGCCATCTCCTGCATGGAGGTGACGACATTGGCGCCATCCGGCGACAGCGTCACCGCGATGTGCGAGCCCTTCCATTCGAGCTCCTGCACCGGCGCGGCGGTGCCGGGGAACCACAGGCCGACACCGTTGTAGCCGGCGATGGCGAGCCGCAGCCCCTTGGGGAAGAAGGTGAGCCCGAGGGCGGCGCGCGGCCGTTCCAGCTCATGCGTCTTGCCGGTGCCGTCAACCACCACCACCGTCCGCCCCGAGGCGAAGGCAACGGCGCCGCCCGGCCCGGCCGCGACGACGTCGATCCACTTGCGGCCGCGCTCGGCCACGAGGGTGCTGGTGCCGTCGGCGGTCGTGCGCATCACCTTGCCGTCGTCGCCGCCTGTGATCACCGACTTGCCGTCGGCGGAGAGCGCCGAGGCCAGGATGCCACCCGCATGCGGCTTCACGACCCGGCCGGCCGTGCCAAGCGCGATGGCACCGTCGCCGAGGACGAAGGTCGGCACGCCCGAGACGTAATGGACATCGACGACATAGCCGGAAAGCGGAAGCGGGGTAACCTCGGGCACGGGTGCGGCTCCGGAGCGGTGTTATTGGTGCGACGGGAGTGCGTCATTCAGGCTGCAAATGCAAGAGCGGCGGCCGTTTCCAGCCGCCGCGCTCAAAAACTGACAGCCAACCTTAAGCAGCAGCGGCCTTGAAGCCAGCTTCCAGCTCCGCACGATCGAGCTTGCGGCCGATGAAGACGAGGCGGCTCTCGCGCGGCTCGCCAGGCTTCCAGTCGCGCTGCAGGTCGCCTTCGACGATCATGTGCACGCCCTGCACCACATAGCGCTTTGGCTCGTCCGGGAAGGCGAGGATGCCCTTGAGGCGCAGGATGTTCGGACCCTGGGCCTGGGTGATCTCGGAGATCCAGGGAAGGATCTTGTCTGGGTTGAGCTCGCCGGTCTTGAGCGACACCGAGGTCACCTCGGTATCGTGGTGCGTCTCATGGCCGTGGTGATGATGCTCGTGGTCATGATCATGATGGTGGTGGTCATGATCGCAGTCCGGGCCGCAGACATGATCATGGTCATGATCGTGCTCGTCGGCGTCCAGGAAGGACGGATCGAGCTCCAGCACCCGGTCGAGATCGAAGGCGCCGCGGTCGAGAATGGCATCGAGCGCCACGCCCGAGCGGGTCGCCTTGTGGATCTTGGCGTAGGGGTTGAGCTGTCGGAGCGTCGTCTCCACCTCGCGCAGCTCTTCGGGGCTGACGAGGTCGGTCTTGTTGAGAACGATGACGTCGGCGAAGGCCACCTGGTCCTCGGCTTCCGGCGCGTCGCCGAGCCGGTCGAGGAAGAACTTGGCGTCGACCAGCGTGACGACGGCGTCGAGGCGGGCGAACTTCCGAACTTCCTCGTCCATGAAGAAGGTCTGGGCGACCGGCACCGGATCGGCGATGCCGGTGGTCTCCACCAGGATGGCATCGAACGTGCCGCGGCGCTTGGCGAGGTTCTCGACGACGCGGATCAGGTCGCCGCGCACGGTGCAGCAGATGCAGCCGTTGTTCATCTCGAACACTTCCTCGTCGGTATCGACCACGAGGTCGTTGTCGATGCCGATCTCGCCGAACTCGTTGACGATGACGGCATAGCGCTTGCCGTGGTCCTCGGTGAGGATACGGTTGAGCAGCGTCGTCTTGCCGGCGCCGAGGTAGCCGGTGAGGACGGTGACGGGAATGGACGGGGCGGCGGCCGGAGCGGACATGCGCATCTCCACGGATAAGAGGACCGCTGTCCTAGCACGCTCTCCTGACGGGCGCACGACAAAGGCGGACGGCGGTTCATGGAAAAATCTTCGGCCCCTAAATAAGTGTCATAGTTTCGTGTGAAAAGGGGATCACTCAAAGGTGTAGAGCGGTGACCGGCCCGGCCGGCGCCGACGAGGGAGACGAAGGGGCATGAGCTTCAACCACCGCAAGAGCGTCACCCACCGGCTGGTGCAGGCGGCTCGCGTCCATCGCACGCGCGCCGCGGTCCATCTCGGGCGCATCGGCCTGCACCCTGGACAGGAGGCGGTGCTAAAGGCGCTGGCCGAGCGCGACGGACAGTCGATGTCGGAACTCGCCGCCGAACTCGCCGTGCAGCCGCCGACCGTCACCAAGATGATCTCCCGCCTGGGCGCGCAGGGCCTGCTCACCCGCCAGACCTCCAGCGCCGACGGCCGCCTCGCCCGCGTCTTCCTCACCGACGCCGGCCGCGAACGGGCCGGGGCGGTGGACGCCGTCTGGAAGCGCGTCGAGAAGGAAGCGCTGGCCGGCCTCGACGAAAAGGACCGCAAGCGCCTGAAGAAACTGCTGCGCCAGATCGAGAAGAACCTCATGCCGGCGGGCATCGCCGCCAGTGCCGACGATGACGAGGACGAGACGCCCGAGGCCGTCGCCAAGCCGGCTGCGCCGATCCTCGTCGACGAGGTCGAAGAGGGCGCCACCGACTGACAACCGGTCAGCGGGACGGGCTTACATCGGCACCGACAATACTTTAGTATGATTTTGAATCGATCCGGAGGCGGACCCCGCGCCGGTGCCCGTCCGCCCCTGCCCCAGCGAAATCCCCGATGTCATCTTCCGGGCCAAGTGCGCCCTCGCCCCAGCCGTCCGTGCCGCCCGCCCGCGCGCCCCTCAAGGCCCTGATCCCGCTGTTCGGTTCGACCATCGTCTTCGCCTGCCTCGACACGACGGCCAAGGCGATGAGCTATCATCTGCCGGTGATCGAGGTGTCCTGGTTCCGCTATGTCATCAACCTCTTGATGGCGGTGGCGGTATTGAACCCCGTCTCCTCGCCGGGCGCCTGGCGCTTCCAGCGACCGGGGTTGCAGATCGTCCGGGCGCTGCTGCTGACCACGATGACGCTCGCCAACTTCAGCGCGCTCTACTACCTGCAAGTGGCCGAGGTGACGTCGATCGGCTTCCTGGCGCCGATGGTCATCACGCTGTTGTCGGTGATCTTCCTGCATGAAAAGATCGGCATCCGCCGTGTGGTGGCCATCGTCGTCGGTTTCCTCGGCGTGCTGTTGATTACCCAGCCGGGCTTCGGAAGCTTCCACCCGGCCATGCTTCTGGCGCTCGCCTCGATGCTGTCAGGCGCCGTCTACACGCTGGTCACCCGCTACCTTGCCACCCGCGTCAATCCCGGTTCCCTGGTGATCTCGCTCGCCGCCGTGCCGAGCCTCCTACTTGTTCCTCCGCTCTTCATCGTCTGGCAGACGCCGTCATCGCCGCTCGTCTGGGCAGGTCTGATCTTCATGGGCGCCGCCGGCGGCTTCGGCCATTTCCTGGTGATGACCGCCCACCGTTTCGCGACGGCCGCCACCCTCGCCCCCTATGGCTACGTCCAGCTCATCTGGACGGTCATCTCCGGCTACCTCGTCTTCGCCGACATTCCCTCGATCTGGACGCTCATCGGTGCCGGCGTGGTCATCGCCTCCGGGCTCTACCTCCTGCACCGCGAGCGGGTCGTTCATGCCCGCGAGAGAGCCGCCGCGGCGCGCATCTGAGGCAACTGTCGGCGGCCGGTTCCGTACGTAGGCAATTCAGTTGACGCCGCCCGTCCTTATGTTTCATGTGATCGATTGAGAAGGCTGAAAACAGGACGCTAGATGACCACCAGCAAACGGGAAGACCTCCGCCGATTCCGCCGCCGCCGCGTGACGCTGAGCCAGCTCGCCGCGCAGCTCGAGGTGTCGACTGCGACGGTCTCCCTGGCGCTGCGCGACAACCCGGCGGTATCGGCCGAGACGCGCAAGCGCGTGCAGGCGCTGGCCCTGGAGATGGGCTACATCTACAATCGGCAGGCCGCCTCGCTCAGGACCGCCCGCACCGACATCGTCGGCGTCGTCGTGCACGACGTGCTCAATCCCTATTTCGCCGAAGTGTTTCGCGCCGTCGAGAGCGAGCTCGAGACCTACGGCCTCACCATTCTCATCTGCAATCACCGGGACAGTATCGAGCGCCAGCGCAATTTCGTGCAGGTGCTGCAGCAGCAGAATGCCGACGGCCTGGTACTCTGCCCCTCGGTCGGCACCACGGTCGCCGACATCGAGGCCATCATGCGCACCGGCACGCCGGTGACGCTGGTCTGCCGCGATATCGACGGCGCCAATGCCCCGAGCGTGCGCGGCGACGATCGCCACGGCATGTATGAGATCACCCGCCTCTTGATCGACAAGGGGCACAAGGACATCGCCTTCGTCGGCGGCCTGCGCTCGACATCGTCGGGCCGCGACCGCTACGCCGGTTTCCTGGAGGCGATGACCGAGGCCGGCCTCAAGCCGGTGCTCGACATTCCCGAACTGATGAACCAGGCCGACGGCCGCAAGGCGGCCGAGATCATCGCCGCTCATTCGCCGCGTCCGTCCGCCGTGGTCTGCTTCAACGACGTGCTGGCCTTCGGCCTGATGAGCAGCTTCGCCCGCCTCGGCATCCGCCCCGGCGTCGACGTGGCCGTCACCGGCTATGACGACGTCGACGGCTCCGAGACCTGGGCCCCGGCGCTGACCACCGTGGAAAACGGCTCCGAGGAGATCGGCCGGGAGGCCGCCCGCGCCATCTATGCGCTGATCATCGGCGAGGAGCCGCCCTTCGAGCACAAGCTGATCGCGCCGCATCTGGTCGTCCGCGAATCGAGCGGCTGAACCCGAGCCTTTGCCATGACAGACCGGCAGAGCGTTCGCGGCGCTGTCGCCGCTTCGTCCTCCGGCATGGCCGTAGAAGCAAAAGGACCAACCATGTTCGACACAGCCGCCCTTCTCGCCGTCCTCCGCCGCGCGCCGGTGGTTCCGGTGCTGATCATCGACCGCCTTGAGGATGCGGTGCCGCTCGGCACCGCGCTGGTCAAGGGCGGCCTGCCGGCGTTGGAAGTGACGCTGCGGACGCCGGCGGCGCTCGACGCCATCCGGGCGATGAGCGCCATTCCCGGCGGCGTGGTCGGCGCCGGTACCGTGCTCGATCGCGCCCAAGCGAGGGCGGCCGTCGAGGCCGGTGCCAAGTTCCTGGTCAGTCCCGGCGCCACGCCCGACCTTCTGGACGCAGCGATCGAGTTCGGCGTGCCGCTGTTGCCGGGCGTCGCCACGGCGTCGGAGGCGATGATCGCCCGCGACAAGGGCTATCGCGTCGTCAAGTTCTTCCCGGCCGGCCCGGCCGGCGGCCCGAAATATCTGCAGGCGCTCGCTTCGCCGCTCGGCGACATGGTGTTCTGCCCGACCGGCGGCGTCAGCCTGGACAATGCCACCGACTACCTGAAGCTCAAGAACGTCGTCTGCGTCGGCGGCTCGTGGGTGGCACCAAGCGATGCCGTCAAGGCGGGCGACTGGGCGCGCGTCGAACAGTTGGCGCGGGAAGCCGCGGCAATCGCCGTCTGAGACCAAGAGTACAGGTGAAGCTGTCTGCGCCGGTCGGGATCACACCCGATCGGCGAAGTCGTCTTCTCAGGCGCGCGCTTGTGAGGGAATCATGTTGACGAGGCCCGACGCCTCGATCTGGGCCGGCAGCATGGCGCGGGAAAACAGGTAGCCCTGCCCGAAATCGACGCCGAAATGCCGGAGCATGTCGCGCTGGGCCGAGGTTTCGACGCCCTCGGCAATCACCGGTATGCCAAGGTCATGGGCGAGCGCGGTGATGCCGCGCACAATGGACCGGCTCTCGCGCTCCTCGGTCAGCGTTGCCACGAAGGACCGGTCGATCTTCAGGAGGTCGACCGGAAAATCCTTGAGATGGCTCAGCGAGGCGTAGCCGGTGCCGAAGTCGTCGAGGGCGATCTTGATCCCCTTGCCGGCCAATTGTGACAGCGTCGTCTGCACCTCGTCGGCCACCTTGGACAGCAGCACGTTTTCCGTCACCTCGACCATCAGCGCCGCCGGCGGCACCCCGAACTCGTCGAGCGCCGCGGTGAGACAGTCGCAGAGGTCGCCGCGCCGGAACTGCGGCGTGGCGACGTTGATCGCCACGTGATCGAACACGACGCCGCGGGCGCGCCAGTCGGCCGCCTGGCGCACCGCCTCGCGGATGACCAGATCACCAATGGCAAGGCCGAGCTGAGGGTCGTCGAGGGCGATGCCGAAAAAGCCCGGGCTGGCAATGAAGCCATCCGGCCGATGCCAGCGCAGCAGCGCCTCGAAGCCGGCCAGGACGCCGGTCCGGAGCGAGTATTTGGGCTGGTAATGCAGACGCAGGTCGCCCCGGTCGATGGCCTGCCGGATCGCCCGGAGGATGGAGTGGCGCAGTTCGATCGCCTCGCGCATCGCCCGGTCGAACAGCACGAAGCGGTTTCGTCCCTCGCCCTTGGCTTCATAGAGCGCGATGTCGGCGTCCTTGAAGAGCAGGTCGGCCGGCGTGCCCGAGGGCGCGCGAGCGATGCCGACCGAAATGGTCACCGGGATCGACTCGGCGTCATAGGCGATGGGTTCCTGGAGGCCGCGCATCATCTGCTCGCCGATGGCGACCAGTTCGCTTTCGCCGCCGCAGTCCGGCATCATTAGCGCGAACTCGTCTCCGCCGAGCCGGGCGACGATCCCCAGCTCTCCGACCGCCTCGCGCAGCCGTCGTCCCACTTCGGCCAAGAGCACGTCGCCGGCATGGTGCCCGAGGGTGTCGTTGACCGATTTGAAGTGATCGACGTCGATCAGAAAGAGACCGACGGTACGGGTCGGCGCGCGATAGGCCAGGGCGCGGTCGAGCCGCTCCTGGAACACGGCGCGGTTCAGAAGGCCCGTCACCATGTCATGGGTGGCGATGAAATTGACTTCCTCTTCCGTCGCCCGCTGCAGCGTGGTGTCCTGCACCGTGCCGAGCAGGCGGACGACCTTGCCGCGCTGGACCTCCGCTTCGCAGACGCAACGCGCCCAGCGCCGCCGTCCGGACTCGGTCGTCAGGGGAATTTCGGTCTCGAAGGATTCGCCGCGCGTCAGCACGCGCACGATGAGCCGCCTCACCTCGCTCGCCGCTTCCTCGCGGCAATAGCCCAGGAGCGTCAGGAGATCCGGTGGCGCCGTGGTCTCGTCGAGTTCCAGGAGACGATAGATTTCGGCCGACCAGATCATGCGGTCGGCGGCGACATCATACTCCCAGCCGCCGATGCGGGCGAGACGGGCCGTCTGTTCCAGGAGGCGCCGCTGCTTGCCGATCTCCCACTTCTGGGCGGCGATCTCGGCGTCCTTCTTGGCGCGGGTGATCTGGTCCAGTTCGCGCTCGATGCGGATGCGGCGGAGGTGCAGCCGGTCGACGATGGCGCGCGTCAGGCGCTGCAGATTCTCGACGTCGACAACCGAGATCGTCCGCGGTTCGCTGAACAATGCCACGACGGCGCCGATGCAGAGGCCCTTCTTCACCTCGATGGGTACGCCGATGGCGGCCCGCATGCCATCTTTGCCCTGAACGAGCGGATGGTCGCGAAACAAAGGGGCGTTCGCGAGATTCTCGAAGACCACGGGCTCGCCGGCGATCACGGCCTGCTCGCTGATCGAGGCCGAGCGCGGCAGCGTGACGACATGCCGTCCAGCCGATGCCTTGCACCAGGAGCGATCGGTGTCCTGAAAGGTGATGACGGCGGCGTCGGCGCCAAGCAAGGTTCGCGTGAGATCGCAGAGGCCGTCGAACTCGGGCTCAGGGGGCGTATCCAGAATGCGGTAGCGATAGAGCTCGCGCAGCCGCTTCTTCTCGATTGCGCCCGATCTGTTCATCGCCCTTGTCACTCCCCGGCTCGGCAGAATCGCCGCAGCCGTCTCCGCGGGTGACGAGTGTGAAAGGTGATCGTTTCCAAAGGCTGAATCGCGACCCCAAAAAAACGAATCATCTCCATAAAACGACGGCCGCCGGGTAACCCGGCGGCCGTCTACGAAATTAGCTGAGAGCTCGGCTCAGATCGCCGTCGGCAGCGACAGGCGGCCGACGCCGCGCGCAACCGCCACGGCCAGCACGATCTTCAGGGCATCGCCAAGAACGAAGGGCAGGAAGCCGAAGGTGACGGCCTTTTCGGCGCCGATCAGATAGGCAAGGAAAGCGACGCCAAGCGCCATCAACACGACTTCACCAGCAAGGGCGGCGAGGGCCGTGCCCCACAGCCGACCGCCCGTGCGCTCGGCGATCAGGCCGGCGACGAAGGCGGCGCCGACGAAGCCAACGAGATAGCCGGTGGTCGCCGGCTTGGCGAACAGCATCGCCATGTTGGCGGCGCCAGACAGCACCGGCAGGCCGATGGCGGCTTCGGCAAGATAGGTAAGGACGGCGGCGGCGCCGAGGCGGGCACCGAACAGCAAGCCGACCAGCAGCACGGCGAACGTCTGCATCGTCATCGGCACCGGGATGAACGGCACCTCGATCTGCGTCGCAGCGGCGATCAACAGCGAGCCGAACACGACGGCCACAACCTTGACGGCGCGGCTGGAGCTGGCGAGCGAGCGGGTGAAGGCGGTGGACGGCTGGTTCAGAGTGGTCAAGTCTCGGTCCTTTCCGGCGTGCGGCGCGCCTTGCGATCCCGGCCCTTCGGACGGTTTGGCGCAACAGCTTTCCTGCGGACAAAAACACTTGGTTGATCTCGCGTCAAGACGAGCGGGGCGCAATTGCTACGAGCTATTACTTAGGCGCAGACCTGTCTCCACTGTCGGCTGCGGCTCAGCCCCCTATGTGTCGCCGGCGGGCACTCTCTCCGGCACTCCGTTGTGCGCTGCGAATGTCTCGCATAGTCTCCCTCCGCTGGCGGAAACCGCTCTCGCCGGCTGCGGCGGGATGCGTCTGGCATGCGACAGGCCTATTTGATCATCGGCTGCCTGATGGTGGTCATCGGGGCGATCGGAGTGGCGCTTCCGCTCCTGCCGACGACCCCGTTCCTGCTGGTCGCGGCGGCCTACTTTGCCCGCTCCTCGCCGCGTCTCGAGGCATGGCTCCTCGCCCATCGACGGTTCGGACCGCTCGTCGCCGCCTGGCGCGAGCGAGGCGCCATCCCCCGTTCGGGCAAGCTGCTGTCCTCGGCCGGCATGGCCCTCGGCTTCTACGGCTTCTACGCCGGCAGCCGCCCCGGTCCCTTGCTGATGGTGGTTGTGGCCACGGTCTTCGTGTTGATCGGCGTCTACGTCTGGTCGCGCCCCGAGTGATGTCAGTCACGCTGAGGGAGAAAGCTGCAATGTTGCTGCCGAGAATACTGACAAGACTGGTCGCCGCCGCTTTGAGCCTGTCCGCGATAGGCACCGCGGCCGCCGCCGATGTCGCCTTTCCACCGGCCGACCGGCAGATCGACTACCAGTTGGGTGGCGCCTACAAGCCTGCCGACGGCGTCGGGATCGTGGTGCGCGACCGGCTCGCCGCTCCGGCGGCCGGCAAGTACAACGTCTGCTACGTGAATGCCTTCCAGACCCAGCCCTCCGAGGCGAGCTGGTGGCTGAAGACCCATCCGGACCTCTTGGCCCGCAAGAACGGCACCCACATCGTGGATCCCGACTGGCCGGACGAGTATCTGCTCGATACATCCTCGGCGAAGAAGCGCGACGCCCTGCTGGCAATTGTCGGCCCATGGATCGACAGATGCGCAAAGGACGGTTTCAACGCCATTGAGCCCGACAATCTGGATTCCTGGACGCGCTCTCAGTCCATCCTGAGCAGAGACGGCAACATCGCATTCGCAACCCAGCTTGCCGAGCGCGCCCATGCCAATGGCCTCGCCATTGCTCAGAAGAATGCCAGCGACCTTGCGCCCATCGGACGCTCAAGGATCGGCTTCGACTTCGCGGTTGCTGAGGAGTGCCAGGTCTGGTCGGAGTGCGAGGACTATATCGCCATCTACGGGGCTCGCGTCTACGAGATCGAATATGCCGACACGCGAAAGGATGCGAACGGCAAGCCCGTCGAGCCGACTGACGTTTACAAGGCGGCCTGCGCCGCGCGCGGCGGCAAGATTTCGATCATTTACCGCGATCGCGCGCTCAAGCCCGCCGGATCGCCCGGCTACGTCTACAAGGCGTGTTGACGCCTTGTGATCATTCCCGGGATCCACAGTCCTCCTGCGATGATTAGGCCGCGTTCAGATATGCCAAAGCCCTCTCGGTTTTC
>NZ_PJNW01000005.1 GCF_002844595.1 Pleomorphomonas diazotrophica | reverse complement strand
ATACGTGCCGGATACCGACGTTCCAACGGGTGTGACCAAGTTCGTCGAATGGTACAGGCTATCCTGAGGACGTCTATAGGCGGAATAGAGAGTGGTATAGGCGACCGTTGGGAAGCCTGTCGGCGGACCTGATCGTTCCTGACCGATTGTGCAATATGAGAAGTAGACTGAACCGTGCCGGGTTGCCGGAGGCCATTTGGTTTAGGTATGCAGCCATGGCCGGTGCGTCTAGCCTGGCGTAATACTGCTCCGTGACTTTGTAGGCGCGCGTCACCAGTAGTTTCTGGCCTGTTGTTGACATTGCCCCGCAATCTATATCGACGGGATCGTCGGGGTTCTGGACAGCCCTCCGATCCATGGCGGGCACGAGGTCTACAATCTCGGCGACAATGATCCGGTAGGATTGATGGAGATGATTTCCACGCTGGAAGCCGCGCTCGGCGTCGAAGCCATCAAGAACGTGAGCCGATGCAGCCCGGCGACGTCACTGCCACCTGCGCCACTATCGACAAGCTCTGGGCGTTCTGTGGTTATCCGCCCAAGGTCAAGCTGGCTGAGAGGCTGGCAAGGTTCGTCGAGTGGCGGCTCGGCTACGAGACGGAACGCCTGGAATTCAGCTGACCGACGAACAAGCCGTCGTCAGGTCTAGAAAACGCGTGGCTTCGCCCTGTTTGGACAGGCAGCGCGACCGCTACGTATAGAATGAGAAGTTGAGATGAAAACTATCGGAATTATGTCAATGCAGCGGATCTACAACTATGGATCCTCGCTGCAGGCATATGCATTGCGGAAGTTGGTGGAGGAATCGACCAATGATGCTCTGGTTCACTATCTTGATTACACTCCCGGTCCGCCGCTGGTCAAATCACCTGATATCAAGCGTAATGGGGGCGGACGCCTACGCAGGACGTTTGAAAAGGTGAGTGAATACAGCAAAACTGAGGCGCGCATCCTAGATAAAATCAGATTTTTCAATCATAAGAGCCATTACGCATCCAAATACTTTCCGCTCATTGGCATATCCGCTGCCCCCCGTCATGAGGCAAATATCGATTTGCAGATAATCGGCAGCGATGAAGTATTCAACTGCGTCCAGGATAACACAAATGTCGGCTACACACGGGATCTATTCGGTCACGAGTCTAAAGCCAAAAAGCTGATTTCATACGCAGCGTCTTTCGGTAACACGACGCTGGAAAAAATCGATGCGTACAAAATTAGGAAAGAGCTCGAGGAAGATTTTCTGAAGTTTGACGCAATATCAGTTAGAGACTTCAATTCACAAGAAATAGTTTCTCAGCTCATCGGGGAGAGGCCGGAAATTCATCTGGATCCAACCCTTGTTTATCCGCTGTCGCAAGATTCAAAAATTCCTGGAACTCGGCAGAGGTCGTTTAAATACATTATCGCGTATGGGTATTCGGGCCGCTTTAACGATGTTGAGAACCAAGCCGTTCGTAAGTATGCGAACCATATCGGAGCGAAAGTATTAGCCTTCGGCGGCCTGCAATCGTCAGCCGATGAGTTCATCGATTGCGACCCTTTCGCACTCTTGGCGTACTTCCGCGATGCGGAAGCGGTGATAACGGATACATTTCACGGCACCATTTTCGCCATCATCAACGAAGTGCCATTCGCCACCATAATTCGCAAGAGCCATGGCGTTGGATACGGGAACTCCGAGAAGCTCGGATACCTTTTGAGTAGCATGAATCTGGAGTGCAGGGCCTTGAATGACCCGTCAACCTTGCCGGAACTTATGGAAGAGGCAGTTGACTTTAGCCCTGTGCGAGTACTGCGAGAGCATCAGCGCGCGCGCACCTTGAATTATTTGCGAAGCGCGATCGATCTCGGAGTTGTCAATGACTGAAGTCGCCGTGCTAGAAATTTCAATCATGAAGGCACCGACAGCGGGCGCGGAGTAGTGATTCAGTAAACTCGATAGACGAAGAGCTTACTCTATAAGAGATACGACGAATAATGGGGCCGCCGCATGAAGATGAATGCAAATCGGTTGAATCAAACCGCCAAAAAGTTTCTACAAAAGATACGTCTTCATTACCTTGCTTACAGGGATATCCGCAGATTTACGCGTTACGCCGCTTTCTCTGTCTTCGACGATTCTTACGACCAGCTGTGCGCCAGGATCATGTACAATGTACACGCCATTGAAAAAGGATTGTCGCGCGGCAAGAACATGCGGGTCGGATTTGGCAGAAAAGCCCTTGCCAATCTCAATGATGCGCTTGTCGTATATTCAGGTAAGGGGTATTCACGCGAAACATATACCTATATTCAGGGCAGGTCGATCGTCCATAGATACATCGATGCACACGGTAAAGATGCAGGTCTGGACTTGGGCACTCTCGACGTAGTCGATCAATCTTTTCATGTAGGAAGAGATACTTTCGATGCCGCTGGCACAAAAACCATCTACGCAAAAGACAAGTTGAACAATTCCTCGAAAGGATTCTATGCGCTTTCACAAGGCCGATCCAGCGTCCGCGAATTCTCGGGGGAGAGGGTTGATATCGAGAAAATCAGCAATGTCTTGAGAAACGCAGGAAAAACGCCTTCCGTCTGCAATAGGCAGGGCTGGCATGTCTATGTCGTTACTGACAAGGAAAAAATGCAGGAAACCCTTCGTCTGCAGCGGGGATTTAAAGGCTATCCCACCCTTCCAGAATGCGTGCTTGTTATTGCCGTAACCAATAGCGCTTTCTTGAGCCCAGTAGAACGCAATGAGGCTTTCGTGGATGGCGGTTTGTTTGCAATGAGTGTCATTTATGGTTTGGAGTGCGAAAGTTTGGCGGCAGTACCCTTGAACGCCATGATGAATGCTGCGGATGAACGCGATGTCCGCGCATTGATCAATGTGCATGATTCGGAGCAAATCATCATGTTTGTCGCTGTTGGTGCCTTTAAGGATGAAACCATTGTGCCAATCTCTGACCGAAAGCCATTGTCAGACTATATGACATACATCGCGTAGTGCCTGCACATCCCCATTATTCGCAACTACGATACTCCCGCAATCTCGAAAGAGACTTATCCAAGTTCGCAAGCGATAGACCGAGAAAATTAGACAAACAACATGCAGGAAAAGTCGAGGCCACAAGAATGGCTGAATGGGCGGAACAATACGTTCTTGAATCCCTATGCCTATCTGGTTTTGCGAAAACAACGCCTTGCGTATCTGTCCGGGAAGTCATTTTGCTTTTTCTATGATGGGGTTGCTCTGATATTTATTTTACGCCTGATGAGGCGTCGTGCGGAACGCTATAGTTTCGATGACACTTCGCTGGCGCCCGTTGTATTGAAACAATGTGTAGCCAAAGGCTTGAGTCTCGGTGTTGTTGGTTCAGCGCCGGGTATTGCGGCCGAGGCGGTCAGACTATTGCGGATGCGCTACCAGGATTTGCAAATCACCATGATTTCGGATGGATTTTACCCAGAAAACATAGAGGATGAGTTGCTGTCCCGTGCATTTCTTTGCGATGTTGTTGTCTGCAGTATGGGGACCCCGCGCCAGGAAGATTTTCTGCATAAACTGAGAGAGAAAGGCTGGCGCGGCACGGGTTTTACCTGCGGAGGTTACCTAGATCAACTGGTCTCTGCCCGGGGCGGCGATTACTATCCGGCATGGATGAACAGATTGAATTTACGCTGGCTGTATCGTATCGCTCAGGAGCCTCGTAGATTGATAAAACGCTACGCTGTTATCTACCCGTTGGGCATGGCGGCATTTTGCCATGACATACTCCGTCGAAGAATTTCTTTTTGAAATCAACATTAGTAAGTACATCATGATTATTAAGTCGCCCCACCAAGTAGATGTTCCTTCAGTTGACGAACTCAATCAGAAGGCCCGCCGGGCGACAAAGTGGTCCCTGTTGACGGAGGTGAGTGCGAGACTCATCACGCCAATCACCCAACTCATCCTGGCGCGCTTTTTATCGCCTGAAGCCTTTGGTGCGGTGGCGACGATTTTGATGATCACCAGCCTGGCGGACATGTTTACAGACGGCGGTTTCCAGAAGTTTCTGATCCAACGCGCAGTCAAGGACGACCAGGCACTCGAAAACTACGCGAGTGTTGCATTCTGGAGCAGGAACAAGCAGATCTCCTGAAGCGACGTCAGGCGTGGTTCGATGGCCAACCCGACCTCGATCCAGCGCGTCTCGTCTTCATTGATGAAACAGGGCTTTCGACCAAAATGGCGCGCCTGCGCGGACGGTCGCTACCGCCCCGAGGAGATCGAACGCCACGGCTTCGCCTACACCAGCGTCGGCAGGGGATCACCGACCGCCGGTCAGGTAGCCGAGGCGGCGGAATAATGCGGTTCCTGATCACCGGCACGGCCGGCTTCATCGGCTTTCATCTGGCGAGGCGCCTTCTCGACGACGGCCATTTCGTCACCGGCTTCGACGGCATGACGCCCTATTACGATGTCCGTCTCAAGGAGGCGCGCCATGCCATTCTTGAGCGCTCGAACGGCTTTCGGGCGGTGATTGGCCAGCTCGAGGATGCCGCGGCCCTCCAGCAGGCGGCCGAGCTCGCCGAACCCGAGGTGATCGTCCACCTCGCCGCCCAGGCCGGCGTCCGCTACAGCCTCGAGAACCCAAAGGCCTATGTCGACGCCAACCTCACCGGTAGCTGGAACGTGCTGGAGCTCGCCAGGCAATGCGAGGTCAAGCACCTGATGCTGGCATCGACCTCATCGGTCTATGGCGCCAATGACAAGGTGCCGTTTGCCGAGGCCGACAAGACCGACGAGCCGCTGACGCTTTACGCCGCCACCAAGAAGGCGATGGAGGCGATGGGCCATTCCTACGCCCACCTGTGGAAGATCCCTACCACCGCCTTCCGCTTCTTCACCGTCTACGGTCCCTGGGGCCGGCCGGACATGGCGTTGTTCAAGTTCGCCCATGCCATCGAGAAGGGCGAGCCGATCGACGTCTATGGCGAAGGCAACATGCGGCGCGACTTCACCTATGTCGACGACCTCGTCGAGGCGATCGTCCGCCTGGTGCCTGTCGTCCCGAGCGAAGACAACCGCGTCACAGCCGACGGCATCACCGACACGCTGTCGAGGCAGGCGCCGTTCCGTGTCGTCAATATCGGCGGTGGCCAGCCGGTCGGACTTCTCGACTTCATCGCGGCGATCGAACAGGCACTCGGCAAACCAGCCATCCGCAACCTCCTGCCCATGCAGAAGGGCGACCTCCCCCAGACCTATGCCGCACCCGACCTCCTCAGGGAACTGACCGGATATGTGCCGGAAACCGACGTTCCAACGGGTGTGACCAAGTTCGTCGAATGGTACAGGCTATCCTGAGGACGTCTATAGGCGGAATAGAGAGTGGTATAGGCGACCGTTGGGAAGCCTGTCGGCGGACCTGATCGTTCCTGACCGATTGTGCAATATGAGAAGTAGACTGAACCGTGCCGGGTTGCCGGAGGCCATTTGGTTTAGGTATGCGGCCATGGTCGGTGCCTCCAGCCTGGCATAGTACTGCTACATGGCTTTGTCGGCGCACTTCGCCAGCCCTCTCCGGCGTTGTTTACGTTGCCCCGCAATGGAACGCGCCCTTAGCCGGAGCGCCACCGGTCGAAGTCGTCGCAATCCTGGTAGCGTAGATAAGACGAATGCGGGTGGCATATGCCCGGACGCGGACGGCGACTTTGTGAAGGTGCAGCCGGATGGTGGCGAAATCGGCTCTGTTGAGATATCGCGTGGACGGGAACTAGATGGGCTTTGTAGGCCTTGATCAGACTTCCGGCTAGGCTAGGGCTCAGTAGAGTCTCTCGGAAGCGATGCGCGAAGCGACTTTGTCGATGTTGGTGACAACGAAGCTGATGTCGAGGCCGATGTGGCTTCGGGACGGGCAGCGGCGCGGCGCTCGTGCTATCAACCCTTGGCTTTGGGCGGACTTAGACGAATTCGCGCACCCCGTCGAGGTTCTCGACCGCGCTTGTGGTGGCGACAGTGTCAGCGATCTCGCGTAACTTGGCGACTAGTGGCTTTACTCCCGTCAGGCGAAAGAGGTAGTGGCTGCGTGCGCCTCGCAGAAGTCTATGGCGTCGGGCCTTGCATCGTGGCCATTACCGCGGATCGTGATGCGGGTTGCTAGCTACTTGGCCCGAATGTGGCGGACAAGGTGGCGAATGTAGGCGCGCACTTTGACGCCGGGTGGCATCTTGCCCGGCGCAGAACAGTGGCCATCGTAAGCCCGGTAGCGTAGAAATGGATCGGCACACGGCAGTAGTCGCCATGACGGGCATTTAACAGCGACAGCTGCCGGCGGCCGTGGGCGACGTCGATGTCAAGCGTGACGTTTTGGGCGGCGCGCCCCGTAGCTCGCCGTTCACTGGTCGACCAGTGCGTAGGTCAGGCCGTTGGGGTCGCTCAAGGTCAGCGCGTTCCGCAGGCGTGGCAGCGTCGTCTGGGAGGTCAAATCGGCGCCGCTGTTGGGCAGACGGTTTGAAAGCCGGATTTGAGTGCAACCGGTCGAAGTTCGCTGTAGTCCTCACAACCGTGGGCAAAGGGAAAGAGATGAAGGTATTTCTTATATGTAACCGCCAGGGGGTTGGCGGGGCTACGCTTAACGCGGCTCTCATATGCTCTGAGTTTTCAAATAGTGGTATCGACACCAAGATATTCTTCATTCAGGAGCGAGATGCGACTTTCAAACCTCAACCGGAGCGGCAGATAACCCTGCACCGCGGGACGGCAACCACAGCAGGTTGGGCCAAAGCATTTTTTTCTTTTATGAGATATGTTTGGCGTGAGAAACCTGACGCAATCATAGGATTTACGCCGGCCGCAAACATCTTTGCTGGGCTCTCGCGCTGCGTGAGCTGGTCGACGCGCTGTATCGCAACCCAAAGGAATCCATCAACAGAGCAGTCTGCAGCAGGGGCTCTATGTGACAAACTATTCGGAACCATCGGAGTCTACAAAAGAAATATTGCTGTAAGTCATGCTGTTAAGGATTCATTTTTCAGTTACCCTGTTTCATATAGGCGCCGTATTTCTGTCGTCCATAATGCAACACCTTCATTGGCATATACAGAAGCAAGTAAGTCTCACTCTCGTTTAAGGTATGAATTACCCGAAGGATATCTTATACTTGGGTGCATTGCAAGACTACACCCGCAGAAAAATATCGGATTTGCGATAGAACTATTGACTTTCATGCCGAATGCATTCCTTTTAATTTGTGGTGGTGGTCCTGAGGAGTCTAAGCTTAAAGATATGGTCGCGCGGCTCCAAGTCGGGTGTCGCGTCAAGTTTGTTGGGGAGGTGCATGGGGTCGCGATAACTGAATTCTACAGAGCAATTGACGTACTATTGTTCCCGTCACATTATGAAGGGTTCGGCCGGACGCTGGTTGAGGCCTTATCTCAAGGTGTTCCGATTGTGTCGAACGAGTTGCCAGTCGCGAAAGAAGTCGCTGGTGATGCGGCTTGGTTCGCGCCACTTGAGCATTCTCAATGGTTAGCGAAGATCGAACAAGCTGTTGGGGACAAAGATGTGCAGAAAAGAGTTCAGCGCTCGAAATTGTATTCAACTGAGAAAATGGTAAAGGGATACATGGAAGCCATAAGTAGCTGATGGAAATGGGTGACCTGATGTCGTCTTTAAGCATCATTGCGTACAAATCTGGCATAGGGCGGAGCTAGCATGATTGAGCATGATTGAGCTGGCGCTAATTGCCGGACCGGTGATTTGAGCTTAGCCCCGTTTGGCGAGCAGGACGAACGGGGATGACCGTGAAGAAGCAGAAGTATTCGACCGCTTTCTAAGCAAATGGGCTTTGGAAGCGATCCGGGAGAACTGACGCTGACGCAATTGGCGGCAAAACACTGTGTGCACCAGACGTTGATCAATGCCTGGAAGAAGCAGACTGCCGAAGGTTCAGTTTCCCAGACCACCTCATGCGGACACAGGTCGAGTCGATCGTGACGATATCACCGTCGTAAGCCGAGGCGCTCGCATACTCGCGTTGAGCGGTTTCGGTCCAGGGCCTCGGTGGTTCCGTTCAGTGTTGCAACTGAACAGAATCACATCCACTGAAATCGCTCAACTCTTTTTGGGTTGGGCTCTCAGAGCGAGCTTGGATAATAGATGACGAAAAGAATCATTTCCGAAGAAGAAATTATTAGTGCTCAGGAGCGGCCGGGAAGAAAAAGTCTCGCAATACTGGCCTTCTGCAATTGCGCGTTCTTTTTCTTTCTGGGTGGACTTACGCATGTCCTCGAACCGAGTGAGGGTGGTGGTGGAAACACGTGGTTGTATCCGTTTCTAGCTCTTACTCTCCAGGTTGGATCGTTTATAATACTAATGCGTCCGGGTCGAAGAGAGAGATTCATTAATCTATTGTCTAATAACAAGAGTCTAATACTGGCTATGTTGATTATAGCGATTTCGCCTTTATGGTCAATCGATCCAATGCTGAGCACGAAGAAGATTATCGCCTTGATTGGGACCACTTGTGTCGCAATACTAATATATATTGAGAATGAAAAAATTGGAGTGATCCAATTCATCGCAAAAAACTTAGCAATATTTACTTTACTCTCAATAGCGCTGGCAATTTTTCTACCCGCTTTGGGCACTCATCCAACGGGAAGGTTTGCAGGCCAATGGCGAGGACTTGTTGGGTTCAAGAATCAGGCTGCGTGGTTAGCGTGCTTGTTTCTGCTCTTTCTGGCAGGAACTGAGAAAGCCGGCTGGATTGGGAGGTTCCGCCATGTATTGTTCGCGGCAGGATTGCTAATGTTAATCCGCACTGGCTCGGCCACCGGCGTGGCGGCTCTGGCCTTTGCGGGTATCTCGTACTTGAGCGTGACGGCGTTTCGAACCGCTCGCTCGTTAAGAGTGTTCATGGTGACGGCCGTGGCCTTCGCCGTTCTAGCTCTGCTGTCTGATCCGCAAGGATATTTTGAGTATGTCCTTGAGATGCTTGGTCGCGATTCAAGTCTGACAGGGCGCACATCTATTTGGAAAGCCCTGGTTCCAATCATTGATGACAACCTCTGGCTTGGTGTGGGCTACTTGGCATTTTGGGATCACGCTGCGACCTATTTTGGAAATACGAGTTGGATGGCGGATATTGGGCATGCACACAACGCATACATAGAGATATTGCTCGATGTTGGGATTATTGGGCTACTAACTCAGTGCTTGTTCATTTTTAGTAGAATCTATTACCTTTTTGTTTTGGTTCTTCGTGGAGACAAGGTATCCGGTCTACTCCTCTGCGTTATGCTCACATTTTCGGTCATTGGTGTAGCCGGGGCCCTATTCTTCAGGGCCAATACGGGAATTTGGATTATAACGGTCATCATCACCTGTTATGTCGCGGACAGCAATGAGAGGCTGCGCCGTAATCAAGTTGGCCGTGCACTACCTCGCGAAACGGTATGGTTGAAGAGTCCATCTGTCCATGGCTAGGTCCTGTTGACAAAAGTGGGCAGCCATAGCCTGACAGCCGCGATGTTGAGGAAGGCGAGGAAGGATTTGGCCGTCTTGTCATAGCGCGTGGCGATGCGGCGGAACTGCTTGAGGCGATTGAACATCCACTCGATGCAGTTTCTGTCCCAATAGTGTCTGAAGTTGCAGGATGGTGGCTCGACACGGTTCGATCTGGGTGGGATGACAGGCAGAATGCCTTGCAACAGCAGTCACTCCTGCACCGCGTCGCTGTCGTATCCCTTGTCGGCCAGCAGTATGCGCGGTTTGCCGAGCGGTAGGCCCATTAGGTCGTCGACGGCGAGATAGTCGGATGTTTCGCCGCCGGTCAGCTTGAAGCCAAGTGGACGTCCCTGACCGTCTGAGCGGGCGTTGATTTTGCTCGTAAAGCCGCCGCGGCTTCGACCAAAGCCTTCCTTATGAGTCCCCTTGTTGCGCCGCAGCCTGCGAATGGCCCCGGACGGTGGTGCTGTTGATCACGTGCTGCCAGTCATCGGTGAGTCCGAGTTCGACCAGCGTATCCAGAAGCGCACCCCACACGCCTTGCTCAGCCCAGCGCCGGAAACGGACATAGACCGAGTTCCACTTGTCGTATCGCTCGTGCATGTCGCGCCAGGGGCAGCCGACCCGCAAGACGTAGAGCATGCCACTGAGAAGGCGCTGGTTATCCCAGGATCGGCGTGACCAGCGCCCTCGTTCGGAGGGCAACAGATCGCCAATAACTACCCATTCTTTGTCCGTCAGGGGCGCCCCGCATCAGCTGAACTCCGCAAAGACCAGCCTTGAATCATACAGGAACGATTTGGGAATTTCTTTTGTCAACAGGACTAGATGTATTATTCACCGGGACGCGGTTTTGACCTGGCGAGTGTAGCATAAGGGTTGATGTGGAATAGGATATGGTTGCCTACACCGACCCGGTCCACCCACTCCGCCACACCCGCCATGATCGTTGATACTGCTCCGACCCTCGAATTTCCAGCCGTTGCCCGAAAGAAGATCGTCGCCGCCTTCAATGGTGGCCGGATGTCGTCGGATAGCGGCGTCATGCTGCTGACTCAGGTCGAGCGGCATCTTGGGTTCGCCGAACGTCTGGCCGCGCTCGTCCCGGACGCCCGCGGTCCCTCGCAATCTGCGCACGCCAGACGTGTTTCTGTGGTGTGCTATGATCCGAAACCACAGCGGCAAGTCGCCGGTCAGCATCGTCAAGAGTGATCGATAGCCCATTGCGCATCCGCCAGACTCGCGCATACGTTTGACAAGCGGAATCCGTTTTCGGACACTTCCGCTTCGGTCAACCCACTAGCCTCGCCAAGCTTTAGATGAATTCGGCTTGGCAAGAGATCAAGCGATTGTAAACTTCCGAAAAGACGAGGTAGAGGTTTTGACGAGAAAAATCGCATTCTTCATTAGGAGCATGGCGGGTGGCGGCGCCCAGCGAGCTATGGTGAGGCTTGCACGTGGCTTTGCCGAAGCCGGCCATTCGGTTGAAGCGTTGGTTTTAGAAGAGGACGGAAACTTTAAGGAGGAACTATCGGATAAGGTAAAGCTGACCAAATTGGGACCTAAGCGCATCTCCGGAGCCATTCTCGCGTTAGCGCGCTACCTACGCCGCGAACGACCGGATGCTATACTGGTTACCGAGCCTGCCTGCAACGTCGCGGTCATTGCCGCTAAGTTGTTGGCTGGCGGGTCGACGAGGGTCCTAATTCGAGAGGGCCTTTTCCCGTCTGTCGCAGCAACGGAAAGCCCGCATCGTGCCACCCGCCTCGCTTATCGATTGGCACCCTTCTTTTATCGCTACGCAGACGTAATTGTGGCGCTTGCTTCAGATTTGGCCAAAGACCTCGCGAAATGGGCACATCTTGATCTAGCAAGAATAACAGTCATCCCCATAAATCCGGTTGTGACGCCTGAACTTCTCGCGTACGCCGAGCTCACGCCTAAACATCCTTGGTTCCACGACCAGCTTCCGGTTATTCTCGGCGTAGGTAGGCTCGACCGACAAAAGGACTTTCAGACCCTTATCCAGGCTTTCGAACGACTCAGAAATCAGCGTCCATGTCGGTTGATGATTATCGGGGAGGGACCGCTTCGGGGCGAACTTGAATTACTTAAGGCGAAGTCTAGTTTTGGGAGTGATATTGAGTTGCCAGGTTTCGTCTCAAATCCGTTTTGCTTTATGTCGAAATGTAGCGTGTTCGTACTTTCCTCCCGCTACGAGGGGCTGCCCAACGCGTTAATTGAAGCGTTGGCAAGTGGGGCTTCTGTTGTAGCAACCAATTGTCCAAGTGGTCCCAGCGAAATTGTCGATGGCGATCGATACGGAAGACTTGTGCCAGTTGGCGATCCAGATGCAATGGCGCAGGCTATACGCGACACCTTGGATAGGCCGGCAAATTCGTCTCAAAGTAAAGCTCGAGGCCTAGAATTTACTATCGCCCGCAGCTCTTCGCTATACCTAAACGCGCTGTTCCCGCAGAGGCCAGTGTCATGAAGCCTTTAGATCCTTCAGCTCCTTCTGAAAATAGCCCCACAGAATCTCTAGCTGATACTGTGCTTTCAGGTGCCTACTGGATGGGTGCCGCCGCAGTTCTACAGGCTATTTATTCTGCAGATCGTAATTTTCGCGGTGCTGGCTCGTCTGCTTGCTCCGGTCGAGTTCGGCAAAGTCGCCATCGCGGGCATTTTCGTCGACCTAGCCACGGGCTTGGCGGCTCTTGGTACCGGCCAATCGCTTGTACAACAACGCGAGCTTACCGAACATCATATCCGCGCGGCTTTTTCGATCTCCTTGGTGGCCGGTTTTTCACAGCCTCTGCTCTCGCAATGAGTGATGCAATTTTGGCTACAATTGGTGAAGAACATAATTCGGCGCGTTCACGAGCAAGGGGTTTAGACTTCACAATAAAGAAAAGCGTGGATCTATACGAACAAGCAGTATTTGGAACGACGGTATGATTGTAGGTCCGGAAAGACATCCACGTCCTGAGCATAATAGTCGGCTGTCGTCCACCGTTGTCAATGGTGGCTTGTGGCTGGGTGCGTCAGCAGTGGTGCAAACAATATTGCAGATCGTCATTTTTGCAATTCTGGCGCGCTTACTCACTCCAAGCGAGTTCGGCCTCGTAGCTGTTGCAAATATTGTGACCGACTTCGTCACTGGTTTGGCAACGATGGGAGTTAGCCAAGCGCTAGTTCAAAAGAAGAATCTTACGCCAATTATTGTTCGAGCCGCCTTCACCTCTTCTCTGCTTGTTGGAGCTTTGTCGACTGGTGCTGTCTATTTGTTGAGTTGGCCAATTGCCGGATTAATGAATGCACCAGGTGTTACGCCTCTTATACAAGCATTGTCAGTCACGTTCTTCATACGCTCGCTGTCTCTAGTTCCCTTAGGGCTTGCATCGCGAGGCAAGAAATTTAGACTACTTGGACTGCGACAAGTAGTCTCGTACACAATAGGATATGGAATTGTAGGTGTTTTTGCGGCATATCGTGGCTGCGGAGCTTGGTCTCTGATATTTGCTCAGGTTTCCCAGGCGTCAGTTATAACCATTCTTATGTTCTCTAGCGTTAGATTTGAGAGCCGCTTCACGTTGGATCGTGCGGCACACAAAGCCATTGCCGGCTTCGGCTCTGGATACTCTTTTGCCCGCATTCTTAACTCATTGGCGAATCAAGCGGATAGAATGGTAGTGGGAGTGTTCTTGCCGCTGCCGCTAGTGGGAGTGTACTCAAGAGCGCTGCAGATTGCGCGGTACCCTGCGCTGATTTTTGGGCAAGTGATAGAAGATGTGTTGTTTCCCTCATTCTCGGGCATTCAGGGGGAAACGGGGCGACTGGGTGAGGCATATACCAAAGCCATCGGTTCTATTTCGATAATCATGACACCTATTTCGGTGTTCGTAATTCTAGCGTCACAACAAATCTGTGCTGTCTTGTTGGGGGCTGCTTGGGGAGACGCCCCTCAAATAGTGGCGATTATGGCAGCGGTGCTTATCTTTCGCTCTGCTCAAAGGATAACCAGTGCCGTGTTGAGGGCATTGGGGCGATCCTGGCTTGTTGCGGCGTTGCAGGCGCTGTTTTTTGTTCTTACAGCCACCGGAAGTATGATCGGCGTACGCTACGGCTTGTTGGGTGTTTCGGTTGCCGTAACGGGCGCGGTAGTCTGCCAATATGTCGCTTCTATATACTTGTGTGGAAAATACATCGATATCGCGCTTGTCAAGCTTTTAAGAACGCATCTTGCTGCCGCGCCGTTATCGATGGTCACTGTAATTTGTATTGTAGCTGTGGAGATTCTGCTATCGGAGGCACGTCCTGAAGTGCAGTTGGCTGTCATGGCTATTGGTGTTATTTTGTCTGGGATCTTAGTGGTTATTATTTTACCTCGCGTGTTCCTGCAGCTGGACGGGATATGGCTATTTGGTACTCTGTATAGTAGGCTTCCTTATTCAGTACGGAAGAACTCTATTTTAACCCTCATTTCCGCTAGGATACTCAATTGATGAAAGAGAAACTCAGAGTTCGCCTTCACGGAGCATTCGAGGTCGAGAATTTTGGGGACATTCTTTTGGCAAAAATCTTCGCCAATTGGGTCCAGGAGGCAGGGGGGATTCCTGTTGGAACTAGTGTTCCTGCGTACTTACAGAGTGAGCTAGATCTGGCGACCAGCACTAAAGCGGACGTCGCGGGTGTTATCATGATTGGCGGTGGATATTTGGGAGAGCCGCCGCGCTCTTTGGTAGGACGATGGTTCTGGGGAGAGAAACTTCGACACCGACACTTGGCAGTTATGCGGGCCGCCAAACAGGCTGGATTGCCCTATTGCATTACTGGCGTGGGCTTTGGCCCTATAACCAATCTGCTTGCCCGACGCGAGGCGGTCCAGCTTATGTCCAATGCGACATCCGTGACCTTTCGTGACAACGAGAGCATGGATTACGCCAGTAAGTACGGCTTCGGGCAGGGAAGCCTATCGGCGGATGCTGCCCTCAGTCTTCGAGACCTTCCACTTTCGCTCCAAGCAACTCAAGAGCGGGACAGAATCGCTCCGAAGGACGGGCGCCGGCTCGTGTTGGTGCAGCTAGATCGCTCATTGCTTACCCGGGAGGGGCAGTTTCTCGAACGCCAACTCTCTCGTCAACTCGCACGTGATGACTTGAAGGTTGTTGGTATATCTGACCAGAGGGGGACAGAGGTTTCTAATGGTCACAAAGTATGCTTTGAAAAAGTACAGTCGAAATTAAGAGATGCTGAGTTCCTTCCATATGACGGGGTCGAAAAGCTAATTGGACGGATCTCCGCTGCGGATTTGGTGATTACAAGTAAATTGCATCTGGGTATTGTCGCGACAGCGCTTGGAAAGCGGGTGATTTCGTTCCCGACTCATTCAAAAACGCAACGCTTTTATCGGCAAATCGGACGGGAGAATATCTGCTTGCCATTATTACAATGTACGGATCAGAAGGTCGATGATTTACTGGCTCATGGTCTAGGCTTGATTGGCTCCCCTCCGGAGCGGTTTCCTGAGAATATTCTTGAGCTTTCCAGGGAGAATGCGAATCAGATCAGAGGGTTTATGAGGAGAATTATTCTCGATACTAGGGGTAGGTGAATGTATAGTTCGCTTAGTGCGGGAGATATAAAGCCATGTTTACTTCGCTCCAGGCAGGGCGAGCCCTAGTTGCTACTGCCGTACTGTTCTCACATATGACAGTTCTTATGGCCGTAGAAAAGTACGGTGGTCTGGACTTCTTTGATGGATGGCTAAAGGCCGGCGCCTTCGGCTTAGATTATTTCTTCGTTCTGTCGGGGTTTATTATCTATGCCGCACAAGGGAAGCATCTTGGGCGACTGAGCGCTTTGAAACCTTACCTGCTAAAGCGGTTTTCACGTGTTTTCCCAATTTATTGGGTTTACACGGCGGGATTTACAAGTTTCGTTCTGTGAGGCGTTGGCGACAAAGTATTTAGTAACGGGTTTGGGAGTGGCTGTCCTACATCACTTGATACACTGGACTGATGCCAAAGCACCGCTCAGCGTTGCGTGGACGCTCGCCGATGAGATTTTCGCGTCCGCGCGTCGGACGCTTCGCGTCCTCGTCCTCAATTGAAGGTGTTGCTGCCATGCTGTAACGGCCAGATTCGCCGCGAAGCCAACCGAGTACCACCCGAAGGAGCAAGGCCGCGTCGAGACGATCTGTCTTCGCACGGCGGCGATCTCGGGACACAGCCACGCTGCTTGAATGGATGACATGCGCCTCGACACCGCGGTCGCCAAGCCATCGCGCCAGCCAGAACCGTCCCGCCCGGCCTCATAAGCAACGACCAGACGCTCGATCTTCCGGCCAGATTGGCAGCACTCCTGACGCCAACGATCGATCAGAGCAAATAGACTATCGGGATCTGGTCCTAGCTTCTTCAGCGGCTGGCGTTCGACGCCCGGAAGCAATCCGGTGACGAGCCATGTCGATTGACCCATCTCGATAACAACGATGAGGGTGCAATCCTGATCGAAGGCCGTTATTGCGCGGCTGGCAGTAAATTGATAAGGCATGAGGCGTCTCCAAGATCTCGAGGAGCGCCAGCTTGCCACAGACCGGCGCGTGCCCCATAGCATCTGGAAACCATCAGCCAGTTCAACGATGATCCAATCGTCAGTTTGCCAGCTGTGGCACGCTGATCATCCAAGTGGTGCCGGAAAGCGCCGAGGCCAAGCCGCATTTACAACACGCAATGGGACACGATCCTTGTTACCTGACTGCGTCGCCGAGGGTCAGGCCGATTTCGTTGGATTTCAGGCACAAATTACCTGCCTCACTATGGTCTCGGAAGGCGGGCAGCGATTCAGAGCTGTTCTGTAGTGCAGTCTGCACGACAGCGCCTTGTACGGATGACGGGGCAAGGTTGTTTTCGTACTTCTGAGGCCTTCACATCTCCGCAGCGCGAGCAGTAATGATTTTGGCCGCGGCGCTGCTGAGTGGTCCTTGCCGGCAGCGATCTCCTGAAGGTCCGAGATCGCACAATGATTGCAGCGCGCGGATGGTCGACGTCGTCAGAAGACCGTTCAACGGGCCGTCGTAATGCCCCGCAGCCTTCATATTACGTTGGAGTACGTAGACATATGCATTGGCGTTGGCGAAGCGTAGCGCCTCCATCATGCTTCTGCGTGCCGGAATAGGGGCATTGTCAATCGTCAATGCTAGGCGTTCGAAATCCGCCGTCGATCGGGCGGCGGCGGCGTCAAGCAGGTAGCGATTCTGGGCGATGGCCGCAGGTGACAGTAGACTTGCATATTTGTCGAGTGTCTGGCGCGCGTTGATGAGAGAAGGCTTGACCAGCTTTCCCTTGCCGCTGCGATAGACGGCAACCAAGCTGCGGGCGGCTTCGCCATTGCCTGCATCAGCTGCTGTCTGCAGAATGCTGAGAGCAGTTTTAGGGTTGCGAGCAACGCCGGCACCGGAAAAATACGCCTCTGCCAGACGCACAGGAGCAGAAGGGACGCCCTTTTCATTGGCTTCCTTCAGGTAGCGCAACCCTTCCGAGGGTTTGGAGGCCGCGCCGAACCAGCCTCGCAGATGGCCCTCGCCGAGATTCACCAAACTGCCATTGTCGCCTTTGCTTGCCGCGGCCGTATAGAGCTCCAGCGCCTTCGCTGGATTTCTCGACACGCCATGGCCGTCTCGATATAGCGCGGCGAGCCGCTTCATCGCGGTTGTGTTGCCGGCTGCGCGGGCCTTTTCGAGAAGCTCGACCGCCCTAGCGGGATCAGGTTCGACATACTCTCCACGTATGTAGAGGTCGGCAAGATAAAGTGTCGCGGCAATGTTACCCTTGTCGCTCTCGGTCATAACGAGCTCGACACCCTTCTCGGAATCGCGCGGTTCGCCAAACCCTTGCAGGGCGGCTTCGGCGAGGCGCTGCCAAGCGACACTGTGGCCTGCTTCTGCAGCCTGCTGGAAATAGCGGGTCGAAAGGGCTGGGTCGGCCGGCACCAGTACGCCGTCGCGGTAAATTTTCCCAAGGCGCGACATCGCTTGTGCATCCCCCGCCTCGGAGGAGATGGCCAAATACTCCACTACCTTGGAACCATCCGCCTCTAGCGGGCCGCTGCCACTATAAATATCCGCTAGTCGCTTGGCCGAAGGCGCGTCTCCACTATTGGCAAGTTCGGAGAAGATGGAAACGGCGGCGTCGGGATCGGCCGGAACACCGTTACCCGACAATAACGCTTCTGCAACTGCACGCTTGCCGTATTTATTGCCGGCGTCAGCGGCCGCCTTGTTGAACTGATAGGCGTTCGTGGGATTTTTCTCGACACCTATGCCGTCGCCGTACAGTTGGCCCAATCGAACATTGGCGTAAGACTGGCCCGCAGCCGCCGCGCGCGTCATTAGGTCGATACCGCGGGGAACATCCTGCGGAACAGCTTCCCCGCGAACGAGCAGGTCGCCTAGCCGGTATAGCGCATCGCGATTTCCAGCATTGGCGGCCTCTTCGAGCCATTGGGCGCCGCGGGCCGGATCCTTCGCAACCCCCTCTCCGCCGGTCACCAAGGCATAGCCCGCCTTGTATTTTGCGGTCACGTCGCCAAGGTTTGCTGCCGCTGCGTAGGCCGAAAAGGCCTTGGCTGGATCGGCCGCTATTATGCCTCCCTTGGAATAGAGGCCAGCGAGCTTCAGCCAAGCGTCGGCGTCGCCACTCTTGCCTGCGGCTTCGAGCAGGCTGATCGCCTTTGCATCGTCAACATCGACGCCGGTACCCGCCAGATAGAGGTCGGCCAGGGCGCGGGCGGCAGCGGAGTCGGTCGCCGCGGCGGCTCCCAGAGTAGCAATGGCCGTCTTTGCCTTTTCGGATGCCGGGTCCTTCCGGATGCTCGCAGTCAACGACTTGACGTTAAGCGAAGAGGCGGCCGAGCTCGTTTCTGCCTGATCTACCGCATCCTGCGCCCATCCTGGGGAGAGTAAGTAGCAGGGCGACACCAAAAGGGTGGCAGTTATGAGGAAAGCTCGAAAGGGTCTCATATTTATGCCCGCCTTTGTAGGAAAGAGTAGTGTGTAGTAGATTCAGTGCCAAACCAGTTCGTAAGCCGGAACAGAAACTCACAATAGCGAAATCAGTCCCGGAGCTTACTGGGGTTTAGGGCCAACTTTAAACGTGAAATTAGAACCTATCTTACGATAAACATGCAAGCGGCGACCGGCATCCGTGACGCCTGTATAAATAAAACCATTCGCCTGCCCAGCCGCAAGACGGGTGATCTTATACCCGTTGTATTCCTTGGGGCACTCCTTCTTAGTGCCCACCACGACGACTCTTGAGGGTTCCCGCTTGCTGGTCCGAAAAATCGGCTGTCCGTATTTGGCATCGAACAATACTTGGCACTGCCCACTCCCTACCGGGGCATAGGC
The DNA here is from genome assembly GCF_002844595.1 of Pleomorphomonas diazotrophica. Classification (GTDB taxonomy): domain Bacteria; phylum Pseudomonadota; class Alphaproteobacteria; order Rhizobiales; family Pleomorphomonadaceae; genus Pleomorphomonas; species Pleomorphomonas diazotrophica. The sequence continues at coordinate 383,550 of NZ_PJNW01000005.1, read as the reverse complement.
AAATCCGCCGCCCAGATCGGTCATTCCTGCGGCGGAAACAGTGCCGGTGACGCCAAGGGAAAAAAGAGCTGCGACGATAATGGCCTTCATTATGTTACTCCGGTCGTTGAGGTTTTGCGGCGGGGCAAGGCAGCTCCGGGGCGCAGGACGATCGCAGGACATGCTTCGCATCGAAATCATCCCGCGCGGCCGTTTATTGAAAGGTCCAGGGCGAGGCCAGGAAATGCCGCCGTCCGGAGTCGGCGATTCGAGAGAAAACAGCGGAAAATCTCGGCGTATGGCCCAGCCTGGTTCTTTCAGGAAACACCATTGCCATGCCCCTTTCCGGTTTTTCTCCATAGTGTGCCGAAACCGGCACACGCCAGCATGCGTATAAACCATAACACACGAACCGGGCGAGCGCGACCCTGAATGTCCGTCCTGGGCGATGCTGAAGCGCACCTTCCCATTTGCTGCCGCACGCGGCTGGTATAAAAAAACAATCGGCCTTAAGCGTGTTCGCTCCTGCTGCGTACCCGTCTTTACAGAAAAGCTCAGATAGCATTCACTCCTAGTAAGGGAGATGCAGACGGCGTCGGCCGTTCATGACATGGCTTTTTGAGAGCGACGGGCAACGTTACCCCTTGTCTTCCGAAGATTGGGCGATCGATCCGGACTGTGTGGCTTTTCCGGTTGTTTGCAGTGTTGAGGTTGTGGGCCGGTGGTCTGCTTGGCGTGATCCTGACGACGAAAGCCATCGTCAGGCAGGCCTTAAGATGCACGCGCCATGCGCGTTCATCAGAACCCAACTCACAACGGCTTGAGTGTCTGGCCAAATGAGGCACGATCACTCACGCCTTGAAGCTTTCTGCATGTGCTTGCGACGAGCAAGCTTGATCAGGCGCCGCCCTTGGTCACTGTCGCCAACTCGCGAGCTTCACCAATTCAACGTTTTGCACATATCGCGCTACCACGTTGATCGAGTTCCAGCCGCCGCTTCGCATGATCGTAAGGATGTCGGCGCCGTTTACATCATATCCTGAGCAGCTCCCACGCGCATCGAGTGTCCGGAGAGGCGACTGGCGATTTCGGCCGGTAAGTCCGCGGCTGCTGCGCGCTGTTTCAGCATTCGTCCGATTGAATGCGGGTGCAGGGCGTCCGCTCCAGCTCATCCTGGATTCACGCGCCGAAACAGCCACCCTTCCGAAATTTTCGCTGCTTCAAGCCAGGCTTTGAGCGCGTCGGCGGCGGGTGCTGATACAAAGCCGTCACGACCGTCGCCGAACGGGTCGTTCTTGGCGCGGCGGATCAGTGCCAGCATGCTTCCATCGCTTAGCGGAGTAAGGTCTTCGACCCGCAAGGCTGCGAGCTCCGACCGTCGGCACATGGTGTCGTAGCCGACCATAATGATCGCTCGGTCGCGAAGGCCGGCAAGATCGTGGCCACAGGCGGCGGCCAGTTGGTCTCGGAGTTCCTTGGTAAGGCCGAGTGCTTGGCGAGGACGACTCGGCTTGGCCCGGAGCGCTCGACGCGTGGCGATCAACACTTCTTCATCCTCGGCAGGATTTTGTAGGTGGAACAGACGATGAACTTTACGTATGCCAGCCAAGCGGCGGCATGGTGTGTTGGCTGCAAGCTCGGGCGCTTGGGCCGCGATGAAGGCGGCAAGCGTACCGGGCGAAGCTGGCAATGAGCAAAGGTTGTTGGCAACGCCCCAACTGTCGAAGCTCGCGAAATCAGACCGATAGCTTCGAAGTGTTTGTTCGGAGTATGCTCCTTCGAGGCGGTCTATGGTTTCGCGCCAAATGAGCGCATAGGAGGTGGCGACTTGGTTTGGGGCAGATAATTGCTCCAATTTGTCTTTAATGTGGTACCAAATGTACCATTAAATCAAGTCCAATGATCACAGGGCTTCAAATAAGGGCTGCTCGAGCGGCGCTTCGGATGTCTTCTGCCGAGCTGGCTCGTGTGGCTGGCGTAGGACAACAGACCATCAAGCGTTTCGAGTTCGTCGATGGTCGTTATCGCACGTTCGCTAACTACCGTTACCATAGAGCTCGCGCCGCTGATCTCGCCGCGAGTGGGAGATCAATAACTTGCTCGTGAGTCTTGGGCTGTTATCAATTATTGAAGTAACCAGCGCGAGCTCTGTTTCTTACCAAGATAAGCGCCGACAGTACGCCCGCCACAGTTAGGCGGATCACCGCCGTCTATCTTCTGTCGCGACATCCAGCTCTCCGTCTGGTGGCACCTCCTCCCACATGAACCATTCGTTGAGAAAGAACCCGCAATAGTACCTTTGCGCTACTTGAGGGGCGGGGGATGTTTCCTCAGCATGGAGCGCTGAGCGTTCGAGGCGGACGCATGCGCCGGCCAAGGCGGCGAGGCCGCGCCGGCCTATGCTGTCTCACGGATGCGCCCGGGGAGCGAGGTCTATGAAGTGTCCTCCTGTTTTGCCGACGGAAGTGGAGCGGCTGAAGGCACTGTCTGAGTATGGGTTGGCCGATGAACGGCCGTTGCCCAGCCTCGACTCCGTGGTGCGCATCGCCGCGCGCATGTTCGGCATGCCCGTGGCCGCCGTGAACATGATCGGCAGCGATCACGTTTTCTTCGCCGCGAGCGTCGGCGTCGGCGAGGTCGACATGAGCCGCGATGTATCTTTCTGCGCGCACGCCATCACCCAGGATGGTGTGATGGTCGTTCCGGATGCAACCACCGACGAGCGCTTTCACGACAATCCCCTGGTCACCGGGCCGGCCAAGCTCCGCTTCTATGCCGGGGCTCCGCTCCTGTCCGCCGACGGCCAGCCGCTCGGCGCTCTCTGCGTGATCGATCATGAACCGCATGGCGATTTTTCCCGCGACGATATGAGCCGTTTGCGCGAGCTGGCGAACATGGCGACCGACCGGCTGGAGCTGCGCCGCATCGAGGTGTCCGCCGAGCGAGCCCTCCGCGCGAGCGCTCAGCGGGATACGACTGCCTATCGGGGAGATGCCGCGGAACTCTACAGGTTGGCCAATTTCGATACGCTGACTGGCCTTGCCAACCGCGGCCAGTTCTTTCGCCAGGTCGAAGAGGCGCTCGCCCGGCCTTTCGCTGTTGCCGTGGCACTAATCGATCTGGATGGGTTCAAGGATATCAACGACACCCTTGGGCACGCCGTTGGCGACGGTGTCCTACGGGAAGTCGCCTGTCGGCTGGAGAGTTGCGTCAAGGGCATCGGTACGGCGGCACGGATTGGCGGCGACGAGTTTGCGGTTCTGTTGCATGGGGTTGCCGATCCTGAGAAGGCGGTGGAGATTGCCGCGGCGATAAACGACGAGATCGGCAAGCCGATCCTCGTTGAGGACCAGGAGATCTCCGTCGCGGCAAGCTCCGGCCTATCGCTCGCCCCCCTCCACACCGGCAATCCGGTGGAGTTGCTCGGCAACGCCGACCTTGCCTTGTTTAGGGCGAAGTCGGGCGATCGCGGCCGCGCGCTCGTCTTCGAGCCCTCCCTGCGCCTGGAGGCCGCGGCGCGGCGCCTCTATGGCGCGGAAATCCACCGGGCGGTCAAGGAGCGCGAGTTTCTGCTGGTCTATCAGCCGCAGATCCGGCTGTCCGACGGGGCGCTGACCGGGGCCGAAGCCCTGATCCGTTGGCGACACCCCACGCGCGGGCTGTTGACGCCGGCGGCTTTCCTGCCGGCCCTCGAAAGCGGCCCGCTCGCTGCTGCCGTCGGGTCGTGGGTTCTCGACGAAGCCTGTGCGCAGGCGGCGCTATGGCGACGCAATGGCCTGCAAACCTTCCGCATGGGCGTCAACCTGTTCGGCGCGCAGTTCCGGGTCGGCGATTTTGTCGAGGAGGTACTCGATACGCTCGACAAGCACGGCCTGCCTCCTGGTTCTCTTGAACTCGAGATCACCGAGAACATCGTCCTCGATCATGATGATGTCGTTCTGGAGAAGCTGAGAAAGCTGCGGGCGCACGGGGTCGGAATTGCCTTCGACGATTTCGGAACCGGCTTTGCCTCGCTCAGTTTGCTGAAGCGCTATCCGCTGACGCGGATCAAGATCGATCGTTCCTTTGTCGATGGCATGCTCGTCTCCGAGAAAGACGCTTCGGTGGTCCGGGCGATCCTCGACATGGCCAAAGCCTTCGATCTTGAAACGGTAGCCGAGGGCATCGAGCGCGAGCCGGAGCGTGACAGCCTCCTGCGCCTCGGATGTACCGAAGGTCAGGGCTATCTGATCGGCAAGCCGATGCTGGCGCCCCACTTCGCCGAGATCTTCAATCTTGCTCCCCCCGCCACGAGACAGGCGGTTGCAGGCTGTTGAGCCCTCAGGCCGCCTATGCGCTAGGCGCTATTGCATGAAATCTGCACGCAAATCCTGAAACGCTGCTGAAACCCGCCCCGTTTCCTGCGTTCCGGCATGCGACGACAGGGCATGTCGATCCGTGCCCGCCTCCATCTCCCTTCTGCCAAACAGCTTCCCGACCGCCTCGTCCAGGACGCATGGTGGCTTGCCGGGTCGGTATCTGACGAGATCCCGCCGCACCGTTCCTGTCCTCTGCCGCACAAGCCGGAAGCGGAACCTGTTTTGGCGCCCCGCCAGACCGTTGAAACTCCTGCCCGGAACTGCCGATCATGAATCTCCTTGTTGCCGATCGCCGCCCTGCCTATGTCAGTCCTTCACTCTGGTTCAAGCAACGCAGCACCGCCCTTGTCCTACTGGTGGCCATTGCCGATTTGCTATTCTACGACGTGCCCGCCGCCGGCCTGCCGATCGCGCTCTTTCTCGTTTTGCTTTTGGCCGCGGCGGCGGCATTCAATCGGCTCCGGTCTTCCGGGCAGTCGCGCCTTGCTGCCATCGTGCTTGTGGTCGCCGCCGTCGCCGCGTTGGCAATGGACGCCAATCCCCTGTCCGTTGCCCTTGCCATCGGTCTCTCCGCCGCGGGCATCGTACTACTCGTCCACGGTGCCGCCGGGTGGCTAACAGTTGCAGCGATCGCCATCCTGATGCCGCTCGGCGGCTGGCTGCGGTTCGCGGCAGACCTGCTGTTGATGCGGCGGGCCATGTCTCGGCGTGGTCGGCTGCGCTTCGACATTCTCGGTTGGATCGTGCCGGTCGGCCTGTCGCTGTTCTTCCTGGCCGTCTTCCTGGCTGCCAATCCGGTGATCGAGCGGTGGGCCGCTTTGCTGAGACCGGACCGGCTGATGCTCGTCGATGGTCCGCGCTTCCTCTTCTGGCTGACCATGGCGCTGCTTGTCTGGCCGATTTTGCATCTCGTGCGAAGCCGGCGAACGCTGCCATTCACACTGCCAGCCGCGGGTGAAAGCTGGTCGAGTTTCCTGGGTGAGGTTGCCGTCCGGCGTTCGCTCGTTTCCTTCAACCTGCTGTTCGCGCTGCAAACCTTGACCGATGCCGGCTATCTCTGGGGCGGTGCAGCCTTGCCTGAGGGCATGACCCATGCCGAGTATGCCCATCGCGGTGCCTATCCGTTGATGGTTGCGGCCATGGTGGCGGCCGCCTTCGTGCTGGTCGCGCTTCGGCACGATTCGGATGGGCAGCGCCCACGGGCCTTGAAGCCGCTTCTTCTGGTTTTCGTCGGCCAAGGGCTGGTGCTGGTCGCCTCGTCCATGTTGCGCCTCGATCTTTATGTTGGGGCCTATTCGCTGACGCTCTGGCGCGTGGCGGCCTTTATCTGGATGGGACTCGTCGCCTTCGGCTTCGTCACCATCCTCATTCGCATCGTCTCCGGGCAATCGACGCGCTGGCTGCTGAACGTCAATGCCAGTGCGGCCCTGGTCACGCTTTGGGTCTGCTGTCTCGTGGATCTCGCCGGTCTGGTCACCGCCTTCAATATTGCGCATTCGCGCGAAGCGACCGGTCAGGGGCCGCAGCTCGATCTTACCTACATCGCTCATACCTTCGGGGCGCAGGCCATCCCGGCGCTCGACAGCCGCCGCGACCTGCTGGCCGGGCAGGGCAAGCACTGGATCACCCGCGTCGACGGCGTCTGGATCAGCATCTCCCTTGATGACTGGCGCGATCAGATGGCCAGGAAGGCGCTTGCAACGGAGGAGAGTTGGCGCACCTGGAGCTTTGCAGACTGGCGGCTCAGGCGTTATCTGTCCGAGGCGCCTCAATGGGCCGCTTTCGAACGCCGGTGACCTCACCATGCAGCCTGCTTCCATTCTGGTGGTCGACGACGATCCCGCCATCCGCTCGGTGATCATCTTCGCCCTGGAGAAAGCCGGTCATCGGACGCATGCCGCCGGCGATGGACGGGAAGCCGTCTCCCTGTTCTCAAGGGAAACTCCGGACCTCATCGTCCTCGACATCGGCATGCCCGAAATGGACGGATTTGCCGCCTGTCGGGAAATCCGTAAGGCCAGCGAGGTGCCAATCCTGTTTCTGTCGGCCCGTGACGAGGAAATCGACCGGGTGCTCGGGCTCGAGCTTGGCGGCGACGATTACGTCACCAAGCCCTTCTCGCCGCGTGAGTTGGTGGCACGCGTCGCCGCCATCCTGAAACGCAGCCGAGGATCGGGAGAGGCCGAGGCCCGCCGTCTCGGCCGCGGTGTTGTCTCGCTCGATACCCATGGCCATCGCACCTTTGTCGGCGAGCAGCCGGTAGCCCTTACCGCCCAGGAATTTGCCATCCTGCGCGCCCTGATGAGCTGGCCGAACCAGGTGTTCGATCGCGAGAGAATTCTGGAAACGGCCTGGCCGGATGCCATCCACGTCTCCGACCGCACCGTCGACAGCCACATTCGCAACATCCGCGCCAAGCTCGGTGCGGCCGGCTGCGCCACGGTCATCGAAACGGTGCATGGCGTCGGTTTCCGCCTCGGTCCCTGTGTGGCGGCGCCGTGAGCGCCTCGGCGCCGCGGGTGCGGCAAAAGTGGCGGCCTCGCATCGGCCTCATCGTGGCGTCTGCCCTGGCACTGGTAGCCTGCCTGCCGCTTGGCAGCGTCATCTTCTTTCGCATCTATGACCACCAACTGGTTCGGCAGACCGAGGCCGAACTGATCGCCCTGAGCGCCGCTGTCGCCGCGCGGATCAGCGCCGACCTCACGGCCAGCACGCCTGTCGGCTTGCGGCTCGGGCCGGCTGTTCGCGTTGGAGAGGCGAATGCCGACGGTCTCGCTCCCATCCTGCCTAGGCTCGATCTCGCGACCGACGCGATCCTGCCGCCGCGACCGGACGCATTGCCAGCCATAGGTTCTTCACCGCTGGCGGATCTCGGTCGCCGCCTGACGCCCGAACTGGCGGCGATCCGCGCGGCAACCCTGGCTGGCTTCCGTGTTCTTGATACCGACGGCGTGGTGGTGGCTGGCGCCGGCGAGGTGGGGCAATCGCTGGCGCATCTGCCAGAGGTGGCAGGCGCCTTGGCCGGAGAGTATCGATCGGTGCTGCGCCAACGCAACTCCAAGCGCCCGATTCCAGCGCTCGATTCGATCAGCCGGGGGGCGGACATTCGCGTGTTCGTCGCTCTGCCGGTTGCCGTCGACGGGCGGGTGGCGGCCGTCGTCTATGCATCGCGCACGCCGGCCAATGCGCTCAAGCAGCTCTATCAGGAGCGCTACAAGGTAGGGCTCGCCCTGTTGAGCGTGCTGGCCGCGACGACGATCATCGGCTTCGTCTTCCACCGCACCATCACCCGGCCGGTACGGGCACTGATCGCTCGCACCCGGGCGATTGCCGACGGCGACCGCGCCGCGCTGCAACCCCTCGCCCATCATGGCACGGCAGAGTTCGCTCAGCTCTCGCAGAGTTTTCTCGATATGGCAGCCAGCCTTGCCGCCCGCTCGGAGTATGTCGCGACCTTCGCGGCCCACGTCTCGCACGAGCTGAAGTCGCCGCTGACGGCCATATCCGGAGCTGCCGAGCTCCTCGCCGACGATGTGACCGACCCGACCATGACGCCTGCCCAGCGCGCGACATTCATCGCTGGAATCCAGGCCAATGCCGATCGTCTCGGCGCACTGGTGGGCCGCCTGCGCGATCTGGCCCGAGCGGAGACGATGCCGACCGCCGGTGCGTGCAGACCGGCCGAGGTGGTCGAGGCGCTGCGTGCCGAGCGGCCGGATGTGACGATCGAAGCGACCGGCGATCTCGGCAACTGCGTCGCCATGTCCGCCGAAACGCTTGCGCTTGTCCTCGGCCATCTCGTCGACAACGCAGCGGCGGCTGGCGCCGGCCGCGTTGCCACCTCGGCTGTCCAGGAGGGGGACCGGCTCTTTATGGTCGTCGCTGACGACGGCCCCGGCATCTCGCCGGCCAATCGTGCCAAGATCTTCGATCCGTTTTTCACCACGCGCCGGGCCGACGGCGGCACCGGCATGGGGCTTGCCATCGCCCGTGCCATGGTGGCGACCCATCGGGGCAGCCTCGATCTCGTCGATGGTGGCAAGGGCGCCAGCTTCCGGATCGTCTTGCCCATGGCCGATGCGGCAAACTAGCCGCTCCGCCGAGTGAGGCCCTTTCTTGCGGATCGCACGGGCCTTTCGGCCGAGCCATCACGCCAGGATGTCATCGAATGAGGTGATGCGAATTTGCGCCTCCCCGACGGCCGGCTGCGCCGCGGCGGCGATCGTGTCGGCGTCTCGCACCGTCTGACCGAAATCGAGGCCGGTTCGCTGTTCAATGGCCTTGATCGCCACGCGCCACTGGTTGACTTGCGGGATGCTGTCGTCGGCCCGGCTGACCATCGACCGTTTCTCGTCGAGCAGGGCAAGCTGATCGACGACGAGACCCACGGCCTGCAACCCGGCATGACCTTTCCAGACGACGACCTTGAAGAAGGATGACGGCACCTGCACGTCGTCCGCCCAGCGATCTATGGCGTCGGAGAAGATCGGCCCCTGAAAGACGCTTAGTCGGGACTCTGAATCGGCGGCCAGCACGCCCTTTTCCAGCACGTAGCGTTCGACGCCCTGCCAAAACTTGGTGCTTTGGTTGAAGCGGAAGTGCTGCGGCGAACAGTTGGTGAAGTGGTAGGTGTCGGCATTGGCGCGGACCGCGATTTCCGGCGCCCCCCAGGTTGGGTCGGTTCTGCGTGTCAGATGCCCGCGATCGAAATAGGTCGACCAGCTCGAGTAGAAACTCTGGTCGAGGAAGAAGCTCGCGCTGATGCGCGGGTCGAGCCACCAGGTCTCGCCCTCCTGCGCGTCAGCCGGCTGCCCCGTCTTGCGATCGATCGCAAGATAGGTTGCCCCATCGATGTTCGTTGCAGTGAACATGGCGATCCGCTTGGCCTTGTTCATGACGAGGCTGAAATGCTCATACTTGAGGATGCCCTTGTCGGGGTTCTCCTGATCGGCGCGAAGCGTTCCAATTTGCTTGGCGAGTTCGGCATTGGGTTCTGGCAGCGCGACCACAACGCCCGGAATGAAGTCCTCCTGGTAGCCACCACGGTTGCCGTAGTTCTTGTCGACCTGGAGTTTCTCGGCAGCGGCAACCAGGGCCTTGCCGGACGGTCCGGCAGGCGCGGTTGTCACGGCGACATTTGTCGCCGCGCCCGTGCCGACACGCACAATGATCTCGATCGGGATGGAGAGCTTGAACTCCGAGGCGGTGTCCTGCGGCATGCTGGTGACTCCTGTCAGGTGCGCTTCTGCCGGTGGCGATGGCCTCGGCCTGGGCGGGCCGAGCAGACGATCGCCCAATGGGCCGGGCGCGGCCTTGTCATAGGCGAGCGCCGTCTCGACGAGAGCCCGGGCACTGGAGGGGAGCGTTCCAAGGCGCGCCTCGAGATCGTTGTAGATCGCGCTGATGCGTATTCCCTCATTGACCGTATCGGGGATCGGCTTGCCGGCGTCATCGGTTCGCTCGAGAAATGGCTCGCCGAAATGGTGAAGGGCGATGACCTCCCACATGTCGTTGAACACGGGCGAACCCGACGATCCATGATCGGTGTCGGTCTCGTAGAGCAGCGTGCGCTCGGTGCGATGGGTGAGAAGATTGTTACGCACCGCAATCATCTTGGGTGCCCCTTGCGGGTGCTGGATGATGTTGATGTTCATCCCGACGAAGTGCTTGTCGCGCCGGTTCGACAGCGGGCAGTAACCGAAATCCGCCGGAGACGCGGCGCCGGCCAATCGAGGCCCGAGCGCGATGACGGCGTAGTCGAGCTGGTCTTCCGGCGAGAAGACCGCGCAGCGATCCGGATCGAGCCGAAAGGAAGTGGTCGGCGTCGGATGCCCCCTGGCATCGGCCTGACGGTCGAAGGTGACCTGCGCGCCCAGCGCTGACGGGGCATCCTCGACAACATGCTGGTTGGTGAGAAACAGATCGGGGCTGATCAGGAAGCCGGTTCCCGAGCAGGACTTGCCGGCCGCCATCACCTCGACATAGCCGACTGCGCGCTGGATCTGCGCGCCGATCATCAGAAACGACGCCGGCTGAAAATCGATCGTGTTGCCTTGTACCGCTTCGGCGGCGGAGCGATTGGCAACATCGCTGGTTCGGCCCAGATAGTCGGCAAGTCGTTGCTGGTCGGGTTCGGCCATCAGCCATTGCTGGCTGTCCGCCAGTCGCCGGACCCAGCGTCGATCACTGCGAGTCTGCTCGACAAGCGCTCGGAACTTGTTGCTTGTCCTCATCGCTCTTCCCCCAAAAGCGCGAGTTAGTAAGCCAACGAAGTTACGCAAGAAGTTGCGACGCGAAGATTTATTTGCTGCAGAGGTAAGTCTGCCGCGATCCGCATCAGCAATGATAAGAAATCTACGCTATATTGAAGGTTGTACGGTAACACTTCTTCAAGGGACAAGCGAGTCCTGAGATGCGGTAGTGCCGAAATGTTCGCCTGCCCTGCACAAGCGGCGTGGGGCTGTCCAATGCCCATGAAAGACAAGGGGAGCGGCCGATCGCCGCTCCCCTCTTCCGTGTCGTTATGAGCCCCGTCAGGCGGCGGCCAGTTGCTCGGCGAAGGTGCTGACTTCCTGGTTGAGATCCTCGGCACGGCGGGCGAGGTCGTGGGCGAGATTGGTCAGCCGGCCAGCCGATGTGCCGGTCAGGTCGACCGCTGCCGCTACCTCGCCGATGTTCTCGGTGACGGCACCGGCGCCGGCGGCGGCCCGCTGGCAGTTGATGGCGATCTCGCGGGTGGCGGCGCCTTGCTCCTCGACGGCAGCCGAAATCGACTGGGTGATCTCGCCCAGCGAACGAACGGTGTTGACGATGCGGGCGATCGCCTCGACGGAGGTCGACGTCTGCGTCTGGATCTCCACGATCTTCTGCGAGATGTCGGCGGTGGCCTTGGCGGTCTGCGAAGCGAGTTGCTTCACCTCCGATGCCACGACTGCAAACCCCTTGCCGGCTTCGCCGGCCCGCGCCGCCTCGATGGTGGCGTTGAGCGCCAGAAGGTTGGTCTGTTCGGCGATGGCCGAAATCAGGCTGACCACGTCGCCGATCTTCTCGGCAGCCGACGACAGGGCGCTGATGCTCTGCTCGGACAGTGTCGCGTCATCCACGGCGTTGGCGGCCACGTCGGCCGACTTGCGGACTTGACCGGCAATCTCGCCGATGGAGGCCGCCAGTTCCTCCGTCGCCGAGGCGACGGTGTTGACGTTGAGCGATGCTTCCTCCGCGGCCGTGTTGACCACGTCGGTGCGATCGGCCGATTGGCGGGCATTGGCCGACAGACCGTCGGCGGCGGCATTCACCTCGCTCGACGAAGCGGTGAAGGCACCGGCCAGTGCGGTCATCCGGTCCGTGAAGGCGGACACCAACTCTATGCGATGGCCGGCGGCGCGAATGGCCTCGGCGCTCTGGTCTTCCCGTTCGAGCCGCATGCGCTCGGCTTCGGCAAGACCGTCGCGGAAGACCGCGAAGCCCTTCGCCATGGCGCCGATCTCGTTGCGGAGGCCGGCATAGGGAATTTCGACGTCGAGACGGCCGGCCTCGATGTCGCCAAGCACGGCGGTGAGACGCGCGAGTTGCCGGCCGATCGAATGGGTGACGACATAGGCGAGCACGCCGGCGATCGTCAGAATCACGGCGATGATGGCAAGGTTGCTGTACATGGCCCAGCTGAGGCCGCTGAGGCGGTTGCCGAGCAGGGCATCGACCTCATCGGTCGTCTGATGCCAAAGCGCCAGCGTCTGGCCGCGCAAGGCGCCCTTGGCCTCGGCGATGCCGACGTTGAGTTCTTTCGGAAACTTGCCGGTCGCCAGTACCAGAACGGCCGGCCTGACTTTGTCCGCGAAACCGGTTGCCGCCTTCGAGAGCTCCGCTGCCTTGGCTTTGAGATCGGTGGCGCTGGCGTCTGTGACGTCGGCCAGGCCGAGCTCGAAGTCATGGGTGAGGGCGGCGGCGCTCTGGTCGATGTCGTGCAGTGCGCTGACGATGTCGATGCGCTGCTGCGGGGTGATGAAACCCTTGGTGCGGTCGGCAAGATCGAAGAGATCGCCAAGATTGCTCGACGCCATCAGGAGCGTCGGCATCTGCACCGTGACGGCGTCGATGAGGTAGGAGCTGGTCGCCTTCGGATCGAGCGTCAACTCGGACGTGTTGCGCACGGCGTTGAGCAAGGTCAGACCGGTCATCTTGGCTTCGTTGCCGCGTCCGACTTCGGCGGCGGCGATGAAATCCTTGGAGAGCTTCTCGGTGCCGTGCAGCCCGTCATAGGCCGGCGAGCCCTCGGTATAGGATTTGCGAACATCGGCCACCGCCTGCGACATGGCGGCGCCCGGTGCGCGCTCTTCGGCGAGGAGCGCTTCCCACAGGGAGAAGGCGAGCCGGTAATGCTCCATGCCCTTTGTCTCGGTGGTGGTCTGCTTGGTCTGTTCCCTCGACTGCTCGAAGAAAATCTTTCCGAACGTGAGGACCGGAATGATCATGACGCCACAGATCAGGGCAATACGGGAAATGATGCGTAGACGATCGAACATGGGGCCTCCAGCCAAGCTTCCGGGGCGCGGTTTCCTCCGCCCGGCACCGGTGCGTGAACGACAGGCAGCGCGACCAGCGTCGCCGAACGTCCTTTATGGCAAGTAGTCAGGCTGAACTATAATCCCTGTCGTTTAGTTAAACGGACTCCATTGCCCTTGCTGTTTTTGCGGTTTCGTTTGGTACAATTCCACCGGCAGCAGTTCTTGGGCGATTACCGCGGCGTAACACTCCAACTGTTCAAATACTCGGGATGAAAGCAGCTCATCACCAGTCAGTGCTTCGTCTCCGGGCACTCCTCTCAACACCACTTTCGTCAAAGTAGGGAAGGGCTGGACTTGGTGGTTCAGGCAGTTCGTAAGCACCGCGACCGAGCGCCTGAACCGAACCGGGGGTTCGACCTGCCATCAGAGCATGCGCGCGCCGCCGTTGGATGGAGCAATACGCATCCGCCCGGTCGAACGACTACTGATATTGATGTATTGAGCTGCGGAACTGGCGGAGAAGGAGGGATTCGAACCCTCGATAGGGTTGCCCCTATACACGCGTTCCAGGCGTGCGCCTTAAACCACTCGGCCACCTCTCCACACGGCCGGCGCCCCGGCTCGTGGCCGCGCACTATAGCGATGTTCGTTCGGAGCGCAAGAGGGGAACCAACTCAAAGAAAAAGTCTGTCGGCTGAATGCCGGATTCTGCGCCAACCCGTTGTTTTCATGTGGCCACTTGCCGGAAGAGACGGCGCAAAGGCATCGCTGTGAACGCTCTCGCGCAATCCGGTCGGGCCCGAAAGCGCTCGAGACGGAGTGCTCACGCCCAGAGCTTGGAGGCCGGCGGCTGCTCGCTGTCGATCGCCTGCCGCACGCTGTCGATACGCCGCATCAACTCGCCCGAGATGCGGGTCTGCAGGGCGTTGAGCACGGTCTCGGTGACGACGCGACGATCTGCTTTGCGCTCGATCAATGCCGGATCACGCAAGGGCCAGCGGAGTGTGGCGTACTCGGCGAGACGGGCGCAGTCGGGCTCGGTCCAGGTAACGGTGGCGAGATCGACGACGATATGCGGGCGGAGGCCGCCGGGGAGGGCGAATATGGTCCACGACTTCGGCTCGAGGCCGTCGGTGGGGATTGCACGCTGCTCAAGCGCCTGCGCGGCTTCCGGCAGCATGGCAGCAGCCGGTCGGCTGCCGGCGCTGAAGGCGCGAATGCGCGTGTCGCCACGCTGATTGAGCAGCGCTTCGGCCATCAGACTGGTCGCACTGTTGGTTTCGCACAGAAACAGCACATCGACGGTCTGCATCCTGAACAGGTCCCTGACGCTCGGAGGTGTCATCAACGCCATCGTTCCGTCTCTCACCATGTTTCGGAAACGCCGCGCCTATCAGGCACGATAATTCCGATACTCCTCTGCGCCGCGCCGATGGATTCTCCATGACGTTTGCGAGACAGGCCGATGACGCGCCTCTCGCAAAACTCAAATGCATAAAGCGCGCCATCGTCTCGCATCTTCTGGACAAATGACGTAGACAAAAGTCCAAGTCCTTCATCTTCAAAGCGGAATCGATATGCCGCCGGTCGGTCGATGGCGAGGTATAGTCTCAGGGGCGTGTCTTCAACCCCGCCGAAGGGCGTAGAAGGTCGATCGCTCCACAGGACTTGGCGTCGTTGTTCGCGCCCCGTCGCTGCTACCTTTGATGGTTTTCTGGGCAGCGGACCGCCAAAAATGCGATCAGGAGGCCGGCGGTTCCGAAGCGGCGGCCACATCCACCACCGTGGCCGTCGCGGCGGCGTTTTGCACAACGGCGTGCTCGGCAAGGGCAGCGAGCGCCTGGGCGAAGACGGCGGCGAAGGCGAGGCTGACGGCGAGTTTGCGGACGAACATAACTTAAGCTTCCATGGCGCCGGACAACCCAGCGATGGTGGCATTTAAAGCACCGGAAACCGCCGGCATTGGGGAGGAAAGGGGACGGAAGCGGGTCACCTATAAGGTTCTATCGTGGCAGAAGCACAAAAGGCGGCGCCGGTTTGAGCCGCGCCGCCTTCCAGGCCAGAAGCATGATTTGGGTCAGATCTGCCGTTCGACCAGCATCTTCTTGATCTCGGCGATGGCCTTCGCCGGGTTGAGCCCCTTGGGACAGGTCTGGGCACAGTTCATGATGGTGTGGCAGCGATAGAGGCGGAACGGATCCTCGAGATTGTCGAGGCGTTCGCCCGTCGCCTCGTCGCGACTGTCGATCAGCCAGCGATAGGCCTGCAGCAGGATAGCCGGTCCGAGGTAGCGGTCGCCATTCCACCAATAGCTCGGGCATGAGGTGGAGCAGCAGGCGCAGAGGATGCACTCATAGAGGCCATCGAGCTTCTCCCGGTCTTCATGGCTCTGCAGCCACTCCGTTTCCGGCGTCGGCGAGACGGTGTGCAGCCAGGGCTCGATCGATTTGTGCTGCGCGAAGAAATGGGTGAGGTCGGGCACCAGATCCTTGAGCACCTGCATATGCGGCAGCGGATAGATCTTGATCGGGCCGTCGATCTCGTCCATGCCCTTGGTGCAGGCAAGCGTGTTCATGCCGTCGATGTTCATGGCGCAGGAACCGCAGATGCCCTCGCGGCAGGAGCGGCGCAGAGCCAGCGTCGGGTCGACCTTATTCTTGATCCACAGCAGCGCGTCGAGCACCATCGGCCCGCAATCGTCGAGATCGACGAAGAAGGTATCGAGCCGCGGATTGCGCCCGTCCTCCGGATCCCAGCGATAGATGCGGAACTCGCGAACGCGCGTCGCACCCTCCGGCTTCGGCCAGACCTTGCCGGCCGTGATCTTCGAATTCTTCGGCAGCGTGAGCTGAACCATGTCGCCTCTTCCTTCGCCGCAGTCGTTTCAGCGCAGCTCGCGCCGAACCATCAGTTTCAATCCCGACCAGACTTCGTCGATCGCGCAGACCTTGACGTCGACGAGGCCGATCGGCAGCGCCAGTTCACGCACGACGTCTTCGGTCACGTCGGTTGCTACTTTCGATGCCCTCTTCGGCCATGACACCCAGATCATGCCGTCGGGCGTGATCGAGTTCATGAGGCCCTGTAACCCGTCCTCAAGCAGCCGTCGCCGCGTCGTGAACAAGTGGATCACGTCCAGCGGGCGCATCGGTCCGAAACCGTCGATGCCCGGCTCCACCGCCACCTCGGAAAACGCCGCCGCCGATGCCAGCCACGCGAGCTCCGGAGGCAATCCGATGAAGGCGACGCGCTGTCCGTCCTTAAGCCCCAGTTTCCGCGGCAATGGCGTTCCGGAATAACCTGCCGCCATTGCCGCCTCCCTGTTCTCAATACACGCGCGCTTTCGGCTTGATGTAGTCGATCTCCGACGTCATCGTGTAGGTGTGCACCGGCCGGTAGTCGATGCCGACGGTGCGGGCGTCGGCATTGATCGAGGCCAACGTGTGCTTCATCCACTCGTTGTCGTCGCGGCTCGGATAGTCCTCGCGGGCGTGGGCGCCGCGGCTTTCCTTGCGGTTGGCGGCGCCTTCCATGGTGACCACGGCCTGAATGATCAGATTCTCGTATTCGAGCGCCTCGGTCAGGTCGGTGTTCCAGATCAGAGAGCGATCGGTGGTCTTGAGGTCGTCGCCGGCCGCCCAGCAATCGTGGATCAGCTTGACGCCTTCCTCCAGTACCTCGCCGGTACGGAACACGGCACAGTTGGACTGCATGGTCTTCTGCATCGACAGCCTGAGGTCGGCCGTCGGCGTCGAGCCGGAGGCGTGGCGCACGCGGTCGAGCCGCTCCAGCGAATAGAGACCCGCATCCTTCGGCAGCTCGGCGATGCGGCCGCCCTTCTCGATGGTCTCGGCACAACGATGGCCGACGGCGCGGCCGAACACCACCAAGTCGATCAGCGAGTTGGAGCCGAGGCGGTTGGCGCCATGCACCGACACGCAGGCCGCCTCGCCGACGGCCATCAGGCCCGGCACGATCCGGTCGGGATCGCCGTCGATCTTGGCCAGCACCTCGCCATGATAATTGGTGGGGATGCCGCCCATGTTGTAATGGACGGTCGGCAACACCGGGATCGGCTCGCGCGTCACGTCGACGCCGGCGAAGATCTTGGCGCTTTCCGAAATGCCCGGCAGACGCTCGGCGAGGATCGCCGGGTCGAGATGGTCGAGGTGCAGGTAGATGTGATCCTTGGCCTTGCCGACGCCGCGCCCCTCGCGGATCTCCATGGTCATCGAGCGGGAGACGACGTCGCGGCTGGCAAGATCCTTGGCCGACGGCGCGTAGCGCTCCATGAAGCGCTCGCCTTCGGAGTTGGTGAGATAGCCGCCTTCGCCGCGGGCGCCCTCGGTGATCAGGCAGCCGGCGCCGTAGATGCCGGTCGGGTGGAACTGCACGAATTCCATGTCCTGCAAGGCGAGGCCGGCGCGCAGCACCATGGCGTTGCCGTCGCCGGTGCAGGTATGGGCCGAGGTGCAGGAGAAATAGGCGCGGCCATAGCCGCCGGTCGCCAGCACCGTCTTGTGGGCGCGGAAGCGGTGGATCGCGCCGGTTTCCATTTCGAGCGCCACCACGCCGCGGCAGGTGCCGTTCTCCATGATCAGGTCGATGGCGAAGAACTCGACGAAGAATTCCGCCGAATGCCGGAGCGCTTGGCCATACATGGTGTGCAGCATGGCATGACCGGTACGGTCGGCAGCGGCGCAGGTGCGCTGGGCGATGCCCTCGCCGAAATTGGTGGTCATGCCACCGAACGGCCGCTGGTAGATCTTGCCCTGCTCGGTGCGGGAGAAGGGCACCCCCCAGTGCTCGAGCTCGTAGACGGCGGCCGGTGCGTTGCGCACCAGATACTCGATGGCATCCTGATCGCCCAGCCAGTCGGAGCCCTTGACGGTGTCGTACATGTGCCAGCGCCAGTCGTCCGGCCCCATGTTGCCGAGCGACGCCGCGACGCCGCCCTGGGCGGCTACGGTGTGCGAGCGGGTGGGGAATACCTTGGTGATGCAGGCGGTGGAAAGGCCGGCTTCCGAAGCGCCGACCACGGCCCGGAGGCCGGCGCCGCCGGCACCCACCACCACCACGTCGAAGGTATGGTCGATGAACTGATAGGCGCGGCCGCCGACGTTGAAGGCGGTCTGCTTGCCGCCGATGGATTCCGAGGCAACGGCCATGATCAGGCTCCGAAGGTGATCTTGATGAGCGCCACGGCCGAGGCGATGCCGACCAGCGCCGAGAAGAAGGAGTTGGCCATCAGAGCCAGGACGCGCAGCAGCGGCTGGTTGACATAGTCCTCGATGATCACCTGCATGCCGATTTTCATGTGCCAGACGCTGACGCCCAGAAAGGCCAACATCAGCACGGCGACGAAGGGGTTGCCGAGCGTGGCGATCACGGTGGGATAGTCGTCGCCCTGCAGCTTGACGAGCAGGACGACGTAGATGAGCGACAGCAAGAGCGCGGCGACGCCGGTTACCCGCTGCTGCCAGAAATGCGTGGTGCCGGATTTGCCCGAGCCGAAGCCACGGGCGTGCTTCAGCGACGTCTGAAAGCGGAAGGACTTGTCCATGGCAGACCTCAGGCGAAGACGAAGGCGGCGACGGCAACCACGATCGTCAGCACGATGCCGGCTACGAGGTTGATGAGGGCGAGGAGATCGGCCGTCTTGGGCGCGAAGCCGTAGCCGAGATCCCAGGCGAAGTGGCGGATACCGCCGATGGCGTGATGGATCAGCGACCAGACAAGGCCCAGCAGGATCAGCCGGCCGATCCAGCTCTGATAGAGGCCGTCGACGCGGGCGAACCATTCGGGTCCGCTCGCCGCCGCCACCAGCCAGATCGCGACGAACACCGTGCCGACGTAGAGGAAACCACCGGTGATGCGGTGGACGATCGACATCGCCATGGTCAGGATGAAGCGGAAGACCTGGAGATGCGGCGAAAGCGGGCGGGAAGCCGCGAGGCGGGCGTCGGCCATCGAATGATGTTCCCTCATGAGGCGGGAGACAGACGCTCCCTTGGCGCGGCTCTTGACGCTAACGTCAACGTCAGGATGCGGAAAAGCCTGAGTCGTAAGTACCTTCTCGGACGTGGGCCGTCAAAGACAAAACGCTCCGCAGGCGATGCGAAACGATAAAGTGTATGGGAAAATACGACTATTGGACTAATTGTCGAGGGCGTTCGATCTGGGACTTCGCCAACCCGGAGAAGGCGTTAGACCGGTCAGACGCTGGCTCTGGGGATCCCGTCGAGCCGGTCAATTGCGGTCAGGAGCTCAACCCGATAGTCGCCGCCTTCCAGGCAGTGCGAAGCCTCCAAGAGCATCCGGTAAATCGGCTTTGATGGCAACCGCTCGACGAGCTCCGTGACGTTCTCGGGCGGTGCCACGATGTCCTTGGCGCCGGCGAAGACGGCCACCGGCAGCGTCAGCCGGTCGATGATCGGGAAGATATCGTGGCGCGGCCACTCGTCGAGGGCGCGCGGCACGTCGCGCCGGAGATTGGCGATGCCATCGGGATGATACTTCTCTCGCGCCTCAATCTGGCGGACACCGGACGTAAACGGCGAGACCAGCAGCAGGTGCCCGACCCGGCCGGCATAATCCGTCGCGGCAAGGCGCGCTACGGCGTAGGCGCCCATGGAGTGGCCGCACAGGGCGAGATGGGCGCCGGTCCAGCCCAGGGCGGCCGCATTGGCGATTGCCCAGTCGATCGTGCGCCGCACGTCGCGCAGGTGATTTTCCAAGAGGAAATCGGCCTCACTGCCGGCGCTGTCGTTCCAGGCCGAGGCGCAGCAATCGGGTGAGACGACGACATAGTTCCGGGCGCGATAGGCGTCGATCAGCTTCTGCATGTGCGGCGCCCGGGCCGCGCCGTTGCGGCCATGGGCCGTGACGGCGAGGCGGGGAGAAGGCGCCTCGGTCCGCCATACCTCGATGGCCATGCGGGCATCGGCGGCATCGGGGTTCTCCGATGCGCCGAGTGCGACGATATCGGGCGTCATGCGACGGCGACCCTGTCGATGTGCGGGCTGGAGAAGCCAAGGCGCGTGAGGCCGGCCAGGACTTCCGGCGCCGACATGAACAATCTCCACAGAAGCGCCGAGCGGTGGTTCTCGATCATCACCACGATCGGTCCCTGGTCGATGGCGAGGTGGCTGGATGCGACCCACGCCCGCGCCGGCGAGAAGGCGTCGGCAAAGCCCCGCTGCCCGAACAGCCGCCCGTCCATCGCGGTCAGGAAGCCGCGCAGTGCCTCCATTGCCTCCTTGGGTACGTAAGGGAACGAGGCGAGCGCCGCCGTCGGCGTGATCACGCCGGTGTCGTTGGTCGGCGAATGAGCGTTGTAGCCGTCGAACGTGTCCGAGGCCGTCAGCCCCCAGCAGTCCGGACCATAACCCTGGAAGCCGCCGGGGTTGGTAAGGCAATGGGCGCGGTTGATGAGGGCATGGGCGGTATTCTGGACGAAGTAATCGGCATAGGCGTCGCAAAGACCGCGGGGGTCGAGGCCCATGAACGAATAGTGGGAGAAGAACAGGGGCCCACCGTAGTCGGGGCCCAGAGGCAGCGTCACGCCGCCATAGTCATGGCCGTTGAGGAAGTCACGCCCCTTGGCCCATGACTGGTGGTAGGTCGAGGCCGGCACGCGATGGGTCGGCGAGGCGGCGGCCAGCACATGGGTGATCAGGCACTCGTTCCAGCCGGTGATGGCGTGGTTCATGGCAAAGCCATGGGTGGGGCTCCAGTGCCAGAGCAGGGCGCCGTCGGCTCTCAGATGATGGCTCCATTCCACCTCGCGCCACAGGCGGTCGATGCGGGCGGCCACGTCCGGACGGGCCGGGATCAGCCATTGCCTCGCCGTCAGCAGGCCGGCCATCAGGAAGGACGTTTCAACAAGATCACCGCCATCGTCCTTTTCGCCGAAGGGGATGACCTTTCCGGTGTCTCCGTTCATGAAATGGGGGAAGACGCCGTGAAAGCGATCGGCCGTCTCAAGGAAGCCGACGATCTTTGCAACTCGCTCGATGACTTCGTTCCGGTCGAGGAAGCCGCGCTCGGCGCCGGCGATCAACGCCATGACGCCGAAGCCGGTGCCGCCGGTGGTGACCGTGTTGTCCGGCGAATAGCCGAAGGCGTCATTGTCGCGTTCGCGCGCCATGCCGCTCAGCGGATGGCCATAATCCCAGAAGTAGCTCAGCGTTGCCTGCTGCACGAGATCGAGAAGTGCGTCGTCGCTCATTGCTGCGATGGTGGCCGGCGAATGAGTCATGACCGTCTTGCCTCGATCTGCGGTTCGTCCCAGACGACGCGCACCGCCTGGGTATCGCGAGAGTTGGGGCCGATGTGAATGTCGAAAGCGCCACTCTCCGATCGCCGGCGCGTGTCGGTCACCGTCTCGGCCACGGAGAAATCGAGATCGGCGGCGGTGACCACGAACGTGATCTGTTCCACGGCGTGGGCGGCGAGAGCCACCTTGCGGAAGGCCTTGAGTTCCTTGACCGGCCGGCTGACGCTGGCCACGGGATCGCCGACGTAAAGCTGCACCGTTTCGAGCGTCGGCCTGTCGCCGAGATTGGTGACGGTGACCGCAACCTCAAGCCGGTCGTCGCCGACAAGGCTTGTCCGGTCGGCGCGCGGCGGCCCGTAGGCCACCTTGCCATAGCCGAGGCCGAAGCCGAACGGGTAGAGGCCATCGTTTTGCGGCACGTTGTCCGGCAGATCGACATAGCCGGAGGTGAACTTCTGGAAGCGGCCGGGCGTCGGCCGGCCAGTTGGCCGGTGGGCATAGGTGATCGGCACCTGGCCGAGACAATAGGGGAACGTCGCCGGTAGCCGGCCGGAGGGCTCGGTCTTGCCGAACAGCACGTCGGCGAGACCGTGGCCGATCTCCGTTCCGCCGAACCAGGCCACGAGAAGCGCATCGGCGAGCAGAGCTTCCTCGGCAAGCACCAGCGGGCGGCCGGTCATGACGACGACGACCAACGGCTTGCCGGTCGCCTTCAGCGCCCGCAGCAGCTTCTTCTGCGGCTCGGGAATGGAAAGATCGGTGCGCGACGAGGATTCGCCGGAGTATTCCCGCGCTTCGCCCACCACGACCACCGCGACGTCGGCGGCCGAGACGGTGGCGACCGCCTCGGCGATCATCGCCTCGGGCGATCGCACGTCGATGACGACCGACAGTTCCTTCCAGTCGTGAACGTTGAGGCGGGTGGCGAGCCAGGGCTCGTCGACGATGTTGGCACCCTTGGCGGTCAGCACGCTCGCCGCGTTGCCGACCGCCTCGCGCAGCCCGTCGGCGATGGGGACGACGGTGGACGGCAGCGCGGCCACGGCCCAGGTGCCGTTCATGTTGATGCGGTCCTCGACGAAGGGACCGATCAGGGCGATGGTGCCGATCTTGCCGCTCTCCGGTGCCGGCAGCGGCAGAAGATCGCCGTCGTTCTTGAGAACCACCGTGGCGGCGGCCACTGCTTCGCGGGCGAGCTGCCGGTTGGCGGCGGTGAGGATGGGTTGCGCGGCACGGCCCCAGTCGAGCCGATGGTAGGGGTCGTCGAACAGGCCGAGCTTCAGCTTGGCTTCCAGCACGCGTCGGCAAGCGGCCGTGATCTCGGTTTCCTTGAGGAGACCAGCCCTGACGCTGTCCTCGATCGTTTCGAGATAGGTTTCCGACACCATGTCCATGTCGACGCCGGCGGTGAGGCCGAGGCGGGCGGCATCGGCACGGTCGGAGGCGATGCCATGGGCGATCAGTTCGAGAATGCCGGTGTAGTCGGCGACGACGAGCCCGCCGTAGCCGAGCTTCTCGCGGAACAGCTCGGTGATCACGGCGCGGTTGGCGTGCATCGGCACGCCGTTCAGCGTGTTAAAGGACGCCATGACCGAACCGGCGCCGGCCCGCATGCCGGCGATGAAGGGCGGCAGGACCACATCGTGCAGCGTGACGGGAGAGATATCGACCGCGTCATAGTCGCGGCCACCCATGCCGCCGCCATAGCCGCAGAAATGCTTGAGGCAGGCCATCACCGCGTCGGAGCGCGAGAGATCGCTGCCCTGGTAGCCCTCGACCATAGCCTCGGCAAAGCGGCTGGCGAGGTAGGGATCCTCACCGGGGCTTTCGGCAATCCGGCCCCAGCGGGGGTCGCGACAGACGTCGATCATCGGCGAGTAGACCTGGTCGATGCCGATCGATGACGCCTCCTGGGCGGCGACGCGAGCGGTGGCGCGTACGAGGTCCATATCCCAACTGGCGGCCAGCGCCAGCGGCAGGGGGAACACGGTCTTTTGGCCGTGGATGACGTCCTCGGCGAACATCAGCGGGATTTTCAGCCGCGTTTCCTGTGCGAGATCCTGAAACACCCGCACCGCCTCCGCCGATTTGATGCCGAAGATGCCACCGATACGGCCGGTTCGGATCTTTTCGGCAACGTCGGTGTTGACGACCGCGCCGGTCAGCGTCTCGCCACCGGGCGTGACGAGATTGAGCTGGCCGATCTTCTCCGAAAGGGTCATCCGGCCGATGAGGTCGTCGATGAAGTCCATGTCCTTTTTCATGTCCGGATGTCCGCGTTTGGTCCCCGCTCTGGGGTCAAGGGAGGTGGCGCATCACCGAGAGCATGGACCGTAGGCCGCCGCGCACGTCGCGAATGGGCGGCGGTGCCGGCATCACCACAGGCTCGAGGCCGGCGCGCCCGTTCTCGATGTTGAGGATGGCATGGTAGAACGGGCGGCCGAGGCTGTCGGTGGGCGGCGTCTGCTCGTGCATGACCGAGAGCACCGTCGCCTTGGGGCAGTATTGCCGGACCAGGCGGTGGAACTCGGTGCGCGCCTCGGGGTCGAGGGCGGCCGTCGCTTCGTCGAGGAACAGCACGTCGGGCGTGTGCAGCAGGATGCGGGCGAGCACCACCTTCTGCTTCTGTCCGCCGGATAGAACGTCGTCCCAGCGCCGGCCGCGATAATAGGGATTGCCCATTGACGGGATGAACTCGCCGAGGCCGACGGCGCTCATGATGGCGGCGACCTCCAGATCCCGATGCTCGTGCTCGTCCTCGGGCATGGCAATCAGCTGCTTCAAGCTGGCCTGCGGCAGGCGAGTGTCCTGGCAGGCATAGAGCGCCTTCATGCCCTCGGGCATGATCACCCGGCCGCGCCCATAGGGCCAGAGACCGTTGAGCGCCTTGATCAGGCAGGATTTCCCAGAACCGGAAGGACCGCGGACGAAGATCCACTGGCCCGGCTTGATCGACAGGCGGGCCAGTCGCAGGAAGGGCTGCGCGTCCTTGCCGGCGAACATCAGTTCGAGACCCTGGACGGCGAGCCCCCGCTCCGGCGCCTGCTGCTCGTAGCGGAACTCCGAGACGCCCGTCTCGCGGTAGAAGGCCTGCGCATCCTGCACGCGCTCGATGGCGTCAGCCAGCTCGACCACGCGGTTGACGTTGGCGCGGAGGTTGGCGATATCCGGCATCACCTGGATCACCCAGGAGCAGTCGCTGATCAGCTCGCTGGCCAGCTCCGATCCGGTGATATAGGTGCGGAAGGAAATGCCGCCCTGCATGTAGGCGGGCAGGTTCGGCAGATAGGCCACGACCCTCTGGGTGATGTAGTTGTAGCTGCCGTTGAAGGCGAGAAAGATGGCCGAGACCTTGTTCTGGAGCCCCCAGGTGCGATCGATCGACTGATACTGCCGGCGGTGGATCGAGGCCTGCACCTTTTCGCCGCGCGCGGCGGCGATCGGCAGGATGCGACGGACCAAGGTCGCCAGTTCAGCGCGGTAGCTGCCTTCGGCCCTGAGCATCGCCATGTTGAGCGCTTCGATGGCGCGTCCGATCCTCAAGGCGATCGCCGTCGACAACGGCACGTAGGTGACGGCAAGTCCGAACACCAACACTGCACTGGCGTAAGGGCCCAGGAAGTCGAGTCCTTCGACGGCGACCGAAGTCGACAGCAGCATCTCACCGACGAAGTAGACCGAGGTCACCACCGAGATGAGCCCCATGGCCATGCCGAGCGCGTTGCCCGTCATTGCCTTGATCGATTCCTGGATGCGCTGGTCGATGTTGTCGGGCACGTTGGCGCCCTCGTCCGAGGCCCCCATGACCAGGAGATGGTAATAGGGACGTCGGTCGGAAAGCAGCGCCGCATTGAACTGGCTGTCGAGCCACTGGCGCCACTTGCGATGCAACGTTGTCGAAAAATAATGGCGGAAGCTGATGAACACCACGAATTTCAGCAAGGCGAGGCCGACCAGCGTGGCCGCCGCCATCAGCACCTCATCGATGGCCGAGACGCCGAGATCGTGAAAGGAGGCGATGGTCGAAATGAAGGAGCCTGATGCCTGCGCCAGCCAGACGCTGCTCTTGCTGGCCGCCGCCGACAGGAGCACGACGGCGCTCGTCAGCGCCCAGGCTTCTCGCCACCTGTCCGAGATCCAGTAGGCCCTGAGCAGCCCCCAGAAGCTGCGCATTGAGGAAACAGGGGTAGCCAGCGCATTCACTCCTACGTCGCCGCCGTGACGGATCGGACCTCCGATGATCAAGCCTGCCTTCCAAACTTTAACGCCTCTTTAAGCCTATCGACCGGCCAAGTGGCAAAAGGGATTAGCGGTGGAAGCCTAGTCGAGGGTCGCTGTCCCAACCTTGACAAGCCTGCGGCGGGCGAAACTATTCGATCGCTCCATCTTTTTTGCGAGATTACGCCATGAAGCTCTACCGTTTTCTGACCGGTCCCGACGACGCGACCTTTTGCCATCGCGTCACCGCTGCGCTCAACAAGGGTTGGCAGCTCGCCGGTTCGCCGGCGCTGACCTTCGACGCCGTGCAGGGGCGCGTCATTTGCGGCCAGCCGGTGGTCAAGGAGGTCGAGGGGGTCGACTACACGCCGGACATCAAGCTCGGCGAGTGGTGAGATAGGATGAGCCTCGACAGCGTCAAGGCCTTCTTTGCGGAGAAGGCGCCCGACATCAAGGTGATCGAGACGGAAGCCTCTTCGGCCACCGTTGCCGAGGCCGCCGCCGCCCATGGTGTCGATCCGGCAGAGATCGCCAAGACCATCTGCCTCAGGGTCGGCGATGAGGCCCTGCTGCTGGTGGCCGGGGGCACCTCCCGGCTCGACAACCGCAAGGCTCGAGAGGCCTTCGGCGGCAAGGCACGCATGCTCGGTCTCGATGAGGTGGTCGAGCTGACCGGTCATCCGATCGGCGGTGTCTGTCCCTTCGGCCTGAAGTCACCGTTGCCGATCTACTGCGATCAGTCGCTCCGCCGCTTTCCCGAGGTGCTGCCGGCTGCCGGCGCCACCAACGCGGCGGTGCGCATCGGCACCGAACGCCTGGCTGAGCTTGTCGGTGCCCGTTGGGTCGACGTCTGTCAGTAAGGCGGCGAGGTCCTTGCTACGGGACAACGGAGCCGTCAAGCGTGCGAGCCGCGGGCAAAGCGGACGGCCAGATAGCCGCCTCCGATCAGTGCCGCGAACAGGCCGAGCGGCAACTGGTAGGGGAAGGCGACCATGCGGGCGAGCCAGTCGGCCCAGATGGTGAGGGCCGCTCCGCTCAGCATCGCGCCGATGAGGTGGGCGGCCGGCCGCCCGAGGCCGAGCGATCGCGCGAGATGCGGCGCGATCAGCCCGATGAACGACATCGGGCCGATGGCGAGCGTCGAAGCGGCGGTGGCGGCGCCGGCGATCAGTACAAGGCTGAACCGGGTTGCCGTCGTGGCGAGGCCGAGCGCGCGTGCCGTCGTCTCCCCGAGTGGTAGGATGGCGAGCGGCCGGGCGTAGACGAGCACCAGTGGCGTCAGACCGGCGAGGATCACCGCCATGCCCATCGCCATGCTGGCGGATGGCTCGATCAACGAGCCACTGATCCAGCCGAGCAGCCGGAAGCCGGCCGGGCTTCCCGTGGTGATCACCGAGGTCAGTATTGAAGATAGCAGGGCGCCAAGGGCGATGCCGGCGATCAGCAGCCGCTCGGCGCCGAAGCCGTGCCGCCGGACGAAGGCGAGAAGGACGGAAAGCGTCGCGACCGAGCCGGCCATCATGCCGGTGGCCTGGGCGGCAAGACCTGCAAAAGGGGCGGTGATCAGCACGACCGACAATCCGGCACCGGCGCCGACACCGACGCCCAGTACCTCGGGGCTGGCCATCGGATTGCCGGTCAAACGCTGCACCACCGTCCCGGCCATGCCGATCAAAGCGCCGGCGGCGCCGAGAAGGCTGACGCGGGCGAGCCGCCAGTCCATGTTGGCTGGATCGAAGTGCCAGCCCCCGGCACCGCGTCCAGCCAACAGCGCCGTTGCAATGGCGCCCATCAGGATAATGGCGAGTGCGGCGAGCACCGGGCCGGCCGACCGGCGCGACAGGATTGTTGGAGTCGGAAGGACGTCCGGGCGCGTCAGGTTGGCGATGCGCGGCACCAGCGCGAGGATCAGCGGCCCGCCGATCAAAGCTGTCGCCGCACCGGTCGGAATCCTGAGGCCGGTGAGGTGGCCGGCGAGCTGCACCGCACCGTCGGCGAGCGACAGGAGCAACGCACCGAAGACCGGCGCCGCCGCCATCCTGGCAGTCGACGACCGGATTCCGGTCAGGCGCGCCATGAGTGGCGCGGCGAGACCGATGAAGCCGACGATGCCGATCTCGGCGGTCGTGGCGGCGGCGAGCCAAACGGCGAGCGCAATGACCACGAGCCGGAGGGAGCCCGTCGCCAGTCCGGCTGCCTTCGCCTCGGCGTCGCCGAGCGCCAGCAGGGCGAGCGGTCGCAACGCCAGGAGCGTGCCGGCGCTGGCCACGGCGAGGATGGCGGCGAGCCGCAGCGTCGGCCCCCATCCATCCTGCGTGAGGTCACCGCCGCCCCAGATGAACAGTCCGGTCATGTAGTCGCCGCTCGCCAGGATGACGGCGGCGGCTCCGGCGGTGGCGGTGAGCGACGCCATCATGCCCGTCAGGATGACCGCCAGCGGCTCGAAACGACGCCGGGCGGTGGCGGCAAGCACCAGCAAGGCCGTGGCGGCGGCGCCAGCAAAGGCAACCGCCACCGGGTAGGCCATGGCGGCCGGCAGCGCGACGGTGGCGATAACCAGGGCAAGCTGGGCGCCGGCCGACAGACCCAGCGTCGCCGGCTCGGCGAGCGGGTTGCGCAGCACGCGCTGCAACAACGCCGAGGAAAGGCCGAGAGCGGCTCCGGCTACCAGTGCCATTGCGAGGCGAGGCAGTTCGGCGCGGGCGACGAAAATCGCGGCGAAGGCTCGGTTGCCGGCCGCCTCGGTCGATACCGCATCTATGAGCATGACGTGATTGGCGGCGGCGAGCGCGACGACGGCTGCAACGGCTGCGACAACGAGCCAGGACGCTGGGAGAGCCTTCATCGGGCGGCCGCTCCTCCGACGACGAGTTTGGCAAACCGTGTGGCTGTCGCCACGCCGCCGAAATGGTCGAGAGCCGGCAGCAGGTGAACCCGACCGGCCGCCACCTGCGGCAACGCCTGCCAAAGGGCGTTGCCGGCCAGAGCGTCACCCCCTCCCGGCGGCAGCGGCCCGATGACGAACAGCTCGGCCTCCGCCTCGCGCGCCAACGCTTCGAGCCCGACCGGCGCCGTCATCGAGTAGCGAGTGTCGGCCACGGCGTTTCGGTAGCCGGCCGCCGACAGCACGCCGCCGAACAGTGTGTCGCCGCCGAACAGGCGGACGTGCCGCCGGTCGCCGAGATTGATCGCCATGGCCGGCCGGCCATCGGGGCGTCGGGCGAGCCGCAGATCCGCTATCGCGGCGTCAAGTGCCGTGACGAGCCTTTCCGCCTGTTCGGGTCGGCCGATGCGTTGGCCGAGTGCCAGCGTCGAATGGCGCAGGATGGGCAGGCACGGCTCCCCGGTGAGATAGACAGGCAGGGACAGAACCTCGGCGATGCGCTCGAAGCTGGCACGGCGGTAGTCGTAGAAGTTGGAGATGACGATCAGATCGGGCGTGAGGTTCGACAGCAGCTCGAGATTGGGGTTGCCGCGCAATCCGAGGTCGATCACGCTCTGGGGCATGATCGGTTCGCTCACGATGCGGGCATATTGCTTGAGTTCCGCCGCTGCCGCCGGGACGACGCCCAGAGCGAGCGTCGTCTCAAGCAGCGCCCAGTCGATCACCGCCAGCCGGCCGGCGGCGCGCGCCGGACGAGCGGCAAGCAGGGCAGCAAGAGCAAGAAACTGGCGGCGGTTCGGCTGCATGGCCATCCTCAACGCATGTAGACGACGGCGGGGCGGCTTCCCTCGGCGGGCAGCACGTCGACATGCGGGCCGAACAGCGGTCTCAGCACCTCCGGTCGCATAACGTCGGCCGGTCCGCCACGGAAAACGAGGTTGCCGCCATCGAGCGCCAGAATGTCGTCGGCGATGCGGGCGGCCATGTTGATATCGTGCAGCACGGCGACCACGCCGACGCCGCGTTCACGCGCCAGAGAGGCGACCAGGTCGAGAATTTCCACCTGATGACCGGCGTCGAGCGCCGAGGTCGGCTCGTCCAGCAGCAACCAGCGGCTTTGCTGGGCCAGCATCATGGCGATCCAGACGCGCTGGCGTTCGCCGCCGGACAGGGCGTCGACCGGCCGGTGGACAAAGGCAGTGAGGTCGCAGCGCTCGATGGCCTCCCTAACAGCCGCCTTGTCGCGCGGCGAGCTGCGTCCCAGCGCGCCATGCCAAGCGAACCGGCCGAGCGACACAAGTTCCTGCACGGTCATCCCGTCGGTGGCCGGAGTGAACTGCGGCATGAAGGCCACCTCGCGGGCGAAGGCGCGTGACCCGAAGCTTGGGAGAAGACGACCGCCCAGCCGGATGGTGCCGGCGTCGGGCGCGATCTGGCGTGCGAGGAGTTTCAGGAACGTGCTCTTGCCGGAGCCGTTGGGGCCGACCAGCGCATGGAGATGGCCGACGGCAAGGCGGAGAGCCAGTGGGGAGAGGATCCTCCTGCCGCCGGCCGAGAAGCCGGCGCCGTCGAGCGCGAAATCCGGTCCATTCTGCTCCACGCTCCGCAGCCTTTCCTTTCGTTGGCGCACCGCAATCCGGGCAGACCGGGATTGCGGGGCGCCGTCATTGGTTCGGTCACCAGCTGAAGTGGCCGGTGAGCTTGATCACCCGTCCCTCGCCATAGCCGCAGGAATAGGCGGTCTGGCAGGAGGCGACGTAATCGGTGTCGAAGATGTTGTTGACGTTGAGGTCGATGCCCCAGTTGTCGCGGCTGTAGCCGATCCTGGCGTCGGCGAGCAGCACGTCGGGTACCTTCAGCGTGTTCTCGTTGTCGGCCCAGGACGAGCCGACGTAACGCAGGCCGCCGCCCACCGTGAAGCCCTCGAAGGCGCCGGTGGAGAAGGTATAGTCGAGCCAGGCCGATGCCATCGTCTCGGGAATGACGTAGGGCGTCTTGCCGATGATGGCGGCGTCGGCGTCCTGGGTGATGTCGACGTCCATGACGGCGGCCGAGGCGGTGAGCTTCCAGTTCTCGGTGAGGTTGACCTTGGCTTCGAGCTCGACGCCCCTGGAGTTGACTTCGCCGATCTGCGTCTGGGCGTTCCAGGGGCCGGTCAGCACGTTCTGCTTGGTCAGGTCGAACACGGAGACGGTGAAGAGGCCGTCGATCCAGTCGGGTCGGTACTTGATGCCGGCCTCATATTGCTGGCCGCTCTCCGGCAGAAACACGCCGCTGCCATTGGCGCCGAGCACCGGTGCGAAGAAGGTCGAAACGCTGGCATAGGGCGTGAGACCATTGTCGAACTCATAGGCGAGGCCGGCGCGGCCGCTCCACTGACCATCGTCGCCGGAATAGGCCGGCGTCCCCACGGCGTCGGTCCAGACATGGTCGTAGCGGCCGTTCAGCGTGGCGAGCCAACCATCACCGAAGGCGATCTGATCCTGCGCGTAGAAACCGAGCTGCTGCTGCCGCAATGTCTGGTCGATGTAGGGAACCGGCGCCGGTTGCGGCGAACCATAGACCGGGTTGGGCGCCGAGATCGGCGTTCCCAGCGAAGATGCTTGCACCTGATCGAGATCATACAGGCGATAATCGAGGCCAAGCAGGAGCTTGTGCTCAAGCGGACCGGTGTCCACCGTACCCTCGATCCGGTTGTCAGTATTGAGCGCGAAGGTCTTGCTGTGGTGGGCAAAGTTGATGCGGGCCAGTTCGGTGGGCGAACTGTAGGCGTAGGCGTACAGCGAGGCTTCCTCGACATCGCTGTAGGCGATCCGTGCCGCCTGCGTCGCCTTCCAGCCGTCGCCGAACTCGTGCTCCAGCTCGTAACCGAGCGATCCCTGCTCGCGGTCATAGTTGTCGATGTCGGGCTCGGTGAAGTTGGCGTCGCGATCGATATAGCCATATGGCGCGGCCACTACGGTGCCGACGTAGGGCAGGAAGGAGCCACCGTTGTGAACGCCGTCGAGGTGGGTGTAGTTGGCGAGCACCGTCAGTTGGGTCGTGTCGCTGAGATCGATGGTCAGCGATGGCGACACGGTGCCGCGGATGTTTTCCTCGAAATCGGTATAGCCGTCACCGCCGGCAAGGCGGCCGCTGATCCGGGCCGCGACGGTGTCGGAGATCCGGTCGCCGATGTCGAAGCCGAGCGAGGCATAGCCTGCATCATTGATGCTGGTCTCGATCTTGCGGATGCGCTCGCCGGTCGGGCGCTTGGAAACCATGTTGATGAGACCGCCGGGGTTGCTGCCGCCGTAAAGCACGGAGGACGCGCCGCGTAGCGTCTCGATGCGCTCAAGGTCATTGCTGTCGATGAGGAATCCGCCGAAGGCGTAGCTGTAGCTCTGCAGGCCGTCGAGGTAGACGCCGCTCTGCGTTGCCTGGAAACCGCGGATGAACAGCCAGTCGGTATCGCCATCCGATCCGAACGGCTGCGTGAAGACGCCCGGCGTATAGCGAAGCGCCTCGTCCACCTTGTCGGCGCCGCGGGCGTCGATCTCCTCACGCCCCATCACCGACACCGACTGCGGAACCTTCTCGATCGGCAGGTCGGTCTTGGCGCCGGCGGTGGTGGCCTTGGCGACATAGCCCTTCACCGGACCGGTGCCGGATCCGCCCTCGCCTTGGACGACGATCTCGTCGAGTTCGACCGGCGCCGTCGATTGGGCGCGGGCGGTGCCTGCGAGCGGCAGGGTGGCGAGCGTCAGCGCCAGGGCGCGAGTGAGTGTGCTGCGGTCGGACGGCATCGGTCGGTTCTCCGGTAACGTCGACCGCGGCGCGTCCTTCGCCGGCCCGGCGAAAGGCGCCACGGTCGTTCCTGAGGCGAACCGATAGGTCAAGTCGCGATCTGCCGATTGAACGAAGCCGGGGCGTTTGGAATGAAAGCGGGACGGAGTTTCACGATTTCCACCGGTGCCGTCCGGGCGGGGCCATAATGGGCGCGCTGCTCGCGCCGCCACAGCGCCGGCGTCCGGCCCGTCAGTCGGCGGAACACCCGCGTGAAATGCGCCTGATCGGAAAAGCCGGTGTCGACGGCGATCGCCGACAGGCTGGTCTCCTCCCGCAGCAGCATGTCCTTTGCCGCTTCCACGCGGCAATGAAGCAGGAACTGGTGCGGTGTCTTGCCGACCGCCGTCCGGAAGGCGACGCCGAAGTGGTCAGGCGACAGCCCGACCAAAGCCCCGAGCTCGGCCAGAGACAGGTTGCGGACGATGTTGGCCCGCACATAGTCGATGACGCGGTTCATCTGCCGGCGCGACAGGCCGGCGTCCGGCTGCGGCGCCGCGGCTTGGCGCAGGTCCAGCAACTCGGCCAGAAGCGCCAGCACCAGACCTTCGCCATAAAGGTCGTCGCGCCGACCTTCGGCGCAGTCATCGGCGATCAGCGACGCGAGGGCTGAAAGACCGGGCGAGGAAAAGCCGATGCGCGGCGACAGGAACTGGCAGGGATGGATGCGCCCTCCCGACTGGGCTGCCAGCGTGGCGATGTCGAAATGCAGGTCGAGATGCCTGAGATCGTCGAGTCGGTCGATGAAGCTCTGAATGGGATAGCCGGCTGGCACGAAGCAAAACCGCCTATGGCCGTCGAGCCGGTGCTGTCGGCCCGCCGCGTCGCGGACGTCGATGCCGCCATCCTCCACATCGCCGAGCAACGCGAACAGGCGCGGCGCCCGCGACACGTAGGCGCCACGGGCGCCGGCCTCGCAGGTAACCTCCCAGAGATCGGCGACGCAACCGCTCCAGGCGCGCCAGCGCAGATCTTCCCTCAAGGTGATGCCCGAAATGGTGCTGGTCATCTGTGGCCGAAAGTCGGTCGCCATCGCCTCGTGTCCCATTCGATTGTCAGCTCGTCGCGCTGACGCTAAAAAATATGAGTGCGCAAATCAAGTTTATAGGTTTGAATACCGATGAGCCCGAAATGGCGCTGACACTGCGAGGCGTTTGCAATAAGTGCGACGGGCTGTCTTTGAGGCAGATCAGACAGGGATCGCTTTGGCGGCGGCGATTGGGGTGACTTTGGAAATGGCAGTTCGGGGGGTCAGTAAAATATGTATGTAAGACTCATAATAAAGTTGATAGAAGCCAATCCGCACTGCTGAGTTCAGGGGCAAGTTCAATGACCGTTTCCCTTTCCGCCATTCGGCGCATGTTCGCCTTCCTGTTGACCGCGTCCGTTTCTGCCTTTCCCGCCCTTGCCCAGACGTCTCCGCCTTCTTCCTCCAAGGCCGGTGCCTTCTCGTTGGAACTGAACCGGCTGGATGGTGTCGGCGGCGATTGCCGGGTGACATTGGTTGAGAAGAACGGCACGCCATCGACCTTCGCGGCTTTGAAGCTCGATCTCGTGGTGTTCGACGGTGCCGGTATCGTCAGCAAGCGGGTGGGTGTGGATGCGGGTCCTCTCAAGGCTGGACGGACGGTGGTCAAGACCTTCGACCTCAAGGGCCTTGCCTGTGGCGATGTCGGCCGGCTGCTGATCAATGACGTCCTGGCCTGCGAGGCCGACGGCCTCGCTGCCGACGCCTGCCTTGACCTCGTCGAGCCGCGCTCCCGTGTGGCCGCTCCCTTCGACAAGTGAGGTGGCGATGAACCCCGAGACTCTGGCCGCCGGCGCGGCCGCCGTTGCCCTGCCACACGATCTGACGCCCTTGGGCATGTTCATGGCTGCCGACCTCGTGGTGAAGGCGGTGATGACCGGCCTGATCGCCGCCTCGCTGGTCACCTGGGTGATCCTGGTCGGCAAGGTGCTGGAGCTTTCCGCCCTCGGCCGGGCGGCCCGGCGCGGTGTCGCCGTGGTCGCCGGCGAGGCGGCCATTTCCGGTCTTGCCCGACACGCTCGCCTGCCGCGGCCACTCGCCCTGATGCTGGCCGAAATCGGCGAGGAGATCGCCCAGACCGGGCCTGATGGAGTTGCGGCCGGTCCGGTTGCTGGCGGTCTCGTCGAACGGGTGCGCTCGCGCCTCGCCCGCCTTGAGGCGGCGGCCGGACGGCGGGCGATGGTCGGCACCGGTCTTCTCGCCACCATCGGCTCGACGGCCCCCTTCGTCGGCCTGTTCGGTACCGTCTGGGGCATCATGAACGCCTTCGTCGGCATCTCCGAAAGCCAGACCACCAATCTCGCCGTGGTGGCGCCGGGCATCGCCGAGGCGCTGCTGGCCACGGCGACCGGCCTTGTCGCCGCCATTCCGGCCGTGGTGGTCTACAACCATCTCGCCCGCCGCACGACGGCTTTCCGCGCCGAGATGACCGACCTCTCCGAAGGGCTGATTCGCACCCTGTCGCGCGACCTCGAAACCGGCCGGCTCGACGCCGGCCTCCTCACCCGATGAAGCGACGGCCGGCCGGCTTGCCCGGTCCGGCATGCAAAGGAGGCTTGCAATGGCCGCCCGGCTCGACGACGGAACCGAACTCTCCGAGAACCACGAGATCAACGTGACGCCGTTCATCGACGTCATGCTGGTGCTTCTCATCATCTTCATGGTGGCGGCGCCGCTCGCCACCGTCGATGTGCCGGTCGATCTGCCCGGCTCGACGGCCACCGCCGCTCCACGACCGGAGAAGCCCCTCTACGTGACGGTAGGCGAGGATCTCACCATCAGCGTCGGCGAGGAGAAGGTAGCGCGCGAGGCGCTGGCCGGCCGTCTCGACGCGGTGACCGGCGGCAACAAGGCCGAGCGCGTCTTCCTCAGGGCTGACAGAACGGTGGCCTATGGCGACCTCGCCGAGGCGATGAACCTTCTGAGGGCGGCCGGCTATCTCAAGGTGGCGCTGGTCGGCATCGAACAGGTCGCCAACCCGCCCGCCTCCGGCGGCTGACCGTCCTCTAGACGCCGAAAGACTTGCCGATCCGATGGGCGTTCATTCCGCACCGATGACCGAGCTTCTATCGCGACGGTCCGGACTGTTGCGCTGGTCGTTGGCCGGCGCGGTCGGTTTGGCGTTGCATGGCGTGGCTTTGTGGTGGGTCTTTCCGGCCGACGATTCTGCGGCGGTCGTGGCCGCGCCGGAGGCGGTGGTGATGATCGATCTGCCGCCGGAGCCCGAGCTGCCGCCGCTCGAAAGCGTCGAGCAGGCGGCGGTCGAGGAGATTCAGGAAGCGCCGCCCGAGGACGTGGCCGCAGTGCCGCTCGAGCCTGAGGCGGTCGAAACCATCCAGTCGGTTGAGGAGTTGGCCGAAGCGCTGCCCGAGCCGGTCGAGACGCCGCCATCCGAGCCGGAGATGCTGCCGCCGTCGGAGGTGGCGATCCCGCTGCCGCCGCCACCTCCGCCGGAGATGGTCGAGACGGCCGAAGTGAAGCCCAAATCCGAACCGAAGAAAACGGAGCGCCGGAAGGCGGAACCGAGGAAGCAGCCGGAGGTAACCCCGCCGGCCGACGCCCAGGCGGCCGGTGCCGGGGCGGGACGACAGGTCGCCGACGCGCTGGCCGCCTATCGCAGTTCGGTCCGCCGGGCGATCGTCGGCAAGCGCCGGGCGAGCGACGCCGATGGCGCCACCGGCCGGGCGACGGTGTCGCTGTCGATCGGTCGCGACGGCTCGATCATCGGCCTCAGTGTTGGGGGCTCGGCCGCGGTCAGTGCGGCCGCCGAGCGCCTGATTCGCCGCGTCGGAGCCTTTCCCCCTGTTCCTGACAGCCTCGATGCTCCCTTCAAGGTCACGGTTCCCATCGAGTTCAAGAAAGACTGAAGCCTGTCGGGCTCGGCGGTCATCGCACACGCAGCCACAGGCAAAAATGAAACTCAGTCTCAAAGTTTGCGTTTTCGCAACGTCAGGAAGGGTAACATCCCTTATTCTGAATATCAGAATCCACAAACGAGGCTTAGAAATGAAGACCCTTCTCCTCGCCGCCGCCGCCCTCGCGGTTGCCATCCTTCCCGCCACTGCCGCCGACGTTCAGGTCAAGATGCTCAACAAGGGCGCCAAGGGCATGATGGTGTTCGAGCCGGACCTCGTGAAGGTTCAGCCGGGCGACACGGTGACCTTCGTCGCCACCGATCCGGGACATGACGCCCAGAGCGTGCCGGGCATGCTGCCGGGAGGCGCCCAGCCCTTCGAGGGCAAGATCGGCAAGGACCTGACGGTGACCTTCACCCAGCCGGGCGTCTACGGCGTCAAGTGCAAGCCGCATTATGTGATGGGCATGGTGGCGGTGGTGGTCGTCGGCGATCCCGCCCCCAACCTCGAAGCCGCCAAGGCGGCGAAGAACCCCGGTAAGGCCGGCAAGCTGTTCACGGAACTGCTGGGCAGCCTCTGACATGACCAACATCGCGGGGCGGGGGCACTTTCTTTCGGGTGCCTTCCGGCCGTTCTTCCTGCTGGCGGCACTGTGGATGGCCGGCTCGATCCTGATCTGGGTGCCTCTCTACATGGGGCACGTCGAGCTGCCCACCGCCTTCGCCCCGCGTGATTGGCATATCCACGCCATGCTGTTCGGCGGTGTGCCGCCGATCATCGCCGGCTTCACGCTGACGGCCGTATCGAGCTGGACCGGCCGCCCGACCATCACCGGCCGGCCGCTTGTCCTTCTGGCGCTGATCTGGCTTGCCGGCCGGATCGCCGTGTCCGCTTCCGCTCTGATCGGGCTGGTTCCGGCGGCCTTGATCGATCTCGCCTTTCCCCTGGCGCTCGCTGCCCTGCTTGGTCGCGAGGTCGTGCTGGCCGGCAACTGGCGGAACCTCAGGGTCGTCGGCCTTATTCTTGTGTTGGCATTGGCCGATGCCGGCTTCCATGCCGAGGCGGCAATCAACGGCCTTGCCGACGTTTCCATTCGGGCCGCGCTGTCGGCGGTCCTCTTGCTCATTCTGCTGATGGGCGGGCGCATCACCCCCGCGTTTACCCGCAACTGGCTGAAAGCGCGCGGCGAAACCAGGTTGCCGGCGGCCTTCGACCGCTTCGACGCCGCGGCGATGGTCGTCTCGGGGCTTGCCTTCCTCGCGTGGACCATCGCGCCGACATGGGTCGGCACGGCTGTCGCGCTGGGCCTGGCCGGTCTGCTGACGGCGGCGAGACTTGCCCGCTGGCGGGGCCTTGCGGCGCGAGCCGAACCGTTGCTTCTGGTGCTGCACGTCGCCATCGGATCGGTTGCGCTTGGCTTTGTCGTCGAGGCATTGGCCATCCTGTGGCCGGCCGTCATCGATCCGACCGCCGCACTGCATCTGTGGACCGCCGGTAGCGTCGGACTAATGGTGCTTGGCGTGATGACGCGGGTGAGTCGCGGCCATACCGGCCGGCCGCTCGCCGCCGGCCGGCTCGAACTCGCCATCTACGGCCTTGTGAGTGTCGGGGCACTCCTGCGCATGGCCGCCCCATACGCGGGCGGGGCGTATTATCACTTAATCGGCTGCGCCGGCCTCTTGTGGGCGGCCGCCTTTCTGGCCTTCGCAGCCGGCTATGCCGGCATTCTGACCGGCCCCCGGGCCGATAGGCCTTTGTGATCTACATCAATCGAATTTGTGCCAGCGCAACGAAGGTCCAAGTCATCTCGTGAAAACATGATGGCATAGTTCATGTTGACGGTGATTCCGGGGAGGCGAGATGAGACTGGCGGAGACGCCCTGGCTTGCCAGGATGGTAACGGCCCTTTGCCTTGCGCTTGCCTTGGCGCTCGTCGCGATGCCGTCGAAGGCGGCCAGCCTAGCCGACTTCCTCGGCAAGGTGGCCCCCGCGGATCTGGTGCCGGGAGCGGATGCCTACGGTCCGATCCGAGACGACATGCCAGCCGCACCGGCCCTCAAGGCGGGCGAACGGATCGGCTGGGTCTTCCTCAACACCGATTTCGTGCCGGCCACTGGTTATTCCGGCAAGCCGATCCATATCCTCATCGGCCTCAACGACAAGGCGGTGATCACCGGTGCCCGCCTCGTCAAGCACTCCGAGCCGATCGTCCTCGTGGGCATTCCCGAGGCCAAGATCACGGCGGTGATCGCGAAGTATACCGGCCTGGACCTGAAGCGCGAGGCCGACGGGCCTGCCCATGACCTCGACATCGTCTCCGGTGCCACGGTCACCATCATGGTGATCGACGACTCGATCCGCCGGTCGGGACTGAAGGCCGCCCGTGCGCTCGGGCTCGAAGGATTCGCCTCTGCGGGAGCAGGCCCTGCCGCCGACGTGAAGATGGTGGATCGCTCCAAGAATGCGGTGAGCGACTGGACGACGCTGACCGGCGACGGTTCGGTGCGGCGCTTCAGCATGTCGGTGGGCGAGATCAACGCCGCCTTCGACAAGCAGGGCGATCCGCGTGCCGCCACCCATCGCGAGCCCGGCGCGGACACCGACGGCTATATCGACATCTACGTCGGGCTGGCCAGCCAGCCGTCGATCGGCCGCACGCTGCTGGGCGAAGCCGCCTATGCCAACCTCGTCCGGAGGCTCGGCGACGGGGAGGAGGCGATCTTCGTTGCCAGCACGGGACGCTGGTCCTTCAAGGGGTCGGGCTACGTGCGCGGTGGCATCTTCGACCGCATCACGGTG
The DNA here is from genome assembly GCF_002844595.1 of Pleomorphomonas diazotrophica. Taxonomy (GTDB): domain Bacteria; phylum Pseudomonadota; class Alphaproteobacteria; order Rhizobiales; family Pleomorphomonadaceae; genus Pleomorphomonas; species Pleomorphomonas diazotrophica. The sequence goes on along the minus strand of NZ_PJNW01000005.1, from coordinate 344,823 downwards.
CTGCAGGGCGAGGCCACCATCCGCTTCCGCGACAAGGATCATCTGCGCGTCGTTCGCATGGCGCCCACCGATGCTCCGACCTTCAGCGAAATGGATCTCTTCGTCATCCCCAAGGCGTCAGGCTTCGACCCGGCCGCGCCCTGGCGGCTGCAGCTCCTGGTCTCGCGCGCCGTCGGTGCCATCGACAAGCTGTTCCTCACCTATGACGTCGATTATGCGCTGCCGCCCGCCTATCTCGCGACGCAGCCGAAGCCGGCGCCCGTCGCCACCGTCCCGGCACCGGCGGCAAGCTCCGCCGACGAAGGGCCGGCTCGCGATCGCCTGTGGCTGCGTATCTGGGAGGCCAAGCGCGTCGAGGTCGCCATCATCATCGCGGCATTGGCGGCGTTGACCGGCATTTTCTTCTTCCAGACCTTCGCCACCAAGAACGAGCGGGTGTTCCGCATCATCCGGCTCAGCTACCTCGCCTTCACGCTGGTGTTCGTCGGCTGGTACGCCAACGCCCAGCTCTCGGTGGTCAACCTGCTCGCCGTCCTGTCGGCGCTGGTCAGCGATTTCCGCTGGGAAACCTTCCTGATGGATCCGCTGATCTTCATCCTGTGGTTCGCTGTGGCGGCGGCGCTGCTGTTCTGGGCGCGAGGCGCCTATTGCGGCTGGCTGTGCCCCTTCGGCGCCCTGCAGGAGTGGTCGAACCAGATCGCCCGCTGGCTGCGGATTCCCCAGATCCGCCTGCCCTGGGGTCTGCACGAGCGCCTCTGGCCGATCAAATACATGATTTTCCTCGGCCTGCTGGGCATCTCCTTCTACTCGCTCGACATGGCCGAGCACTACGCGGAGATCGAGCCGTTCAAGACGGCGATCATCCTGAAGTTCGACCGCCCCTGGCCCTACGTGCTGTTTGCGCTCGCCATGCTTGCGCCGGGCCTGTTCATCGAACGCTTCTACTGCCGCTATGTCTGCCCGCTGGGCGGTGGCCTCGCCATCCCGGCCAGGCTGCACATGTTCCGCTGGCTGAAGCGCTACCGCGAATGCGGCAATCCCTGCCAGACCTGCGCCCATGAATGTCCGGTGCAGGCGATCCACCCGACGGGTGAGATCAACCCCAACGAATGCGTCTCCTGTCTGCATTGCCAGGTGCTCTACCGCAGCACGACCCGCTGTCCGGTTGTGATTGGCAAGCTGAAAAAGCGGGAACGCTTCGAACGCCAGAACGGCCTCGCCCAGACGGGGGCGGCGTCACCGGGAGGCAACCTTGCCGTCCGGAACGACGTCGGTGGTTCGGCACAAGCGTGAGAAAGATAACCGAGGAGAGCGAAATGACTGATGAGACGCATAACCTGTCCCGCCGGTCGCTTCTGGGGGGCACCGCCAAGACGGCAGTGTTCGCCGGCGTGGCGGCAACGGCCGTTGGCGGCCTGATGGCCACCAGCGGCACCAAGGCGGCGGAACCGGCCAACAAGGCCGAGGTGAAGCCGGGCGAACTCGACGAATACTATGGCTTCTGGTCCTCCGGCCAGACGGGCGAACTGCGCATTCTCGGCGTGCCGTCGATGCGCGAACTGATGCGCGTGCCGGTGTTCAACCGCTGTTCGGCCACCGGCTGGGGCATGACCAACGAAAGCCTGAAGGTGCTCACCGAGGGACTGCTGCCCGACACCAAGGCGCTCCTTGCCAAGCGCGGTCTCCAGACCTACCAGAACGGCGACCTGCACCATCCGCATATGTCGTTCACCGATGGCACCTATGACGGTCGCTACCTCTTCATGAACGACAAGGCCAACACCCGCATCGCCCGCGTGCGCTGTGACGTGATGCGTTGCGACAAGATCATCGAGATCCCCAACGCCTCCGACATCCATGGCTTGCGGCCGCAGAAGTATCCGCGGACCGGCTACATCTTCGCCAATGGCGAGCATGAGGCGCCGCTGGTCAATGACGGCAAGACGACCGATCCCAAGGAATACGTCAACATCTTCACCGCCGTTGATGGCGACAAGATGGAAGTGGCCTGGCAGGTCATCGTCTCGGGCAACCTCGACAACACCAGCCCGGACTACCATGGCAAGTACGTCTTCTCGACGTCCTACAACTCGGAAATGGGCGTCAATCTTGCCGAAATGACCGCCAACGAGACCGACCACGTCGTCGTCTTCGACATCAAGGCGATCGAGGCGGGCGTTGCCGCCGGCGACTTCCAGGAGCTGAACGGCGTCAAGGTGCTGGACGGCCGCAAGGGCAAGAACTCCAAGTACACCCGTTACATTCCGATTCCCAACAGCCCGCACGGCGTCAACGCCACGCCGGACGGCAAGTACATCATGATCAACGGCAAGCTGTCGCCGACCGTGTCGATCATCGACGTCAGCAAGGTGGACGCACTGTTTGCGCAGAATGCTGACCCGCGCTCCTGCATCGTCGGCGAACCGGAACTGGGCCTCGGCCCGCTTCATACCGCCTTCGACAACCGCGGCAACGCCTACACGACGCTGTTCCTCGACAGCCAGGTGGTGAAGTGGAACATCGACAAGGCCATCAGTGCCTTCAAGGGCGAGAAGGTCGACCCGATCGTACAGAAGATCGACGTCGCCTATCAGCCCGGCCACAACGCGACCTCCATGGGCGAGACCAAGGAGGCCGACGGCAAGTGGCTGGTGTCGATGAACAAGTTCTCCAAGGACCGTTACCTGAACGTCGGTCCGCTCAAGCCGGAGAACGAGCAGTTGATCGACATCTCCGGCGACGAGATGAAGCTGGTTCACGACAGCCCGACCTTTGCCGAGCCGCATGACAGCATCCTGGTGCGTGCCGACATCGTCAACCCGCTGGCGGTTTGGAAGCGTGACGACCCGTTCTTTGCCGATGCCGTCAAGCAGGCCAAGGCGGACGGCGTCGACATCGAGGCGGACAGCACGGTCATCCGCGACGGCAACAAAGTGCGCGTCTACATGACGTCGGTGGCGCCGGCCTTCGGTCTCGAGGAGTTCGAGGTCAACGAGGGCGACGAGGTCACCGTCTACGTCACCAACCTCGACGATGTGGAGGACCTGACCCACGGCTTCACCGTTTCCAACTATGGCGTCGCCATGGAAGTGGCGCCGCAGGCCACGGCCTCGGTGACCTTCACGGCCGACCGGCCGGGCGTTCACTGGTACTACTGCCAGTGGTTCTGTCACGCCCTCCACATGGAGATGCGTGGCCGCATGATCGTGAAGGCCAAGTCGGCCTGAGGAAAGACATGAAGCGCGCGCTCCGTCTCGCCACCCTCGCCACCGTCCTTCTCTGTTGCGTCGGCCCCGCCGGCGCCGCCGAGATCGTCGTTGGCAATGAGGCGGACGCGCTGCGCCAGGCCATTGAAACCGCCGCGCCGGGGGATGTCCTCCGGCTCGGCAACGCCAGCTACAACGGCCCTATCGTCATCGACCGGCCGCTGACTCTCCTCGGCGGCCGCGACAGTCGTATCGTCGGCAAGGGTGAGGGGACAGTCGTCGCGGTACAGGCCGACGACGTGACCCTGAAAGGCCTCTACATCACCGGCTCTGGCCGCAAGCTCGACAAGCTGGACAGCGGCATCGCGCTCGCCAAGGAGACGCGCCGCGCCCTCGTCGAAGACAACCGGATCGTCATGAATCTGATCGGCATCGACGTGCAGGGCGCCATCGATGCGACGGTCCGCGGCAACACCATCGTCGGCCGCACCGATCTCCATCGCGCCGAAATGGGCTCCGGCATCTACGTCTGGAACGCCCCCGGCCTTCTTGTCGAACACAACGACATCCGGCGCGGCCGCGACGGCATCTTCGTCACCACGTCGATGAAGGCGCGCTACCGCTTCAACCGCATGCAGGAACTGCGCTTCGCCTTTCACTCGATGTATGCCAACGACATCGAGCTGGAGCACAACGTCTCGCGCGGCAACATGCTGGGCTTCGCCTTCATGTTTTCCCGCGGCGTGACCGCGACCGACAATCTCTCGGTGGGAGATGCCACCCACGGGTTGTTCCTCAACTCCGTCAAGAACTCGCGTCTCGTTCACAACGAGGTACGCGACGGTGGCGAGAAATGCCTGTTCATCTACGGCGCGACGCGCAACCGCTTCGAGGGCAACCGTCTCGAAGGCTGCGACATCGGCGTTCATCTGACCGGCGGCGCCTCGGAAAACGTGTTGACCGGCAACGCCGTGATCGGCAACCGTACCCAGGTGAAATATGTCGGCACCCGCTGGCTCGAATGGAGCGGCGTAGCTGAGGTGGCCGGACAGACAAAAGCGCAGATCGGCAACTTCTGGTCCGATCACGTGGCCTTCGACATCGATGGCGACGGCATGGCCGACAGTCCCTACCGACCCAACGACACGGTGGACGTTCTGACCTGGAGCCAGCCGATGACGCGGCTGCTCCTGGGCGCGCCGGCGGTGCAGCTCATTCGCTGGGCGCAATCGCGTTTCCCCGGCCTGTTGCCGGGGGGCGTGATCGACAGTCACCCGCTGATGTCGCCCGAGGGCGCCGGACCTCGCTCGCCCAGTACCCCCGTGACGGTTGGTTTTGTTCCGGCCGCGGAGATTTCACAATGACCGACGCCGCCATCCTCTCCGTCGAGAACCTGACCATCCGCTTTGGCGCCGTGACGGCGGTCGACGGGGTCAGCCTTTCAGTTGCGCCGGGCGAACGGGTGGCACTGCTCGGGCACAACGGCGCCGGCAAGTCGACGCTGTTCAAGACCGTTTTGGGATTTCTCAAACCGGCCGGCGGCCATCTCACCATCGCCGGCGCCACGCCGGGTTCGGACGTGGCGCGCCGTGCCGTGAGCTACCTGCCCGAGCAGGTGGTGTTTCCGAAGGCCCTGACCGGCGCCGAGGTGCTCACCCATTTCGCCCGCCTGAAGGGCGTCGCGCCGAAGGCGGCCCTGCCGCTTCTTGAAACGGTCGGCATCGCCGACGCCGCCAAACGGGCCGTCGGCACCTACTCCAAGGGCATGCGCCAGCGGCTCGGTCTCGCCCAGGCGCTGATCGGTACGCCGCGCCTCCTGCTGCTGGACGAGCCGACCTCCGGCCTCGATCCGGTGTCGCGGCGCGAGTTCTACGCCGTGCTGGAGGCGTCCGCCCGTGCCGGCACGGCGGTGCTCCTGTCCTCGCACTCGCTGTCGGAAATCGAGAACCGCATCGACCGCATCGCCATCCTGGCCAAGGGTCGGCTGCGGGCCGAAGGCTCGCTCGCCGACCTGTCCCGGCGGGCTGGTCTGCCGATCCGCATTCGCGTCGAGGCGGCCGAAGGCCGGGTCGAGGCGCTGCACGCCCGCCTCGGTGGTGAGAGAGTCAATGGTCGTTCTGTCGTGGTCACCTGTCGCGCCGACGAAAAGGTGGGCGCGCTTGCCCGCCTTGCCGAACTCGGGCCCGACGTTGCCGACATCGACATCGCCCTGCCGGATCTCGACGATGTCTACCGCCACTATTCCGGCGTAACCGCCCAGGGAGCCATCCAATGATCGGTCTTGACCGCATGACGGCGGTGGCCGCCACCGAGTTCCGCCTCGCCTTCCGCAATCGCTGGGTCCTCCTGTCGACACTGGCCTTCACGCTGTTCGCGCTGGCGCTGGCCTTCCTCGGTTCCGGGCCGAGCGGCGCCCTCAAGGCCGACGCGCTGACGCTGACGGCGGCGAGCCTGTCGACGCTCACCGTCTACCTCGTACCGTTGATGGCGTTGCTCGTTTCCTATGACAGCATCGCCGGCGAGATCGAGCGCGGCACTCTGGCGCTGGTGCTGGCGACGCCGTTGAAGCGCGGCGAACTGGTGCTGGCAAAGTTCTGCGGCCACCTCGCCGTGCTGGCGCTGGCCATCGCCATCGGCTACGGCATCGCCGGCGCGGTGATCGCCGGCGCGCACGGCGCCGACGATGCCGGTCTTCTCGCCTGGGCGCGGCTTCTTTCCACCGCCGTGCTGCTGGGCGCCGTGTTCATCGCCCTGGGGATGGCCCTGTCCGGCCTGCCGCGCCAGACCGGCACCGCTGCCGCACTCGCCATCGGCGCCTGGCTGGTGCTGGTGGTGCTCTACGACCTGGCGCTTCTCGGCGCCGTCATTGTCGACCAGGGCGGCGCCTTCACCAAGACGGTGTTCCCGGCCCTCGTCCTCGCCAACCCCGGCGACGCTTTCCGTCTCTACAATCTGGCGCTGATCGAATCGAACGCACCGATCGCCGGCCTCGACGGCCTCGCCCACACGCTTCCCTTCCCGGTTTCCAGCGCGCTCCTCGTGCTTGTCCTGTGGCTCGCCGCAAGCCTTGCCGTCGCCTGGGCCCTCACCCGGAGAATCCGCCCATGATCAACCGCATTCTCTCCGCCATGCTGCTCTCCGCCGCCTTGGCCCTGCCGCTCGCCGCCTGCAAGGAAGAGGCTGCGGTCAAGCCGACCGCCATCACCATGACCGACGAGGCGCTCGGCTATTACTGCCAGATGTATCTCGCCGACCACGGCGGCCCCAAGGCGCAGGTTCATGAGAAGGGGCAGGAGCAACCCTTGTGGTTCTCCCAAGTGAGCGATGCCGTCACCTATCTGAGGGGCGGCGAGAAGCGCGGCGACGTCACCGCCGTCTACGTTTCCGACATGGAGAAGGCGCCGAGCTGGGCCGAGCCTGGCCGTGACAACTGGATCGACGCCGAGGCGGCGGTGTTCGTCATCGGCAGCCGACAGGCCGGCGCCATGGGCATGCCCGAGGCGATCCCGTTCGGCAGCCAGAAGGCGGCCGACGACTTCGTGGCGCGCGAAGGCGGTGCCATCGTCAAGCTCGCCGATATTCCCGACAAGTATCTAGGTCCGGCCAACGCCGAGCCCCCAAGCCATTCCGACATGCAGATGTGAGGCCGTCATGGCAGACCTCCTAGCCCGGCCCATCGCCCGGCGCCGCTTCATCCACATCGGCGCAGCACTCGCCACCATCGCCTTCGTGCCCGCCGCTCTCGCTGCGGCTCCCACCCGTCGCTGGTCGGGCAGCGCACTCGGCGCTCATGCCTCGATCGAACTTGTCGGCGCCGACGCAGCTTTGGCGGAGGCGACCTTCGCCGCCGTCGAACAGGAGATTGCCCGCCTCGAAGGGTTGTTCAGTCTCTATCGCGCCGACAGCGCCCTCTCCCGCCTGAATGCTGCCGGCCGGCTCGATGCACCGGAAGCCGACGTCCTGCATCTTCTGGCGCTGGCACGGAGCGCGCACCGAGAGACAGGCGGCCTGTTCGACCCCACGGTCCAGCCGCTGTTTGCCGCCTACGCCGCCCATTACGCTGGTGGGCGGAGCGATGCGCTGCCCAAGGCGGAACTTGCCGACCGGTTGACGCTGGTCGGTTTCGATCAGGTGATCTTCGATGAAGCGGCGGTCCGCTTTTCCCGTCCGGGAATGGCGATGACGCTGAACGGCATCGCCCAAGGCTACATCACCGATCGCGTCGCCGATCTCCTCAAGGCACGCGGCTTCGACAACGTGCTGCTCGACATCGGCGAGATCAGGGTGCTGGGCGGTGGCCGTAATGGCGACGGCTGGAAGGTCGGCCTTGCCTCCGGCCCTGATAACGAGTCTCTGAGGGCAACGCTTCGCCTCAAGGACCGCGCCGTCGCCACGTCGATGATGGCCGGCACCCTTCTCGATGCCAACGCCCGCGTCGGTCACATCCTGCACCCCCGAAAGGGCGCCGTCGCATCCGCTTTCTCAGCCGTCAGCGTCGTGGCGCCGGAGGCCGCGCTGGCCGATGCCCTGTCGACGGCGGCCGTGCTGATGGCGCCGGACGACCTGTCCCGGCTCGATCGGCCCGGCGTCGAGATATACGCGACGCCGGTCTGAAGATGCAGGCCTCAGGCGGCAGGCGCTACCATGCCGCCGCAGCGGAGATCGGCGTCGGCCACGTCCTGACGACCATAGACCTTGAACATGGCGAAGACGTTCTGCATCTCGGCGCTGTCGAGGATGACCGGCGTGCCGACGGCAAGCGTCCGCCAATACTGAGCGGCGATGGTCTCCACCTCGACCAGCAGCGAATAGGCCTTCCTGAGGTTGGCGCCGAGCACGATCAGCCCGTGGTTGGCGAGCAGACAGGCAAGACGGCCGTCCAGCGCCTTCAACGCGTTGTCGGACAGCGCCTGGGAGCCGAAGGTGGCGTAGTCGGCGCAGCGGATGTTCTCGCCGCCTGCCGCAGCCACCATGTAGTGGACGGCCGGAATGTCGCGGCGCAGGCAGGAGATCACCGTCGAGAACATCGAGTGGGTGTGGATGACCGTGTCGATATCCGGCCGATGCAGCAGGATGTCGCGGTGGAAACGCCATTCGCTGGTCGGCCGGCAGGGGCCGTAATAGGTGCCATCGAAGGTCATCTCGACGATCTGGTCCTCGGTCATGCCAGCATAGGGAATGCCGGTTGGCGTTACCAGAAAGCGATCCTTGCCGACGCGAACGCTGACGTTGCCCGAGGTCCCCTGGTTGACGCCCGAGGCGTTCATTTCGCGGCAGGTGGCGATGATCTCCGTCCGGAGGGCGAGATGGGAAAGGGCGGAAAGGCTGGCAGGCATACTGATGTCCTCGGATGAAGGGCGGCAGGCGTGGTCGACACGCCGGACGAGCATTGGCACTTGGCGCGGATGGGTGCTTATGTTAACTCAGATTGTCAATTGTCGATCCGGAGTGTCACGCTTCGGGGCGATGGGGTTGGAAGATCATGGCGCTACGCTCAAGGATGAAGGATAAGGCCGACCGGTCGGGGGCAGCCGAAGCGGACAACAGAGCGCCGCTGCCGCGGCCGGGGGAGTACCTCACCGATCCGCTTCTGTGGGCGTCCTGGCTTTACCACCATGACGAGATGACGCAGAGCCAGATCGCCGACCTGATGGGCGTGTCGCGGGCGACGGTGGTGAACTATCTGCAACAGGCGCGCGACCTGCACTACGTCAAGGTGGTGGTGCGGCCGGAACTCCTGAACTCGATCGACCTCGCCCAGCAGCTCAAGCAGGCCTTCGGCCTCACCGAATGCATGGTCATTCCCTTCGACGGCGGCGTGAGGCCACCGAGCGAGCGCATCGGCCGGGCCGGCGCCCAGTATCTCGACCAGATCCTGGTGAACGGCGACGTTCTGGGCGTCGCCTGGGGGCGTACCGTGCTGTCGCTGGCCGAAAACCTGCCGGAAAGGGCCATGCCCGACAGTTGCGTCGTGCAGGTGATCGGCAGCCAGCGCTCGGCTTACGACGGCTTCACGGCCGAGGAATGCGTGGCCTTCATTGCCCGTCGCCTGCACGCCCGGTCGATCAACCTGCATGCCCCGGCGGCCCTGTCCAACGCGGCGCTGCGCGACGCGCTGATGCGCGAACCGACGATCCAGGAACAGTTCGCCCGCATCCGTTCCTGCAACAAGCTGCTGTTCGGCGTCTGCACGGTGAAGGCCAACAGCCTGGTGTTCGCCTCCGGCCTGATCTCCGTCGACGAGAGCAAGTACTACATCGCCAACGGCGCCGTCGGCGTCATTGCCGGTCGCTTCTACGACATCGAGGGCAACTGGCTGCGCGGCACCATGGACGACCGGATGATCGGCATCACTCTCGACGACGTTCGCAGCGTGCCGACCCGCATTGCCGCTGCCGGTGGCCCGGACAAGACCGACGCCATTCTCGGCGCCCTGCGTGGCGGTTACATTACCGCGCTGATCACCGACGAACCGACGGCCCGCAACATTCTCGGCCGACTCTAGATCGACAGGACGCGCGAATAAGGGAAGCGCCTGCCGGGGGGAGCCGGCGCGCGCCCCTGCGCCGGCTCGGATCTCCGATGCGGGGCAGGGGCGGGTTGTCATTTGGCCGTCTGCTCCGGATAGAGCTTGAGAAGACCCTCGCGGCTAGCATCGGCGACGCCACGTTCGGTGATGAGCCCGGTGACGAGGCGGGCCGGTGTCACGTCGAAGCCGTAGTTGAGCGCGGGACTGCCCTTCGGGAGAATGTCCACCGTCTCGAGCCGGCCATCGGCGGTACGGCCGGTGATGTGGCTGAGTTCGCGGGCGTCGCGCTCCTCGATCGGGATCTGGCGGATGCCGTCTTCCAGCGTCCAGTCGATGGTGGTGAAGGGCAGACCGACGTAGAAGGGCACGCCGTTGTCATGGGCGGCCAGCGCCTTGAGATAGGTGCCGATCTTGTTGCAGACGTCGCCGGTCGCCGTGGTGCGGTCGGTACCGACGATCGCCATGTCGACGAGGCCGTGCTGCATCAGGTGGCCACCCTGATTGTCGGCAATCACCGTGTGGTCGACGCCATGCTGGCCGAGCTCGAAGGCGGTGAGGCTGGCGCCCTGGTTGCGCGGCCGCGTCTCGTCGACCCAGACATGGATGGGAATGCCCGCTTCGAAGGCCATGTAGATGGGGGCGAGCGCGGTGCCCCAGTCGATGCAGGCGAGCCAGCCGGCGTTGCAGTGGGTGAGAACGTTGAAGCGCGGCGGCTTGCCCTTCTTCTCCCAGAGCTCGCGGATGATGGCGAGACCATGCCGGCCGATCGCCTTGCAGGTTTCGACGTCCTCGTCGCAGATCTCGGCTGCGCGGCGATAGGCAAGGCCCATGCGCTCGGAAGGGGCGACCTTGAGAAGGCGCCCCTTGAGGTCGTCGAGACCCCAGCGGAGGTTGACGGCGGTCGGGCGGGTGGCCAGCAGGGCGGTGTAGGCCCGCTCGAGGTTCTCGTTGGAGGAGTCCTCGCGCATGGCCAGCGCCAGACCGTAGGCGCCGGTGGCGCCGATCAGTGGCGCGCCACGTACCACCATGTCGCGGATGGCCGTTGCCGCTTCCTGCCAGGAGCGAAGGGTCCGGGTCGTCACCTCGAAGGGCAGCTTGGTCTGGTCGATGATCTCGACGCCCCAGCTGTCGTCCGCAACCCAGATCGTCCGCATGGATTTGCCGTAGATTTTCATGAAAGGCCTCCGATCGCCGTCGCGCGCCTCAGCGCGACGGACGGTCCACTTGTGGCGGGCGGCTGGCAGCCGCCCAGGGGTCTCGAATGCGGCCGGTGGCCGTCAGCGGGTGGCGTCGGCGGCGACCACGGCGGCCGCAACGGCCTCGATATCGGCAAAGCGCGTCCGGTTGACAACGAGGTCCCGGCCGAGGCGCAGAGCCCGCCGTTCGCCACTCGCCCTCAGATCCTTGTCGCTGATGCTCTCGAAATCGGCGACGTGGGCGAGACCGAGAATGCGCCGGATCATCTTGCAGCCGGCAAAGCCCAGCGTGTCCTCGAACAGCGCGCGCATGTAGCGGGCTTGTTCTTCCGCCAGCGCCGCCCGGCTCGCCGCATCGGTGAACAGCTCGGCGGTGAAGGCGTCCCCCTTGCCCTCGGTCGACCAAAGCTCGACGAAACGGGCCGAGAACAGCGTCCAGACGTCGGTGATCTGCCTCAGGATCCAGGCGCGGTAGGCGTCCCGTCCGCCCTTCTTGTCCTCGTGGCCGATCTGGCTGAGATAGGCGAGGATCAGATTGCCGATCAGTGCGCCCACATCGAAGCCCATGGGCCCGAAGAAGGCGAACTCCGGGTCGATCACCCGAACATCCGTGCTGGTCGCCATGATCGAGCCGGAATGCAGGTCGCCGTGCACCAGCGCCTCGGCGTGGCTCAGGAACTTCAGCTTCATCGCCTGGGCGGCCGCCTTGAGCGGGCCATCGGCGCGAAACTCCAGGGCAATGTCGTCGAGCTGTGGCGAGGTCCAGCGGTTGAGCTTGGCCGCCCGGTAGGGATCGGTGAACACCAGGTCCTCGGTGATCCGGCAGAGCTCGGTGTTGGCGCAGAACACCGCCATCTGCCGCTTCTTTTCGGCAGCCGGCAGATAGAGATCGGAGGTCTTGAACAGCGACTGGGCCATGAACTCCGACAGCGTCGCCGCGAAAAGCGGGAACTCGACGCCGTCGATCAGTCCTTTGCGCATGATGATATGCGGCGTGAGAATTTCCATGACCACCAGCGCCTGCATGGCGTCGAACAGCACGACCTTCGGCACCAACCCCGGCGCGGCGGCGTCTTCGATCATCAGCGCCTGGCTCTCGAAGAAGGACCGGTCGAGCGGCAGCGGCCAGGAGTCGCCGACGAGGCGCACATAGGGAAGGGCCTGCTTGACGATCAGCGATCCCCTGGGGCCGCGCACGATGAACACCAGGTTGAGGTTGCCGTCACCGACCTCGGTGACCTTCCAGTCCTGCGCCGCCCCGCCCAGGATGGCGGCAACTTCCGAAAAGCCGGCGAGATAGGGCGCCAGCGTGCCGTCGGTCATCGGCCGATAGTCGGCGCCGCCGGTACGGGCGCTCCGAACGTCTGTCATGGGGTCTTCTCCATCCCTCGCTACCAACCCTCCGCCACGACGCTTTGTCGCTCCTCATGCTGGCAGAGGTTGTTGGAGGTGGAAGTTGGTCTGGTTTTCGTCATTTGTCAAGATAGATTGACAATTGACGTTTTGGTGGCTAGGTTGCCGCCATCGGGTCTGGAGGAGGCCCTCTGCCAAACATCCGTGGAGGCGGTTTTCGGCATGACAGAACCAGGGAGGGAGGTGATCCGCATCCGTGGGCTGAACAAGCGTTTCGGCAGCACGCATGCGGTCATCGACGTCGATCTCGACATAAAGCGCGGCGAAGTGCTGGCGCTGATGGGCGCCAACGGCGCCGGCAAGTCGACGCTGATCAAGATTCTCTGCGGCGTGCATCCGGCCGATTCCGGTACGATGGAGATCGACGGCGAGATGGTGGACTTCCGGTCGCCGCTCGAAGCCTGCGCCGCCGGTATCCACACGGTTCACCAGATCATCAACGACGGCGTCGTGCAGCAGCTGACCGTCGCCGAAAACCTGGCGCTCGACGAGATCTGCCGGCCCGAGGGACCGATGCTTCTCAGCCGGGCGGCCATTACGGCGCGGGCGCGTGGCATTCAGGCGATCCTCGGCCTCGACCTGCCGCTCGGCAAGGCGATGAGCGAACTCGGTCAGGCCGAACGGCAGCTCGTCGCCATCGCTCGCGCCCTGTCGCACGATCCTAAGGTGCTGATCCTCGACGAACCGACATCGTCGCTATCGGAAGCGGAGGCGGCCCGGCTGTTCGTGTTGATCGAGGATCTCCGGGCGCGCGGTGTGGCCATCGTCTACATCAGTCACCGCATGTCCGACATCCGTCGTCTCGCCGACCGGGCCGTCGTCATGCGCGATGGCCGGGTCCGTGCCGAGTTTATCCGACCGCTCGACTTCGACGGCATCGTCCACGCCATGGTCGGCCATCGCGTCAGCGAAGGCGCCCGCGCCGCCGTTGCCGGTGGCCGGACGGTGGTCGAAATCCGCGACTTCGCGATCACGCCGACGTCTGCACCCTTCGATCTCGATCTCCACGAAGGGGAGGTGGTGGTGCTGACCGGTCTGATCGGCGCCGGCAAGACGGAGTTCGCCGAGTGCCTGTTCGGCACGGCCACGCCTTTTGCAGGATCGGTGATGATCGACGGCAAGCCGCTCCGCGCCGCCTCGCCGCAGCAGGCCATCGCCGAAGGCGTGTTCATGGCGCACGAGGATCGGGGTAATTCGTCGCTGGTCGCCGAGTTCTCGGTGCTGCACAACATGACGCTGCCCTTCCTCAGGCAGTTCTCCAAGCTGTCTCTGGTCGTGCCCGACCAGGAGCGCCGGGCGGCTACCGGACAGGTTTCCGATCTCGCCATCAAGTGCGCCTCCATCGACGTGCCGATCGGTTCGCTATCCGGCGGCAACCAGCAGAAGGTCGTGCTCGGCCGCTGGCTGATCCAGCCTTGCCGGCTGCTCATCCTCGACGAACCCTTCCAGGGCGTCGACATCGGCGCCCGCCAGGACATCGGCCACCGCTTGCGCGAAACGGCCGCCGGCCGAGCGACGCTGGTCATCTGCGCCGATCTGGAGGAGGCGACGGAAATCGCCGACCGCATCATCGTGATGCGCGACTTTTCGGTGGTCGGCGGTCACTCGATCGATGGGCTGTCGCTCGACGCCCTGGTCGCGGAGATCAGCGGCGCCGGCACCCACGCAACCTTCGCCTGACGCTTTCAGAGACAAAAGGCTTTCATCATGAGCACCCCCTCGTCGAATCCGGCTCCCAATCCGGCCGCGCCGGCGGCCGCCGTGCAGACCGGCACGGCGAAGCCCGCCTTCTCCTTCAAGGACTTTGTCATCAAGTTCGGCCTCTTGATCATTCTGGCCGTGATGGTCGTCGTCTTCTGGCGCCTGGAGCCGGCTTTCGCCAACGCCCGCAACATGTTCTCCATCCTGCAGGCGGTGTCAGTCACGGCGCTGCTGGCGCTCGGCGTCACGGTTACGCTGGCCATCGCCGGCTTCGACCTGTCCATCGGCTCGACGGCGGCCATGTCGCTGATGGCGTCGAGCTACGTGATGGTGATTCTCAATCAGGGCACGCTGCTCGCCGTCATCGTCTGCCTGCTGCTCGGCGCCTTCATCGGCTTTTTGAACGGCGTGCTGATCGTCAAGGGACGCATCCCCGACCTTCTGGCGACGCTCGGCATGATGTTCCTGCTGCTCGGCCTGCAGCTCATTCCGACCGGCGGCCGCTCGATCGCCAAGGGCATGACCTTGTCCGACGGCTCGGCGGCGACGGGTACCTTTACCGACGCCTTCCTGGCGCTTGGCCGCTACCGCCTGTTCGACCTGATCCCCCTGCCGGTGATCATCATGCTGGTGGCCGCCGTGATCCTCTGGGTGTTCATGGAGCGCTCGCGCTACGGCCGCGTGCTCTATGCCATCGGCGGCAATGAAAAGGCCACCCGCCTCGCCGGCGCGCCGGTCGAGCGCTACAAGATCGCCGCCTACATGATCTCCGGCCTGTTCGCCTCGATAGGCGGCATCCTGCTTGCCGCCCGCGTCGGCCGTGGCGACGTTACCTCCGGCTCATCGCTGCTGCTCGACTCCGTCGCTGCCGCGCTGATCGGCTACGCCGTGCTGGGCGCCAAGAAGCCCAACGTATTCGGCACGGCGGTCGGCGCGCTGTTCGTCGGCACGCTGCTCAACGGCCTCACCATGCTCAACGCCCCCTACTACGCGCAGGACTTCGTCAAGGGCCTCGTCCTTGTCTTCGCCCTGCTCTTCACCTTCGGCTTCGCCTCCTCGCAGCGTCGCTGAGCCGGCTTCGGCCCAATTGGAAAACGCGAGGTAAGCCGCGGCGCGCGGAGGAGGCGCGTCCCGGAAAAGGTCAATGGAAACGTCATTTGAGGAGTGAGAAAATGACTATCGACAGAAGGACATTTCTTGCCGGCCTTGCCACTGCCACGGTGGCCGGCGGCCTGCCGCTCCGTGCCGCCTTTGCCGAGGGCATCGCCGGTGCCCCGGGCATCGTCGGCGAGCGCAAGATCAAGATCGCCCTGGTGCGTTATCTTTCCACCGGCGACTTCTTCCAGTTCTACCTCGCCGGCGTGACGCGCCAGGCCGAGGCGCTCGGCTTCGACCTGCACGTGCTCGACTCCCGCCAGGACGCGGCGCTGCAGGCGGAAATGCTGCAGCAGGCCATGAACCTCGGCGTCGACGGCATCATCCTGCAGCACGGCCTGACCGAGACGCTGAAGGACCCGGCCGCCCAGGCGGTGGAGGAAGGCTTCAAGGTCGTCGCCTTCGACGTCAACTGCGAGAACCAGGCCATCCCGCAGATCGAGCAGAATGACCGCGAACTGGCCCGCCTCGCCCTTGAGCAGGCGATCGTCGACAATGGCGAGAGCTTCAAGGCCGGCTACGTCTACGTGCCGGGCATCGCACCGCTCGACCGTCGCGACGAGACCTGGCAGGCCTTCAAGAAGAAGTATCCGGGCATCCAGGAAGTGGCGCACTGGGGCACCATGAACAACCCGATCGCCAACTCGGTCGCCGACCAGACGGCCGCAGTGCTGCGCGCCAACCCGGACATCACCGTCATCTTCGCGCCTTATGACGAGTTCGCCAAGGGTGCCAAGACCGCCGTCGACGAGGCCGGTCTCAGCGAGAAGATCAAGATCTACTCGGCCGACATTTCGACGCCGGACATTTCGGCCATGGTCGAGGACAAGAGCGCTTGGGCGGCTTCGGCGGCCACCTCGTCGGCCGTCGTCGGTGAGGTCTGCGTGCGCACGCTGGCGCTCCAGCTCGCCGGCGTCGACACCGGCCAGCAGGTGGTGGTGCCGCCGACGTTGATCACCCGGCAGATGCTTCTTGAGAAGGGCATCAAGAACATGGACGATCTCGCGGCCAAGCTGCCGCAGTTCTCCAAGGCCGACGTCTCCATGGCGCCCTGGATCCCCGAGCCGAAACGCTGATCGGCTTACCTACAAAGCAACGGACCGCTTCTCCGCAAGGGCCGCTCCGAAATCGGGGTGGCATGCAAGACAAGGCCGGCATCCCCCACGGGGGTGCCGGCTTTTTCCATGGAAGCGTCCGACTTACAATGAGCAGCTGGTGGCACTTGCCATCGGCTCATATCTGTATAGGATAGGAGGGTATCCTATCATGCACACCACGACAAACAAAAAACCCTTGCTCGCTCGTATCCGGCGTATCGCCGGACAGGTCGCGGCGATTGAGAAAGCGCTGGAGGACGAGGCGGACTGTGCCGTCGTCCTGCATCAGGTGGCGGCTGTCCGCGGGGCCGTTCTGGGCCTGATGGACGAACTGATCGAGGGGCACCTTCGCGAGCATGTCGCTCGCCCCGGCATCGACGATGCAACGCGGACGGCAGCGGCCGACGAGCTGATGGATGCCATCCGTCGCTACGGAAAATGAGGCAGGCAATGCAGCAGCCCGATGCAGGCGGGGTGGTTCACGACCACGTCTTTCTCGGTCACCATCACGAACGCAACACCCGACGCGTACTTTGGGTCGTTCTTCTGACGCTGAGCATGATGATCGGCGAGATCATTGCCGGCCTGGTGTTCAAGTCGATGGCGCTGCTTGCCGACGGCTTTCACATGGCCACGCATGCCGGAGCGCTGACGGTGGCGGCCGTCGCCTATCTTCTGGCCCGGCGCTATGCCGGCGAGCGGCGGTTCACCTTCGGCACCGGCAAGATCGGTGACCTCGCCGGCTTTGCGTCGGCGTTGATTCTCGGTCTCGTGGCGCTGGGCATCGCCATCGAGTCCGTCTTTCGTTTCCTCAACCCGCAACCGGTTGCCTTCTCCGAGGCGACGGCCGTCGCCGTGCTCGGCCTCCTGGTCAATCTCCTGAGCGCCGTTCTGCTCGGTCCGGACCATCATCATCACGATCACGACCATGCCGAGCATGGCCATGACAACAATCTCCGCTCCGCCTATGTCCACGTGCTGGCCGATGCCCTGACCTCGGTCCTTGCCATTGCCGCGCTGCTGGGCGGTCGCTTCCTCGGCTGGATCTGGCTCGATCCGGCGATGGGGCTGGTCGGCGCAACGGTCATTGCCGTCTGGTCGTGGTCGCTGATGCGGGCGGCATCGTCGGTGCTGCTCGACATGGCCGATCCCCATGTCGAAGGCGAGATCCGCGAACTGGTCGAGGAGAAGGCTGGTGCCCGCATCGTTGACCTGCACCTCTGGCGGGTCGGCCCGGCCGGCCATGCCGCCATCGTCTCGGTGATCGGCGACGACGCCGAGGACGTGCGCCGCCGTCTCCGCCCGGTCCACGAGATCGTTCACCTGACGGTGGAGGCCCGGGAGCCGGTTCCTCAGCCTCCCGCCGCGTAGAGGCGCGCGTAGCCGCCACCGCGCTTCAGGAGATCGTCGTGGCTGCCCTGCTCGGCGATACCCTCGGCATCGACGACGACGATGCGGTCGGCATTGTGGATGGTGCTGAGCCGGTGGGCGATGACCAGCGAGGTGCGACCCTTTGCGAGCTCGGCCAGCGACGCCTGGATTTCGCGCTCGGTGGCCGTATCCAGCGCCGAGGTCGCCTCGTCGAGGATCAGGATCGGCGGGTCCTTCAGGAACATGCGCGCGATGGCGATACGCTGTTTCTGGCCGCCGCTAAGCTTGACGCCGCGCTCGCCGACAATGGTATCGAGTCCATCGGGCAACTCTGACAGGAAATCGCCAAGCTGTGCCCGCTCGGCAGCGGCGGCGATGTCCGCCTCCGAGGCGTCGAGCCGGCCATAGGCGATGTTCTCGCGGATGGTGCCACCGAACAGGAAGACGTCCTGCTGGACGATGCCGATCTGCCGCCTAAGCGAGGCGACGGTCATGTCGCGGATGTCCATGCCGTCGATGGAGATGGCGCCCTCGGTCACCTCGTAAAAACGCGGCAGCAGCGAGCAGAGCGTGGTCTTGCCGACGCCGGATGGCCCGACGAAGGCGATCGTCTCACCAGCGGCTATGTCGAGGTTGATGCCGGAAAGCAGCGGCCGGTCGCCGCCATAGGTGAAGCCGACATCCGAAAAGCGCACATGCCCCCTGAAAGGCGGTGCGACGATGGCCCCGGGCCTATCGGCGATATCCGGCTCGGTGCCCAGGAACTCCAGATAGCGGCGGAAGCCGGCGATGCCCTTGGGATAGGTTTCGATCACCGCGTTGATCTTCTCGACCGGCCGGAAGAACACGCCGACCAGCAACAGGAAGCCGACGAAGCCGCCAGCCGTCAGCTCACCCGTCAGCACAAGACGGCTGCCCGCGATCAGCACGACGAGCTGCACGAGCCGCATCGACAGGAAGGATAGCGCGTTCGTAGCGGCCATCATCCGGTAGGCAGCGAGCTTGGTGGTGCGGTAGGCGGAGTTGTCGATGGCGAACAGCCGGCGCTCGTGGTCCTCGTTGGCGAAGGCCTGCACCACGCGCATGCCGCCGACGTTTTCCTCGATGCGCACGTTGAAGCCGGCGACGCGGCCATAGAGCTGATGCCAGTTCTCGGTCATGCGGCCGCCGTAGCGGGCGGTGATGAAGGCGACGGCCGGCACGATGGCGGCGGTGATCAGCGCCAGCTGCACATTGACCGACAGCATGAGAAGGAAGGCGCCGAAGAAGGTCATCACGGCGATGAACAGGTCTTCCGGCCCGTGATGGGCGATCTCGCCGATTTCCTCGAGATCCTTGGTCAGCCGGGCGACCAGATGACCGGATTTCTGATTGTCGAAATAACGGAAGGACAGCTTCTGCAAGTGATCGAAGCTGCGCCGCCTGAGCTCGGTCTCGATGTTGATACCCAGCATGTGGCCGAAATAGACCACGATGGCGTTGAGGCCGGCGCTGAGCAGATAGACGACCAGGAGCGCCAAGGCCGCGACGACGATCAGCGTCCAGTCGGCCGACGGCAGCAACTGGTCGATGTAGATCTTGACCGCGAAGGGAAAGCCGAGTTCGAGCAGGCCCGCGACGACGGCGCAGGTGAAGTCGAGCAGAAACAGCGCACGATACGGGCGATAATAGGAAAAGAACGTTTTGAGCATGGGGCGGAGAATGCCCCATCCCGTCTCGGCGCGAAAGGCTTGGCTGCTCGAACCATGCCGACGGCGGCGATCTGTGTCGCCGCCGCATCGGTCACGATGCGTTGCGAGCCGTTACGCTGCGTTGAGCTCGGCCAGCTCGGACGCGCTGAGCGTGAGGCCGGCGGCCGCCACGTTCTCCTCGAGATGCGCCACGCTCGACGTGCCGGGGATCGGCAGCATCACCGGGCTGCGCGCCAGCAGCCAGGCGAGCGCCACCTGGCCGGCCGTGGCGCCATGCACCCTGGCGATGCGATCGACGAGGCCACCGGGCTGGGCCAGCCTGCCGGCCGCGAGCGGGAACCACGGGATGAAGCCGATGCCGTTCGCCTCGCAATAGGCGAGGACATCCTCACTGGCGCGGTCGGTCAGGTTGTAGCGGTTCTGGACGGTGGCGACCGGGAACACCTTCCGCGCCGCCTCGATCTCGGCGACCGACACCTCGGACAGGCCCGCATGGGCGATGATGCCCTCGTCGATGAGCTGGCGCACCGCGCCGAACTGGTCGTCGCGCGGGACCTTCGGGTCGATGCGGTGCAACTGCCAGAGGTCGATCTGCTCGGCGCCGAGTTTGGCGAGGCTCTTCTTGGCCTGCCCGATCAGATAGTCGGGCCGGCCGTTCGGCGTCCACTGGTCGGGACCGCTGCGGGTAAGGCCGCCCTTGGTGGCGATGAGCAGGCCCTTGTAGGGGTGGAGCGCCTCGCGGATCAGTTGCTCGGAAACATCGGGACCGTAGCTGTCGGCAGTGTCGATGAAGTTGACGCCGATCTCCGGCAGTCGCCGGAGCGTGGCGAGCGCCGACGCTCGGTCGGCGGGCGGTCCCCAGATGCCCTTGCCGGTGACGCGCATGGCACCGAAGCCCAGGCGATTGACGGTGAGGCCACCGATTCTGAACTGACCGGAAAGGCTGGCATCGATCGTGCTCATCATCTTGTCCTTTCGCATGGTGAAGGGCGCGCGGCGGCGGAACGGCTCCACCGCCGCAAATGTCATCAGGGAACGATGTAGCCCGCCGCCGTGAACAGCCGATACCATTCCTCGCGCGACAGCGTCACGCCGGCGCCGGCCACGCATTCCCTAACGCGGTCGGGGCGCGTCGTGCCGAGCACCACCTGCATCTTCGCCGGATGGCGGGTGATCCAGGCGACAGCGATGCCCGTCGGCGTCACGCCATGGGCGGCGGCGATCTCATCGAGCGCGTCGTTGAGCGCGGCGCAGTTTTCGCGGTCGCCGATGAACGGCCCGTCGAAGAAGCCCCGCTGGAAGGGCGACCACGCCTGAAGCGTCATGCCTTCCTTGCGCGAATAGTCGAGGAGGCCGAGGTTGCGATCGACCGACTGCTCAAGGCCGGCCATGTTGATGGCAACGCCCTGGGCGACCAGCGGCGCATGGGTGATCGACAGCTGCACCTGATTGACCAAGAGCGGCTGCTTAACCGCCGTCTTCAGGAGCTCGATCTGGCCCGGTGTCTGGTTGGAAACGCCGAAGTTGCGCACCTTGCCGGAGGACTGCAGCTTGTCGAAGGCCGAGGCGACCTCTTCCGGCTCGACGAGCGCATCGGGGCGGTGCAGCAGCAGCACGTCGAGATAGTCGGTCTTGAGTGCCTTCAGCGAGCCGTCGACGGCTTCGAGGATGTGCGCCTCGGAGAAATCGAAGAAGCCCTTGCGAATGCCGGCCTTGCTCTGGATGACGATTTTCTCGCGCTGGGCCGGCGTCAGCTTCATCGCCTCGCCGAAGCGCTTCTCGCAGAGATGCAGCTCGCCGCCATAGATGTCGGCATGGTCCATCATGTTGATGCCGGCATCGAGGGCGGTGTTCACCAGGGTTTGGATATCGGCGTCGCTCATCTTGGCGATGCGCATCAGACCGAGGATGACGGAGGAGACCGAAAGGTCGCTTCTGGGAATTTGATAGGTTTGCATGGCTTGCCTTTGATTTGGCGCGCTCGCCACCCGTGCGGCGGCAGGACGAACAAAAGAATGAAACGATTCGGACGATGCGCCGCTCTTGGTCATCCGTCCAACAGATTAGGAAGATGCCATTGATCGCCTGCGCAAATAACGAATGTTGAAGGCTTCGGCACGCGCTCCTCGGTCGCGCGGCCGTCAGTATTCCTTCTCGAAATAGACGCCGGCCTTCGACTGTTCCTGCGTCGCCTCGGCCCTGACTTTGACGTCGTCGGTAATGTCGAGATTGACCGACACGCCGCTCCGGCCGCCTTCACCGGCGGTGACGCCGAGATAGACGCGCTCGGTGATATAGCGGCCGGCCGTCACCGCCGCGTTTCCCTCTGCGTCGGTGTTCACGTCGAGATCGTCGAGGCCGACGCCGGCACGCAGGCGGTCAAGAATGCCATTGCCATTGCCGCCGCCGGCGAGCTGGGTCACCGCCTCTGCCAACTGGGCGATCTGCACGGCGGAAAGGTCGGAGATCGAGCGCTTGAACAGGAAACGGGCCAGGATTTCGTCCTGTGGCAGCTCGGGCGAGGACGAGAGCACGATGCTCGGATTGTCGGCATAGCCTTCGACGGTCGCCGTGACGGAAATCGATTCCGACGTGGTCGTGGCCGACAGGGAGAGATAGGGGTTGAGGTCGCCCTGAAGCGTCACGGTGCCCTCTGTGAGATTGATGCGCTGGCCGATCACCAGCACGCGGCCGCGGATCAGCGTGAAGCTGCCCACCGGCTGCACGCCGGCAAGCGTGCCGCGCACCGTGAGCTGGCCCCCGAGTTCGGCGTCGATGCCGCGCCCGCGCACGAACAACTGGCGCGGCGCATTGACGGCGACGTCGAGACTGACGGAAAGGCCGCCGCCCGACTTTGCCCGGTTGCCGCCGGCCGCCTTGTTGATGCGCTTTAGCGTGGCATTGACGTCGGCGGGTGTGTTCCTATGTCGAACCTCGATGGGCGCCGGCGCGCCGCCGCCGCCCTCGGGCACGGTGATCTCGGCGCGCACGACGTCCACCCGACCGGTAACCGTGAGGCCGTTGGTCATCGAACCGGTGACCGCGAGCGATGCCCCGAGATCGGCGGTGACGATCCGGCCATCGGTGACTCGCGCCCGGGTCGCGGTGACGCGGACATCCACCGGCAAGCCACCGGTCAGGCCGATGCTGCCGGTAGCCGATAGACGGCCGCCGCCTCTGATCGTGGCGCTCGCCCGTTCGATACGCACGCTGTCGCCGGATAGCTGGAGCGCCACGTCGATGGCGTCGAGCCGCATGGTGGTCAGGGGATCGGCCACCGATGCGCCGCTCACCGTCACGCGGCCGGAAAGGTCGGGAGACGCCAGACTGCCGCCCACCGTCACGGCGGCAGCGGCGGTGCCGGTCAGGCGGGTGCCGCGCGCGGCGACGAAGGGTTGCGCCAGCGCCAGCGGCAGATTGCCGCGGACGTCGACGGCAAGGCCGCTGCCCGACAGCGGAATGACGCCTTTGGCCTCGGCGCTGAGCCCGGCGGGGCCGGTCAGCTTGGCCGCAGCGAGGGTTACCCTATCGCCTTCGAGTCGGCCGGAAGCCGTGGCAGTCAGGCTAGAGACTCCGGCGGCGGTGAGCTGCGGCGCGGTGATGCCGTCGGCCTTGACGGTAAAAGCGGTGGCCCCGCCGTCGCTCCTGGCGGTGCCGTTGACGTTGGTCACGCTGGCAGCGGCAGTCGCAACGCCCTTGGCGGCAAACCGACCGTCGATCTTCGGTGCGCCCAGGAGGTCGGCGATGGCGGCATTGATATCGGCCGATGCAACCCGGTTGCCGGCGAGGGCAAGGTTCGCCGCCTTGACGTTGGCTTTGGCCGACTGCTGCGCGCCGTCGGGCGAAAGACTCACGTCGGCCGAGAGTTGGCCCGTGACATCCATGAGAATGAGCGGCGCAATGGCCGAGAGGTCGGGCGAGTCGACGACGAGCCGACCGTTCATCAGCCCCTGACCGCCGAGCGCCACGTCGCCGGTCACACGGGTATCGGCGACGGACAGAGCAAGGCCGTCGATCCGGCGGGTGCCGTCCTCGGCGCTTGCCAGACCGGCCGAAAGCGTCAGTGGCTTGCCCTTCACCCGGCCCGTCCCCTTGACGGAGCCGTTGAAGGCGGCCCCGTCGAGTTTTCCGGCAAGGTCTATCGCCAAGGTCTCCAGGGCATTGCCGGCCAGTGTCAGCCGATCGGACGAAAGCCGCGCCGTCAGGTCGAGCGGCCCCCCTTCGCCCCGGAGCGACAGCATGAGACCGGCCGCGCCCTTGGCCTTGGGCTCGACGCGGCCGACATCCGGCAGCGTCAGCGTTGCCGTGATGTCGGTGTGCTCAAGGGCGTGACTGCCGTCGGCGGTCAGCGTCAGCGCCGGATTGGCGATCTTGAAGTTCTCAAGTTTGAGGCCGGACGTATCGCGGGCAACACGGCCTGTCAGCTTCGTCTCGCCGGACAGCAGGCTGTCGAGCCGGGGGATGCCGGCCATGAGCGCGTCGACATTGCCGTCGAGCGTCAGGTCGAAGGCGCCGGTCGTCGGAACGAGCGTGCCGCTGGCCGAGAGGTCGACGCCACCCTGAAGCGGCCGGCCGGCAAGAGCCGAGAAGGGAGCCAGCGAGGGGGCCGACAGCGTCTCCTGCCCTTCGATCTGGCCGTTCTCCACCTGCCCGGTGAATGACGCTTCGGCGGTCGGGGTTGCGAGTTTCAGGGCTTCGATGGCAAGCGGAGCCCCGGCCATCCAGCGACCCGAGCCGGAGAAGGAGAGTTCGCCGCCCACGGCTTCACCAAGGGCTGCGTCTGTGAAGCTGAGGCCATTCGAGCCGCCGCTGAGAGTGAAGTCGATGCGGCGCTTCTGTGGATCGGCGAGATCGGTGGCGGCACCGCGACCGTTGATCGCCAACGCTCCGGCACTGAGGCTCGGTGTCGACAGGCCTTCAGCAGCAAGCTCCAGGTTCCAGGCTCCGCCATGTCCGAACGAGAAGCGGAGTCGCCCTTCGCCAAGCCGCGTCATGGCACCTTCGCCGCCAAGCGGCAGGGCGCCGTCTTTGCCAGCGAGGCGAGCGTCGATGTCGATCGCCGTCGGGAAATGGTCGGCGGCAAGCGCCGCCGAACCCTGCAGCGTCAGGACCGGGGCGACGAGGGTCAGCTTGTCGATGACAACAGGACCGGCATCGTCGACGCGGCCCGACAGATCCAGAGTCGAGCGACCGGCGAGATAGATCGCATAGTCCGGCTGCGCCAGGGCGGCGAGATCGCCGCCGAGCGCCGAGCCGAAACGATAGCCGGCGCCGTCGCGAGTGATGGTGGTGCGGCCGGCAAGCCGGTTGACGCCGTCGGTGGCCAGCGTCAGGTCGGCGGCAAAGTCATCGAGCGGGCCGGAGCCCTTCAACGTCAGGGCGACCGACGGCCGGCCAGGCAGGTTGAGCAGGCTGGCCATAACGCCGCCCGCCGGTTCCTCGGCCTTGAAATCGAGATCGAGCGTCTTGCCCTCGGCGGCATAGGCCGCCTTGAGCATCAGCTCACCCGGCTTGCTGTCGGTGCGGCGCACCGCAAGATCGGCGTTGAGCGAACCACCTGCAAGATTGGCGGCGGCGGTGACGGCGAGATGCGCTTCCTCGCCCAGCACGGGGGCAGCGAGGATGACATTGGGAGCCGCGAGGCGCCCGACGTCCACCTCCACCGGCAGATCCGGCAGGCTGAAGCCCTCGCTCGCCGCCGGGTCGACCGTCTCGGCCGGCAGCGGCTTGCGGATGACCTCGATCTTGTCCGCGTCGAGGCTGTCGACGTCGAGCCGCCCCCCCAGGAGAGCCAGACGGCTCCAGACGAGGTGAACGCCTTCGATCCGGAGCCAGACTCCTTCGCGGTCGGATATGGTGATCGAGGCGAGGCGGACGTCAGACGACAGCGCGCCATCGATGGCGCCGAGCTCGATCTTGCGGTCCGGCGTCGAGATCTTCTCCTCGACGAAGCGGACGAAGGCGCTTTTCTCGGCGCTGTCGTCCTCTTGCGCGCCGGCCAGCGTCAGGGCGAGCGGCGCAATGACCATGACGGAAAGGGCGAGAAGGGCGGCTCTCATTCTCATTGGTCGCCTCCTCAGAAGCTCTGGCCGAGGCCGATGTAGACGCCGAAGGTGGAATCGCCCGGTTCGGGATCGAGCGGCATTGCCACGTCGAGCCGTATCGGCCCGAGGCCGGTGTAGTAGCGGATGCCGGCACCGGCGGCGAGCCGCAGGCCGCCGGAGAAGTCGGGGTAGCTCGACGCGAAAGCATTTCCGGCATCAACGAAGCCGACGACGCCGAAGCTGTCGGTCACCTTGGCTCGCAGTTCCAGCGATCC
Source organism: Pleomorphomonas diazotrophica (assembly GCF_002844595.1). Classification (GTDB taxonomy): domain Bacteria; phylum Pseudomonadota; class Alphaproteobacteria; order Rhizobiales; family Pleomorphomonadaceae; genus Pleomorphomonas; species Pleomorphomonas diazotrophica. The sequence continues at coordinate 319,145 of NZ_PJNW01000005.1, read as the reverse complement.
TTCGAGATGCGACAGGCCGCCCGTCACCACGCCGTTTTCCTTGGGACCGAGGCTGCGATAGGCATAGCCTCGCACCGACGAGCCACCGCCCGCATAATAGAGGCGGCCGTTGGGCATTTCGTCGATCGGCGCTCCCAGGATCGACCCGGCGGCGAGCCGGCCGGCAATGACGAAGCGCCCCTCGCGATCAACTGGCAGATAAGAGGCCACGGAAGCGTCGAGGATGGCGCCGGCATTGCCGAAATTCGCCTCGTAGAACGGTTCGACGCTGGCCTTGGCGTTGAAGCCCTCGTGCGGATCGGTCTTGTCGTCGCGGCTGTCGTAGGTGAGGCCGAGCGGGAGACCGGTAAACAGGAAGTTGTCCGTACCCTGCGAGTCCTCGTCGCGCGAGGCGGTGACGCCGAGGCCGACCGAGGCGGCGAGTTGCTCGGTAATGGCGTGGCTGAGCCCGACCCTCACCGTGATGGCCGTCTCGGTATAGGTGTCGGGCGTCTCCCGCGTCGCGCTCAGTTCGGCCGTGAAGTCGGTGAACGGCGTGATGACGCCCGGCCGGGTGAAGACCGCCGAGAGATCGTAGTTGAAATCCTTGGGGTCGACGCCGGCGATGCCGTTGACGGCGCCCGACAGCTTGAGGGATTCGGCATGTCCCCAGAGGTTGCGGTGCTGCCAGTAGGCCTCGATGCCGGCGCCGTCTTCTGTGGCGTAGCTAACGCCGCCGCCGATCACCCGGAGCGGCCGTTCGGCGACGTTGAGCGTCAGCGGCAATTCGCCGTTGGGTCCGAGCGTCTTGGCCTCCTCGATGCGCTGGCTGGAGAACACCTGGAGACGGCGGAGGTTCTTCTGCCCGCGCTCGATGACGGCCGGGTCGTAACGCGTGCCCGACTCGATGCCGGTCATCCAGGCGGTATACTCGGGGTTCATGCGGCTGGTGCCGGTCACGGCCAGAGGCCCGAAGGTGGCGGCTGGTCCGGGATCGATGGTGATCTCCACGTCGAGCGTCGAGCTATCGTGCTGGGCGACCGTGTCACGCTTGACGATGCTGGCCAGCGGATGGCCGCGCCGTCGCCAGGCGTCGATCAAGAGCTTTTCAGACCCCGTCACGGCGCCGGCCCGCGCCGGCTCGCCGGCGGCGAGGCCGATCTCGGCCGGCGTCGACTTCTTGAAGTCGGCATCCTCGGGACCTGTGGGCGGCGCCCCGGCGATCTCCACCCTGCCGAAGCGGAAGAGGGGGCCCGGCGTGACGCGCATCGCCACTGCCACGGGTTGCGGCAGAACGGCATCCGGCGCGAGGGCATCGGGGTCGCGGCCGTCGACGGTGATCTCGACGGCGCCGCCATAGTGTCCCGTCCGGTAGAGGGCGGCGGTGATGCGACCGTATTCGGCGTTGACGCGACTGAGGAAGGCGGCCGTCGAGGGCGGCGGCGTTTCGTCGCGGCCGCTCCAGAGCGCCGAGGCGGCGAGCACGGCGGCATGCAGGTCGTCGTCGGCGCCGACCGTGTCGATGGCAATCGTATAGCGCTGGGCGTCGGGGGATATGTCGGGATCGGGCTCCGCCTCGAAGAAGCGATGGCCGAAAAGCTCGAAGGCGGTAGCGTCGTAAGGGCACAGCGAAGTGGAAAGCAGCGATGCCGCAATGGCGACAAAACGGGCGCTGCCCAAGGGTCTTTTCCTCCCTGTCGCCCGCATGTAATGCCCCTTCCCACTCACACAACGCACGACGTCCGGGTCGGTACCGGCACCTCGTTCGGGAAGATTAGAATAAATTGAGGTTACCGAACAGGAAAGATGACAATCACCGCAATTCGTCCCTCTCTCGAGGCCGACAAGAAAAGGCCCGCGAGGGGGAGCGCGGGCCGAGTTGCCTCTCAGGTGTCGGAGAAGAGGTTAGCGGATGCGCGCGCCGCTTTCGTTGAAGATATAGCGTCGGTTCTCCGGGCAGCCCAGTGTGATGGTATCGCCGGAACGGACGTCCGGCCCGTCCCGATATTCGACGATCAGCGGCTGGCCGTCGGTGAGCTGGCAGTAGAGGTAGCGCGTGCCGCCCAGGTACTCGAGCACGTCGACGCGCGCCATGATGCCATCCGTCGCTCCAACGATCAGGTGCTCCGGTCTGAGCCCGAAGGTCACCTTGTCGCCGGGAACGAGGCCCGCGCCGGAGATCGGCGCGGCTTCGACCTGTCCGGCGATCTCCACCTTGCCATTGCCGCGCCAGACGGCATCGAGCAGGTTCATGCGCGGTGAGCCGATGAAGCCGGCGACGAAGGCGTTGTCGGGATCCTCGTAGACCGTGCGAGGTGGGCCAGCCTGCTCGACGCGGCCGTCGCGCAGCACGACGATGACGTCGGCGAGCGTCATCGCCTCGGTCTGGTCGTGCGTCACGTAGATCATGGTGTTGCCGAGCTCGCGGTGCAGCCGGGCGATCTCGACACGCATGGAAACGCGCAGTTCTGCGTCGAGATTGCTGAGCGGCTCGTCGAACAGGAACACCTCCGGCTGGCGCACGATGGCTCGGCCGATGGCGACGCGCTGCCGCTGGCCACCGGAAAGCTGGCCGGGACGGCGGTCGAGAAGCTGCTCGATCTTCAGGATGGCGGCCGCCGCCGCCACCCGCTCGTCGATCACCGCCTTGTCGGTGCGCTGCATCTTGAGCCCGAAGGCCAGATTGTCGCGCACCGTCATGTGCGGGTAGAGCGCATAGCTCTGGAACACCATGGCGATGCCGCGTTGCGAGGGATCGACGTCGGTGACGTCGCGGCCCTTGATGGCGATCTCGCCGTCGGTCACCTCTTCGAGCCCGGCAATCATGCGCAACAGGGTCGACTTGCCGCAGCCCGACGGACCGACGAACACCACGAAGGCGCCATCGGGGATCGAGAGGTTGACGCCGTGGATGACCTCCATCGAGCCGTAGCTCTTGCGCACCTCGATGAGCTGAACGCCGTTGTCCGACATGGCGGTCACACCCCGCTCTTCTTGAGGCCGCCGCGCATCCACACCAGCATCTCGCCGGGCGCGCGGTTGTCCCAGAGGTGGTAAGGCACGAAGCGAACCTTGGCGGGTTGCGTCGCCGGCGGCGTTTCGCGGTAGAGCGAACCCTCGAACCCGGTGCTGACGTCGCGCGTGGCCTCGACGTCGAGCGCAACGGCACCGCCGAGCGCAGCCACCTCGCTCTCTACGGCGCGAGCCGGGTCGCCCGTCACGGTGAGCGCGTTGAGGCCTTCGCCGTTGTCGACGCCCTCGGTGCAATAGACCAGCGGTCCGCGCATCAGCGCGAAGCGGCCGGTGTCCTGACGGACGCGCGGATCGGCCCAGAGGGCGCGCGGGATAAGTGGCAGTTCCAGGTCGATGACTTCCCGGCCGGTCCACGCGTGTTCGATGCGAGCGTACCCATCCACCATGATTGAGGCGAGGTCCACCGCCCCTCCGTCGATCGAAAGCTTGGCGCCCTTCGCCCAGCCGGGAATGCGCAGGGAGATGGCAAAGCGCGTCGGCTTCTCCACTTTCAGCGTCAGCCGCACGGCTCCGTGCCAGGGATAGCGCGTGGCCTGGCTGAGCTCGATCTTGGTGCCGGCCACCTCCGCCTTCACCGAGCTTTCGCCGTAGAGGTGCACGGCAATCTCGTCATCGGCCACCGCGTACATGTAGGAGCCGATGGAGGCGACGAGACGGCCGATGTTGGGCGGGCAGCAAGGGCAGCGGTGCCAGATCCAGCGGTGATGCTTGCCGGCGCTTTCCAGCGGGTTCTCATAGAAGAAGGTCTTGCCGTCGAGCGACAGGCCGCTGAGCGAGCCGTTGTAGAGTGCGATCTCCATGATGTCGGCGAAGCGGCGGTTGGGGCCGCGGCCCAGCATGCGGTTGGCCCAGAACACCAGACCGACCGACGCGCAGGTCTCGGCATAGGCGCTTTCGTTCGGCAGGTCGTAATAGTCGGTGAAGCCCTCGTTGGACGCTGCCGGCCCGATGCCGCCGGTGATATACATCTGCTTGGTGACGAGATCGTCCCAGAGCGTATCGAGCGCCGATGTCAGCGTATCGTCGTTATACTCGGTCGCGATGTCGGCCATGCCCGAATAGAGGTACATGGCGCGCACTGCGTGTCCCACCACCTTCTTCTGCTCGCGCACCGGCTGGTGGGCCTGGTTGTATTCGTAGCTCTTCTGAATGAAGTCGGCCGGGTCGCGACCATCACGGATGGCTTCCTCCGTGAAATAGTGTGGCTCGGTGCCGCGTTCGTCGATGAAATACTTGGCGAGATCGAGATATTTCTTCTCGCCGGTGACGCGCGCCAGCTTGACGAGCGCCAGCTCCACCTCCTCGTGACCGCAGTAGCCGGCGATCTTGCCGGGGCCATGGCCGAACACCGTGATCATATAGTCGGCATAGCGGCACATGATGTCGAGCAGCTTGCGCTTGCCCGTCGCCTGATAATAGGCGACGGCACCCTCCATCAGATGGCCGGCGCAGTAGAGTTCATGGAAGTCGCGCAGGTTGGTCCAGCGTCGGCCCGGCTGGACGCGCTGGAACCAGGCGTTCAGATAGCCATCGGCGTCCTGCATCTTCTCATAGAGATCGATGATCTTGTCGACCCGCGCTTCCAGCTCCGGGTTCGGCCGGCGATAGAGCGAGAAGGCCACCGTCTCGATCGACTTGCCAAGGTCGCTGTCCCAGAACATCTGCGTCGAGCCGCCCCAGGGCTGAAGAGGAAGCACGATGCCGGGGCTGGGCTGGGTCGTATCGATGGCCCGCACCATGCCCGCCTCGACGCAGCGGTCGAGCAGAGTTTCGGCCGTGGCTGCGCAGACGGCATCCTGACGGGCGCCGAACAGACCACCAAGCACGACGGACGGCACGGGGACGGGGCGGAACTGACGGTCTTTCTTGGTCTTGGTCATGATCGGTTTCCAGTGAGGGATCACTTCACGGCGCCGGCCATCAGGCCGCGCATGTAGTAGCGTTGCAGGAGCAGGAAGACGAACAGGCAGGGCACGCTCATCACGGTGACGCCCGCCTGGACGGCGCCCCAGTCGATGGCGCCGAGCCGGCCGGCACGGACGGCCGAGATCAGGATCGGCAGCGTGAACTTGGAGTTGTCCGACAGCAGCACCAGGGCGGCCAGGAACTCGTTCCAGGAGTTGAGGAAGGCAAAGATCGCCACGGTGACGATGCCCGGCAGCACCAGCGGCAGCAGCACGCGCACCAGCAACTTGAGGTCGCGGGCGCCGTCGATGCGGGCGGCCTCCTCGATCTCCTTCGGCACCGCGTCGAAGGCGTTGCGCATCATGAAGACCGAGAAGGGAAGCTGCAGCGTCACGTAGACCAGCGTCAGGCCGATCAGTGAGTTGTTGAGTCCCAGCTTGGCGAGGATGATGAACAGCGGCGTCAGGATCGACTGGAACGGGATCATCAGCGTGGCGATGATCAGCACGAACAGCGCGTTCTTGAACATGAAGCGGTAGCGTGAGAAGCCGTAGCCGGCGAGAAGACTCACCACCACTGTGAGTAGCGCCGTGCCGATCGCCACCGCTGCCGAGTTCAGCGTGTGCTGCCAGACGCCGGCGCCGAAGCTGTCGAGACCACGATAGGCGTCGAGGCTGAACCCTGTCGTCGGCCACGGCGGGATCGGCGGCAGCCGAGCTTCCGTGCCGTGACGGAAGGACGAGAGGATGGTGATGGCAAACGGCGCCAGGAAGAAGATGGCGAGCAGAATGCCAGTGCCGTGGTAGCCGCCGGCGCCGAGCAGGGCCCGGCGGGCGCGGGCCTCTTTCTTGCCAGTCATGGCCGCTCCTCCCCGACGCGCAGCAGCCAGAGCTGGAAGATGCTGATCAGCACCAGGATCACCAGAAGGCCGAGCGACATGGCCGCGCCGTAGCCGAGGTTGAACGACACGAAGGACTGGTTGAAGATGTAGTAGACCACCGAGATCATCTTGTTCTGCGGCCCACCGGCCGTCATGATGTAGAACTGGTCGAAGGCGAGGATCGAGCCGGTCACCGACAGGATCAGCGACAGCGCCATGGTCTTCCGCATCAAGGGCAGCGTGACGTAGATGAAGCGCTTCCAACGGTTGGCGCCGTCGATGCGCGCCGCTTCGCCGAGTTCGGTCGGGATCGCCTGCAGGCCGGTCAGCAGGATGATCATGGTGAAGCCGGCAACCTTCCAGACCACCATCAGGCAGATGATGAAGAAGGCGCTGTCGAAACTGGCGAAGAAGTTGGTCTTGAGGTCGACGATGCCGAGCCAGGCGAGCAGCGGGTTGAGAAAGCCCGCGTCGACGTTGGCGAACCACACCCAGAGCAGCGACGCCGAGGCGAGGCCGACCACTACCGGCATGAAGATCGCCGTCCGGTAGACGCCGACCATGCGCCGCTGCCGCTCGACGAAGATGGCGAGCGGGAAGGCAAGGGCGAAGATGGCGATGGTGATGATCACCGTATAGTAGGCGGTGAAGCCGAGCGCCCCGTAGAACCGGGTGTCGGACAGCATCCGGATGTAGTTGCCGAGGCCGATGAACTTGGGTGCGCCGAGCAACGGCCACTTGTGCAGGCTCATCCAGAAGGTGAACAGCACCGGCAGGATGAAGAAGACGATCACCAGCGCCATGGCCGGCGCGATGTAGAGAAGGCCCTTCCACTGCGATCGGCGCTTGGGGCGCGATCGGCGGGCGGGGCGAGATAGGCTTTCGGCGAGGGTCATCGCTGCCGCTCTTCTGGTCATTCGCCTGCAAGGTGGCGGATGGTCGAGATCAAGGGATCGGGCGCGAGCGGGCCGTAACGGGCCGGCGGTGGTCCGAGGGAAGGCCGGCCGGAAGGCGCTTCCGGCCGGTCGGTCGCGAGGCCCTTACTGGGCGTTGTCGATGATGCTCTGCATCTCTTCCTGGGCGGTGGCGAAGGCACCGTCGACATCGTCGCCGAAGATGGCGGCGTTGGTGAACGAGGCCCACGGACCGTTGGCGCTGTTGATCAGGTCGTTGAACTGCAGCGTGTAGGGCGTCTTGGCGACGGCGATGGCATCGACGCCGACCTGCATGCGCGGATCGAGGTCCTTCAGCACTTCGCCCGCGAGATCGGCACGCGTCGGCAGGCTGCCGTATTTGGCCATCACCTTCTGCCCTTCGAGCGAATAGGCATATTCGAGGAAGTTCTTGGCGATGGCGGCACGCGGCGAACCCTTGGTGATGACGAAGTTGTCGCCACCGGCAAAGGACGAGGTCTTGCCGTCGACGCTCGGGATCAGGCTGACGCCGAAGTGGATGTCCGGATGCTCGGTGACCAGCGTGCCGATGGCGAAGGCGCCGAGGTTCTGCTGGCCGATCTTGCCGTTGGTGATCGACAGGAAGTTGGTGCCGGTATCCGAGGCGGCGCCCGGCGGCACGACGCCTGCCTTGACCATGTCGCGATAGTAGCCCACCGCCTTGCGCATCTCGGGCGTGTCGAGCGTCGCGGTCTTGCCGTCCTCCGACAGGATGTCGGCCCCGGCGCCCCAGGTGAGCGGCATGAAGGTGAAGATCATGCAGCCGCCACAGCCGCCGCCGGAGAAGTAGAAGCCATAGGTGTCATCGCCGAGGGCGCGGATCTTCTTGGCGTTCTCGGAGATCTCTTCCCAGGTGGTTGGCGCCTTGTCCGGATCGAGTCCGGCCTTCTTGTAGAGGTCCTTGTTCCAGGCAAACACCGAGGTTTCGACCGACAGCGGCAGGCCGTAGATCTTGTCCTCATAGGTGCCGAGCTTGACGTGGCTCGGCGACAGCGAGGTGAAGTAGGGCAGGGCCTTGGCCCAGTCGGTCAGATCTTCGAGCTGGCCGGCTGCCGCGAAAGCGGGATTGTAGATCAGGTCGAGCGACAGCGCGTCCGGCGCCTGGCCGCCGGCAATGGCGGTGGCATATTTCTGCACCAGCTCGGAGAAGGGAACCTCCGTCATCTGGATCTTGTCTTCATGGCTGGCGTTATAGGCCTCGACCAGCTTGGTGAACGAGGCGCCGATACCGCTGCGCACCCACATCTGCAGCGTTTCGGCCTGAGCCGCGCCTGCGGCAAAACAGAACGTGACAAGGCTGGCCGCGGCCAGCAGCTTACTGGTTTTCATTGCTCTCTCCTCCTAAGCGGGTTCCTCTTCCCGCGACAATTTCGGCTGTCAGGCCGGCGGCTCCAGGCCTCGGCACGACTGGCGCAGCACCAGCGAGCAGGGCAGCTTGCGAATGCCGGGCTGCACCTCGCGCCCCTCCGACATCGCCAGCACCAGTCGCCCGGCTTCCCGGCCAAGCGTCTTGAGGTTCATGTCCACCGTCGTCAGCGGCGGCCGCGTCTGCGCCGCCACGATGTCCCAGTTGTCGAACCCGACCACGGCCACGTCGTCCGGCACCCGGATGCCGCGCTCGCGAAGACCATCGACCACGCCGCGGGCGATCTGATCGTTGCCGCAGAAGATGCCGTCCGGCTTGTCGCCGCCACGGTCCCAGAGCTGCGCCACCGCCTCGAGCCCCCAGGCTTCCGACCAGACGCCGTGCAGCACTTCCGGCGGCCCGTCGATCGCGGTGCGATAAGCGTCCGCGCGCTCGCGCACCGACTGGAAGGTCTTGGGCCCGGTCACGTGAACAATCCGGCGGCAGCCGGCGTCCATCAGGCACCGGGTCGCCAACCTAGCCCCTTGCTCATCATCGGAGCGCAGCGTCACTCCATCGACCGGCCCTTTGGTAAAGGCGTAGACGACCGGCACCGAGAGGCCGGACAGATCCACCGGCAGTTGCCTGTCGAGGCGCTTGCCGGAAGCAATGATGCCGTCGACACTCTTGTCGAGCATGGCGTCGACGTGGACGCGCGCCCGCTCCGGGTCGTCCTCGATGGCGCACAGGAACACCGACACGCCGTGTCCGACCAGTTCCTCCGAAATGCCGGCCATCACCGGCAGGGTGAAACGGCCGTAGGTATCGTTGGTCAGAAGGCCGATGGTGAAGCTGCGTTTGGTAATCAGCCCCCGCGCCAAGGCGTTCGGCCGAAAGCCGACCTCCTGCGCCACCTTCTTCACCCGCTCCCGCGTCTCCTCGCTCATCCGGCCGCTGCCGTTGAGCGCCTTGGAAGCGGTCGAGATCGACACGCCGGCCAGCGCTGCCACGGTGTGGATGGTGAGCCGTCCACGCTTGCCGCCGATGGTGTTCAGTTTTCCCTCCCGCTTGGTTGAGGGTGAGAAAACCTTTTCTCTTAGGTGAAGTCAATATGAGAAAACATTTTCTCAAGGCGCGATCGCTAGCAGATGCATTGAGAAACGGCTGCGCAGCCATCTGCTTGGCATTGCTGGATTTCATGCGCGTCGCCCCGTCGGCAAGGCAGGGAAGGGCGGAAGAAGGGAACGCCGGAGGCTAGACTAAAAGATGAGGACCGAAGCCCGCTTCGGGTGGCTGATCTGGGAGGGATGGGCAAGAAAAAAGCGGCGGAGCGTCCCGTCAGGTTCGCTCCGCCGCCTTGTTGACGCTTGGTTCCGCTAATCGTCAGGCCAAAAGATGAACCATCGCCTTGCGCCAGCCAGCGAGATGCGCCTCGCGTGTCTCGTCCGGCATGGTCGGCACGAAGCGCGTCTGCCCTTCGCCGCCGCCGGTCATGGCGAGCCCGAGTCCATGGAAAGCCACCGAGGCGGCACCGAGGGCGCTGACTTCGGGGAACTTGCCGCGATTGAGCGGGCGGCCGAGGATGTCGGCCTGAAACTGCATCAGGAAGTCGTTGCGCGAGGCGCCGCCGTCGACCGACAGGCCCGAAAGCGGGGTGCCGATATCCGCTTCCATGGCCGCGAATACGTCGGCCACCTGAAAGGCCACTGCCTCGACGGCAGCGCGTGCCAGATGCGCCGGCTCTGTGCCGAGCGTGAGCCCGGAGATCTCGCCGCGCACGTCGTTGCGCCAATGCGGCGCGCCGAGACCGACCAGTGCCGGTATGAAGGTAACGCCATTGCTCGAGGGGACCGTCATTGCAAGATCGGCCAGAGCGCCGGCATCCTTGAGACCAAGCAGCGAGGCCATGAAGGCAACCGTCTGGCCGGATACCGAAATATTGCCCTCGAGAGCATGCCATACCTGGTCGCCGAGGCTCCAGGCGATGGTTCCGGAGAGCCCGTGCCGCGAGCGGACACGCTTCGGAACCAATGACATCAGCGACGTGCCGGTGCCGTAAGTTGCCTTGACGGTGCCGGGCTTTCGCACGCCGTGACCGAACAGGGCGGCATGCGAGTCGCCGATCATGCCATGCACGGGGATGCCCGCCGGGAGGGCGGTGACATCGGCGACCGTTGCGCCGAAACGACTGTCCGACGATTTGACCTCGGCCAGCATTGCCTTGGGCACGCCGAACAGGTCGCAGAGGTCGTCGCTCCAGGCAAGTGTCTCGGTATCGAAGAGCTGGGTTCGGCTGGCGTTGGAGTGATCGGTGGCGTGCACTACACCGCCTGTGAAGTTCCAAAGGAGCCAGCTGTCGATGGTGCCGGCACGGATGGCGCCGGCGGCGGCCCTCGCACGCCCGTCGGGAATGCGATCGAGGAGCCAGGCGATCTTGCTCGCTGGAAACAGCGGATTGATGCCGAGGCCGGTGCGGGATTCGACGAGGTCGCCATGTCCTGCGGCGATCAGCGCCTCACAGACCGCCGCGGTGCGCCGACACTGCCAGATCACGCAGGGAGCGAGTGGCTTGCCCGTGGCGGCATCCCAGACGACGATAGACTCGCGTTGGTTGGAAACGGCCAGTGCCGCGATGTCAGGTGCCCTTGGATGGGCAGCCAGTTCGTCGACTACCGCCCTCACCGCCGTCCAAATGGCGTCGGCCGATTGTTCGGCCCAGCCGGGTTGCGGATAGTCGACGGTCATCGGCCGGGAGGCGGAGGCGATCACCGCTCCTGACCGGTCAACGAGCAGAGCCTTGGTGTTGGTTGTCCCCTGGTCGATGGCCAGGACGAGCGTGTTGTCCATCATCGCCCCTTGCGGCTGATCGCCTTTCGCGCGGCGGCGGCGATGCCGGCGGCGGTCAACCCGAAATGATCGAACAGGAAATCGACCGTACCCGTCGGCACGAAGCCGGGGAAGCCCAGCATTTCCATCGGCACAGGCCGACGAAGGGCAAGCGTCTCGGCCACGGCTCCACCGAGGCCGCCGCGCACGCTGGCCTCCTCGACGGTGACGATCGCGCCGGTGGCAGCGGCATCGACGATCGTCTCGATATCGAGGGGGTTCATCCAGGCCATGTTGACGACGCGTGCCGACACGCCGTCTTCGGCCAGCTTCTCGGCCGCGCGAAGCGCCTTGTGCAGCATGACGCCGTTGGCGAGGATGGCGACATCATCGCCGTCCCGCATCACCTCGGCCTTTCCCGGCTCGATGCGCTCGATCCGGTGCTGAAGCGCAGGCACCGGATAGCGGCTGACGCGGATGAACACTGGCCCTTCATAGGCAGCGGCGAAGCGGACGGCCTCGGCTGTTTCCCAAGGGTCGGAAGGCACGATGGTTATGAGGTTGGCGAGCGGCCTCAGCCAGGCGAGATCCTCGATCGAGTGATGGGTCGGGCCAAGTTCGCCATAGCCAATGCCGGGCGACTGGCCGCACAGCTTGACGTTGGTGTTGGAGTAGGCGACGTCGGCCTTCACCTGTTCGAGCGCCCGTCCGGTCAGGAAGCAGGAGGCGCAGGAGACGAAGGGAATGCGGCCGCCATTGGCAAGACCGGCGCCGACGCCGACCATGTTCTGTTCGGCGATGCCGACGTTGACGAGGCGCTCGGGCCAGCGCTTCTTGAAACCGCCGAGCTTCGAGGAACCGACGCTGTCGTTGACCACGGCGACCACCCGGTCGTCGGCCTCGGCCAGCGCCTCGAGTGTCTTGGCGAAGGCGTCGCGACAGTCGTAAAGTCCCTCGACGGATTTGGTGGCGGCCGACATCAGATAAGCTCCTTCATCGCCTGGGCGAACTGTTCGTCGGTGGGAACGCCGTGGTGCCAGGAGACATTGTCTTCCATGAAGGACACGCCCTTGCCCTTGATGGTGTTGGCGATCACGCAGAGCGGCTTGTCGCGGCCGGCGGGATCGGCTCCGAGCACGTCGAGCAAGGCGCCGTGGTCGTGGCCGTCGATCATCTCGACGTGGAAGCCGAAGGCCCGCCATTTGTCGTCGAGTGGATCGAGGCTGTTGGTCTCCTCGGTGCGGGCGCCCTGTTGCAGGCGGTTTCGGTCGACAATCACCGTCAGGCGGTTGAGCCTATGGTGACCGGCCGCCATGGCAGCCTCCCAGTTGGAGCCCTCCTGCAACTCGCCGTCGCCGGTCAGCACGAAGGTGCGATAGGTTCTGGCCGACAGCTTGCCGGCGATGGCAATGCCGACGGCGACAGGCAGGCCGTGGCCAAGCGGCCCGGTGTTGGTCTCGATGCCCGGCAAATAATTGCGATTGGGGTGGCCGTTCAGCATGGACAGCGGCTGCATGTAGGTCTTGAGCTGGGTCTCGGGAAAGAAGCCGGCCTGGGCCAGCACCGAGTAGAAGGCGCCGGTGCAGTGGCCCTTGCTCATGATGAAGCGGTCGCGATCGGGGTGACGCGGCTCTTTGGGGTCGTAGCGCATGACGCCGAAATAGAGCGTCGCCAGAATGTCGGCCGCCGAGAAATCGCCGCCGGGATGGCCGAGCTGGGCCTCGTGGACCATTGTGAAGGCGCTGCGGCGGATGCTCAGCGCCCTGGCACGGACCATGTCGATCCTGTCGGCGCCGGGAGCCGGCGCCGGGGCGGTTGAAAGGGACATTTCATGTTCTCCGGGTTGCGGCCGGCGGGCCGTCAACAGAAAGCCTTGAGACCGAGCGTCGGCACGGCCTCGCCGTTGTGGTGGTAGATGGGCAGCTTGAGGTAGCGGCTGACCGCTTCCTCGACGATGCCGGCCACCTGGCCGCGCACCATGGCGACGTGATGCTCGAAGCCGTTCTGCGTCACGACCTTCAGAAGCTGGCGCAGTTTCTTGACCTGGATCACTGCGATGCCGCCGTCCATGCCGTAGGGATCATCGGTGAACTGGCCGTCGCCGACATAGGCCTTGATGGTGGCGTTGAGGTCGTCGGAGGAGAAGCGCAGGAAGCTCATCGGCCCCGCCTTCACCTTGCCCTTGACGGCGCCGAAGCACTTGTCGCGGCCGATGGTCTCGCCGAGCACGTCGAGCTCGCCGATGTTGGGCGTGTCGCCGAAGAAGCTCTTCGGATAGTTGCCGCAGTGGGTGCCGACGCACTTGTCCGGGTCGTAGCCGTAGTTGTTGTTCCAGTCGAGAATGGCGGCTGGCTGGCCGGCGGCCAGCGTCAGCGCGTACATGGACAGCGTGCCGAGCACGTCCACCTCGCAGGCGCTCGGCATCAGCTTCTCGCCCATCATGCTCATGGAAAGGCAGGTGGCGCAGCCGTAGTTGTCCTGCAGCGACCGCCAGCACTGGATCGCCGAGGCGTCACAGTCGGTCTCCCCCATCCATTCGTCGATGGCGATGCCCCACTTGGCCTGCTTCAGCACCTGTTCCGGCCGGATATGGGCGTCGATCTTGCCGTAACCGCCGATGGCCGCCAGCTTCTCCTTGACGCTGGCGGCATTGTCGTCGAGCGCCTTGGCGCGCCCGATGATTTCGGAGAGGTCGACCGGCACCACGGTGACGCCCATCGCCTGGAGAAGCTTCTCCGAATAGCGCATGGTCTGGAAGGGAGCGGTGCGGGCGCCGATGGCACCGATGCGCGCATGGCTGAGGCCGCGCACCGTGCGGCAGACCCGGGAAAAGGCGTCGAGATCGGCACCGAATTCCTCACCGTCGAGGTCCGAGGTATGGCTGGTGGTCTCGGTGAACGGGACGCCGTAGTTATAGAAATTGTTGGCGACCGAGATCTTGCCGCAGAAGGCGTCGCGGCGGCTCTTCACGTCGACTTTGTCGAACTCGTCGTTGCAGGCCTGCAGGAGGATCGGCACGCCGAGATTGGCGGCCATCACCATCTCGATGATGGCGATCTCATCGCCGAAGTTGGCGAGCGAGATGACGAGGCCGTCGATTTCTTCCTTGTGGGCGGCAAAGAAACGGCCATAGAGCTTGGCGTCGTCGCGCGACTGCACGGCTCCATTCACGGTGGCGTCCACCGGCGGCATCAGCGTGCGGATGCCGAGGCGGGCCGCCTGCGCCTCAAGGTCGTTGCGCGCCTTGATGCAGGGTGCGCCATTGAAGAACTGCCGGCTGCCGACCACCAGGCCGAGGGTCACTTCGCGCTTGAACTTGTCCGCCATTCCATCCTCCCGTCGACCGGATTTCCTGCCGACATGAACGAGATTTTCGATTTTTATCGCTTTCTTTCGTTTGATGATGTTTTTGAGGGTGCATTTTGTCAATAGGGTTTTTGCCGTGAGTCGCTAAAGATCGGGGGTTGGAAGGCTTCCTTTGGCTTGCGTCGGCAAAAAGACGTGGCCGTCGGCCAAAAATCGGAGCTATAAGGATCGCAAGAAAGCGAAGGTCTCCATGGCGACAGAATCATCGAATGGTAGCGGAGCCGACTCGGGTCCGGCCGGCAGGCGTGGGACTTCCGCGGCGGAAACCCCCGCTTTCACCGGGCTGCTGGCTGAGCCGCGGCGCATGAAGATTCTCGAATGGCTCCAGGAAGAGGGCAGCGCCCGTGTGCGCGAGCTGTCACAGGCCTTCAAGGTATCGGAGGCCACCATTCGCCAGGATCTGGAGCGGCTCGAACAGGACGGTTACATTCTGCGCGAACATGGCGGCGCCTATCTCAAGACGGTGCAGCAGCAGGTGGGTACCATGTCGCTGCAGCACATCGAGAACATGGACCGCAAGCGGAAGATTGGCGCCAAGGCGGCGTCGCTGGTCAAGAACAACGAGACCATCATTCTCGATGCCGGCTCCACGACCACCGAGATCGCTCAGCGCCTGACGACTCGGGAAAATCTCACCGTGATCACCAACGCGCTGAATATAGCCATTATTCTCGGCGCCATTCCCGGTTATGCCGTGCACATGCCGGGCGGTCAGTTCAAGGCGCCGACCCTGTCGCTCAGCGGCGACAAGTCGGTCGAGTATTTCCGCAACATCTTTGCCTCGAAGCTGTTTCTCGCCACCGCCGGTGTGTCGATCGACGCCGGCCTCACTTATCCGAGCTTCGCCGACCTGCAGCTCAAGGAGGCGATGATCAAGGCGGCCGCCCACGTCTACCTGGTGGCCGACTCCTCCAAGATCAACCGCACCTCCTTCACGCGGCTCGGCAATCTCGACGTCATCCATTCCTTCGTGACCGACGACGGCATCGCCGACAGCGATGCCAAGGAATTCGAGCGCCGCGGTATCGAGCTGATCGTCGCGACCTGACCTGAGCGTCCAAGGAAGTCCGCTTTTCATCGCCGGATGCCGTCTGCGGGCAAGCTTCGTCTCGCTCAAGGGCGATTGCCGGCGGCCATCGTCTTTCTTTCGGCATGGGACGGGTGAGTCAGTCTCTATCTCACGTCAGCCGAGCAGTCGCGGATCCCTTGCCACCTTTCGAATACTATCGACTTTCGTCTAACATATGAGGATCGCAAATCGACCTATCGCGCCGGATAGGTCAGATGCGCGACCAAAGCCTCTTTTTCACCAGCGAAATGAGGAAAAACGCCCGAAAACATGGACGTAGCGGCTTTGATGCCTCACATGCCGACTGTGGGACACGAATGATCCGTTGACAAACGATAAAAAACGAAAATAATCGAAACATAAGGTCCGGGCGAGGAACCTCAGGACCTCAGGGAGGACGAGCATGCCAGATCATGCCCAGTCGCGCTGGCCTTTTGCTGGCGCGGCCAATGGACAGTCATTCGTCGAGTTTGGAGGCGAAGCCGGCGCAAGGCTTTCGAGGCGTCTCGTCGTTGCCGGGCTGCTGGCCATGGCCGTGGCTGGCTGCAAGATCCTGCCAATCCAGAGCGAGACCGAGGCGGCTCAGCAGAAGTTCAATGGCACGGACTATGTGGCCAAGCTTTGGGGCACCGACGTTGTCCCGGTGGTTCGCGACAAGGCTTATCCGATCGAGACGGTGATCGCCGCCATTGAGGCTGGTCTCGACAAGGCCGGCCCCGAGTTCGGTCACCGCCCTGCCGAGGAGGGCAGTCCCTGGAGCTTCGTCGTCAAGGGCACGGCGGTGGTCAAGGAGAAGAACACGACCTCGCGCGCCGGCACCGTGCTGATCGACGTGACGACGCCGAAGGGGCCGGTTCCCGTGACCATCCAGATCGGGCCGGTGATCAAGGGCAACTCGCTGCGCGACGCCATGCCCTTCATCAACTTCCAGAACTTCACCAATCAGCTCGAGTTCGCCGAGGTCGGCCGCGCCTTCAACGGTCGCGTCGTCGCCGAAATCAAGACGGCCGTCGACGCGCTGGCCCCCGGCCAGACGATTGCCTATTCCGGCACCTTCTCGCTCAACTCGGCCACCGACAAGATCCTCCTGACCCCGGTTTTGATCGGCCCCGGAGGCACCCAATGAGCGCGCTGGAACGAGCCGAAGCGCCGGCGGTGATCCTGCGCGCCGAGAAGATGACGCGCATCTTCCCCGGCACCATTGCCCTGGAGAACGTCGACTTCGACGTCTACGAACGCTCGGTCAATGTGCTGATCGGTGAGAATGGCGCCGGCAAATCGACGCTGATGCGCATCCTGGCCGGCGTCGATCAGGCGACGTCCGGCCGCATCCTGATGGGTGGTGAGGAGGTGCAGTTTTCCTCAGTGCTCGACGCGGCCCAAAAAGGCATCGGCATCGTCTTCCAGGAGCTCAATCTCTGCCCCAACCTCACGGTCACCGAGAACATTTTCCTCGGCCGCGACATGACGAGGGGCGGCGTACATATCGACATGCCGCGCCAGCGCCAGCGGGCGAAGGAGTTGCTGGCCCGCCTCGAACATGACATCGACCCGGACACGTTGGTCGATGACCTCCGGATCGGCGAACAGCAGATCGTCGAGATCGCCAAGGCGCTGGCCGACGACGTCAAGGTGCTGATCATGGACGAGCCGACGTCGGCGCTGTCGGCGTCCGAAGTGGAGGTGCTGTTCCGCGTCATCGCCGAGCTGAAGAAATCCGGCGTCGCCATCATCTACATCTCGCACCGCCTCGAGGAGCTCATCCGCATCGGCGACTATTTCACCGTGCTGCGCGACGGCCATTTCCAGGCGAGCGCTCCCAAGGGCGAGGCGACCATCCCCTGGATCATCCGCCAGATGCTCGGCACCTCGGAGTTCGCCAAGCGTCAGCAGCGCGAGGTGAAGGTCGGCGAGCCCGTGCTGTCGGTCCGTAATCTCAAGCTGCCGCGCGTCGGCGGCGGTTACCTCGTCGACGACGTCAGCGTCGATTTCCGGGCCGGCGAGATCGTCGGCATCTACGGCCTTCTCGGCGCCGGCCGCTCGGAACTGTTCGAGAGCCTGTTCGGCCTCAGGGCCGACGCGCGCGGCTTGGTCACCATCGGCAATCAGGGGATAGACCATCTGCCGGTCGCCAAGCGCATCTCCGCCGGACTGTTCCTGGTGCCGGAAGATCGCCAGCGCGACGGCCTCGTGCAGAACCTGACGGTCGGCAAGAACCTGTCGCTCGCCAGCCTCGCCAAGGTCACGAAGTTCTTCACCGTGCAGAACGGCTCGGAAAACAAGGCGATCGACGCCCTGTTCCGCTCGCTGCGCATCAAGGCGCCGTCGCCGGATACGCCCATCACCTCGCTGTCGGGCGGCAATCAGCAGAAGGTGGTGATCGGCAAGAGCCTGATGACCGAACCGAGAGTGCTCCTCCTCGACGAACCCACCCGTGGCATCGACATCGGCGCCAAGGAGGAAGTGTTCCGCACCATGCGCGAGCTCGCCGATCAGGGCCTCGCCGTGGTGTTCGCCACCTCCGACCTCAAGGAAGTGCATGCCGTGTCCGACCGCGTGCTGGTGATGTCGCAGGGGCGGATCACCGCCGACCTGCCCGATCACGAGGCGACCGACGAGATCATCGTCCGCGCTTCCACCAAGGGACACGCCACCCCCGCCCCCGTGTCTGCCCACGACCACCCGGCTCAGGATCAGTGACCATGACCAACACCGTTGCAACACCGGCGGCCGAAGCGCCCAGGGGACAGTCGACGCTGCTTCTTCTGCTCCTGAAGCTCAGGACCTTCATCGCGCTGATCGCCGTCGTCGTCTTCTTCAGCCTGATGGCGCCGAATTTCGTTACGGTCGCCAACGCGGTGATCGTATCCAAGCACGTGGCCATCAACGCCTTCCTGGCCATCGGCATGACCTTCGTCATCCTGACCGGCGGCATCGATCTGTCGGTTGGCGCCATCGTCGGCCTGGTCGGCATGGTGGCCGGCGCCCTGGTGCTCTACGGCATTCCGCTCGAGATGTTCGGCGTGGTGATCTACCCTAACGTCTGGGAAGTGATCGGCATCGCGCTCTTGGTCGGCACCTTCGTCGGCCTCGTCAACGGCCTCTTGATCACCCGCATGCAGGTGGCGCCCTTCATCGCCACGCTGGGCATGCTCTACGTTGCTCGCGGCACGGCGCTCTTGATGTCGGGCGGTTCCACCTTCCCGAACCTGATCGGCAAGCCGGAGTTCGGCAACCAGGGCTTCCCGACGCTCGGCTCGGGCACTATCCTCGGCATTCCCCTGTCGATCTGGCTGTTGCTGGTGGTCGCCGGGATCGCCGCCTATGTCGCCACCAAGACGCCCTTCGGCCGGCAGATCTACGCTGTCGGCGGCAACGAGCGCGCCGCGACGCTGAGCGGCGTCAACGTCAACCGCGTCAAGCTCGCCGTCTACATGGTCTCCGGCTTTTGCGCGGCCATCGCCGGCCTCGTTGTCGCCTCGCAACTCGTCGCGTCGCATCCGGCGTCCGGTGAGACTTTCGAGATGAACGCCATCGCGGCGGCGGTGCTCGGCGGCACCTCGCTATCCGGTGGCCGCGGCACCATCGGCGGCACCATCGTCGGCGCCTTCGTCATCGGCGTGCTCTCCGACGGCTTGGTGATGATGGGCGTTTCCGAGTTCTGGCAGATGGTCATCAAAGGCGTCGTCATCGTCGGCGCGGTCATTCTCGACCAGATGCAGCGCCGCATCGCCCGCAACGCCCGGCTTGGCTGAAAGCTGAACTGAGATTCGGCGCCGGCCGAAACCCCGTCCGGCGTCAACCGCGGCCGTCGTCACCCGGCGTGAACCGCGTCCCGCTGAGAGGTGTGCAGCGGATTTTAGTGGAGGAGAAAGACATGTCGCTTCGCAATACTCTGAGGACGGTTTCCCTCGGCCTTCTGGCCGGCATCGCACTCACCGCCTCTGCTCTTGCCGCCGATGGCAAGCTGATCGTCATCATCACCCCGAGCCATGACAACCCCTTCTTCAAGCAGGAAGCGGTGGGTGCCCAGGCCAAGGCCAAGGAACTCGGCTACGAGGCGGCGATCTACAGCCATGACGACGACGCCAACAAGCAGAACGACCTGATCGATTCGGCCATCGCCCAGAAGGCCGCCGCGATCATCCTCGACAACGCGGGCGCCGACGCCACCGTCGCCGCCGTGCAGAAGGCCAAGGACGCCGGCGTGCCGTCCTTCCTGATCGACCGCGAGATCAACGCCACGGGCATCGCCGTCGCCCAGATCGTTTCCAACAACTATCAGGGCGCTACCCTGGTGGCCGAGAGCTTCGTCGAAGCGATGGGCGAGAAGGGCAACTTCGTCGAGCTAGTCGGCAAGGAATCCGACACCAACGCCGGAGTTCGCTCCAAGGGCTTCCATGACGTGATCGACCAGTATCCCGACATGAAGATGGTCGCCCAGCAGAGCGCCAACTGGAGCCAGACCGAGGCCTTCTCCAAGATGGAATCGATCCTTCAGGCCAACCCCGATATCCAGGGCGTGATCTCCGGCAACGACACCATGGCCATGGGCGCCATGGCCGCTCTCGAGGCCGCCGGCCGCAAGGACGTGCTGGTTGCCGGCTTCGACGGCTCCAACGACGTGCGCGACGCCATCCTCGCCGGCAAGATCCATGCGACCGGCCTGCAGCCGGCCTTCCGTCAGGCCCAGTATGCCGTCGAGCTGGCCGACAAGTATCTCAAGGAAGGCAAGACCGGCCAGCCCGAGAAGATCTCCATGGATTGCGTGCTGATCACCAAGGACAACGCCGCCAAGCTCGATAACTTCGCGCTCAAGGACTGACCTTCCCCCAGGTTCAGGACCTCCCTTCCCGAACCGCGATCATCGAGCAGCAGGCGGGCGCCTCGGCGTCCGCCTGTTTTCTTTGAGCAGCAATCGGGATCTGTCGAGGGGGAGCTGATCCCGCCCTCAGGCGAAGTCGGGTGTCAGCACGGCATTCTTCAGGGCGATCGAGTAGGGATGCTGCGGGTTGTCCAGCACCTCCCGCGCATTGCCTCGCTCGACCACCTCGCCCTTTTTCATGATGATGATGCGGTCGGAGATGTAGTAGGCCGTAGCGAGGTCGTGGGTGATGTAGATGATCGACAGCCCCAGCCGGTCGCGTAGCGAGCTGAACAGGTTGACGATCGACATCCTGAGCGAGGCGTCGACCATCGACACCGGCTCGTCAGCCACCAGCAGGCGCGGATCGGGGATCAACGCCCGTGCAATGGCCGTGCGCTGCAACTGGCCACCGGAGAGTTCGTGCGGGAATCGGCCGCGAACTTCGGCCAGCGTGAGCCCCACCTCCACCAGCGCCCGGTCGACGCGTGCCTCGATCTCCTGTCGTGTCGGCTTGCCGGTGGCCGCCATGAAGTTCGCGGCGGTGGCGAACAGGTAGCGATCGACGCGCTTCAGCGGATTGAAGGCCTCGAATGGGTTTTGCAGCACCGGCTGCACCTTGGCCATGAAGGCGCGGCGATCGGCCCCGCTGCGGATGCTTGCGACGTCGACGCCGTCGAACAGCACGCGGCCTCGCGTCGGCAGTTGCTGGCCGAGCACCATGGCAGCCAACGTCGATTTGCCGGAACCGGATTCTCCCACCACCGACAGGATCTCCGGTCGCTCGGCCTCGATCTGCAGCGAGATGTCCTTCACCGCCTCGATCGAGCGGCGAGACAGCAGTCCGCCCTGCGTGAACGTCTTGCCGACATGATCGATGTCGAGGAGGAGACTCATGACGGTGCTCCGGTAACGGCAAAGCACGCGACGCGATGGCGCGGTGCGATGCTGACGAGGGGAGGCACTTCCTTCGAGCAGACATCCATGGCCAGCGGGCAGCGCGGATGAAATCGGCAGCCGGGGGGCGGATCGGCGAGGCTCGGCGGCCGGCCGGACAGGGAGGCCCGCCGCGTGGTGTCGCCGATCTTCGGTAGCGAGGCGACCAGATGCTGCGTGTAGGGATGGCGGGCGCTACGGAACAGCGTCGGCGTATCCGCCTCCTCCACGAGGCGGCCGGCATAGACGATGCCGACCCGGTCGGACACCGTTGCGTGCACGCTCATGTCATGCGTCACGAACAGGAAGGACGAGCCGAGGTCGCGCTGGATGTCGCGCAGCATGGTGAGAACGTCGCGCTGGACGATGACGTCGAGTGCCGTCGTCGGCTCGTCGGCGACGATGAACTCCGGCGTGCAGACGGTGGCGAGCGCGATGGTGGTTCGCTGGCGCATGCCACCCGACAGTTGATGCGGGTAGCTGTCGAGCACGCCCGGATCGAGATCGAGCTTCCTGAGGTGGTCGCGCACCCGGTCCCAGAAGGTGGCGCGGCCGAGACCCATATGAGGAAAGGCGAAGTCGTAGAAGGAGTGCTTGATCCGGCGGACCGGGTTCAGCACGTTCATCGACCCTTGCATGATGTAGGACAGGTGCCGCCAGCGGATGGCTTGCAGTTCGTCGGGCTTCAGATCGTAGATGTCGTAGGTCTGTCCGCCGAAGTTGAAGCGGACCGTGCCGCCGACCACGTGCAACGGCGGCCGGATGGCGCCGACGATGGTCTTGATCAGCGACGTCTTGCCGGAAGAGGATTCGCCGGCCACCCCATAGACCTCCCCCTTGGCGACGGTGAGGCTGATGTCGTCGACGGCGCGGATGTCGCGATCGATGCCGAAGGCCTTGGTGGTGTAATAGGCCTTCAGCCTTTCAACCGTCAGCGTTGGCTCGACCACAATGTCGGGGCTGCGGAGAAGCGCTTCGGTTTGCATCGGCTCAACTCCCCATCCGGTTCAGGCGGCTTCGCGGATCGATGTATTCGTTCATCGACATGGAGAGCAGGAACAGGCCGATGAACAGCACGATGATGGCCACCACCGGTGCCGCCACCCACCACCAGATGCCCGAGATCAGCGCCGAGTGCGAGTTGGCCCAGTAGATCATCTGGCCCATGGTGGGGGTGTCCACATCGGTGAAGCCGAGCACCGACAGGGTGATCTCCATGCCGATCGACCAGATCATGTTGTTCATGGTGGTGGCGAACACGATCGGCATCACATAGGGCAGATGCTCCTCGACGAGGATCTTGCGCATGCTCATGCCCGAGTAGACGCTCTGCGTGGTGAAGGGCCGTGTCCTGAGACTCATGGCGATCGAGCGGATCAGGCGGGCGTCATAGGACCAGCCAAGCGCCGATAGGATCAGCACCAGCATCAGCCAGTTCATGTCGTCCTTCAGCACGAAATAGAACAGCACGAGGATCGGGAAATGCGGGATCACCATGACCGAGTCATTGATCGCCATCAGCACCCGGTCCACGCGGCCGCCGGCATAGCCGGCCGTCAGCCCGACCACCAGTGAAAGGATACGCGACAGGAAGGCGACGCCGAGGCCGAAGGCGAGCGTGTTTCTGAGCGCGATCATCAGTTGCCAGAAGTTGTCCTGGCCGCGCGACGTGGTGCCGAGCCAGAACTCGGCATCCGGCGGCATGTCAGGCGCAACCACGTAGATGTCGGCGGCCGGATAGGGTGAGAAAAAGGACAGGATGACGGCGCCGATCAACAGCAGCAGGATCGCAAAGCCGACGGCAAACTCGATGTTGTAGCGGATGAGGTCGCGGACGATCGTAAACATGGCCATCACTCCGCCTTGATGCGCGGGTCGAGCAGCGGGCTGAGGATGTCGATCAGGAACACCGCGATGGCGACACCGATGATCGAGAGCGACGCAAGGCCGAGCACCAGGCTGTAGTCGCCCGCATGCACGGCATTGATCAGCAGCGTGCCGATGCCGGGATAGCCGAACACGATCTCGGTGATCACCGTGCCGTTGAAGATGGCGCCGAGCGACATGGCGAGGCCGGTGAGCTGCGGCACCATGGCGTTGCGCACCACGTAGGAGCGGAGAATACGGGTGGAGCCGACGCCGCCGAGTTCGGCGAAGGTAACGTAGTCCTCGGTGACGATGTTGGAGGTCAGCGCCCGCATGCCCGTCAGCCAGGACCCGGCGCCGACCAGGACCAGCGCCATCGCGGGCAGGATCGAGTGGCGGATGATGTCGAGGACGAGGGCGAAGGACAGGTTGAGGTCGGCGTTCATTTCATAGCCGCCGGTGATCGGCAGCACCGGCCAGACGAAGCCGAACAGGATCAGCAGGATGAAGGCCAACACATAATAGGGGATCGGCTGCAGGCCGATCAGGCCGAGGCTGATGATCTTCAGGATGCGGCTCTTGCGGTAGTAGCCGGCGAGCGCGCCGAGCGTGTTGCCGATCGTGAAGGAGATCAGCGTAGCCGAGATCATCAGTCCGACGGTCCAGGGCAGGGCGCGGAAGATGATCTGGGAAACCGGTGTCGGGAAGGCCGACAACGACGGGCCGAAGTCGCCACGGACGAGGCGGGACCAGAAGGTGACATACTGCTCGAAGAGATTGCCCTCGAGCCCGTAGAGCTCGGTCAGCGTCTTTCGCATCAACTCGATCGCTTCGGGGTCCGATTTGCCGAAGTTTGTGATGGCGGTGACCGATTCGGTAACAGGATCGACCGGGGTCATGTGGGTGATGAAGAAGGTCGCGGAAATGCCCAGGAAGACGACCAGCAGCAGCTGGGCGAACCGGCGCGCGACAAAGATCATGTAGGCTGCCACGAGATCCCTAGCTCCGCTTCCAGTGCCGGTGAAGCCGGCAAACCGTTCTGTAAAGCCCGCACGGGCCGAAGTCCGCGCGGACCTTGAAGAAGGGTCGGCGCGCCCCGGAGGAGGTAGGGCGCGCCGCCGTCGTCAGGGTTGCGTCGGCCGGAGCTTGACCATCATCAGACGCGAGTTGCCCCAGTTCGGAACCGGATCGGTGTAGGGATCGTCCGGGAAGGTCGGGTAACCGGTCCAATAGGTGGTGTCCATCGAGGCGAACACGTTGTAGGACATCATCGGAATGGTGGGCATTTCCTTCACCACCAGCTTCAGATACTCCATGCCGTAGTCCACGCCCTTGGGATCGTCGAAGCTGATCCCACGAATGCCCTCGATGATCTTGTCGAGTTCCGGGCTGGACCAGCGCTGCCAGTTGCGGGCCGGCTGGACTTCTCCAGGTTTGGCCACGAAGCTGGAGTGCCAGCTGTCCAGGAAGAACGACAGGTCAGCGTCGCCGCCCCAGGTCTCGACGCTCCAGGCGATGGCGGCATCGAAGTCGCCGGCCTGCATCGGCTGCCAGGGGTTGGTCGTCGGCTCCGCCTTCGCGTCGATGCCGAACTGCTTCCACTGCTGGGTAATCAGCGTGCCCGCACGGGTGAACACCGAGCGCGAGTCGCCTTCGACGGTCAGGCGGATCCGGAAGGGCTGGCCGTCCGGCTGCATCCACTGATCGCCGGCCTTCTTGAAGCCGGCCCTCTCGAGCAGTTCGCCGGCCGCCTTCGGATCAGGCTTCCACCAGCCGTAGCCGAACTGGTTGGAGATGGCCGTCGGGTCGGTCGGGATCTGGTCCTTGAACTTCGGCTGCTTGCGCAGCATGTCGGCGATCTGGGTCGGGATCGTCGGATCATAGGGCTTGATCTTGCTCTTGCCCGTGTCGAGTTCGAAGGTCTTCAGCCACTCGTGCATCGGTGCCTGATAGGTCGGCATCGCCACGCCGGTCGGCGGCACGCCGACGGCCGACAGGGTCGCCGCGCCGCGATAGCTCGCGAGGTCGACGGCCTTGATGTCGATCAGCAGAGCGAGCGCCCAGCGTACATCGGCGTTGTCGAAGGGTGCCTTCTGCGTGTTGAAGATCACGGCCGGCAGGGTCGGATCGGGGTGCGCATAGGGGAAGCCCTTGAACCAGGTGGCCAGCGACTTCGACTGTTCCACGAGCGTGAACATGCCTTCCGGCGTGTTGTCGTGGATGATGTCGAGCTCGTGCTTCAACTGCGCGATGGTCTTCTTGTCCGGCGGGCCGCCGTCCACGTAGGCGGCGTATTTCGGACCGGGCTCGCCAAGCAGGCCGAGCGGTGTCCGCTGCCAGTCCTCACGCTTTTCCCAGATGTACCACTTGCCCTGCGGATCATAGTTCTTGAGCTTGTAGGCGCTGATCGAGATCGGATTGGCGAAGTCGTACTTCAGCGGGTCCTCAACCTTCTCGAACACGTGCTTGGGCATGATCCAGATGGCGTTCCAACGCACCGTGAACAGGGCGTGGAAGCGCGAGTTCGGCTTCTTCAGCTTGAAGACGACGGTGTAGGGATCGGTCGCCTTGACGCTGTCGACGCTGACGGCAAGGAGCGGACTCCATACCATGCCCGGATGGTCGATCTGGGTCTGGACGGTGTAGACGACATCATCAGCCGTGAACTCGACGCCGTCGCTCCAGTACATGCCCTTGCGGAGCTTCACCGTCATCTCGCTGAAGTCGGCGTTGTAGATCGGCTTTTCGGCGGCCAGCGAGTTGTACCAGGGACCGTTGATGCCCTGGTCCGGGTCGATGTACCAGAGGGTGTCCATCGTCAGCTGCTGCAGGCCGGTCGAAAGACCGCCGCCGCCGTTCACCCAGATGTTGAACCAACCCGGATTCTTGACGGTGCCCTCCGGGTTTTCGATGATCACGGTCTCCTTCCGCGGCAGGTTGGAAATGTCCTGCGCCTGGGCCGTGCTGGCCAGAACCACGAGTGCGGCTCCGGCAAGAAATTTTCTCCATAGTCTCATGCGGTATCCTCCCTCAAGAATGTCCATGTTGCACGGCGCGCCCCGAACGGGCGACAGACCGTGTCCTCCAGACCGACGGGATTCTTCTGTCCTCCTTCCGTTGTCCGGCGGGCGCGGCACCGCGCCGGAATGACAAACACCGGCCGCTTTTCCTCCGAAGGCGGCCGGTCGGTTCAAACTGCGAGGCGGATGACGTTGTAGGAAAGCGGCGGCAGCTTGCTTAGGAGCGCCCCGTCCTCCACGACCGTCCCTCCCACCGTCTTCGGCACCACGTTGTCCGGGTTGGCGGCGGAGTTGACGGCGTTGAGGTCAGGGTGGGTCATCTGAATGTGCTCGACGACGCGCGCCGCCGGGAAGCCGTTGAGCGCCGAGGTAAGGTCGAGCGTCTCGGTGAGGTGCCGGTTGACCACGAAGAAGGTGAGGGCATCGCCGCCGGTCGAGCGCACCACCGACACGTCGAGATAAGGCACATCGTTAGCGATGTCGGCATCATAGGTCGGTCCGTCGACGACGGCGCGCAGCGAGGTGCCGCGTCCGTAGAGCGAGGCGAACAGGAACGGATAGTAGATGGTCTGCTTCCAGGCGGGGCCGCCTGTTTCCGTCATGATCGGGGCGATGACGTTGACCAGTTGGGCGATGCAGGCGATCTTCACCCGGTCGGCGCGGCGGATGAAGGTGTTGAGCACGCCGCCCACCTGCAGCACGTCCTCGAAATTGTAGATGTCTTCCAGGAGATGCGGCGCATCCGGCCAGTCGTCGCCTTCGAGGATCTTCTTGTCCTGCTCGTGGCTATGATACCAGACGTTCCACTCGTCGAAGGAAATGGTGACGTTCTTCTTGGAACGCTTCTTCGCCTTGACGTAATCGATGACGCCCGAGACCGTCTGGATATACCGGTCGAGCGTTTCGGTCTTGGCAAGATAGTTCAGCGTGTTGTGTTCCTTGTTGGCAAAATACATGTGCAGCGACAGGTGGTCGATCACGTCGTAGGTGTGGTCGAGAACGGTCGCCTCCCAATCTGGAAAGGTCGGCATGTTGGAGTGCGACGAGCCGCAGACCACAAGCTCAACGGATTTGTCGAACAGGCGCATCGCCTTGCCCGTCTCGTTGGCCAGCTTGCCGTACTCGTCGGCCGACTTGTGTCCGACTTGCCAGGGGCCGTCCATCTCGTTGCCGAGGCACCAGAGCTTGACGTTATGCGGGTCCTTCCAGCCATGCTGGCGGCGCAGGTCGCTCCAGTAGGAGCCGCCGGGATGATTGCAGTACTCGATGAAGTTACGAGCCGCGTCGAGACCGCGCGATCCCAAGTTGACGGCCAGCATCGGCTTGGTGCCGGCCTTCTTGCACCAGTCGACGAACTCGTTGACGCCGATGTGGTTGTTGTCGCGGGTGCGCCAGGCGAGGTCGAGGCGCGTCGGACGGCTTTCCCGCGGGCCGACGCCGTCTTCCCAATTATACGCCGAGACGAAGTTGCCGCCGGGGTAGCGGACATAAGGGGTCTTGGTGGCCCGGACGAGGTCCAGCACGTCGCCGCGGAAGCCGTCGGCATCGGCCGTCGGATGTCCAGGCTCGTAAATGCCGGTGTAGATGGCGCGTCCCAGATGCTCCAGGAAGGAGCTGTAGACGCGGTCGTCGACCTGGGAAATCGTGAAATCCCGGTGGATGGTCACATTCGCTTTCACGTTGGCCCTCGCTGTCCCCATGTATATTATTTTTTATGATACATAACGTGGAGTATGTTTCGCACCATTGGGGTTGTCAATCAGCCGGTCGGGTTCCACGACCAAAGGCTGACGCCGCGTCGGTGATGCCGCCGAAAAAGTGTGTTCCGATCGAGAGCTAAAGAAAATCATGCGATCGCGTTGCACGCTCGCGCATCGCGTCAAAGATATCCGTCAGTTATCAAGAAAAGCCGGCTACTGCGCGGATCTGTACAGGCGCATGATGATATCCTGGTCGTAATTCCCGAAGCCTCGGCCGAAAATGTTGATGCCGCCAGGATGTTTCGCTTCGTCGGAAATGCCGATACGCAGGCGAATGGAGTGATGATTGTCGAGATCGAGATCGCGCAAGGTCACATCGGAAATCTTGATACCGTCGATGAACGTGCCGCGCGTCGAGACGGTCCAGGTCTTGAGCTTGCCGTATTGCGACCCCTCGAGCTTCCACCAGCGTGGCGTATAGACCCCGCGCTTGTCGCCGTAGTCGCCCGGCGACGTCCATGTGCCGACCGACACGTTGTTGACCCAGAGCGTGATGTCGGACGGCCAGTCAGCATTGGTGCCCGGCACCTCCGACGACAGTTCCATCGAGAACTCGACGGCACTGATATCCTCATTCAATATCTTGGCATTGTTGGGAAATTTATACTCGACATAGCCGCGCCCGAACCACAACAGGCCCGCCTGCATGCGGTTGGGGTCGAGAAAGAAGTTTGGCACGTCGAGAAGCCCGATCACGCCGTCGCCCGAGCAGAGGCCGCAGGGCGCACGCACGTCGCAACTGGTATAGAGGCCGATCGGCATCGACACTTCGATCGTCTCGTCACGCGGCAAGTCGGCCGTATCATCGAAACGGATAACGATCTCGTCGTAACGCGCCGAACAGATCTTCTGATGCCCTTTCTTGGCCTTGACCGTTTTGGTTTCGATCAGCTCGGCTTCTTCGAGCGCCTGCACGGACATAGCGACGGTCGATTGCGGCAAGGATAGTGCCGCGCTGATTTCATTGACGTTCATCGGTCCTTTGCCATGCAGGAGGCGCAGGATGTCGAGACGAGTCGGCGAGGATATGCCCTTGAGCGTGGCGTGGCTGTCGGCGGCATGCAGCGTAAGGAAGTTTCTGTTCAATGGGATCACTCGAGGGCAGGCAGTTGCCCTTTCATATCACCGATGCTGATAGAGTCTACGCCAAACTGTCATACGGTTCGGTCCGTTGGTCGAAGTCAGCGCGGCTACGAACAACCCGGCTGGCTGGCGCGACTACGGATCGACAGGTTAGGCTGCGTCGGCTAGGCCGGCCAAATGCCCGCGCCTTGAGAGGCGCTGCCTTCCGTGGCGGCTCGCACCGGCGCGACTTGGAGAACGACATGCCCTACCGGATGATCGCCCTCGACCTCGACGGCACGCTCCTCGATCCGGAAGGGCGCATTCGGCCGAGCACGATCGCCGCGCTTGGAACTGCCAGGGCGCGCGGGCTCGAGGTGGTGCTGGTCACCGGTCGTCATCACTCGGTCACCCGACCGTATTTCGAGGAACTCCGGCTGTCGGGGCCGGCCATCTGCTGCAACGGCACCTATGTCTACGATTTTCCGACGGAGCGCATGGTAAGCGGCGCGCCCTTCGATCCCGCCGACGCGCGACGCCTCGTCGCCTCCTGCCGCCAGCACGGCGTCGACATGCTGGTCTATCTCGATGATGTCATGCTCTACGAGGTGCTGACGCCGCACCTTCGAAAGCTCGGCGCCTGGATCGATGGCCTTTCCACGCGACCAAAACCTGAACTTCGGCAGGTCGCGTCAGTGGAGGCGGTGCTCGAAACCAAGCCGGATGTCTGGAAGTTCGTCGTCACGCATCCCGACGCCGGTCGCCTTGCCGGCTGGTATGCGGAGGCGGAGACCATGCCGGCCTATGGCGTCGAATACTCCTGGCATGACCGTATCGACGTCATGCCGGCCGGCTGCAGCAAGGGTAGCCGCCTTCTCGCCTGGGCCGCCGAGCGCGGCATCGATCCGGCCGATATCGTCGCTTTCGGCGACAACTTCAACGATCTTGCCATGCTGACGGGAGTCGGTCTCGGCATCGCCATGGACAACGCCCCGGATGGGGTCAAGGCGAAGGTGGCCGAGGTGATCGGCGCCAACGACACCGACGCCATTGCCGAGCGAATCGAGAGCCTTCTTGTCTAGGCATCCGCCCAAGGTTGCATACACATTGGGCGTGCCTGCCTGTTGACCACTGGCTGGCCGACATTTACCACTTTCCCTTCCGAAACAACGTCCCCGTCCTGTCGGAAGAGTTGCCGCTGTTCGATTGCCGGGATCGCGCCAGTGCTCGCGCTCCATTGCCGGCAGGGATATGCTGGTCAAGCGACGGCTCAGCGGCCTTCTTTTGGGGGCGCCGGACGACCAAGGTGGAGAAACCACCGGGACTATCAAAAG
The DNA here is from genome assembly GCF_002844595.1 of Pleomorphomonas diazotrophica. Taxonomy (GTDB): domain Bacteria; phylum Pseudomonadota; class Alphaproteobacteria; order Rhizobiales; family Pleomorphomonadaceae; genus Pleomorphomonas; species Pleomorphomonas diazotrophica. The sequence continues at coordinate 288,947 of NZ_PJNW01000005.1, read as the reverse complement.
GGGAATCTTGAGATGAACATGCCTTTCCTGATGAAACATTTGCGATATCTGTCGGCCGGAGCCGCGATGGCCGTCCTCATTGCCAGCGGCGGCCCGTCCTTTGCCGTCACGCCCGCCGATACCCTGGTCGAGGGCTTTGCCATCGACGACATCATTTCCCTAGATCCCGGCGAGGCCTTCGAGCTGTCCGCGGCCGAGGTTACCGGCAACACCTATTCGCTGCTCGTCCGCCTCGATCTCGACGACACCACCAAGGTGAAGGGCGACGTTGCTGAAAGCTGGACCGTCTCCGATGATGGCCTCACCTACACTTTCAAACTGAAGCCCGATCTGAAATTCGCCTCGGGCAACCCGGTCACCGCCGAGGACGTTGCCTTCTCGGTCGAGCGCCTGATCAAGATGGACAAGAGTCCGGCCTTCCTGTTTGGACAGTTCGGCCTTAACGGCGACAACGTGACGGAGAAGGTCAAGGCGGTCGATCCGCTCACCGTCAGCTTCACCGTCGACAAGCCCTACGCGACCTCCTTTGTGCTCAACGTTCTCTCGTCGACAGCCGGTTCCGTGCTCGACAAGAAACTCGTCATGGAGCACGCCAAGGCGGTGACGCCGTCCGAGGAGTACAAGTGGGACACCGACTTCGGCAACGACTGGCTGAAGACCAACTCGGCTGGCTCCGGCCCGTTCAAGGTCGTGACCTGGAAGGCCAACGAAGCCGTCGTCCTCGAACGCAACGACAATTATTTCGGAGAGCTCGCCAAACTGAAGCGGGTGATCTACCGCCACATGAAGGAAAGCGCCGGCCAGCGCCTCGCCCTTGAGAACGGGGATATCGATATCGCCCGCAACCTCGAACCGGGCGATTTCGATGCGGCCGCCGCCAACCCCGATCTCGATACCATCTCGGCGCCAAAGGGCACCGTCTACTACATCTCGCTCAACCAGAAGAACCCGAACCTCGCCAAGCCGGAGGTCATCCAAGCCTTCAAGTACCTCGTCGACTACGATGGCATCGGCGCCACCCTGATCAAGGGCATCGGCGAAATCCACCAGTCCTTCCTGCCGAAAGGTCAGCTCGGCGCCATCGACGACAAGCCCTACAAGTTCGACGTGGCGAAAGCCAAGGAACTGCTCGCCAAGGCCGGTCTCGCCGACGGCTTCACCGTCACCATGGACACCCGCAACACCCAGCCGGTAACCGGCATTGCCGAAAACTTCCAGCAGACGCTCGGTCAGGCGGGCGTCAAGCTGGAAATCATCCCCGGCGACGGCAAGCAGACGCTGACCAAGTATCGCGCCCGTCAGCATGACATGTACATCGGCCAGTGGGGCTCGGACTATTTCGACCCTAACTCCAATGCCGAGACGTTCACCGCCAACCCGGACAACTCCGACGAGGGCAAGGTGAAGACGCTTGCCTGGCGCAATGCCTGGGACCCGAAGGAGCTCGACGCCGAGACCAAGGCCGCCCTTCTCGAGAAGGACGCGGCCAAGCGTGCCGCCATGTACGAGAATCTGCAGCGGAAGGTGCTGGAGAGCGGACCCTTCGTTGTGATCTACCAGCAGATCGAGGTCGCCGCCTACACGGCCAAGCTGAAGGGCTTCAAGCTCGGGCCGTCCTACGACACGAATCTCGTCGCTTCCATCTCCAAGGAATGACCTTGAGCTCCGCCTCCTCCTCTTCGAGGGGGCGGAGCGCCTTCAATCCTTGTCCATGAGGAGCGGTCTGTCCCGTGTCCCATCCAAGTGCCAAGCGAACCGCCGGGCTGCGGCGCAGCCGCGGCATCCTGATCAATGTCGGCCGGTTCGTCGTCATGCTGGCGACCACCTATCTCGGCCTTCTCGCCGTCACCTTCTTCATCGGCCGTGTGGTGCCGATCGATCCGGTGCTGGCCATCGTCGGCGATCGCGCGCCGACCGCCGTCGTCGAGCGCATCCGTGAGGAAATGGGCTTCAACCTGCCTCTCTGGCAGCAGTTCCTCATCTATCTCCGCCAAGCCCTGACCGGTGACTTCGGCACCTCTGTCCTGACGACCAACCCGGTCATGACCGACATCGTCAGGGTCTTTCCGGCGACGCTGGAGCTCGCCACCGTCGGCACGCTGATCGGGGCGGGGCTCGGCGTACCGCTCGGCGTCGTCGCCGCCGTCCGGCGCGGTTCGATCGCCGATCAGATCGTCCGCATCGTTGGGCTCATCGGCTACTCCGTGCCGATCTTCTGGCTGGGCCTGCTGTCGCTGCTGCTGTTCTACGCGAAGCTGAAGTGGGTCGCCTATCCCGGTCGTCTCGACGTCGCCTATGAGTATACCTTCACGCCCATCACCGGCCTCTATCTCGTCGATGCCGCCTGGACCCGGCAGTGGGACGTTCTCTGGGATGCCTTCCGGCACATCATCCTGCCCGGCACGCTGCTCGGCTATTTCTCGCTCGCCTACATCAGCCGCATGACGCGGTCGTTCATGCTGAACGAGCTCGGGCAGGAATACATCGTCGCCGCGCGGGCCAAGGGGCTCAGCGAACGCCGGATCATCTGGTTCCACGCGCTGCGCAATGCCGCCGTGCCGCTCGTCACCGTCATCGCGCTGTCCTATGCCGGCCTCCTCGAAGGGTCTGTGCTGACGGAGACGGTGTTCTCCTGGCCCGGCATCGGCCTCTACATCACCAACTCCCTGCAGAATGCCGACATGAATGCCGTGCTCGGCGGCACCATCGTCATCGGTTCCGTGTTCATCACCATCAACATGCTGTCCGATCTGCTCTACCGGCTGCTCGACCCGAGGACGCGCGCAAAATGACCGATCCCTCGTCTCCGGCGCCGATCAGTTGGCGCGACTGGCTGCTCACCGCCGAGCCGCACTCCCGCCGGCAGGCCAGCCTCGGCCGCGCCTATGTCACCTGGCGGCGCTTTTCCGAGAACCGGCTTGCCGTTACCGGCCTTCTTATCATCCTCGCCCTCGTGCTGGTCGCCATTTTCGCCGATCTCTTGGCACCCCATTCGGCCACCACAGGCAATCTGGCCGGCGCCCGCCTCCTGCCGCCGGGATCGCCGGATTTCCTGCTCGGCACCGACGATCAGGGCCGCGACATCCTGTCCCGTCTGCTGGTCGGTTCGCGCATCACGCTGGCCGTGGTGGCGCTGGTCGCCATCATTGCCGCGCCGGTCGGCCTGTTGATCGGCACCGTCTCCGGCTTTGCCGGTGGCTATGTCGATGCGGTTCTGATGCGCATCACCGACATCTTCCTCGCCTTTCCGAAACTGATCCTGGCGCTGGCTTTCGTGGCGGCACTGGGTCCTGGCATCGAGAACGCGGTGATCGCCATCGCGCTCACCTCCTGGCCGCCTTATGCTCGTCTTGCCCGCGCCGAGACGCTGGGCGTCAGAAACTCCGACTATATCGCCGCCGTTCGCCTGATGGGCGCCTCGCCGGCGCGCATCGTCATCCGCCACATCATGCCGATGTGCCTGTCCTCGCTGATCGTCCGTGTCACGCTCGACATGGCCGGCATCATCCTGACGGCGGCCGGCCTCGGCTTCCTGGGGCTCGGCGCCCAGCCGCCGCTGCCCGAATGGGGGACCATGATCGCCTCGGGCCGCCGCTTCATCCTCGACCAGTGGTGGGTGGCGACCATGCCCGGCATCGCCATCCTCATCGTCAGCCTCGGCTTCAACCTTTTGGGCGACGGCCTGCGCGACGCCCTCGATCCGCGGGAGTCCGGCCGATGATGCCGCTTCTCACCGTCCGCAACCTGTCGGTCACCTATCCCACCCGCACCGGCCTCGTCGAGGCGGTGCGCGGCATCTCCTTCGACCTCGGCCGCGAGCGGCTCGGCATCGTTGGCGAGAGTGGTTCGGGAAAGTCGCAGACCGGCCGCGCCATCATGGGCCTGACGCCGCCGCCCGGTATCGTCAAGGCCGACGCGCTGTCATTCTCCGGCATCGATCTCCTCAAGGCCGGTCCGGCCACCTGGCGCGACATGCGCGGCAGCCGGATGGCGATGATCCTGCAGGACCCGAAGTTTTCGCTCAATCCGGTGATGACCATCGGTCGCCAGATCACCGAGACGCTGCGCCATCACGAGAATGTCACCAAACGCGAGGCGCAGCGTCGCGCCTTGGACATGCTGGAGGCGGTGCAGATCGCCGACCCCGAGCGCGTGTTCGGCCTCTATCCGCATGAGGTATCGGGCGGCATGGGCCAGCGGGCGATGATCGCCATGATGCTGGTCTGCGGGCCGGAACTGCTGATCGCCGACGAGCCGACCTCTGCGCTCGACGTCACGGTCCAGCTCGAGGTGCTCGGCATTCTCGATCGGCTGGTCCGGGACAAGGGCATGGGCCTCGTCTTCATCAGCCATGACCTCCGCCTCGTCTCCTCCTTCTGCGACCGGGTGCTGGTGATGTATGCCGGCCGCATCGTCGAGGAACTGGCCACCGCCGATCTCGGCAGCGCCACGCATCCCTACACGCGCGGCCTTCTCGACTGCACGCCGAAGATCGGCGAGAGCCGGCACCCGCTGCCGGTGCTCGAACGACAGAAGGAGTGGGCGGCGTGACCATCCGCATCGAAAACCTGTCGGTGACTTTCGATGGCTTCAGGGCGTTGAGCTCGGCGAGCATTTCGGTGGACAAGGGCGAATCCTTCGGCCTCGTCGGCGAGAGCGGCTCGGGCAAGTCGACGCTGCTGCGCGCCGTGGCGGGCCTCGCGCCGGTCAGCGGCGGCACCATCGAGGTGAACGGCGAGATGCTGTCGGGCAACAGGCGCAGCCGCGCCTTCCGCCGCGCCGTGCAAATGGTGTTTCAAGACCCCTATGCCTCGCTGCATCCGCGCCAGACCGTCGACCGGCAGCTTCTGGAACCGCTGGCCATCCACGGCATCGGCGACAGCGACAAGCGTATTCTCAAGGCGCTCGATGAGGTTGGCCTCGGCCCGTCCTTCCGGTTCCGTTATCCCCACCAGCTGTCCGGCGGTCAGCGGCAGCGGGTCGCCATAGCCCGTGCGCTGATCGTCGAACCGGAGATCCTGCTGCTCGACGAACCCACCTCGGCGCTAGATGCTTCCGTTCAGGCCGAGGTGCTGAACCTCCTTGAGGAGGTGCGCAGCCGCCACGGCCTCACCTACGTCATGGTCAGCCATGACCTCGGGGTGGTCACTCACATGTGCAGCCGCCTTGCTGTGATGAAGAGCGGCGAGATCGTGGAAACACTCTCTTCGGTCGATCTTGCCGGCAGCCGGATGGTCTCCGATTACACAAGGCGGTTGATGGTGGCGAGCAAGGGCTTCACGCGCGAAGCGGTGTAGCCCACGCTTTCTTTACCGGTGGCGGGCGACGTTCTACCCTTGTTGAGTCGTCCGTTCGGAAACCGTCGCGTGGAAACCGACCTCTACCTGCCCGTCAAACGTCACCTCGAAAGCCTTGGCCTGACCGTCAAGGGCGAGGTGAAGGGCTGTGATCTCGTCGGCCTCTCGGACGGCGAGCCCGAGCTGGTGGTGATCGGCGAGCTCAAGCGCGCCTTCACCCTGGAGCTGGTGTTGCAGGCAGTGGATCGCACGGCGGCGGCCGATGAGGTGTGGCTCGCCGTTGGTGCCTCGAAGCGCGGCCGCGGCCGCGAGGGCGACCCGCGCGTCAGGAAACTCTGCCGCTTTCTCGGCTTCGGCCTGATTGCCGTCACCGCCACCGGCCTCATCGAGGTGATCGTCGAGCCGGCGCCCTGGAAGCCGCGCCGCGATGGCCGGCGCCGCTCGCGCATCGTCGAGGAGTTCCGTCGCCGCCGGGGCGACCCGATGGCGGGTGGCTCGACGCGGCTGCCGCAGATGACCGCCTACCGTCAGCAGGCGCTCGCCGTTGCCCGTGCGCTGCGGGACGGACCACTCAGGCCGCGCGATCTCAAGCCGGTCGCGCCCGACGCCGCGAAAATCCTGCAAGCTGATGTCTACGGCTGGTTCGAGCGGGTCGAGCGCGGCATCTACCGCCTGACCGACGGCGGCAGGGCGGCGCTCGTCGCCTGGGCTGCGTATCTGCCGATTGAAGAGCCAGCCGCAGCCTAGCGCTCACGCCATCGTGTGGCGCCCAAGCCCCCGATGCATATGGCATTTCCGCGCGGCGATGCCATATTGCCTTGACCCGACGCGTTGGAGCACTGGAGCGATCTGCGGCAATGAATCCCTATTACGATCCCGCCAAGACTCACCATACGCCGGACGGCTTTCGTGATCCGGAGTTGGAAGCCGCCCGCGCCACCCTTCGGGACATATGGGCGTGGAAGCGGGAGGCGCGCCGTGAGGGCAAGCCGTACCCGCCGGCAAGCCCGACGCCCAGGGTGGCTCCCAATCTCGCCCGCATCATGGGAACGGAAACCTCGGCCACCTTCATCGGCCATTCCACCGTTCTGCTCCGCATCGGCGGCCTGACGCTGCTCACCGATCCCGTCTTCAGCGAACGCGCCTCACCCTTCAGCTTCCTCGGTCCGAGGCGTTTCGTGCCGCCCGGCATCGCACTCGACGAGTTGCCGCCGGTCGACGTCGTGCTCATTTCCCACGGCCATTACGATCATCTCGACCGGGCCTCGGTGCGCCGCATCAACAAGCGTTTCGGTGGCCGCACGCTCTTCGTCGCCCCGCTGGGTGTCGGCGCGTTGCTCAGGCGCTGGGGTATTTCCAACGTCGTCGAGCTCGACTGGTGGCAGAGCCACCTCTACCATGGCCTTGAGCTGACCTTGACGCCGGCCCGCCACTGGTCGGCGCGCAGCTTCAACGACCGCAACCGTATGCTGTGGGGCGCCTTCGCCATCTTTTCCGAAGGCTTTTCCTGCTATTTTGCCGGTGACAGCGGCTATGGCGCGCATTTCCGCGAAACGCGTGAGCGCCTGGCGACCCACGAGCGCAACGGCGCTTTGTTCGACCTGGCGCTGATGCCGATCGGCGCCTACGAGCCGCGGCGCATCATGAAGGAGCACCACATGAACCCCGAGGAGGCGGTGCTCGCTCATCGGGAAGTCGGGGCGCGGCGGAGCATCGCCATCCACTGGGGCTGCTTCCAGCTCACCGACGAAGCGCTCGACGAGCCGCCGTTGCGGCTGGCCGCCGCGCGGGCTGCGGCCGGCCTCGCCGACACTGACTTCGTCGCCTTGCCGGTCGGCGGCTCCTGGTGGCGCCCCTCGGCGTGATCAAGCGTTGGCAACCGTCCGGAGCTGGTCGAGACGCCCCGGCAGGAGGCCGATGGTAGCCGCCGTCGCGTTGGCAAAGGCAAAGCGCAGGTAGTCGTCTTGCCCTGGTCCGAAATAGCTGCCGGGAACGGTGATCACGCCGGCTCGCCGGGCCAGATCCTCGGCGACACGCGCCGATGCTACGCCGGCAAACGGATGACGCACGAAAGCGAAGTAGGCGCCGACGGCGCCGATCTCCCAGCCGTTCGCTTCGGTGATGGCCGCCTTCAGCGCATTGGCGCGATGGGTGATCTCCGCCCGGTTGGCCTCCCGCCAGAAGCTGAGCCTCGGCAAAGCCTCGGCAATGGCGATCTGGCCGACGCGCGGCGCACAGATCTGCAAGTTGTCCATGATCTTGGCGATCTCGGTCACCACGGCCGGGCTCGCCGTCACCGCGCCCAGCCGGTAGCCGGGCACGCAGAAGCTCTTCGAGAAGGAATAGAGCGAGATGAGCCCGTCGCCCCAGCCGGAGCGCAGGAAGAGGTCGTGCGGCCGCCGCGCCTCGGCCGGCAGAAAATCGCGATAGGTCTCGTCGAGGATCAGCCAGATGCCGCGCCGCCGGCAGAGTTCCAGCAGGTCAGCGAGCAGGTCAGGCGGATAGACGGCGCCGGTCGGGTTGTTGGGCGAGACGATGGCGAAGGCCCGGACGTCGGGCGTGATCGCCTCGTCGAGCGCGTCAAGGTCAGGCAGGAAGCCGGCTTCTGCTGGGCAGTCGACGAGGCCGATGCCGACGCCGAACATGCGTAGCGACGTTTCATGGTTGAAATAGAATGGGTTCGACAGCAACACCCGGCTGCCGGGCTCGGCGACGGCGAGCGCGGCGCAGATGAAGGCCTGGTTGCAGCCGGCGGTGATGTGGATGTTGTCGGCGGCAATCGCCGCGCCATAAAGGGCGCTTTCATCGGCAGCGAGCGCCTCGCGCAGGGCACGGTCGCCTTCGATGGCGCCATAGGCGGCCGTCGACGGATTGGTCGCCGCCGCCCGCAACAGGGCGATCAACTCGGGATGCGGCGGATAGCCCGGCACGGCCTGCGATAGGTCGACCGTCGGGCCGAAGCTGCCGTCATAGGCGCGAGCCCAGGCCTGGACGGACGGAATGGGCGGTGGTGCAAGGTCGGTGACGAGCGGATTGAGGCGCGGCATGTCCGGGGTCCTGTGGCGGCGGGTCAGGGATCGGGCGATGGGCTGGCGGGTCGTCGCGTGGACGATCGCGGCGACAGCCTGGGTTCGGGAAGGGCGCCGTCGTCGAGCGTCGCGAACAGCCAGTCGACGAAGGCCTTGACGATCGGCGCCGAGCGCATCTCGCTGCGGCAGGCGACAAAGAAGCTGTCGTTGGCCGCCACCGAGAGATCGAAGGGCACCACGAGATCGCCGTCGGCGATCAGCCGGGCAGCAGTGATGGTATCGCCCACCGCGACGCCCTGACCATGGACGGCGGCCTCGGTGGACAGGCGGGCATCGCCCAGGAAATGCTGGCGGCCGCGCGGCAGGTCGGCGGCGTCGGCGGCGGTGAGCCAGGTCGACCACTCGTCGCCGCGGTCGCCATGCAACAGCGTGTGATGGCGAAGGTCGCGCACTGAACGCAGCGGACGGCTGGCGATCAGGCTTGGCGAAACCACCGGAAACAGGCGGAGCGGACTCCATAGCCGGCTCCAGCATCCGTCGACGCTGCCGCGACCGTAGAGAATGACGAGGTCGACCTCCGGATCGCCGACGCGCGCCGGGTCGTTGCCGGCCGAGAGATTCAGTGTGATGCCGGGATAGGCGTCGGTGAAGCCGTGAAGGCGCGGCAGCAGCCAGAAGGACAACAGGCCGGCGACGCACATGATGGTCAGCGTGCCGCTCGCCTCCGGCCGCTGCAGGCGGGCCGTTGCCGCCGCGATGTCGCCGAAGGCCTGGGTCACGGCGGGCAGCAGCAAGGCACCCTGCGCCGACAGTCGCATGCGGCGGCTACCGCGCTCGAACAGGGACGACCCCAATGTCTCTTCGAGCGCCCTGATCTGATGGCTGACGGCGCCGTGGGTGACGCCGAGCTCGCGCGCCGCCGCTGACACCGAGCCGCGGCGGGCCGTTGCCTCGAAGGCGCGCAACGAGTTGAGCGGCGGCAGCCGGCTGGGAATTCCCTGTTCGCCCATCGGATCCGTCTGTGAGAAAAATTCACATGCTTGGATAAATCAATGTGAATTGCATTTCAAATGGATTTGCCTTTTGATTGGGCAGACAAGGAGCAGCCAAGCTCCGGGGAGCAGTCTGCGAAGGCGCTCGGTGAATAGCCGGCGCCATATCAGCCGTCACGGACGCGGGCAGCGCGACCTGACGTGTCAGGGGACCGATCATCCATGGTCTGGAATGCCGAGCGATTGAAGGCGCTGCGGGAGAGGTATACCGGCAAGCCGGGAGAGACCTACGACCCCCGCTACGCGCGCGTCGCGGCTCGCATTTTCAAGGGCGGCACACGCGCTGCCCCCTTTGCGGGCATGCCCACTTTGCTGTCGGCACCGGCCCGGCCCATCGATTGGAATGCCCCCGATTTCTCAGGCCTCGATGTTGCCCTTCTCGGCATGCCCCTGGACCTCGGCGTCACCAATCGGCCCGGTTCGCGCTTCGGGCCGCGGGCGCTGAGGGCGATCGAGCGCATCGGGCCCTATAACGAGGTTCTGGATACGGCTCCCACGCATGACATGTCGGTGGCTGATATCGGCGACGTACCATTCCGGGGGCGTTTCCGTCTTGAACAGAGCCATGAGGACATCGAGCGGACGGTGGCCGCCATTGTCGCGGCGGGCGTGCTGCCGCTGTCGGTCGGCGGTGATCACTCCATTACCCATCCCATACTCAGGGCGGTCGGAGCGAAAGGTCCGGTCGGCCTCGTCCACATCGATGCCCATTGCGACACCGGCGCGCCCTTTGACGATACCAAGTTCCATCACGGCGGGCCCTTCCGCAACGCCGTGCTCGATGGCGTGCTCGATCCCACCCGTACCATCCAGATCGGCATTCGCGGCTCGTCGGAATATCTCTGGGAGTTCTCGCTCGACAGCGGCATGACGGTGATCGACGCCAGGGACATTTCCGGCCTTGGCATTGCCGCGATCATCGACAAGGCGCGGCAGGTGGTCGGCGACGGCCCGACCTACCTCTCCTTCGACATCGACAGCCTCGATCCGGCCTTCGCGCCGGGCACCGGCACACCGGAGGTGGGCGGTCTCACCAGCCGCGAGGCGCTGGCGCTCGTCCGGGGTCTCAAGGGGCTCAACCTTGTCGGCGGCGACGTCGTCGAGGTCGCCCCGCAATATGACGCGACCACCAACACCGCCCAGATCGCTGCGCAAATGTTGTTCGAGATCCTGAGCCTGATGGTGTTCAGCCCGGCGCTGAAAAAGAGTAAATAGAGATTAACCAGGGGAAGCGGCCGCGCATGCCGAACACGGCAACGGCCAGACAAAGGGGACCATTGAGATGACCAAGCTCACCGACATATCCGTCAGCCGCCGCGCCTTGCTCGCGGCCGGTGCCACCGGGGCCGCCATGCTCGCCATGCCCAACGTGCTGCGCGCGCAGGACCGCACGCTCAAGGTTGGTGCCTATGGCGGTTACTTCAAGGATTCCTTTGACAAGAACGTCTTCCCCGAGTTCACCAAGGCGACCGGCATCGCCGTGGAATCGGTGGCCGAGCCGACCGGCGAAGCCTGGCTCGTCCAACTGCAGCAGGCCGCGAGCGCCGGCGAGGCACCGGCCGACGTGTCGATGATCTCGCAGACCTCGATGCTGAAAGGGCAGGCGACCGAACTGTGGGCGCCGCTCGATGCCGCCAAGATCAAGAACATCGATGCCCTGATCCCCGCCTTCGTCAACAAGTATCCTGACGGCCGCATCGCCGGCATCGGCGCCGTCGCCTGGTATGTGACGCTGGTCTCCAACACCGACGTCTACAAGGAGGCGCCGACCTCCTGGGCCTTCCTATGGGACGCCTCCAACGCCGACAAGCTCGGCCTGATGGCGCTGGTCTCCAACTCCTTCCTGCTGGAGGTGACGGCCAAGACCTTCTTCGGCGGCACCAACGCCCTCGACACCGAGGAGGGCATCCTCAAGGCGTTCGACAAGCTGGCGGAGCTCAAGGGCAACGTCCGCCTGTGGTATCGCGACGAGGCGCAGTTCGAGCAGGCGCTGAAGTCGGGCGAGATCCCGATGGGCCAGTATTATCATGACGTGACAGGCCTCGCGATCGCCGACGGCTTCCATGTCCGCTCCACCTTCCCCAAGGAGGGCGGCATTCTCGATTCCGGTTGCTGGGCGCTGTCCAAGGCCTCGAAGAAGGTCGAGGAAGCGCACCTCTTCATCGACTTCATGAGCCAGCCGTCGATCCAGGCGCTGGTGACGCGCAAGGTCGGCACCGCGCCCACCGTCAAGCGGTCGCTGACCGACCTGACGGATGCCGAGTTCGCCGCCGCCTCGTCGGAGATCGATCCGATCATCCCGCGCTACGACATGCAGGTCGAGAAGGCCGACTGGCTGAACGAGAAGTGGACCGAGCTGATCGTCAGCTGATCGCCTTCATGTCCGGCGCCCCGCCATAGCGCGGGGCGCCTCTCTTCTAGTCAGCTTGGAAATCTCCATGTCGGGTTTGGTACTCAAGGGCGTCAGCCGGGACTTCGGCCCGGTCAAGGCCGTGAACGACGTCGACCTCGTGGTGCCCAACGGACGCTTCGTCTGTCTGCTCGGACCGTCCGGTTGCGGCAAGACGACGCTGCTCCGGATGATCGCCGGCCTCGACGCGCCGACGACCGGCACCATCTCCATCGACGGTGAGGACATCACCCGCCAGCCGACCCACAAGCGCAACCTCGGCATGGTGTTCCAGTCGCTGGCGCTGTTCCCGCACCTCACCGTCGGCGGCAACATCGCCTATGCGCTCCGGATCCGTGGTCTTTCCAAGGAGGAGCAGGCCCGCCGCGTCGAGGAGTTGCTGGCGCTCGTCCATCTGCCGGGCTATGCCGACCGCGCCGTTTCCAAACTGTCGGGCGGGCAGCGCCAGCGCGTCGCCATCGCCCGTGCGCTCGCCGTCAGCCCGCGCCTGTTCCTGCTCGACGAGCCGCTGTCGGCTCTGGACGCCAAGCTTCGCGAGGCGATGCAGGTCGAGTTGCGCCAGTTGCAGCAGCAGCTCGGCATCACCACCATCGTCGTCACCCATGACCAGCGCGAGGCGATGACCATGGCCGACACGGTGATCGTCATGAAAGGCGGCGAAATCCGTCAGGCGGCGTCGCCGGTCGAGATCTATAGAAAGCCCGCCGATACCTTCGTCGCCGATTTCATTGGCTCCACCAACCTGATCGACATATCACGGGATGGCGACCGTGCCATGCTGCTCGGCCGTCCGACCGCCGTTCCACTGCCCTATGGTGTCTCGAAGGCCACGGTTTCGGTCCGGCCGGAGGATGTCGAGCTGACTGCGCCATCCTCGGAACTGCCGGAGGCCAAGATCACCTTCGTGCGTGATCTCGGCGGCGCCATCGAGTTCTTCCTCGATGCCAACGGGGCCCAGGTGGTCGCCGTCACCAGTCCTCGCGCCCGGCCTGAGGTCGCCGTCGGCGACCGTGTCGGGCTTCGTCTCGATCCCGCCCGTTCCGTGGTGCTCACGAGATGAGACGCGAACCGGCCCGTGGGCTTGTCCAGCATCTGCCGGTGATCTTTCCCGGTCTGATGCTGACCATCTTCTTCATCGTGCCCTTCGGCACCATGGTGGCGGTGAGCTTCTTTCGCCGTCAGCAGGGTGGTTTTTACGTGCCGGACTTCGTGCTGGCCAACTATGCCCGTTTCCTGACGCCGTTCTTCGGCAATGTCCTTGTTTTCTCGCTCTATCTCGCCATCGCCGTGGCGGTGGTGTCGCTGATCATCGCCGTGCCCTTCACCTATCTGATCGCCCGGTCCCGACGCGTCACGCAGGTGCTCTGGCTGGTGGCGCTCCTCTCCATCCTGTCGCTATCGGAAGTGATCATCGGCTTCGCCTGGTCGACGCTATTGTCGCGCACCGCCGGCATCACCAACCTCCTCGTCCGGCTCGGTCTGATGGAGGCACCGCAAGCGCTGGTGCCGGGCTTCGGCGCCGTGCTCACCGGCATGGTCTATCAGGCGATGCCTTATGCCGTGCTGGTGCTCTACCCGTCCATGGTGCGGCTCGACCCCACGCTGACCGAGGCGGCTCGCACGCTGGGTGCCTCGCCGCTCAAGGCCTTCTTCACGGTGGTGCTGCCGGCGCTCCGGACGACGCTGGTCGCCACGCTGATCATGGCCTTCATCTTCGCCCTCGGTTCCTACCTGCTGCCGCAGATCCTGGGACGACCGAGCCACTGGACGTTGTCGGTGCTGATCACCGACCAGGCGCTCTATCAGTCCAACATGCCCTTCGCGGCGGCGATGGCCGTATTCCTGGTGCTGGTTTCGCTGGCGCTCGTTGCGCTGACGATGTTCGCCGGCAAGAAGCTGGAGGCCTGAGATGGAGCGCGCCCTCTCCCGCCTTTACCTCGCGCTGGTCGGCATCTTCCTCGCGGCGCCCATCGTCGTCGTCACCGGCGTTTCCTTCAACGAGAAGCAGAACCTCGCCTTTCCGCCGCAGGGCTTTTCGCTGCACTGGTTTGCCGAGATCTTCGTCAATCCCGAGTGGTTCCGGGCGCTGATCGCTTCTGTGCTGCTCGCCGTCACCTCGGCGGCGCTGGCCGTCGCCATCGCCCTGCCGCTCGCCTGGTTCCTGTGGCGGCGCCTCGCGCCCTGGGCACAGGTGTTCCAGCTTCTCGGCGTCGCCCCCTTCACGTTGCCGCCGGTGATCACCGCCCTGGGCTTCCTGACCTTCTGGGCGACGTCCGGCTTCTACGGGCAGCCGTGGACGGCGGTGATCGCCCACGCCATCTTTTTCGTCACGCTGCCGCTGGTCACGCTGACGCTCGGCTTCTCGTCGATCGACCGTTCGCTGACCGAGGCGGCCGCCACCATGGGCGCCGACGATCGCACGGTGTTTCGCACCGTGGTGCTGCCGCTGATCCTGCCCTACGTGGTGTCGGGCTATGCCTTCGCCTTCGTGCTGTCGCTCAACGAGTACATCGTCGCCTACATGACCATCGGCTTCGTCCGCGAGACACTGCCGATCAAGGTGTTCAACGCCCTTCGCTATGGCTACACGCCGACCATGGCGGCCGTGTCGGTACTGTTCGTGGCGGTGACGGCGGCGGTGTTCGGCCTGATCGCCCGCTTCGGCGACTTGCCCAAGCTGATGGGTGCCATGTCCTCGAAAGATTGAGCTTCGGCCGCCTAGATCACCTTGTCGGGATTGAGGAGGCCGTGCGGGTCGAGCGTAGTCTTGAGATGCCGCATCAGTGCGATCTCCGCCGGCGATCGGCTGTGGCCGAGCCAGCCGCGCTTCAACGCGCCGATCCCATGCTCGGCCGATACCGAGCCTGAGAAGTTGCGCGTCACGCCATAGACCACGCTCTCGACGGCGTGGTGGCCGGCCGGGCCGGGTTCGGGCACCGATGCCATCACGTGGATATTGCCATCAGCCGCATGGCCGAAGAACACCGCCTGGCTCGTCGGCAACTCTCGTGCCAGCGCGGCGCGACAAGCCTCGACGAAGCGGCCCACTTCGCCGGGCGGCAGGCCGACATCGAAGCTCTCGTGCTCGCCGAGTATCGGCTCGATCTCCGCCGAGGCGTCACGGATCGCCCAGAAGGCTTCCATGTCGGTGAGCGATTGCGCCAGCATCGCGTCGTCGACGAGGCCCGCCTCGTAGATGCCTTCAAGAAAGGCCTCGAAGGCCGCACCGTCCCGCGCCGCGTCACGCCCGTGCCCCTCGATGAGCAAATAGAGACCATGCCTGTCGGCAAAGGGATCGCGACAGCCAGGCACGTTTTCGGTCACCATCGTCCAGTAGTCGGGCCACATCACCTCGAAGGCAGAGAGCATCGGTCCGAGATCGGCACGGGCGCTCGCGAGAATATCGGCAGCGGCCTCGAAATCTCGGGTGGCGATCAGCGCAAGTCCGGTCCAGCGCGGCAGGGGCTGAAGCGCGAACACCACCCGCGTCACCACGCCAAAGAGGCCTTCCGAGCCGACGAACAATTGCTTCAGATCGGGACCGGCGTTGTTCTTCAGCATCTTGCTCGTTGAGATGATCACCGTGCCGTCGGTCAGCACCGCTTCGAGGCCGAGCACCGAGGCGCGCGTCATACCATAGCGCAGCACGCGGTTGCCGCCGGCGTTGGTCGCCACGATGCCGCCGGCCGTTGCCGTGCCGCGCGCGCCGAAGTCGACCGGGAACAGGAAGCCTTCGGCTTCAGCCGCTCGCTGCATGACCTCCAGCGGCGTGCCGGCCCGTGCCGTCAGAGTCATGGCGCGACCATCGATTTCTTCGACCCCGACCAGCCGTTCGAGCGACAGCGCCAGCGAGCCGGCAACCGGCGTCGCACCGCCGCAAAGGCCGGTCAGGCCGCCCTGGGTGGTAACGGCGAGACCGTGACGAGAAATGATGGCGAGCGCCGCCGACACCTCGTCCGTCGAGGCCGGCCTCAGCACGGCGAGCGGTCTCTGTGACGGAAGGACCGAGGAGTCGGCGTGGTTGCGGGAGGGAATGTCGTCGCCCGCCAGAAACCCGGCCGGCCCGAGCGCCGCCCGCAACTCGGAAAACGCTTGTGCCTCGTCCCGTCTGGTCATCTCGCCGCCCGCTGTCTCTTGCGGAACCGGCATAGCACGTCTGCCGGCCGGCGAGACAGGCGGTTTAGACACGTCCACTCACGAATAGACGCGCACCAGATGGTTTTCCCGATGCTCGATCAGGTGGCCACCGAACCGCGCGGTGTCGGCGACAAGGCCGAGATCTTTCAACTCTGCGTCGCTCCAGCGTTCGTGCAGATGCGGCACGGCATCGAGCAGGGAGCGGGTGTAGGGATGCTGTGGATCGCCGAACACCCGGTCGGTCGCGCCCATTTCGACAATGGAGCCCTTCTGCAGGATGATGATCCGATCGGAAATGTAGTTGCCCAGCGCGAGGTCGTGGGTGACGAAGATGATCGACAGGCCCTGTCGCTTGAGGTCGCCGAGCAGATTGAGCACGTCGATGCGCGTCGAAGCGTCGAGCATCGAGATGATCTCGTCCGCGACCAGCAGACGAATGTCGAGCACCAGCGCCCGGGCGATCAAGAGGCGCTGCAACTGGCCGCCGCTCATCTGGTGGGGGAACTTGTCAAGCGCCGCGATCTCCAGGCCGACGGCATTGAGCGCACCGGTCAGCCGGGCCTCCCAGGCGGCCGCGTCGAGATCGCCTAGGAACTCGCGCCGGATCGTGCGGAAGACGCGGCCGACCTTGAAGATCGGGTTGAACGAACTGAAGGGATCCTGGAACACGCCCTGCACACGGCGATAATAGGATTTGAGGCCGGAACCTTTCAGCGCCGAGATGTCCTCGCCGTCGAAGGTGATGCGTCCCTCGCTCACCGAGGTGAGGCGCAGGATCATGCGGCCGACGGTGGTCTTGCCCGAGCCGCTCTCGCCGATCAGCGACACCACTTCGCCGGGTTTCACCTCGAAGTCGACATCGTGGATCACCCGGCTCTTCTTGCCGCCGAAGGCGCCGGAGCGGAACACCTTGGATACGTTCTCAACCTTGAGCATGGGCGTCCGCCTTCCAGCAAGCGACCTGATGGCCGGGAGCGATCTCGACGAAGGGAGGCTCTTCGACGCACTTGCCGAAGGCCAGCGGGCAACGGTCGCGGAAGCGGCAACCGACCGGAGGCGAGAGGAGGGAAGGCGGCCGACCCTTGATGCCCGGCAGTCGCTTCTCCTCGAAGCGGATGCCCACTTCGGGCAGCGAACCGAGCAGCAGGCGGGTATAGGGATGCGCCGGCGCCTCGACGATGGTGCGCGTCGGCGCCTTCTCGGCCAGCTTGCCGGCATACATGATCAGGATGCTGTCGGCGACCTGGGCGAGGATGGCGAGGTCGTGGGTGACCACGATCATCGACTTGACGTAGCCGCGGTCGCGGAACTCGACCAACGCCCCTGCCACCTTCTTCTGCGAGGCGACATCGAGCGCCGACGTCACCTCGTCGGCGATGAGCAGCGACGGGTCGAGCAGCGTCGACAGCACCATGACGACGCGTTGCTTCATGCCGCCGGACAGTTCGATCGGATACATGCCGAGCACGTCGGGCCCGAGCCCCAGAATCGCGAGGCGCCGTTCGAGTTCCGGGCGAAGCGTCGATCCCTTGAGGCCCCGCGCGTCCAGTAGCTCATCGATCATCCGACCGATGCGGCGCGTCGGGTTGAGCGCGCTCATCGCATACTGCGGAACGATCGACACATGGCGGAAACGATAGGGATTCATCGCCTTGTGATCGGCGATCGGCAGCACCTTGCCGTCGAGCGTCACCTGCCCGCCGGCGTACATCATGCGCTCTTCGAGCCGGATCAGCGCCTTGCCCAGCGTCGACTTGCCGCAGCCCGATTCGCCGGCGAGGCCCATGATCTCGCCATCGGCAACCGAGAAGGTGACGCCATCGAGGGCTTTGACGCTGCCGGCGAGCGTCCGGTAGTGGATCTTGAGGTCGGATACCGCCAGCATGTCAGAGCGCCCTCAGCTTGGGATTGAAGACCTCGTCGAGACCGACGTTCATGACGTAGAGCGAGCCGACGATGGACGTGATGGCAAGGCCCGGCGGCACGAACCACCACCACATGCCGAGCTGCAGGGCGGCGTTCATCACCGAGTAGTTCATCATCAGGCCGAGCGAGATGGAATCGGTCGGTCCGAGCCCGATGAAGTCCAGCGTCGCGGCGGTGAGGATGGCGCCGCCGAACAGCAGGATGAAGGTCATCACCAGATAGGAGCTCATGTTCGGCGCGATCTCGCCGAAGATGATGCGGAACGTGCTCTCGCCGTTGAGCCGCGCCATGCCGACGAAGTCGCGCGACGTCAGCGAGAAGGTCTGCGCGCGGATGGCGCGCGCCGCCCACGGCCAGGAGGTAAGGCCGATGAACATGGCCTCGGTGCCGAGGCCGCGCACGCTGAGATAGGCGGCGACCACCAGGAGGACGGCAAAGGTCGGGATGACCAGCACGACGTTGGTCAGCATGTTCAGGACTTCGTCGACGAGACCGCCGCGGTAGCCGGCGAAGAAGCCGACCAGCATGCCGATGACGGCCGCCGTGATGCCGCCGAGGGCGCCGACGATGAAGCTGGAGCGCAGGCCGTGGACGAACTGCGAGAACACGTCCTGGCCGAACAGCGTGGTGCCGAACCAATAGTCGGCCGAGGGCGGCAGGCCCGGAGGCGCGTCGAAGGTCAAGGGCTCGTGGGTTGCGAGCATCGGGCCGAAGATGGCACCCAGCAGGAACAGGGTGAAGACGCAGGCGCCGATCACCAGCTTGGTGTTGCGGAAGGCGAAATAGAGAACCTCGTTGCGACCCGTCTTGGGCGCGGGAGAGGCCGGAGCGGAACTGGCGGTGCTCGTCATGCGGCATCTCCTTGCAGTCCGACGCGGGTGCGCGGGTCGACGATCACGTAGACGATGTCAACGATCAGGTTGGCGAGCAGAACGCCGACGATGATGAACAGGAACACGCCCTGGATGACGAAATAGTCCTGGTTCTGGATGCCCGACAGCACCAGCCAGCCAAGTCCGGGATAGGAGAAGACGATTTCGGTGACCAGGGCGCCGCCGACCACGGCGCCGAGCTGCAGGGCGAGGCCGGTGATCTGCGGCAGCATGGCATTGCGGAAGGCATATTTGCGCACCAGCCGCTGCGGAGCGCCGAGCGCCATCAGATAGTTGGCATAGTCGCTTTCAAGCTCGTAGATGATCATGTTGCGCATGCCGATGGCCCAGCCACCCAGCGCCACCATGAACAGCGAGGCAAACGGCAGCACCCAGTGGTAGAGGAGGCTGCCGAAGAACTGCCAGGACCACTCGGCCTTGAGTGACTGGTCGTAACCGAAGGCCAGCGGGAACCAGCCGAGCGTCGAGCCGAGAACCCAGGCGAGCAGGATGCCGAGCCACATGTAGGGGGTGGCTGTCAGCAGATAGCCGAAGGGCAGCACGCTGTTGTCCAGAAACTTGCGCCGTGCCGCCAGCGCGCCGATGACATTGCCGACATACCAGGACAACAGGATCGACGGCAGGAGCAGGCCCAGCGTGTAGGGCAGGGCGCGGCCGATCAGCGTCGTCACCGGCGTCGGGAACAGCATGATCGAGCGGCCGAGGTCGCCGTTGAACAGCGCCCACCAGAAATTGAGATACTGCTGCCAGAGCGGCTGATCGAAGTTGAACGCCGCTATGAAATAGGACGTCAGCGCCGCGTTGGCATCCGGCATCAGCGCGATGCGCGACACCAGGGCGTCGACCGGATTGCCCGGCATGAAGCGGGGAATGGCCCAGTCGATCGTGACCGCCACGATGAACGTCAGGAGATAGATGAACAGCTTCCGGGCGAGGTAGCGCAGCACGGTCGGGGCTCCGGAAAAGGAAACAAAGGATCATCCTCGGCCGGTCCCGGGCGGCAACGGATGTCGTCGCCCGGGATCTGCTGAAGCTGTCGTTCGTTCGGTCGGACGGAGGCGTCCCGGCGGCGCTGGCCACCGGGACGTGGAAACGGCGACTTACTCGCCGGCCGGCTCGAGATGCGTGATCGTGTCGAGGCCGGTCATCTGCAGCCAGCCGCGCCACGAGATCGGGATGAACTGGCGGTCGGTGCCGTCGGCCGGCCAGTTCTTCCAGGTCGTGGTGCTCATCTGCGCCCAGGCACCATTGTACCAGAGCGGGATCATCGGCAGCTGGTCCATGAAGCTGACCTGAAGCTTGGCCGTGATTTCCTTCATCTTCTCGATGTCGGTACGCGGCGTCTTGGCGAGCTGCACGGTGAGATCCCAGGCTTCCTTGTCCTCGAAGCGCGCAAAGTTGTAGTTGGTCTGCGAGCTCAGGATCGGCAGCTGGTAGAGGTAGCGGTAGTAGGTATAGGGCGTGTCGCTGAGCGGCTGGGAGTTCTCGATCATCAGATCGAAATTGCCGGTGTTGCGCTGCGACTGGTAGGTGTTGAAGTCCGGATACTTCGGCGTGATCTTGATGCCGACCGCCTTGGCGTCGGCCGAGATCATCTGCACCGCCTGCATCCAGTCCGACCAGCCCGAGGGAACCTCGATCTTGAGGTCGATCGGCTCGCCCTTCGGCGTCTGATAGAAGCCGTCGGCGCCCTTCTTGTAGCCGGCCGCATCGAGGATCTCGGCCGACTTCTTCGGATCATAGCTGAAGCCGTGCTGCTTCACCGCTTCCTTGTCGATATACTTGTCCCACACCGGCAGGAGGCCGGTCGGGCTCGCCGGCAGCACGACGTTGCCATAGTCCACCTTGGCGATCTGGTCGGTGTTGATGGCAAAGGCCAGCGCGCGGCGGAAGGCCGCGTCGTCGAGCGGCGCCTTCTTGGTGTTCGGCAGCAGCCAGGAGGTGACCGCCGGCAGCATGTAGGGCGGCTTGTCATAATAGGTATGCAGGCCGTAGCCGCCGCTGATCAGCGTCGCCACGCCCGGCAGGAAGTTGTTGTTGAGGTCCTGCTTGCCGGAGAGCAACAGGCCGAGCGCCACGTTGTTCGACGAGTTGACGAGGTCGATGATGTATTTGGGCTTGGGATCGGGCGAGATGCCGGCCTTCGAGGCCCACCAGCCATCCGGCGTCTTCGTCCAGACGACGCGCGTCGTCGGGTCGTATCCGGCCTTGTCGAACACATAGGGACCGGTGCCGATCGGCTCCTCCGGCGTCCAGGACGTGATGTCCGTCTCGTTGGCGTGATCCTTCCACTGGGAAGGCTTCATCATCGGGATGTTCCAGAGGGCGTTCTGCCAGGCCTGATAGTTGGGCGTGCCCTCGAAGGTCACCGTCACCGTATTGCCGGAGGTCTCGACGCTCTTGATGCTCTTGTAGAGGTCGGTCCACCAGATGGTGGGCAGCTTGCCGAGATCGATGTTCCACTTCACGTCTTCAGCCGTGAAGTCGTCGCCATCGCTCCACTTGATGCCGGAGCGGATGGTCAGCTTGAAGACGGTGGGGCTCTCCCAGTCGCCCTTCTCAGCCAGCCAGTTGATGTATTTGTCGGCGATCGGGTCGTAGCGGAACAGCGTCTCGTTGACGAGGCCGATCAGACCGTTGGCGAAGTTGCCGAAATAGGGGTTGAAGCCGATGATGTTGCCCCACTGCGCGCCGCTCATGTAGAGCGTCTCGTTGCGGGGATATTCGCCCGACTGCGCCAGCGCCGTGCCGGCCACGGTCGCCATCAGGGCAGCAGCCGACACGACCGTGAAGGTGCGGCGATTGATACCAAACGACATGCGTTCCTCCCTTTCCTCCTGCGGCGATCCTCCCCGCCGCGATCAAACGCTTCCCGGACGGCCTGCGCCGCAGGGTTGCGCACCTTTCGAAAGGGTCATGGGCAGGTGACGGTCGGGAAAAGGAACTTACCCTGAACATCCGACCGTGCGGCCGATGACGCAACAGCGGCGACTGCTGACTCCTCTCGCTCCATCCAAACGACAAGTCATTGACATAACGCGAGAATCTCCTCAGGAACTCGCGATATCCCAACTGGCGACCTGCCGGCGCGCCTTCCGCGGTTGCCCGCGGCATTCACTCCTGTAACGTTACAGGAGACTTACCCAAACGCGCAACAAGACGCAAGCCTCAGTTCTGTTTCTCGCCCAAAGGATGTAGGGTGAACGATTGGGAGGAGCAGCGCCGTCGGCAACGACCGGGGGATTTGCGCTGGATAGCACTATGATGACCCATGACGAGACGCGCCCGGACAGCGCGGCCGATCAGCCGCCGTCGTCCGGTCGGCCGACGCTCAAGACCATTGCCCGCCTGGCCGGTCTGGGCGTGACGACGGTGTCGCGCGCCCTGCACGACGCGCCCGACATCGGCGAGGAAACCAAGGCGCGCGTCCGCCGGCTGGCCGACAGCCTCGGTTATCAGCCGAACCGTGCGGGAGTTCGCCTCCGCACCGGGCGCAGCCACGTGATCGCCCTGGTGCTGGCCACCGAGTCCGAGGAACTGGGCATCAACTCGCAGCTCATCTACGGCATTTCCGAGGCGCTGTCGGCATCGACCTACCAACTGGTCGTCATGATGCACGATCCCCTAGCCGACCCGCTCGGCCCGATCCGCAACATCGTCGAAGCCGGCGCCGCCGACGGCATCCTGTTCGCCCGCATCGAACCCGATGATGCACGGGTCCGCTTTCTGACCGAGCGCGGCGTGCCTTTTGCGACGCATGGCCGCACCGACATGGGCATCGTGCATCCCTATTTCGACTTCGACAACGAGGCCTATGCCGAAAGCGCCGTTCAACGCCTCGCGAGCCTCGGCCGCCGCCGGCTGGCGTTGGTCGGCCCGCCGCCGCATCTTGCCTATGCCCGCCACATGGCCTCGGGTTTCTGTCGGGGCGTCACAGCCATGAAGCTCGAGAGCCTGTCGGTCGGACCGATCGACACCGACAGTCCGCATGAGCACATCCAGGCGGAGATCTATCGACTGATGCAACGCCGTGACCGACCGGACGGCTTTATCAGCGGCAGCGCCGTGGCGGCGCTGTCGGTGACCGCCGGCGCCGAAGCGGCCGGCCTCGTGCTCGGACGCGATTTCGACGTGGTGGTGAAGGAGTCCTCCGACCTGTTCCGCAAGTTCCGACCGGCCATCGAGACGGCGCGCGAGGATTTTCGCGCCGCCGGACGGTGGCTCGCCAAGGCGATCGTCGGCCGCATCGAGGGTACGGCAGACGCCAGCATCCATTTCCTCGACGTGCCGCGGATCGCGGTATCCGAGCAGATGCCGGAACAGATACCCGAACGGATGGAGGGGAGGCGGGTCGGAGACGGCCTCCGGTGATGGCCGCAGTGCAGATACGGCAAAGCGCCCGATCCGGTCAGGGAAATCGAGCGCTCGGCGTCGGCCGGGGTGGTCGGCCGGAGTTCTTTGGCCGCTTCGGGCGGGCTCAGTAGCCGAAGGCCCGGACGCGGCTGAGGCGCGCCATGTGGCGTGCGCGGGCATCAAGATCGTATCGGTCGGCCGCGACGGTGATGTAGATCAGCTCGCGATCGGGGGCGGCAGGGGCGCGGAAGGTCTTGGCGAGGTGCTTCAGGGTGCCGAACATGATCTTCGTCCTTTTCCCGTTCCGGGCGGCTCCCGGAACCCGTTCTTCTCTTGTCTTTGCACCCCGAATATAGCGCTTCCGCCGGTCGCCTCCAATGGTTCCGAGCCGCCGCCGCGAGTCGTATTTTCTTTGGGGATCCTTCAGTTTTCCTGAGAAAAGCCTTCCAAAACGATCTTGCCGCGTGCCCGACCGCTTTCGATGATCTGGTGGGCGCGGCGCAGATTGTCGGCGTTGATCGGCTGCAGCACCTCGGTGAGTGTCGTGCGCAGCCGCCCCGCGTCGACGAGATGGGCGACCTCGGTGAGGAGCTTGCCTTGCTCGTCCATATCCGGCGTCTCGAACAGCGAACGGGTGAACATCAGCTCCCAATGCACCGATACCGCCTTGCGCTTGAAGCCGGTGACGTCGAGCTGTTCAGGGTCGTCGATCAGTCCGAAGCGACCCTGCGGTGCGATCAGCTTGGTGATCTCCAGGAGGTGGCGGTGCGTCTCGGTGGTCGAGAAAACGAAGGCCGGGGCGCCGATGCCGAGGGCGCTCACTTCCTCGGCGAGTGGGCGCGAGTGATCGATGACGTGATGGGCACCGAGCTCGCGCACCCAGGCGGCCGTCTCCGGCCGCGAGGCCGTGGCGATGACGGTGAGGTCGGTGAGCGCCCGGACAAGCTGGATGGTGATCGACCCGACGCCACCGGCCCCGCCGACGATCAGGATGGCGTTGGCGGCACCGGGTACCTTGCGCCGCACATCGAGACGGTCGAACAGCATCTCCCAGGCGGTGATGGCGGTGAGCGGCAACGCCGCCGCCTCGGCATCGGTCAGCGTTTGAGGCTTGCGGCCGACGAGGCGCTCGTCGACGAGGTGGAACTGGCTGTTGGCACCGGGGCGGGCGATCGAGCCTGCATACCAGACCGAGTCGCCGGGCTGAAAGCCCGTCACCTCGTTTCCGACGGCGGCGACGCGGCCCACTGCATCCCAGCCCAGCACCTTCACGTCCCCTGGGGCCGGCGCGGCGCTCTTGCGCACCTTGGTGTCGACGGGATTGACGGCGACGGCCCCGACCTCGACCAGCAGATCGTGCCCTGCGGCCACTGGCGTTGGCAGATCGATATCGACAAGCGCGTCCGAACGGTCGATGGCTCCGGGTTGGCGATAGGCAACGGCTTTCATGATGGACTTCCTTTCTCGCGGATATATGCGATAATTGCTCCTAAGAGCTTAGCTAGCCAATACGCACAACGAGCGTATGTACTGCACAAAAGGATACTGTCATGGCCAAGGTCCGGCATTCCCGCTTCGACTGCGCGCCCGGCTGTTCGGTGGAAGCGGCCATCGGCCTGATCGACGGCAAGTGGAAGTCGGTGATCCTGTTTCACCTTCTGGACCGGACGCTGCGCTTCGGCGAACTCAGCCGAATCCTCGCCTCGGTGACGCCGCGCATGCTGACCAATCAGTTGCGCGAACTTGAGGAGGACGGACTGGTGATACGCACCGTCTATCCGCAGGTTCCGCCCAAGGTGGAATACTCGCTGTCGCCGCTCGGCCGCTCGATGGAACCGGTGCTGATGGCGCTGAAGGTGTGGGGCGACGCCAATATCGGCCGCTTCGGCAAGCCCAATGCGGTCGGTGAGAAGCAAAGCCCACCGGCACCGACCGGCCAGACGGCCGGTGGGCACCAGTGGGCGAAGTATGACCCGGCCCCGATCGAATGATCGCGGCGTTGTTCGTCAGGCCGGCTTCGGACCGCGATCGAGCAGCGCGTAGAGCAGGATGGCGCCGAAGGTTGCGGTGCCGATGCCGCCCAGCGTGAAGCCGCCGATGTTGAGCGTCAGATCGCCGGCACCGGCGATTACCGCCGCGGCCGTGGTGATCAGGTTCTTGGTCTCGGAGAAGTCGACCTTGTTCTCCACCCAGATCCGGCCGGCGGTGGCGGTGATCAGGCCGAAGATGACGATCGAAAGACCTCCGATCACCGGGCCGGGAATGGTGCCGATCAGCGCGCCGAACTTCGGCGAGAAGCCGAGCAGGATGGCGATTGCCGAGGCCACCACGAAGATCAGGGTCGAGTAGATCTTGGTGACCGCCATCACGCCCATGTTTTCGGCATAGGTGGTGACGCCCGTTCCGCCGAAGGCGCCCGACAGCATGGTGGCGAGGCCGTCGCCCAGGAAAGCCCGGCCGACGTAACGATCGAGGCTGCGGCCGGTCATGGCGCCGATCGCCTTGATGTGTCCGAGGTTTTCCGCCACCAGGATGATCGCCACCGGCGCGATCAGCGCCATGGCGCTGGTCGAGAAGGTCGGCGTGGTGAAGGTCGGCAGGCCGAACCAGGGCGCGGCGTCGAGCTTGGAGAAGTCGATCGGCGCATCGCCGAAGGAGGCGGCGCCCAGCCAGTAGACGAGATAACCGACGAGGCCGCCGATCAGCACCGGGATGCGCCGCAGCATGCCCGGCGCGTAGACGGCGGCGGCACCGACGGCGACGATGGTGATGAGGCCGACCGTCCGGTCGAAGCCGGTGGCGGAGATGCCCTTCACGGCGATCGGCGCGAGGTTGAGGCCGATGGCGGCGACGATGGCGCCGGTGACGACCGGCGGCATGAGCTTCTCGACCCAGCCGTACCCGATCTTGATGACGATGAGGCCGATCAGCGAGTAGACGGCACCGGCTGCAATAATGCCGCCGAGCGCCACCGAGATGTTGATGTTGGCGCCGGTGCCGGCGTAGCCGGAGGCGGCCATCACCACGGCGATGAAGGCGAAGCTCGACCCGAGGTAGGACGGCACGCGTCCGCCGACCACCAGGAAGAAGATCAGCGTGCCGATGCCGGAGAACAGCACGGCGACGTTTGGATCAAAGCCCATGATGATCGGCGCCAGCACCGTCGAGCCGAACATGGCGACGACGTGCTGGAACCCGGCGATCAGGGTCTGCGGCCAGGGCAGGCGCTCCTCCGGCGCGACGCGATCGGCGGTGGTCAGCTTCCAGCGCGGAAACCAGCCTTCGGTTGGGCTTGTCGTCATGATTGTCTCGTCTGTTGTCCCCGGTCCGTCCCCCCGTGGGCGGCCGCATGGGAAAGGCGAGATGGTCACTATCCCCAAGACCCAAGCCGGCGAAAGAGCAGCCTTTTACGGCCCCGGTGGACGGGCTCGAACGGGAGACGCTGATTCTGAACATGAAAACGCACATTTTGACCATATGGTCAGAATTCAACCCATTGGTAATCCACAGAAAAAGCGCTCTGGAACCCGTGCTCCGAGAGCGGCGTGCCCGTCGAATCGTCTTGACAGCATCTGCAACTTGCTCGCAGGTGGAGGCGTGCAAGGTGTTCCGGCGGCATGAGGCCGCCGGGATGAAACGGGAACGGGGAAGGATCACGATCCGAAGCCCCGGCCGCCCCCGCGACTGTGCGTGGTGAGCCTCCGTCCTGAACGCCACTGGGATCTCCCCGGGAAGGCGGACGACAGGCAGCGATCCGCAAGCCAGGAGACCGGCCCTGCACGACACATCGGATTCCGTCGGGTGAGACGGAAAAGGAGACTGACATGCATATTGAACCCGGCCTGGTGGCTGAGGGCAAACTGTGGCTCAGCTATCTCACGGCGACGGGCGCGGCCGGTTACGGCTCGGCGCTTGCGAGAAGAATGGTCCGCGAAAGTGGCTTTCTGTCGCTCGGCCTGCGCAGCGTTGCGACCACCGCCCTCGTCTTTTCCTTCTTTGAGGTGCTGCCGCACTATCCGGTTGGCGTCTCCGAGGTGCATCTGATCCTCGGCTCGACGCTGTTCCTGCTGTTCGGCGCGGCGCCGGCCGCCATCGGCCTTGCGCTCGGCCTGCTGATCCAGGGACTGTTCTTTGCCCCCTTCGATCTGCCGCAATACGCCATGAACGTGACCACGCTCTTGGTGCCGCTGTTCGGCCTCTCCATGCTGGCCCGCCGAGTCATCGCGCCTGCCACGCCCTATGTCGAGCTGAAGTATGGGCAGGCCCTCGCTCTCTCCACCGCCTATCAGGCTGGAATTGTCGGCTGGGTTGGCTTCTGGGCTCTCTATGGCCAGGGCTTCACTGTCGGCAACTTCGCCGCCATCGGCTCGTTCGGCGGCGCCTACATGCTGGTGATCATTGTCGAACCGCTGGTCGATCTGGCTGTGCTCGCCGGTGCCAAACTTCTCTACGGCCTCAGGGGCAGCCTCCTCGTCAACCGTCGCCTTTACGACGCCGCTTGACGCTTTCACACCTGTTTTCTGGCGCCGTGCCGCTCCGATTATTCGGGGCGGCGCGGTTTGCTTTTGTATGGCTGTGAAGCGCCCGGATCGGCCGGTATCTCCCGGCCGATGCGATGCGGCGCCCGCCGCCGACCTCCGGCGGTCTTGACAGTGGCGAGCCTTTCCGCATAACGTCGTAAACGTTTACGGGAGCGAACAGGCAGGAGGAACGTCCTGTCCGGACCAAGGTCTTCGAGCGTCATTGCCGTGCCGGCAGGCATGGATGGCGAACGGTGGGTCTTGCTCTTTCGAGGGAACGGCAGGCTGCCGACCCTTCGCTCCCGGTCCCGCCG
This sequence comes from Pleomorphomonas diazotrophica, assembly GCF_002844595.1. Taxonomy (GTDB): domain Bacteria; phylum Pseudomonadota; class Alphaproteobacteria; order Rhizobiales; family Pleomorphomonadaceae; genus Pleomorphomonas; species Pleomorphomonas diazotrophica. The sequence goes on along the minus strand of NZ_PJNW01000005.1, from coordinate 261,016 downwards.
GTCATCATTGAGCCAGAACCGGTCGGCCAACTGGAGGAGTAGGGAGCATGAAGACATCGGCAATCCTGGGGGCGGTGTTCTACGCCGGCGTCGCGACGCTCGGCATGGCGGCGCATGCTGCCGACCCCGTCACCATCACCATCTGGTGCCAGGACGACGAGCGCCAGCCGGGCCTCAACCTTGCCAAGGAGTTCGGCGAGAAAAATCCCGACATCAAGGTCGTCTATCGCCAGATCCACTTCGACGACGTGGCGTCCGAAGCAATGCGCGCCTACTCGACCGGCCAGGCGCCCGATATCATCGCCATCGACAATCCCGAGCACGCGCTCTTCGCATCGCATGGCGTCTTCCTCGACCTCACCGACCGCATCGCCAGCTCCCAGGTGATCCACAAGGAAGACTATTTCCCCGGTCCGCTCGCCTCCGTCACTTGGGACAGCAAGATCTACGGCGTGCCCAAGGCCACCAACACCATCGCGCTCTACTACAACGCCGACATGTTCAAGGCGAAGGGACTCGATCCCGACAAGCCGCCGCAGACCTGGGATGAGCTGGTCGATGCGGCCCGCAAGCTCAACGACCCCGCCAACAACGTCTACGGCATCGCCTTCTCGGCCAAGGCCTCGGAAGAGGGTACCTTCCAGTTCCTCCCCTGGGCCCAGATGACTGGCGGCGGCTTCGACAAGATCAACACCGAGGGCGCCGTCCGTGCGCTGACCATCTGGAAGACGCTGCTCGACGAGAAGCTCGCCTCGCCCGATACGCTGACCCGCGGCCAGTGGGATTCCACCGGTACCTTCAACTCCGGCAACGCTGCCATGGTCATTTCCGGGCCGTGGGAACTCAACCGCATGTCGGAGGAAGCCAAGTTCGACTGGCGCGTGACGCTCATGCCGGTGCCGGAAGTCGGCGCGCCGCGTTCGTCGGCCATGGGTGACTTCAACTGGGCGATCTTCAAGAGCTCGAAGCATCCCGACGAGGCCTTCAAGGCGCTCGAATACTTCGTGTCGCAGGATCCGCGCGTCTTCCCCGACTGGGGCCAGCTTGCCGCCCGCGCCAACATTGAGATACCGACCACCGGCGACGCCAAGAAGGACGCGGCCGTCAAGGTGTTCATGGAGCAGCTCAAGTACGCCCAGCCCCGCGGCCCGCATCCCGACTGGATGAAGATTTCCAAGGCGATCCAGGGCGCCATCCAGTCGGCGCTGACCGGTCAGGCCAGCCCCAAGGACGCGCTAGATCAGGCCGCCGCCACCATCCAGGGCATCCTCGGCTGATCTCGTGAGAAAGGCGCTCCGGCCGACGTTTCGCCGGAGCGCCATCCAAGTGTGTTGATCGCATCGCCCGGAAAGGGTGATGCTCCGTGCCGGCGGCCGGCCGTGGCGCGGATGCGGGGAGAACCGATGCGACGCCTTTATTCCAGCCTCGTCGATGGCCGAGGGTTCGATCTCTGCCTGATCGGCGTCCCGCTCGTCTTTCTTCTCCTGCTGTCGGGCGTTCCGCTCGCCTACAATGTGGTGATGAGCTTTCAGGCCGTGGACATGTTCAGCCTCGGCAGCTTCGTCCGCCCGTGGGTCGGTTTCGACAACTACCGCCAGCTGATCGCCCAGCCGGAGTTCTGGCCGATCATGGGGCACACGGCGACCTTCCTCATCGCCTCCATCGCCGGCCAGTTCCTCATCGGCTTCGCGCTCGCCCTGTTCTTCTGGGTAAATTTCCCCGGCGCCTCCTGGCTGCGCGGCCTATTCCTGGTCTCCTGGGTCATGCCGGGCTTGGTGGTTGGCGCCGTCTGGAACTGGCTGCTGTCGGGCGATTTTGGCGTCTTCAATTTCGTGCTGCACCAGCTGCACATCATCTCGGGCAATGTCTTCTGGCGCTCCGACCCGGCTTTCGCGCTCTGGAGCGTCGTCATTGCCAACATCTGGCTCGGCACCTCCTTCAACATGATCATGCTGTCGGTCGGCCTGTCGTCGATCCCCGCCGATCTCTACGAAGCAGCCGAACTCGACGGCGCCGGCGCCTTGTTCCGCTTCTGGACCATTACCCTGCCGATGATGCGCTCGACCATCGGCGCGCTGATCTCTCTCGGCCTCATCTTCACGCTGCAACAGTTCGACCTGTTCGCCGCCATCACCGCCGGCGGTCCGAACAACGCCTCCAACGTCGCGCAATACTGGGCCTGGGACCTCTCGTTCAAGCAGTATGACTTCGCCAAGGGCGCTGCGATCTCGGTGATCATGATCGCCGTGGTGATGGTCGCCTCCGTCTACTACGTCCGGTCGACCCGTCATGAGGTGAGAGGATGAGCGAGACCAACAGGAATCGGCTGCTGCTCGCCGTCGCGCTGCTGCTCGCTGCCATCTATCTCTTTCCGCTCTACTGGATGTATATCACCGCACTGAAGACCGGTTCGGAGATGTTCAGGACGCCGCCGTCCTTCTGGCCGGACGACCCGCAGTGGTCGATCTTTCCCTTCGTCTTTCAGTTGAAGGGTATGGGCTTGTTCCTGTGGAACTCGACGGTGATCGCCTCGGGATCGGTGGCGCTGATCGCCGTTCTTGGAACCGGCGCCGCTTATGTGCTGGCCCGCTATCGCAACGTCTGGGTCGATGTGGGCCTCTTCCTCGTCCTGATGTTGCAGGTGCTGCCGGCCTCGCTGATGATCACGCCGATCTTCGTGCTGTTCACGCTGACCGGCATCCTCGACTATCCGCGCATGGCGGTGATCCTCGCCATCGCGGCCAAGAGCATGCCTTTCTTCATCGTGCTGGTGCGCGCCACCTTCATGAGCGTGCCGATGGAGCTCGAGGAGGCGGCGCTGGTCGATGGAAACTCGCGCGTCGGCGCCTTCTGGTCGATCGTGCTGCCGCTCGCCCGCAACGGCATCCTTGTCGCCGCCATCCTGATCTTCATGCAGGCCTTCGGCGAGTTCGTCTACTCGAAGTCGCTGATCCAGGAGATCGAGCTGCAACCGAGCTCGGTCGGCCTCAACGCATTCATGGGCCCGAACACCAACGAATGGAACCGGATCATGGCCTTCGCCTCGATCTACGTGACACCCATTCTGGCGACCTTCGTGCTGCTGCAGCGGCGCATCGTCTCTGGCCTGACCTCCGGAGCCCTGAAATGACCACGCAGATCGAGTTTTCCGGCGTCAACAAGCACTACGGCGCCTACCACGCCCTGAAAGACATCAACCTCTCGATCGACCAGGGCAGCTTCGTGGCTCTGGTCGGTCCGTCCGGCTGCGGCAAGTCGACGCTGCTGCGCTCGCTGGCCGGCCTCGAGAAGATCACCGGCGGCGACATCTCGATCGCCGGCGAGGTGGTGACAAAGCTGCCGCCGCGCAAGCGCGACGTCGCCATGGTCTTTCAGTCCTACGCCCTCTATCCGCACATGACGGTGGAAGAGAACCTCACCTATTCGCTGAGGGTGCATGGCGTCGCCAAGGCCGAGCGCAAGAAGGCCGCCGCCGAGGTGGCCACCACCACCGGGCTCACCGGCCTGCTTCATCGCTATCCACGCGAACTCTCCGGTGGTCAGCGCCAGCGCGTCGCCATGAGCCGGGCGATCATTCGCAACCCCAAGGCCTTCCTGTTCGACGAGCCGCTCAGCAATCTCGATGCGGCCCTGCGCGTCCACATGCGCAAGGAAATCCGCGCCCTGCACGACCGGCTCGGCGCCACCTCGGTCTATGTGACGCACGATCAGATCGAAGCGATGACCATGGCCGATCACGTCGTCGTGCTTCGGGCGGGCGCCATCGAGCAGCAGGGACACCCGCTCGATCTATATGATAAGCCGGCAAACAAATTCGTTGCCGGCTTCATCGGCTCGCCGGCCATGAACTTCCTGCCCGCGACCGTGATCGAGGGCGGCGCCGTGACCATCGATCTGGGCGCCGGGCCGATCGGTCTGTCCATTCCGGTCGCTGCGCCGGTGGGCGCCAGGATACTGCTCGGCATCCGGCCCGAGCACCTCACGCTGACCGCACCTGGCGAAGGGCGCTTCGACGCGCCGGTCGCCTTCACCGAGTCGACTGGCTCGACCACTTTCGTTACCACGGCGACGACGCCTGAAATGATGGTGGTGGAGACCGGCCGGCGGATGGTTGCGAGCGGCGACCGTGTCGGTCTGGCCTTTGCCGACACGAGCGTCCATGTCTTCGACGCCGAGACGGAACGGCGCCTCTGATTTTTCCAAGCGAGAGCGCCAAAAGAAAAACCCCGGAAGCCGTGCTTCCGGGGTTTCTGCTTCGGATCGTCGCCGTGAAGGCGCAGCCGTCAGGCCGGTGGGAGGGTGATCCGAAGCGGGCCGGCGGTGCGGAGGGTAACGCCGCCGGAACGCTGCTCGAAATCGTCGCTGCCTTCGACGGCGGCAATCTGCGGAATGCCGACGAGGCGGAGCGCATAGGGCACGTCGCGGTCGGGCGTCACGGTCAGCACGTTGCCGTCGCGGCGCACTATCAGCGTCAGAGCCGGCGTACCGGTGCGATAATCCGGCACCGTCGCCGTGGCGCTGGCGCCTTCTGCGAGTTCATAGAGAGCGAAGGTGACGCCGTCGGCGTAGTCGTAATCCGGCCGGCGGTCATTGTTGCCGAAGGCGATGAGGCTGCCCGGTCGAACGTAGAGCGGCAGGCTCATGACGCCGTGCGTCTCGCGCCGCCACGCCGGACCTTCCACCACCTCGCCGGTGAGCAACTGCGTCCAGCGTCCTGCCGGCAGATAGACCGCCACTTCGCCGTCCCTGTCGAACACCGGTGCAACCAGCAGCGACGGGCCAAGCATGAACTGGCGGTCGAGCGTTTCGGCGCCGGGATCGTCAGGGAACTCCAGCAGCATCGCCCTGAGCATCGGCACGCCGGTGTCCGACGCCTCGACGGCGGCGGCATAGAGATAGGGCATCAGCGAGCACTTGAGGCGCGCGAAGTCCCGGAGCACGGCCTCCGCTTCCTGGTCGAACAGCCAGGGCACCCGATAGGACTTCGAGCCGTGCAGGCGGCTGTGGCTGGAGAGCAGACCGAAGGCGCACCAGCGCTTGTAGACATCCGCTTCGGCGGTGTTCTCGAAGCCACCGATGTCGTGGCTCCAGAAGCCGAATCCGGATAGGCCGAGCGACAGGCCGCCGCGCAGCGTCTCGGCCATGGCCGGATAGTCGGAGTAGCAGTCCCCGCCCCAATGCACCGGAAAGCGCTGGCCGCCGACGGTGGCCGAGCGGGCGAACAGCACGCTCTCGCCGCGTGTCTCGATCAGAGCGTCGTGCACCACCTTGTTGTAGAGGAAGGGATAGTAGTTGTGCATCTTCTGAGGGTCGGCGCCGTCGTGCCAGACGACGTCGGTCGGGATGCGTTCACCGAAATCGGTCTTGAAGGCATCGACGCCCATGGCGACGAGGCGTTTGAGATGCCCGCCATACCAGGCGACTGCTTCAGGATTGGTGAAGTCGACGATGCCCTGGCCGGCCTGCCAGAGATCCCACTGCCAGACGCTGCCATCGGGGCGCTTCAGAAGATAGCCTTTCTCGGCCGCCTCATCGAACAGCTTCGACGCCTGGGCGATATAGGGATTGATCCAGAGGCAGATCTTCAGCCCCTTCTCTCGGAGGCGCTTCAGCATGCCCTCGGGATCGGGAAACACCTCCGGGTCCCACTCGAAATCGCACCAGTGGACGCCGCGCATCCAGAAGCAGTCGAAATGGAAGACATGGAGCGGAATGTCGCGCTGGAGCATGCCGTCCACGAAGGAGTTGACGGTGCCCTCGTCATAGTCGGTGGTGAAGGACGTGGTCAGCCAGAGGCCGAACGACCAGGCCGGCGGCAGCGCGGGGCGGCCGGTGAGGCGTGTGTAGCGCTCAAGCACCGCCTTCGGCGTCGGGCCGTCGATCAGGAAGTATTCTAGCGCCTCGCCTTCGACGGCAAACTGCACCTTCGATACCTTCTCCGACGCCACCTCGAAGCCGACGCGGCCGGGATCGTTGACCAGAACGCCCCAGCCCCGGTTGGTCAGGAAGAAGGGGATGTTCTTGTAGGCCTGCGTCGTGGAGGTGCCGCCGTCCTGGTTCCAGATGTCGATGCTCTGGCCGTTCTTGACGAAAGGGGAGAAGCGTTCGCCGAGGCCGTAGACCAGCGTGCCGACCTCGATATCGAGTCGCTCGAACACATGTGGGGGCTCGCCGGCGACGCTGGCATGGCCGGTCTCGCGGAAGCCGGTGCCGGTCAGCCGCTTGCCGCCGCGCGTCACCTCGGTGCGCCAGTCGCCGTCCTTGGAGACGGTCAGTGTCAGGCCGCCCGACGTGAATGAGAGGGCACGCTCGTCGTCGATGATGGTCGGGCGGAAGGTGTCGTCGGGGAAGAGCTCGAAGGCGGGGCCGCGCTTGGCCGCCCCCTTGTGATGCTCTATGCGCACGCCGATGACGCCTTCCATCGGCGCGGTCAATGTCACGGTGATGGTCGGCGCATTGATCTGGTCGGCACGGCCCCGGCCCCGGACGGCAAGTGTCAGGATCTCGGCCCGGCGAGCGTCCGTCCGCACCGCATGCAGGTGGTGCGGATTGAGGATACTCATGCCTGCCGGCAGCATCCAGTTGCCGTCGCTGAACTTCATCGTCTTCCTCCCGAAGGCGCTCCTCCGTAAGCGGAGCACGCACCTGCCATTCGTCGCCAAGACCTTCGTGGGTCTTGCGATTCCACGGCCTTCCTCTATTCCGTAAACGTTTACGACGATAGCTGTGGCGGGGTCTTCTGTCAAAGGGCTTTTGTTTCGCCACTTCGTCTCCGCGGCAGGCCGGAAACCGGCGGATTTCCTCGACGGCGCCGGACCTTCCGTCTATTGATCGCATGTCGGAGCTTGCTGAACGTCGGCGCGGAAGACGGAAATGAGCTCCGGCGCTGTGAATTGGAGGACAAGGATTGGGCATCAAGGAGCTGGCGCGCCATCTCAACATTTCCATCGGCACGGTGTCGCGAGCGCTCAACGGTCATCCGGAGGTGAATGCCGAAACGCGCAAGCGCGTGCTGGAGGCGGCAGCAAGGCTCGGCTACGCGCCGGATCAGGCTGGGCGCAGCCTCCGCCAGGGCACGCTCAACGTCGTGGCGCTGCTGCTTTCCACCGATCTCACCTCCAAGACCGACACCATGTTCTTCATGGAGCTGTCGCGCGGCATTCAGGATCAGTTCGCCGAGCATGGCCTCGACCTCGTCATCCACCTGAACAAGCCCGATCTCGACATGCTCGATCGCGTGAAGCGGATCGTCGAGCGGCGGCAGGCCGACGCCCTGATCCTGGCCGAAACGCGCGACAATGATCCTCGCCTCGATTATCTCGCGGGCCGCAGTTTTCCCTTCGCCACCATGGGGCGCTCTTGGTCGGGCGGTAGCCATCCTTGGATGGACCTCGATTTCGACTTCGCCATGCGTGCCGCCATCGACCGGCTCGCCGGCTTCGGCCACCACCGCGTCGCACTGGTCACCGGCGATCCCGGCTATCGGCTCGATACCATGCTGCAGGATGCCTACCGGCGGGAACTGGTCGGCCACGGTCTTGCCGTCGACGAGGCGCTGATGATCAAGGCCGACACGCATGAGGAGGGCGGTTACAAGGCGATGACCGAGTTCCTTGCCATGGCGGAGCCGCCGACGGCGGTGATCTTTCCCCATTATCGGGCGGTGGTTGGTGCCTATGCCTGCCTGTCGGAGGCCGGCCTTCAGCCCGGCCGCGACGTGGCGATCCTCAGTTGCTCGACCGACACGGCCATCGCCCAGTTCATGGCGCCGCCGCTCACCTGCTTCCGGCTCGACCTCTACGGCCTCGGTCGTCGCCTCGCAGAGGCGCTGCTTGCCTCCATGCCGCGCTTTGCCGAGAGCTACGGCAACGCCCTCATCCAGGAAATCTGGCCCTGGGAACTGGTTGGCCGCGACAGCGATGGCTTCCGCGTCGGCTGATGGCACCGCGACGATCGTCGTTCCGGGCGGCGGCGGACCGGCGTAAAGCTTGGTGGAGAGCGCCGTTCCGATTCACCCGCCGCTGGAGACGCCCATGCGCGAGGAAAGCCTATCCTTCCCGCCCTATCCCACCGAGTTGTTCGGACATGACGAAACGGTCGATGTCAGGGTCGCGACATCTGCCGGCGGGCGGATCTTCGAGCTGACGACGACGGCCGAGCGGCGTGACAACCCGTCGCGCTACAGGCGGATCGAGGAAGGCGCCGCGAAACCTCGCGCGATGACGGGCTCGCCGCTTTTCGATGCGCTCTTCGCGCAGGCGATCGACGACGCCCGGCTCAACGCCGTGTCGTCGATCCGCGACGGCGCCTATCGCCATGGCGAACCCATCCCTTGCGAATGCTTCCAGACAGGCGAAAAGTGGACCTATGTCTGGACGCGCGACGTCTCCTATGCCGCCCATCTCGGGCTCGCCGCTCTCGATCCCGAACGGGTCGCTACCACGCTTCTCTACAAGGTCAGCCCGTTCCGCGACGGTCTCGCCTTGCCCGAGGAGCTGCCGGCGGACAGCTTGCAGATCGTGCAGGACACCGGCTCCGGCGGCAGTTGGCCGGTCAGCACCGACCGAGTCTCCTGGGCCTTCGGCGCCGAGGCGTTGCTCGACAGCCTCCATGGCGATGCTCGCGCAGCCTTCGCCGAGACCGCGTTCCGCGCGCTGTCCGGCACCATCGAGGCCGACCGCCTCGCCGCCTTCGATGCCGCCGACGGCCTCTATCGCGGTGAGCAATCCTTCCTCGACTGGCGCGACCAGACCTATGCGCCTTGGGTGATCGACGACCTCACCGCCATCGCCAGTTCCAAGGCGCTGTCCACCAACGTCTGCCATTACAAGGCGCTCAATCTTGCGGCGCGCCTTGCCGGCGAACGCGGCGACAAGGCGTTGGCCGATCGTTATGCCGACTGGGCCGTCGATCTGACCGCCGCCATCGATCGCGGCTTCTGGCTAGAAGGGAAGGGGCTCTACGCCTCGATCACCACGCCCGACAGTCCGGCCCGCCCGGTCGAGAAGTTCGACATGCTCGGCCTGTCGCTCGCGATCCTGACCGGCGTTGCCGGGCGTGAGCGGGCGCGGCGGATTCTCGCCACCTATCCGCATGTTCCCTTCGGCGTGCCGGTCTATTATCCGGCCCAGCCGGACGTCTTCTGCTACCACAATCGCGCCATCTGGCCATTTGTCACCGCTTACGAGTTGCTCGCCGCAGCGGAAGTCGGCGCCGTCGCCGCCTTCGATCATGCCTTCGACTCGCTCGTTCGCGCCGCCGCGCTCAATCTCGACAATGTCGAGAACCAGGAGTGGCTGACCGGCCTGACATGGTTTGACGACGGCCCACAAATTTCCTCGGCGCGACAGCTCTGGTCCGTCGGCGGCTATCTCGGCATGGTGACCAAGGCCATCTTCGGCTACCGTCCGCAAGCTGGCGGTCTTCTCCTCGCTCCCTTCCTCACCGAGCATGTCCGTGACCGGCTCGGCGACAAGGCGGAGTTGTCCGGCCTCGACCATCACGGCCGGCGCATTGCCATCGTGCTTCATCTGCCGCCGCGCCTCGCGGAGCGAGGGCACTACCCGGTGCGCGAGCTGCGTCTCAATGGCCAGCCCGTAACGGGCGTCATCGCCGATGCTCGACTGTGGGACGACAATCGGATCGAGGTGTTCTTTGGCGAGCTCGTTCCCGACGAGTCCAGGCTGTCGCTGATCCCGGTCGTCGACGTCGCCACCCACGACGACCCGCGCATCTTCTCGCCGCGCGAACCTGTCATCACCGATCTGGTCGTCGAGGACGGGCGGGTGCGGCTGCATTTCGAGGGGCAGCCACCGCGTTCCGGCCGAAACGAGGCTCTCCTCTTCACCGTGCTGCGGGACGGGGAGGTGGCGGTCGCCGATCTTGCCGAAACGGGCTGGCGCGATCCGGTACCTCTGCGGCCGGGTATCCGCCGCGCCTATCGTGTCGTCGCGCGCTTCGAGGGAAGCGGCAATGCGTCGCATCCGTCGCTCGAGGCTGCCATCGAGGCGGACGCCGTCCTGACGGTCGGAGTTGATAGCGCTGGCGTCGAATGGCGGGACGGTCGCCTGGTCTTTACCGACGTCGCGGTGCACGAAGCCGGTGATTACCGGCTGGCGCTTCTCTACCGGAACCACAGCTTCCATATCCAGACCGGCGTCACCAACGCCGTGAACAGGGTGACGGTGTTCGCTGAGGACGGACGGCAGCTCGCCATGGGCATCGTGCAGATGCCGCATATGACGCCCGTCAATCCCCTCCGACGCTCGACAACCCTATCGCTGACCCTCCCGGCGGGGCGCTGCCGAGTGGAGATCGCCGATTTTTTCAACATGAGCTATCTCGCGTCAAACGCCACCTACATCAGCCCGGGCGGAATGGGCGGACCGCACAACGAGGCGGATATCCGGGCACTCGATCTCCTGCGCGTCGGTTGATCTCATGCGAGCATTTCGTGAAAGGCGCATCCGGAAGTGAAGATCCGCTGGCCGATCTCCCCGCATGCCCAAACTTGCGCCTTCTGATAACTTGACAAAAGTTTGGGCACTGATACGGCTTTCAAAATAATCAAAAAAGCCAGAGGGACCACCATGACCAGGGACTATCGTCTTTCCCGCCGCGCCGTTCTGGCGTCGGGCCTTGCGCTCGGCGTCGGCGGCCTCATCCTGCCGGTTCGCGCCGCCACGCCGCTGAAGGTGGCGGGCATTCACGCCTCGCCGGTGGAAAATGCCTGGAATTCCTGCCTGCACAAGGCATTGCAGGACGCAGCCGCCGACGGCGCCATCGAATACACCTTCTCCGAGGGCGTATCGGGTACCGACTATCCGCGCGCCATGCGCGAATATGCCGAAGCCGGCAACGAGCTGATCATCGGCGAGGCCTACGCCGTCGAGAAGGAGGCCCGTCAGGTGGCTGCCGACTATCCCGAGACCGCTTTCGTGCTCGGCTCGTCGGGTGCCGCGACCGGCGACAATTTCGGCGTCTTCGGTACCTGGAACCATGACGGCGCCTATCTCGCCGGCATGCTGGCCGGCAAGATGACCAAGTCGAATGTCGTCGGCTCGGTCGGTGCCATGCCGATTCCCGAAGTGAACATGCTGATCAACGCCTTCGCGGCCGGCGTCAAGGCGGTCAATCCGGAGGCCAAGCACCTCGTCACCTTCATCGGCACCTTCTTCGATCCGCCGAAGGCGCGCGAGGCCGGTCTCGCCCAGATCGACGCCGGCGCCGACATTCTGTTCGGCGAGCGTATCGGCACGGCCGACGCGGCCAAGGAGCGCGGCATCAAGGCGGTCGGCTCGCTGATCGACTATACTCCGCGCTACCCCGACACCGTCTTCGCCAATGCCCTCTGGGGCTTCCGGCCGATCCTCAACGCGGCCATCGCCGATGCTGCCGCCGGCAAGCCGGTCGGCAAGGACTACACCGCCTTCGGCCTGATGAAGGAAGGCGGCAGCGACATCGCCTATGCCAAGGGCGTGGCGCCGGCCGATGCCGAGGCGGCCATGGAGGAGGTGCGGGCGAAGATCAAGTCCGGCGCCTTCGAGGTGCCGCGCGACGCTGCCGAGCCAAAGTAAACCGGCTTATGATCCACGACGCGACAATGCTGGCCGGGGCGATCCGTGACGGTCGCCTCACCGCAGCCGAGGCCATGGCGGCCTCGCTTGCCGCCGTCGCGTCGCGTGCCGATCTCGGCGCGGTCTGCCATGTTGACGCCGAACTGGGGCGGCGGGCGGCGGCGAAGGCCGATGCCGAGCGCCGCACCGATCCGGATCGCTTCGCTTCCCGGCCGTTCGGCGGCGTTCCGACGCTGGCCAAGGACCTCGGCGGTCCTTTCGCCGGGTTGCCGGTGGCGGCGGGGTCGCGGCTGTTCTCCAGACAGGGGGGCGATGCGCCCGATTCCGACCTTGGCAGCCGCTTCCGCTCGGCCGGTCTTTTGCCCTTCGGCCTGACCACGGCCCCGGAGTTCGGGTTGGCCCTGGCCAGCGAGCCGGCGATCGGTCCGATCGCGCGCAATCCGCTCGATCCCGCCCGCACGCCCGGCGGTTCGTCCGGCGGCGCAGCGGCGGCCGTTGCCGCCGGCATCGTCGCCATCGCGCATGCCACCGATGCCGGAGGATCCATCCGGGTGCCGGCGGCCTGCTGTGGTCTCGTCGGCCTGAAGCCGAGCCGGGGCGTCATGCCCGCCGGCCCGGGCTTCGGCAATCATCTCGGCGGCATCGCCTCCGAACTCTGTGTATCGCGCAGCGTTCGTGACTGTGCCAGCCTGTTGTCCATCGTCGCCGGCGCAACGCGCGGTCCGTTCGCCGACGTTGCCCTGGCAGAAGCAAAGGTGGAGCCGCTCAGGATCGGTATTCTGTCCGAGACGGGACCGGTTTTTCCGACGACGCCGGAACGGTCTGCCGCCATCGAAGCGGCGGGCCGGCTGCTTGAAGCCGGCGGCCACAGGCTCGTGCCGGTCGCTTGGTCGGATCTCGCGACCATGACGGCTGCCTCGACCCGTCTCTTCTATGACCTCGTTTCCACCAATCTGGCGGTTCTCTCGGAAACCGATGGGATAGACTTCTCGCTGGCGGAACGCTTGACACAGGCTTTCGCCGCGCGCGGCAGGGCGCTTTCCGCTGCTAGCCTTTGGCGCTCGCAGACAGCCGGCGTCTTGGTGTCCCGCAATCTTTGGCGGTTGTTCGACCGGGTCGATATCCTGATCACGCCCATGCTGACCAAGGCGCCGCCGCCGATCGGGTCTTTTCCATCCGATCATGACGACACCGACCTTCACATCAACCGCATGGTCTCCCTGGCTCCGCTCGCGGCGCTAGCCAACATCTCGGGCTTTCCGGCGTTGACCGTGCCTTTCGGCGCCGATGCCGATGGGTTGCCGCTGCCCGTGCAACTCTTTGCACCGCTCGGAGGCGACCGTCGGCTCCTTTCGCTCGCCATGGCGCTCGAGCGGGAGGGGCGCTGGCAGCACCGCTTCGACGTCGCAGGATTGTCGTCATGACCGAAACCGTTCTGGAAATCGATCGCGTCAGCAAGAGCTTCGGCGGCAACAAGGCCAACGACGCCATCTCGTTGACGCTGGGGCGAGGCGAGATCGTCGCGCTGCTCGGCGAGAACGGCGCCGGCAAGACCACCCTGATGAGCATCCTGTTCGGTCATTATGTGCCCGACGAGGGGCATATCCGCGTTGCCGGGGTCGACCTGCCGCCCGGCCGGCCACGCGCCGCCATCCATGCCGGCATCGGCATGGTCCATCAGCATTTCTCGTTGGCGCCCAACCTTACGGTGCTGGAAAATGTCATGACCGGCACCGAGAAGCTGTGGTCCTGGCGCTCGCAAACCGGCCGCGCAAGAGCAAAGCTGAAAGCGCTCGCCGAGCGCTTCGGCCTTGTCGTGGATCCCGATGCCCGCCTCGGCGACCTGTCGGTCGGCGAGCAGCAGCGCGTCGAGATCCTGAAGGCGCTCTACAATGACGCGCGCATTCTGATCCTCGACGAACCGACGGCGGTGCTGACCAACCTTGAGGCGGAGACGCTGTTCGCCACGCTGAAGGAAATGGCTCGACAGGGCCTGTCGCTGATCTTCATCTCGCACAAGCTCGACGAGGTGATGGCCGCCGCCGACAGGGTGGTCGTGCTGCGCGGCGGCAAGCTGGTGGCCGAGCGCCGCGCGGGAGAGACCTCCAAGGCCGAGCTGGCCGAACTGATGGTTGGCCACAGGGTGGCCCGACCGGTGCGGGAAGCGCACGAACGCGGCGCGCCCGTGCTGGAGGCTGCGGCCGTTTCGGTTCGCGTCGATGGCGTCGACCGCCTGAGAGAGATCAGCTTCCGTCTGCATGCCGGCGAGATACTCGGCATCATCGGCGTCTCCGGCAACGGTCAGGCGGCCCTCGCCGGGCTGCTGTCCGGCACGCTGCTCCGCAGCTCTGGCGATATCCTGCTTTATGGCGAGGGGGTAGGTGATCTCTCGGTGGCCGAGACCGTGGCTTCGGGTATTGGTCGCATTCCCGAGGACCGCACCCGAGAGGGGGCGATCGGCGAGATGGCGGTCTGGGAAAACGCTGTGCTGGAACGCATCGACGAACCGCGCTTTTCCCGGCGAGGTCTAGTCAATCGCAGCGCGGCCGTCGCTTTTGCCGACGCCATTGTCCGGAGCTTCGACGTGCGCGGTGGCGGCCCGCTCACCCGCACGCGCCTCCTGTCGGGCGGCAACATGCAGAAGCTGATCCTCGGGCGGAACCTTGCCGAGCACCCACGCATCCTGATCGCCGCCCAGCCGGCGCGCGGCCTCGACGAAGGCGCCGTTGCCGCCGTGCATGCTCGCATCCTCGATGCCAGAAAGGCCGGAACGGCCGTGCTGCTGATTTCCGAAGATCTCGACGAGGTAATCGCCCTTGCCGATCGCATCCAGGCCATCGTCGGCGGTCGCCTGTCGCCGCCGGTGTCGGCCGACGAGGTGGACGCACGCGCGCTGGGCCTGATGATGGCCGGCGCCTGGAAGAAAGAGGCGGCCTGATGCGCTTTGAACGCCGTGAGCATCGCCCGCTTTTCCTGGTCGTCCTGACCCCCCTTCTTGCCGTTGCCGCCGCGCTGGCGCTTTCCGGCCTGCTGATTGCTGCCGCCGGTGCCCCTGTTTTTGAAGCTTACTGGCGCATCCTGGTCGGCGCCTTCGGCTCTCGTCTGTCGGCCACCGAGACGCTGACGCGGGCGACCCCGCTGATGCTCACCGGCCTTGCCGCCGCCGTTGCCTTCCGCGCCCGTGTCTGGAATATCGGCGGTGAGGGGCAGTTCTATCTCGGCGCCATCGCGGTGGCGGCAGTCGGTTCGCGGCTCCTGGCGGAAGCTCCCGGCTACCTTTCGATACCTCTGCTGCTCTTCACCGGCGCCATCGCCGGCATGCTGCTGCTGATCCTCCCGCTGTGGCTGAGATTGAGGTTCTCCGTCGACGAAGTGGTGACCAGCCTGCTGCTCAACTTCGTCGCCGTGCTCTTCGTCTCCATGCTGATCGACGGGCCGCTCAAGGATCCTTTGGCCTTCGGCTGGCCGCAGAGCCAATCGGTCTCCGATGCTGCGATGCTGCCGAAGCTGGTGGCCCGCTCGCGCCTGCATTGGGGCTTCGGCATTGCTCTCGTACTGGCCGTCGTCATCCACATCGTGCAGAGCCGCACCGTCTTCGGCCTGAAATCGCGCGCCGCCGGCCTCAGTCCCGAAGGCGCCGTTTTCGCCGGTGTGCCGCTTGCCCGAACGTTGCTTCTGGTCGCCTGCCTCTCGGGTGGCCTTGCCGGGCTCGCTGGCGCGGTCGAGGTGCTGGGCGTCAAGGGTTACGTCACCACCGATCTCTCGCCGGGCTTCGGCTACTCCGGCATCGTCGTCGCCATGCTGGCCGGCCTCCACCCCCTAGGCGTCGTGCTGGCCGCGTTGTTCACCGCCACGATGTTCGTCGGCGCCGACGGCATGAGCCGGGCGTTGAAGATCCCGACCTATATCGCCGACGTCACGGTCGCGCTGTCGCTGATCACCATGTTGGTGGCGGTGTTCTTCGCCCAATACAGGATACGTCGATGAGCATCGTCCTCGACATCGTCGCCTCGATAGGTCTTTGGGCGGCCGTGCTTCGGATCGCCACGCCATTGATCTTCGGCACGCTCGGTGCGCTGCTCTGCGAGCGGGCAGGCGTGCTCAACCTTGGCATCGAGGGCATCATGACCTTTGGCGCCATGATCGGCTGGCTCGCCGTTTACCAGGGTGCCGATCTCTGGACCGGCCTGTTGGTTGCGGCACTCTCTGGCGCCGTCTTCGGGCTGTTGCATGCGGCGCTTACCGTGACGCTCGGCCTCTCGCAGCACGTGTCCGGCCTCGGCGTCACGCTGTTCGCATCAAGCCTCAGCTATTACCTGTTCCGTTTGCTAGTCCCGCTTTCCGGTTCGCCGCCGACCATTGAGCCTTTCGCGCCGCTGAGCGTACCGGGCCTTGCCGACCTTCCCTTCATCGGGCCGGTACTCTCGGCGCAGACGCCGCCAACCTATCTGGCGCTGCTGCTTGCCCTCGGGCTTGCCTATGCCATCTTCCGCACGCCGCTCGGTCTCGCCATCCGCATGACTGGCGAAAATCCGCACGCCGCCGAGGCACAGGGCGTCGATCCCATGGCGGTTCGCTATGGCGCGGTGATCGTGGGGTCGGCTTTGATGGCGGTGGGCGGCGCTTTTCTGACGCTGTCGGCCTTCAACAGCTTCTTCCCGACCATGGTTCAGGGGCGTGGCTGGATCTCAATCGCCCTTGTGGTCTTCGCCTCGTGGCGGCCGGGACGGGCCTTGTTCGGCGCGCTGCTGTTCGCCTTCTTCGACGCTTTTCAGTTGCGGCTGCAAACGGTGGTGGATGGTGTGCCCTATCAGCTGTTTCTGATGACGCCCTACATCCTGTCCATCGTAGCGCTTTGCGTCATGGCGCGGCATGCTCGCGTGCCGCAGGCGCTGATGCAGCCCTATCGCCGCGGCGAACGCTAAGCCTTTCACGCGTACTGGTGCAGGGAGATCGTGCGCTTCGGCAGCAGATAGGTCCAGGCAAGGGCGCCGAACAGGCTCGCCCGCCGCTTGCCCTTCTGAAACTGGGGGTAGCTTGTGAAGCTGTAGCTGGAGTTCAGGCGGCCCGTGCGCGACAGCCAATCCTCGAAATCGTTGAGGATGAGACCCCGTGCCACGTCTCGGTCGCCCTTGGCCAGACCCAGCGCCACGATGGCGATCTCGTCGAGGCCGTCCGAAGGTGCCGGAGCGGTCTGGCTCCGAGCAAGGCTGGCGTCAATTCTGGCAACAAGTTCCCGCGGAAAAATCATCCGGCTCTCCTGCGTGAGGCATCACCCCACGTCTGGGGAAATAGCAGGTTTTGGGACTATGACAACGTGGACATTTTACAGATGCGACTGAATTGCACCTTTCGGTAAGCGAAAAGTTTCAAGGCCTGCAACATCTCCCCATTTCCAAAAAGGCCGCTGAGATCAAGCCGATGGGGGCGTTTCCGCCACTCCGCGCCGACGTCGTGGGAACGCGTCTGACTACAATTGAGCCTCGGCGCGAGCTCTTGGGGTCCGCGTTAGTCCTTAGGTCCGGAAGGGCTGAATCAAGCGAAAAGGGCGTGTCACCACGCCCTGAAGCAGATCGCAGGAGGATCGCTGGACTGACCCCTGAGGTCAGAAGCTGCCGCTGTCGCGCAAGGAATGCTCGACGCGCAGGATGCGTCGGGTGAGCGTCAGCGATAGAACCAGACCAGGAATGGCCATGACGCCGATGAAGATGAGGATCGGCGTCTCACCAAGTCCGAGCATGCTGCCGATCGCCCAAGCGAAAGCCACGATGGCCCCCAGCATTTCCGAGACGATCAGCAAGGTCGCCCCGACCGCCGAGATGATGGCGTCGGTCTTGGTGTAGCGGACTTCGTGAGGCAGATCGTCGGTCTTGACCAGCATGGATTCACGTCCTGGATGCCGCCGTCTCGCGGCGCTTTCGTCGGCGCGCATCAAGGGCCAGCGGCAGTCCGCTGTCAAGTGCGGAAGGCTGCAAACAGAACGTCCTCCGAAGCCGCGAAGCGGCTTCCGGCACCAAGCGGCGCCCGCGTGCGAAGAGGAAAGACTGAGGGCCGGAGGCATGCTGGCACCCAAGGCGGAAAAAAGCGGCCGACGCGATGTGTCGCGCCGGCCGCCATTGTCATTCAAGAAACGGAGGTCACTCGCCCTTCGGCTCGGCCTTCTCGTCCTGCTTGATTTCCTGGCCGGTGGCCTGGTCGACCACCTTCATCGACAGGCGCACCTTGCCGCGCTCGTCGAAGCCCATCAGCTTGACCCACACCTTGTCGCCTTCCTTGACGACGTCCTTGACGTTCTGGACGCGCTGCGGGGCGAGCTGGGACACGTGGACGAGGCCGTCGCGGGTGCCGAAGAAGTTGACGAAGGCGCCGAAGTCGACGCACTTCACCACGGTGCCTTCATAGATGGCGCCGATTTCCGGCTCGGCTGCGATGCCCTTCACCCAGTTCATGGCGGCGGTGATCGCCTTCAGGTCCGACGAGGCGAACTTGACGGTGCCGTCGTCCTGGATGTCGATCTTGGCGCCGGTCTTCTCGACGATCTCGCGGATGACCTTGCCGCCCGAGCCGATCACTTCGCGGATCTTGTCGGGGTTGATCTTCATCACTTCGATGCGCGGAGCATGCTCGCCGATCGAGGCGCGGGCGCCAGTCAGCGCCTTGGACATCTCGCCGAGGATGTGCTCGCGACCGCCCTTGGCCTGGGCGAGGGCGACCTTCATGATCTCCTCGGTGATGCCGGTGATCTTGATGTCCATCTGCAGCGAGGTGATGCCAGCGGCCGTGCCGGCCACCTTGAAGTCCATGTCGCCGAGGTGATCTTCGTCGCCGAGGATGTCGGAGAGAACCGCGAAGCGGTCACCCTCCTTGATGAGGCCCATGGCGATGCCGGCGGTCGGCGCCTTCAGCGGCACGCCGGCATCCATGAGGGCCAGCGAGGAGCCGCAGACGGTGGCCATCGACGACGAGCCGTTGGACTCGGTGATCTCCGACACCAGACGAATGGTGTAGGGGAACTCGTGATGGGCCGGCAGCTCCGGATGAATGGCGCGCCAGGCAAGCTTGCCATGGCCGATCTCGCGGCGGCCGGGCGAACCCATGCGGCCGGTCTCGCCGACCGAGAAGGGCGGGAAGTTGTAGTGAAGCAGGAAGCGTTCCTTGCGGGTGCCTTCCAGCGTCTCGATGAACTGCTCGTCCTCGCCGGTACCGAGGGTGGCAACCACGAGGGCCTGCGTCTCGCCGCGGGTGAACAGCGCCGAACCGTGAGCGCGCGGCAGCACGCCCACCTGGGCGACGATCGGACGCACGGTCTTGAGGTCGCGGCCGTCGATGCGGCTACCAGTGTCCAGGATGTTCCAGCGGACGATCTTGGCCTGCAGGTCGTGGAAGACGTTGGAGACCGTCTCCTTGTCGAAGCGCGGCTCGGCGCCTTCCGGGAACAACTCGCCCATCACCTTGGCGCGGGCGGCGTCGACGGCGGCGTAACGCTCCTGCTTGGCGGTGATCTTGTAGGCGGCGCGCAGGTCCTGCTCGGCGATGGCCAGCACGGCCTGCTCGACCTCGGATACGTCCTTGGCGACGAACTCGCGCGGCTCCTTGGCGGCGCGCTCGGCAAGGCGAATGATGGCGTCGATCACCGGCTGGAAGCCGCGGTGACCGAACATCACGGCGCCCAGCATGGTGTCTTCGTCGAGCTCCTGGGCTTCCGATTCCACCATCAGCACGGCATCGCCCGTACCAGCGACGACGAGGTCGAGCTTGCTGTCGGCCATCTTGTCGACCGGCGGGTTGAGGACGTAGGCGCCCTCGATCAGGCCGACGCGAGCCGCGCCGACCGGGCCCATGAAGGGCACGCCGGAAATGGTGAGCGCTGCCGAGGCGGCGACCATGGCGAGAACGTCGGGCGAGTTCTCCATGTCATGGCTGAGCACGGTGACGATCACCTGGGTGTCGCACTTGTAGCCATCGGGGAACAGCGGGCGGATCGGGCGGTCGATCAGGCGGGAGATCAGCGTCTCGTGCTCGGCCGGGCGGCCTTCGCGCTTGAAGTAGCCGCCGGGAATCTTGCCGGCCGCGAAGGCCTTTTCCTGGTAGTTGACGGTCAGCGGGAAGAAGTCCTGGCCGGGCTTCGGCTCCTTGGCGGAGACCACGGTGGCGAGGACCGACGTTTCGCCGAGCGTCGCGAGCACCGCGCCATCGGCCTGGCGGGCAATACGGCCCGTCTCGAGGGTCAGCTTCTGGCCGGCCCAGTCGATCTCGACTTTCTGAATATCGAACATGCGTTTGTTCCGTTCTTGTCTGGTCCGGCGCGCGGCCCACGGGCAAGACGACGAGACGCTCCTCCCATATCGGGAGCGTCTGGCAATCCTGCCCCAGGGTGCGGAACACGCCGGAGCGGCGCTCACCCCGGCGGGGCGACGGCGCCTGTCGTTCTTGCCCGCTTCTGCGGGCGGACCCACGCCCTCGTCTCAGGGCGGCGGGAAACCGGAGCCGCCTCGGCAGGCCGAAGCGGCGGGTGGGAAGGGCGGCGGGCCGCCCTTCCGGGAAACCGTCAGCGGCGCAGGCCGAGGCGGCTGATCAGCGCGGCATAACGCGAGGCGTCCTTGCGCTTCAGGTAGTCCAGAAGCTGACGACGCTGGCTCACCAGCTTCAGAAGGCCGCGGCGGGAGTGGTTGTCCTTGACGTGGCTCTTGAAATGCTCGGTGAGGTTGGCGATGCGCTCGGACAGGATCGCCACCTGGACTTCCGGCGAACCGGTGTCGCCCTCGAGGGTGGCATATTCCTTGATGAGAGCGGCCTTGCGCTCGGCAGTGATCGACATCGGTGACTCCTTGTCGTTGGATAGCAAAAATGGCCCGGCCGGGATGTCGTCCAGCCGGGTCGGCGCAACCTGTATGATCAGGTTGCGGTTTCTCTACAGGAAAAAGCGTCCGAATGCCAGCGGCAATCCGGAGCCGGAGAAGGACCGCCTGCCTCAGTCCGGCAGGATCAACCGGACCGGTTTCAGCTCGCCATGCTCCACCTTGGCAATGGCCATCAGTCGGCCGCGCTCGAACACGCCGACCGCCTCCTCTTCGACCGGCGCGTCGCGTCCGCGCAGCAGCACGGGGTTGCCGTTCCGGAGCCGGACTGCCTGATCGGAGGTGACGTCCAGCTGCGGCAAGCCTGCAAGGGCGGCTTCGATCGGCGTCAGCAACGACAGCGCGTCGCCATCCGCTTCCAGCGCCGCCTGCAGCGCGTCGATGGTCACCATGTCCTCCTCGCCGAATGGCCCGACGACGAGCCGCCGAAGCTCGATGACATGGCCGGCCGTGCCGAGACGCCGGCCCATGTCGCGGGCGATGGCGCGCACATAGGTGCCCTTGCCGCACTCGGCCTCGAAGACCGCGGTATCGGCATCGGGGCAGTCGACGAGATCGAGCCGATGCACTGTCACCGGCCGCGCCTCCAGCTCGACCGTCTCGCCGGCGCGGGCAAGGTCATAGGCCCGCTCGCCGTCCACCTTGATCGCCGAGAAGGCGGGCGGTGTCTGCAGGATCTCGCCCTCGAACTCGTCGAGCACGGCGTCGATGTCGTCGGCGCTCGGCCGGTGGTCGGAGGCCTTGACCACCTCGCCCTCGGCGTCGTCCGTCGAGGTTTCGGCTCCCCAGCGTACGGTGAAGCGGTAGAGCTTGTCGCCGTCCATCACATAGGGCACGGTCTTGGTGGCTTCCCCAAGCGCGATCGGCAGCATGCCCGAGGCAAGCGGGTCGAGCGTGCCGGCGTGTCCGGCCTTGGGCGTGCCGAAGATGCGCTTCATGGCGCCGACCGCCTGCGTCGAGGTCATGCCATAGGGCTTGTCGAGCACCACCCAGCCGTGGACCGTGCCTTTTTTCTTGCGTGCCATACCTGAATCCTGCGTGCGCCGACCGGGAGTAGAACCCGGCGCGGCGAAAAGACGGCGGACAAAGCGTCCGGAAGGCGCCGCTCCTACACCGGGGACTGTGGGAAGGCAAGGCCCGCAAGATTGCGGTGGCATCGCTGGCATGAAAAGGTGGGATGGCCGGTTGCCGGCGAATCTTCCGGAGAACAAATGTCCCCTGGCGTCTTTGTCGCCATCCTCGCGGCAGCATTCATCCATGCCGGCTGGAACGTGCTCGTCAAGGGGGCTGCCGACAAGCTCTCCATGACCTTGTCGGTGGCGCTCGGTGCCGGGCTGATCGCGATGGCGGTTCTGCCTTTTCTGCCGTTGCCGGCTCCGGCGAGCTGGCCATTTCTTGGCGCGTCTGTGCTGCTGCAGAGCGTCTATTATCTGCTGATCGCCCGCGCCTATCGCATCGCCGACATGAGCATTGCCTATCCCCTGATGCGCGGCGCGGCGCCGCTCGTCGTCGCCTTGTCGGGGGCAATTCTGTTCGGTGAAACGCTGGCCGGCGGAGAATGGCTGGCGGTCGGCCTGATCTCGGCGGGCGTGTTGGCGCTCACGCTGGGCGCTTTCCATCAGCCGCTGGCTGCCAAGGGCGCCGCCGCAGCGCTTTGCAATGCCATGGTGATCGCCGCCTATACTCTGGTGGACGCCAGCGGCGCGCGTCTTTCCGGCGCCCCCATCTCCTACACGCTGATGCTGGCCGTGCTGACGGGGCTGGTCACCGTGACCATGGCGCTTGTCGGCGGCGCGCGTCCCCGGCTCCGGGCGCGGACGCTCGCCCTCGGCCTTGCCGGCGGAGCGGCGACCACGCTTTCCTACGGTGTCGCATTGTGGGCGATGACGCGGACGCCCGTCGCGCCGGTCGCCGCCCTGCGCGAGACGTCGATCATCTTTGCGCTGGTGCTGTCACGACTGGCCTTCGGTGAAAAGGTCGGCGGGCGGCGCATTGCCGCCGCCCTGTTGGTGGTGGCCGGTGTGGCCGCTCTCCGTCTTCTTTGATTCAAGCGGCAGCGTCGCGGGCGGCGATCAGAGCCGCCTCGTCGGCCTGCGCCTTTCTGAAGGCCGGGCGGCTGATGACCCGCTCGATATAGGCGGCAACCTCTGGCGTCTTCTCGAAGATGCCGAAGTTGGTGACCCAGAACAGCGCCGAGCCCCACAGCACGTCGGCCACCGTGAAGCGCTCGCCGAGCCAGAAGGGTGCCGCACGCCTGACCTGCTCGTTGACCGTGGCGACCACCGTCTCATAGTCGGCGTAAGGCGCCGTGGATCGGGGCAGCGGCGGACGCTTCATGGCATGATCGACCAGTGCCGGCTCGAAGCTGGAGCCGTAGAACACCATCCAGCGCAGGTAAGAACCGCGACGAGGATCATCGAGAGCCGGAGCCAGACCGGTCTCCGGGAAAAGATCGCCGAGATAGAGGGCGACGGCGGCCTGTTCGGTCACCACGCTGCCGCGGTGACTGATGGCCGGCACCTTGCCCATCGGATTAACGGCGAGATAGTCCGGCTTCAACTGATCGCCGGCTCGGGTGTCCATGACATGCAGGTCATAGGGTACGCCGAGCTCTTCGAGGAGGACGCGGGTACCAAAGGCGCGGGTCTGCGGCGCGTAGTGGAATGTGATGCGGTCGTCGGTCATGGGGAACATCCTCCTCGCGGCCGCTTCGGCGGTCCGTCGAGGAGGAGTTTCACGCCTCATCACGTCAGGAAGCGTCAGTTCCACTGCTGACAGAAACTGTCACTCGTCCTTGTCGTCTCGCTGGTCGTCCCGGTCGGACTCGTCAAGGTCGCGCGCCACGTCGGGGGAATGCAGGATCGCGTCGATATGAGCGGTCTCGTCGAAGCGATCATCGTAGCGAAAGGTCAGGTCGGGCGCGAACTTGAGATTGACCCGGTGCGCCACCTGGCCGCGCAGCCAGCGCGCGTTGCGAGCCATCGCCTTTTCGGCCTGCTTCGGCTCGCCGCCGCCGAGCGGCGTGATGTAGACGGTGGCATTGCGCAGGTCGGGACTGACGCGCACTTCAGGCACGGTGACCATCATCCGTGTCACTTCGTCGTCCATGAGTTCGCCGCGCGCCAGGATTTCGGCCAGCGCGTGACGGATCAACTCCCCGACGCGAAGCTGGCGCTGGGAGGGGGCGCGGGCCTGCCCCTGGCTTTGGCCGTGCTGGACCATGATGAAACCTCGGTTGGGCGCCTCCTCAAGCGGATGACGTCCGATCTTAGGGAGCGCGTGGGATTGAGACCATGGACAATAGGTCCATGGCAATCAGTGCTAGGATCTGACCCGGCTAACCTTTCAGCTTTGCAGCGAAGGCCGTCAGATCAGATCTGTCGGCAAAGGCCGAAAGCGGCAGGATCAGCGCCGGCCCTTCGCCGGCGACAACGAAGAGATGGCCGACATCGGTCTCGACGCGACGGCCGGACATCGTTGGGATGTCGACCGCTACGCCGCCGATCGTGCCTTCAAGGCGGCCGCCGGCAAACTCGATCCGCCCAGCTCCGACCGGATGGCGCCGCGCCGCCCGCGATCGCTCTGTCTTGAGAACCAAGCGCGCCAGCTGCCAAGCTGCAAGCCCGCAAAGACCGAAGGCGGCGAACCACACCGGCCACTCGGCATCGCGCGTCAGCCAGGAGACGATAACGAGCGGCGGCAGGGCCAGGATATAGCCTAGGAACGAGCGCCAGCCGCGGTCAGCCGGCTTCAGCAGTGCCTCCAGCGCCAGCGCGTCGGCCTCCGTCGTCGTGAAGACGAAGCGGCGCGTTGTAGGTACGTCCGGGGCGAGGTCGGCGGTGTCGGTCATGGCGTGCCGTCGAGAAGGCGCCCGGCGTCCCGAAAGACGCCGGGCCAGCCATTACAGCGTGCGGGCGATCTCTTCAACGCGGAAGCACTCGATGACGTCGCCGGCCCGCATGTCCTGATAGGCCTCGAAGTTCATGCCGCATTCCTGACCGGCGTGGACTTCCTTGACATCGTCTTTGAAGCGCTTGAGCGTTCCGAGCTTGCCCTCGTGGATAACCACGTTGTCGCGGATGAGGCGCACCGAGGCGCCGCGCTCCACCATGCCCTCGGTGACGCGGCAGCCCGCGACCTTGCCGACCTTGGAGATGTTGAACACCTCCAGGATCTCGGCGTTGCCGAGGAAGGTTTCGCGCCGCTCGGGTGTGAGCATGCCGCTCATCGCCGCCTTCACGTCATCCACGAGATTGTAGATGATGTTGTAGTAGCGGATCTCGATGCCGTCGCGGTCGGCCGCATCGCGCGCCTGCTTGTTGGCGCGGACGTTGAAGCCGATGATCGCCGCGTCGGAGGCCGAGGCCAGCGTGACGTCGGACTCGGTGACGCCACCGACGCCGCCGTGGATGACCCGCGCCGCAACTTCCTCGTTGCCGAGCTTTTCGAGCGAGGCGACAATGGCTTCGAGCGAGCCCTGCACGTCGGTCTTGACGACCAGCGGGAACTCCTTCTTGCCGGCGGTCTGCAGCTTGCTCATCATCTGCTCGAGCGAGCCGCGCGAGCCGGAAGCACGCTTGGCGACGTTCTCGCGCTTCTGACGGACGCGATACTCGGTGATCTCGCGGGCACGGGCTTCATTCTCGACGACGGCGACGCGGTCGCCGGCGTCCGGAGTGCCCTGGAAGCCGAGCACCTCGACCGGCATGGCCGGACCGGCGGTGTTGACGTTGGCGCCATGGTCGTCGAGGAGCGCGCGAACGCGGCCCCATTCCGAGCCGGCGACGACAATGTCGCCCACCTTGAGCGTGCCGCGGTCAACCAGCACCGTGGCCACCGGGCCGCGGCCCTTGTCGAGCTTGGCCTCGATGACGATGCCTTCGGCGGCGCGGTCGGGATTGGCCCTGAGTTCCAGCACTTCCGACTGCAGCAGGATCATCTCGAGCAGCTTGTCGAGATTGGTCTTGGCCTTGGCGGACACTTCCACTTCGAGCGTGTCGCCGCCCATCGATTCCACCTGAATCTCATGGCGCAGCAACTCGGTGCGCACGCGCTCAGGGTTGGCGTCGGGCTTGTCGATCTTGTTGATGGCGACGATGATCGGAACGCCTGCCGCCTTGGCGTGGCTGATCGCCTCCACCGTCTGCGGCATGACGCCGTCGTCTGCGGCCACCACGAGAATGACGATATCGGTCACCTTGGCGCCGCGGGCACGCATCGCCGAGAAGGCGGCGTGACCCGGGGTGTCGATGAAGGTGATCTTCTGGCCGTTCTGCTCGACCTGATAGGCACCGATGTGCTGGGTGATGCCACCGGCTTCGCCGGCCACCACGTTGGCGTGGCGCAACGCGTCGAGCAGCGACGTCTTGCCGTGGTCGACGTGGCCCATGATGGTGACCACAGGGGGACGCGGCTGCGTGTCCGCCACGACGTCGGGCGCATCGAACAGGCCTTCTTCGACGTCGGCCTCGGAGACGCGCTTCACCGTATGCCCCATCTCGGTGGCGATCAGCTCGGCGGTATCGGCATCGATCACGTCGTTGATCTTCAGCATCTGGCCCTGCTTCATCAGCAGGCGGATGACATCGACGGCGCGCTCGGCCATGCGGTTGGCGAGTTCCTGGATGGTGATCGCCTCGGGCAGAACCACCTCGCGCAGCACCTTCTCGCGCGGACCGGACTGCTGGCCACGCCGTTCCTTCTCGCGCTTGCGCTTCAAGGCGGCAAGCGAACGGGAACGCTCGCCCTCGTCGTCGGAGAGGGCGGCGGAAATGGTCAGGCGGCCCTTGCGACGATCGTCCTCGCCGGCCTTCTTGACCGGTGCGGGCGCCGGCACGCGTGCCTTCTTGGCGGCGAGCAGCTTGCCGCGCGGATTCTCTTCATCATCGTCGCCGGCGATCTTGCCGCGCGGAGCCACCTCGGCGACGGGACGCGGCGCACCGGCCGGAGCCGGCTTCTTGTCGGCAACGGGAGCCTTGGCAACGGCAGGCTCAGCCGGCTTCGGCGGTGCGGCCTCGGCGGGCGCCGCCTTGGCGCGGGCTTCTTCCTCGGCTTTCAGGCGCGCTTCCTCGACGGCACGAGCGGCGGCCTCTTCGGCCTCGCGCTTGGCGCGCTCTTCTTCCTCGACCTTGCGACGGGCCTCTTCCTCGGCCCGGCGCTTCGCCTCTTCCTCGGCGCGCTTGCGCGCCTCGGCCTCACGGGCGATGGCTTCGGCAAGCGCGGCCTGGCGGGCCTCGATCTCGTCCTGGCTGAGCGTGCGCAGCACCATGCCACCCGGCGCCGGTCGGCGCTGTTCGCGCGGAGCGTTGGCAGGCGCGGCGTCGCGGCGAGGCTTCAGGCTGTCGGCGATCGACTTCTGAAGCTGCGCGGTCTGCGTCGACTGCACGCTTTCAAGCGGGCTGCCGTCGCCGTGCTTGCGCGACTTCTTGGTCTCCACCACGACGGCCTTTGTCCGGCCATGGCTGAAGCTCTGCTTGACCGTTCCCTGCTCAACGGTGCGCCGGGAAAGGGTCAGCGTCTTCTTAGGCGCCATGGACGTGCTCTTGTCGTCGGTGTCTTTCGTATCGCTCATACCGTGCTCTATCCTCGCGGGCCGTCGCGGCACCCCATACGGGCAGCGCAATGGCCAATCGTATTCGCGAACCTCAGGAAAGGTCCGCTGTCCAGTCCGTGTCCGGCGCTTCGCCCCTGTAACGGGCCAGCGCTGCAGCGCATTTCAGGAAGCTGGTGCTCGCCCCACCGGCGAGCAGAGCAGCATGTATCACATTTGCGCCGCCCAATGCCAAATCCATTTCGCTCGACGCGAAGATTCCGGCGACAACCTTTGGTCCGGAAGGTGGCGGTTGTTGCCATAATGCCGCATTTCCGGGCATTTCCTCTACGTCTCCACCGGCTCCGGTGGCGCGCAGGCGCCGCCTGATCGCCTGTCCGATCTTGCGTCGGCCGTCGTCGGCCGCCTCGCGGGCGTGCAGCACGGCGACAACGCCACCCTTGCCGACCGCATCGCTCACCTGACCGAAGCCGGTGACCACGAGGCCGGCCTTGCGCGCCATCGACAGGGCCGACAACGCCGCCTTGAGCAGCAGCGCCTCGACCAGGTCCGGCAGATCATCGCCTGCCTTGGCCTCTGCCTTGAGGCCGCGCGAAAACGCCCGCTTGCGCACCGCCTCGGCCACCACGTCGCGGCGGCAGGTCACCCAGACACCACGACCCGGCAAGTTGCCGCGGACATCCGGCACCACCGCGCCGTCCGGTCCGCAGACGAAGCGGACGAGGCCCTCGGGCGGCTGCGCGACGCGCGTCACGATGCAACTGCGTTCCGCCGTCTCAGCCTTCGGTGCCATCGTCCTCTTTCCGGGTTGGAAGGTCGCCAGAGGCGACCCCCGTCATTGTCTTCACTGCGCCTCTTCGGCGACCTCTTCCTCGACGACATCCGCGTCCTCGGCCGGCGCTTCGATCCAGCCGGCGGCGACGCGCGCCGCCATGACGATCGCCTCGGCATCGGCGCGGCTGACGTCGAGATCGGAGAGGCTGCCCTTGTTGCGGATGGTCTCGCCGTTCTTGCGCTCGGTCCAGCCGACGAGATCGTCGGTGGCACAGCCGGCGAGATCTTCCACCGTCTTCACGCCGTCCTTGCCGAGGGCGACCATCATGGCCGTGGTGACGCCCGGCACGTCGCGCAGGGCATCCTCGACGCCGAGCTTGATGCGCTCCTCGTCGAGCTCACGTTCCTTGGCGTCGAGATAATCCTGCGCACGCGCCTGGATTTCCTCAGCCGTTTCTTCGTCGAAGCCTTCAATGGCCGCGATCTCGTCACGCTCGACCAGGGTGAGCTCCTCGACGGTGGCGAAGCCTTCGGTGGCCAGCAACTGGCCGACGACTTCGTCGACGTTGAGCGCGTTCATGAACAGCTCGGTGCGCTCGTTGAACTCCTTCTGGCGCCGCTCGCTCTCTTCCTGCTCGGTCAGGATGTCGATCGCCCAGCCGGTGAGCTGGCTGGCGAGGCGGACGTTCTGGCCGCGGCGGCCGATGGCCAGCGACAGCTGATCGTCGGGCACCACCACCTCGATGCGCTCGGCATCCTCGTCGAGCACCACCTTGGCGACTTCCGCCGGCTGCAGCGCGTTGACGATGAAGGTGGCCGGATCGGGCGACCAGGGAATGATGTCAATCTTCTCGCCCTGCAGTTCCTGCACGACGGCCTGCACGCGGCTGCCGCGCATGCCGACGCAGGCGCCGACCGGATCGATGGACGAATCCTTCGAGATGACGGCGATCTTGGCGCGGGAGCCCGGGTCGCGAGCCACCGACTTCACCTCGATGATACCATCATAGATTTCCGGCACTTCCGAGGCGAACAGCTTGGCCATGAAAAGCGGATGGGTGCGCGACAGGAACACCTGCGGGCCCCGCTGCTCGCGGCGCACGTCGTGAATGATGGCGCGGATGCGGTCCCCGTAGCGGAAGCTCTCACGGGGGATCAGCTCGTCGCGGCGGCAGATCGCTTCGCCGCGGCCGAGGTCGACGATGACGTTGCCGTATTCGACGCGCTTGACGACACCGTTCACCACTTCCCCGGTGCGATCCTTGAACTCGTCGAACTGGCGGTCGCGCTCGGCTTCGCGCACCTTCTGCACAATCACCTGCTTGGCCGACTGGGCGGCGATGCGGCCGAAGTCGATCGGCGGCAGCGGCTCGGAGATGAAGTCGCCGACGAGGGCGGCCGGGTTGCGGCGCTGTGCCTCGACGAGGTCGACCTCGGTCGAGAAGTTCTCGACATTCTCGACGACCTGCAGCAAGCGCTGCAGCTTGATCTCGCCGGTGCGCGGATTGATCTCGGCGCGGACGTCGGTCTCGGAACCGTAGCGCGAGCGGGCCGCCTTCTGAATGGCGTCCTCCATCGCGGCGATGACGATCTGCCGGTCGATCGACTTCTCGCGGGCCACCGCGTCGGCGATCTGCAACAGTTCCAAACGGTTCGCACTGACGGCCATTGTCTTCGTCTCCTGCCCTCGATGGGGTTCCTAATCCGTCCTTCGGGGGGTGTCCCCGGTTTCCTTCGGGCGGCGCAGCCGCCCGTCCGTCTCAGCTCTTGCCCGCCTTGAGCGCCTCGCGGATCAGAGCTTCGTTCAGCACGAGCCGCGCTTCCGACACGGTGTCGAGCGGGAATTCGATGTCCTTGGTACCGTCTTCGAGCGCCTGCAGCAGCCGCATGCCGCCCTTGTCGTCCTTGACGCCGGTGAGCCAGCCCCGGAACCGCTTGCGGCCCAAGAGCGGCACGGCAAGTTCAAGCTTGGCCTCGAAGCCCGACCAGCGGATGAAGTCCGACCGCCGCACCAGGATGCGATCCATGCCGGGCGACGACATTTCAAGGCTGTAGGCCTTGCCGATGGGATCGTCGACGTCGAGCAGCGGCGAGATCACGTTGCTCGCCGCTTCGCAGTCTTCGACGCTCATGGTGCCGTCGGCCTTCTCTGCGAAGATCTGCAGCGTCACGCCGTTGAGGCCGGTCATGCGCACGCGGACGAGGCGGTATCCAAGGTCGATCAGCGCCGGCTCGATGATCGCGGCGACCCGCGCCTCGACGCCGGTCTCGGTCACCAGGCGCGGCTCATCGAGCGTCGTGTCGACACTCTGGCCGCCAAGTGGCGGAAGGGGCGGCTGGTCCTCGGACGTCATCCTTCGGCGGTATCCCTCACGGCGTCTTCACCACAGGCAATAAAAAAGAGCGGGACCTCTCGGACCCACTCCCAACCCGCTTATGAAGCGCATCAGAACTGATGCACCCCATATAGGCCGCTTTTGCGCGGAAATCAATGGTGGCGATGGAAGCCTTCCGCTGGAAAGCCTCGCCGGCTGCCGGACATGCCCGGACTCAACCTTCACGAGGCAAGCGTCGGAAGGTCAGGTAAGCCGAGCCGCGACCCTCGCGGCGCGCCTTGGCCTCGTAGCGCGTTCCCGGCCATCCTTCCCAAGGCTGGCGCCAGTCGTCGGGTGCCGATGCGGTCCAGATGAAGGCGGGGTCGGCGCGCACATGGTGCAGCGTCCAGTCGACATAGGTGTCGATGTCCGACGCGAACCAGAACTCGCCGCCATCCTTCAGCACGCGGGCGAAGCGAGCGACAGTGTCGGGTCCGACGAAGCGCCGCTTCCAATGGCGCTTCTTCGGCCAGGGATCGGGATAGAGCAGCAGCACGCGGTCGAGCGACGCTTCGGGCAGCCAGTCGAGCACCTTGACGCCGTCCTCGCCGCTGAGGCGCACGTTGGTGATCTCCTCGGCAGCGATGCGGCCAAGCGCCTTTGTCATGCCGTTGATGAAGGGCTCGACGCCGATGAAGCCGACGTCCGGGCACTCAAGGGCGCGATGAACCAGGTGTTCGCCACCGCCGAAACCGATCTCCAGACGGATCTCAGCCGGCGCATCCGGGAAGAGCTCTGCGAGACGGTCAGGGGCGGGCATCTCGAGGTCGAGCGACAGCTTGGGCAGGTCGGCCTCGAGCCGTTCAGCCTGTCCCTTCCGCAGCGTCTTGCCTTTGCGACGCCCAAAGAAGGCGCTCTCGCGTGGCTGGCCGGGCCGGTGCTCCGGCCTATGGTCGTCGTCGCTCATCGTTGCCTGTTGCATGAGAAATCCCGCAGCCGATCTGCCCAGGACGTAAAAAACTCCGGCAGCCAAGCTGCCTAGAGACACAAAAACCCCGGCAGCGAACTGCCGGGGCCGGTGTCTAGCCTATTTCTCCGCCTCAGGCGAGGGCGGACTTCAACGCATCGACGAGATCGAGAGCTTCCCACGAGAAGCCGCCGTCAGCTTCGGCCGCCCGGCCGAAGTGGCCATAGGCCGACGTCCGGGCATAGATCGGCTTGTTGAGGCCGAGACGCTCGCGAATGCCGCGCGGCGACAGGCGGACGAAGTCGCGGTCGCCGAGCACCTTCTCGATCTTGGCCGGATCGACGTTGCCGGTGTCGTGCAGGTCGACGTAGATCGACAGCGGATCGCTGACGCCGATGGCATAGCTGAGCTGGATGGTGGCGCGATCGGCGAGGCCGGCGGCGACGATGTTCTTGGCGAGCCAGCGGGCGGCATAGGCCGCCGAGCGGTCGACCTTGGTCGGGTCCTTGCCGGAGAACGCGCCGCCGCCGTGCGGCGCCGCGCCGCCATAGGTGTCGACGATGATCTTGCGGCCGGTGAGACCGGCGTCGCCGTCCGGGCCGCCGATCACGAACTTGCCCGTCGGGTTGACGTGCCAGACGGTGCTCTCGTCGACCCAGCCGGCCGGCAGCGCTGCAATGATATAGGGCTCGACGATGCGGCGCACGTCGGCCGAAGTCAGTCCTTCGGCATGCTGGGTGGAAAGGACGATCTGCGGCGCCCGAACTGCCTTGCCGCCCTCATAGGCGACGGTCACCTGGCTCTTGGCGTCAGGGGCGAGCAGCGGCTCCTTACCGGATTTGCGGGCCGCGGCGAGGTCGCGAAGGATTTTGTGGGCGTAATAGATCGGCGCCGGCATCAGCTCCGGCGTCTCACGGCAGGCGTAGCCGAACATGATGCCCTGGTCACCGGCACCCTCGTCCTTGTGAGCCGCTGCGTCGACGCCCTGGGCTATATCGGAAGACTGCTCGTGCAGCAGGATCTCGATCTTCGCGGTTTCCCAATGGAAGCCGTCCTGCTCGTAGCCGATGTCGCGGATCGCCTGACGCGTCAGGTGCTCGATCAGCGCGTTGTCGACGGACTTGGGCCCGCGCGTCTCGCCGGCGATGACGATACGGTTGGTTGTGGCCAGCGTCTCGGCTGCCACGCGCGCCTGCGGTTCGGCGGCGAGGAAGGCGTCGACGATGGTGTCGGAAATGCGATCGCAGACTTTGTCGGGATGGCCTTCCGAGACGGACTCGGAAGTAAAGAGGTAGTTCTGGCGAGACATAGGGTTGACCCCTCAAAGAAGACGTCGACGCGGTCGACGGAAGACTGGTCTGTCGCGGGAGTTGTCCTTCGCGGCGCTCCCTTTTCGCAAGCCGCCGGGAAAAGCGCAAGCGCCTGCCGCACGCTCGGACGCGTTTGGAATGCGCCGTGCGTTTCTCGTCACGGAGGAGGCGAAAATCTTCTGTTTTGAGGAGGTGTCCGGCAAGGCCGTTCCCATGGAACGGGGCTTTGATGAGGCTCGAAAAGCAAAACGGATTGCCTCGACCAGTGCCGAGACAATCCGTTTGCAATTACAAGCGAGACTTGCTCAGGCCTCGCCGTCCTCGGCGGCCAGCGTCTGCACGAGATCGACGATGCGCCGACGGACGCGGGCATCCTTGATCCTTACGAAGGACTTGTTGAGCGACAATCCTTCGGTCGACGACAGGAAGTCGACGACATAGGAGTGGCTCGGCGTCTCGGCGAACCCGGCCGCCTCTTCGGGCGTGCCCGGCGCATCCTCGAAGAAGAAGGACACCGGCACCTTCAAAACCGTGGCGATGTGCTGAAGACGGCTGGCACCGACGCGGTTGGTGCCCTTCTCGTACTTCTGGATCTGCTGGAAGGTGATGCCGAGCGCTTCGCCCAGCTTCTCCTGGCTCATGCCAAGCATCATGCGGCGCAGCCTGACGCGGCTGCCGACATGGACGTCAATGGGATTGGGGGACTTCTTGCTGGCCATATTGGTCTCGTCTGCGGGTTGACCCACGGTTATCGATGAGGCTCGCAAGGCGCGGTCTTTATTTTTTGTCTTGCGGCCCATTTCTTGGCAAACGAACCACAAAAGGATCGTTGCGCGCTGAGATTGTTGTCTCTGAACGAGAAGTTGTCAACTCCCGGCTCTACGTTTTCCCTTTCCGAGAAGTGACAGCAAGATGAAAAAGACGCTAAAGATCAAGAGAAAAGCCTGTCCGCTTCGTTGAAAGAAAGACTTGGGGCGCTCGGATGGCACGAAACCGTCAAGCACGCCTTCCTCGCCGAGCGGTAGACTTGCAACCATCCTGCCGTAGGCGTCGATGATTGCCGAAATGCCCGTATTGGCGGCGCGAACCATCGGCACGCCTTCCTCGATCGCCCGCAGGCGGGCTGCGTCAAGGTGCTGGTAGGGGCCGGCGCTCTCACCGAACCAGCCGTCATTGGTGACGTTGACGAGATAGTCGGGACGGCCGCTCTCCGGTAGAACTTCGCCGGGGAAGATCGCTTCGTAGCAGATCAGCACAGAAAAGGATGGGTGGCCGGCCAGCGCGATCAGGTTGCGGCGAGGCCCGGGCGAGAAGCCGCCGATGCCGCGAAACAGCTCGCCAATACCCAGCCGTCGCACCAACGCCCCGAGCGGCATGTACTCGCCGAAGGGAACGAGGTGCACCTTGTCATAGGCGGCCCGGATGGCGCCGCTGTCGTCGATGACGAACAGGGAGTTGTAATAGCGGCGCCCGCCGTCCTCCGGATCGCCGGTCGGTTCGACGCGCGGCGCGCCGGTGAGCAGGATCGTGCCGGGCGACAACAGGTCGGCGATACGGGCGAGCGCCTCCGGCTCCTCGGTCAGGAAGAAGGGCAGGGCGGTCTCCGGCCAGACGATTTCCGAGAAAGACATGGCGCCCAGCGTCTCCGGGTCGGTCCGTCGATCGGAGAGGGTCGCCAGCCGGTCGAGTGCTTCCTGCCGTTTCTCCGGAGACCATTTGGCGGCCTGATCGATGTTCGGTTGCACGATGCGGATGCGGGCATCAGCGATGACCGCCTCACCAACCGGCACTGCGCCCGACAGCCGGTAGGCGCCCCAGCCGATGTCGGCGGCAGCGAGCGCCAGCACCAAGGTGACGGTCAGCCGCCGCAGCCAGAGTCGTTTCCCCATCTCGTCCGTCAACAGCACCGGCGCAGCGAACACGGCGATGCCGGCGAGGGTCAGCCCGTAGATACCCACCACGCTTGCCGCTTGCGCCGTGACATCGGTAAAGGCCACTGCCTGTCCGAACAGGTTCCAGGGAAAGCCTGTCAGCACGTGGCCGCGCAGCCACTCGGAGGCGCTGAGCCCGAAGGCGAGAGCGAAAATCCGGGTGGGGCCGTCACTCCAAAGGAGACGAGCCAGCAGGACGCCAAACGCGGTGAACAGGGCGAGGCCAGCGGCAAGGCCGACGACGGCGATCGGCATCAGCGGGATGAGGGCCGACCGTCCCTCGGCGAAGAAGGCAACTCCCACCCAATGGAGGCCGGCCAGGAAATAGCCGAAGCCGAACCACCAGCCGGTGATCGCCGCCGGCCTCAGCCGGCGGACGCCGCGCGGACCGGCAACGACAGCGCCGTCGATGAGGATCACCAGAGCCGGTAGCGTCAGGAACAGGATGGGGGCGGCATGCAGGGGCGCGAGGGCCAGTGCCGACAGCGCGCCGGCCAAGAGGGCTGCAAGGCGGCGGGGCCATCCCCAGAGAAGCAGGAGCCGATGGGCAAGGGTATCAAACATGGCGCCTCTTCCCGCATCGGCGAATCGGTCATTCCGCCTGAAGCAATAGCCGGTCGCCGCTGACGAGGGAATGGCCGCCGACCGCCAGAGATCGCGGCACTCCAGGCGTCGTTCGGAGCATGCCAGGAAGCGTCGGCCGCCGGCTGCGCAATCGGCGCCGGCGGACCATCAGGCCCCGACCTCGGAAGGTTCGGTCGCCTCCTCGGGTTCGGTGGCGCGTGCCACCAACCGCACCGTCTTGATGCGGCGCGGGTCGGCATCGAGGACCTCGATTTCCCAACCGGGCAAATCGTCGGAGACGATCACCTCGCCGCGCACCGGAATGCGCCCAAGGGCGGCGAACAGCAGACCGCCGAGCGTGTCGACGTCCTCGTCATAATCGACGAAGGAGAAGCTCGGCCCGATGGCCGCCCTGACGTCGTCGAGATCGGCGCGGGCATCGGCAAGATAGACGCCGTCCTGCACCGTCTTGACCAGCGGCCCATCCTCGTCGTCATGCTCGTCGTCGATCTCGCCAACGATGGTCTCCACCACGTCCTCGATGGAGACGATGCCGTCGGTGCCGCCATACTCGTCGATGACCAGCGCCATCTGGATATGCGTCGCCTGCATCTTCTGCAGAAGGTCGGTGGCCGGCATCGAGGGCGGCACGAACAGCACGGCGCGCACCAGCTTCGCCGCTTCGAGGGTGATTTCGAGATCGACCTTGCCGACGTCGAGACGGCCCTCGTCCTCGTCGGCGGCGGCATCGATGCGTGCCTTGCCGGTGATATGCGTGATGAGGTCCTTGATGTGAACCATGCCGATGGCGTCGTCGAGCGTTTCGCGATAGACCGGCATGCGCGAGTGGCCGGACGCCTCGAACAGGCCGAGCAGTTCGGCCAGCGTCGTGTCGGCGTCGACGGCCGCGATGTCGGCACGCGGCACCATCACATCGGCGACGCGCGTTTCCCTGAGACGAAGGATGTTGCGGATCAGCGTCCGCTCCTCGGGCGAAAAGGCAGCGTCGAGGGCGTCCTCCTGGCTGAGCGCCTCCTCGAGATTCTGCCGAAGCGTCGCCGAGGTCTTGAAGCCGAAGGCCTCGCGCAATCGCGCGAGCCAGCTTGATCCTGAGCCCGCTCCACCTTCGGCCAAGGTGCCCGGCTGGGCTGCCGCGGCGGTATTCTGACTGCCCGTACTATGACTGTCGCTGTCGCTCATCGTCCTTCTTCCGCGCCGCCCATTGACCCTCCCGGCCGCTGGCGGACGCCTCGATTGTGCCGCTCCTCAGCGGCCGGCGCCGCCCATCGGCGCGTCGGCATAGGGGTTGGCAATACCAAGCCGGGCGAGGATGGCCGTTTCCAACCCCTCCATCTCCTCGGCTTCGTCGTCGTTCATGTGATCATACCCGACGAGATGCAGGAATCCATGCACGATCATGTGCAGGAAGTGGTCGCGAAAGGAAATGCCTTCCTCGATCGCTTCCCGCGCCACCGTCTCGTGCGCCACGGCGATGTCGCCGAGGAGCGGTCCGTAGGCGTCGGCCTCCGGATCGTCTTGCGGAAAGGACAGAACGTTGGTCGGCTTGTCGAGGCCGCGATGGTCGCGGTTGAGCAGACGGATCGCCGCGTCATCGGTCAGCAGAAGCGACAGTTCGGCGTCCTCGGCGATCTCGGCATCGGCGGCGGCCGCCGCCATGGCGACGGCAGCCTCGACGTCGGCGCGCCACTCCTCCGCCTCACCCCACAGCGGGCTGTCGGCGAGAATGTCGACGGCGATCACGC
This sequence comes from Pleomorphomonas diazotrophica, assembly GCF_002844595.1. GTDB lineage: Bacteria > Pseudomonadota > Alphaproteobacteria > Rhizobiales > Pleomorphomonadaceae > Pleomorphomonas > Pleomorphomonas diazotrophica. Next base: position 224,408 of record NZ_PJNW01000005.1, on the reverse strand, counting down.
TCATGCCTTTCCCCCGCGGGCGGCGGCGAGCCGCTCCCGGCTGTCGTCGTCATAGGCCTTGACGATGCGGGCCACCAACTCGTGACGAACCACGTCCTCGTGGCTGAAGCGTACCTGCACGACGCCGGGAGTTTCAGTGAGGATGCGGCTCGCCTCGACCAGACCGGACACCTGTCCGGCCGGCAGGTCGATCTGGCTGGGATCGCCTGTGACGATCATCTTCGAGCCGTCGCCAAGGCGGGTGAGGAACATCTTCATCTGCATCGACGTGGTGTTCTGCGCCTCGTCGAGGATGACGGCGGCATTGGCCAGCGTACGGCCGCGCATGAAGGCAAGCGGCGCGATCTCGATGGCGCCGGAGGTCAGCGCCCGCTCCACCCGCTCGGGCGGCATCATGTCGTAGAGCGCGTCGTAGAGGGGCCTCAGATAGGGATCGATCTTCTCGCGCATGTCGCCGGGCAGGAAGCCGAGCCTTTCGCCGGCCTCCACCGCCGGACGCGACAGCACGAGGCGCGCCACCTCGCCGCGTTCAAGCAGGGCGGCGGCATGCGCCACGGCGAGATAGGTCTTGCCGGTGCCGGCCGGGCCGAGGCCGAACACCAGGGTCGAACGATCCATGGCGCGGATATAGGCGTCCTGCGCCGGGTTGCGGGCGACTACCGTCTTGCGGCGGGTGGAGATGGCGGCGAGCTGCAACCGCGAGCCGGCGTCGATAGTCGGCAGCGGCAGTTGATCGCCGACCGCCAGCGCCATGCGGATCGCCCCCTCGACGTCGGCCGAGGTGATGGTCTGCCCGGCTTGCAGGCGGCCGTAAAGCGCTTCCAGCACGTCGCGGGCGCGGCCGGCCGCCTCGTGCGAGCCCCGAATCGTCACCTGGTTGCCACGCGCCGTGGCGTCGACACTCAGCTTTTGCTCGATCAGTGCCAGATGCTGGTCGAACTGACCGTAGAGTGGGCCGATCAACCGGTTATCCTCGAAGATCAGCTCCAGATGAGTGAGGTCGGACGCATAGGTCATGGCGTTCCCCGGTTAGGTCGCGACAATCGCGACGGCATGGTCGGTGCGTGTCCTGACGGCCTCATGCAGACCGTCGGGCCGGCACGGGCTCGCCCTCGAGCCGGCCGATCAGGCTGTGTCCGCTAGTCGCCTCGATGGTCACTTCGGCGATTTCACCGATCAGCGACGACGGTGCCATGACGGCCACCGGCTGAAGATAGGGCGACCGTCCGACCACCTGACCAGGCGTACGGCCGGACTTTTCAAACAGCACCGGCAGCGTACGGCCGACGAGGCGCTCCGCAAACGCCTTCTGCTGCTCTTCCAGCAACGCCTGCAAGCGATGAAGCCGCGCGCTCTTCACCGCTTCCGGCACCTGGTCGGCGAGCGTTGCCGCCGGCGTGCCGGGGCGCGGCGAATACTTGAATGAGAAGCAGGCGGCATAGTCGACGGTGCGGACGATGTCCATGGTCGCGGCGAAGTCTTCCTCGGTCTCGCCCGGGAAGCCGACGATGAAATCGCCGGAGATCGCCATGTCCGGTCGCGCCGAGCGGATGCGCTCGATGAGGGCGATGTATTCGGCGGCGGTGTGACGGCGGTTCATGGCGGCGAGGATGCGGTCCGAACCCGACTGCACCGGGAGATGCAGGTAAGGCATCAGCTTGGGATTGCCGCCGTGCGCGGCGATCAGCGCATCATCGAGGTCGCGCGGGTGGCTGGTGGTATAGCGGATGCGGGCGAGCCGCGGCAGCTCGGAGAGGCGCGCCAGCAGGCCGGCAAGGCCGACCGTCCGCCCGTCGCGGTCGACGCCGTGGTAGGCATTCACATTCTGGCCCAGAAGCGTGATCTCGCGCACGCCGGCTGCCACCAGGGTCTTCGCCTCCTCGACGATCTTTTCGACCGGCCGTGAGGCCTCCGAGCCTCGGGTGTAGGGCACGACACAGAAGGTGCAGAACTTGTCGCAGCCTTCCTGCACGGTGAGGAAGGCCGTCACCCCGCGCGAGCGCACCGCCGTCTCGGAGGGCGCGGCAAGATGGTCGAACTTGTCTTCCGAGGGAAACTCGGTTTCCACCACCTTCTGGCGGGCCGGCGCCTTGCCTTCGGTGGCGGTCGGGCGCTCACCCGCCCGCACGCGCTCGATCAGCTCCGGCAGACGGTGATAGGTCTGCGGACCGAACACTATGTCGACGACCGGCGCCCGAGCGATGATCTCTTCGCCCTCCGCCTGGGCGACGCAGCCAGCGACGGCGACCAGCGTCTCCCGTCCCTCGGCGGCTCGCTCTGCCTTGAGAACGCGCAGGCGCCCCAGTTCGGAATAGACCTTCTCGGCCGCCTTCTCGCGGATATGGCAGGTGTTGAGGATGACGAGGTCGGCGCTCTCGGCGCTGTCGGCGGCAGTGTATCCGAGCGGCATCAGCGTGTCCGACATGCGGTCGCTGTCGTAGACGTTCATCTGGCAGCCGTAGGTCTTGATGAAGACAGACTTCTTATCCGTCACCGTTGCTCGCTTCCCTCGTGGGGGACGGCAATCCAGACCGTCCCGGCAAAGATAACGGCATCTAGTGCATTTTGAGGAGCGGCGAAAGGCGGTTTTCCAACAAAATCGTGCTTCGGCTGGCTGGGCCGGCTTCCCGTCTCTGGAACGATTAGCCGCGGATTCAAAGCCTAAAGCGCCTTGATCGCCACCGGCCTCGGCTTACAAGGAAGATCCGTTCGCTCCTTCATCATGCCCCGGAACGCCGCCATGCCGATCTACGAACTCGATGGAATCGCCCCCGAACTGCCTGAAGACGGCGACTACTGGGTTGCCCCCGACGCCCATGTGATCGGCAAGGTGAAGCTCGGGTCCGACGTCGGCGTCTGGTTCGGCGCGGTGATCCGGGGCGACAACGAGCCGATCGTCGTCGGAGCCCGCACCAACATTCAGGAGGGGGCGACGCTGCACACCGATCCGGGTTTCCCGCTGACCATCGGCGAAGGCTGCACCATCGGCCACCAGGCGATCGTCCACTCCTGCACGCTCGGCGACAACGTGCTGGTCGGCATGGGCGCCACTATCCTGAACGGAGCGAAAATCGGCGCCAACAGCCTGGTTGGCGCCAACGCGCTGGTCACCGAGGGCAAGGAGTTTCCGGAGGGATCGCTGATCGTCGGCGCGCCGGCGCGAGCCGTGCGATCACTCGACGAGGCGGCGATCGAAAAGCTGCGGCGGTCGGCGGAAAACTACGCCGCCAACTTCAAGCGCTTCAAGACGGGGTGCCGCAAGATCGCCGACTGATCGCTGTGGTCACCTCAAGCATGCGCCTTTTCGGCCGCTTCCGGCGAGAAGGCAGCGGCAAGGTAGGGGGCGATGCCGTGAAGCGGCAGTTGTCGCTCCACGGCCCCGATCTCAAAGGCGGCGCGGGGCATGCCGTAAACCACTGACGTTGCCTCGTTCTGGCCGATCGTCCGGCCACCGCCGAGGCGGATATCGAGAAGGCCGGAGGCGCCGTCACGCCCCATGCCGGTCAGGATGACGCCGAGGCTGTTGATCGGGCAGACGCGCGCCATCGAGCGGAACAGAACGTCGACCGACGGCGCGTGACCGGAGACGCGGTCCTCGCTGCCCAGGCGGCAGGTGAGGTTGGGTCCGGCGTGCCCGAGCTCGAACTGACGGCCGCCCGGCCCCACGTAGGCAGTGCCGGGGCGCAGAAGCTCGCCATCCTCGGCCTCCTTCACGTGCAGGGCGCAGAGACCGTCCAGCCGGCTGGCGAAGGAGCCGGTGAACTGGCCGGGCATGTGCTGGACGATCAGGATCGGCGGCATCTCCGAGGGAAGGCCGGTCAGCACGGCGCGGATGGCTTCGACGCCGCCGGTCGAGGCGCCGATGCCGATCACCATGCCGGTGCGGGAGCAGCCGATGGGTGGCGGCGGGGCGGAGAACCGAGCCGGCGGCTTCTCGGGCGTGGCGCGGCGGGCGCCGACGTTGGCGGCGGCAGCGATCTTGATCTTGTCGATCAGCTCGGCGGCGATCCTGTCGAGATCGCTGGCTTTGCCGGGCTTGGCGACGACGTCGACGGCGCCGATCTCAAGCGCCCGGAGGGTGCTGAGGGCGCCGGCCTGGGTCAGCGTCGACACCATCACCACCGGCATCGGCCTGAGGGCCATCAGCTTTTCCAGGAAGGAGATGCCGTTCATGCCGGGCATCTCGACGTCGAGCGTCAGCACATCCGGATTGAGACGCTTGATCGCCTCACGTGCGGCGAAGGGGTCGCTGGCGGTGCCGACCACCTGGATCTCCGGATCGTGGGCAAGCACACTGGCCAGCATGTCGCGCATCAGCGCACTGTCGTCGACGATGAGAACGCGGATGGGCGTACCGGACATAATGGTTCCTCAGAAGAGATCGACCTCGCCCTCGACTTTCGTCCGGGCGAGCCGATCCTTGAATGAATGTTCCTCCTCGACGAAGTCTGGGTGTGTCGCGGTGCCAAGCAGAAGCCGGTGCACGACCCCGGTCGATGGATTGTAGTGAATGCGCCGACCATAGCAGCCGCCGAGATCGGCCGAGGCGATGACGAGGCCCTCGGCTTCCAGATAGTCGAGCACGAAGGACACGTTGGACGAGCCGATCAACGTCGGCCCGTCGGTGAGGTCGGCACCGCCGAACAGCTTGATCTCAAGGTCCCTGCGCTCGCAGCCGGACTTCAGCACCTCGTTGATCAGCACTTCCATGGCGTAGTTGCCATAGCGCAGGGCGGCGCTGGCGCCGTTCCAGATGCCGGAGTCGCTCTCGGGCAGCATGAAATGATTGAGTCCGCCGAAGCCGGTTGCCGGGTTGCGGATGCAGGCGGCGACGCAGGAACCGAGGACGGTGACGATCATTTCGTCGGTCCGCGCCGTCACATAGGCCTCGCCCGGCAGCACCCGCACGGCTTGCAGGCCCCGTCGCCAGTCATAGGCGTGCGAGGTCTGGCGGGATTGGGCGACGTGGCAATCGCGATGCTCGGTCGGTTTCGGCTGGCCGGCAAAGGACATCGCTCAGGTTCCCTTCTGGTAGATGGTCGGGCCGCGCAGGCGGAAAGCCGTCTTCTGGTCGAGAATGGTCTCGGAATGACCGATGTAGAGCCAACCGCCGGGCGCCAGAAGGTCGGCGAAACGTTGCACCAGCCGGGCCTTGGTCGGATTGTCGAAGTAGATCATAACGTTACGGCAGAAGATGGCATCGAACGGTCCCTTCATCGGCCAAGTATCGAGAAGGTTGAGCTGCTTGAACGCGATGAGCTGCCGGAGCTCCGGGCGAACCTGCCATTCGCCGCCACTGACGGCCGTGAAGTGGCGATAGCGCCGGCCCTTGCCGAGTTCGGCCACCGACTGCCCGCCGTAGCGGCCGGATGCGCCGCGCGCCACCACCGAACTGTCGATGTCGGTCGCCAGAATCCGGGTGTCGCAGCGTACCCGCGACGACGCCGTCTCCTGGTAGGTCATGGCGATCGAATAGGGCTCTTCGCCCGTCGAGCACCCCGCGGACCAGATGCGCAGGCGCGTCCGGCCGTTGATGCCGTCGGTCGACAGTTCGGAGAACAGGTTGTCGGCTAAGTGGTCGAAATGGTGCTTCTCACGGAAGAAGCGGGTCAGGTTGGTCGTGAGCGCGTTGATGAGATACTCGATCTCGTCTTCGCCCTCCGGGCTTGAATAATAGTCGCAATATTCGGAGAAGGCCGAGAAGCCGAGCTCCCTGAGCCGCCGCGTCAGCCGCGAATAGACCATGTTGATCTTGTGATCGGGCAGGGTGATGCCGGTGCGGCCGTGAATGAACGCCGAGAGCCGGCGGTACTCCTTCAGCGTGAAGGGAAATTCGCGATGTTCCGGGGCGGTCGTGCTGAGGGCGGCCATGTCTACTCCGGGGGAACTAGGCCGCGGCGTTGCCGCCGCGGCCCGATCTTTTGACGCGCTCAGAATTCCTTCCAGTCGGCATCGTTCTCGAAGGCCGCATGCAGTTCGGACTGCAGGCGCTGGGCGGTGCGCCCACCGGCCGCCGCCACCTTCTTGGGCTGGGCGGGACGAGGCGGGGTCTTGCCAGCGGATCTCGCTTCGCGCCGCTCCTCGAGGGCGACCCGAGCCGACCGGACGGCTTCGGCGAGCCGGAAGGCCGACATGCGGCCATGCATGGCCTCGGCCTGTTCCTGCAGCATGCGCGTCGCCGAGGCATTTTCCTCGACCAGCGCCGAGTTCTGCTGCGTCATCTCGTCCATCTGGGTGACGGCCTTGTTGATCTCCTCGACGCCCGCCGACTGTTCGCGGCTGGCGGCGGCGATGTCGGAGACGATATCCGCCACCTTCTTGATCGAACCGACGATCTCGGTCAGCGCGGTGCCGGCGTCGTTGACCAGCTTGACGCCATCCTTCACCTGGGCGCCGCTCTCGACGATCAGCGCCTTGATGTCCTTGGCGGCGCCGGACGAGCGCTGGGCGAGCGAGCGCACCTCCGAGGCGACAACGGCGAAGCCCTTACCGGCGTCGCCCGCCCGCGCTGCCTCGACGGCGGCGTTGAGGGCCAGAAGGTTGGTCTGGAAGGCGATTTCGTCGATCACCGAGATGATGTCGGAGATCTTCTGCGACGAGGTCTCGATGCGGCTCATGGCCTCGACCGCCTTGCCGACGACCTCGCCGCCATCGGTCGCCGTGCCGCGAGCGGAGGCCGCCAGATGGTTGGCCTGCTGGGCGTTGTCGGAGTTCTGCTTGACGGTGGCCGCCATCTCTTCCATCGACGCGGCGGTTTCCTCGAGGTTCGAGGCCTGCTGCTCGGTCCGCTGGGAGAGGTCGGTGGTGCCTGAGGAAATCTCGGCGACGGCATTGGAGATGGTGGTCGCCGCCTCCATCATGTCGGCCACCACGGTCGACATGGTGTCGAGCAGTGTATTGATGCCCTCGCAGAGGCTGGCGATTTCCCCGGTCTTGCCGTCGAGCGGTACCCGGCGGGTGAGGTCGTTGCCGCGCGCCGCCTCGATCACTTCCTTGGACTCGCGCACCGCTGCCTGCAGCGCCTCCGCAGACCGCACCTGTTCGGTAACGTCGGTGGCATATTCGACCACCTTGAACGGCTTGCCGTTCATGTCGAGGATCGGGTTGTAGGAGGCCTGGATCCAGATCTCCCGGCCGCCCTTGCCGATGCGCTTGTACTGGTTGGTATCATACTCGCCGCGACCGAGCTTTTCCCAGAACATGCGGTAGTCGACCGACGCGCGATAAGCTGGGTCGACCAGGATGGAATGGTGCTGGCCGCGGACCTCGGCCAACGTGTAGCCGAGCATGTTGAGGAAGTTCTCGTTGGCGCTCAGGATCTTGCCGTCGAGCGAGAACTCGATGATGCCCTGCGCCTTGGAAATGGCGGCGATCTGTCCCTCGAAGTCGGCCGACTGAAGGCGCTGGGCGGTGACGTCGGTGGCGATCTGGACGATCTTGAACGGCTTGCCGTCGAGACCGATGATCGGGTTGAACGACACCTCGAGCCAGACTTCCCGCCCACCCTTGGCGATGCGCTTGTACTGGCCGGTGACATGCTCGCCGCGCTGCAGCCCCTCCCACATCAGCTTGTATTCGGCGCTCTCGCGGACGGCGGCGTCGGCAAACATCGATACCGGCTTGCCGCGGATCTCGTCGATCGTATAGCCGAAGATACGGCAGAAGATGTCGTTGGCATCGATGACCGAGCCATCGAGCGCCAGCTCCAGCACCGACTGCGACAGGCGGATGGCGTCGGCCTGACCCTTGTAGTTGGCGGTGAGCTCGGCAACCTGCCGGCCATTGCCGCGGAATACCGACACGGCGCCGGCGATGGTGCCGATTTCATCCTTGCGATCGGTGCCGTCGACCTCGAACTCATAGTCGCCGGCAGTGATCCGCTGCATGTAGCCGATCATCCGGCCGATGCCGCGTGTGATCTGCAGGGAGAAGAAGATGCTGACCGCGAGCGCCACGATCACGGCCAACAGGACCACGCCGAATGTGGCGAACAGCGCGCTGCGCAGGCTCGCGGCATGATCGGCGAGCATGGCGGTGAGCGTCTCGGCGCCGCCGTGCCAGAGGGCCTGGCTCGCCTTGGCCTGCGCCTTGGTGGCGTCCATGAAGCGGGAGACGTCGACGTTCTGCGGTGTGGCGGCCGTCTCAAAGGCGAGGGTGACGGCTTCCGCCTCGCGGACGAAGGTGGGCACGGCCTCGGCGAAGGCAGTGATCTGCGCGCTGAGGGCTTCGATTCGGCCGTCCGTGCTGTGGGTCTTTGCCACCTGGAGCACGTCGAGGGCGCCGCCGGAGGCCTCCTGGAACAGGGCGATCTGCGACTTCAGAAGCCCGAGATCGGCGACGGACACGCTGGTCGCCCGCGACATCTCGCGGATCTTTCCGGTGATCGCCACGCGGTACCACAGCACGCGCGGAATACGGTTCATCAGCGCCTGGCCGAGATAGTTGTGGTCGACCTCGGTATCGACCGCAATGCCGGCGCCGTCGGAGACGGCGGCCATGAGGGCGAGGCCGGAGTTGACCGACTGGGTCAGCTTTGCGTCGAACGGTACGTGGTTGCGCGGCCAGTCGTAGCTCGCCAGCGCGGCGGCGAAGGTCTCGGCAGCGGCGGTGGAGCCGAAGGTGGCGCCGTGATCGCGGTTGAGGCCGGCGAGATCCGGAATGTCAGGCAGCACGGTGGCGGGGGTCGCCGTGTCGTCGAGGGCAGAAACGGCGAGCCCGCGAATGGATTCCCAGATGGCGATCGCATAGGTGACGCCGTCGGCCTCCTGGCGGGCCGTGGCCACGCCCTCTTCGCTCTTGCTGACATAGAGCCAGCCGAGGATGACGATCGGCAGGGTCATCAGCGCGACGATCAGGCCGATCTTTGTGCGGAGTTTCAGCGAGGTCAGTGACATGATGTCAGTTCCTGGAGAGGCCGCTCACGCGGCGATGGCGGCGTTGGCCGGGCCATGATTGGCGAAGAGGTTTTCGAGGCTGAGAAGGACGACCATGCTGTCGCCGACCGGAATGATGCCGGCGAGGAAGGCGTTGTCGATCGGCTGGTCGACGTCAGGCACCGGCCGGATATCGGCGGCATTGACGGTCAGGATGTCCGAGACGGCATCCACCAGCAGGCCGAGGAGACGGCCGCCGATCGCCACGATGATCACCACGTGGCTGCGCGTCGCGGTGGTGAGCCCGAGGCCGAAACGGCAGCGAAGGTCGAAGATCGGCACGATGGTGCCGCGAAGGTTGAGCACCCCGAGCATGTAGTCCTGCTGGTTCGGCAGGACGGTTGTCTCGGTCCACCCCTTGATTTCGCGAACCGCCATGATGTCGATGGCGAATTCGTCCTCGCCGACGCGGAAGGAAATGAACTGTCGCGTCTGCGCCGTGGCGGCGTCCGGGCCGATGCTGGGAAGGTCTAGCGGTTCTGCCATGGAGAAGTCTCCGTAAGGTCAGGCGTTGGCGGCGATCGGCTGCCGCAGCGCATCGGCGATGCGGGCGTTCCGGTCGTAAAGGCGGGTCAGTTCCTCGATGTCGACGATGAGCGCGACGCGCCCGTTGCCGAGAATGGTGGCGCCGGAGATCCCCGGAACCGGGTCGTAATTGTCCTGCAACGACTTGATCACCACCTGCTGCTGGCCGATCAGTTCGTCGACGACGACGCCGAGCTTGCCGCCGTTGGCAAGTTCGATCAGCACGACGAGGCCCTGGCAGGGGTCGGCGACGGCCTCCGTGACGCCGAATACCCGGGCGAGGTGGATCAGACGGACGAACTCGCCGCGAATGGACACGACCTCGCCGCCGCCGGGGATGACGCGGATCTGGCCGCGTCCGGGACGGAAGGATTCGACGATCGAGGTGAGCGGCAGGATGTACTTCTCCCAGCCGACTGCCACCACCATGCCGTCGAGGACGGCGAGGGTCAGCGGAATGACCAGCGTGAAACGGGTGCCCTTGCCCGGCGTTGACATCACCTGGACGCGGCCGCCAAGCGCCTGCACATTGCGCCGGACGACGTCCATGCCGACGCCGCGGCCCGACACGTCGGTGACGGCGGCCGCCGTCGAGAAGCCCGGCGCGAAAATCAGCTCATCGATTTCCTCGCCGGTGAGCTTGGCTCCCGCCGGCACGATGCCCTTCTCGACCGCCTTGGCGAAGAGGCGGTCCCGGTCGAGCCCGGCGCCGTCGTCCTCGACATGGATCAGAATGTTGGAGCCGGCGTGCTGGGCGGACAGGCGGATGACGCCTTCGGCCGGCTTGCCGGCGGCAAGCCGTTCCGCCGCGTCCTCGATGCCGTGATCGACGGCGTTGCGGATCATGTGGGTCAGCGGGTCGGCCAGTTCCTCGACTACCGTCTTGTCGACCTCGGTCTGCTCGCCGGCCATTTCGAGGCGTACGTCCTTGCCGGTCTTGTGGCCGACGTCCCGGACGAGGCGCGGCATGCGCGAGAACACCGATTTGACGGGTTGCATGCGGATGGCCATCACGCATTCCTGCAACTCGCGCGTCAGCCCCGCCAGATGCTCGAAGCCCTGGAGCGCGGTGGGGTCGTCGTGGCTATGGCTCTCGGTAAACTGCTGCGCCAGCATCGCCTGGGCGATGACCAGTTCGCCCACCATGTTGACGAGGCGGTCGACACGATAGAGGTCGACGCGGATCGACGAGATCGACCCGGTCTTGCCGGCGGCCTTGCTCTCAGAAGGCTTGCTTCCCGACGGCTGGGGGTCCGACGGCGGCGCAACGGTCGTTGCCACCGTCGCTGCGACCGCGACGACGGGGGAGGCTTCATCGGGCTCGACGGCAGCAGCGATCTCCTCGATCGTCAGTACGCATTCGTCATCGACGAACTCGAACACCTCGGCGATGGCGGCCGGCGTGCAGACCGCGCGTAGCGTCATGGTCCAGCCGAGATAGGAATCGTCTATGTTGAACGCATCAAAGGGCGGCAGGCGGGAGAGATCACAGTCGACCGTGAGCTCTCCGAGCGTCTTCATCTCGCGGATCAGATAGAGCGGCTCGTTGGCGTGGCGGAACAGCTCCGCGTTAGGGCGAAAGAGGATGCGGTAACTTTTCTCGGCCGGCTTCGCTGCTTCCGGTGCAGCTTCGGCCGGCCGTGCCACGCTGGCCGTCGGGGCGGCGCCGTCGAGCAGGGCGCCGAGCTCCTCGGCGACATCGGCGCCGAAATCATCGGCGGGCACCTCTCCCTGGCGGGCGAGATCGACAAGGGCCGAAAACACGTCTGCGGCCGCGACGAGTGCTGCGAGCGTGCGTTCGTCCAGCTCCGCCTTGCCATCGCGCAGGCGGTCGAGCAGCGCCTCGAAGCGATGCGCGAAGCCTACCAACACGGTATAGCCGAAGGCACCGGCGCCGGCCTTCACCGAATGAACGGCGCGGAATATGGCGTTGAGGCTCTCAACGTCGCTGGAAAACGCGACGAGCGCCCCGAGGCGTTCCTCAAGGTCGGCAAGCAGTTCCGTGCATTCCTCGAAGAACGTCCTGCGGAACTGGGCGAGTTCGTCGGAACCAAAGGTCGGAGTTGACATGACGGCCGTCCGGAAGGGTCAGGCGGGGCAAACCTTGTTGACGACGGAGAGCAACTTCTCCGGTGCAAAGGGCTTGACGATCCAGCCCGTGGCTCCGGCGGCTTTTCCGCTGGCCTTTCTGTCGTCACCGGATTCGGTGGTAAGGATCAGGATCGGCGTCGACGCGTGAGCGCCACCGGCGCGCACCCGCTTGACCAGCGTCACGCCGTCCATGTTGGGCATGTTGATGTCGGTAATGATCAGGTCGACGCGGGTACTGGCGAGAACGCCAAGTGCCTTGACCCCGTCCTCGGCTTCGAGGACGTCGAAGCCAGCCCCCTTCAGCGTGTAGGTGACCATGTCGCGCATGGTCCTGGAGTCGTCAACCGTCAGTATCTTTCTCGGCATTTATGGAGCTCCGGGCGTCGAGTTCGGCGAGAAGGCCGAGGTCGGCATAGGCTTCGCGAAAGGTTGGCGTGATATTCACGATCGCGAGCCGGCCGCCGTTCATTTCGAGCGCGCGGGCGGTTGCAACAAAAAGCTGAACGGCCTGGGTACCGAGCCGTTCGACGGCTGCGGCATTCAGGGTCAGGTAGGTGGCCTCGGAAACGAGAGGCTCGATTTGCGCATGGAGTTCACGGACGGCAGACGCGTCGAGCGCGGCGGTCAGATCGCAGGAAATCTTGCGTTGTTCGAGCGACGGCAACTTAGAGCCTCTACAATCTACAGGCGTCGAAGGCCACACCTGTCCGTGGACCTGGGGCATGGCAGTACACGCATGGATTGGTTACCGAAAACTGAAGTGGATTCTTCTCTCGGCTGGCAATTCGGCGCAGTCGGCTATTAAGGATACTGGTTTCTACGAGTCTTCCTTGTCATTTGTTGAATCATACGTTTTCGACCGTAAGGTCTTGTTCCCGATCGATGCTGAAGCAAGACTGGTGAGGAGATCCTGGGTGCCGCAGGAATAGAGTCTTGAAATGAATCACAATTTCCAGTTTTCCCTCTTGGGGGCTGAGAAATGGCGGGACTCGCAGGCCGATACTGACTCCGCATCGTCAACCACAGATAGAATCTCTCGCCTAGGTATTTCACGGGATACTCTTTGCGGCAATATTTGCCTGTCGTCTGGGACGAAAACCCGTCCGAATCGTCCTTTGCCATTCCCGTCGGGGCGCCCAGCCTCACAGCGTTCGACACGCCGGGGCTTTCGGAACGGCGGGAGGCATGACAGAAAGGCGCGGCTAACGCTTCAGGCCGTCTGGCCGTCGCTCGGAAGAGACGCTGACAATGGTCCCGCTCGACTCTCTCCTCATCGCCTTGCTGGCCCTCGGGTTTGAAGCGGCGATCGGCTACCCGGATCTCGTCTTCCGGCGGATTGGGCATCCGGTGACCTGGATGGGCGCGCTGATCGGCTTTCTCGACCGCACGCTCAACCGCGATGAGTTCGACGCGGACCGCCGTCGTCTGAACGGCATGCTCGCTGCCGCCGTCAATGTCATGGTGAGCGTCCTTGTGGCCGCGGCGATCGGTTCGCTCGCCGGTCTCGCCGGTCCCATCGCCGGTCCCTGTCTTGCTGCCGTTGCCGGCTCGACGCTGCTGGCCGCCCGCAGCCTGCATGTCCACGTCGCGGCGGTTGCCGACGCCATGCGCCAAGGTGGCCTGGAGGCGGGGCGGCTGGCCGTCGGCAAGATCGTCGGGCGTAATCCGGCCCACCTCGACGCCGCCGGTGTCTGCCGAGCGGCCATTGAGAGCTTGGCTGAGAGCTTCTCGGATGGCGTTACCGCGCCCCTGTTCTGGATGGCTGTCTTCGGCTTGCCGGGAGCGGCGGCCTACAAGGCGATCAACACCGCCGATTCCATGATCGGCCACAAGACCCCGCGCCATCTCGCCTTCGGCTGGGCTTCGGCGAGGCTCGACGATTTGGTCAACCTGCCGGCTTCGCGCCTCACAGCCTGGGCCATCGTTGCGGCGGCGCTTGCCGATGATGGCGCCTCGGCGGCAGCAGCGGTCAGGGCCATCGACCGCGACGCTCGCCGTCACAAGTCGCCGAACGCCGGTTGGCCAGAGGCGGCCATGGCCGGTGCGCTCGGCCTGCGTCTCAACGGCCCCAAGGTCTACGGCGATAGCCGCGTCGAGGATGCCTGGATGGGCGACGGCCGGGCCGAGGTCAACGCCTATGACATCGACCGCGCGTTGCGGCTCTACCGGCGGGCGCTGCTGTTGATCGCCACCTTGCTGGGGCTCGTCTGGCTCGGTCTCGTCATCCTCGCCTACGGCTGAGGTCGAGAAGGCCGTCTATGTCGAGGTGGGCTGCGAGATGATCGGCGAGACCGTCGAGCACCCGGTCGATCTCTGCCTCATAAGCGAGTGCAGAGGTCGCGGCGCCGATCCATGCGAGAAGTCTTGCGCGCTGCCGATCGTCGGCGAGCAGGCCATGACAATAGCTGCCGACGACATTGCCGTCCTGCGAGACGGCCCCCTCGTCGCTGCCATCCGAAAGACGGGCGAACGGCCTGGATCGACCGGATCCGACAGTCGCGCCGACATGCATCTCATAGCCGGAGAACGGCGTGCCGTCGGGCATCGACACGCCCTTCACCGGGCGGAGGCGCTTATCGCCGGTCATGGTGGTCTCGACATCAAGCAGACCAAGGCCTTCGATGATCTCAATGTCGCTCTCGATCCGCTCAGGGTCGCGCAAGACCCGGCCGAGCATCTGATAGCCGCCGCAGAGACCGAGTACCTTCCCGCCTTGCCGGGCGTGCGCGCGGATGTCGATATCCCACCCCTCCGCCTTGAGCGCGAGAAGATCGGGGATCGTGGCCTTTGAACCGGGCAGCAGCACGAGGTCGGCGGCCGGCAGCGGGCGGCCAGGCTCCGCAAGAATCACGTCGACTCCGGGCTCCTGCCGAAGCGGGTCGAGATCGTCGAAGTTGGCGATGCGCGGCAGCACCGGAACGACGATGCGCTTGCGGCCGTCTTCTCCGCCGGCGTGGTAGCGGCTCTTGAGCCCCAGCGCGTCCTCGGCCGGTAGCCGCCCAGCCTCCGGAAAATAGGGGACCACGCCGAAGGACGACCAACCGGTGCGGCGGGTGATTTCGGCGAGGCCGGTGTCGAACAACGACACATCGCCCCGAAAGCGATTGACGAGATAGCCGGCGACGAGTGCCGCATCGTCGTCTGCCATGACCGCCTTGGTGCCGACGAGGCTGGCGATGACACCGCCCCGGTCGATGTCGCCGATCAGCACCACCGGCGTATCCGTGGCGCGCGCAAAGCCCATGTTGGCGATGTCGCCGGCCCGAAGGTTGATTTCCGCCGGCGACCCGGCGCCCTCCACCAGCACGAGATCGGCATCCTCGGACAGCCGCGCGAAGCTGTCGAGCACGGCCGGCATCAGCTGCGGCTTCATGGCCTGATAATCGCGAGCCCTGGCATTGCCGACGACGCGTCCTTGCACCACCACCTGCGAGCCGATTTCCGACTGCGGCTTCAGGAGAACCGGGTTCATGTGCACGGACGGCTCGACACCGGCGGCACGCGCCTGCAGCGCCTGCGCCCGGCCGATCTCGCCGCCGTCCATCGTCACCGCTGCGTTGTTCGACATGTTCTGCGGCTTGAAGGGGCGCACCCGGAGGCCGCGCCGGGCGAAGAGGCGGCAGAGACCGGCGACGATCAGCGACTTGCCGACGTCCGAGCCGGTCCCCTGAAACATCAGCCGGCTAACCATCAGAACTCGATCCCGGCCTGGGCTTTCACGCCGGCCGCGAAATGATGCTTCACGGCGGTCATCTCGGTCACGCAGTCGGCCGCCTCGATCAGCTTGGCCTTGGCATTGCGCCCGGTGACGACCACGGTGAGATCGCTCCGCCGCGTCTTCAGTGTCTCGACCACATCGAGAAGCGGCAGATGCTCATAGCGGAGCGCGATGTTGAGTTCGTCGAGGACGAGCAGGCGGATGGCGGGGTCCTCCATCAGCGCCATCGCCTTCGCCCAGGCACTTTCCGCCGCTGCGACATCGCGCGCCCTGTCCTGGGTTTCCCAGGTGAAGCCTTCGCCGAGGGTATGCCAGGACACACCGGGAAAGCCCTCAAGCACGCGCCGCTCGCCGCTCTCCCAGCCACCCTTGCCAAACTGCACGACGCCCACCTTCCAGCCATGGCCGAGGGCGCGGACGACAAGGCCGAAGGCGGCGGTCGACTTGCCCTTGCCGGGGCCGGTGTTGACGATCAGCAGGCCTTTCTCGCTGATGGTCTTCGAGGCGACCTCCGCGTCCTGCACCGCCTTGCGCTTCGCCATCTTCAGCCGGTGGCGTTCGGCATCCGCGTCGGTCATCAGTGCGCCTCGTCCCAGTTCTGGGCGGCACGGGCTTCGACCACCAGCGGCACGGCGAGCTTCACGGCCGGCTCGGCAGCGCCTTCCATGACGGCACGCACCACCGGGATGGTCGCCTCCACCTCATCGTCCGGCGCCTCGAAGATCAGTTCGTCATGAACTTGCAGGAGCATCAGCGCCGACAGTCTCGCCTCGGCGAGCGCGGCTTCCATGCGCGCCATGGCACGACGGATGATGTCGGCGGCCGAGCCCTGGATAGGCGCGTTGATCGCCGCCCGTTCCATGAAGGCGCGCATCGACGGATTGGGCGAGCCGATCTCCGGATAATGCGCCTTGCGGCCGAAGATGGTGGTGACAAAGCCGTTCTCGCGCGCCTGCCGCTTGGTCGCCTCCATATAGTCGCGGATGCCGGGGAAACGCTGGAAATAGCGCTTGATGTAGTCGCTCGCCTCCTCGCGCGGAATGGAGAGCTGGTTGGCGAGGCCGAAGGCAGAGATGCCGTAGATGATGCCGAAGTTGATCGCCTTAGCGCGGCGGCGGATCATCGGGTCCATGCCCTCGACCGGCACGCCGAACATCTCGGAGGCCGTCATGGCATGGATGTCGATGCCTTCGGCAAAGGCGTTCTTCAGCGCCGGAATGTCGGCGACATGGGCAAGCACGCGCAACTCGATCTGGCTGTAGTCGGCCGACACCAGCTTGCGGCCCGGCGGCGCCACGAAGGCGCGGCGGATCTTGCGGCCTTCCTCGGTGCGTACCGGGATGTTCTGAAGATTGGGCTCCGACGAGGCGAGGCGGCCGGTGGTGGTGGACGCCAGCGAATAGCTGGTGTGGACACGCCTGGTCTCCGGATGGATGTATCCGGGCAGCGCATCCGTGTAGGTCGACTTCAGCTTGGAGAGCTGCCGCCAGTCGAGGATGCGGCGGGGCAACTCGTGCCCCTCGGCGGCGAGGTCTTCCAGCACGTCGGCGCCGGTCGCCCAGGCGCCGGTCTTGGTCTTCTTGGCGGCGGCGAGGCCGAGCTTGCCGAACAGGATGTCGCCGATCTGCTTGGGCGAGCCGATGTTGAAGGTCTCGCCGGCCACCTCGAAGATGCCGGCCTCCATCGCCGCCATCGACTGCGCGAAGTCGCCGGAGAGGCGCGACAGGATCTGCCGGTCAACGGAAACGCCGCGCATTTCCATGCGGGCGATGACGTCGACCAGCGGCCGCTCGGCCGTCTCGTAGAGCGCGGTCATCCCCTCGGCGACAAGGCGCGGCTTCAACACGTGCCAGAGGCGGAGCGTGATGTCGGCGTCTTCGGCCGCGTAATGCGTGGCCCGGTCGAGCGGCACCCGGTCGAAGGTGATCATCGACTTGCCCGAGCCACAGACGTCCTTGAAGGCGATCGGCTTGTGGCCGAGCAGCACCTCCGACAACTCGTCCATGCCGTGGCCCATGCGGCCGGCATCGAGCGCGTAGGAAATCAGCATGGTGTCGTCACAGGGCGCCATGGTGATGCCTAGGCGCTTCAAAACCACCCAGTCGTATTTGGCGTTCTGCCCGATCTTCAGGACCGAGGGATCCTCGAGAAGCGGCTTCATGACCCGCACGAAGTCGCGAACGGTGATCTGTCCCGGCACCAGGCCGCCACCCAGAAGGTCTCCGGCCCCGGAAACGTGGGCGAAGGGAATGTAGCAGGCCCGACCGGGCGTGACGGCCAGCGATGCACCGACAATCTCTGCCTGCATGGGATCGAGGCCCGAGGTCTCGGTGTCGAAGGCAACGCGGCCGGCCTCATAGGCATCCGCCACCCAGGCTTCGAGGCGGGCAAGGTCGGTGACGGTCTCATAGGCCGAGTAGTCGACCGGGATCGCCTGCATCCGGGCCAGTGCCTCGGCGGCACGGGTTGCCGGCGTGAATGCGCCCGACAGCGCCGACACGCCGCTTTCCCCTTCCGCGCCGATCTCGGGAGACGGCGGGTCGACTGTGATGCCCACGGTCGTGACGTCGGCGGTCTCCGTGAGGGGAGGGGTCTCCCCTTCCGGCGGCCAGTGCGTCACCGGCACCACGGCCGGCACCACCTTCGAGGGGTCCACGCCGGTCGTTTCGGCAACGCGCCGGGTAATGGTCGAAAACTCCATCGCCTTGGCATAGGCGATCAGCCGCTCGCCGATGATCGGCCGAACCCCCAGCCCGTCGATCGGATGCTCCAGCGGCACGTCGCGTTTCAGCGTCACCAGACGGTGCGAGATGCGGGCCTGTTCGGCGAAGGCGATCAGGTTCTCGCGCCGCTTCTGCTGCTTGATGCCGGCCGCACCGTCGAGCAGGGATTCGAGGTTGCCATACTCGAGAATGAGCTGCGCCGCCGTCTTGAGGCCGATGCCGGGCACACCGGGCACGTTGTCCACCGAATCGCCGGCGAGCGACTGCACTTCCACCACCTTGTCGGGCGGCACACCGAACTTCTCGATCACCTCGGGCACGCCGATCCGCCGGTCCTTCATGGTGTCGAGCAGGACGACCCTGTCGCCGACAAGCTGCATCAGGTCCTTGTCCGACGAGACGATGGTGACGTCAGCGCCTGCCGCCGTCGCTTCCGCCGCATAGGTGGCGATCAGGTCGTCGGCCTCGTAGCCGAGTTGCTCGACGCAAGCCACGTTGAAGGCGCGGACTGCCTCGCGGATCAATCCGAACTGCGGCCGGAGGTCGGCGGGCGGCTCGGGGCGCTGCGCTTTGTAGAGCGGGTAGATCTCGTTGCGGAAGGTGACGGCGGACGCGTCGAAGATCACGGCGAGATGCGTTGGCTTGACGCCGACAGCGGTCTGCTCGGTTTCCTTCAGAAGCCGCCACAGCATGTTGCAGAAGCCGGAAACGGCGCCGACCGGCACACCGTCCGACTTGCGGGTGAGCGGCGGCAGCGCGTGATAGGCACGGAAGATGTAGCCCGACCCGTCGATCAGGAAAACGTGGTCGCCGGCCCTGACCGGACGCGAGGCGGGGCTCGTGGGGGATTCAGCGTTCGACATGCTGCGACTATGCCCGCCCGCCCGCCGGAAGTGAAGACGCGCCGTCGCCGCCCGTGCCTGCTGCTGACGCTTTCAGGCCGATGTCCACCAAGGCTTTCGGACGGGATGCCGAGGGTACGATGCTTCGGCAACGCCTGGGTCTCGCGTCCCCGACCTTAGGTGGGGATGGACAGCCTGGCGTTGCGGGGCATGATGATCATCGATTCGCTGCGCGGGGTCAGTCATGAAGAGTAGCGGCGGCCGCTATTACGAGGACTTCAGGGTCGGTCAGGTCTTTCGCCATGCCAGCCCGCGCACCGTCACCGATGGCGACGTCGCCTTCTATCGAGCGCTGACCGGCAGCCGCTTCGCCTTGCAATCATCGGACGACTTCGCCCGTGCCGTCGGGCATCCGGTGGCGCCGATCGACGATTTCCTGGTCTTCAACGTCGTGTTCGCACAGTCGGTACCGGATGTCGGCCTCAACGCTGTCGCCAACCTCGGTTATGCCGGCTGCCGGTTCCTGTCTCCGGTCTATCCGGGCGAAACGATCTCGGCGGTAACCGAGGTGATCGGTCTGCGCGACACCGGCGGGCGCACCGGGGTGGTCTATCTGCGCACCACCGGTCACAAGGAAGGCGGCGTCGAGGTCATCGATTTTGCCCGTTGGCAGACCGTGCGCAAGACGGAGGAGGGCGTGCCGCCATTCTCCGAGCAACTTGTGCCGCCGCTGCCGGCGGCCGTTCCAGCCGATGCTCTTGGATCGCATCTGCCCGTGCTCGACCTCTCCGCCTGGGACAGCGGCCTGTCCGGCAGCCGCTTCCGTTGGGGCGACTATGAACTTGGCGAGCGCATCGATCATCTCGACGGTATTCTGATCGACGAGGGCAGCACCATGCTGGCGGCCCGATTTTTCGGCAATCCCGCCCGACAGCATCCGCTGCCCTTCTCCGACGAACGATCGCGCGGTCGCTGGCTGGTGCCGGGCGGCCTCGTCATGGCGATCGGCCGCGCCTTGTCGTTCAACGGTCTCAGCAACGCCGTCCACGTCGCGGCGCTCAATGCCGGCCGCTATGTCGCGCCGGTGTTCACCGGCTCGACCATCCATGCCTGGTCGACCATCGTCGGCAAGGAGTTGATCGACGGCCGCGACGATCTCGGAGCGCTGCGCGTCCGTCTGGTCGGAACGCGTGACCAGCCGGCCGCCGATTTCCCCGACCGGGACGACGCCGGCGCCTATCTGCCGTCGGTGGTGCTCGACCTCGATCTCTGGCTGCTGATGCCGCGCTAATGCGGCCGGATTTTCAGCCCCTGAGCTCGGCGGCGAGCAGGCGACGCACCGCTTTTTCCGCCTCGAGGGACACCTTCTTGCGGTCGGCGCTACGGTCGAAGCGGATCGGCTCGCCGAAGACGATGCTCACGTCGAAATCGGAGGCGGCGAGCAGCTCCTTGGCATGCGGTACCAGATCCTGGTCGCCGACCCAGGACACGATCGAGCGTCCCGACCGGCCGAGCGGCAGGCCGAGCATGTGAGTATAGGCGATGGCGACCGGCTGAACGAAAACCGCCTCGACGCCAGCCTCGTCGAGGGCGGTACGGGCGGCGCCGAACAGCGACGAGCGGAAGGGCAGCACCTGGTTGCCGTCCGACGTGGTCCCCTCGGGGAACAGCACGATGGCGTCGCCGTCGGCGAGGCGGCGGCCGATACTGTCCGCCTGATCGGCGGTGCTGCCGCGCCGGGCGCGGTCGACGAAGACGGAGTGCTGCAGGCGGGCAAAGAATCCGATCAGCGGCCAGGTGCCGACCTCGCGCTTGGCCACGAAGGACAGTGGCATCACCGCGCTGTAGGCGGAAATGTCGATCCAGGACGCATGATTGGCGGCAAGAAGCAGCGGTCGTTCGGCGGCCGGCCGGCCGCGCACGTGAAGGCGGATGCCGAGCGTCCACAGGGCCAGCCGGTGGAAGACCATCTGGAGCAGGCCGGCGAGACGCCAGCGAAAGTGCCGGGCCGGAAGATAGAGAAGGATGAGGACGGAAGCGGCCACGGAAAACAGCGGCAGCGTCAGCGCTGCCCTGACGTGGCCAGGTTTCACGCCTTGCTCTCCTTGTCGGCGTCCTCCAGCGGCACGCCGTAGAGTTCGAGCCGATGGTCGATCAGCTTGTAGCCGAGCTTGCGGGCGACCTCACGCTGCAGCGCCTCGATCTCGTCGCTGTGGAACTCGACAACGGCGCCGGTGCGAAAATCGATCAGGTGGTCATGATGTTCGTCGGGCAGCGGCTCGTAACGCGAGCGACCGTCGCGAAAATCGAGCCGGGCGATCATGCCGGCATCGTCGAACAGCTTGACGGTGCGATAGACGGTGGAGATCGAAATGTTGCTGTCGATCGCCGAGGCGCGCCGGTAGACCTCTTCGACGTCGGGATGGTCGATCGCCTGCTCAAGCACGCGCGCGATGATTCGTCGCTGCTCGGTCATGCGCATGCCGCGCGCCGCGCAGGCTTCTTCCAGAGAGAGTGGAGTGGATTCCTCGGTCATCGCGGATACCCTCGAACAATCGGCCGCCGTCGTCGGCCAACTATGGGTTATTTGAGATCGGCTCGCATGACAAGGGCGTTCGCAGTCCCGCCGGAGTAGTAGTTGGCACGACGGCCGACCTCGCGGAAACCGAGGCGCCGGTAGAGGGCGAGCGCCGGGCCGTTGCTCTCGTCCACCTCAAGGAACAGCGAAGCGACACGCATGAAGTAGAGGCGTCGGATCACCTCGTCCATCATCAGGCGGCCGATGCCTCGGCCGCGCCGCTTCGGCGAGACAGCGACCGTCAGTACTTCCGCCTCGTCGGCAGCCGCACGCACCATGACGAAGCCGACCGGTCGGCGGCTGAACGGCGTCCGCCCCTCGCGAGCGACGATGGTCGTCACCGTAGGGTCGGTGATCAACGCCTCCATCTCGGTGGCCGGCCAGCCGTGTCGGAACGCATGGGAGTGCAAGACGGCGAGGTCGTCGGCGTCGGAAACGCGACCGGGTTCGCAGATCGGCCGGGGAGCGGCAAACAGGCGCGTGAGGTCGCGAAGTTTCATGGCGTCGGGGCTCGTGCGAGAAGTCCGGGCACCGGCGGCTGCGGCTTGGCGTCCGGCGCCCTGAGATAGAGGGGGCGGGGCGCAGCGACGGCGGGATCGGCGAGGCTGCCGAGCCGGGCCAGCGCCAACGGATCGGTGGCGGTCATCGCGTCGACCGGCGGCACCCTTCGGCCCGAGATCGCCGCCTGATGGGCAAGGATCGCCGCACCAGAGCCGGCAACCACGGCGGCTCGGTCGCCAACGCGAGCAAGAATGGCTTCAGCGTCGGCTGCGAATGGGGATTCGAGGAGATCGCCCTTCGGTCCATAGAGGGCGGCATAGACCTCGCCGCGCCGGGCATCGACCGCAGCAAGCACCGGCCCGTCCACCGGTTCGTCGAGCGAGGCGGCGATGAGCCGAAGCGCATCGATGCCGACCACCGGCACGCCGAGAGCGAGGCCGAGGCCGCGCGCCGCCGCCACGGCGATGCGAATGCCGGTGAAGCTGCCGGGGCCGACGTTGACCGCGATGCGACCGATGCTTTCGATCTCCACGCCGGCCGAGGCGAGAAGCTCGTCGATCAGGGGAAACAGTCGCTCGGCATGGCCGCGCGAGATCGCCTCGGCGCGCATCGTCTCCCTGCCTTCGCCCGCAAGGGCAACGGCGATCCGGTCATTGGCAGTATCGAGCGCAAGCGTCAGCATCGGCCCCCTTTATCCCGACCGGCCGCCCCTGTCGAGCAGCGACGCCGCGTCGTCCACCTTCCCCGGGACCGAGGCCTTCGCGGGACTTGCGCCGGAGGGGCTGCGCGGCCAAATTGGATCTGATGGGAAAGGAGTTTGGGTATCGTGGTGACCACAGGTGGACAGGGGGGCTTGCGGGAACTCGATTCGCGGTCGCGCGACATCTTCCGCCGCATCGTCGAGGCCTATCTCGATACGGGTGACCCCGTTGGCAGCCGCAACATATCGCGCCTTCTTGCCGCGCCGCTGTCGCCGGCCTCGGTGCGCAACGTCATGTCCGATCTGGAAGCGGCCGGCCTCCTCTATGCCCCGCACACCTCGGCCGGCCGGCTGCCGACCGAGCTCGGACTTCGCTTCTTCGTCGACGCCATGCTGGAGATCGGCGACCTTACCGAGGGTGACCGATCAGCGATCGAGGGGCGCCTCAAGGCGTCCGGTACCGGCAAGAGCGTCGAGGACGTGCTGACAGAAGCCTCGCAGACGCTGTCCGGTCTGACGCGTGGCGCCGGCGTGGTGCTGACGCAGAAGGCCGACCCGCGGCTCCGTCATATCGAGTTCGTCCGCATCGAACCGACGCGAGGCATCGTCGTGCTGGTTGGCGACAACGGCACCGTCGAGAACCGCCTCGTCGATCTGCCGCCCGATCTGCCGGCCTCAGCCTTGCAGGAGGCGGCGAACTATCTCAATGCCCATATCCGCGGCCGCACCCTCAGCGAGACGCGCGCCGAGGTCGAGCGCCAGCGTGCCGCCCGCAAGCTGGAGCTGGACACGCTGACCGCCCGCCTCGTCGACGCCGGTCTCGCCTCCTGGTCGGACGCCGGCGGCAGTCGGCCGCAGACCCTGATCGTGCGTGGCCGTGCCAACCTCCTCGACGACGTCAGGGCGGCCGAGGATCTCGAACGCATCCGCGCGCTGTTCGACGAACTCGAAAGCTCCGAGGATCTGATCGAACTCCTCGGCCTCGCCGATGCGGGGGAGGGCGTGCGCATCTTCATCGGATCGGAAAACAAGCTGTTCGGCCTGTCGGGCTCATCGCTTGTGGTATCGCCCTACCGGGATACCGAGGCGCGGGTGATCGGCGTCGTCGGTGTCATCGGCCCGACCCGCCTCAACTATGCGCGCGTGGTGCCGATGGTCGACTATACTGCCCGCGTGGTCGGGCGCCTTCTTGGCTAGGTCGCGGCGCACTCAGTCCGTTGGGAACTCGTCATACTGCGGCAGGCTGTCGCAAATCTCGAACCACGGCGCCTTCGAGCCGACGAAGATATGCGCCGTCGGGCGGATCGACGGCGCGTCGACCAGTGTTCCCAGGGTGACATGCACATAGGCGCCGTCGCGGACCTGCGAATAGAGGAGCGAGCCGCAATGGGCGCAATGGGCGTCGTGATTGCCGTCGCCAAAGCGCATGATGTCGCCCTCTCCACGTACAACGGCGAGCTCCGTCGTGCGGATGCCGGCAAAGGGTTTGAAAGCGGAACCGGTCGCCCGGCGGCAGTTCGAGCAATGACAGTTCATGGCATACTCGAAGGCGTCGGCCACCTCGTAGCCTACCCGCCGGCAAAGGCATTCGCCGCGAAGGCGATATGGTCGATGACCCATTCGCTACGTTCCTGCTCACGAAAGCATGGAGGAGTAAGCCTCCGCGTGCAATAAAGACCGAACATGGCATCCGCCGCAACAATGGCCGCCAAGGGTTGATTTTCGCCTCGGGAACCCTCAAATCCGGGGCACGTCCGGCGGCGGTTGCCGCCTGTGATACAGCATGAGGACAAGATGGCAGACGAGACAGGACAGACTCCCGAACCGACCACGCCTGAACTGGACCCGGTGGTCGACCAGGGGCTCCAGCGTATCGCCGCCCTCGAAAAGGAGGCGGGCGACCTTAAGGATCAGCTCCTCCGCACGCTCGCCGACATGGAAAACCTTCGCCGCCGTACCGAGCGCGAGATTGCTGATGCCCGCACTTACGCGGTGACCAACTTCGCCCGCGATATCGTCGGCGCCGCCGACAACCTGACGCGTGCCGTCGCCGCCGTCGATGCCGAGGCGCGCGCCACTGGCGGCGAGTCGTTGATCTCGCTGGTCGAGGGCGTCGAGTTGACCGAGCGCGAGCTGATGAAGGCGCTCGAAAAGCACGGCATCAGTCGTGTCGATCCGGTCGGCGAGAAGTTCGACCCCAACTTCCATCAGGCGATGTTCGAGGTGCCCGACCCGAGCGTGCCCAGCGGCACGGTGGTTCAGGTGATGCAGGTCGGCTTCAAGATCGGCGAGCGCGTGCTGCGCCCGGCCCTTGTCGGCGTCGGACGCGGCGGCCCCAAGGCGACACCCGCCGAAGAAGCGGCCCAGCCTGACGCACCCGCCGAGAGCGGCCACAGGGTCGACAAGACGGTGTGAGCCAAAAAAGCTGGCGAGAACAACGAAAAGGGCGTCCGGAATGGACGCCCTTTTCCTTTCTTAAGACTGTTTGGTTTTGCTGGCCGTTTTCTACGCAATTACACGTAAAGACGACTGGTCGTCGGGCTCGTTCGGGTCTAGTGTGAGGTCGGCCCCAGGAGGGGATGGTCGCCCTCGGGCGGCAATGTCGGAACGGCCCCGTGTCACAAGGGGGACATTGCCAGCCCGGCGGCAGACGCGCCACATGCACGGTTCTGGCTCAGTCGTCCATTTTCAGGGCGGCGATGAAGGCCTCCTGCGGGATTTCCACCTTGCCGAACTGGCGGAGCCGCTTCTTGCCTTCCTTCTGCTTGTCCAGAAGCTTGCGCTTGCGCGTCACGTCGCCGCCATAGCATTTGGCCAGCACGTCCTTGCGGAGCGCCCGGATGGTCTCGCGAGCGATGATCTTGCCGCCGATCGCCGCCTGGATCGGGATCTGGAACATATGCTGCGGAATGAGATCCTTCAGCTTCTCGCACATGGCTCGACCCCGCCGCTCCGCCTGGCTGCGGTGGACCAGCACGGACAGCGCGTCGACCGGTTCGGCATTGACGAGGATCTGCATCTTGACGAGATCGCCCTCGCGATAGTCGCTGAGGTGATAGTCGAAGGACGCGTAGCCCTTGGAGATCGACTTCAACCGATCGTAGAAGTCGAACACCACTTCGTTGAGCGGCAGGTCGTACTGCACGATGGCTCGGCTTCCGACATAGGACAGGTCGATCTGGATGCCGCGGCGATCCTGGCAGAGCTTCAGGATGGCGCCGAGATAGTCGTCCGGCGTCATGATCGAGGCGCGAATCCACGGCTCGGAAATTTCCGAGATGCGGGTGACCTCGGGCATGTCGGCCGGGTTGTGCAGCTCGATTTCCGTGCCATCGGTGAGCGTCATCTTGTAGATGACCGACGGTGCCGTGGCGATCAGGTCGAGATTGAACTCGCGCTCGAGCCGCTCCTGGATGATTTCGAGGTGCAGGAGGCCGAGGAAGCCGCAGCGGAAGCCGAAACCGAGCGCGGCGGAGGTCTCCATCTCGAAGGAGAAGCTGGCGTCGTTGAGGCGCAGCTTGCCGACGGCGGCGCGCAGGTCCTCGAAATCGGCGGCGTCGACGGGGAACAGGCCGCAGAACACCACCGGCTGCGCTGGGCGGAAACCGGGCAGTGGTTCGGCAGTCTGCCGGCGTTCGTCGGTGATGGTGTCGCCGACGGCGGTGTCAGCCACCTCCTTGATCGAAGCGGTGATGACGCCGACCTCGCCGGCCTCCAGCTTGTCGCAGAGTTCGAGCTTCGGCGTCATGTAGCCGACGCGTTCCACTTCGTAGACGGCGCCGGTCCGCATCATCCTGACTTTCATGCCCTTCTGGAGCACGCCGTCGATGATCCGCACCAGCACCATGACGCCTAGGTAGGCATCGTACCAGCTGTCGACCAGCATCGCCTTGAGCGGCGCGTCCGGATCGCCCTTGGGCGGCGGCAGGCGCTTGACGATCGCCTCGAGCACGCCCTCGATGTTGAGACCGGTCTTGGCTGAAATCTCCACGGCGTCCGAAGCATCGAGCCCGATCACATCCTCGATCTGGCTCTTGACGCGTTCCGGTTCGGCGGCCGGCAAATCCACCTTGTTGAGGATCGGCACGATCTCGTGGTTGTTGTCGATCGCCTGGTAGACGTTGGCAAGCGTCTGCGCTTCGACGCCCTGGCTGGCGTCGACCACCAGCAGCGATCCCTCGCAGGCGGCGAGCGATCGGCTGACCTCATAGGCGAAGTCGACGTGGCCGGGCGTGTCCATCAGGTTCAGCGTGTAGGTCTCGCCGTCCTCCGCCTTGTAGGCAAGGCGAACGGTCTGCGCCTTGATGGTGATGCCGCGCTCGCGCTCGATGTCCATCGAATCGAGGATCTGGTCCTTCATGTCGCGCTGGGCGACGGCGCCCGTCGTCTGGATCAGGCGGTCGGCGAGCGTCGACTTGCCATGGTCGATGTGGGCGATGATGGCGAAGTTGCGAATATGGGAGAGCGGCTTTGTCGTCATGGCCGGCTAGATATCATTCCCCCGCTCCACCGCCAAGCACCTGACGTCCAGCCGGAGCAAGGTTTTCCGGCCTTTGGCCAGAATAACCGCCGGCCGTCGCGCCTCACGCCGGTTCCCGGCGGATGCCACTCCTGGCGCCGGGCCGCTCTTGCTCTACACCGTCTGCGTCGGGCGAAGCTCCTTGTGCTCAAGACCGAGTGGCTGCCACCGGCCGGCGGATGTCATGCGGCAGGAGCGTTACGCCTTAAGCGCAATACGTATTTTTCGGGGCGGTGCCTGCTACCACCTTCGTTTATCAATGATAATAGCTCGAGTTTTAGGTGATCCGATATCCGTCGGTGCTAGGGCGGCGGCATACCGGTGGGCGGAGGAGACGTAGAGATGCATCTGCCGAACAAGTTCGCCGCTCTCTCACTGGCCGTCACGGATGCGACGCTCGCCGGGGATACCGCTCTTGCGCCAACCGCTGTCGCCGCGCTGATCACCGCCGCCAACAACCCTCCAGCGAGCATCGGTGAGATAGCGGCCATTGTCGGCCTCACGCACTCGGCCACTGTCCGCCTCATCGACAGGCTGGAGACGGACGGCCTACTCCGCCGCCGCCGCCGGGTCGGCCGTGAGGTACAGGTGGAAATCACACCGGCCGGACGACGCAAGGCAGAAGGGCTGCAGGATCGCCGTCTCGCCGAAAGCAATGGTTTTCTTGAGGTTCTTTCCGCCGAAGAACGGGAACTTCTGGGGCGCCTCGTTGACCGAATGCTCTACCAGCATGCAGCGCGTGGGCACGACCGCCGTCGCCTGTGCCGCATGTGCGCGCGGGCCTATTGCAACTGCTGCTTCGAGGCGAATCGCGTGGAAGCCGAGCACACTCCTTCGGACGAGCCTGTGGCGAGCGAAGAAGCGTGACCGCCTTGCTGCTTCAAGCCTTGCGGTAGGTCCAGACACGGGCGGGCGGCAGATTGCGGACGATCCACCCGCTGACGTCCAGCGTCCAACGCCCCGCCTCTGCGGGAACCGGCGGCACCAGCGCATAGGAAAACTGGATGAAGGGGCGCCCTGGATCGAGAGCCGTCATTGCTTCGTCAAGGAGACGGCGGCGGCGGAGCGGCGGCTGAGTGAACAGCGGCAGGGAGGAGACGACCGCCGCCACCTTGTCGATACCGGCGCGCTGCAGCGCGTCACCGAACTGATAGGCATCGCCCACGGTCACGCCGAGACCGGGAAAGCGGCCTCGAATGTGCTCGGCGAAGTCCGGATTATACTCGATGGCCAATAGGCGCTCCGGCGCGACGCCTCGGGCCAGGAGTGCGGCGGTGACCGCGCCGGTGCCAGGCCCCAGCTCGACCACCGTTCCCTCCCAGGCAGGATCGACGGCAGCGGCCATGGCGCGGGCAAGCCAACGTCCAGAAGGGCTCACGGCGCCGGTCGTGAGCGGCTTTGCAGCCCAGCTTCTCAGGAATTTGAGATCGTCCGAATAATGGCAACGCACCCGCTTTGCCTCGGCGATCGCTTCATCCCGCAGTCGATGCACGAACATCCCTCACTCCCCGGTTCGGCTTGCAGACATCTCGGATCACAGCTTAAGCCTGGGGCATGTCATCGGTCTGGAGGCTCAGCTACCCAGATTGTCAAAGAAATCGCGGACCCGGGCAAAGAAGCCGGCCGATTCGGGATTATTCTCGCCGGACGACTCTCGCTCGAACTCCTCGAGCAGTTCGCGCTGCCGACGCGTCAGGCGCTGCGGCGTCTCGACGGTGACATTGATATACATGTCGCCGACGTCCCGCGAGCGCAGCACCGGCATGCCCTTGGACCTCAGACGAAACTGCTTGCCGGTCTGGGTCCCCTCCGGCACGCGTACCTTGGTCTTGCTGCCGTCGATGGTGGGCACCTCGAACTCGCCGCCGAGCGCCGCCGTGGTCATGGAGATCGGCACGCGGCAGTGGAGGTCGGCACCGTCGCGCTGGAAGAAGGCGTGCGGGCGAAGCGAAATGAAGATGTAGAGATCGCCGGCCGGACCGCCCCGGAGACCGGCCTCACCCTCGCCGGAAAGCCGGATGCGGGTGCCATCCTCGATGCCCGAGGGAATGTTCACCGACAGCGTCCGCTCCTGCGTGGTGCGTCCGGTTCCCGAACAGACCTCGCAAGGACTGGCGATGGTTTCGCCGCGGCCCTGGCAGGTGGGACAGGTGCGCTCGATGGTGAAAAAGCCCTGGCTGGCCCTGACCTTGCCGCTGCCGCCGCAGGTCCGGCAGGTCTGCGGGCTGGTTCCCGGCTTAGCGCCGGTGCCGGAGCATTTCACGCAGGTGATCGAGGTGGGAACATGGATCTCGACCGTCTTGCCGGCGAAGGCCTCTTCCAACGTGACGTCGAGATTGTAGCGAAGGTCGGCGCCGCGTTCGCGGCCGTTGGGTCGACTGCGCCGGCCGCCGCCCATGAACTCGCCGAAAATGTCGTCGAAAATGTCGGCCATTGAGGCGCCGAAGCCGGCGTCCGCGCCGCGGCCGCCCATGCCGTTCTCGAAGGCGGCGTGGCCGAAGCGGTCGTAAGCAGCCTTTTTCTGCGGGTCCTTCAGAACCTCATAGGCTTCGTTGGCTTCCTTGAAGCGGGCCTCGGCGGTGGTATCTCCCGGATTCTTGTCGGGATGCAATTGCATGGCGAGCTTGCGGAAGGCGCTCTTCAGCGTCTTTTCGTCGGCGTCGCGGGAAACGCCCAGCACGTCGTAATAATCGCGTTTGGCCATCGTTGGTCCCGAGTGGGAGAAACCCAGGGCGGCGCCTCCCGCCCGCCCTCAACAGGAAACGGCTCTCCGGTTGCGGGCCGGAGAGCCGGGGTGCACAGGAAGCCCGGCCTTAGCCGTTCTTCTTGTCGTCCTTGACCTCCTCGAAGTCGGCGTCGAGAACATCATCGCCCTCGGTGCTCGGCTTCTCCTCGGCGCCTCCCTGCTGGGCGGCATACATCGCCTCGCCGAGCTTCATGGCTGCCTGGGCGAGGGCGTTGGTCTTGGCCTTGATATCCTCGGCGTCGTTCGAGTCGATCACCGCCTTGAGGTCGGCAACGGCGCCTTCGATGATCGACTTGTCCGACGAGGAGACCTTGTCGCCATAGTCGGCGAGCGACTTCTCCGTCGAGTGGATCAGCGCCTCGGCGTGGTTCCTCGCCTCGACCGCCTCGCGACGCGCCTTGTCGGCGGCGGCGTTGGCCTCGGCGTCCCGCACCATCTTGTCGATGTCGGCATCCGACAGGCCACCCGAGGCCTGGATGCGGATCTGCTGTTCCTTGCCGGTTCCCTTGTCCTTGGCCGACACCTGCACGATGCCGTTGGCGTCGATGTCGAAGGTCACCTCGATCTGCGGCACGCCGCGCGGCGCCGGCGGCAGTCCGACGAGATCGAACTGGCCGAGCATCTTGTTATCGGCCGCCATCTCGCGCTCGCCCTGGAAGACGCGGATGGTCACCGCGCTCTGGCTGTCCTCGGCGGTCGAGAACACCTGGCTCTTCTTGGTGGGGATGGTGGTGTTGCGGTCGATGAGGCGCGTGAACACGCCGCCCAGCGTTTCGATGCCGAGCGACAGCGGCGTCACGTCGAGCAGCAGCACGTCCTTGACCTCGCCGGCCAGAACGCCGGCCTGGATGGCGGCGCCGATGGCCACCACTTCATCCGGATTGACGCCCTTGTGCGGCTCGCGGCCGAAGAACTGCTTTACCGTCTCCTGCACCTTGGGCATGCGCGTCATGCCGCCGACCAGCACCACCTCGTCGATCTGACCGGCGCTGAGGCCGGCGTCCTTGAGGGCCGCCTTGCAGGGGTCGACCGTCTTCTGGATCAGGTCGTCGACCAGTGCCTCGAACTTGGCGCGGGTGAGCTTCAGCGTCAGGTGCTTCGGGCCCTTGGCGTCGGCGGTGATGAACGGCAGGTTGATTTCGGTCTGCGCAGAGGACGAGAGCTCGATCTTGGCCTTTTCGGCGGCTTCCTTCAGGCGCTGCAAGGCAAGCTTGTCGCCACGCAGGTCGATGCCTTGCTCCTTCTTGAACTCGTCGGCCAGATAGTTGACGAGCCGCATGTCGAAGTCTTCACCGCCGAGGAAGGTGTCGCCGTTGGTCGACTTCACCTCGAACACGCCGTCGCCGATCTCCAGGATCGAGATGTCGAAGGTGCCGCCGCCGAGGTCGTAGACGGCGATGGTCTTGGAATGGTCGGACTTGTCGAGGCCGTAGGCGAGGGCGGCGGCCGTCGGCTCGTTGATGATGCGCAGAACTTCGAGGCCGGCGATCTTGCCGGCATCCTTGGTGGCCTGACGCTGGGCGTCGTTGAAATAGGCGGGAACGGTGATGACGGCCTGCGTCACGCTGGTGCCGAGATAGGCCTCGGCCGTCTCCTTCATCTTGGCCAGCGTCATCGCCGAGATCTGAGAGGGCGAGTATTTCTTGCCGTCAGCATTCACCCAGGCGTCGCCATTGTCGCCCTTGACGATGGCATAGGGAACAAGGTCCTTGTCCTTCGCCACCATCGGGTCCTCGAACCGGCGGCCGATCAGACGCTTCACCGCGAAGATGGTGTTCTCGGGGTTGGTCACCGCCTGGCGCTTGGCCGGCTGGCCGACCAGACGCTCACCACCGTCGGCGAAGGCGACGATCGACGGCGTGGTGCGCGCGCCTTCCGAGTTCTCGATCACCTTGGCGTTCTTGCCGTCCATGATGGCGACGCAGGAGTTGGTCGTTCCGAGATCGATGCCGATAACCTTGCCCATTTCGTCACTCCGTTCAGGCAGACCGTCCGAACCCCCTTCCGAGGCATTCGGCTAGATGCCGGATCTCCGGCCGGTCCCCGTTTTTCCCTTGAATGCTGACCGGGGAAGTCCCCGAATTCGGCCGGTATATAGGTTGCCGGCGAAGGCGACGCAAGACAAGCCCGCGTATCCTTGTCTCGTCTCAAGAGCCATTGGGCAGCCGGCGCCAAATTTCGATAGTGCCGGGGTCCTCTGGGTTGGCAACCGAGCTGGTTCGTTGATAGTGGGCAAAGGCGGCCGCGATTGACGGGTCCTCCTGTGCCCAAGCGAGCCAATCAAAATCGGAGCTCCGCTGCACCAGGATAACATCCGGCTTCTTTTCCAAAATGTCGTGTCGAAGATAGGCCCGGTCAAGCGACACCCAATTGTCGAGCGAGCGGTTTCTTTCGTCCGACAGATTTCCGAGCTTTTTTTGTTTTAGGGCTCCAACCGTTATCCATCGGGAACTCAGAGTGCCTGCCCATTTGCCATTAACATCCCTCGTTACTGGATGCCCCGGACCGTGTGAAGCAGCAATGGAAAGGATGCTTGGCTGTTTGAGCTCAAGGTCAAACACCGCCTTTTCTATGGGCGTGTAATCTATCCATGACCAAACTAAAAACCGAGCCGCCCAAGCAAACAAGACTGCGAAGCTGCCCAGCCAGATGAAGAAGGCCGAGCGCGACGGACCAACTTCCCGATTGAAAACCGGCAGGGTAACGCTCAGGCCGAGAAGTAAGCCGGAAGCCAGAGCCGGATATGCCTGATATGGCCAGCCCTTTGCCTGTTCCATGAAGGCAAGAAAAAAGCCAATGCCGGCGAGAAGGAGTACTAATGGCAAGGGCTGGAGCACCTTCCTACCAAGGGGCCAAACAGCAACGATGAGAACTAGTAAGATATAGCCGCCAAAATAGTTTGGCAGTAGTAGCAAAAGCCGATTCTCATGAACAGGACGGTAGATTTCGGTGAGTACTGGCAGCATTTTCGAGGTGAAGCTGGGGAAAAGCAGGCAGATAATAACCGCGTAAATCACAACTAGAGCACCAGCGGCTATAAAGGCCGGACTGTGGAGATCCGATATCCGGCGCCTTTGAAAAAACATTGCAAGACAGGGGAGGATGAAAACAAGAGCAAACTGCGGCTTGATGGCCATGGTGAGCCCGCCGAACAACCCCGCGACGAGTTGGTCCGAGCAAGTAAACTGCCGGCGGTCCGCACTGGCGATGATGAGCAGAAGTGGTAGCGAGGCGACGAAAGCCAAGTGGTCCTTTTGGCCAAAAGCGCCCATTGGCAAGACTATGATGACAAAGGCCGTTGCGATCCGAAATATCCCAGATTTCATGTTGAGTCCGGACCTTGCAATAAGGCGCGTTGAAAACTCAATGCATAGCAGACAGGTAATCATAGTCTGCAAAATAACAAATATCTCTGCCTTAAGATGAAAAATACGTTCAAGAATAATGGCTGGAGTATAAATTAATACAGACATTGGGGGGTTGGTTTCGATAATGTCGTCGTAGAGACGTCCTCCGTCTAGCAGGGAATCCGCCACAACTAGGAGCCAACTAATATCGTCTTTCGTTGGTCGCGAAATGTAAAAAAGAACGCTCGCGGTGGCTATAAATGCAAGAAGGAGGCGTTGCTTTGTGTCGCTAATAGGTAGTTTCATGGCTTATGCTGATCGACTCTCTTCTGAAGATGCGGAAACAACGTCTGCCGTGGCGGGTAACCCATTCTTGGCGGCGGATCGGTCTCGCAGCGTAGAGCGACGTTCGATGTAGAGAGGCCGGCCGCGAACCTCCGCAGCGATGCGGCCAATATATTCGCCCATAATTCCCAGTGCCATGAAGTTAATGCCGCCGAAAAGCAGCATTACCACCATCAAGGAAGTATAGCCTGGCGTATCGGTGCCCGCGACAATCCGTCGCACCACCAAAAATAGACTGTAGAGGAAGGCACTCAGCGCAATAGCCGATCCTATGTAGGTCCAGATACGGAGCGGAACGGTTGTCGAGCCAGCAAAACCGTCAAGCGCGAAGTTCCACAATGGCCACGGGCGCCACTTACTACTACCTGCTGTGCGGAGCTCGCGCTTGGCTTGCACGGTCTCCTGATGGAACCCAACCCAGGAGACAAGCCCTTTCATAAAGCGAGCACGCTCGGGCATGTTCAACAGCGCGTCGACAACCACACGGTCAAGCAGCCGGAAATCCCCGACGTTCTCGGGGATTGGGCGTTCGGCCAGTCGATTGTATACTTTGTAAAACCACTCAGCCGAAATTCGTTTTGAAGAAGTGTCGGATAGGCGGTCCGACCGTTTGACGTTGACCACTTCGGCACCTGACTGCCAATGTCTGACCATTTCCGGCAGCACTTCAGGGGGGTCCTGCAGATCGACATCCATGGGGATGATGACGCGGCCACGAGCGTTGTGAAGGCCAGCGGTGAGAGCTGCGTCCTTACCGAAATTGCGCGACAGTGACACCACTTCGATTTCGGGTTGCCGTAGGCGCGCTTCCATCAGATAGGCATAAGTACCATCTTGGCTGCCGTCGTCGACGAAAAGCAACTCGTAACTCATGTCCGGGCCGACCAACCGGCAGGCTGTCTCCGCCGGCTGAGCGACTCGGCGAAGAAACGGCTCGATGGCATCTTCTTCATTGAAGACCGGTATTATGATCGAAATTAGGATGAGATTGCCTTGGGATGCCATTGGCCTTCACTCGTCGAAGAAAGCGGCAAACCATAGGATGCAACCTGTCAAACTTCCCTTAAGCAATCCACATCCTGGCTAGATTGAGTCGAGAGTTAGCAGCTTTCCCTGCCGGATCTGCTACCAAAATGTCACGAGATCGTCGGCGAACTGTCACTATCCTCGCGGCAAGGATGGGATGGTGGCTATGCTTTTTGGCGGAGGGCTCACGATGTTCGGACTTCCTGGCACTTTCCCTGCAACGCAAGCGAGGCGCACGGTGGCGGGTGAGGCTGCTCCCCTCGGCCGCATGGGTGCGCTGGAGGTGCGGCTGGCCCGTTCGACCGCCGAGGTCCGCGCCGCCCAGGCGCTGCGCTATCGCGTCTTCTACGGAGAGATGCAGGCCACAGCCGACCCGCGCACCCTCATCCGCCGTCGCGATGCCGACGCCTTCGATCGTTATTGCGACCATCTGCTCGTTCTCGACCACGACGATGTCGAGATTCGGCCGTTCCGCAAGGCCCGGCCGCGCATCGTCGGCACCTATCGCCTGTTGCGACAGACCGTGGCCGAGCGTCATCGCGGCTTCTACACCGCCGGCGAGTTTTCCATCGAGCCGCTGCTCGCCCGTCATGCCGGCCTTGAGTTTCTTGAGCTTGGCCGGTCCTGCGTCATGAAGCCCTATCGCAGCAAGCGCACCGTCGAACTCCTGTGGCAGGGCATCTGGGCCTATGTGCTGAACAACGGCATTGACGCCATGATCGGCTGCGCCTCCTTCGAGGGCACGGATCCCAACGCTCTAGCCCTGCCGCTCTCCTTCTTGCATCATCACGCGTCTGCCGACGCCGATTGGCTGGTAGAGGCGCGGCCCGAGCGTGCCGTCTCCATGAACCGGCTGCCGATCGAGACGGTGGACATGCGCGCCGCGCTCGCCGGAATGCCGCCGCTCATCAAGGGGTATCTTCGCCTCGGCGCCATGGTTGGCCGTGGTGCAGTCGTCGATCGTCCCTTCGGCACCACCGACGTGATGATCGTGTTGCCGGTCGATCGCATCTCCGAGCGCTACGTCAAGTATTACGGCGCCGACGCCAGTCGCTACGCCGCCTGATCATTCTTGAAGACCAGACGGGAATAACCGACAAAATTCATTACCATGCCGACACCGGTTCCCGCCGCTACGGCGAGCACTGGGCGCAGGCCGGGCAAGGCGACAAGGGCAGCGGCAAAGACTAGGTAGTTGGCGGCGATCGAGACGAGCGATACCGCGAAATAGCGCGCCCGGCGGCCCGGCACCGGTACGCGCCGTTCTTTCCAGGTAAGATTGCGGTTGATCGTGTAGGTGACGGCGATGGCGACGGCCACCGCGAAGACGCGGCCAAGGTAAGGGCTGATGCCCAGACCGGCGAGCGCCTCGGTCAGTCCCGCATCGACGGCGAAGCCGCTGAAACCTGCAAGAGCAAAGCCGCCCAGCCGCCTGACGACGAGGGGCATCTCAACCCGCCTTGCGGTCGGACAGGCGATCAAGCCGGTGCATGAGGTCACGGAGGGCCGCGAGATTCGCTGCCGTTTCTGCCTCGGCAGGTTCCTCCGTTGGCCGGAGCGCGGGGATCGACAGATAGAGGATGCGCTTTTGCTCGACGCGGGAGCGGGCGAGGCTGTCGAGCACGAGCCCGGCGGTCGCCACAAGCGCGGCGAGGATCGTCAGACCGGTCGACAGCACGGCGGTCGGCAGGCGCGGCACCAGACCGGTCTCGACATAGGTCGCGAAGACCGGCAGAGCCAGGATGACCGCGGCGGCGGCGAATGCGCCCGAGAGCACGCCGAAGAAAAGGCTTGGACGCGTCTCCTTCACCAGCATGGCGAACATCATCAGAATGCGGAAGCCGTCGCGGAAGGTGCGCAGCTTGGACGGTGCCCCCTCGACGCGGCGGCCGTAGTCGAGCTGTAGCTCCACGGTGGGAATGTGAAGCTGTCCGGCATGCACGGCCATCTCCGTCTCGATCTCGAAGCCATGCGACACGGCCGGGAAGCTTTTGACGAAGCGCCGCGTGAAGGCGCGGTAGCCGGAGAAAACGTCGGTGAAGTCGGGGCCGAACAGCCGCCGATAGAGTCCGTTGAAAAGCCGATTGCCCAGGGCATGCCCGGAACGACCGGCGTCAACGGTGACGTTGCGGCGTACACCGACGGCCATGTCGGCACGTTCGGTGACCAACGCCCGGACGAGGTCCACGGCGTCGCGTGGATCATAGGTGCCGTCGCCGTCGGCCATGACGTAGATGTCGGCATCGATGTCGGCGAACATGCGCCTGACGACGTGGCCTTTGCCCTGCCGACCCTCGCGGATCACTTCGGCGCCGGCCACCCGTGCCTCGATGGCGGTGCGGTCGGAGGAGTTGTTGTCGAAGACGCAGATGCGCGCCTCCGGCAAAGCTGCACGGAAGCCGCGCACCACGGCGCCGATGGTCGCACCCTCGTTGTAGCAGGGCAGAACCACTGCGATATCGAGCCCCGGAAAGACGGGGGTGGTGTCGGTTGCGATCTCACTTGCGGTCATGGGGCCATCCGGAGGATGCGGACCGCGATGGGCGGTGCGCCGCCTTTACCTTTTATCCATCGTGTTAAGGCAAGGCTAACGACGCTTCGCGTGTGCCCGGCTTTCCCACGTTCTGTCGTCGGCTTTGGTCAATGAATTCGAAACAAGGCGCCTTTGGCTCCGCTCCTGTCCTCTTCGGTCTCGGCCTGCGCGCCCGCTTCGTCTTCGCCGCCGCGTTGGGGCTTTTCGTCCTAGCGCTCGCTGGGGTGAACCGGCTCGCCGACCTCGGACCCGGTTGGGACGACCCGGATTCGATGATGCGCCTCGTCGAGGTGCGCGATTTTCTTGCCGGCCAAAGCTGGTTCGACCTGACGCAATATCGCCTCGATCCGCCCGGCGGCCTGCTGATGCACTGGTCTCGCCTCGTAGACCTGCCGATCGCCACCATCATTCTTGCCGCAACTCCCTTGGTCGGACGTGCCAGCGCCGAGCTCTTCGCGGCCCACCTCTGGCCAGCACTGCTGGCAATCCCCTTCGCTGTCGCGCTGGCTTCGGCCGCCGCCCGCTTCGGTGGCGAGATCGCCCGCCTCGCCACCCTCCTGATGATTTTCCTGTCGCCGCAGCTCAAGGGCATCTTCGTGCCGGGCGCCTTCGACCATCACAATGTTCAAGCAGTGTTGCTGGCCTGCGTTCTGATGGGATTGGTACGAGCCGACCAAGCCCGCCGCTGGCCGATCGTCGCCGGCGCAGCGGCGGCTGGCAGCCTCGCCGTGGGCATGGAGACGCTACTTGCCATTCTCCTGGCCATCCTCGGCCTCGCCATCGCCTGGACCATCGACGCCGACCGGTGGCGGCGCGGACTGACGTTGTTTGCCGGTGCGCTGATCGCCGGCACGCTGCTTGTGGCGGCGGCGACCATCCCGCCG
Source organism: Pleomorphomonas diazotrophica (assembly GCF_002844595.1). GTDB lineage: Bacteria > Pseudomonadota > Alphaproteobacteria > Rhizobiales > Pleomorphomonadaceae > Pleomorphomonas > Pleomorphomonas diazotrophica. The sequence goes on along the minus strand of NZ_PJNW01000005.1, from coordinate 186,397 downwards.
TCGCGTTGGTTGGTGCCGGCCTGCGATGCCTTGTCTTTCGCCTATCTGACGCCAGTGGTCATGGGTGGTAGCGCCGTCATCGCGCTGGCGGCTCTGTTGCGCGGTCACGGCGATGGCGTTCCAGGCATCCTGATGCGTGGCGGTGCGCTGGTCGCCATTGCCTCGCTGCTGGTGACGCTTGCCGCCGTACTGTTTCCGGCCTGCCTGACCGGCCCCTACGGCGGCATCGATCCGGCCATTCGGCCGATCTGGCTCGATCATGTCGCGGAAGCGCAGAGCTTTCTGTCCACGCTTGAGAACCGACCGGGGCTGGTGGCGCCGGTCTATCTTGCGCCGCTCGCCGCCTTGATGCTCGGCGTCTTGACACTCCGCCGCATGTCCGTCGCCGACCGGCCGGCGTTCATCATCGTTCTGGCAATCCTGGGCGGCTCGGTGCTGATCGGCGCGATACAGCTGCGTGCCCTGGTTGGCGCCCAGGTGGTCGCATCGGCGGCGGTCGGGGTTGTGGCCGCCCTGGCCGTCAAGGCAACCGCGGGGCGCGACGACGCACGCTCGGTCGCCCGACGCTGGAGTTGGCTGGTCGCCGTTCCCGCCGTGTGGACGCTTGGCGTGGCTGCGGTTGATCGGGTGTTTGGCCGTCCCGATGTCGAGGCGGTCAACGTGGGGGCCATGACCGAATGCCGTGCATTCCTGGGCGAGGTGCTCGGCACTCGAGCGCCGGGCCTCGTCGTCGCCACCTCCAATTTCGGCGCCTTCCTGCTCAAGGCAACGCCGCATTCCGTTCTGGCCGCGCCCTATCACCGCGGCGCCCGCGGCATTCTGGCCGTCGATGCCGTCTTCACCGGTGCCGATCCGGAAGCCGCCTTCCGGGCGACGGGAGCTACCTATCTTGCGGCCTGCACGAGCGACCCCGAGCTGAACCAGATGGCCGAACGCGCGCCGGAGGGGCTCGCCGCCCGCCTGATAGGCGGCGCGCGGCCGCCCTGGCTCGACGAACTGGCTTCCGGACCGGCCGGCGTCATCTTCTCAGCAAAACCGCCCGGCCTCGACGTTACCGGCTCGCTGCCGGTGCTGCGGCTTCGCCCGTCGCTTCGCGAGTGACATCGAGGCCCTCGGCTGGTTGCCCGTCGATCAAGGGGCGTCGCCGCCGCGCGCTGGTTAATCTCCGGTTAATCCGCAATGGCGCAGCATGGGCAGGTCATCTTGCCGGAACAGCCCCGGAACAGTCCATGTCCTGTCGCCTCGCTGCCCTCTTCCTCCTTGCCACCATCCTGCCGGCCGCCGCCGAGACGCCGGCCAAGCAACTGTTCGGCGCCGTAGAGGCCCCGGCGCCACTCGCCGCGCGCTCGATAGGCTCCTACGCCCGAGGCTGTCTTGCCGGCGCGGCGCTCCTACCGGTCAACGGCCCGACATGGCAGGTCATGCGCCTGTCCCGCAACCGCAACTGGGGCAACCCGGTACTGGTCGGCTTTCTCGAACGCCTCGCGGCGAAGGCGCCGGCCGTCGGCTGGAACGGCCTTCTGGTCGGCGACATGTCGCAGCCGAGGGGCGGCCCCATGTCGTCGGGCCACGCCAGCCACCAGATCGGGCTCGATGCCGACATCTGGCTGACACCAATGCCGAAGCGTGAATTGACCTACGACGAACGCGAGCGGGTGAGCGCCGTGTCGATGCTGGCACCCAACACGCTCAGCGTCGACCCGAAGAAGTTTTCGGACCGCCAGTTCAACATCATACGCTTGGCGGCGAAACAGCCGGAGGTGGAGCGCATCTTCGTCAACCGGGCCATCAAGAAGGCGCTCTGCGAAGGCGCGACCGGCGATCGCGGATGGCTATCCAAGGTGCGCCCCTGGTGGGGGCACGACTTCCATTTCCACATCCGCCTCGCCTGTCCGCGCAACTCGCCGACCTGCAAGCCCCAGGTCGATCCGCCGTCGGGCGACGGCTGCGGCGCCGAACTCCAAAGCTGGTACGCGCCGCCACCGCCCAAACCGACGAAGCCGTCGAAGCCCAAGCCACCGCCACCGGAGATCACCCTGAAGGATCTGCCGCCGGAGTGCTCGCAGGTTCTGGTCGCAAAGTAATGAAAAAGGCCGCGGTCTCCCGCGGCCTTCGCACATCTCTTGGCTTGCTTGGCGCTCAGCCGCGTAGCGCTGCGCCGGTTGCCTTCTGCACCGCGGCGATGATGGCCTTAGACACCTTCTCGATGTCTTCGTCGGTCAGCGTGCGGTCGCTCGGCGTCAGCGTGACGGCAATGGCCACCGACTTCTGGCCCGCGGCCACGTGCTCGCCCTTGTAGATGTCGAACACGTCGACGCTGCCGATCAGTTTCTTGTCGGCGCCCTGCACCGCCTTGATGATCTTAGCCACTTCGATGCCGTCGTCGACGACGAAGGCGAAGTCGCGGCTGACCGGCATGAACGCGGAAAGCGCCAGCGCAGGCTTGCTGCGGCCGGCCTTCGCCTTGGCGACAGGGATGCGGTCGAGGATCACCTCGGCGGCAACGATCGGTCCCTCGGCATCCAGGGCTTCGACGACGGCCGGATGCAGCTCGCCGAAGTGAGCGAGCACGGTCTGCGGTCCGAGCTGGATGCTGCCCGAGCGGCCAGGATGGAACCAGCTCGGCGCCGAACGGACGATCTGGACGCGTGACGTGTCGACACCCAAGGCGTCGAGCAGCGCCAACGCATCGGCCTTGGCGTCAAAGGCGGTGACGGCGGGCGCGGAACCAGCCCAATGACGACCAGCACCGGCCAGACCGGCACTACCTTCGCGTACGGCAGTGGCAGCGATGCTCTGGTCCTGGGGGCGGTCGCCGGCGAATATCTGCCCCACTTCGAACAGGGAGAGGTCGGCAAGGCCGCGGTCGGCGTTGCGCTTCACTGCAGCGACGAGGCCGGGAATCAGGCTCGGCCGCATGTCGCTCATATCGGCGGAGATCGGGTTGGCGAGTTCGAGCTCGGGTGCCCCGCCGCCGAACAGCACGGCTACCGGCTTGGCGAGGAAGGACCAGGTCACCGCCTCGACGAGGCCGCGCGCTGCCAGCGTCCGCTTGGCACGGCGGGTGCGGATCTGCAGCGGCGTCAGCACCTTCTGCGACACCGAGGCGATACGCGGCAGCGCCGTCGCCTTCACCTGATCGAGACCGACGATACGCACCACTTCCTCGACGAGGTCGGCCTTGCCGTGAACGTCCGGCCGCCAGGACGGCACGGCGACCGAGCGGTTGTCGCCGCCACCTGTCACCTTGAAGCCGAGCTTCTCCAGCGTGCCGGCGATGGTCTCGGCCGGCAGATCGAGGCCGGAGAGGCGCTTCACCTCGGCGAGCGGGAAGTCGATCACCTTGTTCTGGAGCGGTTCCTTGCCGGCCACCACGATCTCGGAAGCCTCGCCGCCGCAGAGGTCGAGCACCATCCGCGTCGCCAGCTCGAGGCCGGCCACCACGAAGCCGGGATCGACGCCACGCTCGAAGCGGAAGCGGGCATCCGAGTTGAGGCCCAGCCGGCGGCCGGTACGGGCGGTGCGACCGGCATCGAAGAAGGCGCTTTCGATGAAGACTGAGGTGGTGGCTTCGGTGGAACCGGTGGTCTCGCCACCCATGACGCCGCCAAGGCCGAGCACTGCGGCGTCGTCGGCGATGACGCACATGCTCTCGTCCACCGCGTAGGTCTTGCCATCGAGCGCCAGAAGGCTCTCGCCAGTCTTGCCGAGGCGGGCGCGGATGGTGCCGGTCAGCTTGTCGGCGTCGTAGACGTGCAGCGGACGGCCGCGATCGAAAGTCAGGTAGTTGGTGATGTCGACCAAGGCCGAGATCGGACGAAGACCGATGGCCTTGAGCCTGTCCTGCAGCCACTTCGGCGACGGACCGTTCTTGAGGCCACGCACCACGCGGCCGGCGAACACCGGGCAGGGCGTATCGTCGCCGTCGAACGTCAGCGAGATCGGCACCGGCGACGCGAAGGCGCCAGGAACCGGCGCCAGCGGGTCGGGTTTCAGCGTGCCGAGACCGCGCGCCGCGAGATCGCGGGCGATGCCGCGCACACCAAGGCAGTCGGGGCGGTTGGGGGTGATGGAAATGTCGATCACCGGATCGGCGCCACCACGATAGTCGGCGAAGGACACGCCGATCGGGGCGTCCTCGGGCAGCTCGATGATGCCGTTATGCTCGTCCGACAGGCCGAGCTCGCGCTCCGAACACATCATGCCCCGGCTCTCGACGCCGCGAATGGTGCCGACTTCCAGAACGTCGCCGGTGGCCGGAATGACCACGCCGGGCAGGGCGAACACACCCTTGAGGCCCGCCCGCGCATTGGGCGCGCCGCACACCACCTGCACCGGTCCCTTGCCCGCATCGACCGACAGCAGCTTCAGCTTGTCGGCGTTGGGGTGCTTGTCGGCGGTGACGATCTTGGCCACGACGAAAGGCTTGAGTGGCGCCGAGGGATCGGAAACCTCTTCCACCTCGAGGCCCACCATGGTGAGCGCCTCGACGACCTCGTCGAGCGAGGCCTCGGTATCAAGATGGTCTTTCAGCCAGCTGAGTGTGAACTTCATTTTGGCAAATCCGTAATCGGAAATTCTGATTGGCTTGGCCCGGCGAGCGGACGGATAAACAGGTTGGCGGCTGCCACCGGTTACCCCGTCAGACCGCCATAAAGGCTCGGCAGGTCGAGCGGCCGGAAGCCGTAGTGCTTCAGCCAGCGGGCATCGGCATCGAAGAAGGCGCGCAGGTCGGGCATGCCATATTTCAACATGGCGATGCGGTCGATGCCCATGCCGAAGGCAAAGCCCTGGTAGACATCGGGGTCGAGGCCGGCCGAGCGGATGACGTTGGGATGCACCATGCCGCAGCCCAAGATCTCCAACCAGTCGTCGCCCTCGCCGATGCGGGTCTCCGAACCCGAGCGCTTGCAGCCGACGTCGACTTCCATCGACGGCTCGGTGAACGGGAAGAAGGACGGGCGGAAGCGGGTCTTGACCTCGTCGACCTCGAAGAAAGCCTTCAGGAACTCCTCGAGCACCCACTTGAGATGGCCGAAATGGGTCGTCTCGTCGATGACGAGGCCCTCCACCTGATGGAACATCGGCGTATGGGTGGCGTCGCTGTCGCAGCGATAGGTGCGGCCGGGCGCAATGATGCGGATCGGCGGCTTCTGCGCCTCCATGGTGCGCACCTGTACCGGCGAGGTGTGGGTTCTGAGCAGCAGGCGCGAGCCATCTTCCTTCGGCTTCAGGAAGAAGGTGTCATGCATCTCGCGCGCCGGATGGTCCGGCGGGAAGTTGAGGGCGGTGAAGTTATAGTGGTCGGTCTCGATATCCGGACCCTCGGCCACCGCAAAGCCCATGTCGGTGAAGATGGCGGTGATCTCGTCGATCACCTGGCTCACCGGGTGGATACGCCCCTCGGCGAGCGGGCCGGAGCGAACAGGTAGCGAGATATCCACGGTTTCACGGGCAAGGCGGGCATCAAGGGCGGCGGCCTTCAGCACCGCCTTGCGGTCGGCGATGGCGAGGCTCACCCGATCCTTCAGCGCGTTGATTGCCGCGCCGCGCGTCCGCCGCTCGTCGGGGCTCATGGCGCCGAGCGTTTTCAGCAGTGCCGACACCGATCCCTGCTTGCCGAGGGTGGCGACGCGCACGCCCTCGAGGGCGGTTTCATCGCCGGCGGCGTGGATGTCGTCGAGAATGGAGGCTTCGAGCTGTTCGATGTCGGTCATGACGGATGTCCTGGCGGATCTGATGGCAGGCTTCTAGCCGGTCTTACCGGCGAATGCATCCCGGAAACAAAAAAGAGCGGCGCACCGACCGGCGCGCCGCTCTCGTGATGTCGGGGGCGGCCGATCAGCGATCGGCCCCGCGCTGTCGCTGATTAGGCGGCAGCCTGGGCCTTCTCGACGATGGCCTTAAACGATGCCGGCTCGCTGATGGCAAGCTCGGACAGCACCTTGCGGTCGATGGTGATCCCGGCCTTGGCCAGCAGGTCGATGAAGCGAGCGTAGGTCAGCTCGCCACCGGTCACATCGCGAACAGCGGCATTGATGCGCTGGATCCAGAGGGCGCGGAAGTTGCGCTTCTTGGCCCGGCGGTCACGCGTCGCATACTGCATCGCGCGATCGACAGCCGCCTTGGCGGTCTTGATGGTATTCTTGCGACGGCCCCGATAGCCCTTGGCGGCCTCTAGAACCTTCTTGTGCTTGGCATGGGACGTAACGCCCCGCTTGACGCGCGCCATAATTCAGTCTCCTCGATAGTGAGTGCCGTTTGATCGCGCGGGATCAGGCGTAGGGCAGGAAGTTCTTCTTGATGATGATCTCGTCCGGCTTCGACAGCACGGTGGTGCCGCGAGCCTTACGGATGAACTTGGTGGTCCGCTTGATCATGCCATGGCGCTTGCCGGCCTGAGCAGACTTGATGTGGCCACTGGCCGTCACCTTGAAGCGCTTCTTGGCGCCCGACTTCGTCTTCATCTTGGGCATTTTGCTCGTTTCCGAGTTTTAGGAGATCCCTTTCGGGGCCTCTGGCCTGTTTGTTCCGGAAAAGGCCGCGGTCCGCCGCGGGAGACCCGCGACCCTGGACCGCGCTGTCCGGGGGTTTGAGCTTCGACGGTCGCCACGGCATGCCCATGGACACGGCGAGCCGTTTCCACGCCGGGCGACCTGAAGTGGCTGGCTTCTAGCCGAAAAGCGCAGCAGACGCAAGGCGGATTCAGGTATCGCGCCTCCGAAACAAAAAAGGCTCCGGCGCGGCAACGCCGCCCGGAGCCCTTGGAAAATGCAATGCTCAGCGTGGAGCGAGCAGCATCACCATCTGACGGCCTTCGAGGCGTGGCTCGCTCTCGACCTTGGCAACGCCGACGGTTTCTTCCTTGACCTGCTGCAGCAGCTTGAAGCCGAGGTCCTGGTGAGCCATCTCGCGACCGCGGAAACGCAGCGTCACCTTGACCTTGTCGCCTTCCTCGAAAAACCGCAGCATGCTCTTCATCTTCACGCCGTAATCGTTCGTGTCGATGTTGGGCCTGAGCTTGATCTCCTTGATTTCGACGATCTTCTGGTTCTTGCGGGCTTCCGACGCCTTCTTCTGGGCTTCGAACTTGTATTTGCCGAAATCCAGGATCTTGCAGACGGGAGGCGTCGAATTCGGAGAAATCTCGACGAGGTCGAGGCCGGCCTCGGCAGCAGCGGCCAGGGCATCGGCGATCGCGACAACGCCGAGGTTGTCACCTTCCTCACCGATCAACTGGACCTGAGGGACCCGGATTTCGCGATTGATGCGCGGACCTTCCTTGACGGGGGCGGTGGCTCGGAACGGGCGACGAATGGCTGTCAACTCCTCTGACGTTTTTGGGAACGATCACCGCAGGGATATGTCAGCGCCCGACCATGTCAAGGACCTTGATCGTCAAACCGATCGCACCTTTGAAACAGGGGCGCCATCCACGGGTGGCCGGCTGTCCTCACGGCGAACCGCGTCATTCCGTGAAGCACGGACTCGCAAGCTGGACAACGGCCTGAAAATCGTTGGAGAGTGCGAAAAAGTCAAGGTCACACGCCGCAATTAGCCAGGAAATGGGCTAAAGAAGCGGCGGATTGCCTTGGGTGCCGGCAAAGACCGGCGCGCATGAGGGGTGGGGCGGAGCAAGATGACGGATCGGCCGATCAATATCACCATGCCGGATGATGGGCGGATTGTTCGCGGTCTTGTCCAGGATGGAGCCGGCCCGACTGTTGTCTGGCTCGGCGGTTTCCGGTCCGACATGACCGGCGCCAAGGCCGAGGCGGTGTCAGCCTGGGGTCGCAAGACCGGCCGAAAGGTGGTGCGCTTCGACTACTCCGGCCACGGTGGATCGGACGGCGCCTTCGAGGACGGCCGCATCGGCCGCTGGTTCGCCGAGGCCAAGGCGATTATCGCCGCCGAGGCCGGCCCGGAGTACGTGGTGGTCGGCTCTTCGATGGGCGGCTGGATGGCGCTGTTGCTGGCCCGCGAGTGTCCCGCCGGCCTCAAGGGCGCCGTCCTTGTCGCCCCGGCCCCCGATTTCACCGAGAAGCTGTTCTATCCGGCGCTGCCGCCCGAGGCGCGCGCCCGTGTGGAGGCCGGCGAAACCATCGAGGTCCCCGGCGAGTATGGCAGCCCCGCTTATCGCCTCACCGCCGATTTCTTCCGGGACGGCGCCAAACACAATCTTCTCGATGCGCCGCTCCGCCTCGGCGTGCCCGTCATCATCATCCAGGGCATGGCCGACACCTCGGTACCCTACCTCCATGCCCAACGCATCGTCGATCGTCTCGTCGATGACGACGTGGTGCTGACCTTGGTCAAGGATGGGGATCACAGGCTGTCTCGCCCCGCCGACATCGCCCTGATCCTCGACGCCATCGGCCGCGTGACCGAGGATTGAAGCTGAAATCCGCGCCAATACGCGTTTTTTCCAGCATGATCCCGAAGGTTTTTTGCGACTAAAGGATTACCGAGCGGCCCTCGCGTGATAGAAGGCCGCCATGGCAACGGTGTTCTCCCCTGAACCGGCGAGGTCGAACATGTCGGACATGAAGCTCGTTGTGGTCGGCGCCGGCGGACGCATGGGGCGTACGCTGGTGCGCATCGTCTCCGAAACGGCGGGCGTGACCGTACACGCCGCCATCGAGCGCGAGGGCAGTCCTCTTGTCGGCGAGGATGCCGGCGCGCTGGCCGGCATCGGCGATATCGGCGTGCCCCTGACGACCGACACCCTCGCCGCGGTGGTCGGCGCCGAGGGTATTCTCGATTTCACGACGCCGGCGGCCACCCTGGAGTTCGCCGAGCTGGCCGCCCAGGCGCGCATCGCCCACATCATCGGCACCACCGGCTGTTCGGCCGAGGACGAGGCCAAGATCGATGCCGCCGCCCGGCATGCGACGGTCGTCAAGTCCGGCAACATGAGTGTCGGCGTCAATCTTCTCGCTCTCCTGGTCGAACGAGCCGCCCGGGTTCTTGGGCCGGAGTTCGACGCCGAGATCTTGGAAATGCATCATCGCCACAAGGTGGACGCGCCCTCCGGTACCGCGCTGCTGCTCGGCGAGGCCGTGGCGCGCGGTCGTGACATCAAGCTCGACGATTATGCCGTCCGCTCACGCGATGGCTACACCGGCCCGCGTCCGCAGGGCGCCATCGGCTTTGCCACGTTGCGCGGCGGTTCGGTGGTCGGCGAGCACACCGTCTATCTCGCCGGCGCCGGCGAGCGGCTTGAGCTGAGGCACGTTGCCGAGGATCGAGCACAGTTTGCCAAGGGGGCGGTGCGTGCCGCGCTCTGGGCGCGCGGCCGCAAACCCGGCCGCTACGACATGGCCGACGTGCTCGGCCTCAAGGATTGACCATATTCCGGCCGCGCGCCCGACAAGGGGCGGCGGCCGGCTGCTGAACGTTCCGGGGCCGAGGGTTGGTTCCGGCCCGCAATGAAACGATCAACTGGAGAAAAGCCCATGAGCCGCATTCTGGTCCTCGTCCGCCACGGCCAGTCCGAGTGGAACCTGCTCAACCTGTTCACTGGCTGGAAGGATCCCGACCTCACCGCCCAGGGCGTCAAGGAAGCGACTGCCGCCGGCGCCCGCCTCAAGGCCCTCGGCTACAAGTATGACATCGCCTACACCTCGGTGCTCACTCGCGCCCAGCACACGCTGCGCCTCATCCTCGACCAGGTCGGCCAGCCGGGCCTCGAGACCATCAAGGACCAGGCCCTCAACGAGCGCGACTACGGCGAGCTGACCGGCCTCAACAAGGACGACGCCCGCGCCAAGTGGGGCGAGGAGCAGGTGCACATTTGGCGCCGCTCCTTCGACGTTCCGCCTCCGGGCGGCGAGAGCCTGAAGAACACCGCCGAGCGCACGCTGCCCTATTTCAACGCGCAGATTCTGCCGCGCGTCCTGAAGGGCGAGAATGTGCTGGTCGCCGCCCATGGCAACTCGCTGCGCTCGATCATCATGGACCTCGAGAAGCTCACTGGCGAGGAGATCGTCGCTCGCGAGCTCAACACCGGCGAGCCGATCGTCTACGAGCTGAACGAAGACGGCTCGATCAAGTCGAAGAAGGTTCTGGCCGCCTGATTACGGCCTCTTTGAAAACAAAGCGCCGCGGCGGTTTCCCGTCGCGGCGTTTTTTGTTTCTGGACGGAAGGAGCCGGGTGGTCAGCCCCGTTCCACCTCGGCGCTGCCGAGGCGGCGCGCCAGGCCGGTTTCCCAACCGAGAATGGCCTTCTTTCGCGTGAGACCCCAGTGGTAGCCGCAGAGGTCGCCTTCGCGGCCGAGCACGCGGTGGCAGGGCACGACGAAGGATAGAGGGTTTCGGCCGACCGCCGACCCGACCGCTCGCGCCGCATTGGGGTTGCCGATGTGCCGGGCGATGTCGGAGTAGGTCGTCGCCTTGCCGAGCGGAATGCGCAGCAGCGTTTCCCAGACGCGGACTTCAAAATCGGAGCCGATGAACACCAGCCGGATCGGTCGATCCTGCGACCATACCGTCGGGTCGAACACCTGCCGCGCGTAGGGCGCGGTTACCACCTCGTCCTGAACATAAGTGGCGGCCGGCCAGCGCGCCGACATGTCACGGAAGGCTTTCTGCTCTTCGCCGGGGTCGGCGAAGGCGATGCCGGCGAGCCCGCGATCGGTGGCCATCACTAGAGCCGTGCCGAAGGGCGAGTTGTGGAAGCCGTAGGCGATGGTGACGCCCGCCCCGCGGGCCTTGTAGGCGCCGGGGCTCATCGCCTCATGCGTCACGAAGAGGTCGTGCAATCGGCCCGGCCCCGACAGTCCGACCTCATAGGCCGTGTCGAGGATGGACGACGACTGGTCGAGCATCCGCCGCGCCTCATCGAGCGTCAGCGCCTGCACGAAGGCCTTGGGAGTCAATCCGGCCCAGCGGGTGAAAAGGCGATGCAGATGGCCGGCATCGGTGCCGACGGCGGCGGCGATCGTCTCCAGCTCCGGCTGGTCGCGCCAGCGTTCGGAGATGAAACGAATGGTATCGCGCACGAGGATATAGTCGCTGTGATCGCGATCGAGCGATACCTCGCCCGCCATGCGCATCCCCTCGTGCAGCCAGCTCGCCGACATCGGCGGGCAGGTGAGGTTGTCGGTCAGCGTAATGGCGTCCATCGCGTCCTCCATCAAGGGTGCGATGCGAAGTTAGGGAGCGTCGGGCGATCCAACCACCCGATTTTCGCACGCGGGACGAAAAAGCGCAAAAAAACGATGCCGGCGTCCGGAAAAGAGCGCTGCTGACTCTGTCGGGCGGCAAATCCGGCTATAGAAACGGCTTCACGCCTTGTCCGGAGTATGCCCGTGCCGAGAAAGCCCGCCGCCCTGTCCGAAGACATCGAGACGCCCATCCCGCCGACGCGGCCGATGACTGCCGAAGAAGTTGAAGCGCTGTTCGCCACCTTCAAGGCGGCCAATCCCGAACCGCAAGGGGAACTCCACGCCGTCAACCCCTATACGCTGCTGGTGGCCGTGACGCTGTCCGCCCAGACCACCGACGCCGGCGTTAACAAGGCGACGCGTCCCCTGTTCGAGACGATCGATACGCCTCACAAGATGGTGGACTTCGGCGAAGACCGCCTGCGCGAGGCGATCAAGACCATCGGTCTTTATCGCAACAAGGCGAAGAACGTCATTGCCCTTTCGGAGATCCTGGTGCGCGAGCACGGCGGCGAGGTGCCGCGTGACCGGGCTGCCTTGGAAGCGCTGCCGGGCGTCGGCCGCAAGACGGCCAATGTCGTGCTCAACATCGCCTTCGGCGAGCCGACCATCGCCGTCGACACCCACGTCTTCCGCGTATCCAACCGGCTTGGCCTGGCGCCGGGGCGGACCCCGATCGAGGTGGAGCTCGGCCTCGAAAGGCGCGTGCCGAAAGCCTACCTTCAGCATGCCCACCACTGGCTGATCCTGCACGGCCGCTACGTCTGCAAGGCCCGGCGGCCGGAATGCGAACGCTGCATCGTCGCCGACCTCTGCCGGAGCCCGGAAAAGCGCCTGCCAGCGATGTAAGCAAAAGAAAAGCCCCGTCGTTGCCGGCGGGGCTTCGGGCTGCCTGTCTTGGAGAGCCGTCAGGCGATGCGGGCATACTCGTCAAATGCCAGGCGCGGCAGGCGCGGGAATAGCGACGACTTGTCGCCATAGCCGAGGTTGAGCACCAGGAAGGTCCGGACGCGGCTGTCGGGGAAGAAGGCGGCATCGAGGGCGGCTGCGTCGAAGCCGGCCATCGGGCCGACGTCGAGACCCAGCGCCCGGGCCGCCATGGTGAGGTAGCCGACCTGCAGCGAGGCTGACCGCAGCGCCGAGAACTGCAGCCGCTCGTCGGGCGAGCCGGCATACCATGAGCGCGCATCTGCGTGCGGGAAGGTCTTCGGCAGGTTTTCGTAGAAATCGAGATCATAGCCGGCCACGATCGACACCGGCGCGGTCTTGGTCTTGGCCTGGTTGCCCGGCGCCATGGCGGCAAGCAGCTTTTCCCTGGCCTCCGGCGACTTCACGAAGACAAAGCGGCCGGGCAGGGTGTTGGCCTCCGTGGGGCCGAAGCTGACGAGCTCGGCCAGCGTCTTCAGCGTTTGATCGGAGACCGGCTTGTCGAGAAAGCCGTTGTAGGAACGGCCGTCGCGAAACAGGCGGTCGAGTGTGTCGTCGGCGAGAAGAGCGGACATTGGAGAAGCCTTTCGTTGGGAAAGAAGGATTTCGTCCCTCGACCTAGGCCGCTCCCAGGGGCTCGAATAGACCACGAATGGCTGACAAATTGTTCAATAAGAGTGACCGATGGCGGAATTTCGCACCTTATTACGCGTCAGTAACGACCTTTTCACGGCATCTTGACTGTTTAGCGAGCGGTCGTCGGCCCAAACGACAACGCCGCCGGCGGAGCCGGCGGCGCGCAAGACAGGATATAGCGGATGCGTTCAGGCGACGGCGCGAACCTCGCGCACGTCCGGCAGGAAGTGGCGCAGAAGGTTCTGGATGCCATTCCTGAGCGTCGCCGTCGACGATGGGCAGCCGGCGCAGGCGCCGCGCATGTTCAGGTAGACGACGCCGTCCTTGTAGGCGCGGAAGGTGATGTCGCCGCCGTCGGCGGCAACCGCCGGCCGCACGCGCGTGTCGAGCAGTTCCTTGATCGACGACACCGTCTCTGCGTCGGCGGGATCGAAATCCTCGGCGCCGGCCGTCGTCTCGGTGGTGGTCAGGATCGGCGCGCCGGACATGAAGTGTTCCATGATGACGCCGAGCACCGCCGGCTTGAGGTGCACCCAATCCTCGTCGCGGCTGGTCACCGTGACGAAATCGGCGCCGAAGAACACGCCGGAAACGCCGTCGATCTCGAACAGGGCGCTGGCGAGCGGCGAGACGGTCGCTTGTTCGGCGGTCAGGAACTCGCGCGGGCTGCCTTCGAGGACGACCCGTCCGGGCAGGAACTTCAGCGTCGCCGGATTGGGCGTGGACTCGGTCTGGATGAACATGTCGTTGGGCTCCTCAGGCTCGCCTGATTGGAACGGATCTAAACTTGATCTTTAGAAGATAGTTCAGACTTTGCAAATGAACAATCGGTGAACCTGCGGACATAAATCGTTCTGCCCGGTCAGGCGACGGCGGCGATATCGTCATCGCTCATGTCGCCGGGGACGATGGTCACCGGAATGGGGAAGGGCGGGGTCGACCGGGCGGCCACCGAGGTGACCAGTGGTCCCGGCCCCTCGCTGCCAATGCCGGCCGCCAGCACCAGAATGGCGATGTCGCGATCCTCTTCGATGAGCCGATGGATGGCGTCGGCGGCCTGCCCCTCTCGGATGACCAGCTCGGCCTCGATGTCGGCGGCGAAGGCGTGTACGCGCTCGGCGGTGGTGGCGAGCCGCTGCCGCGCCTCGTCCATCGCCTCGGCCCGCATCATCTCCTCGACGCCCCGCCAGTGCTGGAAGTCGCCGGGCGGGATGACGTAGAGCAGCACCAGGCCGCCCGCCGTATGTCGGGCGCGCGTCGCCGCATAGACCAGCGCCCGGTCGCACTCGGGCGTGTCGTCGATAACGCACAGGAACTTGCGGCGGTGACCCTCTTCGCGGGCGAGACGGCGTGAGACCATGGCGGGAGACTAGCAGAAGGCCGGCGGCGGACAAGCCGCGCCGGCCTTCAAGTTTCATCGAACGGTGGATCTCAGCGTCGCTTGCGGCTCTGGATGAAGCCGATGATGTCGCGCACGTCGTCCATCACCTTGCCGGCGATGGCGCCGGCCCGCTCGGAGCCGTCGGCGAGGACGGCGTCGATATGGTCGGGCTCGGCCATCAGCGCCTTCATCCGATCGTTGATCGGCGACAGGACGGACACCGCGAGGTCGGCCAGAGCCGGCTTGAAGGCCGAAAACTGCGAACCGCCATGGTCCCTCAGCACCGCTTCCTTCGTCGTGCCGGCCAGCGCGGCGTAGATGGTCACGAGATTGTCGGCGTCCGGGCGCTCCTTGAGGCCTTCGACCTCAGACGGCAGCGGCTCCGGGTCGGTCCGGGCCTTGCGGATCTTCTGGGCGATGGCGTCGCGGTCGTCGGTGAGGTTGATGCGCGAGTAATCCGACGGGTCGGACTTCGACATCTTCTTGGTGCCGTCGCGAAGCGACATGACGCGCGGCGCCGGGCCCTGCGTCAGAGGCTCCGGCAGCGGGAAGTAACCTTCCTCGGCACTGTGACCCTGGGCGACGATCGAGGCCGAGAAGTCGTTGTTGAACTTCGTGGCGATGTCGCGGGCAAGCTCGAGATGCTGCTTCTGATCTTCGCCGACGGGCACATGCGTCGCCCGGTAGACGAGAATGTCGGCCGCCATCAGGCTCGGATAGGCGAAGAGGCCCACCGACACGTTCTCGCGGTCCTTGCCGGCCTTCTCCTTGAACTGCGTCATGCGGTTGAGCCAGCCCATGCGGGCGACGCAGTTGAATACCCATGCAAGCTCGGCATGCTCGGGCACCTGGCTCTGATTGAAAACGATATGCGTCTTCGGATCGATGCCGGCGGCGAGGAAGGCGGCCGTTACTTCGCGGATCTGGCGGCGAAGCTCGAAGGGATCCTGCCAGACGGTGATGGCGTGCTCGTCGACGACGCAATAGATGCAGTCGTGCGTCGCCTGCATTTCCACGAAGCGCTTGATGGCGCCGAGATAGTTGCCGAGATGGAGATTGCCGGTCGGTTGAACGCCGGAGAAGACAAGAGGCTTGAAAGGCATCGGTTTGGACCCGAGGATGGAGTGATATGCGCACCGGTGGTGAAACCGGGCGGGCGGACTTATGGACCCGCCAAGCGACGACCGCAAGTGAAACAGAGTGGCGCGCGAGACGTGGCGCGATGTGTCCGATCGAGCTGCTCGTCGGCCGGTGGCCCTACGCCGGGACGCTCCCGGCGGGTTGAGGACGACGGCCCGGTCGACGCAGCCATTGCATCATTGGCTTCTCGATCATCAGGTGTACGGCCACCGATACGCCTATGGTGATGAGGACCATGGCAACGAACACGATCCGGTTGGGCAGCCCGGCCAACGGCCCCACCCCGAACAAGCGGATGAGGACCGACCCGAGCGGAGCGTGGATCAGGTAGATGCAATAGGAACTGCCGCCCAGGATTGCCATCGGCCGGCCGAATGGCAACGGCTTCCTCATCTCGATTTGCGAGACTGACAAGATGAGTGCGGCGGCGCAGCTCATGTAGATCAACGGGCTGGTTATGCCCCCGAGTGGCAGAAACTCTTCCGGCAAGTCCCGGCCGAGGTACCACTCGGCGGTCATTGCGGCGATGAAGCCAAGGCCGCCGAGGCCGGCGATGAGGCCGGGTTTCGGCAACGAGATGCGGGTCACCATCCATGCGCAGACAACACCCAGGCCAAACCCCAGATTGTAGATGTAGAAGAACGGCTTGATCGATGGCGCAAGATCATAAGGATGCATCATGCCGACGATCAGACTGAGAGCCTGCCATCCCACAAGTGCCACGATGCCGACGCGGACGTTGAGGATCATCAGCGCGAACAGCGCATAGAACACCATTTCGTGGCGCAGGCTCCATGCCTGAGGAACCACAGTGTCTCCGGAGAGCGGCAGCAGCAAAGCATCGAGAATGCCATTCCAGAACGTGAACTCCCGCGCCCCGCGCAACGACGGCACCAAGAAGAACACCACGAGCATCGCGGCGAAGATGGCGAGATAGAGCGGATAGATTCGGATGATCCGCTTGGCGGCGAAGCTCGTCACGGCGGAGGGGCGGCCGATGTCTGGGCGGTGGACCCAGTAGATGATGAAGCCGCTCAAGACGAAAAAGTAGTCGACCCCGGCGTGCCCGGCTCGAAAGGCGAAGTCGAACACCTGGTCTTGGCGCAGGTTCTCGAACGCGATGGTGAAATGAAAACAGCAAACGAGGAGCGCTGCCAGGAAGCGTCCGAACTCCAGCCCCAGAAGTCTGGGCCTTGCCTCGATCTGCATTCCTGCCTCCCGATCACAAAAACGCAAATGTGGGTCGAGGTCTTAGCAGCAATTGCTGAAGGAGTTGTTGTGCCCGGTCGGTGGCGCGTTCAGCCAACCTTGCCGCGAGTGACGATCGCCTTGAGGTAACGGCGGATGTCGACGGCGCCGGTCAGAACGGTCGCCAGCCCATAGACCGCCATGCCGAAGAGGCAGAGACCGAGAAGCCATAGACCCTGGATCAGCTCGCGATCGCTTCGGAGATGGGCGTCGACAAGGCTTTCGCCGAGCAGCAGCGCCGCCCCCATCAGGAGGCTCGCGACGGCGAGGAGCACCAGACGCCGGACGAGTAGCACATCGGCCCGGAAATGACCGCGCCGGTGAAGCTCGATGACCAGCATCAGCGCATTGACCCAGGCGGCGAGAGAGGTCGCCGCGGCGATCCCGACATGGCCGATGAACGGGAACAGCGCCAGCGAGGCGGCGACATTGATCGCGACGGAAATGCCGCCCTGCACGGTCGGCGTACGGGTGTCTTCGCGGGCGTAGAAGGAGGGCTGGAACACCTTGATGGCGACGAACGCCGGCAGCCCGGCTGCGAAGGCGATCAGCGCGTCGGCCGTCGCCACGGTGTCGGCGGCGGTGAAGGCCCCACGCTCGAACAACACGTGCATGATCGAATAGGGGATGGCGCAGAGGGCAACGGTCGCCGGCAGCGTCAGCGCCATGGCGAACTCCAGCGCCCGGTTCTGGGTGTGAAAGATGCTCTCCGCGCTTTCCGTCCGGACGCGGCGGGTGAGATCCGGCAGCAGCACCACGCCGATGGCGACGCCGATCACCCCGAGTGGAAGCTGATAGATGCGGTCGGCGAAGTAGAGCCACGACACGGCGCTCGCCTGCATGGAGGCGATGATGGTGCCGACCACGATGTTGATCTGGGTGATGCCGCCGGAGATCACCCCGGGAATGCCAAGCTTGACGAAGCGGCGAACGTTGTCGTTGTAGCGCGGCCGCGTCAGCGACACGGGGAAGCCGATCCACCACAGCGAACCGCCGACGGCGATGAGTTGGGCGACGCCGGAGATGCAGACGGCCCAGGAGAGCGTGTAGGCCGCCTCCGGCGTGCCGGCCCAGTTCTCCCACCAGATGAGAACGAGGGCGGCGACCAGAACGACATTGAGCAGCGACGGCGCAAAGGCGGCGACCGCGAAGCGCCCGAAGGATTGCAGCATGCCGGCCGCCATGGCGGTCAGCGACATGCAGGCGAGATAGGGGAACATCACCCGCGTCATGAACTCGGCGGCCGCGAACTTCTGCGGCTCGTCGATGAAGCCGGGTGCCAGTACGCCGACCAGCCAGGGCGCACCGATCTCGGCCAGTGCCGTGACGATGACGAGCGTCAGCAGGAAGACGGCGAGGATATCCTCGGCGAGAGCACGTGCCGACGTCTTGCCCCCCTCGGCCAACGCCCGGGCGAACAGCGGCACGAAGGCCGAGGAGAAGGCCCCTTCGGCGAACAGGCGGCGGAACAGATTGGGCAGGCGGAAGGCCACGAAGAAGGCGTCGGCGATCGGGCCCGACCCCAGCATGTTGGCCATGAACACGTCGCGCACGAAGCCGAGTAGGCGCGAGGACAGCGTGGCGCCCCCCACCGTCACGAAGTTTTTGACGAGACTCATGGCCGGTTGCCTTCCTCAGGCCGCCTTCTTGGGCGGATGCGGCTCCTCGCCGGTGACGGCGGCGAGGATGCGTCGGCGGATCGCCGCCTGCTTGGCGCCGGACTGGATCTTCAGCTTGGTGAGGTCGGTGATATAGAACACGTCGACCACCCGCTCGCCGAAGGTGGCAATGTGCGCCGAGGCGATGTTGAGGTTGAGGTCGCTCAGCGCCGTCGTCACGTCATAGAGAAGGCCTGGCCGGTCGAGACAGGACACCTCGAGCACCGAAAGCGTCTCCGACAGTGCGTTGTCGAACTTGATGTCGGTCGGCACGCGGAAAGCCTTGGTCGCCTTGCGTTGACCGACGCGGCGGGCGACGATCTCCGGCAGCCTTTCGCGCCCTTCGAGCGTCGCCTCGATCATTTTCAGCACGCGGTCGGCGCGGCGGAACTCATCGGCATCCTCGGGGAACTCGCGGTTGATCAGGATGGTGTCGAGGGCGAGGCCGTCGGTGGTGGTGTAGATCTGGGCGTCGGCGATGTTGACGCCGGCCGCCGCGCAGGCGCCGGTGATGGTGGAGAGAAGGCGCGGATGGTCGGGGGCCACCACCACCAGTTCGGTGATCGCCTCGAACTTCTTGGTGGAATAGGCGGTGGCGAGCCGCCGGCCAGTCCCTTCCATGGACTTCAGAAGGCGGGCGTGCATCACCTTCTCGGGCAGGTCGACGCGCAGCCAGTAGGGCGCGAAATGGCGGCGGCCATAGTCGGAGAGCTCCGCTTCGCTCCAGTCGGTGAGCTCGGCGGCGAGTTCGGCCTTGGCGGCGGCGACGCGCTGGTCGCGCGACAGCTTGGAGTGGCCGCCCAAGAGATAGGGCTCGGTCTCGTAATAGAGCGTCCTGAGGAGTTGCCCCTTCCAGCCGTTCCAGACACCGGGGCCGACGGCCTTGATGTCGGCGACGGTCAGCATCAGCAGCATGCGCAGCCGTTCCACCGTCTGTACCACGGCGGCGAAGTCCCGAATGGTCTGGCGGTCGGAGAGGTCGCGGGACTGGGCGATGATCGACATCACCAGGTGGTTCTCGACGAGCCAGGCCAGTTGGTCGGTTTCAGCCGGCGTAAAACCGAAGCGCGGCCCGAGCCGACGGGCGATCTTGGCGCCGGCGATCGAATGGTCCTCGACGCGCCCCTTGGCAATGTCGTGCAGGAACAGCGCGAGATAGAGCACGTTGCGGTTGGCGATCGCCGGGAACAGTTCCGTGGCCAGCGGATGGTCGCCCTGCTCCTCGCCACGCTCGATCTGGGCCAGCAGGCCGATGGCCCGGAGCGTGTGCTCGTCGACGGTGTAGTGATGATACATGTTGAACTGCATCATCGCCACGACGCGGCCGAACTCGTTGATGAAGCGTCCGAGCACGCCGGTTTCGTTCATCGCCCTCAGCACCGCCTCGGCATGCCGCTTCGAGGTCAGCACGTCGAGGAAGATGCGGTTGGCTTCCTCATTGTCGCGCAGGTCGGCGTCGATCAGGCGCAGAGAGCGGGTGATTAGCTTCAGCGCGTCGGGGTGAAAGTCGAGATCGTTGCGGGCAGCGACGGCGAAGATGCGCAAGAGGTTGACCGGGTCGCGCTCGAACACCCCGTCGTCGGTCACCGACAGGCGGTCGTTGTCGATGATGAACTGCGGTGTGCCAGGCAGCGACTTCTTGCGCCGCCGGAAGGTGTGATGCAGCACCCGGTCGAGCATCGGCTTGGGCTTGGCGTGCGTCTCCTCAAGCGCGGCGCAGAAGATGCGCGTGAGGTCGCCGACGTCCTTGGCCACCAGGAAGTAGTGCTTCATGAAGCGCTCGACCGGCTCGAGGCCGGGGTGAAGCTGGTAGCCCAGAAGCTCGGCGATCTCCCGCTGGTTCTCGAAGCCGAGCCGGTCGTCGGCGCGGTTGGTGACGAAGTGCAGATTGCAGCGCACCGCCCACAGGAACTCCTCGCATTTGTGGAAGCGCGTCAGTTCCTTGCGCGAAAACACACCCTGCTTGACCAGTTCCTCGGCCGTCGAGGCGCGGTAGAAATATTTGGCAATCCAGAACAGCGTGTGAAGGTCGCGAAGCCCCCCCTTGCCGTCCTTGACGTTGGGTTCGACGAGGTAGCGCGAGGTGCCGGCCCGCCGGTGCCGCTCGTCGCGCTCGGCGAGCTTGGCCTGGATGAACTCGGGGCCGGTGCCCTTGACCACTTCATTGTCGAAGCGGGTGACCATCTCGGCATAAAGCGCCTTGTCGCCGAGGATCCAGCGCGCTTCCAAGAGCGCCGTTCGGATGGTCATGTCGGCACGGCCGAGCTTGATGCAATCCTCGACGCGCCGCGTCGAATGGCCGACCTTGAAGCCGATGTCCCAGAGAAAATAGAGGATGTGCTCGAGAACCTTGTCGGCGAGCGGCTGCGACTTGGGCGGCAGCAGAAACAGAAGATCGACGTCCGACGACGGTGCCAGCGTGGCGCGGCCATAGCCGCCGACGGCGACGATGGCGATCTTCTCATCGCGGCCACCGGGAAAGACGCGGGTTACCGTGTGCTCGTAGATGACGTGGATCAGCGCATCCACCAGGGCCGACAGCCGGCGGGCGCAGGCGACGCCGTCCCGGTCGCGGATCAGGATGTCGCGGGCCGACGCCCGTCCCTCCAGGTTCGCCCGTTTCAGCGCGGCGAGCAGTTCCGGCCTGGGATCGGCGCCGGCCGCCGTCGCCCGGTCGGCGATGGCGGCCATCTCGGCAGCGAGCGCCGCCTCGTCGATCAAGGTGGTCGTTTCCGGCAGCTTGGTCATCGGCGGCAATCACCTTCGGGCGAGAGAGGCGCGGCAGGTCCGTACGAGTCCGCAGCCGGCAACAAAACCGAATAGTCGGCGGAACCCGAACAATCAACCATTCGCGCGTCCGATTCCCGCCCGGAGAGCCTTCAACCGGTAGACTGCCTCAAGCGCCTCGCGCGGGCTGAGCTCATCGGGCGCCAATGCGTCGATCGCCGCCAGCAGTTCCGCTTCCGCCGGGTCGGGCGCCGTCTCCACCAGCGCCACCGCCGCCGGCTGGCGGGCGAGCGAGAACAGCGGCAGGTCGTCGAGCATCGACGCCGCATTGTTGCCGCCGGATTTCTCGAGTTCCGAGAGGACGGCGCGCGCCCGCTCGATCACCGGGCGCGGCAGGCCGGCGAGCTTGGCCACCTGAATGCCGTAGGAGCGATCGGCCGAGCCCGGCACGATCTCGTGCAGGAATACCACGTCGCCGCGCCATTCCTTGACCTTGACGGTGGCGTTGACCACGCGCGGCAGCCGCTCGCTGAGGGCCGTCAGCTCGTGATAATGCGTCGCGAACAGCGTCCGGCAGCGGTTCGCCTCATGCAGGTGCTCGATGGTCGCCCAGGCGATGGAGAGGCCGTCATAGGTGGCGGTGCCACGGCCGATCTCGTCGAGAATGACGAAGGAACGCGGTCCCGCCTGGTTGAGGATGGCCGCCGTCTCGATCATTTCCACCATGAAGGTGGAGCGCCCGCGCGCGAGATCGTCGGCGGCGCCGACGCGCGAGAACAACCTGTCGACGACGCCGATATGGGCCGACCTGGCCGGAACGAAGGAGCCGATCTGGGCGAGCACGGCAATCAGCGCGTTCTGCCGCAGGAAGGTCGACTTACCCGCCATGTTGGGCCCGGTGACCAGCCAGAGCTTGCCGGCCGCTTCGCCCCCGACGTCGCAGCCGTTGGCGACGAAGGATCCCCCTTCCTCGCGCAGCATCTGTTCGACCACCGGATGGCGGCCGCCATCGACGCGGAAGGTCAGGCTGTCGTCGACGCGTGGCCGGACATAGCCTTCGGCAGCGGCAAGTTCCGCAAGGGCGGTGGCGACGTCGAGTGCGGCCAGCATGTCGGCCGCCCGCTTGATGGCGCCGCCGGCCTCCATCGCCGTCCGCGCCAGCTCGGCAAAGACGGAAAGCTCGATGGCCAGCGCCCGCTCGGCCGCCGAGGCGATGCGCCCTTCAAGCTCCGAGAGTTCGGTGGTCGAGAAGCGCATGGCACCAGCCAGCGTCTGCCGATGGATGAACAGCCGGTTGAGCGGCTCGCTGGTCATCGCCTGGGCATAGTTCGGCGCCACCTCGATAAAATAGCCAAGCACGCCGTTGTGTTTCACCTTCAGCGACTTGATGCCGGTGGTCTCGGCATAAGTTTGCTGCAGCGCGGCGATCACCTGTCGGCTCTGGTCGCGCAGGGCACGCGACTCGTCGAGGTCGGAGCGGAAACCCAGCCGCACGAAGCCGCCGTCGCGCTTCAGAAGCGGCAGCTCGTCGTCGAGGGCTGCGATGAGCCGATCGGCAAGCTCGGCGGGCGCCGCTTCGAGGCCTTGGGCGATACGGTCGATCTCGAATCCTGCGCCGCCGGCATCCCTGAGATCTGCGGCCAATTGCGCGGCGGCTTTGAGACCGCCGGCGATGGCGGCGAGATCGCGCGGGCCGCCACGGTCGAGGCTGACGCGGGTGAGCGCACGGGCCATATCCGGCGCGCCGGCGAGATCCCGGCGCAGTCGCGCCCTGAGGGTCGTTTCGGCCAGGAAGAAATCGACGGCGTCGAGCCGGTCGCGGATGGCGTCGGGGTCGGCAAGCGGCGCCGCAAGCCGGTCGGCGAGAAGACGGGCCCCGGCGCCGGACACCGTGCGGTCGATGGCATGCAGCAGGGAACCGCGCCGCTCCCCGGATAGGGTACGGGAGAGTTCGAGGTTGGCCCGGCTCGCCGCGTCGATGGCCAGCGCGCCACCCAGACTTTCTCGAGCCGGTGGATCGAGCGGCGGTCGGTTGCCGACCTGCGTCTTGTCGACATAGGCGACGATGGCGGCGGCAGCCGTCAGCTCCAGGCGCGTGAAGCTGCCGAAGGCGTCGAGCGAGGCAACGGAGAAGAAATCGGCGAGCCGATGCTCGGCGGTGGCGGCGTCGAAGAAGGCGCGCGGCAACGGCACCACGGCCGGGCTCGCCGCCTTGAAGGTGCGACGGAGTTCGTCGTCGTCGAACAGGCCGTCGGCAGCCAGCAGCTCGCGCGGCTCGATGCGGGCGAGCAGCGCCGGCAGGGCGGCAGCGCCGGTTTCGGCGAGGCGGAAGGCGCCGGTCGACATGTCGGCCCAGGCGACGGCGAAACAGTCGGCGGCACTCTCGGCGCCCTTCTGGCGGGCAACGGCGGCCAGATAGTTCGAGCGGCGAGCGTCGAGAAGATTGTCCTCGGTGAGCGTGCCGGGCGTGACGAGGCGGACGACGTCGCGCCTGACGACCGATTTCGAACCGCGCTTCTTGGCCTCCGCCGGATCCTCCATCTGCTCGCAGACAGCGACGCGATGGCCGAGGGCGATGAGGCGTTGCAGGTAGTCGTCGGCGGCATGCACCGGCACGCCGCAGAGCGGGATGTCCTCGCCGCGATACTTGCCGCGCTTGGTGAGCGTGATGCCGAGAGCCCGTGAGGCCACCTCGGCATCCTCGAAGAACATCTCGTAGAAATCGCCCATCCGATAGAACAGCAGGCAGTCGGGATTGGCCGCCTTGATCTCGATGAACTGCGCCATGGCGGGTGTCGCCACGTCGGCGGTTCGGTCGTCGGGGAGAGCTTGCACATCGGTCATGGGGGCGGAAGCTAACAAAGCCCGCACCGCTTTTCACCCGGCAAATGCCCGGATGTTCCGGTTATCCAGCCCCTGATTCCGGCACGGGCGACGGACGCGTCAGCACGCCCTCGCCATAGCGGGCCTTGTCGCGGTTGCGGTGCGAACCGAGGTTCTCCGAGGCGAGATACCTCCAGATGTCCTCGGCCGTTTCGGCAAAGTGAACGAGACCAATGTCCTCTCGGTTGATCATGCCGTAGTCGGCCAGCGCGTCGAAGTTGATGACCTTGTGCCAGTATTCGCCGTCGACCAGCACCACGGGAATGCGGGTGCCCTTGTGGGTCTGGGTCAGCGTCAGGAGTTCGAACAGCTCGTCGAAGGTGCCGAACCCGCCGGGGAACACCACCAGCGCGTTGGCGCGCATGGCGAGATGCATCTTGCGCATGGCGAAATAGTGGAAGCGGAAGGTGAGCTGCGGTGTCGTATAGGCGTTGGGCTCCTGCTCGTGCGGCAGGGTGATGTTGAAGCCGATGGTCGGTGCGCCGGCGTCGCGGGCGCCGCGGTTGGCCGCCTCCATGATGCCGGGACCGCCGCCGGTGGCGATGACGTTGTCGAAGAAGCCGTCGGTGCGGTTGACGGCGCCGCCGCGCTCGGAGGCGATGCGGCCGAACTCGCGCGCCGTGCCATACCAGCGGTTATGCAGCGGATTGCCGTTCTCGTGAACGCGGGCCGAGCCGAAGACCACCAGCGTCGAGCGGATGCCCCAGGCCTTCAGCGTCTGCTCGGCCTTGGAGTACTCGAGCATGAAGCGAACGCCGCGCATCGAATCCGACAACAGGAAATCGCTGTCGGCAGCGGGCAGTATGAAGGCCTTCGAGGTCTTCTGGGCGGTATTGTCGGCGATGTCGGTCATACGGGTTGGTCCAGGAATCCGGCCAGAAGCGGCGATGACGAGGATAGGGATCGGCCTCTTAAGGAACGCTGAAACACGGCCGCACTGTGGCAGGAAGGTGCCGCTCAGCGCCCGCCAAGCCGCTTGGGACGACCGGGCGCGGATATAATCATTTCCGAATCAGGCCGCTCGTTCCATGGAAGGGAGTGGATCAATGGCGGCGGCTGGAGCTGAAACTGGACGAAGACCTGACGATCGATGACGACCGTCCTACCCAGGCGTCGGATGCCGCCGCGTCCGACCGCCTCGATGGGGCGCGCCTGATGCTTGCTGAGGGAAACTGGGCGTCGGGCTTTGCCGACTTCGAGCGCCGCGCCTTCGCCTCTCCCTCCGACCGGCCGCGCTGGAGTGGCGCGCGCTCGCCGGCCGCCCGCCTCGTCGTGGTGACCGAGGAGGAAGAATGCGACACGCTCGCCTTCGCCCGCTTCCTGCCGGATATGGCGACCCGCGTTCTGTCGTTGACGCTCGCCGCGCCGGCTGGGCAACTGGCCCGTCTTGCGTCTTTCGCGGCGGTCTTCGGCGGGTCGCCGATCGTCGACGTCACCGCCTTGCCGCCGCACGACGTCATCCTGCCGCTGGCGTCGGCACTGGCCGCTCTCGGCCTTTCTCCGGATGATGTGCCGCCGCCGCGCCTGCCTGCGCGGACGCTGCGGCGTGAGGCGACGATCGGCGTCGCAATGGCGCCTTCGCCGTGGAGTTCCGCGACCGAGGCGGTTCCCGATGACATCGTCACGACGCTTCGGCGCGCCTTCCCTCGTTTCCGGTTGGTGGCGCTCGACTCGGTGGCCGCCAGGAGGCTCGACGGCGAGGCGGCCGAGGCAACGCCTCACCTTCTCGCCGATCTCGACCTCGTCGTTGCGGCCGATGGCCCCATAGCGCATGCCGCCGGTGTCGTCGGCGCGCCGCTATGGTTGCTGCTCGATGAGGCTCCGCACTGGATGTGGGGACGGGAGGGACTGTTCAGTCGCTGGTATCCCACCGCGCGTCTGTTTCGTGCCAGCGGACCCGGCTGGCAGGGCGTTGCCGCAGCGCTCCGCGCGGAAGCCGAGGCGCTCGCCAAGCCGGGCCTGTCGGATGCTGCGGCCCTCGACCGGCTCACAAGGGCAGTGGAAGGCTTGGAGGGGGCGTCGGCGGCTCGTGCCGCATTGCCCTTTGCAGCCCGTCTGGTGGCGCTCGGCCCTTCCGATCCGGAGGCTTGGTCGAGGCTTGCCGGGTTGCTGGTCCGGCTTGGCGAAACGGCCGACGCCGACCGGGTGCTCGACGCGGGGCTCTCCGTTGGTCGGCGCCATGCGTCGCTGTCACTGCTTGCCGCCAACCGCGACCTTGCCCGAGGCAAGCCTGCCTCGGCGCTTCACCACGCCGACCAGGTGCTGGCCGTCAGTCCAGTCTCCGTCGAGGCGCTGAGGATGCGCGCCGCCGCGCTCGGCGCGCTCGGCGAATCGGCCAGGGCGGAACTCGCCCTTCGACAGGCGGTGCAGGCCGCACCGCACCGGGCTGATCTGCTGGTGGCCTGGGGCGAAGCGCTGCGAAAGCTCGGCGATGTTCGCGGCGCTTCCCGCGCCTTCGAGCGGGCTGTCATCGCCGCCGATGATGCCGATGCGCGCCTTGGGCTCGGACGACTGGCGGCTGAATCTGGTGAAACCGCGCTCGCCCTGCATTTCCTGGGGACGGCCGTGGCGCGCGACGACGGTCACGCCGAGGCGGCGATGGAGTTTGCGCGCGTTCTCTTCGCCGCCGGACGCACCCGCGAGGCGATCGGCGTGCTGCGCCGGTTCGTCGTTCGCCATCCGGTTCCCGTCGCCCGGGCTTTCCTGGGCGAACTGCTGCTGGCGACGGGCGACTTTGAAGCCGGGCTTGCCGAGTTCGAGTGGCGGCGCGGCGAGCCGCCGGAGTTTCCAGATATCTCCGACCTCGCCGGACGGGATGTGGTGCTTTCTGCCGAGGGCGACGCCGGGGTGTTGATCCGCTTCCTGCGCTTCGTCCCGGCGCTGAAGGCGGCCGGTGCGGCCAGCGTTCGCGTCACGGGGGGCGATGACCTCGCGCCTGTGCTGGCCGCCGTCGACGGGCTCGACGGCATCGCGGAAGCGGGGGAGGGCGATCTCGTCCTGCCGGTGATGAGTCTCCCGGCCCTGCTCGGCCTTGCAGCCGATGGCCTGCCGTCGCCGCGCCGCTATGTCACCGCCGATCCGGCCGCCGTGACGGACGCGGCGCGGACCATCGCCCATCTCGACGGCTTCCGGGTCGGCCTCGCATTGGACGATCTGCAGGCTTCGATCGATGTTGCTTCGCTCGCGAGCCTGTCCGGCGTGGCATTCATTGCTCTCGACGCTGGGGCGATGACCCGCTTTCCGACGGCCTCGCCGCTTGCCGCCCACAGGGGCGGCCTCGAAAGCGTTGCCGCCATTCTGCCCAATCTCGACGCCGTAGTCGCCTCGGCATCGAGCCCCGTCGCTGCACTGGCCGGTGCTGCCGGCCGGCCCGCCTTCGTCACGGGGCCAGATCGCGACGACTGGTTATGGCTGGAAAAGGACGGCCGTACCCCTTGGTTCCCCGCCACGCGCCTTTTCCGTCGCCGTCTCGGCGAGAGCAACGATGCCCCGTTATCGCGTGTCATCGTGGCGCTTGCCGAGTTTGCGGCTGGCGACCGCGCCGTTCCTTTTCGTGCCGATCCTCCGCCGGTGCGCGATGTGTCTCGTGATGCGAACGACATGTCGCTTCGGCCGGGTGCCGCGCTGGCGCACGCCGGTATAGCCGCCTTCAAAAGCCGCGACGACCATCGCGCCGTTCTATTGCTGGGCGACGCTGTTGCCGCTGGCGCCGGCGATCCGGACGTGCGCGAGAAGCTCGCGGCAGCGCTGATGCGGATCGGCGAACGTGACAGGGCCCGACGCCTCCTTGCGGCGCTGGTGGCCGAGGCGCCCACCCCCGACCGGCTCGTTGAACTCTCGGACGCTGCCCGTCTGACCGACCATTTCGAGGACGCGCTCGCCCATGCCGAACGAGCGGCCGAACTCAGGCCCGAGTTGTCGCGCGCTCACCGCGCCATGGGCAAGTCTCTGGTGGCACTCGGCCGCGCCGGCGAGGCGCTTGCTGCCTACGGCCGCGCCGTGGCGCTGGCGCCTGATGATCCCGAACTCCTAATGGACGAAGCGGAGGCGCTGCTGATTGCCGGCGACTACAGGCGCGGCTTTGCTCGCGCCGAGGTTCGCTGGCAGGCCCCCGAACTGCTGCCGCGTCGCTTTTCGGCGCCCCGCTGGGTCGGTGAGGACATTCGCGGTCGGACGCTGCTCGTTCATGGCGAGCGGGATCCGGGCCTCGATATCGCCTTTGCGCGCTTCCTTCCTCAGCTTGCGGTCCAAGGGCCACGCCTGGTCATCGAAGTTCGACCGGCACTCACAGATCTGTTTCGCCGGCTCGATCTTGGCGGCGAGGTGACCGTGGTGGAGCAGGGACGGCGTCTGCCGCCGCATGACTTGGAGGTGCCGCTCAGAAGTCTTCCGCACGTGTTCGGAACCGAACGCACCGGCCTGCCGCCGCCTGCCCATTTCCGGCCCGACCCCTTGCGCATCGATGCCTGGCGGCGGTTCGTCAGCGCAGACGACCGGTTCGCCGTTGGCCTTTATTGGCGAAACGCCGCGGATGCCGCGTCTCTCGCGCCGCTTGCCGATCTCAAGGGCATCCGTCTGTTCGCTCTCGACCGTCGCGCCGGCAGGGCGTCGCCCGCCGCATTGCCCAGGGGGCTCGTCGTCGAATCGCTTGGTGACCGCTTGGGCGGCTTCGTCGAGACGGCGGCGGCCATGGCCGCGCTTGGCGCAGTCATCGCACCCGTGTCGGCCACCGCCCATCTGGCAGCCACGCTCGGTCGGCCGACGGTGGTGATCGCCCCTTCGGCGGCCGATTGGCTTTGGGGCAGTGAGGGCGGAACGCCTTGGTATCCCGACGCCCGCATCCTTCGGCGGGGCGAGAATCTAGTGGACCTTTTGGGTCGCCTCGGTTCCGAAAGGTCGGCGCCATGACCGAAACGGTTGTCGACCAGCTGATGGCCCGCGCCGCCGTCGCAGAGGCATCCCACAAATGGATCGAGGCTGTAGCCCTCTACGAAGTGGCGCTGGTGCGGTCGCCGGATCACGTGCCGGCCATGCTGGGCGCTGCCGCAGCCGCGCGTGCCAACGGGGATCATGCCCGCGCTGTCGTGTTCCTGATGCGCGCCGATCGCACCGAGCCGGGTCGTGCCGACATTGCCCTGGCTCTCGGCGAGGCGCTTGCCGCCACGTCGCGTTTGGCGGAGGCCGCCGCTGCTTTTGAGCGGGCTCGCGCCGTCAGGCCGCTCGACGCGGGACTGGCGGCCCGTCTTGGTAGGGCGCGTCTTGCGGCAGGCGACGCCGCCGGCGCGGTATCGGCCTTTGAAACGGCGCTGCGGCTCGATCCGGCCGAACCGAAAGTCCTCGACGGTCTCGGCTCGGCGCTCGCCGCGGCCGGTCGCCCTCTGGAAGCGGTCGAAGCTTTCCGCCGGACGGGCGATTCCGGCCCACGCGCGGATCGCGCGGCGGCGTTGCTGGTCCTCGGGGACATGGCCGGCGGTTTTGCCGATCTCGACGCCATCGCCACGCCTCCGACCTGGACAGCCCGGCTGCCGGCCTGGGACGGCTACCCGCTCGACCGTCCGCTCGTGGTCTGGACGGGTGCCGATCTCCTGGACCTCGTCGCTTTGGCGCCCGCCCTGCCGCTCGCCCGGTCGCTGGTTGCCGACTTGGTTCTGGTGACGCCGAGGCCATTCGTCCGCTTGGCCTCTGCACTGGCCGGCGTCGGCCACGTCGTCGCCGACACCGACGATCTGGCCGACTGGGTCGAGGTAGCCGGTGCCGCGGCACCGCTTGTCGGCTTGCCGCATCGCCTCGGTCTCACCGCCGGCAGTTTCGCCTCGGCGAAGCCACTGCTCACTGCGGAACCCATGCTGGTCGACCGCTGGGGCGCCCGGCTCGATCTCGGCCGGGGGCGGCCGGCCATCGGCTTGCAGTGGGGCGGTGGCCTCGGGCTTGCCGATCTCGCGCCGCTCGCCGGGATCGGCGACCTGCGCTTCGTTGCCCTCGAGCGGTTGCCGTCGACCATGCTCGCCCGCTCGTCGGCACCGTCGGGCTGGGAGGTCACCGGCACACCGGTGCGTGTTGAGCACCCCGGCCCCGACTATGAGGCTGGCGTCGACGCCCGGGTCGATTGCGCGGCGCTTCTCAGCCGGCTCGATGCGGTCGTCGCGGTCGACAGTCTGCCGCTTCGCCTCGCCGGTCTGCTTGGGCGGCCGGGCGTCGCTCTTCTTCCGGCTGCCGCCAACTGGCTCTGGAAACTAGAAGGCGACAGGACGTCAGCCTACCCGTCGCTGTCGCTGCTGAGGCAAGATGCCATCGGGGGGCTTTCGGCCTTGCTGCCCGTGGCCCTCCAGCGCGTCCGCGAAGTTCTGCGCTCTTGATCTTCAAGGGAAAATCCCACCGGAAACCTTTGCATTCCGGGAAGCACGTTGCCTCGCGTCGCGTAATCAGCGACAATAACGGAATGATATTTTACAAACCGGCCATTCCCTGGGGAATGGTATCTCTTGCGAATTGATGTCGTCCTTTTAGGATTTCAGCCTGTCGGGAGGCACCAGGAAGCCCGAGAGGCAGCCAGGTGCTCCCGGACAGGCGCGATGCGCGGCATCGCCTAAGGCTGGAGACTGAAAGCATGAAGGGCTCGAAACGCTTGGGACTGGTTGCCGCCGCGGTCGCGGCATCGTTTGCCCTTGTCGCTCCCGCCGCAGCGGTGACGCTGACCAACGTTTCCTACGATCCGACGCGTGAGTTCTACGAAGCCTACAACGAGGCCTTCATCGCTCACTGGAAGGCGGAAACCGGCGAGGATATTTCCGTTCGCGCCTCACATGGCGGATCCGGCAAGCAGGCCCGTGCCGTCATCGACGGTCTGCCGGCCGACGTGGTGACGCTGGCGCTCGAAAGCGACATCAACGCCATCGCCGAGAGAACGGGCAAGATTCCCGCCGACTGGCGTGGCAAGCTGCCGCACAACTCTGCGCCCTACACCTCGACCATCGTCTTCCTGGTCCGCAAGAACAATCCCAAGGGCATCCACGACTGGGGCGATCTCGTCAAGGACGGCATCGAGGTGATCACGCCCAACCCCAAGACGTCCGGCGGCGCCCGCTGGAACTACCTTGCGGCCTGGGCCTGGGCGGCCGGCCAATATGGCGGCGACGAAGCGAAGATCCGCGACTTCGTCGCCACGCTCTACAAGCACGTGCCGGTGCTCGATACCGGTGCCCGCGGCTCGACGGTCACCTTTGCTCAACGCGAGCTTGGCGACGTTCTGCTCGCTTGGGAGAACGAGGCTTTCCTGGCGCTCGACGAGTTCGGCGCCGACAAGTTCGACATCGTCGTACCGCCGCAGTCGATCCTGGCGGAACCGCCGGTCGCCGTCGTCGAGGCGAACGCCAAGGCCAACGGCGCCGAGAAACAGGCTCGCGCCTATCTCGAGTATCTCTATTCGGCGGAGGGGCAAACGCTGGCCGCCAAGTTCCATTATCGCCCGGCGGAACCGAAGCTGGTCGATCCCGAGCTTCTGAAGGCCATCCCCCAGTTGAAGCTGGTCAGCATCGACGATCCGCTGTTCGGCGGCTGGGCCAAGGCGCAGCCCTACCATTTCGGCGATGGCGGCGTGTTCGACCAGATCTACAAGCCCGGACAATGACCGGAACCGCCGGCGGTGCGCCGCCGGCGGACCGAATGGAGGGAATGCCGTGTGGATCGCGACGGCGCCGCCCGGGTTTCTCTTTCCGCTGACCGAACGAGACCTTGCCGCCGGCGGACCGGGTGACCCCGATCGGCCGGCTTCCTCCGAAAGCGAGGCCCATGATCCTCAACGCGCCTTTCGTCAAGCCGAGCGTCCTGCCGGGCTTCCGCCTGACCATCGCCTTCACGATCCTCTACCTGACGGCGATCGTGCTCCTTCCGCTTGGCGCCCTGCTCTTCCGGGCTTCTTCGCTGGGGGTGCATGAGATTGTCGCTTTGGCGCTCGACGGCCGTACGCTGTCGGCGCTCAAGCTGTCTTTTGTCACCAGCTTCGCTGCCGCCGCCTTCAATGTGCCCTTCGGTCTTCTGATCGCCTGGGTGCTGGTGCGTTACGATTTTCCGGGGCGTCGCTTTTTCGATGCGATCATCGACCTGCCGTTTGCCTTGCCGACGGCCGTGGCCGGCATTGCTCTGACCGCGCTCTACGCGCCGAAAGGCTGGATCGGTTCGGTGGCCGGCCTCTTCGGTCTCAAGATCGCCTTCACGCCGATCGGTGTCTTCCTGGCGCTGGTCTTCGTCGGCCTGCCCTTCATCGTCCGTACGGTGCAGCCGGTGCTTGCCGAGGTCGACCGCGAGCTTGAGGAGGCGGCCGCGACGCTCGGCGCAGGTCGGCTCAGAACCATCGCCTCGGTGGTGCTGCCGGTGCTCAGCCCGGCCATCCTGACCGGCTTCGCGCTGGCCTTCGCCCGTGCCGTCGGCGAATACGGATCGGTGATCTTCATCGCCGGCAACATTCCTTATGTTTCGGAGATCGCGCCGCTGCTCATCGTCATCAAGCTCGAAGAGTTTGACTATGCCGGCGCCACGGCCGTTGCCGCCATCATGCTGCTGGTCAGCTTCGGCACGCTTCTTCTCATCAACCTGATCCAGGCTCGGGCGCGCGCGAGGTATGGCCATGTCTGACAGTTCCGTCGCGCTCGCCGTGTCGCTGGAGGAAGAGCCCGCCGCCGGATCGGTCGTCGCGCGTCCGCCGCGCCGTCGCCTGCCGACCGAGGAGGCTCCCTGGGTCAGGCGCCTACTGATCGCGCTGGCGGTAGGCTTTCTGGCCCTGTTTCTGCTGCTGCCGCTGATCACCGTGTTCATGGAAGCCTTCCGCAAGGGCGGGGGCGCCTTCATGGAAGCCTTCGCCGATCCGGCCGCACTCGATGCCATCATTTTGACATTGGCGGTTGCGGTCATCGCCGTGCCGGCCAATCTCGTCTTCGGCATTGCCGCTGCCTGGGCCATCGCCAAGTTCGAGTTTCGCGGCAAGGCCTTCCTGGTGACGCTGATCGACCTGCCTTTCTCGGTGTCGCCTGTGGTGGCTGGCCTCGTCTACGTGCTGCTCTACGCCAATCATGGCCTCTTCGGCGGCCTGTTGCAGTCAGCCGGCATCCAGATCATCTTCGCCCTGCCGGGCATCGTCTTGGCGACGATCTTCGTCACCTTCCCCTTCATCGCCCGCGAGCTGATTCCGTTGATGGAGGAACTCGGCAACACCGACGAAGAGGCGGCGCTGACGCTCGGCGCCTCCGGTTGGCGCATGTTCTGGACGGTGACGCTGCCCAACGTCAAATGGGCGCTGCTCTACGGCGTGCTGCTTTGCAACGCCCGCGCCATGGGCGAGTTCGGGGCGGTGTCGGTGGTCTCCGGGCACATCCGCGGCTACACCAACACCATGCCGCTGCATATCGAGATCCTCTACAACGAATACCAGTTCGTCGCCGCCTTCGCCGTTGCCTCGCTGCTCGCCGCTCTGGCGCTGGTGACGCTCGGAATCAAGTCCTGGCTGGAGCATCGCTATGCCAGCGATCTCGCCGCCGGCCACCGCCACTGACGGAGTCCCAATGGAACTCGATATTCGCAACCTGACGAAGACCTTCGGCAGCACGGCGGCCTTGCACGGCGTCGACCTCAAAGTCGCCTCGGGCGAGCTTCTGGCGCTGCTCGGTCCGTCCGGGTCGGGCAAGACGACGCTGCTGCGCTGCGTTGCCGGCCTCGAAATCCCCTCTGGCGGCCAGATCCTGTTCGGCGGCGAGGATGCCAGTCTGAAAAGCGTGCAGGAACGACAGATCGGCTTCGTGTTCCAGCACTACGCTCTCTTCAAGCATCTCACCATCGCCGACAACATCTCCTACGGGCTGAGGGTGCGCCCGCGCCGGTCGCGGCCGTCCGCGGCGGTCATCAGGGACAAGGTCGAAGAACTCCTCTCCCTGATCCAGTTGCCGGGCTATGGCGGCCGCTATCCGAGCCAGTTATCCGGCGGACAGCGCCAGCGGGTGGCGCTCGCCCGCGCGCTCGCCGTCGAGCCGCGCGTCCTGCTGCTTGATGAGCCGTTCGGCGCCCTCGACGCGAAGGTGCGCAAGGAGCTGCGCCTGTGGCTCAGGGAGTTCCACGACCGCACCGGCCACACCACCCTGTTCGTGACGCACGATCAGGAAGAGGCGCTCGATCTTGCCGACCGCGTGGTGGTGATGAGTGAGGGACGGATCGAGCAGGAAGGCTCGCCCGAGGACATATACGACCGCCCGGCGACGCCCTTCGTCTTCGACTTCATCGGCGAGTCGGTCCGTCTCGACATCCGTGTCGACAAGGGGCGCCCCTTCGTCGGCCAACAGGAGGTGTCGATCCCGAAGCTGCCACCGCTGCTCTTCGACGGTCCGGCGAAGCTCTACGTTCGCCCTGAGCATGTCGCCTTCCGCCGAGACGGCGAAGGCCTCTGGGCAACGGTGGTTTCGCTGCATCGATCGGGATCGTCGCGCCGGATCGGTTTCCGCGCCGATGGCACCGACGTGGTGATCGAGGCGCTGACGCCGGCCGACCGCGAACCACCCCGCATCGGCGATCGTGCCGCGCTGGAAATTCGCGCGGCGGGCTTGTTCTCCGGTTGAGTTGCGTTCAAGGGTCGCTTGCAAACTTCGCAACCCTTGGTAACAGTTGCAATTGGAAATATCCCCGGCGTGCGTCCGCGCGCCGGAATTGCATCGAGGTTTGTAATGCGTTCCCTTATTGCCGCAGCCGTTCTATTGCAGGTGATCACGTCAGCCTATGCCGAAAACCTGACCTACGACCTCAAGTCCGGTCAGACCGTGTCGGAACTGATGTATATCCGCCTGGAAAACTGCGTTGCCTATGGCCAATACCGGACCAAGGTTCTGAAGCAGCCGGCGCACGGCAAGCTGGTCATCCGCTCGGAGACCTTCGTCAACATGGTTCCACCCTGCGATGGGCGCAAGTTCGTCGGCACGAGGTTGTCCTACACCGCGGCCAAGGGCTTCCGCGGCACCGATCGTCTGTCGGTGAGTCTCGGATACCCGATCGATAGCTCCGGCATGCAGTATAGCTACACCACCTATGACGTCACGCTGAACGTCCATTGATTAGGTGCCGCGCGGCTTGGCGCGTCGGGTCGGCTCTGCGGCAAGGGGATCGTCAGGCCAGGGATGTTTCGGGTAGCGGCCCTTGAGATCCTTGGCGACGTCCCTCCACGAGCCACGCCAGAAGCCGGGCAGGTCCCTGGTCGTCTGGATCGGCCGGTGGGCCGGCGAGGTCAGCACCAGCGTCAAGGGCAGACGCCCGCCGGCCACCGCAGGGTGGCGATCGAGGCCGAACAGTTCCTGCACCCGGATTTCAACCGCCGGTCCGCCGTCGGCCCCGTAGTCGATGGGCACGCGGCTGCCGGTCGGCGCCTCGAAATGGCTCGGCATCAACCGGTCCATGTCCTGCCTGAGGGCGAAAGGGAGGAGCCGGTCGAGCGCGGCACCGAGAAGCGCCGCGTCGACGTCGTCGAGCCGTGTCACCCCGTCGACGAACGGGCCGAGCCAGTCTTCGAGCGTGTCGGCGAGGACGGCGTCGGAGAGGTCCGGCCAGGGTTCGCCCACCGTGCGATTGAGGAAGCCGGCGCGCTCCCTGAGCCGTCGCTGGTCCTTCGACCAGCCGAGACGATCGACGCCTGTTCGGCGGATGCCGGACAAAAGCGCGGCACTCGTTTCCGCGCCTGTCGGCGCCGCCATCGGCTCTTCGGCGAGTTTCACCGCGCCGAACCGACGGATGCGGCGGGCACGGACGGCGCGGGCTGCCGGGTCGAACACAACGGCGGTTTCCACGACGATCCGGGCCGGGAAAAGCGTCTCGATCTCGTCGCGGGATATGGCGGCGGCAAGCCGGATGCGCGCCCGTTCGGCCTTGCCGGCGAGATCGGCGACGACAATATAGGCATCCCTGGCCAACCGGTCATGGTCCTCCAGCATGCCGCCGCGACCACTGGCCAGGCGAAAGGCACCCGCCTGCCCCCGTGCCTCGGCGACGCGGTCTGGATAGGCGAGCGCGAGAACGCCACCAAGGGATAGCGGAGCGGCCGGCGCGTCCGAAGCGTTGTCCCCTGCGGCAAGCTTCGCCCATTTCGCCGCCATGGCTCGCGCGTCAGAGGCCCGCTGCCCTCGATCGGAGCGGAAGCGCTGGAGACGGTCGGCAAGGTCGGTCGCCTCGCCACCGAGGCCCTGTTCGGTGAGGATCGCGGCAATGTCGGCGGCCGGTCGCGCTGCGCCGAAATCCGCCGCGCGGTGGATCATGTGCGCGAGGCGCGGCGACAATGGCAGGCGGGCCAGTGCCTTGCCCTCGGTCGTGATCCGGCCGTCGTCATCGAGCGCGTCGAGGCCGCGCAGCAGGTCCACTGCTTCGCGCCAAGCCGGCCGGGGTGGGGGATCGAGAAAGGCGAGGGCGCCGGGGTCGCGAATGCCGACGGCGGCAAGGTCGAGTGCCAGTTGACTGAGGTCGGCTTCCAGGATTTCCGGTGTCGAGTAGGGCTGCAGCGCCGCCGTCTGCCCCTCGTTCCACAGACGCCAGCAGACGCCCGGCTCGGTGCGGCCGGCACGGCCGCGCCGCTGATCGGCCGAGGCGCGGGACACGCGCACCGTTTCAAGACGGGTGAGACCGGTATCGGGCTCGTACTTCGGCACGCGGGCGAGGCCGCCGTCGATGACGAGGCGTACGCCGTCGATGGTCAGCGACGTTTCGGCAATGGCGGTGGCAAGCACCACCTTGCGCTCCGGCGGCCGGCAAGGACGAATGGCGAAGTCCTGTTCGGCGCCGGTCAACGCACCATAGAGCGGCGCTAGACGGATGCCGGCCGGCAGACGACCCTCGAGCCGTTCGGCGACGCGACGGATTTCTGCCTGGCCCGGCAGGAAGACCAGGGCCGAGCCCTCATCCTCACGCAACGCCCGCAGCGTCACCTCGGCCACCTGATCCTCGAAACGGAGGAGCGGGTCGCGGTCGACGTGGCGCGTTTCAACCGGAAAGGCGCGGCCGGCACTCTCGATCACCGGCGCGCCGCCGAGAAGACTTGCCACGCGGCCGCCATCGAGCGTGGCGCTCATCACGGCGATCCGAAGATCATCCCTCAGCGCCGCCCCGTCGAGGGCAAGCGCGAGGCCGAGATCACCATCGAGCGAACGCTCATGAAACTCGTCGAACAGCACCGCCGACACGCTGTCCAGCAGCGGATCGTCGACGATCATGCGCGTGAAAACGCCTTCGGTGATCACTTCGATCACCGTTTTTGCCGAGATCTTGGAGTCCATGCGGACGCGATAGCCGACAGTCTGACCTACGCTCTCGCCGAGGCTTTCGGCCATGCGCGCCGCTGCGGCGCGGGCGGCGATGCGGCGCGGCTCCACGACGAGCAGCTTGCCCCGCCGCCAGGGGGCGTCGAGCAGCGCCAGCGGCACCCGTGTCGTCTTGCCGGCGCCGGGGGCGGCGACAAGAACGAGGCGCGGGTTGGCTTCAAGCGACGTTCTGACATCGTCCAGCACCGCGTCGATGGGAAGCGGCGGCGAAAAGCGATCCGGAACCAAGATCACCTGAGAGCCCGGAGCAGCGCCGAATCCGGCCAGCCGTCGGCGGGCAGGCCGGCTTTCATCTGGAAGCCGCGCACGGCCTCGCGCGTCCGCTGACCGAGCTTGCCGTCCTTGGGGCCGGCGTCGAAGCCCTGCGCCGTCAGTGCCGCCTGGATGAAGGCGATGTCGGAAGCGCCGAGCGCCTCCACCTTGCCGTTGCCGGCGCCGACCGGCGGCGCGCCGGCGAGTCGTGTGGCGAAATAGGCAGCCGTCGTCGAATAGACCAGCGACTCGTTCCAGCCAAGGTAGACGTCGAAGTTATGATAGGCGAGGAAAGCCGGCCCGAAGCGGCCCATCGGCAGGTAGAGGGCGGCGGCGCCCTCGGGAATGGAACCGTTGGCGGCGCGCACGCCCATCGCCTGCCACTCGCCGACCGGCTTCTTGATGGGCAGGTCCGCCTGGTCCCACGGCAGCTCGGCGGGAATGTCGACTTCGACCAGCCAGGGCTGGCCAGGCGTCCAGCCGAGCGAATGGAGGTAGTTGGCGGTGGAGGCCAGCACGTCGGGCGCGCTCTTGATGAGGTTGCGGCGGCCGTCGCCATCGAAGTCGACGGCGTAGCGCAAATAGTTGGAGGGCAGGAACTGGGTCTGACCGAGTTCGCCGGCCCAGGCCCCCTTCATCTCGGATGGGCTGAGATCGCCACGCGCCACGATCTGAACGGCATCGAGCAGTTCGTTCTGGAACATGACAGGGCGCCGACAGTCATAGGCCAAGGTCGCCAGCGACTGGAGAGTCGGGAAGTCGCCGGTGTTGGCGCCAAAGTCGCTCTCAAGCCCCCAGACGGCGACGATCACCTGGGGCGGTACGCCATATTGCGCCTGGATGCGGCCGAAGAGGTCGGCATTCGTCTTGATTTTCTGCGCACCCACCGTCAGGCGGTTCTTGTTGACCATGCGGCCGGCGAACTCGGCGAAGGTTTGCGAGAAGACGCCCTGTCCGCGATCCTTCTTGATCACCGCCGGATCGAAGGCGATGCCGGACAGCGCCGATTGCACCGTGTTCGCCGGAATGCCGGCCTCGACCAGCGTCTTCGCGTAGCCTGAAAGCCACGGGCCGAAACCGTCGCCCTTGGCGCTGCAGGTGGCCGCAAGACCGGGCGTGGCGAGGGCCGGCAGTCCGACAGCAAGCGCTGTCAGAACGGGGATCGAAGACCGCATGAAGACATCCTCCTCAAGATGATGATTTGAAACGGATCATAGCGGCATTCGCCAGCAATCGACAGGGTATCAGTCAGGAGCTTCCGTCGCCGTGTCCGAACCGCCACGTCCTCTCACCACCATCAACCCTGCGGCGACGATCACTGCGGCGCCCACCAGCATCGAGGGGTGCGGCCGGTCGCCGAACACCAGCCAGCCGAACAGGATCGCCCAGAGCAGCAGCGAATACTGGATCGGCGCCACCACGGCGGCCGGCGCCAGCTTGACCGAGCGGGCGATGCAGAGATGGGCGGTCATCGAGATGACGCCGAGGGCCGAGAGCATGGCAAGGTCGGCAAGACTCGGCGACACCCAGCCGAAGGGCGCGAGGATGGCGCCGACGATGAGCGCACCGATCGTCTGCCAGAACACCAGAACCCGGTCGGGCGTGCCACGGAGCTGGCGGCTTTGCACCACCATCATGGCATAGCAGAGAGAACCGGCAATGGAGATCAGCGCCGGCCATGAGAGGCTGTCCGAACCCGGTCGCAGCACGAAGACGACGCCGGCAAAGCCAATGGCGATCGCCAGCCACTGACGTCCGCTCACGCGTTCGCCAAGCAGCCAGGGCGACACGGCCGCGACATAGATCGGTCCGGCGAGATAGAAGGTCATGACATCGGCGAGCGGCAGGAAGCGGATCGCCATGTAGAAGAACACGATCTCCGCCGTTGCCAGTCCGACGCGGGACATTTGCAATCCCGGCCGCTCCAACCGAACGAGATCCGGCACCGTGCCTTTCAAGAGCATGGGGACGAGCACGACCAGAGCGGCGAGCGATCGCATCAGCACGATCTGTCCGGCCGAGAAACTGCCGGCCAGCCACTTGCCCATGATGTCGTTGACGGCGAACATGAAGTCGCCAAAGAACATCATGAAAATGCCGAGCCCGACCGTGGAGCCGGCGACGCGGCGCGTGAGGAACTGGTCGGACAACGGAAACTCCGGGGAGGTCGACAGAAGTCGCACCTCGATAGCCGATCCTGCCTGCCTTGGCGAGAAGGCCAAGGCCAGTTTCGGACATAGCCTGCCGCTTATTTCTTGCTTGGCCGCCCGAACGTGACAAGGCTAACCTCGCGCCTCTACTCGCCTCTCTGGAGACGATATGCGGAAGCTTGATATTCTTCTCTACACCCGCGCTTCGGGCGGTGGAGGTGCCGAGCGTGTCTGGGCGATCCTTGCCAACGGTCTCGCGGTACGCGGTCATCGCGTCACCTTCGTCTATGACGAGAAGCTGGTCGATGACGGCGTCGATCCGTCCGTCGACGCGATCGAGGTCGGCAAGAGCCACCCTAAGGCGGTGCTGCGGCTCGCCCGCCTGCTGCGCAGGCGCCGCTTCGACGTGATCGCCGGTGCCGTGTCGGTGTCCTGCGTCAAGCTGGCGTTCGCCAAGGCGCTTGCCCTGTCACGGGTTCCGCTCGTTTTCTCCTATCACGGGTTCGAGGAGTACAAGACGGGTCGCCTCTCGGCCGTCGGCTATTATGCCTTGCCGGCGCTCGCTCCTTTGGTCAGTCGCTTCGTCGGGGTGTCTGACGGTATTGTCCGTGCGCTCGTCGAACGCTGGAGTGCTCCTGCGGCCCGAACGGAGCGCATCTACAATCCGGTGCCGCTCCTCACCTCTGCCACAGCCGAGGAGATCGTAGCCCGGCCGCCCATCGTCGGTGCCGTCGGTCGTCTCTCGCCTGAAAAGGGCATGGACGTGCTGGTCGATGCCTTCGCCCGTCTGGAAACGCCTGGTGCCAGCCTTCTCATAGGTGGCGACGGGCCGGAGCGGCAGCGTCTCATCCAGCAAGCGGCCGATCTCGGCATTGGCGATCGGGTACGCTTCCTGGGGCGGGTTTCGTCGGCCGCCGAGGTCTACGGCCTGTCGCGTGTCGCGGCGGTACCCTCGCGCACCGAGGCTTTCGGCATGACCACCGTCGAGGCGCTCTCCGCCGGCCTCCGGGTCGTCGCGACGCGTTGCGAGGGATCGGCGGAGATTCTGGCCGACCGCTACGGCGAACTGGTGCCTACAGGTGACGCCGCTCAGCTGGCGGCGGCGATCGATCGGGCATTGGCGATGCCGCCCGATCCGATGCCGGGCGTCGCCCGGGCGAGAGAGTTTTCGGCCGAGGCCGGCATCGATCAGTGGGAGCGGCTGTTCGCCGGGCTGGCGATACCGGACTGAGGGGCGCGGGCGCCGGCGCGGCCGAGCGCGATATGCCGCTCGAACAGCCTCGGCATCTGCACGGCGACGGAATAGGGCGTCACCTTGGCGCGGATGGCTTCCGGGTCGAGCCGCCCCGCCGCGATGTCCGCCGCCAGCCGCACGAAGTGGTCGGCCATCGTCTCGGCGGCGGCTTCGCGGTCTTCCGGGCGCTCGATGAGGAAGCCCGACACGCCTTCCTCGATCAGCGGGTCATACTGCGGCAGGCGGATGGCCCCCAAGGGACGACCGCTCGAAAACGTCTCCAGAAGATAGCAGGGCATACCCTCGAAGAAGGACGTGAGGATGCCGGCGTGACAGTTTCGCATGATGGCCGACACGCCGTCGCCCGTCTGGAAGCCGTGGCGGATGGTGAAGGGCTCGATGGCCGCGAACTCCGTGTCGCGGTGCGGATCGGATGTGCCGATGTAGTGAAATTCCAGCTTGCCGCCGAGCTTGGCATGGAGGCGCCTCAACGTCTCGAACATCAGCGGCGGGTCCTTGAAGGCGTCGAGCCGACCGGCGAATACCACGCGAAACACGTCGCTCGGCGGGAAGGGGGCGACCGGGAAGCGTTCGGTGTCCACCGAAACGGTCATGAACTCCGACTTGCGGGCAACCCTTGGCATTTCCCGCTCATAGCGGGC
This sequence comes from Pleomorphomonas diazotrophica, assembly GCF_002844595.1. GTDB lineage: Bacteria > Pseudomonadota > Alphaproteobacteria > Rhizobiales > Pleomorphomonadaceae > Pleomorphomonas > Pleomorphomonas diazotrophica. Next base: position 145,000 of record NZ_PJNW01000005.1, on the reverse strand, counting down.
GACGATGTTGGGATTGACGCCGACGACGCGACTGGCAAGGGCCAGGGCGATCCTCTCATTGAGGCGGTGAATCCACCAGTAGCGCCCGATGAGGCTGTCCATCTTGTCGCCCTTGCTCTCCTCGTTGTGCACGAGTTGCACCACCGGATGGCCGATCAGGCGGGCGGGAATCGCCTGCTCGAAGCGCTCGATTTCGGTCGAGGCGGTATCCCCGGCGGAAAGACGGCGAATGGTCAGGAGATGGCGCATGACGCCGAGCGTGAAACGCAACGTCACCGACTGGCTGATCGTCTTGGCTGCCGCACGCATCGTCTCGCCCGGCACATGAACCACCGGAAGGAAGTCGATACGGCGACCATCGAACTCGATCTCTACGGGCTTGCCGATCTCAAGATCGCCGCGCTCGTCGATGCCCACCAGCAGAACCGACACGGTGTCGGGATGGCGCGACAGCATCAGCCGAACATGCGTTTCGACGCCGCCCACCTTGCCGCCGCGCGGATCGATCGAATGAAGGAGCGTTATGCGATGGACCATCGGCTGCTTACTCCTTGTCGGTCGCATTGCCGGAGGTCAGAGCGGGCCGTCGCCATGAAAGCCGGCCGGCCAGTTCACGCACGTTGTAGCGCATGAGATAGAGCGCCGACAGCGCATAGCGCTTTCCAAGGCGGCGCGGATCGTGAACGAGCCGCCACACCCACTCGAGACCGGCCGCCTGGAGTGCCTGCGGCGCCCGGCTCTGGCGGCCGCCGATGAAGTCGAGTGCCGCGCCGATGCAAACGAAGGTGACGCCGGGAGCCCAACGGCGGGCAAACTCGGCAAAGATCTCCTGCTTGGGGGCGCCGAGTGCCACGAAACAGATGCGAGCGCCGCTCGCCGCAATGCGCTCGGCGGCGGCACGGGCATCGATCCCGAAGGGACTGAAACCGTAGGGCGGGCTTTCAAAGTCGGCGACGACGAGACGCGGATACTCGCAACGGAGTACGGCCACGCTTGTGGCAAGTGTTTCGGGGCTCGTACCGAAGAAGTGCACGGGAATGCGCGCGAGAGCCGCCGCGCCACAGAGCGGGCGCACAAGATCGGCGCCGGTGACGCGCACGAGGTTCGCCCCCTGCCGGCGCGCCATGGCCACCACGGGCGCGCCATCGGCCGACACATAGGTCGCCTGAGCATAGGCAGCACGGAAGGCTGGATCATTCTCCAGCTTGACCAGGTGATCGAGGTTCAGCGTGAAGACCGTGCCGCCGCGGCCGGTCAGAGCGTCAAAGGTGACGAGGTGGACGAGATCCGCCTGCTTGCCGATGTTGACGCGTATCGTATCGATCATGGCGATCGGATCGGGCGCGCGGCCGGCTTCGGCGGACTTGGCGGCTTCGGTCGTAACCGGACGATCGTGGAACAGACCTGACATTGGCGACTCTCCGGCGCGTGAAGCGCCATCCCGACGCCGGAGGCGCGCGACGGACCATCAAGGCCCCATCCCCGCCTCCCAGCGAATTGCGATTTCCGGCAAGGGCCAAGCTGTCGACATGGCCCTTCCTTCGACGCCACCCTAGTCCGGCCGCCGTTCAGCCCGGATTTACCCGATCCCTCAAATTGTAATGAAATGCCGATTTGTTTCGAGCGCCGGGCCTCGCTCGGCTCGCCAGCCCTATCGCCTTGCGCTGCCGGGTCAGGCCCGTTCGACGACGGCGAAGCGCTCGGTCCGCTCCCGCACCAGCACGAGGCCCGCAAAAGCCGGCAGGGCGGCGGCGAGGTCGCGCACCATCGCCGCTGTCTCATCGTCCTGCTCGACGATTGCATCGGCGACGATCAGCACGGCGTCGGCCCGGCGAAGGAGTGCCTCGAACAGTTCAGGCGGATGGCGGTGCCCGCAATGCAGGATGATGCGGCCAAAGTCCCGGGACAGCTTGTCGACGAAATCGGCGACGCGGCCGACATTGGCCGCGATCTCGTCGGCAGCATTCGGCCGACCGACCCCGATCAGGGTGACGTCGGGGCCACCCTCGCAGATCGCGATGCTCGCCGCGTCGGCCGTGCCGGCGATGACATCGATCACCCCGGGCATCGCCTCGTCAACATAGGCGCGATGGAGCGGCAGATCGTCCCAGGAGGCATCTATGAGCAGAACGCCGTCCCTGATCGGCACGTGAGCGAGACCGAAGGCGACGGTTGCGGCAGCCGGTCCGTCGTCGGCGCCGAGCACCAGTACCAGCCGGGATGCGCCGGCGGCGGCAGTGATGCGGTGTGCAAGCGCCTCGAACGCCTCAAGGGCGGTCCGCTGCGGCATGCCTTCGGAATCGGTGAGGGCGCTGGTGAGGATGGCGCGCGGTGACCGACCGGCAGGTTGTCCCCTGCGGTCGCGCGCCATCGGACGGATGGCCACCGAGAACTCGGCCAGAACGGGCGGCACCGTCTGAGCGTCACTGTCCGACGGGGCTTCGGTCAGGGCCTCTTTCCCATGCTGCGCCGGGGTGGGGGGCAGTTCTCCGGGGAGGGCTGCCACGATCGACAGCTCCTCGTTCTCCTGAGCATCAACCGCGGGTGTTCGCACGGGCTGGACGAAAGGCTCTTCTTCGGCTTCCGGTTCCTGGAACTCCGGCAAGTAGCGACGGCCGCGATAGACGGCCATGGTCAGCCCCAGACCGAGACCGGCAATGCCCGCCAGGGCAAGGATGATCGTCTTGCGCGGCGCGTAGGGAGACAGCGGCACGTTGGCAGGGGCGATGACGCGTGCGTCGGACACCTGCGTGTTGGCCTGCAAGGTGATCTCCTCCGTGCGCGCCACATAGGTCTTGTACATGTCGGCGCGCAGCGCGGCTTCGTTCTCGAGCTCGCGCAGCTCGATGGTTCGCTCGCCGGTGTCGGTCACCACTGCGCTGGCGTCGTCGAGCGCCTTCCTTGCTGCCGTTTCGGCGGCGGCCGCCACTTGGTACTCGGCATCGGCGCTGACCGACAGCGTTTTCAGTTCGGCCTCGATCTGGGCTTCGGCGCGGGTGAGGTCGGCGCGCGCCGCCACCATGCGCGGATGGCTGGGGCCGAGATCTTGACCGAGTTCGCCAACGGTACGGGCGGCGAGGGCACGTTCGATCTTCAGGCGGCTGAGGACCGTGGAGTCGATGCCGGCGAGGGCGGCGTCCGATCCGCCGGCACGAGCGGCGGCGATCTTGTCGCGGCGAGCCTTTGCATCCTGTGTGCGCAGACGGGACGCCACGTAGGCGTCGTTGAGCTGGCGCAGTGTGTCCTCGTCGACCGAGCGGCCGTTGGCCGTCAGAAGACCATGGTTGCGGCGGTAGGCTTCAAGCTTTTCCTGGGCGGCGCGGGCCTTTGCCCGAAGGTCATCGAGCTGCCGGTTGATGAGGTTGCTCGCCTCGCGGACGGCCGCCCGTTTCACCTCGACCTGATTGGCGACAAAAGCCTCGGCGAGCTCCTGAGCGATGCGGGCCGACCGATCGGCCGAGTCGCTGTTGACAGAGATGTCGAGCACATAGGTCTGATCGGCGCGCTCCACCTTGATCGCCTTGACGAGTGTCCTCAGCGTCTTGTCACGGTCGCCGCCGAACTCGGGATCGCTTTGAAGCCCCAATCGGTCGATGACCGACGACAGGATCGAGGCGGAGGTGACGATGTTGGCCTGGGTATCGATCCAGACGGCATCGACGCCTTGCATCGGCTGGGACAGACCGGGGCCGGCCACCACCTGCTTGTCGCGCGGATCGAGCAACACCCTGGCTGTCGACTGCCACACCTTCGGGGCGAGGGTGGCATAGGCAAGGCCGGCGGCGACGAACAGCAGCGTGACGACCAGGATCAGCCGCCACTGCCGAAACAGGATGGAAACAAGCAGGCCGATGTCGACCTCGCCCGGGCGGCGTGCGTCGTCGGTCATGGACCTAACGATGCGTTTGTCGTCGGATATGAGGAGGCTGTTCAACTTGCTTTCCGCCCGTGTTTGCAGCTTGTTAACCATAAGACGGCGCGCTTAAGGAAACGTGAACGCTGTTGGTCGAAATAGAGGCAATGGTCCTTTCCGCGAGGACTGCGGGTTAACTGCGCAGTCATGACCATTCCTGTCAGGTTTGGACAGGTTTTTGGTCTGGGGATCGATCTGGGCATGGCCTCGCGGGCGTTTCAGCTACCCGTTTCTTATCGCGTCGACAGTACCGGCTTCGCGATCGACGTTCGGCCGTTCGCCGTCGGCCTGACGGTCCTGTCCGTGCTCGCTCTCTTCCTGCTGTCCGGCCAGATGCTCAATCTCCTGGGCATTCCCTACGACGCGACCGGCGGCAGCCCGCTCTTCAAGATCCACCCGGCAAGCTATCTGTCAGTACTGGCGTTGATGGCCTGGGTCGTGGTCGACGGCGGACTTGGCGCCTTCCTTGGCCGCAGCTGGCGTGACAGTCCCGGCCTGATGGTCCTTTTCCTCGCCATCGGCCTTCTCGCCTTCCAGGTGATTTTCGTGCAGAAGACGCCGATCTCCCAGGTGACCGACAACTTCGTGTTGACCGCCTGTCTGTTCGCCGGGCTCCTTCGCCTCAACCCGGGCGAGCTGCGCTTGGTTGCGCTGCTCGTGCAGGGCATTCTGGCGCTCAACAGTCTCTTGGGCTACGCGGAGGGGCTCAGCGGCTTCCGATTGACGCCGCTTTACGTCAATGGAGAGCTGCTGTCCTGGGAGTGGCGGGCGACGGCGCTGCTCGGCCATCCCCTGATGAACGCCATGACCACAGCGCTTTGCCTCGTGTCGCTGGCCTTGGGCGCCGGGCCGTTCCGGACGGGTCCACGCTTGGCTCTGGTGGTGTTCCACTTCGGCGCGCTGTTCTTTTTCGGCGGCCGTACGGCCATCGTTCTGTCGGCCGCCGCCCTGTTCGCCATAGCCGCCGTCACGGGCGCCCGCCTGCTGCTTGGGCGTCGTTTCCCTCTCCCGGTGGCCGCCGCAGCCATTCTCGCGGCCACGCTTCTGGTCATCGGATCCATACTCGTCGTCGACGGCGGCTTGGTTGACCGCCTCATCGGCCGCTTCATCAACGACGACGGCAGCGCCATGGCACGCGTCGCCATGCTGTCGATCTTCCGCGACATGTCCTGGCCCGAAGTGGTCTTCGGGCCGGATGTTCTCGCCGTCAAGGCGATGTTGCCGAGGATCGGCACGCCGGTCGCCATCGAAAGCGCCTACATCGGCTTCGTCGCCTATTACGGCGGCTTCGTCACGTTGTTCTTCCTGATGGGGCTCGCCGCCTTTTTCGCCGAACTGGTCCGACGCTTCGGCGCCCCCGTTCTCCTGCCGCTCGGTATCTACTTCCTGATTTCGACGGCGGTATCTTCCTTCTCCACCAAGTCGCTTGAGCTTGCTCTCCTGACGACGCTCATCATCACGGCCTTTGCCTGTCGCCCGCAGCCCCCGGAAAGGTCGTCGCCATGCTGATCCGTCAGACCATCCTCTACCTGCCGGCACAGTTCCTGTCGCCGGTCGCCCAGTTCCTGTCGGTGATGATCTGGACCTGGTGGTTGTCGCCGGCCGAGATGTCCACCTTCGTGCTTGTCACATCGACCCAGGAACTCGCCTACATGGTGAGCCGCTCGTGGTTCTCCTTCTACACATTGCGCTTCCTGCCGCCGCCCGAGGACACCGCTGGCCGTCGCCGTTACCTTGAAACGGAGACGACGCTGCTGGTCCTGATGACGCTGCCGGAACTCGCCGCGGCCGCCTTCTCCATGCATTTCTTCGATGGACGAGGCGACCCGCTGGTCATCTTCCTGATCATTGCCGCCTATTACGTCACACGCGGCCTCAACAACCATTTCGGCGAACGGGCGCGGGCGCAGGACAAGATCCTCGCCTATACGCTGCTTCTGACCTCGGGGCCGGTGGGTGGTCTCGTTGCCGGCATCGTGGCAACCGAACTCTTCGGCGCTTCTGCCGGTGAGCTGCTGATTGCCTATGCGGCAATGCAGGCGCTCGGCAGTGCCGTCGCGCTTCCGATGATCGGTGCTAGTCTTCGGACGGCGCGTCTCGATCTCGCCATCTTCAAGGACGCTGTTCTGAACGGCGGGCCGATGCTGGTGGTCAACGGCATCGGCTGGTTCGGCGAGAACGGCATTCGTTATGTGGTCGATCATGTCGGCGGTTCCGCCGCCTTCGGACTGATGGCGGTCGGCTGGGGGCTTGGCCGCCGCCTGGCCTCCGTCGCATCCATGCTGGTGGCCGTGGCCGCCTTCCCGATCGCGGCGCGATTGATCAACGCAGGCGACCGCGACGCGGCCCTCGATCAGCTCAAGACCAACGCCGCCCTGCTCACAGCCGTGCTGCTTCCGTCTGTGGTGGGCCTCTGGCTCGTCACCGACATTCTCGTCGATCTGGCCGTCGCCGAGACCTATCGCGACGTGACCCGCTCCATCATCGGCCTCGCCGCATTCGGCGGCATGGTGCGTGCCTATCATGCCCACGTCACCGGCCAGATGCTGACACTCGATCGCCGCTATGGCCTGCTCGTCGTCGTCGGCCTGTTCGAGATCGTTGCCACCGCCGGTCTCGCCGTCATTGGCTTTTCCTCCAACTATCTCGTCGGCGTGGTCGGCGGCGCGCTGGTCGCTTCCTGCCTGACCCTGGCGCTTTCGGCCGCCATTGCGGTCCGGCTCTGTGGCTTCCGCTTCCCCGGCGCCGACACCGCCCGCATCGCGCTGGCCGCCCTCGTCATGGCGCTGGTCGTCCAGGCGGTCGACTGGCCGCATACCGCCCTTGGTCTTGTGGGTGCGACACTGGCTGGCGGCCTTTCCTATGTCGCGGCGCTCGCAGCCGTCTATTATAGGCATCTGCCGCCGCTGGTCGGCCTCATCACCGGAAAATTCGCGGGGACGCGACCATGACCTTCATTTCGCAGGAACTTCTCGACGACCTCCTGGCGCAAGAGGAGCGCCTGCAGTTTCCCGCCTTCGACAACGACATGGCGATCGCGCTCGGCCTTCTTCTGATGGAACTCGGCCGCGCCCGCAACTTGCCGATCACCGTCGATGTGACGCGCGCCGGCCAGCAGCTCTTCCACGCCGCGCTTGCCGGCACCAGCGCCGATAACGACCAGTGGATCGTACGCAAGAATGCCGTCGTCATGCGCTTCGGCCATTCTTCCTACTACATGGGGCGCCGAGCGGCCTTGAAGGACGTCCCCTTCCACGAGGCGATGCTGGTCGATCCGCTGGAGTACGCCGCCCATGGCGGCGCCTTCCCGATCAAGGTGGTCGGCACCGGCCTCGTCGGCACCGTCACGGTGTCGGGATTGCCGCAGCACGAGGACCACGCCCTCGCCGTCGAGGCGATCGAGACCTTCCTTGCCAAGCAAGCCTGACGATAATGCCCAAACGATAGCGGCGGGCTTTCGGGTGATTGCCTTCGCGCGGGGCTCGACTTTGCCTTCCGTCTGCGTACATAACGGGCGTGACCTTTTTCCGGGCGCGCCGTTGAGCGCCGGAGGCGAAGAGCCTCGCATGGGAGTACCAGTTCGTGGAAATCAAGTGGCTCGAGGATTTCGTGAGCCTCGCCAATACGCGCAGCTTTTCGCGCTCTGCGGTGGAGCGCCGCGTTACCCAGTCCGCCTTCAGCCGTCGCATTCAGCAGCTTGAGCAATGGCTCGGCGTGCCCCTGGTCGATCGGTCCACTTATCCGACCACTCTGACGGCGGAGGGCCGCCGCTTCCGCGAAACCGCCGAGGAGGTTTTGCGTCTCATCCTGCTCGAACGCGCCGAGCTGCGCTCGGGCCGGGCGCAGGGGCAGGGCATCCTTACCTTCTCGACGCTGCACTCGCTGTCGATTTCCTTCTTCCCCTGGTGGCTGAAGGACGTCGAGGCCGGCTTCGGGCCGATCAACGCCCGGCTGATCACCGAAAACTTCCACGACAGTATCCGCATGTTTGCCGAAGGCGACTGCGACTTCCTGCTCACCTACGAACATCCGCGCGTGCCGGTACTGTTGGATCCCGAACGCTTTCCCTCGCTCGATCTCGGAGGCGACAGGGTGATGCCGGTCTCGGCGCCTGACGATACCGGCGCCCCGCTGTTCCCGCTGCCCGGCGGAACCGACAAGCCGGTTCCCTATCTCGCCTACGCGCCTGAGACCTTCCTCGGCCGACTGGTCTCGGTGCTGCTCGCCGAACGCGGCGAGGCGCTCAACCTCGCCAAGATCTACGAGAACCCGATGGCCGAGGCGATCAAGACGATGGCGATCACCGGTCGCGGCATGGCCTGGCTTCCGGCCAACACCATCCGCGCCGAGATCGAGGCGGGCAAGCTGGTGGTCGTCGACCCGGAGGCGGTGATCGACATGCGCATCCGCATCTACCGCAACATGGACAAGGTGCGCGCCCGCGTCGAGCGGCTGTGGACCTATCTCAAGGATCATACCGACGCGGCCCCGACCGCCTGAACCCCTCGTTCCGCTCGCCAAACCGAGGTTCGCCCATGCTCGACCTGCTCATTGAGAATGCCAACCTCGCCGACGGCCGTACCGGCGTCGACATCGCCGTCGGCGATGGTCGCATCGTGGACATCCGACCGGCCATCGGCAAGCCGGCTCGCACGACCATCAATGCGACGGGACGGCTGGTGACGCCGCCCTTCGTCGACCCGCATTTTCACATGGACGCGACATTGTCGCTCGGCCTGCCGCGCATGAACCGCTCGGGCACGCTGTTGGAAGGCATCGCGCTCTGGGGCGAGCTGAAGCCGCTGCTGACCCAGGAGGCGGTGGTGGAGCGGGCGCTTCGCTATTGCGACCTCGCCGTCAGCCAGGGTCTGCTTGCAATCCGCAGCCATGTCGACGTCTGCGACGATCGACTGCTGGCGGTCGAGGCGCTCCTTGAGGTGAAGAAGCGCGTCGCCCCCTATATCGATCTGCAACTCGTCGCCTTTCCGCAGGACGGTTTTTATCGTTCGCCGACGGCCGAGCGCAATCTCCTCAGGGCACTCGACATGGGCGTCGATGTCGTCGGCGGCATCCCGCATTTCGAGCGCACCATGGCCGACGGAACGGCGTCGGTGCGCCGCCTCTGCGAAATCGCCGCCGAGCGCGGACTGATGGTCGATCTCCACTGCGACGAAAGCGACGATCCGCTCTCCCGCCACATCGAGACGCTGGCCGCCGAGACGATCCGCGTGGGATTGCAGGGCAGGGTGGTGGGCAGCCACCTCACGTCCATGCATTCCATGGACAACTATTACGTTTCCAAGCTGATCCCGCTGATGCGCGAGGCCGGCGTGCATGCCGTCGCCAATCCTTTGATCAACATCACCCTGCAGGGCCGCCACGACACCTATCCCAAGCGGCGCGGCATGACGCGGGTGCCCGAACTCCTGAAGGCTGGCGTCAACGTCGCCTTCGGCCACGACTGCGTCATGGATCCCTGGTACTCCATGGGTTCGGGCGACATGCTGGAAGTCGCTTCGATGGCCGTGCACGTCGGCCAGATGACGGCGCTCGACGCGATCGATACCGCCTTCCACTGCGTCACCGACAGGGCGGCCAAGGCCATCGGCCTTGAGGGCTATGGTCTCGACGTTGGCAAGGCCGCCAACCTCGTGATCCTGCAGGCCCGCGACACGGTGGAGGCGATCCGCCTGAAGCCGACGCGCCTCGCCGTGATCCGCAATGGCAAGGTAATCGCCGAGACGGCGCCGAGGGTGGCCCGTCTCGACCTGCCGGGCCGCCCCGAGATGGTTGACACGGCCGCCTATGCGCCGCCGCGCGGGGAATAGGCTGTCGGAGAGTCGGGCCCAGCCGTCTATTCCTCGCCGTCCCAGTAGTTCAAACTGGTTTCTTGCCGGCCGATGAAGCGGAAGCGTTCGTTGCGCGTGCCGTCGCCGGTCGGCAGCCGGCCCTTCACCAGGAACTTGCCGGAATCGGGATAGTCGATGACATCCGGTTCCACCATGGTCGATACGGCAAGGTAGCGGAGCGGCCTGTCTGAGGTGTTCTCGATCTGGTGGGCGGTTTCCGGGCCGCCGGGCGGGCAGGCGATGACGTCGCCGGCGCGAACGGGATACCGCTCCGAGCCGACGCGGATGGTGCCTTCTCCTTCGAGGATCAGGAACATTTCCTCGTTGCAGCGGTGGTTGTGCAGCGGCGCTGCACGGCATCCCGGCATGGTCTCTACCAATAAGTAGCCGAGCATCCGGGCACCGAGCCGCTCTCCGATGGCGGCAAATCGTGCGTCGTACCCATCCGGCGCCGTCCGGTCGAGATCGTCCGCCGGGTCGAAGGCGACCTCGGCGAGATTGAGGATCCTGGGCGGCACCATCTCCATCACCCCTGCTTGCGGGCTTCCTTCCAGGTGTTGGTCTGGCTCAGCATCGACTTGAGATAGGCGACGTTGGTTTCCGCCTGTGCCGGGTCGAGTTCCTGCCGGGCGATGGCGTCGGCTTCCTTGAACTTGCCCTGCAACCCCAGCACCAGCGCCAGATTCTGGCGAATGCGGCTAGTTGTGCCCGGCAAGGCCACGGCCTGCCGCAGCGTTTTCTCGGCATTGGCGACGTCGCCGGTGAGAAGGTAGGACAGCGCAAGATTGTTGTAGACCGAGGCCTCGCTCGGCGCGATCTGCAGCGCCTTCTGGTAGGCGGCGCGGGCCTCGGCGGGGTTGCCCTGCTGATCGAGAATGGCGCCTTCGGCCGAATAGAGCTTCCAGTCAGGCCGGTCGGGCCGCTGGGTCTGGCGGATGACCCTGAGCGCCTGGTCGAAGTTGCCGTTGGCAGCGAGGGCCTTGCCGTAGGCGGCGCTCATTTCCGGATCGTTCTGGGACGCGACCATGCCCTTTTCGAGTACGGCGACGGCTTGGTCGGTGCGACCGCCGAGGCGAAGGGCGGCGGCGTAGTTGAGGATGTTGGTGCGGTTCTTGGGATCGGCGTCGTAGCGCTGGCCCCAGGCGGTGGCCGCCCCGGCAAGCTGGGCGTCGGTCATCCGGTCCACCGACCCGGTTACCGAGACGTCGCCGCGGGTGGTGAGCACCGGCCTGTTATTGGCGCAGCCGGCGGTAGCGAGTGCAAGCAACAGGGCGAGAAGCGCGGAACGTCGAACGGAAAGCAACATCGATCTCACCGTGATGAGGGGCGGCGCGGCCGCCTCGGGTCACATCTTTGGTAATCTGTTAACCCTAACACCCGGTTAATCCGGCACGTTTCAACCGGCCCGTTTGCCTTGCCGCCGCTCGCTCGTCTCTTTACATTCGGGGAAATGCCAACCGGAGTTTGCCGCCTTGCTGTCCGCCTTTGCCGCCGCCGATGAAGCCGCCATTCCCGTCTATGCCGTCACCGCCGAAGGGCTTGAGGCGAAGCTTTCCGAGCTCGGTGCCGCCGCCTGGGCGAAGACCAATGCCTTCTCGGCCGACGAGGGGACCGTCCTGTTGCTGCCGAACGGCGAGGGCGGTGTGGCGTCCGTTCTGTTCGGTCTCGGCCGCGAGAGCGGCAGCCGGCCGCCACTGCTCGCCGGCAAGCTGGCGACCGCGCTGCCGGCCGGCACCTATCGTCTCGAAGGCTGGCCGGGCGATGCCAGCGAAGCGGCGTTGGCCTTCGCGCTCGGGTCTTACCGTTTCGAGCGCTATCTGAAGCCCAAGACCGGCGTGCCGCGTCTCGTCCTGCCGGAAGGTGAGGAAGGAACGGAAGCCGACCGGATTGCCGCCGCCGTCTACATGGTGCGCGACCTCGTCAATACGCCGGCCAACGACCTCGGCCCGGCCGAGCTGGCCACTGCCGCCCGTGAACTGGCGGCGGCTCATGGCGCGGTGTTCGAGGAGTATCTCGGCGACGATCTGCTTGCCCGCGAGTTCCCGTTGGTCGAAGCGGTGGGGCGCGGCTCCAGCCGCCCGGCGCGGCTCATCACCTTCACCTGGGGGCGCGCCGACGCACCCAAGGTGTCGCTAGTCGGCAAGGGCGTCGTCTTCGACACCGGCGGTCTCGACATCAAGGGTGGCAGCTACATGCTGCTGATGAAGAAGGACATGGGCGGCGCGGCCAATGTGCTCGGTCTGGCGCGACTGATCATGGAGGCCGGCCTCGACCTGCGCCTGCGTGTCGTGCTGCCGATCGTCGAGAATGCCGTGTCCGGCACCAGCTATCGGCCGGGCGATGTTTTCCCGTCGCGCAAGGGGCTCACCGTGCAGATCGGCGACACCGATGCCGAGGGACGCCTGATCCTTGCAGACGCCCTGGCTTTCGCCGACGACGAGGCTCCCGATCTCCTCGTCGATCTTGCCACGCTCACCGGCGCCGCCCGTGTCGCTCTGGGGCCGGACATTCCTCCCTTCTACACCCGCGACGATGCCTTCGCGGCCGACCTGTCGGCGGCCAGCCTTGCCGCCGGCGACCCGCTGTGGCGCCTGCCCCTGTGGGCGCCCTATGAGGAAGGGCTGAAATCGAAGATCGCCGACCTCAACAACGTGGCGCCGGGCGGGTTCGCCGGCTCGATCACCGCCGCCCTGTTCCTTGGCCGCTTTGTCGAGAGGGCGAAGACCTGGATGCACGCCGACATATTCGCCTGGGTGCCCGCGGCGCGGCCCGGCCAGCCGGAGGGGGGCGAGGCACAGGCGATCCGTGCGCTCTATCGCTACCTGAAGGATCGTTTCGGTCGGGCCTGAGCGCGAACTGACAATCTCTCGCGACAAAAAGCTGTTCGGCGGCGCGCACTTATGCCGTTGCCGGGCGGCTCGTCTGCGTCTTGCGCAATGCTCTTGCCTGAGCCATTCCGGAAACGCGGACGACAGTTTTTGTTAAAGTCATGAAAAGAAAATATAAATCGGATCGCCTTAGGATCGGCAGCGTTCCCTCGACGTTGGCGGTCGCGATTTCGGTACGGGGTGGGCCGCATACCAAATCCACCCGATCTCGGATATTCGCCGCAAATCCACGAGATTAGGTATGACGGGGGCGCCGCCGCTCGCCGTATCCTCGGTCAATCCAACGAGAGTCGATAGAGTATCGCCGATGCCGACATCCTCCCCCCTGATCCTGGTCATCAACAGCGGCTCGTCGTCGCTGAAGTTCGCCATCTACCCGGTCGGCGAACGCCAGCCGCTGGCCTCGGGTCTCGCCGAGCGCCTCGGCCAGAGCGATGCCTCGATCCGCATCGATGTCGACGGCACCAAGAACAAGAACCCGTTGACGCCCACCAATCACCAGGGCGCCGTGGACGCGCTGATGGCTTTCCTCAAGGAACGCGGCTGGTTCGAGCGCGTGGCGGCTGTCGGCCATCGCGTCGTCAACGGCGGCGAGCGCTTCACGGAAAGCTGCATCGTCACTGACGACGCCATGATCGAGGAAATCGGCACCTGCCCCTTTGCTCCGCTGCACAACCCGGCGCACGCGATCGGCATGCGTGCCGCCGTCCATGCCTTCCCCGCGCTGAAGCAGGTGGCGGTGTTCGACACCGCCTTCCACCAGACGATGAAGCCGGAGGCCTACCTCTACGCCCTGCCGCGCAAGTATTATCGCGATCTCGGCGTCCGTCGCTACGGCGCCCACGGTACCTCGCACCGCTATGTTTCCGGTGAGACGATCCGCCTGCTCGGCCTCGACCCGAACGACAGCGGCGTCGTCGTCTGCCATCTCGGCAACGGCTCGTCGGCCACTGCCGTTCTCAACGGCAAGTGCGTCGATACCTCGATGGGCCTCACCCCGCTGGAGGGTCTCGTCATGGGCACCCGCACCGGTGACGTCGACTACGGTGCGCTCGCCTATATCGCCAAGAAGACCGGCCTCGATGTCGATGGCCTCGAGAAGATGGCCAACCGCGAGAGCGGCCTCCTCGGCCTGTCGGAACTCTCCAACGACTGCCGCACGCTGACCGAGGCGGCCCAGGCTGGCAACCATCAGGCCGAGGAGACGCTGGACGTGTTCGTCTTCCGCCTCTGCCGCTACATTGGAGCGCTGACTGCCGCCCTGCCGCGTCTCGACGCCGTCGCCTTCACCGGCGGTATCGGCGAGAACTCCGCCTATATCCGGGCCAAGACGCTGAAGCGTCTCTCCGCCCTCGGTCTCGACCTTGACGAGGAAGCCAATGCCACCATCTTCGGCGGCAAGAGCGGCATCGTCTCGCGGTCGAGGAAGCCGGTGGCCATTGTCGTGCCGACCGATGAAGAGCGCGTGATCGCCGAGGATACGGCCCGCCTCGCCGGTCTCCTGCCTGCCAAAGCTTGATGCGAAAGGGACGAAGGCCATGACTCCGAAACCCTCTTACCGCACGTTCTTCCTGGCGCCGACGTCCAGCCAGCAGGGCATTTCCTCGGTGGCGCTCGGCCTCGTCCGCGCCTTCCAGCGCGAAGGCTACGACGTCGGTTTCGCCAAGCCGGTGGCCGATCCCGAGGCCTACCCCGACGGGCTCGACCGCTCGGTGCATTTCGCCCGCACGCTGCTTGGTCTCAACACCCCCGATCCGATCCCGGCCGAACGCGCCGAGGAAATGATCCGTACCGGCAACCTGTTCACGCTCCTTGAGGAGATCGTCGAACTGGTCGAAGAGGCGCGCGGCAATCGCTCCATGGTCATCGTCGAGGGCCTTCTGCCCTCGACCACCCATCCTCTGACCATCGATCTCGACATCGCCATGGGCCGCTCGCTGTCGGCCGAGATCATCCCGGTGGTGCCCGGTCTCGACGCCACGGTGAAGTCCATCGTCGGCGATCTTGCCGACGCCCAGCATCGCTTCCTTGCCGAGGGGCGCCCCTTCGCCGGCCTGATCGTCGGCCGCGCCCGCGGTGGCGACGCCAAGGCGGAAGAGTTCGCCAAGGCGCTCGAAGCGGCCAAGATCGGCGTGCCGGTGCTCGCCGTCACCTCCGACGAGCCGGCCCTCAACGCGCCTCGCCTCATCGACGTGGCCTCCGACCTCGGCTTCGGTATTCTTCGGCCCGGCGACATCAAGAAGGCGCGCGTCGGCGAGATCGTCATCGGCGCCCGCAGCCCCGACAAGGTGGTGAAGGCGCTGAAGCCCGGAACGCTGGTGGTCACCCCTGGCGACCGCTCCGACATCATCATCACCACGACGCTGGCCCGCTCCTCGGGCATGCCGATCGCCGGACTGCTGCTGACCTGCGACGAGCCGATGGCGCCGTCCATCTCCGAGTTCCTGTCGCCGCGTTTCGGCGACCTGCCGGTGCTGACCACCGAGCTCCAGACCTATGACGTCGCCGTGCGCCTCAACTCGATGGACCGCCGCGTCCGTCATGAGGATGCCGAGCGCATGGAAAAGCTGCTCGAGCACGTCGCCGACCACATCAACCTTGCCCCGCTGGCTCCGGCGACGGCGCGTTCCAACGGCGGCCTGATGACGCCGCCGATGTTCCGCCATCGCATGATCCAGGAGGCGCGCGCCGCCAACCGCCGCATCGTGCTGCCGGAGGGTGACGAGCCGCGCACCATCAAGGCCGCCGTCATTTGCACGCAGAAGCGCATTGCCCGCTGTGTGCTGGTCGGCGACCCAAAGGCGATCCAGGACGTCGCCACCATGCATGGCATCGAACTGCCGCCGGAGCTGGAAATCCTCGACCCGGTGAAGGTGCGAGGCAGTTACGTCGCCCCGATGGTCGAGCTCCGCAAGGCGAAGGGCCTGACTCCGCCGCAAGCCGAGGCGCAGCTCGAGGACAACGTGGTGCTCGCCACCATGATGCTGGCCCTGGGCCATGTCGACGGCCTCGTCTCTGGTGCCGTTCACACCACCGCATCCACGGTCCGTCCGGCCTTGCAACTCATCAAGACGGCGCCCGGCAACTCGATCGTCTCCAGCGTCTTCTTCATGCTGATGCCCGACCAGGTGCTGGTCTACGGCGACTGCGCCATCAATCCCGACCCGTCGGCGGATGAGCTGGCCGAGATCGCCTGCCAGTCGGCCGACAGTGCCCGTTCCTTCGGCATCGATCCGCGCGTTGCCATGATCTCCTACTCGACCGGCACGTCCGGCTCGGGTACGGACGTGGACAAGGTGCGCGAGGCCACGCTGAAGGTCATGGAGCGTCGACCCGATCTTCTGGTCGATGGTCCGATCCAATATGACGCCGCCTCGGTCGAGAGCGTCGGCAAGCAGAAGGCGCCGGGCTCGCCGGTGGCCGGCCATGCCAACGTCTTCGTCTTCCCCGACCTCAACACCGGCAACACCACCTACAAGGCGGTGCAGCGCTCGGCCAACGTCGTCTCGGTTGGTCCCATGCTGCAGGGCCTCCGGAAGCCGGTGAACGACCTGTCGCGCGGAGCTCTGGTCGATGACATCGTCTACACCATCGCGCTCACCGCCATTCAGGTCGGTCAGAACGAGCAGCCGGCACGGGCCGCCGCCGAGTAAGGCGTCGGAAACGAACGGAACAGCAAAGCCGGCGGCCTCGGGGGCGCCGGCTTTTTGTTGCCAGGACGATGGCCGTAGTGTGCGAGAGGAGCTTATTCAGTCGATTGCCGGCATATAGTAAGCCGGCTAATTTCATGCCGGCCGTTTCGGGACTGTCCAAACAAAAGCCGCCGAGAAACGACCCGGCGGCTTTGAACGACAGATGCGGACAGGTTCAGTCGGCAACAGCCAGCTCGGACCTGAGCCGCTCCGATTCGAAGGAGGCGTCGAGGATGCGTTGCAGGTTGGCAGCCCGCCGGAAACTGGGCTCCAGGGTCTGGCGGGCTTTCACCGCGTCGACGAAGCGCTTGTAGTTCATCGGCACCGGCTTGGCGGTCACTGGGCGCCAGGTCTGGCTGTTGATGTCCTTGGCGCCCTTGCAGACGCGCAGCCAAGTACCGTCGGAACCATTCTGGATCTCAAGGGCGCCCTTGTCGCCGAATACGCGGACTCGCAACGTGTTGGCATAGCCGGTGGCAAAACGCGAGGCGTGGATGACGCCGATGGCGCCATTCTCGAACTCCATCGTGCCGGCGAAGCTGTCGTTGGCATCGAGCGTGTACTCGCCGATCTTGTCGTCGGGCGCCTTGTGGAACGTCTTGAGGCGGCCGAACAGACGCGTCACGTCGGTACCGGCGCCGAAGGACGCAAAGTCGAGAATGTGGATGCCGACGTCGCCGATGACGCCCTTCGAGCCGTGATTTTCGGACAGGCGCCACAGCCAGCGGCTCTCGGTCCGCCAGTCGCCCCAATGGGTGCCGGTGAGCCAGCTTTGCAGATAGCTCGCCTCCACGTGCTTGACGTCGCCGATGACGCCCGACGTGACCATTTCGTGCATCTTGTGAATCTCAGGAACGTTGCGGTAGCTGAGGTTCACCATGCCCACGAGACCTTCCTTCTCGGCGGTCTCGGTCATTTCCAGCGCATGGGCGTAGTTGGTGGCGAGCGGCTTCTCGCACAGCACGTGCTTGCCGGCGGTGAGCAGCGCCATGGTCGTGGGATAGTGGGCGAGGTCGGTGGTAACGTTGGCCGCCGAGTCGAACTTGCCCCAGACGATGGCGTCTTCCACCGTGGCGAAGATGCGGGGAATGTTGAATTCCTTCGCGAAAACAGCGGCATTTTCGGGGAAGATGTCGACGCAGCCGACGATTTTTACACCGCGGATCTTGGCGAAATGCTTGGCGTGATGGCGGGCCATGCTGCCGGTGCCAACGATGATGAGACGCATGTTGAGGGTCCGATGGGAAGAGGGCGAAAGAACAGCGGCCGGCGGAAGAGCCGCCGGCCGTTCGGGGAGGTGTTCAGCGAAGGCCGGGAGCGCCCTTGGCGTGGATGGTCAGGCCGCGCGCCTCGATCGGCTCCAGCGCCTTGTCGACTGGCACGTTGGGCGCATCAGTGACGGCCGTCCAGGCCGGGCCCGGGTTGTAGGCCCATTTGACGGCATTGCGCAGCACCGTCAGCACATTCTCGTCGTGATAGGTCGGGTAGGCCTCATGACCGGGGCGGAAGTAGAAGATCTTGCCGGCGCCGCGCTTGTAGCAGAGGCCCGAGCGGAAGACCTCGCCCCCCTGGAACCAGGAGATGAATACGGTTTCATCGGGTTCCGGTACCGAGAAGGGTTCGCCGTACATCTCTTCCATGTCGAGCTCGATCTTCTCGGGCAGGCCGGCGGCGATCGGATGGTTGCGATTGATCACCCAAAGGCGTTCCCGCTCGCCCGCCTCGCGCCACTTGAGGGCGCAGGGGGTGCCCATCAGTCGCTTGAAGATCTTCGAGAAATGGCCGGAGTGCAGGACCAGCAGCCCCATGCCTTCCCAGACACGCTTGGCGACGCGCTCGACGACCTCGTCCTTCACCTCGCCATGGGCGGCGTGTCCCCACCAGAGAAGCACGTCAGTCGCGGCGAGCTTTTCAGCGGACAGGCCGTGCTCGGGCATCTGTAACGTCACCCAGCTCGCCTCAATGGACGGATCGACATTGAGAGCGTCGGCGATGGTGCTGTGCATGCCATTGGGATAGAGGTCACGCACGACCTGACTGGTCTGTTCGTGAACATTCTCGCCGAAGACGGTAGCGCGGATGGTCATGGAGTTCCTCCCGGGTGAACGGTTCGATGCGGCTGACTTGTACTCCGCCGGATCCGTGGCAAGCTCCGATCCGTCAACCCTTCCTCAAGGGCGTCGAGACGAAACGAACGTCTTGCGTCACCTGCATTCAAAGCGCTTTTAATGGCGCTTGTCAAGAGTCGGCCGGGCGTGGCGGCAGATTGAGCAATCGGTTGTTATTTCATTCATATTTTGGAAGACAAAATAATAAAAGCGCTTTGAATGAATCGAAACAAGTCAATGTGCACGAGATGCTCGCGGCTGCGAAGTCTGAACGGCACACGCGGTCTATAACGCCTGACGTGCCGACCTGTTCCAGCAACGATCCAACGAGCGCATCGCTTCGGTTGGGCTTGCCTGCAGCCGATACCAAAAAGGGCGGAAGACCGCCCTTCTGTGGTTTGGAACCTCGGATCGAGACGCTGGCCTAGTGCTCGATCTGGCTGACGTCGCGCACGGCGCCCTTGGCCGCCGAGGTGGCCATGGCAGCATAGGCACGCAACGCCGCCGACACCTTGCGCGGGCGGGGCGCAGCCGGCTTCCAAGCCGCCTTGCCTTTGGCCTCCATGGCGGCGCGCCGGGCGGCGAGTGCCTCATCCGAGACCAGCAGGTCGATGGTGCGTTTCGGAATATCGATGCGGATGCGGTCACCCGCCTCGACGAGACCGATGGCGCCGCCCTCGGCCGCTTCCGGCGACACGTGGCCGATGGAGAGACCCGAGGTGCCGCCGGAGAAGCGGCCGTCGGTCAACAGAGCGCAGGCCTTGCCGAGGCCCTTCGACTTCAGATAGCTCGTCGGATAGAGCATTTCCTGCATGCCGGGGCCGCCCTTGGGGCCTTCGTAGCGGATAACCACCACGTCGCCGGCTTGGACGTCGCCGCTGAGAATACCCTTGACCGCCGCTTCCTGGCTTTCAAAGATCTTCACCTCGCCCTCGAAGACCAGGATCGACTCGTCGACGCCGGCCGTCTTCACGATGCAGCCGTCCAAGGCGATGTTGCCGAACAGTACGGCGAGGCCACCATCCTTCGAATAGGCGTTGTCAACCGAGCGGATCACGCCCTTCTTGCGGTCGACGTCGAGTTCGTCCCAGCGCCGATCCTGGCTGAATGCTTCCAGCGACGGCACGCCACCCGGCGCCGCTGCGAAGAAGGTGCGCACGGCGATCGAGTTGGACTGAACGACATCCCACTCCTGGATTGCCGCCTTCAACGTCGGCGTATGCACGGTGGGAACGTCGGTGTTGAGAAGACCGGCACGGTCGAGTTCACCAAGCAGGCCGAAGATGCCGCCGGCCCGGTGCACGTCTTCCATGTGGATGTCGGCCACGGCCGGCGCCACCTTGGACAGGCAGGGCACGCGGCGGCTCAAGCGGTCGATGTCGGCCATGGTGAAATCGACGCCGGCTTCCTGGGCGGCTGCCAGGAGGTGCAGCACCGTATTGGTCGATCCGCCCATCGAGATGTCGAGAGTCATGGCGTTCTCGAAGGCCGCGAAGGAGGCGATCGAACGCGGCAGCACGCTTTCGTCGTTGCCTTCGTAATAGCGCTTGCAGAGATCGACGATCAGTTGGCCGGCCTTGAGGAACAGCGCCTTGCGGTCGGCGTGCGTCGCCAGCATCGAGCCGTTGCCCGGCAGGCTGAGGCCAAGCGCCTCGGTGAGGCAGTTCATCGAGTTGGCGGTGAACATGCCCGAGCAGGAGCCGCAGGTCGGGCAGGCCGACCGCTCGTAGGAGCGCACGTCGGCGTCCGACACCTTGTCGTCGGCGGCGGCGACCATCGCGTCGATCAGGTCGACGGACTTGGTGACGCCCGTCGACAGCAGCACCTTGCCGGCCTCCATCGGGCCGCCGGACACGAAGACGGCGGGAATGTTGAGGCGTAGTGCCGCCAGCAGCATGCCGGGCGTGATCTTGTCGCAGTTGGAAATGCACACCATGGCGTCGGCGCAATGGGCGTTGACCATGTACTCGACGCTATCGGCGATGAGATCACGCGAGGGCAGCGAATAGAGCATGCCGTCGTGGCCCATGGCGATACCGTCATCGACGGCGATGGTGTTGAACTCCTTGGCGAGGCCGCCCGCCTTCTCGATTTCGCGGGCGACGAGCTGTCCCAGGTCCTTGAGGTGCACGTGACCTGGCACGAACTGGGTGAAGGAGTTGACGACGGCGATGATCGGCTTGCCGAAATCGCTTTCCTTGACGCCGGTGGCGCGCCACAGGCCACGGGCGCCGGCCATGTTGCGGCCGTGGGTGGAGGTGCGGGAACGATAGGCGGGCATGGGTTCGGTCCATCTCGATGGAGGCGTATTGCCTGACGGATGGGACCGTTTTGCCGAAAAAGCAAGGGCGGCGGCGGCGCAAAGCGTTCGCCGCCGTCCCTTGGATGTCCCGCAGCGCTGTCAGGCAGCGCGTACCTTGGCAAGGAAGCCCCTGATCTCGGACCTGAGACGGGCGCAGCTTTCGTCCAGTTCGACCGTGCCGCTCTTCATCCGCTCGGTGGCGGTAACGGCCGCCGTATTGGCCTGCGAAACGCCGTCGATGTGTTCGGTCACCTCGGCTGTGCTGGTCGACGCCTGGTTGAGGTTGCGCGAGATGTCGAGCGTCGCTGTACCCTGTTCCTCAACTGAAGCGGCGATGGCTTTTGAGATCTCGCTGAGCCGGCCGATGACGTCGGAAATGGCATTGATCGCCGCAACCGACTGTTCGGTCGACGACTGGATGCCGTTGATCTGGTCAGCGATGGTCGAGGTCGCCTTGGCGGTCTGGTCGGCGAGCTGCTTCACCTCGGCGGCGACGACCGCGAAGCCCTTGCCCGCTTCACCGGCCCGTGCCGCCTCGATGGTGGCGTTGAGGGCGAGAAGGTTGGTCTGCGACGCGATGTTGTCGATCAGGTCCACGACGTCGCCGATTTTCTTGGCGGCCTCGGAAAGGTCCCTGATCTGCGTCGAGGTCCGGACGGCGTCGGCGGCAGCCTCGGCGGCGACGCGGCTCGATTCCTCCACCTGCCGGGTGATCTCGGCGACGGAACCGGTCAGTTCCTCGGTGGCTGCTGCGACGGTGGCGACATTGGCCGAGGCCGTTTCGGCGCCGCGCGCCACGCTCCTGGCCCGCTCGGCGGCACGGTCGGTCGCCTGGTCGAGGTCGCGCGTCAGGGTCGCCATGTCCTTGGCCGACGACAGAACCTTGTCGGCGATGGCGCCGACCGACGACTCGAACTCCTCGGTGACGCGGTCGATCAGGTTGTGGCGCGCCGCGCGTTCGGCGTCGATGTAAACCGAGATGGCGAAATCCATGTCGACCATCACGGCCTTGCTGAGCGCCTGCAGCAGCTTGAGCCGCGTCTGCTCCCGACCACCCTTCATCAGACCGCCGGAATAATCCTTGTTGACGCGGGCGATCAGCGTGTTGAGCAGGAAGTCGTAGCCCCCGATGTACCAGGTGGGGGACAGGCCGATCCGATAGTGCGTCTCGCCGATCTTGGACACCGACTGGAAATAGGCCTCGTCGAAACGAGCCTCCAGCACCCGTTCCCAATGCTTGAGTTGCGCCGCCCTGGCATGGGTCATGTGGTCGGGTGAGCGGAAGAAGCGTCTGGTCTCGGGAAAGTCGGACACATGCCGGTAGAAGGCGTCGATGCCTTCGGCAAGGATGCCGGAAATATAGCTGCGATGTTCGCGGAGCGTGGCGGAGACACTGTCGTCGATGGCGTGAAAACCGAGGCGCTGACGCATGTCTGAGGCATTGATCGAGGGAGCGGACATGCCGGTTCCTTTATGATGCGGGCCGGCGCAAGGAACGCGCCCGACGTCAACCTATGTCGGGCAGGACACGTTACCCCTTCGTAAATGATTTGGGAAAACCGTCGACATTCAAAGAACTTGTCGCCGATCACCCCTCGATATACTACCTAGGTTACTCGCTTTCCTGACAGGCACACTCAATATTATACACGCCGAGGCGTCACTCTGCCGCCTGTACGACTAGAGTGGATGAGTGGTGGAGACCTCGAGGCTGGCATAACCCTCCGGACGGAAGCGCGGCCGACAGAGACACAGAAAGACCAGATCGACGCTGCCATCGTTTTCGATGCGCTGGGGCGTACCCTCGGGAATGCGCACGCTGTCGCCAGGGCCGACGCGAAAGTGCTCGCCGCCCACCTCCATCACGCCGCTTCCTGCTTCGATCACGTAGGTCTCTTCAACGTCAAGGGCGTGCAACTCGGTTGTCACGCCGGGTGTGACGCGGGCTCGTGCCAGCGAGACCTCCGGCCGCGTCGGGTGGTTGAGAAGCTCGGTGATGAAGCAGCGTTCTGAGGTCGCGAACTCCCGGAGACCTCCACCGGCCAGATGAAAAGGATGGGTCATGCTTGCCTTACCTGTTGCAGCGGGCGAGTTTGGGTCATCGGTCAGGCATCGGCAACCCTCCCTTTACGAGGAACGACCCGTCGGCGATCAATGGGAAACTCAGGAGTGACCATGTCCCCTTCCGATCTCGTCATCCGCGCCCCTTACGTCGTTACCTGCGACGATGCCATGACCGTCATCGAGAATGGTGCCGTTGCGGCCCGTGACGGTCGCATCGTCGCCGTCGGGCCGGCGGCAGCCATTCCGATTGTCGGCGCCGAGCTCATCGAGGCGAAAGGCCGCATCCTGATGCCCGGCCTGATCAACATGCATTGCCACGCCGGCGACAGCCTGTTTCGAGGCCTCGTCGAGAACCTGCCGCTCGAACCGTGGTTGCAGACGGTGTGGAAGGCGGAGCGAGCGATCCTCCGTCCAACCACCTGCCGGCTCGGCGCCGAGCTCGGTCTCGCGGAACTCCTGCTCTCGGGCGTCACGACCGTCATGGACATGTTCTGGTTTCCCGAGGAAACGGTGCGGGCGGCAAAAGCGCTGGGGATTCGTGTCGCCACCGGCGGCATTTTCTTCGACCCGCCAGGCATGGACGGTCATCTCGCCGACCGGCGGCTTGCCGACGCCACGGCCTTCTTCGACGCGGTCGAGGACGAACCGCTGATCTTTGCCGGCTGCCTACCCCACGGCACCTATACGGTGTCGCCGCAGCATCTTCAGAACGCCGCCCGTCTGTCCCGCTCGCGCGGCGGATTCTGGTGCACCCACGCGGCGGAAACGGCGGCCGAACAGGCGACGATCATTGAGCGCTACGGCCGTCGCGTCATCACCCATCTTGCCGAGCTGGATCTGCTGGGTCCCGACGTGGTGCTCGCCCACTGCGTCCATCTCGACACGGCGGAGATTGATCTGCTCGCTGCCTCCGGCACGCATGTCGTCCACAACCCAATGTCCAACCTGAAGCTCGCTTCCGGCTTTGCGCCGGTGCCGGCCCTGCTGGCGGCGGGCGTGAACGTGACGCTCGGCACCGACGGCGCCATTTCCGGCAACGATCTCGACATGTGGCTCGCCATCCGCCTTGCCGCCACGCTTCACAAGGCGGCGACCGGCAACGCCGCCGCCGTCACCACGGCCGAGGCGCTGGCGATGGCGACGCGGAACGGCGCGCGTGCCCTGAATGCCGCCGACCGATTGGGATCGATCGAGCCCGGCAAGGCGGCCGACTTCATCCTCGTCGATATCGGCCGGCCGCACGCCGCGCCGCTGTTCGATCCCGTCACCCATCTTGTCTACTCGGCCGGGCGGGGTGACGTCACCGACGTCTTCGTCGGCGGTCGGCGTGTCGTCGAGGCCGGTCGGCTTCTCACCGCCGACGTCGGCGCACTTGTCGCGGCGGCAGACGCTCTTCGCCCGGCCATTGCCGCGTCGGTTGTCTGATTCGCCGGGGCCTGAAATCGCGGCGCCCATTCGTCGCTTCGCTGCGATAAGCATTCTTTCCCCGGCGGTCGGGGGCAAAAGTCTTTGCCGCTGCGCGGTTTTCGGCCGGCCGTTGCCTTCTCAGATGGCGAGTGCTGCGCTACATTACTCTCGCTGCGGTTTCGTCATGAGACCGTCGGGTCGAAGGGTCCAGTTTCTTGTCCCGAACGCCCCTGAGGGGACGCTGCACTCCAGTGTCCGCTGGCCGGGTTCCGAACAAAAGAGGATTTCGACATGTCCGATATCGAAGCCAAGATCCGGGAAAAAGCGCGCGAGCTCTGGCTGGCTGAGGGGCAGCCTGAAGGGCGCGCCGATCAGCATTGGCTGGAAGCCGAGGCGATCGTTCGCGCCGAAGCGGAGGCAAAGCCCAAGGCCGCCCGCAAGCCGCGCGCCGCTGCCGCCAAGAAAGAACCGGCCGAAGCCAACGCACCGGCTGCCAAGAAGCCAGCCGCCAAGAAAGAGGCCGTAAAGAAGGAAACCACCAAGAAGCCGTCGCTCAAGGTCGTTTCCGGCTGAGGTCTTCGCCCGGTCGCAACGGACAGCTTGTTGACAAGGCCGGCCGGCGGCGTTGCGCCGCTCGGACGGGATGCCTAATGTCGCGGCCTCTTTCATGGGAGCCGTGACATGACCCTTTCTGCCGCCGTCGAAGCCCGCATCGTCGAGGCCATCGCCAGCGAGATCGGCTGCCGGCCGGCGCAGGCGGCGGCGGCGGTCGGCCTTCTCGACGAGGGCGCGACGGTGCCTTTCGTCGCCCGCTATCGCAAGGAAGTCACCGGAGGGCTCGACGATACCCAGCTTCGCAAGCTGGAGGAACGTCTTGCCTATCGCCGTGAACTGGAGACCCGCCGCGCCGCGGTGCTCGCGGCCATCGACAGCCAGGGCAAGCTGACGCCCGATCTTGCGGGAAAGATTGCCTCTGCCGTCACCAAGGCCGAGATCGAGGATCTCTACGCGCCCTTCAAGCCGAAGCGCCGCACCAAGGGCGAGATTGCCAAGGAGAAGGGGCTCGAACCGCTGGCCGACGCTCTCTTCACCAACCGGACACTGGAACCGGCGGCGGCCGCCGCTGCCTATGTCACGGAGGCAGTGCCCGATATCAAGGCGGCGCTCGACGGCGCCCGCGACATCCTCGCCGAGCGCTTCGCGGAGACACCGGAGTTGGTCGGCCGCCTGCGTGGCTATCTGCGCGACCGCGCCGTTCTGCGTTCGGCGGTGATTGCCGGCAAGGAAGCGGCGGGCGAGAAGTTCGCCGACTATTTCGATCACCGCGAGCGTTGGGCGGCGGTGCCGAGCCACCGGGCGCTCGCCATGCTTCGCGGCCGCAACGAGGAGGT
Organism: Pleomorphomonas diazotrophica; assembly: GCF_002844595.1. Lineage (GTDB taxonomy): Bacteria > Pseudomonadota > Alphaproteobacteria > Rhizobiales > Pleomorphomonadaceae > Pleomorphomonas > Pleomorphomonas diazotrophica. Next base: position 119,386 of record NZ_PJNW01000005.1, on the reverse strand, counting down.
GCTCGCCCTGGAACTGGAGATCGACGCCGACGACCCGGCGCCGGTCAAGCCGGTGGAGCGCATGGTGGCCGAGGCCTTCTCGATCAACGTTCCCGCGAAACTGCCGGCCGAGGGCTTCCTGTTCGACGTCTGCCGTTGGACCTGGCGGGTGAAGCTTCAGCTCTCCCTGTCCCTCGACCTGATGGGTACCCTCAGAGAAAAGGCAGAGGCCGAGGCGATCCGCGTCTTCGCCGACAATCTCAAGGACCTGCTGCTCGCCGCGCCGGCCGGTGCCCGCACCACCATGGGGCTCGACCCCGGCATCCGCACCGGCGTCAAGGTGGCGGTGGTCGACGCCACCGGCAAGCTTCTGGACACGGCGACCGTCTACCCCTTCCAGCCGAGAAACGACGTGGCGGGCGCGCTCGCCACGCTGTCGGCGCTCATCCGCAAGCACAAGGTGGAGCTGATCGCCATCGGCAATGGCACCGCGAGCCGCGAGACCGACCGCCTCGCCGCGGCGCTGATATCGGATCTGCCGGCGCCGAAGCCCACCAAGGTGGTGGTCAGCGAAGCCGGTGCCTCGGTCTACTCGGCCTCCGAGCTGGCTGCTCGCGAGTTTCCTGGCCTCGACGTGTCACTGCGCGGCGCCGTGTCCATTGCCCGTCGTCTTCAGGACCCGCTGGCGGAGCTGGTCAAGATCGAGCCTAAGTCCATCGGCGTCGGGCAGTATCAGCATGACGTCGACCAGGGGCATCTCGCCAAGGCGCTCGACGCCGTCGTCGAGGATGCAGTGAACGCCGTCGGCGTCGATCTCAACACCGCCTCGGCGCCCCTTCTTGCACGCATCTCCGGTCTCGGCCCGTCGCTCGCCGAAGCGATCGTCGCCCACCGCGACGCGTCGGGCGCGTTCCGCAGCCGCAGGGCCCTGATGGAGGTGCCGCGGCTCGGCGCCAAGACTTTCGAGCAGGCAGCCGGCTTCCTGCGCATCCGCGACGGCGAAGAACCGCTCGACGCCTCCTCGGTGCATCCAGAGGCCTATGGCGTCGCCCGCCGCATCGTCGCGGCCTGTGGTCGCGACATTCGCCAGCTGATGGGCGACAGCGCCGCGCTGAAGACACTCGACCCGCAGAAGTTCGTCGACGAGCGCTTCGGCCTGCCGACGGTGCGCGACATCCTCGCCGAGCTGGAAAAGCCCGGCCGCGATCCGCGCCCCGAGTTCCGCACGGCGAGTTTCGCCGAGGGGGTCGAGGACATCGGCGATCTCAAGCCCGGCATGGTTCTCGAGGGAACGGTGACCAACGTTGCCGCCTTCGGTGCCTTCGTCGACATCGGCGTCCACCAGGACGGTCTCGTTCACGTCAGCCAACTGGCAGATCGCTTCGTCAAGGATCCGCGCGACGTGGTGAAGGCCGGCGACGTGGTGAAGGTTCGGGTTGTCGAGGTGGATGTGAAACGCAAGCGCATCGCCCTTTCCATGCGCAAGGACGACGACGGCGCTCCAAAGGGGCCGGGCGGCGGTCGTTCGGACCGGCGCGGACCTCCTCCGCCGCCGGCCGGCAACAATGCCATGGCCGCCGCACTGGCCGCCGCCATGAAGCGGCGGTGACCGGCGCTTCGTGCCGAGACAGATCGTTACACTTTACAGTGGTCGGCCATCATCTTGTCGATTGGGGGTCGTTGGATTTGGTGTAAGCTCCCCGCCGTTAATCGTCGTGGGAGGCCCGCCATGGCCAAGCAGTCCACTGGCTACACCGCTCTTCAGCTCTCGCTCCACTGGCTGATCGTGCTTCTCGTGTTCTTCCAGCTGATTTTCGGGGAAGACATGGGGCATTACAACGAGGTCTTGCGCTCCGGCCAGGACGTCGCTCCCCTCGTGACAGGCTATTATCTGCACGTCGGCGTCGGAGTTGCCGTGTTGGCGCTGACGCTCTTTCGCCTCGGCCTGCGCTTCAGGCTTGGCGTTCCGGCGTCCGTTCCGGGACCGGCTCTGCAGGTGAAGGCCGGCGAGGCGCTGCATTACCTCTTCTACCTGATGCTGATCGTCACCCCGATCACCGGGCTTCTCGCTCAGTATGTCGACATGCGCACGTTCGGCGAAGTCCACGAGGCCGGCAAGCCCATCTTCATTCTGCTGATCCTGATCCATGCGGCGGCAGCGCTCTACCATCACTTCGTCCTGAAGGATGCCACCTTGCGCCGGATGATGGTGCCGGGCACCCACTGACGGCCGGTTTTGCCAAATGAAAACCCCGCGGGAAGTGACTCCCGCGGGGCTTTGTCATTGAGCCGGATGATCGTGAGATCAGGCGGCCGACAGGTTGTCAGCCGAGGACTTGCCGGAGCGGCGGTCCTGCACGACTTCGAAGTTCACCTTCTGGCCGTCGTTGAGCGAGCCGAGACCCGAGCGCTCAACAGCGGAGATGTGAACGAAAACGTCCGGGCCACCGGCGTCCGGAGCGATGAAGCCGTAGCCCTTGGTGGCGTTGAACCACTTGACGGTACCTAGAGCCATGATGAGATCCTTTCCTCAGAAAGTCGCTTGATAGAAAGCCGCGCGCCCGCACGGAGCGCGTGACAGGTGGTTACCGAGTTTGGAAAGGTCGTCACGTCGCGGGGGATGGACCCCAGGCGTTCAGGGCCGATGGTCTGGCCAAAATCGATGATCTCTCATACTACGAGAGGCATCCTGCTTGCAAGCAACCTGTGGCTGTGTGCTGGGCGACCGAAAGGCGGCCTTCGCATTTTCCCGTAGCCATCCAACCATTAGTTCTCGGAGGCATCGCCAAAGCCATGGATTCACTAGGCCGGCCGGAATGCCTGGCAGACGGCCGGATCGGTTTCGATACGCCCGGCCCCGATCAGGTCGAGGCAATAGGGAATGGCCGGAAATACCGCGTCGAGACACACGGCGATCGACGACGGCTTTCCGGGCAGATTGACGATGAGCGTCGAGCCGCGCGTGCCGGCCGTCTGGCGCGACAGGATGGCGGTCGGCACCTTTTCGAGGCTTATGCGGCGCATCAGCTCGCCGAAGCCCGGCAACTCCTTCTCCATCACCACCTTCATCGCTTCCGTCGTGAGATCGCGTGGGCTTGGACCTGTGCCACCGGTGGTGAGGATGAGGTCGACCCGCTCCTCGTCGCACAGCCGAACCAACTCGCCGCCAACGCTGTCCACGCCGTCGGGAACGATCAGCGTTAGCACTTCATACGGCGAGGTGACGGCCCGGCCGAGCCAGGCGGCGATCGCCGGCCCCGAGAGGTCTTCATACTCACCGCGCGCGGCGCGATCGGAGACGGTGAGAAGGGCGATGCGGACCATTGGCGAAGCTCCAGCCTGTGAATCACGGGAGAACACAGCGTTAGCACCTTGCTTCGCCCTTGGCCAAGGCGGCCGAATCGGTCGACAGAGAAACAGGTGCGCGAATGCGCGCTGCGTTTATCGGTGGCGTGGGACGAAGACCTCAGGATGACCTTCAGCGTGGACATCGGCAACAGGGCGAACGGCACGCGCGCCGCCTTCGACCTTGAGGAGTTGCTGGCCACCCGTCTGCTGGTCCAGGGCAACTCAGGCTCCGGCAAGTCGCATCTGCTGCGCCGCCTCTTGGAACAGAGCGCCGAATGGGTGCAGCAGGCGGTCATCGATCCGGAAGGCGACTTCGTGACGCTGGCCGATCGTTTCGGTCACGTCGTGGTGGACGCCAACTGTTCCGAGCGTGACCTGGCACTGATCGCCGCCCGCGTCCGCAAGCACCGCGTTTCGGTCGTGCTCAACCTCGAGGGGCTCGACGTCGACGGCCAGGTCCGCGCCGCCGCCGCCTTCCTGAACGGCCTGTTCGATGCCGAGCGCGACCATTGGTACCCGATGCTGGTGGTGGTCGACGAGGCGCAGCTGTTCGCGCCGGCTGCCTCCGGCGAGGCCGACGGCGAAGCGCGCCGCGCCTCGCTCGGCGCCATGACCAACCTGATGTGCCGTGGCCGCAAGCGTGGCCTTGCCGGCGTCATCGCCACCCAGCGCCTTGCCAAGCTCGCCAAGAATGTCGCCGCCGAGGCGTCCAACTTCCTGATGGGCCGCACCTTCCTCGACATCGACATGGCCCGCGCCGCCGACCTTCTCGGCATGGAGCGGCGGCAGGCCGAGATGTTCCGCAACCTTCAGCGCGGCGAGTTCGTGTCGCTCGGCCCGGCCATCGGCCGCCGGCCGGAGCCGGTCCGGATCGGGCCGGTGGAAACGACCGGGCGCGGTGGCGGTCCCAAGCTGACGCCGCTGCCCGAGCAGGGCGGCGAGGCAGCCCGCGAGCTGATCTTCCGCCCGACAGCTGGCGAGGAAGCGCCGCGCGTTGCTGCCGCGCCGGTGTCCACCGCCGACATTCTGTCCGAGCTGTCGCGTTCGCGCGCTGCCTTGGCGCCGGCACCGGAGGACAACCCGCCGCAGGCCGACCTGCTCGGCCGTCTTGCCCGCGACGAGGCGATCGAGGAAATCCTCGTGGAGATGATGGCTGAGCCGGACGCCGCCTTCCAGCCGGTCTCGATGCTCTATCAGGACTTCCTGGTCCGCTGCCGCATCAAGCGGGTGACCGGCGACAGTCTCGACCTCCAGTCCTTCCGCCAGCGCCTGTCGCTGGCACGCGCCGGCGTCGAAACCGAGACGGTCGACGAGGACGCCTGGCAGCAGGCCACGCTGATTTCGGCGTCGCTGCCGGAAGACATGCGCGGCGTGTTCCTGCTGGTCGCCAAGGCGGCGCTCCTGAAGGCGCCATGCCCCTCCGACGCCGAGATCGCCCGTGCCTATGGCACGCGCTCGCCGTCCCGCGCACGGCGGCTGCTCGCCTATATGGAAGAGCGGGGCTTCCTCGTCTGCGCCTCCGACCTGCGCGGCCAGCGGCTGATCCAGCTTCCCGACCTCGGCTGGCAGACGGCACCGGGCTCGGCGACGGCCGCGGCGGCTGCCGAATAAGTCCGGCCAGTACGCTTTATTGCGGTGTCCTCGCCCCTTGGAGTGGCGCGGGAAACGCGACAGACTGGCGCTCCGGCGGCCATCGACTCGGGAGGAGCCCGGCCGCCGTTTGTGGGAGGATGGCATGGTGTTGTCGAGGTTGGGCGAAGGAGCGACGGCGGCCGTCGATCTTCGCGGCGTAGCGTTTTCCGAGGCCGAGCGGGTGATCTTCCGGGCTGGGCAGCTCAAGGCGGCAGCCTTTCGCTTTGCCTCCGGTGTCGACGCCGTCAGGCTGTCGAACGGGGCCGATGAGGTGGTGGTTCTGCCGTTCCAGGGCCAGCATGTGTGGTCGGCCCGCCTCGGTGGCCGCGATGTCGGCATGAAGTCGATGTTCGACATGCCGCGTCCGACGCAGAAGTTCTTCGAGACCTATGGCGGTTACTTCCAGCATGCCGGCGTCACGGCAATCGGCGCCCCAGGCCCCATGGAACGCCGCGAGCAGCATGGTGAACTGCCGAACGCTCCCTATCGCGATGCCGCCATCCTGCTCGGGGAGGATGCGAGCGGCCGTTACATCGCCGTCACCGGCCGGTACAATCACACGGTTGCCTTCGCCACCAATTACGAGGCGGTGCCGACCCTGAAGCTCTACGAGGGCAGGCCGCGGATCTCCATCGGCATCACCGTCACCAACCTGAAATCGTCGCCGCTCACGGTCCATTACCTGGGGCATCTCAACTGGCGCGCTCGCGAGGGCGGCCGTCTGCTCGGCACCTTGCACGAGACGGCCGAGAGCCTGCGCGTCCGTCAGGAAATTCCGCCGCATATCCAACCCGGACCGGGCTACGTCGAGTGGATCGCCGAGCTGGCGAAGGATCCCAGCAAGGCCGGTACCCTGACGTCGGACAAGATTTTCGCGCCGGAAGTGGTGTTCGCCTTCGATCCGCTGACCGACGACGAGGGCAAGGCGCATTTCATGCAGGTTCATCCGGACGGGACGGCCGACTACACCTCCTTCAAGCCCGAGGATACCGGCACTGCTGCCCGCTGGATCTGCCGCACCGGCGACCAGGAGGCGGTCGGCATGGCCTTCCCCGTCCGGTCGCCCGGCGAGGCGGCGCGCGTGAATGGTCAGCCGATCAACCACGCACCGCTCGGCAAGGGGGAGAGTTTCACGACCGAGATCATCGCCGCCGTCTTCACGCCGGCGGAGACGGAGGCCATGGCCCGTCATATCGAGGCAGTGAAGCGCCAGCGCGCCTAAGGGGACGCAACGTTCAGCTGAAGGCGTCGAGCGTCGTCTTCATCATGTCGTTGGCCACCTTCAGGGTCTTCGCGGAGGCTTCATAGCTCATGCGGGCGGTCATGACGTTGACCAGTTCGCTGGCCATGTCGACGTTGGGGGCGGCCACCATGCCCTCGGCGTCGGCATCCGGCGACGATGGGTCATAGGTCGGGATATAGGGGTCGCCGCCGGCGTTGACGATGCGTGCGGACACGCCTCCGCCCTTGACGTCCGACTGTTTCACGGTCACCGGCGCATAGGCGGTGGTGGCCCCGGAGCTGGTCGGCAGCGGGCCTGACGATCTCGCGTTGGCGATGTTCTGCGCCGCCGCTTCGAGCCGCGTCGCGGCGGCCTGCATGCCTGACACGGAAATGGGCGAGATGGACATCTGAACGGCTCCGGAGGCTTGAGACCGATCATTGTCCGTCGGACATGCTAAGCCGCCCTTGCCGCAATGCCGAGAATTTGAATCATTGCCCGCCCTGGATGTCACCTGGACGATTTATCTCCATTCTCGGGAATATTTGGACGGTGGTTCCTCGAAGAACCGCCCCCTTCAATGCCAAATGAAAGGGCATCCGAAGACGGATGCGGCGGGATTTGACCAGTAGCTTGCGACCGCCGATCAAACGCTAAAGCGCCATGCCTCGGGGCATGGTGGTGCCTTGTCCCTACAGGAGGCGACCATGACCGTCCGTGACCTGATGATGCCTCTCACCCCGCTTCGCTCTTGCTGTTGTCGGCGACTTTTTTGAACGTGCGCTGAAACTAAATGCCCTTGAGCGGGTTTGAAGGTCGGTCGGTACATGCCGGCCCCGGAGGCAAAAATGGATAGTGGTTATATTGTTGAGTTGGCCGGCGAGGCGGCCGGTGTGTTGGTGGGTGCGGGTGGTGTCTACGAGTTCCACGCGGTCGATCCGCGTTTCCGTTCCCTTGAAGGGGCGACTTTCGACAATGGCTTTGCCGCCGAACGGGCGGTGCGTCGCTTGGCGCGGCAAGGTTCCGGCAAGCCGGCGCAGCGTGGCCGCCGCCAATACTCGCTTTTCCGCGACGGCCTCGGCTTGACGGGCCGGCCTGCGATCGAAGCTTTCAGCACCTGATCCTAGTCCAGGCCTTTTCAGACTGTCTTCATTCAGTCCTTTGTTTCACCAGTGTCTTTCCTTGGTTGTCCTTCTCGGCCGTTTCCCTTCCAGGCGCGCCGATCAACTGCCCCGGGAGCATCGCTCCCGGGGCTTTTTGCTTGAGGGGACAGGCTAGACCGACGCCGCCTGAGCCCGTCCGGCGATCAGGTCGCGGTACCAGACGGCCGACGACTTGGGGATGCGCTTCTGCGTCTCGTAATCGACGTAGACCACGCCGAAACGCTTGGCGTAGCCGTGCGACCATTCGAAATTGTCCATCAGCGACCAGACGAAGTAACCGTCGACGCGGATGCCCTTGTCGCGGGCGTCGGCCAGCACGGTGAGGTGCTTCTCGAGATAGTCGATGCGGCCTGGATCGTCGCATTTGCCGTCGACGAGCTCGTCATATTGGGCGCAGCCGTTCTCGGCGATGTAGATCGGCGGCAGCTCGTAGCGGGCGTCGAGGTCGGTCAGCAGGCGGTCGAGGGCGGGAGCATGGATCTCCCAGCCCATGGCCGAACGCGGCACGTTCTCGGCCTGGACAGAGCGGGCGCGCGGGAACGGCAGGGCAGGGTCGGCGGCGATGCGTTCCGGCGCATAGAAGTTGAGGCCCAGGAAATCGATCGGCGTCGAGATGATCTTGAGATCGTCCGCCTCGATCTTCGGCATGATGGGGCCGAAGGCCTCGACAACGTCGGCCGGATAGTGGCCCAGAAACACCGGATCCATGAACACGCCGTCGTGGAAGGCGCGGTAGCGTTCGGTGGCGGCGATGTCCTCGGGGCGCTCGCTGGCGGAATAGAGCGCCTTGGCGTTATAGACGATGCCGGCCGGCAGGTCGGCGCGGCGCGCCTTGATCGCCTGCATGGCAAGGCCATGGGCGAGGTTCAGCGTATGGATGGCGGCGAGCGCCGCCGTCAGATTGCGCTCGCCCGGCGCGTGCTCGCCGATGAGGTAGGAGAGGTGACCGGAGCACCAGGGCTCGTTCAGCGTCATGATCCCGGAGAGGCGGTCGCCGAGGCGAGCCATCACCACGTCGGTATAGTCGGCGAAAGCATAGGCGGTGTCGCGGGCGCACCAGCCACCACGCCCATGCTGCTCGATCGGCAGATCCCAATGATAAAGCGTGGCATAGGGCTTGATCTCGGCCTTCAAGAGTTCGTCGATCAGCCGGTCGTAGAAATCGATGCCCTTTTCATTGACCGGACCGCGGCCGTCGGGAATGACGCGTGGCCAGGCGATCGAGAAGCGATAGGCATCGGCCGATAAGGATCTCAGCAGCCGGACATCCTCGGGCATGCGATGATAGTGGTCGCAGGCGACGTCGCCCGTATCGCCATTCCTCACGCGGCCCGGTATGCGCGAAAAGGCGTCCCATATGCTCGGCTTGCGTCCATCCTCGTCATGGGCGCCTTCGATCTGGTAGGCGGCGGTGGCGTAACCAAACACAAAATCGCGCGAAAAACGCTTGGAAAGCGCAGTGCTGGACATCGGGTTCCTCCTCGTCGGACACAACGCATTGCCATGAATCGGTTCACCCCGGAAGCCCCCACGGTTTCTTTTTGCGTTCATAAGGAATGGGCTGTATTTGGGCATCACTGATGGAGATGGCCGCGGCAGATGGACAAGCTGACTTCGTACAACTGGGTGAAGATCGCTTCGTATCTGATCGTCGGCATCGCCCTGTTGCTCTGCCTTGAAATGGGTCTGCTCGCCGGTCTGCTGGCCGGTCTGCTCGTCCACGAGACGGCGATCAGCGCCGCTCCCTGGTTGCGCAATCGTACCGGCTGGACGCAGCAAATGGGCAAGGCGGTGGCGCTTATCGCCATCGTCTCGGTGATCTCGCTCGGCATTACCGCTGCTGTCGTTGCCGCCGGCTCTTTGTTCACCAATGGCTCGGAAGGGCTGTTCGCCCTCATCCACAAGATGGCCCAGGTGCTGGAGACCGGCCGTACCTATCTGCCGCCGTGGATCGGCGACTATCTGCCGGTCAATACCGACGAGCTCAGGCGGCAGGCGGTGAAGTTCCTGCAAGACAATGCCTGGGAGCTGCAGCGCTTCGGCCAGGACGTCGGACGCATCCTCGTCTATATCCTCTTCGGCATCATCATCGGCTCGCTGGTCCTGTTCCGCAAACCGCCGGAGAAGCCGCACGGGCCGCTGGCCGTCGAGCTGATTACGCGCGTTCGCCGCCTGACGTTGTCCTTCCGCCGCGTGGTTTTCGCGCAGATCCGCATTTCGCTCCTCAACACGACGCTGACCGCCCTCTTCCTCTACGGTCTCGATCCGCTGATCGGCGTGCAACTGCCGTTTCTGAAAACAATGGTGGCGGTCACCTTCATCGTCGGCCTGCTGCCGGTCATCGGCAATATCATTTCCAACACGGTGATCTTCATCGTCAGCCTCGGCGTGTCGGCGCCGGCGGCGATCGCCGCGCTCATATTCCTGATCGCCATCCACAAGCTCGAATATTTCGTCAACGCCCGCATCATCGGCACCCAGATCAACTCCCGCGCCTGGGAAATGCTGACGGTGATGCTCGCCATGGAGGCGACCTTCGGGGTGCCGGGGTTGATCGCCGCCCCCGTCTTCTACGCCTACGTCAAGGAAGAACTGTCGGCCAATGGCCTGATCTGAAGACCGCCGCCCGACGCTTGCCTTCGCTCGCCTATCGTTATAACCTAAAATGTATAACGATCAGACGGGAACCTATCGCCATGAGAATGCTTGCCCTTGCCGCCGCGCTGGCGCTCGGTGTCGTGACCTCGGCCGCCGTCGCCGCCGATCAGATCCGGGTCTTCGCCGCCGCTTCGGTGGCGCCGTCACTCCAGAAGATCGCCGACAGCTACAAGGCCGACCGAGACGTGGAGGTGGTGATCACCCCGGCCGCGTCCGGCGCGCTCGCCAAGCAGATCGAGGCCGGCGCTCCCGCCGACATCTTCATCTCCGCCGACCTCAAGTGGATGGCCTATGTCAACGACAAGGGCCTGATGAAGGACGGTAGCTTCAACCTTCTCGGCAACTCGCTGGTGCTGGTGGCCGCCAAGGATGACAAGGTCGCCATCGATTTCGCCGACAAGGCCTCGCTGCCGGCCGTTCTCGGTCAGGAGCGTCTCGCCGTTGGCGAAGCCAAGAGCGTTCCGGCCGGCGCCTATGCCGAGGAGGCGCTGAAGTCGCTCGGTCTCTACGATGCGCTGTCGCCGCGCTTTGCGCCGGCCGAGAATGTGCGCGTCGCCTTGCAGATGGTCGCCCGTGGCGAGGCCAAGCTCGGCATCGTCTACGGCACCGACGCCGTCGCCGAACCGGGCGTGGCGGTCGTTGCCACCTTCCCGGAAAGCAGTCACAAGCCGATCGTTTATCCGGTCGGTCTCACCAAGGGCGCCGCAACCGCCGCCGCCGACTTCCTCGCCTATCTCAAGGGATCGGAAGCGAACGCGGTGTTCGGGGCCGCCGGCTTCGTCAAGCCGGCCGAATGACCTGACCCCGCCGATGACCCCTTGCCGGCCCGGTTCCGATCGAACACTGTAAGTCCATGCCGGAACTTTCCCCAGACGCCTGGATCGCCATCGCCCTGAGCTTCAAGGTCGCCGCCGTGGCGACCTTGTGGGGCGTCCCGCTGTCCACCCTGCTGGCCTTGGTCCTGGCCCGCGGGCGCTTCCCCGGCAAGGCACTGTTCGACGGAGTCATTCATCTGCCCCTGGTGCTGCCGCCGGTGGTGACGGGCTATGTGCTGCTGCTGCTCCTGGGCCGCAAGGGACCGGTCGGCGCCTTTCTCGACCAGCATTTCGGCATCGTCTTCGCCTTTCGCTGGACCGGCGCCGTGGTCGCCGCCGTGATCATGGCGCTGCCGATCATCGTCCGCGCGATCCGACTGTCCATCGAGGCGGTCGACGCCCGGTTGGAACAGGCGTCCGGCACTCTGGGCGCCGGCCCGGTCTCCACCTTCTTTTTGGTGACCTTGCCATTGTCGCTGCCCGGCATTCTGGTCGGTGCGACGCTGGGTTTTGCCAAGGCGCTGGGCGAGTTCGGCGCCACCATCACCTTCGTCTCCAACATTCCAGGTGAGACGCGCACCATCGCCTCGGCCATCTACACGGCAAGCCAGAGTCCGGAGGGCGACGCCGAGGCGCTTCTCCTCTCGGTTATCGCCGCCGTTATCGGCCTTGCCGCTCTCGTCGCCTCGGAGGTCATTGCCCGCCGGTTCAGGAGGGCCTCCTCTTGATCGAGGTGGAGATCAACCAACGCCTCGGCGACTTCCAACTCGACGTCGGCTTTTCCGGCGACGGCGGCGTCACCGCCTTGTTCGGCCCTTCCGGCTCGGGCAAATCGTCGGTGATCAAGATCATCGCCGGCCTGACGCGCCTTGCCTCCGGCCGGGTCGTGGTCGACGGCACGGTTCTGGCCGATGGCAAGGGACGCCACGTGCCGCCGTACCGCCGACGCATCGGCGTGGTGTTCCAGGAGGCGCGGCTTTTCCCCCATCTCTCCGTTCGGAACAATCTCCGTTACGGACGGCTGTTCACGCCGCGGGACCAACGGCGCGTCGCCGAGGAGCCTGTGATCGAAACGCTCGGCATAGGTCATCTTCTCGACCGACGTCCGGCGACGCTGAGCGGCGGCGAACAGCAGCGCGTTGCCCTGGGGCGCGCGATGCTTGCCTCGCCGCGTCTGCTGTTGATGGACGAGCCGCTCGCCTCACTCGACGTGGCGAGGCGCCTGGAAATCCTGCCGCTGATCGAGGCCCTGCGCGACGAGTTCGGCATCCCCATCGTCTACGTCAGCCATGCCGTGGAAGAGGTGGCGCGGCTTGCCGGCAAGATCGTGGTGCTCGAAGCGGGCAGGGTCGCGCGCCAAGGCTCGCCCGCCGACGTGTTTCGCATCGCCGCCGATCGCTTCGCGATCATGTCGGTGGTCGAGGGACGGCTCGGTGCGCCGGATGATGCGTTCCACCTGACCCCCATTGAAACGCCCGCTGGCATCGTCTGGCTGAACGGCCTCGTGCGGCCGCTCGGGCGAGCGGTGCGCGTGCTGGTCCATGCAACCGACGTGGCGCTGGCCACCCGTCGCCCGGAGGGCGTTACCATCCGCACCGTGTTGGCCGGCACCGTCGCCGACATTCCCGACGGGTCCGGTCCGAGCGTCACCGTCGATGTGGCGCTGCAAGGCGGCACGCGTCTCGCCGCCTCGGTCACGCGGGCGGCGGTGGCCGAGCTTGGCCTTGAACCGGGGCGACAAGTCTTCGCCTTGGTCAAATCTGTGGCACTCGACGAGCGGCCTCTGTGAAATCCTGCCGGCGCGGCATCTGAATGCTTTAGCCTCTTTCTTCTCCGGGCCGGCCAAGCTAACTAGCGTCGACTGAACTGCCGACGAGGTTTCCGACCATGGCCGACGCTCACAAGCGCACCCACATTCTCACGCTCTCCTGCGCCGATCGTCCGCGCATCGTCGCCTCGGTCACCACCATCCTTGCCGGTCTCGGTGGCAACATCGCCGAAAGCGCCCAGTTCTGGGACCGCGTTACCAACCGCTTCTTCATGCGCATCGCCTTCGAGACGCCGGCCGCCCTGAGCGCCGAGACGATCCGCGCCGCACTGTCCGACACCATCGAGACCTTCGGAATGACCGTCGATCTCGTTGACGCCGCCCGCACGCCGAAGATCGTCATCATGGTGTCGAAGTTCGACCACTGCCTGCAGCACCTGATGTACCAGATCCGAGTCGGCTGGCTGAAGGCGGAGGTGGCCGCCATCGTCTCCAATCACGAGGACAGCCGCGCCTTCGCCGAGGCGCAGGGCATTCCCTACTATTACTGGCCGGTCGACAAGGACAAGTCGAACAAGGAAGAGCAGGAAGCCAAGGTGATGGCTCTCGTCGAAGAGACCGGCGCCGAACTGGTGGTGCTTGCCCGCTACATGCAGGTTCTGTCCGACAAGCTGTCGTCGGCGCTGTTCGGCAAGATCATCAACATTCATCACTCCTTCCTGCCGTCCTTCAAGGGCGCCCGGCCCTACCACCAGGCGCACGAGCGCGGCGTCAAGCTGATCGGCGCCACCGCTCACTACGTGACGCCCGACCTCGACGAGGGTCCGATCATCGAGCAGGAAACCTCGCGCGTCACCCACGCCCTCTCCGCCGAGGATCTGGTCGCCGTCGGCCGCGACAATGAGTCGCGCGTCCTTGCCCGTGCGGTGAAGCTGCATCTTGAGGCACGCGTTCTGATGCACGGCAAGAAGACCATCGTCTTCGCCTGACGCCCCCGCACGGATCCTCCCCGACAGCCCCCAAAGTCGCTCGTGACCCTGGTTTGCCGGCGTGCTTTGCTGCGCGTCTCTGGATGCAGATCTTATTGATCCGTGGCAGACAAAGCGGGGGGAGACATGAATTTTCAGATGCAGGCATCGGCGCTGGCCGCTGCCATTTTCGTCATGTGCGTGGCCGACGCCAGCGCCTATGACCGTCGCGTCGTGGTGGTCAACAATACCTCCACGACGATCCAGGAGTTTTACGCCTCGAATACCGGCCAGAATGATTGGCAGGAAGATATCTTTGGAGAAGGTGCGCTTCCACCGGGCGGTGAGGTAACGATCAACATCGATGACGGCTCCGGCTACTGCAAATATGACTTTCGCGCCGTGTTTGAAGACGCCACGGAAACCACGAAGGCCGGCGTCAATGTCTGTGAGGTGGGGCGGTTCTCTTTTGAGGAGTGAAGCTGGGGCGACGCTTCTGAGGAGCTAAAGCAACGATCGGTCAGGGGAGCGGGCCAGTCATCGAGCAGGAGACCTGGCCTGCGACCCATGCGCTGTCTGCCGAGGATCTCCTCGCTGTCGGCCGCGGCAAGAAGACCATCGTCCTTGCTTGAGGGCGCTTCTCCTTAGAGCATTCGCCGACCGAGTTGAAACATTTGGTCGCCCAGCGAATGCTCTTGCCGCGTCCTTCCGGAAGCTGAAGTTTTGCACGACGTTAAGCGTTGTTTCATGTCGACCTGTCAAACTTGCCGCATCCTCATCCAAGGCATGGAGCTGCGGTGCTGAAAGGCGTGTTCCCCGGAGGTCGGCTCGGCATATTTGCAGCTTGCGGTCTGCTGTACGCCGGGCTGTCGACGGTGATCATCGCCACCGTCGCGCTGGCCGATATACGAACGCCCGTCTGGCCGGCTGACGCGGTGATTGTCGCTCTCCTGGCCAACCGGACCGCTGGAGACCGCATTGCCGGCCTTGCCGGCGCTCTTGTCGGCTGGTTCCTGTTTGCTTCCTTCAGCGGCGGCGAGCCGTCCTTCCTGCTTTCCTTCTTTTTCGTCACCGGCCTGATGATGGGTATCGGCCTGATGATGATCGACCTCGTTCGGACGTGGGCGGAGAGGTCGCGCAACGAGGGAGTGTTCGAGGTTGCCGCCGGGCTTGCCGCGACCTTCATTCCGCCCCTGGTCTGTCTTGTCGTCGTCCTGTCGCTCAGGGCGACTGGTTTCCTGTCGAGCCTGCCGATGCCAATCGACGTCTGGTGGGCCGGGGCGACCTCCGGCTTTGCCATCTTCCTGCCCTCGCTGCTTTATCTTCAGCGGGATGCCGGGCGCCTGGGCGAAAGACCGGCTTGGCTGACGGGGGGACTGTTCGCGCTGATGGTGGCGCTGTTCTCGGCTGGTGCGCTGGCCGCGACCTCGACCCTGCCCGAGCCCGTGGTGTTCTTCGCCGTCCCCCTGCTGCTGGCGAGCTTTGTCCTGCGACCGGTCGATATGGCCATCCTCTCAGGTGCCGTCTGGTTCGTCACCATGATGGCGAACTACGGCAAGGCCGACGCCCTGCAGTTGCCGGTGTTGATGCCGCTCGGCGTCTCCGTCGGCACGCTGTTGCCGATCGCCACCTGCGTGTTGCTCGAACGCCTGCGCCAGCGTGAGCGCGATCTCGCCGAAAGCGAGAACCTGTTTCGCCGCTCGATGGACGACGCCAGTATCGGCGTGACGATCATCGATGCCGACTGCCTCTACCGAAAGGTCAACGCCGCCTTCTGCGCCATGACGGGATATAGCGAGGCTGAGCTCATTGGACGCAGCTTCAAGGACATCACCTACGAGGAGGATCGCGACCGGCTGGACAGTTTTTGCGAGGGAATCTCCGAAGGCAGGATTCGCAGCCTCAAGGCCGAGAAGCGCTACGTGCGCAAGTCAGGCGAAGTCTTCTGGGTGGAAGTGTCCATCATCGTCTTCACTGACCCCGCGACAGGCCGGCCGGATCGGTTGATCACCCAGGTTGAGGACATCGATCTCAAGAAGCGGACGCTCGAAGCCATAGCCGAGAGCGAGAGCCGCTGGGCCTTCGCGCTGGAGAACGGCCAGCAGGGCGTGTGGGACGTCGACAAGCCGGCCGGCCGCCTCTACACCTCGCCCACCTGGAAGCGAATGCTTGGCTACGAGCCCGACGACGTGTCGATCGACGGCGGCGACGCTTGGCTCCAATTGATGCATCCCGACGACCGCGACGCGTTTCTTCTTGTCAACGATGCTCATGAACGCGGCGAGACGGAATGGCTTGAGGCGGAGTTCCGCCTTCGCCACAAGGACGGTCACTGGGTATGGATCCTCGACCGTGGCAAGACGATCGCCCGCGACGAAGAGGGACGACCGCTTCGCATCATCGGCACGCACACCGACATTTCGCG
Organism: Pleomorphomonas diazotrophica; assembly: GCF_002844595.1. Lineage (GTDB taxonomy): Bacteria > Pseudomonadota > Alphaproteobacteria > Rhizobiales > Pleomorphomonadaceae > Pleomorphomonas > Pleomorphomonas diazotrophica. The sequence goes on along the minus strand of NZ_PJNW01000005.1, from coordinate 103,408 downwards.
CAACAAGGCTGCAGAACGGGAGATTCAGCTCCTCGAGGAGCGCGTGCGTCTCGCCGTCGAAGCCGGCGGCATCGGCCTCTGGAGCATCGATCTCGCCACCGGTGCCGCGACTTGGAATGGCGAGACCTTCGGTCAGATGACAGGTGACGGCGCCGGACAGCGCTCACTGGAATGGCTGCGCTTCGTTCATCCGGAAGACCGGCCGGCCCTGTCCGACATGCTGCATCAGGCAGCGGTCGATCCCGAGGCACGGGTCAACACCACCTGCCGTCTGCTGAGCCCGACACGCGGCGTCGTGCATATCCGCGTGCTTGCCGATCGGGTGACGCTGTCCAACGGCGACAGGCTGCTGCTCGGTACGGCCTGGGATATCAGCGAGCAGGTCAGCTCCGCTCAGGCGTTGCGGGACGAGAAGGAACGCCTCAAGACAACCTTGCACGCGATTTCCGACGGCGTGATCGCCACCGACGCCGATGGTCGCGTCGCGCTGATCAATCCCGCCGCCCGACGTATGACCGGCTTCTCCGAGGCGGATGCCTGCGGTCGTCCGATCGAGGAAGTCTTCCAGGCCGTTCATGACGACAGCGGCCTGCCGGCCACCTCCTGCGTGCGGCAGGTGTTGGAAACAGGCGCCCCTGTCGAACGGGTCGGAACGCAGGTCATCGACGTGCGTGGCCGCGATGTGCACTACATTCGCGAGGCGGCCGCACCAGTCGCTGCCGCCGGAGCCGATGGTCGGGCTGGCGCCGTCCTGGTTTTCCAGGACGTGTCGGCCGAACGCGCCATGCAGCGGTCGCTTGCCCATGCTGCCACCCACGACGACCTCACCGGCCTTGCCAATCGCCGCCATTTCGAGACGCGCATCCAGAGCATGATCGCCGCGGCTCGTCAGGATGGCAGCCGGCACGGTCTGCTGTTCGTCGACCTCGACCGCTTCAAGATCGTCAACGACACGGCCGGACATCTGGCTGGCGATGCCCTTCTGCAGGAAGTGGCGCGCACCATGCGGGCGATCGTGCCGATCAGCGATTGCCTGGCCCGGCTGGGCGGCGACGAGTTTGCCGTGCTGATCGAGAATTGTGACCGTCAGTTCGCGGCCTTCGTCGGCGAAAAGCTCATCGGTGCCATCGAAGCCATCCGGTTCACCTGGGAGGGCAAGGTCTATGAGATCGGCGCCAGTGCCGGCGTCTCCCAGGTCGACGTGACCACGGCAAGCGCCGAGGCGGTCCTCGCCGAGGCCGATGTCGCCTGCTACGCGGCCAAAGCGGCTGGTCGAGGTCGCGTCTCGGTGTTCCTGCAGGAAACCGGCGAAGCGCAACGGCACATGAGCGACTTCCGCATGGCCGCCCGCATCCGCGAAACAATCGAGAATGACCGCTTCGTGCTTTATGCCCAGGAGATCCGGTCGATTGCGGCTCCAGAGGCGACGAGCCGCTCGCTCGAACTCCTCATCCGCATGCTCGATGAGAACGGCGGCCTGTCGACCCCCGATAGCTTCATTCCCGCCGCCGAGCGCTTCGAGCTGATGGGCGCCATCGACCGCTGGGTACTCGCCAAGGTCATCGGCGATTTCGGACCGTCAATCATGACGGTGCCCGATCTCGGCGTCGCCGTCAACCTGTCGGCCAACTCGCTCAACGACCCGACGCTCTGGCGCTATCTCGCCGACCTCTTCAAGGCCAGCCCTCTGTCGCCGTCGCGGCTGACGCTCGAGATCACCGAGACGGCGGTGATCAACTCCTTCGAGGTGGCGCGCGACTTCATCCGTGCCGCTCGTGGCATCGGCTGCCGGGTGAGTCTCGACGATTTCGGCTCCGGTCTGTCGTCCTTCACCTATCTCAAGAGTTTCGACGTCGATGCCATCAAGATCGACGGCAGCTTCGTTCACAACATGGCCGGCAGCGCCTATGACCGTACCGTCGTGCGGGCGATCAACGAAATCGGCTGCGAACTCGGCGTGGACGTGATCGCCGAACGGATTGAGGACGAGGCGACGCTGAGGGAGTTGGCTGCTCTCGGCGTCCGTTACGGCCAAGGCTACTTCTTCAGCCGGCCACGCGATTTCAGCGCCGTTCTCGGCGACTATGGCGCCATGTCGGCCGACGACGTGGCCGAACCGCTACGCGCCTGAGTCTTGCTCACGTCCCTTGGACCTAAGCTCAGGTTGTAACTCCCCGAAAGCCGGCTCATCATGTTCACGTCGGTGGCCAGCCGGAAGACCGGCCCGACGGAGGAAAGGCGCGCGGCGACCGTTGCGTCGGCTGCGCTTTCGCTGAGGAGAGCGACATGGCCAAGGGACAGGTGAGAAAGACCAAGGAAGTGCGCAAGCCCAAGGCGACGAAGCCCGCCGGTGCCAAGACCGCGTCGGTGACGGAGGTCTTCGCCAAGGCGACCGACGACGCCACCCATCACGCCGGCAAGAAGAAATCGGCGGCTTGATGGTCGACCTCAGATGAGGTCGGCCGTGGTTCGGCCTTCGCCATAGGCGGCCGCCCAGTCGGCGGCAAAGCCGGCGATGCCGGAATCGGTCAGCGGGTGGCGGATCAGCGCTTCCAGTATGTCGGGCGGCAGCGTTGCCGAATGCGCGCCGGCCATGGCGATGTCATGCACCTGCTGGACGTTCTTGAATGAGGCGGTCAGCAGCCGAGTCGGCAGGGCGTGGATGCGGAAGAGATGGACGATGTCGGCGACGACCCTGACGCCGTCGCCGCCGATCATGTCGAGCCGGTTGACATAGGGCGCGGTGAAGGCCGCGCCCGCCACCGCCGCCATCAGCGCCTGCTGGGCCGTGACGATGGCCGTCGCCGTCACGCGGAAACCGAGGCCGGACAGCCGCCGGATCGCCTTGATGCCCTCCGCCGTCACCGGCACCTTGGGATGGAAGCCGGCCCCGACGAAGTCGGCGAGCTTGCGCGCCTCGGCCACCATGGTGTCGGCGTCGTTGCCCGTCACCTGGACGTGCAGCATGGCACCGTCGCCGATCACAGCGCGGATATCCTTGATGATGTCGGCAAACGGCCGCTTCTCGCGCGCGATCAGCGTCGGATTGGTGGTGACGCCGGCGATCGGATAGAGGTCGGCAAGGCGGGCGATGGCGGCGGTGTCGGCGGTGTCGAGAAAATAGATCATCTGGCTCTCCCTGCGACGACAATAGCCTTGGCCGACCGCGTCGTCACCGGGGATCAGAGCGCCGACATTCTCCTCCAGAGACGTGCGGCCTCGGCTCGCGCCTCGGATTCGATCGCGCCGGCATCGGCTGCGACGAGGGAACCGTCGCGAACGACGACACGCCCACCGACCACCACCGTCGTTACCTTGCCATCCTTCCGAACCACCACGTCGCCGGCCGCGCCGGCCGCGAGCCCCGTGGCGGCAAACCCGAAGCGTTCGGCGATCAACCGTTGGCCCGCTTCAAGCCGTGTCGCCCCCCGATCGTCACCATGCGTCTCGGCCAGGCGGAAAAGGGCGGCTTCCTCGACCGCCATGTCGGCGTTCCAGCCGTCGCAACCGAGCGCGACCTTGTCCGAGTGGCGGAGATTGACGGCATAGCCGACGCGGTTGCCTTCGTTGGAGCGTGGGTTCTGGACCAGCCAGAGGCTGCGTCTGTCGGCCTCACGCACCTCGTCGCCGGAAAGGTGCACGCCATGGGCCAGGATCGATCCGGCCGGCAGCGCATCAAGGGCAACAAGCCGTTCGAGCGGACCGGCGTAGCCACGCTCCCGTGCGTCCTCGACATCCTCTAGAGCTTCGGCAACATGGACGTGCATCACGGTGCCCAGCGTTTGGCAAAGCTCGCCCGCTGCCCGAATGGTGTCGTCCGACACGGTGAAGCTGGCGTGCAGGCCGATCAGGCGACGGACGAGCGGCGTCTCCTCGACGTTGCCGCACTCGACGAGACCGGCCTCGGCTTCGGCACGGCCGAAGTTGCGCTCGGTGGCGCCGAAGGCGAGAAGCGCCCGCACGCCGAGGTCTTCGGCGGCATTCGCCAGCACCTGCAGCGAGCCGCTGATGAAGTGCGGCGACTCGTGATGATCGACGAGGCTGGTGGTGCCGGCGAGCAATGCCTTGGCGATGTAGTCGCGGGCCGATGCCCTGAGCGCCTCTGCATTAAGCGCCCGGTCGAGCCGCCACCAGACCTTTTCCAGGATTTCGATGAAACTGGCCGGCGCCGGTTCGGCTGGCGGCATGCCGAAGGGCGCAAGGCCCGAGTAAAGATGGGTATGGGCGCAGACGGCGCCCGGCGCGATTTCGCCATCCGGACAGGCGATCACCGGAGCAGCCGGGTCGGCTGTCGCCGCGATCACGCCATCGACGATCGCCACGGTGAGGCCCGTCCGGTCTGGCCCCAAGGTGACTGAACTGGTGATCGAACGGGTCAATGCCATTGGCTCCGATCGAGCGCGGGATCGAGGCCGACCGACAGCGCCCGCGCCGCCGGACTGTCGATCATCGGCAGCACCGTGCGCCGCACGCCGTCAAAAGCCGCCAGCGCCGCGGCGACGGCACCGGCCGTCGGCACGAGGCCGATCTCGCCGATACCCTTGGCGCCGAACGGCCCCTCCGGCTCGTGTTCCTCGATCAGGATCACCTCCACCTCCGGCATGTCGGAGGCCCTGAGCACGCCGATCTCGCGGACGTTGGCGGTGACCGGCATGCCATCCTCACAGGGAAGCTGTTCGGTGAGCGCGTAACCAAGGCCCATGTGCACGGCGCCCTCGATCTGTCCTTCGGCAAGCTTCGGGTTGAGCGCCTTGCCGACGTCATGGGCGGCGACCACCTTGGCGACGCGGCCGGTGTCGTCGAGGATCGCCACCTGCGTCGCCCAGCCGAAGGCGGTGTGCGTTTTGATCTTGCCGTTCTTGAGTTGCCCCGGCGCGGTGGTGTCGTCGATCAGGATGTCGCCGGCGAACACCTCGCCGACCAGATCCTTCAGCGTCTTGCCTTCGTCGAGCGCGGCGCGCAGCGCCTTCGCCGCCTTGATCACCGCGTTACCGGCCAGGAGCGTGCCGCGCGACCCGGTGGTCTGGCCGACACCGACATCGAAGCGGCTGTTCACCTGCGGCACGAAGATCGACGACGGCAGGCCCGTCACCTCGGCTGCCGACTGGGCGGAAATGGTCAGCAGACCCTGTCCCATCTCGGTGAAGCCAATATGGAGACCGATGCGGTCCTCCGCCTCGATTTCCAGGCGGCACTTGCCCCATTCGAGCGCGCCGTTGCCGATGCCGGAGTTCTTCACCGCGCAGGCGATGCCCACCGCCTTGCCCTCGGCTTTCGCTGCGTAATAGGCGTCCTTGACGGCAAGCAGCGACTTTTCGAGGCCGACCGACTTTTCGAGGATCTGGCCCGACGAGAAGACGTCGCCGACCCGCACGCCGTTGCGCCAGCGCATTTCCCAGCCGTCTATACCGACCTTCTCGGCTAGAAGGTCGAGGCAGCCTTCCATGGCGAACGACGTCTGGTTGACGCCGAAGCCGCGCATGGCGCCACAGGGCGGATTGTTGGTGTAGGCGGCAATCGAATGGATGGACAGCGCCGGTACCCGATAGGGCCCGCAAGCATGGCCGGCGGCGCGCTCCAGCACCTTGTCGCCCACCGAGGCGTAGCAGCCGCTGTCGCCGAGAATGTCGATCTTGGCGGCGGTGATATGCCCCTCCGCGTCGCAGCCGACGGAGTAGGCCATCTTCATCGGATGGCGCTTGGGATGGACGCGCACCGACTCCTCGCGGGAGAGAACCAGGCGCACCGGCCGGCCGGTCAGGCGGGCCAGCACGGCCGTCTGTGCCTGCACCGTCATGTCTTCCTTGCCGCCGAAGGCGCCGCCGGTCGGTACCAGCTCGACGAAGATATTGTCCACCGGCTCGCCCAGCACGCCGGCCACCGCCTTGCGGTCCTCGAACACGCCCTGGCCCTGCGAATAGAGATGCAGGCGGCCGTCTTCGAGCGGCACGGCGAGACAGGCTTCCGGCTCCAGGAACAAATGCTCGATGCGCTGCGTCTGCCATGTGCCGGAAACGACATGGGCAGAGGCGGCGAGCGCCGCATCGGCGTCGCCGCGCTCGATGACCGTCTCGGACAGAAGGTTGGGCTGGCGCGGGTTGACCTGCCGGGCGCCGGGCTTCAGCGCCTCCTCCGGCGACAGCGTCGGTTCCAGCACCGTGTAGTCGACGGCGACGAGCGCGGCGGCGGCACGGGCCGCACGCGGCGTTTCGGCAGCAACGGCGGCAATGACGTCGCCGACATAACGCACCTCTTCTCCGACCGCGACGAACACCGGCCAGTCCTTCTTGATCTGACCGACCCAGCGGTCGCCCGGCACGTCGTCGGCGGTGGCGATGCGCACCACGCCAGGATGGGCGAGGGCTTTCGAAAGGTCGATGGAGTTCACGCGGGCCCGGGCGTGCGGCGACAGCACGAATGCGCCATGCAGCAGGCCGGGCACGTCGATGTCGGCCAGGAACGGCCGATCGCCGAGCGCAAGGTCGCCGCCCCGGAAACGCTCGACCGGCTGGCCGACGCCGCCATCCGCTGTCGGCTGCGGATGCGGTTTCACGCCCGCCTTGACGTCGCGGATCAGCTCGACGGCGTCGATCACCTTCTTGTAGCCGGTGCAGCGGCAGAGATGGCCGTCAAGAGCGGCGGCGATCTCCTGCCGATCCGTTGCCTCGCCGGCATCGGTCAGCGCCTTGATCCGCACCACGAGACCAGGGGTGCAGAAGCCGCACTGGACACCGGCAGCGGCCTGGAAAGCGTCGGCGTAGAGCTGGCGCTCCGCCGCATCGACGCCTTCCAGCGTGACGACCGGCCGGCCCTTCACGGCTACAGCCTTGAGGGTGCAGGTCTTGCTCGGCTTGCCGCCGATCAGCGCCAGACAGCAGCCGCACTGTCCCTGACCCGAGCAGGCGTCCTTCACCGAGGTGACCTTCAGGCGGTCGCGCAACACGGAAAGCAGCGTCTCGTCCGCCTCGACCTCAAGTTGGTGGTCGCGACCGTTGACGGTGAGGGTGATCATGGGCATCTGGTGGGTCCGTTCAGTCGAAGGCGGCGTTGGCATAGGTGACGATGGTCGGCGCCGTGACGGCGCGGGCGATGCGGGCGAAGAGGATCAGGCGGCCGATATCGACCGGGCTGTCGGAGGTGCCGACGGTCGCTTCCGGCGAGACCGGGTCGATCGAGAGGTCGAAACCGCCGCCGTTGCAGGTGAGGCGGGTACCGTCATCTTCGATCGTGAAGCGCCGGCCATCGTCGCGCACGTGCAGACGTAGTCCCATAGCCGTCCGTTCGATGGCGAGGCCATCGCGGTCCGGCGCGTCATCGAGGCTCGAGGCTGAACCGAACAGGTTGGCTTTGCGGGCGAACGGGCCGCCCGTTTCCGGACAGGTGACATCGCAGTTGCCGCAGCGATTGCAGACGTCGGCGAAGATGCCGATCTGCTGGGCGCGCGTCACGGGCTGCGTTTCGCCGACCACCATCCCAGGGCCCGGTTGCAGCACCGCCGTAACGACCGGTTCCTGCGACAGCGGATAGCGGAAGATTGCGTCGTTGGGACAAACGTTGACGCACTTGCCGCAAGTCTCGCAGTCGAGAAGCGCCAGTGCCACGCCCGTCCGGCGCGGCGGGTTGTCCACCTCGGGCCGGCTGTAGCGGCGGTCGGCACGCACGCGGGCAGCATAATGGGCGGTGTTGCGAAGCCGGGCGGCCGACACCCAAGCGTCGAAGTCCGGGCCGGCGGCTTCTCGCAGATCTTCACCCGTCTCAAGCGCTGCGGCAAGCTTCGCCTTGCGCTCCGCTGGGAGATCGAGATCGTCGAGCGCCGCTCCGGCAAGCCCGAAGGCTTTCAGGGCATAGGTATCGAGGTCGGATGCTTCCACCTCGGCCAGGCGGTCGGCGAGGTCGGCAATATACTCGGCGCCCTTGCCGTAGCCCGCCCCCTTCAAGAGGTCGGTACAGACGCTGACCGGCTTGAGGCCGAGCGCTACCGTGTCGGCGAAGTTGCCGACGTCGATGCCGGCGGAGAAGGAGATCGGGAAGCGGTCGCCGAACTCGGCGCGGAAGCGGTCGACCAACTCGATGGCCAGCACGTGCAGCGGTGGGCCGGAAAGATACATTTCGCCGGTGCCGGCCGGGAAGAACTGCTTGTGGTTATGAACGAGCAGCGTGTTGGAGAACTTGACGCCGAAGCCGCGCCCGAGCTTGTCGGCCAGCTCGCCCAGCCGGGAGACGATACCTTTTACATCCCCCCATTTCGCGTCCTTCTCGAAGGTCGCGTCGGGCACCACGAGGTCGGTGTAGCCGAGCTTGTTGTGCAGGAGAGCGTTGAGGTCTGCTTTGCCGAGAAGCGTCGGGTTGAGCTTGACGACGACGTCGAGCCCTTCCTCGGCCATCAGATGACCAGCAATCGCCTCGATCTCGCTGGGTGGACAGCCGTGGAACGTGGAGATGGTGACGCTGTCGGAGATGCAGGTCGGGAACGCCAGATCGCGAAAGCGAGCGTAGGCCTCGGGAATCTGCGGGCGCAGCCGCTCGATGACAGTACTCGCGTCCTTCATGCCGGCGATGAAGGCGCGCACCTTATCCGACCGAATGCCGTCGAGATCGTAGCCGACGCTCATATCGATGACGGTGTCCTCAAGGCCGGGGGCAAATCCCTCCGCCTTGGCCATCTCGATCAGCATCGTCGCCTTGACGTACTCCTCGAGCGATTGTTGGAGGGACAGTTCCTGCGACCACTCGATGTTGAAGCCCACCGTCTCCATGTCGATGCAGGGGCGGGCGATCTCCAGGTGATCGAGCACCTGCACCGTCTTGAGCTCGATCACCCGGCCACCGGCCAGCCAGCTCAAGACGATATTCTGCGCCAGCTGCGTATGCGGCCCGGCTGCCGGCCCGAAGGGCGTCGCCGCCCTGCGGCCGAAGATCGAGGTGGAGAGATCGCGACCGGCCGCCGCCTTGGCGAACTTGAAGCGCGGCAGATGAAAGGCGCTCTTCTTCGCTTCAAGCTCGCGGAACATCCGGTTGATGAGCACCGGCAATGGGATCGGCGTCAGGTCGGCCATGCAAATCAATCCCGCATCAGACCGGCGCCGACAGGAGCGGATACATTTCCGGCCGCCGGTGCTTCTGGAAGTTGAAGATATTGGCCCGGATCTCGGTGCAGCGATCGAGGTCGCAGTCATGCGTGACCAGCTCGTCGCCGAGCGTCGAGGCCATGGCGACGATCTCGCCGGTCGGCGCGATGATGCAGCTCTGGCCGATCAGCACGCAGTTCTCCTCGTTGCCGGCCTTGCCGACGCCCACCACCCACATGCCGTTGGCGTAGGCGCCCGCCTGCATGGCCAGGTGATTGTGGAAGCACTGGAGATGGTCGTGCTCGGGAGCGAGCGGATAGTGATAGGGCGTGTTGTAGCCGATCAGCACCATTTCCGTGCCGCGCAGGGCATGCTCGCGGTAGGTCTCCGGCCAGCGGCGATCGTTGCAGATGGCCATGCCGAGCTTGCCGCCGAGGCAATCGGCCGGCGCGAAGAAGGTATCGCCCGGCTCGAAATAGCGCTTCTCGAGATGCTGGAACGCCCGCCAGGGCTCGTTCTCCGTATGCCCAGGTAGATGGACCTTGTGGTAGCGATGGACGATCGCGCCGGTCTTGTCGACGATGATCGAGGTGTTGAAGCGCCTGACACGGCCGTCGATCACCGTCTTCTCGGCATAGCCGAAGCTGATGGCGACGCCGAGTTCCTTGACCTTGGCAAACAGCGGCGCCGTCGCCGGGCCGGGCATTTCGGTCTCGAAGAAAGCGTCGACCTCGGCCTGGTCTTCCATGAACCAGCGCGGGAAGAAGGTGGTCAGCGCCAGTTCCGGATAGACGACGAGATCGCAGCCGCGCCGGGCGGCCTTTTCGAGTAGAGCGATCATCCTGGCAACGACCACCTCGCGGCTGTCGGCGCGGGCGATCGGGCCAAGCTGGGCGGCACCGACGACGATGGTGCGGGACATTTCTTCAGTACTCCTCAGGCGGGTGAGTTGGCGCGGCCGGCCAGTTCCAGCGCCAGCGTGCCGAGCACGGCAAGGCCGTTGGCGATGTCGCCGGGCGCCGTGTATTCGGCGGTGTTGTGGCTGAGCCCGGCAATGGACGGCACGAACACCATGGCGGCCGGGCAGGTGCGGGCCAGCATCTGGGCGTCGTGGCCGGCGCCGGAGAACATGCGGCGGGTGGAAAGGCCAAGGCTCCTAGCCGTGTGCTCGACGCGACCGACCAGATCGCGGTCAAAGGCTACCGGCTGGAAGCGGGCCAGTTGGCGCCGGGTGAAGGAGACGTGCTCCTCTTCGGCAACCCTCGCCACCAGGGCGGCGAGCCGTGCCTCGGCCTCGGCCAGCACTTTCTCCTGCGGATGGCGAAGGTCGACGGTCATCTGTGCCATCTCGGCGACGACATTGACGAGGTTGGGACGGAGACGTAGCGAACCGACCGTGCCGACCATGTCACCGCCGATCGATTTCGCGATGTCGGCGACGCCATGGGCGATGCGGGCGGCGGCAAGGCCGGCATCGCGCCGGAGGCGCATGGGCGTTGCGCCGGCGTGGCTCGACCGGCCGGACAGCGTGATCTCGGTCCAGGAAATGCCCTGCACGCCCTCGACGACGCCGATGTCGATGCCCTCGGCCTCCAGCACCGGGCCCTGCTCGATATGATATTCGAGATAGGCGGCCGCCTTGATGCCGCCGAGCGCCGCGGTGCCGGCATAGCCAATGTCGGCGAGGTCGTCACCGAGCCGCGTACCGTCGATGGAAATGGTGTCGAGCGCCTCCTGCAGCGGCAGGTCGCCGACATGCACGAGACTGCCCAGCATGTCCGGCTGGAAGCGGGCGCCTTCCTCGTTGGTGAAGGCGGCGACAGTCACCGGATGGACGGTGGCGATGCCGGCGTCATCAAGCGCTTGCAGCACCTCGAGGCCGGCGAGCACGCCGAGATTGCCGTCATAGAGGCCGCCGGTCGCCACCGTGTCGATATGCGAGCCCATCATCACCGACGGGCCGTCCTGCGTGCCCCTGCGGGTGCCGAAGATATTGCCGATCGGGTCGATCGCCACGTCCAGACCCTGCTCCCGCATCCAGCCGACCACGAGGTCGCGGCCGGCCCCGTCCTCCGGCGTCAGGGCAAGCCGGCAGACGCCACCCTCCGGCAGTGCGCCGATCTGCCCGAGCGCCTTGAGGCGCGCGACGAGACGATCGCCGTTGACGGGCAGGGCGGGGGAAAGATCTGTCATCACTATGCTCCAGCGCGAACCGCGTCGCCGCTGCGGCCGACGATGCGGGCGTAAAGATCCGGGTCGGTGTCGCCCTCGCTCCCGATGAGCAGGACACGGGAGCCGCGGTCGAGACCAAGCGACCGTCGCCACTCTGGCTGACTGGCGGCAACAATCAATCCGGCAAGACCCGCAACCCCCGATTCGCCGCCGACGATGGTGGCCCCCGCCGCGCCCGACGCCAAGAGCTGCATTGTGGCAAGTGCCGCCTCGTCGGGGATGACCATGAAGGCGGATGCTCCGCCTTCGACGATCGGCCAGGCGATCACCGACGGCTCGCCACAGGCCATGCCGGCCATGATGGTGTTGAGATCACCGGTGACGGCGGTCGGCCGGCCGGCTCGGGTGCTTTCATAAAGACAGGCAGCCCTGTCCGGCTCAACCACGACGACGGCGGGCATGTTGGCGCCATAGGCTTCCCAGAGATGGGCGATGACGGCGGCGGCGAGGCCGCCGACGCCGGCCTGGGTGAAGACATGGGTGGGGGGCACGTCACAGGCGCCGAGAGCTTCGGCCACCATCACCGAGTAGCCCTGCATGACGTCGCAGGGGATGTCGGTGTAGCCGGGATAGGAGGTGTCGGAAACGACGAACCAGCCGTTGGCGGCGGCGGCCCGGTCGGCCTCGCGCACCGAATCGTCGTAGTTTCCTTCCGTGCGGACGACTTCGGCGCCATAGCGGCGGATGGCGTCGGCGCGTCGCTCTGAAACGGTGGCATGGATGAAGATCACTGCCCGCGCGCCGAACATCCGTGCGCCCCAGGCAACGGAACGGCCATGATTGCCATCGGTGGCGCAGCAGACGGTGATATGCTTGGCCGCCTCTCTTAGCCGGCCGGCGGCCAGTGCCGCCTCATCGACATGGCCAACACGTCGCCGGAGTTCTTTGACAAGCAGACGGAACACCGCATAGGCCCCGCCGAGCGCCTTGAACGAGCCGAGGCCGAAGCGGCCGCTTTCGTCCTTGTAGCGGATGCTCGCCACACCGAGCCGCGCCGCCAGCGTCGTGAGAGAAGCGAGCGGTGTCGGCACGTAACCGGGCCAGGAAGTGATGACCCCGGCGGCGGTGACATAGCCGGCGTGCGACAGCGTCTCCTTGAGGGGCTCGGGATAGGGGCCGTTTTTGCGAGCCGTGTTGACAAGCAGGGCTGCTTTGTCGGGTGAGAAGGCTGGGTTGGAGATAAGGTCGGTCATCGGTCCAGTTTCATGTTGTCGGCCTCCCGCTTGACAGTGAAGTGTATATGAAAGAGAATTTTCATGAAATGGAAAAAATGAAAAAAGAGTCTGCAAGCAGTCGAGACGAGCGGAGTGACATGGCATCCGGCGGAGTTGATGCTCGCATCGCCGCGCTGTTCGACGACCTGACTGAAAGCGAGAAGCGCCTCGCCGAAGTCGTGCTCGAGGCGGCCGGCGATCTCTCGGCCTTTACGGCCGGCGAACTGGCCGCCCGCGCCGAGGTGTCGGCGGCGACAGCCGCTCGTTTCTTCCGGCGGCTCGGCTACGAAAGCTATGGCGACCTGCGCCGCTCCGTCCGCGACGCGCGCACCTGGGGCTCGCCGCTTTATGAACTGTCCGCTGCGGAACAGCCCGCGGATTTTGCCCGGCACATCGCCCAGGATGTTGAAAACCTCCAGCGTCTTGCCGTCGAACTTCCGCCGACCGCTCTTGCCGCGGCGGTGGATATCCTCGTTTCCGCAGGGCGCCTCCACGTCATCGGCTTCCGCAACTCCGCGGCACTCGCCGCCTATGCGCGGGGTCTGCTCGCGCATGTGAAACCCGACGTCCGGCTTCTGCCTCTGGCCGGTCAGACGCTGGCCGAGGATATTGCCGATCTCGGAGGTGACGACGTCCTCCTGGTATTCGGTTTCCGCCGCCGTCCGCCAATGCTGCGCGACGTGATGGCCGCCGTCCGCGACACGGGTGCTCGCATCCTGCTCGTCACCGACGCCTCGGCGGCCAGAACCGCCCATCTGGCGCATGTGACGCTACGTTGCCCCAACAAGGGCGACAGCCTGTTCGACAGCTATGTGGCGCCGATGTCCCTTATCAGCCATCTCGCGTCGGCGACCGGCGCGGCGCTCGGAAAGTCGGCGGAAAGCCGTCTGGCAACCATCGAGGATCTGCACCGCCGTCTTGAGCCCTTTTTGTCTGGTCGGCATACGCCGGGCAGATGATCGACTGATCGAAGCAGCAGGCGGTCTTCGGAAGAATGACGAGTGAAATCAAACGCTGCGGTCGCGTTCCGATCCAGTGAGCACGTCTTTGCTGTAGAAACTGAGCGCGTTAACTCTACTTTCGCGCGACTCTTGGTGAAAAAGATGTATACTTCGATCCGATGAAAGCGAGTTGATGCGTCGGATCGGTGCGATTGACTCATCTTTCATTAACCTTCTCCGTGCGAGGCTGGGTTCCAGTCTCGGTGCGGGTCGGGTGAACAGCGAGCGCGCCAGCTTCGTGGCGGCCACCTCACCCATGCCGGAGGGATTCGTATTCGCGCAAGCGAAGCGGGTTCCGACAGGTTCATGCGGGTTTGGATAGACCCGGAAAGCGCCCGACGAGCCACCGCTCGGAGGGGTTCTTTTCCATTCCGATCGGTTCTCGATCGGTAGCACTCGGGTTGGCGCCAATGTTTACTCTCGTTGTTTTTGCAAGTTTGGCATATTTTGCTGTCGGCCTTGGCTTCGCGATGCTGTCGCTTCACGAACTGGCCACCAATGGGCGTAGTGGTCCTCTCAACAGGCTCATGGCGTGGTCGGGCGTCCTGTTTTGGCTGCCGATGTTGCTCGCCATCGTCGTGACGGCCTTTCTCGCATCTCGCCGGCCGGTCCAGTCGCCGGTTCCCGCCGCGGCCACCTCGACGGGTGCCATCATTGCCGAGCGTCGTGCAACCCGCAGGGCAGCCCGTCGGGTCTGACGAACGCAGAGACGTCGGCTGTTCTGGGCGAAGTGTCTCTTGGTCGGCGGCAAGGAAATTGTGCCGACCAAGTTTTCCCTCCCTCTCACTTCAGACTAACTACTTGAAAAGACGGCAAATCGGCCGTTTCATAAAAAGCCGCTGCAGCCGAGCAGAAAGCTCTTGCATTCGTCCGGCCAGTTGGTTAGACACTCCCCAGCGATCGGGACCGCCGATTTTATCGCGGCGGTGTTCATATCGTATTGGCTTGCGCTCGTAGCTCAGCTGGATAGAGCATCAGACTACGAATCTGAGGGTCAGGAGTTCGAATCTCTTCGAGCGCGCCATTTTCCCACCACGTCGAAAGCCCGTAAGTTGGGCCGCCAGGTCCATGGCGGATCGTGCTTCGTCGCGAAGATCGCAGCGACGAGGACCTGACGGCTGTTGCTTGGCAAAACCAAGTAGCTGCCTGCGATGCTTGGCGACGCCGCAGGTTGTGGCAGCAAGGTCCTCTGTGGTGGCCGGAGAGCGGCTGAACCAACTCCTGCATCGTGCCTCTGAAGACCGGCGGGGCAACCGCCCGCCGATACCTCCGATGGAGGAAGGTGGCGTCCCCAGTCTCAACCGCAGTTGTTCTGGTGTCTCCACATCTCGGCGTCGTGACCCTTTGGGACGTTGGCACATGGATCTGGCCGATAGCCCCGCAGCATGTTGTACCGCGCGATCTGCTCGGAACTCAGCAGCGGCGGCGTCGAGAGGTGGCGGGATAGATGGATGAAGCGAAGGTCCGCTCGCGCCGCTTCCGCCTCGTCGATCAGCGCACGCAGGCGGGACTCGTCGAGATCGCCTGACTGGAAGGCAGTCCCGATCGCATCCTCCGCTTCGATCAACCGCGCCCCGGCGGCGATGGCCTCGCTTCGCATCGCATCGAAGATCCGCTGAATGGCAGCGACCTGATCGGCAGAGAGCGGAATCTCGTCGCTGAGGTCCAGCAAGTGCGCCGGGCCGGGAACGCCGTTCAACTCGGCGGGCAGTGCAAGCCCCCAGCCGCCGCCCCGGCGCAGCTCCTTGAGGTCGCTTTCGGACAGGCTCTTGATCGCGCGTGTCTCAAGACCCGCGTAAGGCGAGCTATGGCCCATATGGTCCTGAGCGGAAACACCGGCCGGATTGAAGGCGATGGCGAGGCCGATCGACAGGGCGCGCAAGGACATCATGAGACGAGATCTCCGCAACGGTCGGCCTAGAGTGACATAAATGCGGCAAGAAGCATATGATAGCGATCATGTCGGATGCCCTCGCCCTTCTTTTTGAAGCCGCCGAACAGCGCCTGGTCGAGGTGGGAACCCGTCTGTTTCACAGCGGCGATACCGTCAGGCACATGTTTCTTGTCGTGGCGGGTGGGGTGAATCTGACCCGCGTCACCGGGGCGGGGGCGCCCGTCGTCCAGCAAAGAGCGCGACCCGGCATGGTACTCGCGGAAGCGTCGGCCTATTCGCGGACTTATCACTGCGATGCTCATGCCGTGAAGGACGCGCTGGTCCGGGCTATCCCGGTCGGGACGTTCCGGGCGCGGCTGGCCTCTGATCCCGCCCTTGCCGATGGTTGGGCCGCGCATCTGGCGCAAGCTGTCCAGAGCGCCAGGTTACGCGCGGAGATCCGAACGCTCCGCACGGTCGCAGAGCGTCTCGACGCCTGGCTTGAAGAGGGGCGGACGTTGCCCGCCAAGGGGTTGTGGCAGGATCTTGCTGCGGAGCTCGGTGTCTCACGCGAAGCGCTTTACAGGGAGCTTTCCAGGCGCCGCATCTCGCGGTCTTGAAGTCGGGTGACCTGTCCGAAGGGGGCGACCGAGGCTGCCGGTACCGTTCCGGACAATTGGCGGTTGATCTCGGCAATGCCCGCCTACTGCCGCCCGGTTTGCAGCTTCGGCGCATTTGCAGTATCAGAGCGACGTGTTGTTGGGGGATGCCGGCTGCGGATCGATCGCAAGCGGCAATGGCGGGGAAGGAGGCGACATGGAGAACGACACCAGGATCGTCGTCGTCACTGCCTGTCCGACCGGTGTCGCGCTCACCTACATGGCTGCTACCCGCCTCCTGACCGCCGCTCAGCGGCTCGGCTATCTCATCAAGGTCGAGACGCAGGGCGCTCTCGGCAGCGAGGACGTCCTGACACGCAAGGACATCGGCCGCGCTCATGCCGCCATCATTGCCGCTGACGTCGATATCGACGGCCTCGAACGCTTCCAGAGCGTGCCGGTGCTGACCGTCGGTACGGCGCGAGCCATCGCCGATCCCGAGGCGGTGCTGGCCGAAGCCCTGGCGCTGCCTAGACCGTAGGATCGGTCCGTTCGGCAAGATTTCTGTAAAATTTGGCAACTATTGTTGACTTGTCGCCAGTTATTCGGCGTGACACGGTCGCCTCCCATGAAAGGCGCGATCGCCCAGGCGAGTTTCGTCTGATAGATCGGCCTCCGGGACAACAATGGGTTAGTTCGTCAATGTGCGGAATTATTGGAATCGTCGGTCGCGATGGTGTCTCTGAACTGTTGCTCGAAGGGCTGAAGCGCCTCGAATACCGCGGCTATGACAGCGCCGGCATCGCGACGCTGGTGGATGGCGCCATCGAGCGCCGTCGCGCCGAGGGCAAGCTGATCAATCTGGAACGACGGCTCGCCGAAGCGCCGCTCGCCGGTTCCATCGGCATCGGTCATACGCGCTGGGCGACCCATGGCGGTCCCACCGAGGGCAATGCCCATCCGCATGCGACGGATAGAGTGGCGGTGGTCCATAACGGCATCATCGAGAACTATCAGGCGCTGACCGCCGAACTCACCCGGAAGGGCCACGTCTTCGTCACCGAGACGGACACCGAGGTGGTCGCCCATCTGATCACCGACTACCTTCAGCAGGGCAAGGCGCCGGTCGAAGCCTGTCGCCTCGCCTTCCATCGGCTTGAAGGCGCCTTCGCTTTGGCCATTCTTTTTGCTGGCGAGGAGAACCTGATGGTCGGCACGCGGCGCGGGACGCCGCTCGCCGTCGGCTATGGCGATGGCGCCATGTATCTCGCCTCCGACGCCTTCGCCATGGCGCCGCTCACCAACCGGCTCGCCTATCTTGAAGATGGCGACTGGGTGGTGCTGACGCGCAACTCGGCCGAGATCCGCGCCGCCGACGATACGCCGGTCGAGCGCAAGATCCACGTCTCCAACGTGTCGGCGGCGCTGATCGGCAAGGCCGGTCATCGCCACTTCATGCTCAAGGAGATCTTCGAGCAGCCGCAGGTGATCGGCGACACCATCAACGCCTTCGTGTCCGCGTCCACCGGCACCATCGCGTTGCCCGATTTGCCCTTCGATCCTGCCAAGGTGCCCCGTCTCACCATCGTCGCCTGCGGCACCGCCTATTACGTCGCCATGGTGGCCAAATACTGGTTCGAGCAGGTGGCCCGCCTGCCGGTCGAGGTGGACATCGGCTCGGAGTTCCGCTACCGCGACACGCCGTTCGAGAAGGGCGGCGTCGCCGTCTTCGTGTCGCAGTCGGGCGAAACGCTCGACACGCTGGAAGCACTGCGCCATGCCAAGCGGGCAGGGCAACACATCGTCTCCATCGTCAACGTGCCCGAGAGTACCATCGCTCGCGAAAGCGATCGCGTGCTCTACACCCTGGCCGGCCCGGAGATCGGCGTCGCCTCGACCAAGGCCTTCACCACCCAGCTCACGGTCATGGCCTGCCTGGTGCTGGCCTTCGCCCGCGCCCGCGGCACGATTTCCCATGAGCGCGAGGCCGAGTTGGCGCTGGCGCTGCGTGAAGTTCCGGCCCGCGCCGCCGAGGTGTTGCGCCACGACGACGCCATCCAGGCGCTGGCCAGCATGGTGGCCGAAAGCCGCGATGCCCTCTATCTCGGCCGAGGCACCGCCTACCCGATCGCCCTTGAGGGCGCATTGAAGCTGAAGGAGATCAGCTATATCCACGCCGAGGGCTACGCCGCCGGCGAGATGAAGCACGGTCCCATCTCGCTGATCGACGATGGCGTGCCGGTCATCGCGCTCGCCCCGTCTGACGCTCTCTTCGAGAAGGTGGTCTCCAACATCCAGGAAGTGGCCGCCCGTTCCGGCCGCGTGCTGCTGATCTCCGACGCCGACGGCGTCGCCCGTCTCGGCGGCAAGGTGCGCTGGTCGATCGAGCTGCCGAAGGTCGATCCCTTTGTGGCACCCATTCTCCATTCGCTGCCGGTGCAACTCCTCGCCTACCACACGGCCGTGGCCAAGGGCACCGATGTCGATCAGCCGCGCAACCTCGCCAAGAGCGTTACCGTCGAGTAAACGCCGCATCGGCTGATTCCTGTTCGAGCAAGGGTGGTGCGCCGGTCTTTCGAGGCCGGCGCGCTGCTTTTTCCATCAGTAAAAAGTATAAGCGGGGGAGCCAGGGTGCTCCGTATGTCGACTTAAGTATGGCCTGAGGCAAGCCTCAATCATACAATTTTCAAGTCATGGATATCATTCCAAATCAATGGATTTCATGGGCTTTTCGCCGCGAGGAGCGAGAAGCGTCGCGACGTTGCGTCAAGGTGGGATACATTTTTACAGTCGTGTTTATATCTTTCCACTTTAACTCATAGTGATGTCATGTTTTCATCACAATCGAACGAGGACCCGTAAGAACAACATTTGAACTGTGCTGGAGTCCGAGCGTCGATAGGCGTTCGGAGCGGTGTTTTCGTATCTCCCGGACCGTGAAATACGGGGCTGGGATGGAGGAGCGGAGAGGCTCGCACGTTAAACGATCTGACTGGCTCACCCCGGGAGCCGGTATTACTTCGACGCAACGTAGTTGCGGCGACGGGGTCGTTTATTCTGCGGTCTGTCGGCTTCCCTCTGGGGCGTGACAGGACTTCGTGGAGGAGTTTCCAAGACATGGCATATACCGGAACCGCAGGGGGCGACGGATCGGCCTCCAATCTCAAGGTGCGCGTCCAGCAAGTGGGCCGCTTCCTGAGCAGCATGGTGATGCCCAACATCGGCGCATTCGTCGCCTGGGGCATCATTACCACCCTCTTCATCCCGACCGGCTGGCTGCCTAACGAGTATTTCGGTCAGCTCGTGGGCCCGATGATCAAGTATCTGCTGCCGCTTCTGCTTGGCTATACCGGCGGCAAGCTGGTTTATGGTGAGCGCGGCGCGGTCGTTGGCGCCATCGTCACCGCCGGCGCCATCATCGGTGCCGAAATCCCGATGTTCCTCGGCGCCATGATCGTTGGTCCGATCGGCGGCTGGGCGATCAAGCAGTTCGACAAGCTCGTCGACGGCAAGATCCGCCCCGGCTTCGAGATGCTGGTCAACAACTTCTCGTCCGGCATCATCGGCATGATCCTCGCCATGATCGCCTACGCGATTGTCGGCCCGATCGTCGCTTCGCTGTCGAACGTGCTCGGTGCCGCCGTCAACACCTTGATCCAGACCGGCGTCATCCCGCTGGCCTCGGTCCTGGTCGAGCCGGCCAAGGTGCTGTTCCTCAACAACGCCATCAACCACGGCGTCTTCACCCCGCTCGGTATCCAGCAGGCCGCCGAACAGGGCAAGTCGCTGGTGTTCCTGATCGAAGCCAACCCGGGTCCGGGCCTTGGCCTCCTGCTGGCCTACATGGTCTTCGGCCGTGGCAACGCCAAGGAATCGGCGCCGGCTGCCGCCATCATCCACTTCTTCGGCGGCATCCATGAGATCTACTTCCCCTATGTGCTGATGAAGCCGCGCCTGATCATCGCCATGATCGCTGGCGGTGCCACCGGCGTCGCGGCCAACATGCTGCTCGGCGGCGGCCTGCGTGCTCCGGCTTCTCCGGGTTCGATCTTCGCCGTGCTCGGCATGACCCCGGCCGATGGTTTCGTGGGTGTCATTTCGTCGGTCGTCCTGGCTGCCGCCGTGACCTTCCTGGTCGCTTCGGTTCTGCTCAAGACCGACAAGACCGAGGAAGCCGCCGAGGACCTCGAAGCGGCCGCCGCTCGCATGCGGGCCATGAAGGCCGAATCGAAGGGCATGGCCGCTCCGGCTTCCGCTGCCTCGGCTGCCATCTCCGGTCCGGTGCGGTCCATCATGGTCGCCTGTGACGCTGGCATGGGTTCGTCCGCCATGGGGGCCTCCATGCTTCGCAAGAAGCTGGATCAGGCCGGTCTCGGTGCCATTCGCTCGGGCAACGTCGCGATCAACGCGCTGCCGTCCGACGTGGATGTGGTCATCACCCACAAGGACCTGACCGAGCGTGCCCGCCGGGCCGCTCCGGGTGCGACGCACGTCTCCATCTCCAACTTCCTCGATGGCGCGGCCTATGACCGCATCGTCGCCGAAATCAAGGCGAAGGCGGGCTCCGCCGCGGCTCCGGCCGCCGGCCAGCCCGAGGGTGGCGCATCTTTTAATCTCGGTGAGGAAAATATCTTCCTCGGCCTCACCGCGTCCACCAAAGAGGAAGCCATTCGCTTCGCCGGCTCCAAGCTTCTGGAGATGGGCGCGATCACCCCGAGCTACATCGACGCCATGCTCCAGCGCGAGACCATCGTGTCGACCTACCTCGGCCAGTCGCTGGCCATGCCGCACGGCACCAACGAAGCGAAGAACGAGGTTCTGAAGACCGGCATCGTCGTCTGCCAATATCCCGACGGCGTGTTCTTCGGTCCCGAACCCGAGAATGTGGCTCGTCTCGTCGTTGGCCTCGCCGCCAAGGGCAACGAGCACATGGATGTCATGTCGGCCCTCGCCAGGGTTCTCGAAAATCCCAAGGTGGTCGCCCACCTTGCGACGACCAAGAACCCGGCCGACGTGCTGCGCATCCTCGATCTCGGCTGACCTCGGCTTCTGACAACCGGGGCCGCCCATGGGCGGCCTCCTTCCCGAGCATCGGACCGAAAAGCGGGAGCCGTTTTCGGGCAAACCGATGCGCTAGAGCACAGTTTCGGAGACGACCATGCGAGCCATTCACTTCGGCGCCGGCAACATCGGCCGCGGGTTCATCGGCAAGATCCTGGCCGATGCCGGTTGGTCGGTCACCTTCGCCGACGTCAACGAGACCCTGGTCGGACAGATCGCCAGGGATGGCCGCTATCCCGTGGACATCGTCGGCTCGGGCAGCCGCCGCGAGGAGGTGACGGGCGTCACCGCCGTCTCGTCGATCGGCGAGGAAATCGTCGCCCGCATCGCATCCGCCGATCTCGTCACCACCGCTGTCGGGCCGGCCGTGCTGCCCAAGATCGCGCCGACCATCGCCCGCGGCCTTGAGGCGCGCGTTGCCGCCGGCAAGCATGCGCCGCTCAACATCATCGCCTGCGAGAACACCATTCGTGGCACGACGCAGCTCAAGGACGCGATCTTCGGTCATCTGCCGGCAGCCGTCGCCGCCGTGGTGGAGATCGAAGTCGGTTTCGCCGACAGCGCCGTCGACCGCATCGTGCCGCCGGCGCCGCCGGTCGAGGGCGAACCGCTCGCGGTCACCGTCGAGGAATTCTCCGAGTGGATCGTCGACCGTACCCAGCTCAAGGGTTGGACGCACGACATCCCCGGCATGGAGCTCACCGACGACCTGATGGCCTTCGTCGAGCGCAAGCTGTTCACGCTCAACACCGGCCACGCCATCACCGCCTACCTCGGCTTCGAGAAGGGGCTGCCGACCATCCGCGACGCGATCGAGGACGAGGGCATCCGTGCCGTCGTCAAGGCGGCGATGGAGGAGAGCGGCGCCGTCCTGATCCGCCGTTATGGCTTCGATCCGGCCAAGCACGCGGCCTATATCGAAAAGATCCTCGGCCGCTTTGCCAATCCCTTCATTCGCGACGATGTCGCGCGCGTCGGCCGCGAACCCCTGCGCAAGCTCGGCAAGGGCGACCGTCTGATCCGGCCGCTGCTCGGCACGCTGGAATACGGTCTGCCGCACGAGAACCTCGTCAAGGGTATCGCGGCGGCCCTTCACTATCGCAACGACGGCGATCCCCAGGCGGTGGAAATGCAGGCGGCCATCACCGAGGTCGGCGTTGCCGCCGCCGTCGATCGCTTCTCCGGCAACGCGCTTCCCGCCGAGGTTCTTGCCGAGATCGCTGCGGCGGCCCAGATTTAGGTCCCACGAGGCAAGATGGGCCGCCGACAGGCGTCCTTCCCCCTCGCATCGCCGGTCGCCGCCGATCTCAGCGGCGGATGTGAGGCTTTGCCTCGACACAAGGTATGGGAGACAAGCGCATGACCACCTCCTCCATCTCCGTCCGCGCTCCGCTCAAGGGCCGGATCGTGCCGCTCGGCGACGTTCCCGACCCGATGTTCGCGCTCGGCATGATGGGCGACGGCGTCGCCATCGAACCGGAGGTCGGCGAGGTGCATGCGCCTGTGGCCGGCACGGTGACCTCGGTGCACCGCCGCGGCCACGCCGTGAAGGTGATGACAGTCGAGGGCGCGGAGTTCCTTGTCCATGTCGGCCTTGAGGCCGTGGCGCTACGCGGCACCGGTCTCAGCGCCGTGGTGGCCGAGGGCGACCGGGTCGCCGCCGGTGACCTCCTCATCCGCTTCGACCTCGCCGCGCTCGTAGAGAGCTGCGGCATCGTGACGACGCCCATCCTTGTCACCAACGAGGAGGCCTTCCATGTCACGGCGCGCAAATCGGGCGGTGCGGTCGGTTTCGGCGACGAGGTGATGACGGTGATGCCGATCGGCGTCGAAGCGCCGCCGCCGGTGGAACGGCTCGAGCGGGATGTCGTGCTGGAGATGAGTGAGGGCCTGCACGCCCGTCCGGCGGCTCTGCTCGCCGCCAAGGCCAAGGAATATGCCAGCGCCGTGGAAATCGCGCTCGGCGAGCGCAAGGCCAACGCCAAGAGCCCCGTGTCACTTCTGACGCTCGGTAGCCGTTGGGGCAGTCGTCTGACCGTTTCGGCGGAAGGGGCCGATGCGGCAGCGGCGGTCGACGGCGTGATCGAAGCGATCGCCTCCGGTCTGGGCGACCCGATCGTGCCCTATGTCGACGCAGGGCAGGGCACCTTGCCGGGTGTCTCCGATGCCGTTTCTGTCGAGGAAGAGGCGCCCGTCGACCTCACGCCATTCGGCCCTGACGATCGGCCGCAGCTCGCCGGCGTGGTCGCCGCGCCCGGCCTTGCCATTGGCCGCGCCGTTCATCTCAAGGAGAAAGTCGCCCGTCCGGCCGAGCAAGGCGGCGACATGGTGGCCGAAAGCGAGGCGCTCGATGCCGCCATCGCCCGTGTTCACCAGCACCTCAGCGAACAGGCGACCGCTGGCCGTACCCAGCAGCAGCGGGAGATCATGGCGGCGCATGCCGCGCTTCTCGAAGACACCGAGCTCCTCGAAGGCGCCCGCGACCGCATCGCCCGTGGCAAGAGCGCCGGCTGGGCCTTTTCCGATACGATCTCGGCCCAGGCGGCCCTGCTGCGCGGGCTGGACAACGCTCGCCTCGCCGAGCGCGCCGCCGACCTCGTTGATCTCGAGCAGCAGGTCCTGACGGTGCTGGCTGGCGGCTCGCCCGAGAGTCTTGCGCTGCCCGAGGACGCCATCGCCATTGCCGACGACCTTCTGCCCTCGCAGTTCATGGCCTTCGGCGAGCGCCTGCCGGCCGCCTTCGTGGTCGCCAAGGGCGGCCGCACGTCGCATGTGGCCATTCTCTCGGCGGCGAGCGGCGTGCCGATGCTGGCTGCCGTTGGCGCCGACGCCCGCCGCATTCCCGAGGGAACGCCGCTGATCGTCGACGCCGAGCGCGGCGAAATCCAGGTGAACCCAACCGAGGCGACCATCGAGGCCACCCGCAAGGCGGCGGCCGAGCGCGAGGCGCGCCGCGCCGCCAACCGCGAGGCGGCGCCGATCGATTGCGTGATGGCCGACGGCACGCGTCTGCCTGTCTACGCCAATGTCGGCTCGGTGGCCGACGCGGCGCGTGGCCTTGCCTTCGGGGCCGAGGGCTCCGGTCTGCTCCGGACCGAGTTCCTGTTCCTCGATCGGCCGACGGCCCCCACCGAGGCCGAACAGCAGGCCGAGTATCAGGCGATCGCCGATGCGCTGCGCGGCAAGCCGCTGACCATCCGCACGCTCGATATCGGCGGCGACAAGCCGCTGCCCTATCTCAAGCAGGCGGCGGAGGAGAACCCCATCCTCGGCGTGCGGGGCATTCGCGTTTCCAGGCGGCGGCCCGACCTCCTGCGCCAGCAGTTCCGTGCCATCCTCAAGGTGACGCCGGTTTCGGTCGTTCGCATCATGATGCCGATGATCGCCGATATCGGCGAGCTTCGCTGGGCCAAGGGTATCTTCGAGGAGGAAAAGGCAGCGCTCGGCGTCACCGCCGACGTGCCGCTCGGCATCATGATCGAGGTGCCGGCTGCCGTTGCCATGGCCGACAAGCTGGCACAGGAGGCCGACTTCTTCTCGATCGGCACCAACGACCTTACCCAGTATGTGCTGGCCATGGATCGCGGCAACACCGAGCTCGCCCCTGAGATCGACTCTCTGCATCCGGCCGTCCTCAAGACGATCGGCGACGCGGCGGCGGCCGGCGCCCGCCACGGCTGCCCGGTGGGCGTGTGCGGCGGTCTCGCGTCGGAACTGCCGGCGGCGCCCATCCTGATCGGTCTCGGCGTCACCAGCCTGTCGGCGACGCGATCCGGCATCCCCGACCTCAAGGCCTTTATCCGCACGCTCGACAAGGGCACCTGCCGCGCCGTGGCGGAGGAGGCGCTGTCGCTCGATTCGGCGGCCGAGGTCCGGGCGATGGTGGCGCGGCGCTGGCCGGGACTCTGACGGCTTTCTGCGAGTACCCCAAGTCCCCAAGCAATAAGGAGACGCACCATGTTGACAGCCAACGTGACGCTCGACGATTTTGCCCGTGGGGACGCGCTTGCCGCCGCGGCAGGCTGGCCACACCGCATCGTCTTCGGCCTCGATGCCGCCGCGCCGCCGCTCGGCGCGTTGCAGGTGCAGTTCGCCCGCTTCGAGTTCGTCATCGCCGGCACCTATACCAATGTGCTGTGTGACCGCGCCGCGCGGATCATCGAGAGCGAACTCGGTCCGGGCGATGCGCTGGTGGTTCCCGGCAACTGCTGGAACCAGCCGCTTTGGGACAAGGACGTCGAGGTGCTGAGCCTTCTGTTTGGCGCCACCCATCTTGGCGTCAGCCTGGTGCGCTGGAGTGCCGGCGAGCAGCGTTTCGTCTCGGTCGAGAAACGCAACTGCCTGATCCCCGGCAACGGCCCCTTGCAGCATCTGGTCGAGGCCATGGCCAGCCACCGCGACGACGTGGGCCCCACCAGCCTGGACGCCCGCCTCTTGGCGCAGTCCATCCTCGAATACGCCCGCCGGCTGATCGCCAACCCCGTACCGGAAGAGGACCGGCAGTCTTCGGCCTTCTTCCGCGCTGCCTGCCTCTATATCGAGGAGAACTTCGACCGGCTGATCACCCGCGACACGGTGGCCGCCCACCTGCGTATCAGCCCCAATTACTTCTCCCGCGTCTTCCGCGAGCAGGGCGCCATGACGTTTTCCGACTACCTGACGCAGGTGAGGATCGGCAAGGCCAAGTTCATGCTGGAGAAATACGACCTGCCATTGTCCCAGATCGCCCAGCGCTGCGGCTTCAATGACTTCAACTATTTCTACAAGGTGTTCAAGAAAGTCGTGGGTCGCACGCCCACCGAATACCGAAATTCGGTGCAGGCCGGGGCAGCGGCTAAGGCGTAAGTGTTGGCAGGGCTGTGAAGTCTCGCGTTTGGGTGTATGGATCGATCCCGTGATGCTCCCAGGGAGACTTCCGGCCCGATGATCCAAGACGATACCGCAACGCCGGTGCTGCGCCAGATCTCGGTGCGCGCCGTCATGGACGTGCTCCTCAACTCCGGCGCCACCTCGCGAGCCGCCCTCGCCAAGATCACCGGCCTTTCCAAGCAGACCATGTCGGAAGTGATCCGCGTGCTCGAGAGCGGCGGCTTCGTCCGCGTCAAGGGCGTCACCTCGGGCACGGTCGGCCGTGCGGCGGTGATCTACGAGGTCGATCCATCGGCTGGCTATGTCATCGGCGCCGAGCTTGGCGCCACGTCGTTGCGCCTGTCGCTCGCCAACATCGTCGGCGATATCCTTGCTTCTGCTGAAGCGCCCTCAGGCGACCTCGCCGGCACGGCCCTGGTGTCGGCGCTCGGCCGGCTTTCGAGCGAACTGATCGCCGAGGCGGGCATCGACCGGCAGAAGGTTCGCGTCGCCGCGGTGGCCATGCCCGGCGTCGTCGAGCCGGTCAGCGGGCGCCTGTCGCTGTCGCCCAACCTCGAAGGGCTGGGCGATGTCGACGTCCGTACGCTGCTGTCCGCCGAGCTTGGTTGCCCTGTCGTGATCGAAAATGACATCAATGCGGCAGTGATCGGCGAATCCTGGGTCGGCTGCGCCGTCGGCGTGGACGAGGTGGCCTTCGTGTCGCTCGGCACCGGCATCGGTCTCGGCGCGCTCACCGGCGGGCGTTTGATCCGCGGCGCCAGCGGGGCGGCCGGCGAGATCGGCTTCCTGCCGATCGGCGCCGATCCGGCCGCCGCCGACAGCCTGGAGCGGGGCGCCCTCGAAAGCACCATCGGCGGGCGCGGCATCCGCGAGCGCTATCGGGCGCTTGGGGGCGACAGGGCGCGGAGTCCGGCCGACATCTTTGCCGCCGCCTTGCAAGGCGAGGACGCCGCCGCCGTCACCGCGGCCCGCGACGCGGCCCGCACCGCCGCGCTGGCCATGGTGGCGGTCCACGCGCTGCTTGAACCGCGCAAGGTCGTAGTGGGGGGCATCGTTGGCTGCCTGCCCGGCGTGGTGGACTGGATCAGGGCCGAGTTGCCGCGAGTCAGCCGCCGGTCGATCGCCGTCGAGGTGTCGTCGCTCGGCGCTCGCGCCGCCTTGACCGGCGCCGTCGCCCTGGCCCTCAATCAGGCCCACAATCTCTTGTTCAGCCCGGCTGATCTGCCGATGCCCCTGCGTTTGCCCGCCGCCGTGCATGGCTGACCGTCATCGAAATTTTATGTTCGGCATCTTGACGAACTAATTATCTGTCGCCATGATCTCTCTATGAGATGGCGGTCGCTCGTGCTCGACCGGTCGATGGAGCTCAAGATGCGGATCAATCACTTTCCCACCACCGTCGCGGCGGCCAACGCCGTGGCCGATCGCATCGCCGAGCGCCTCAAGGCGACGCCCAACGTCGTTCTGGGCCTTGCGACGGGTGCCACCATGGAGCCGGTCTACGAGCGGCTTGTCGCGCTGCATCGTGCCGGTGAGATCAGCTTCGCCGGCGTCACCTCGTTCAATCTCGATGAGTATGTCGGCCTGCCGCCCGAGGATCCTCGGTCTTACCGGGCAACCATGGACAGCCAGTTGTTCGATCTCGTCGATATCGACAAGAGCAGGACCTTCGTGCCGGACGGCCTCGCCGCCGACCCCGCCGCCTTCGCGAGCCGCTACGAGGCGATGATCCGCGAGGCGGGCGGCATCGATCTGCAGCTTCTCGGCATCGGCCGAAACGGCCATATCGGCTTCAACGAGCCGGGCGCCGACTTTGCCGCTCGCACGCGCGTCGTCGATCTTGAAGAATCGACGCTGGAGGCCAACTCGGCCTTCTTCGATGGCGCGCTGCCGCCCACCCAGGCCATGACCATGGGTATCGGCACCATTCTGGAGTCGCGGGAGATCATCGTGCTGGCCACCGGCGCCACCAAGCGCGACGCGGTCCGGACGGCGCTCCTCGGTGCCGTCACGCCCGACTGCCCGGCCACCGTGCTGCGCCGTCACGCCAATGTCAGCTGGTGGCTCGATGCCGAGAGCGGCGCCGACGTGGCCGGCGAGAGCCTGGCGGCAGAGTAAGCTCTCAATACCTGTATCGAAACGCGAGCGGCGGCGCTGTGGGCACCGCCGCTATTTCCGTTCATGCGGCGGCGCGAATCGGTCGATCGGGGATCTCGATGACGAAGGTGGCACCGGGGCCGCCGTCGAGGCAGACGATCGTGCCGCCATGCGCCTTGACGAGTTCGGCGACGATGGCGAGGCCGAGGCCGGTGCCGCCGGTTCGCACCGAGCCGGAGAAGGGCTTGAATAGCGACTCCCTCGCCTTTTCCGACAGGCCGGGGCCTGTGTCGGAGATGCGGATGCTGACCTTGGCGCCGGCACGCTCGGCCGACACGGTGAGCCGCCGCACGAGGGCATCGTCCTTGCATTGCTCGAGCGCCTGCGCCGCGTTGCGGACGAGGTTGAGCAACACCCGGAACAACTGGTCCGAATCGGCGTCGACCTCCAGGTCGTCGGGCACCTCGTTCACCCATTCGATGCTGGCGTGATGAACGATGCCGGTCATCTCGGCCACATCGGTGCAGAGCCGCGATAGCGACAGGAGCCGGCGCGACGGCGGCGCTTCCTGCGCCTTGCCATAGGCCAGCACCGACTGGCAGTAGTTGATGGCCCGGTCGATGGCCGACACCAGCTTGGGCGCAAAGCGCTGCACCGACGGATCGGGAATGGCCGTCAGCCGGTCGGAGATGAGCTGGGCCGAGGCGAGCAGATTGCGAAGGTCATGGTTGATCTTCGACACCGCGAGCCCCAGCTCGACGAGCCGCTTCTGCTGCTTGAACAGCTCCTGAATGCGTTGCTGCATGGTGGCTATGGCGAACTCGGCGCGGCCGATCTCGTCGGTGCGGCCGCCATAGCGGACCAGGTAGTCGTCGCTCTCGGGCTCCTGCGACCATTTGTAGATCGACTTGCCCAGGCGCCGCATCGGGATGACCATCAGATACTGGATGGAAAAGAACACCAACACGCCGACGAAGGCGGAGATCAGGAAGGAAACCAGCAGCAGCCGGCCGGCGAAATGCAGGAGCTCGTCCCGGAGATGGGTCTCCGAGAATACCACCTCGACCTGGCCCTCGCCGTCATAGGTGCCGGTGACGCGAATGGTGCGGTCACCGCCGAACAGCATGGTGTCCATCGCCTCCGTGACCATGCCGTGGGTCATCTGGCTGTCGAAGTCGATGCTCCGGGTGACGGTCGGCGGTGTATCCGCCATGGCAACGAGCTGCTTCATGCCTTCCGTGCGCACGGCGACGGCATAGGCATCCAGCCGGTTGAGAAGATCGGCCTGGATCGTGCGCGGCAGCGCCGTCTCCGGATAGGTGGTCAGCGTATGCGCAACAATCCCAGCGGTATGAATCTTCGATTCGATATAGTTGCGCTGGAAATTGGCGATGGCCGGCACAAACAGCAGCACTTCCGCGAACATCACGAAAAGGATCGTGAAGATCAGGAGCTTGAAGGACAGACTGAAGGTGTGCTTGGTCGGGAAGTGCGGCTTGGTGAAGCCGCCGGAAGTGTCAGTCTGGGCCATTATGGGCGGTTCCGAAAAAAGAATGCTCTCTATCTGTCGCTTCGCGCAGAAATTGGAAGAGGCCCGCGTCTGAAATAAGGTAAAATTCTGTCGCGTTGCCATATTTGCCGCGTTCCTAACCCGACGATGTGTCCACGGATGTCAGCAGTCGCCGGAAAGGCCGGGAAGCGGGCGGTCTTCCACGGGTTTGCATGGCATTGATGCGTTGACGAGCCCCCGTCCGTCCCGTATAAGCCCCTCCGATCGGAAGGGCGCCACCGGTCTTTTCGGCCGGCTTGGCCGTATATGACGTGGCCGATTTCCCAGTTGAGACACGAGAGCTGTCCGAAGGCGGAGCGCAACGCGTTCCGAGGCCGGGCCGCCGCCAGACACGAGGGGCCCGCCTGGCGGGCAAACGACCATGAAGCGGACTTATCAGCCGTCCAAGCTCATTCGCAAGCGCCGTCACGGCTTCCGTGCGCGCATGGCCACCGCCGGTGGTCGCAAGGTGATCGCCCGCCGTCGGGCCCAGGGGCGCAAGCGTCTGTCGGCGTGATCGGCCCTTGTTCTTGGCGGACGCCGGCCATCCGGCTCGCGAGGCGCCAGACATGAAGCGGCTGAAAAAGCGAAATGACTACGTAAAAGTCGCCCGGGGTGCCCGTACACCCCGGCGCGGCTTTTTGCTGCAATCGCTCCGCCGCCCCGATGCGGTGGAAGATGACGCCGAGGCGGATGCCCGCTTTGGTTTCACGGTGACCAAGAAGATGGGCAACGCCGTGGTGCGCAACCGCATCCGGCGCCGCCTCAAGGAAGCGGTGCGGCTCGCCGGCGCCGCGGTCGCCGACCCCAAGCGCGATTTCGTGCTGGTCGGCCGCCGCCCGGCGCTGGACATGCCGTTCACCGATCTGGTCGCCGAAGTGGTCGGCGCCGTTCGCGCTGCGGCCTCCGACAAGACGGGGCCGCGCGGCGGCAAGGGGGCGCTGAAGCCGGCGCCGAGCGAGGAAGATAAAGGTCCATGACCGAAAACCGCAACATGATCCTGGCCATTGCGCTGTCGCTGGCCGTGCTGCTCGGCTGGCAGTATTTCGTCGCTGGCCCGCAGCTCGAAAAGGCCCAGGTCGCCCAGCAGGCGGCCGAGCAGAAGGCGGGCCAGACGACGACCACCGCTCCGACCGGCGGAACCGCCGCCAGCGGTTCGGCGGCCGAGGGCACGGCGCCGACGGTTGGCACCAACACCACGGCGGCTTTCGTTTCCCGCGAGGAAGCGCTCGCCCGCAGCCCCCGCGTGGCGATCGACACGCCGGAGCTCACCGGCTCGATCAGCCTTGCTGGCGCCCGCATCGACGATCTGTCGCTGAAGCTCTATCGCGACACCATCGAGCCCAACTCGCCGCTGGTGAAGCTGCTCAATCCCTTCGGCACCAACCATGCCTACTATGCCGAGTTCGGCTTCATGGCGCCGGCCGGGGCCGGTGTGAAGCTGCCGGGCGCCGATACGCTCTGGACCGCGCCGGAGGGCGCGCGCCTGACGCCGTCGACGCCGGTAACCCTGACCTGGGACAATGGCGCCGGCTTCGTCTTCACCCGCGAGATCTCGGTCGACTCCCACGCCATGTTCACGGTGAAGGACAGCGTCGCCAACACGTCGGCTACTGCCGCTACCGTTTATCCCTATGGCCTCGTCACCCGCTATGGCACGCCGCAGGTGCCGGGCGCCTGGGTGTTGCACGAGGGCCTGCTCGGCGTCTTCGGCGACGAAGGGCTCACCGAGACTACCTACAAGGATCTGAAGGACAGCGAAGGCGTGAAGCCCGGTCCGGTCACCTCCGGCTGGCTTGGCATCACCGACAAGTATTGGGCGACAGCGCTTATTCCCGAGGGCGGCGTCTCCTTCCAGCCGCGCTTCTCCTGGGCGCTGGCCGGCGACGTCGATACCTATCAGGCCAACTACCTTCGCGATCCCCTAGAGGTTCCCGCCGGCGGCACGGCAGCCACCGAGACGCGCCTGTTCGCCGGCGCCAAGACGGTGGCGCGCGTCGACGCCTATGAGCGGGATCTCGGCATCGTCAAGTTCGACCGCATGATCGACTGGGGCTGGTTCTACTGGATCACCAAGCCGATGTTCCTGCTGATCGATTATCTCTACAATCTGGTCGGCAACTTCGGCATCGCCATCCTGTTGGTGACGCTGATCGTCAAGGCGATCTTCTTCCCGCTCGCCAACAAGTCCTACGCGTCGATGACCAAGATGAAGCTGTTGCAGCCGGCCATGGCCGACATCAAGGCCAAGTACCCGGACGACAAGGTCAAGCAGCAGCAGGAGACGATGGAGCTCTACAAGCGGGAGAAGATCAACCCGCTGGCCGGCTGCCTGCCGATCCTCGTGCAGATCCCGGTGTTCTTCTCGCTCTACAAGGTGCTCTACGTGACCATCGAAATGCGTCACGCGCCCTTCTTCGGCTGGATCCATGACCTGTCGGCTGCCGACCCGACGACCATCTTCAATCTGTTCGGGCTGATCCCCTGGATGCCGCCGCAGTTCCTGATGCTCGGCATCTGGCCGATCATCATGGGCATTACCATGTTCGTCCAGATGAAGCTCAACCCGGCGCCACCCGATCCGACGCAGGCGATGCTGTTCACCTGGATGCCGATCGTCTTCACCTTCATGATGGCGTCTTTCCCGGCCGGCCTTGTCATCTACTGGTCGTGGAACAACCTGCTGTCGATCCTGCAGCAGTCGCTGATCATGAAGAAGCACGGCGTCAAGATCGAGCTGTTCGACAATCTGAAGACGACCTTCGCCAGAAAGCCGAAAGCCGGCTGAAATCGCCGCCAAAGCTCGTAAAATCCTGCGGACCGGCTATACCCAGCCGGTCCGTTTCCTTTACAGGGCGAGGATCGCCCGCTTCCGACAGCTCAGGAACCGCAACGATGGACGAGACCCGCACCGCGATCGATCCCGAAGCGACGCGCCTCCTGTTCGCCCGTCCCTGGACCTTCGTCCGCGGCATGGCGCAGGCAAACGACCTGCCGCCGATCGCCGGAACCATCGAGGTGGCCTTCGCCGGCCGTTCCAATGTCGGCAAGTCGAGCCTCATCAACGCCCTGACTGGCCAGCAAGGCTTGGCCCGCACCTCCAACACGCCCGGCCGCACGCAGGAACTCAACCTGTTCCGGCCGGAAGTCGAGGCCGGCCTCCTGCTCGTCGACATGCCCGGCTATGGCTATGCCGAGGCGCCGAAGGAGAAGGTCGACGTCTGGAACGCGCTGATCCGCGATTATCTGCGCGGCCGTCCGAATCTGCGCCGCGTCTACGTGCTGATCGACGCCCGCCATGGCCTCAAGAAGAACGACGAGGATGTGCTGACGCTGCTCGACAAGGCGGCCGTCTCCTACCAGATCGTGCTGACCAAGGCCGACAAGCTGAAGCCGGGCGGCATCGACAAGGTGCTCGCCGACACCGCCGAGCGCATCCGCAAGCGTCCGGCCGCCTTCCCTGAGGTGCTCGCCACCTCCAGCGAGAAGGGCGCCGGCGTGGAGGAACTGCGAGCGGCGATTTCCCGGCTGCTGGCCGGCGCCTGAGCCGTCATTTTAGGCAGTTCCGGGTCGGAAGCCCCATGGTTCAGGCGTTGAGCCTGCCCCCCCGATCGGCTATAGGCCTTGTCGATCCAACCGACGCGAGGCCGCCATGACCACATCCACGACCGAATCCGCCGAAGCGATGCTGTCGCGCGCCCGCATCATCTCGGAGGCGCTGCCCTACATGCAGCGCTATGACGACAAGACCATCGTGGTCAAATACGGCGGCCACGCCATGGGCGATCCCGATCTCGCCCGCGCCTTCGCCCGCGACATCGTGCTGCTGAAGCAGTCCGGCATGAAGCCGATCGTCGTGCATGGCGGCGGACCGCAGATCGGTTCGATGCTCGACAAGCTCGGCATCAAGAGCGAGTTCAAGAACGGCCTGCGCGTCACCGACCGCGCCACCATGGAAATCGTCGAGATGGTGCTGGCCGGTTCGATCAACAAGCAGATCGTCTCGGCGATCAACGCCGAGGGCGGCAGGGCCATAGGCCTCTGCGGCAAGGACGGCAATCTCGTCACCGTCGAGAAGGCGACGCGCACCATGCGCGATCCGGACAGCGAGATGGAAAAGGTGATCGACCTCGGCTTCGTCGGTGAGCCCAAGGTGGTGAACCCGGCCGTGCTCGACATGGTGGCCAAGGAGGATCTGATCCCCGTGGTGGCGCCCGTCGCCCCCGGCGTCGACGGAGAGACCTACAACGTCAACGCCGACACCTTCGCCGGCGCCATCGCCGGTGCGCTGCACGCCGCACGCCTGCTGTTCCTGACCGACGTGCCGGGCGTGCTCGATCGCGACGGCCACCTTCTCAAGCAGCTGACGCGCGCCGAGGCGCAGGCGCTGATCGCCGACGGCACCATTTCCGGCGGCATGATCCCCAAGGTGGAAACCTGCTTCGACGCGCTGAAGCGCGGCGTCGACGCGGCGGTGATCGTCAACGGCAAGACGGCGCATGCCGTCCTCCTGGAGATCTTCACCGAGACCGGCGCCGGTACGCTGATCCGCCGCTGATGCCGACCGGAAAGGTGCCCGCCGGCGACGATCTCTCGGTCTTTGCTGGCGTTCGGGACTGGATCTTCGACCTCGACGACACGCTCTATCCGCCGGAGAGCGGCGTTTTCACGGCCGTGATGGGCCGCATCCGTGCCTACACGGCACGGGCGACCGGCCTGACTGCCGCGGACGCTGCCGCCCTTCAGAAGGAATACGCCGCCCGTTACGGCACGACGCTTCGGGGGCTCATGGAAGAGCACGGTGTCGACCCCGCCGATTTTCTTGCCGACGTCCATGCCATCGATCGTTCGGCGCTCGTCCCGGACGCGAGGCTCGCCGAGGCGCTGTTGCGCCTGCCGGGCCGCAAGTTCATCCTGACCTCGGGCACCCATGCCCATGTCGGCGAAACGCTCGCCTGCCTTGCCATCGCCGACCGGTTCGATGGCGTCTTCGACATTGCCGACGCCGACTATCTGCCGAAGCCGGCAGAGGCGACCTATGCCGCCTTTCTCGACCGCTTCGCCATCAAACCGGTCACCGCGGCGATGTTCGAGGATGCGCCGCGCAATCTCGTCGTGCCACGGGCCCTCGGCATGCGCACGGTGCTGGTGACCGGGCGGCAAGCGCCGCCACCGGCATCGCCGGATGCCGACTTCATTACCGCCGACCTGTCCGGTTTCCTCTCCCGCATCATTGATGCGCTTTCCGGCTGACGAGCCATGCGCCACGAGGGGTGGCGAAATCGAGCCTTCGCCTGTATGACAAGGCTTCGCTTTTTCCGCGCTGTGCCGGCCTCCGCCGCTGCTCGCGCGCTCCTCCCAGGAAGCTAATGTCCTTTTCTCAAGCTCATCCCGCATTGGCACGGGCGCTCGCCGCCCGTGGCTATGCCGATCCGACCGCCGTCCAATTGGCCGTCACCGCGCCGGAACTCGCCGGCGCCGACATGCTGGTGTCCGCCCGAACCGGCTCGGGCAAGACCGTTGCCTTCGGCATGGCCCTCGCCGAGCGCCTGCTCGGCCCGGCTGAGATTTTCGCGGCGGCCGGAAAGCCGCTCGCGCTCGTCGTCGCGCCGACCCGCGAACTGGCGCTGCAGGTGACGCGTGAGCTCACCTGGCTCTATGGCGAAACCGGTGCCCGCCTCGTCTCCTGCGTCGGCGGCATGGACCCGCGCCGCGAGCAGCGCCAGCTCGCGCAGGGCGCCCATATCGTGGTCGGCACGCCCGGTCGCCTTTGCGACCATCTGGACCGCGGCAACCTCGACCTGACCGACGCGGTCGCCGTGGTGCTCGACGAAGCCGACGAAATGCTCGACCTTGGCTTCCGCGAAGACCTCGAAAAGCTGTTGGGCGCCGCCCCGGCCGACCGCCAGACCTTGCTCTTCTCGGCGACGCTTCCAGCCGACATCGTCCGCCTCGCCCGCGACTTCATGCGCAAGGACGCAGCGCGCGTCGATGTCGCCGAAGATGGCGAGGTCCACGCCGACATTGAGTACCACGCCGTTCGGGTCTTTCCGCATGAGATCGAGAAGGCGGTGGTCAATCTGCTGCGATTCCACGATGCGGCCACCTCGATCGTGTTCTGCGGCACGCGCGAGGGCGTGAAGCGCCTCACCGGTGCACTTCTGGAGCGCGGCTTCTCGGTGGTGGCGCTGTCAGGCGAAATGGGGCAGGGCGAGCGTAACGAGGCGCTGTCGGCCCTGCGCGACGGACGAGCCCGCGTTTGCGTCGCCACCGACGTGGCCGCGCGCGGCATCGACGTGCCCGATCTCGGCCTCGTCATTCACGCCGACCTGCCGCACGACAGCGAGGTGCTGCTTCACCGCTCCGGCCGGACCGGCCGCGCCGGGCGAAAGGGTGTTTCCATCCTGCTCGTGCCGTCCACCCGCCGTCGGCGGGCGGAAAGCCTGCTCGCCGGGGCCGGCATCGAACTCTTTTCCGAGGCGGCGCCGTCGGCCGACGCCATCCGGCGGCTCGACGAGGAGCGCCTCCTTGCCGATCCGCTTCTCTCGGAGGAAATGGGCGAGGACGAGCGCGCCTTTGCAAGCCGCCTCGCCGAAGGACGGACGGCGGAGGAACTGGCCGCCGCCTTCGTCCGCCTTGCGCGTACCCGTCTGCCGGCGCCCGAAGAAATCAGCGATCCGGTGGAGCGCAAGCCGCGCCGCACCGACGCCCCGGACCGACCGATGGTGCGGGAGACGGTGGACTTCACCGGTTCTGCCTGGTTCCGCCTGTCGGTCGGCCGCCGCGACGGCGCCGAGGTGAAACGCGTTCTGGCCTTCCTCTGCCGCCAGTCCGGCCTCAAGGGCCGCGACTTCGGCGCCATCCGCCTCGCCGATGGCGAGACATTTGCCGAGGTGGCTCCCGGCGGTATTGCTGCCATGGAACGGCTCGCCGCTGCCGGCAATGACGAGAATGTGCGCATCTCCCGCGCCGATGGCCCTCCGGTGGCGCCGCCTGCCGGTCCGCGCAAGGACAAGCCACGGCGGAACGACGATCGGTTCAAGGGCGATGATCGGCCCAAGGGCAAGGCGAAGCCGCCGTATAAGGAGCCTTCGCGCGATGGCAAGCCGCCCTACAAGGAGGCGCCGCGCGACGGCAAGCCACCCTACAAGGCCAAGAAAAAGGACCGAAAGGCCCATTGACCGGCCGGGCAACGCCAGTCCGACGCGGTGGCGTGATATTACTTATTCGGCAGGCCTGCGGCGATCGCAGCGCCTGCCCTCGTTGAGTAACACTGCCCTTCGCACGCCTCCGGATAAGTGCAGGGCTCGGCGTAAGATATTGAATCGGCGGATATCTTCATAGTCTGGCTAGCCCGGCTTGCTTCACCTTCTCCGCCGGCTGGCAACTACCCGGACCGAAAACGATCTGTCCCGGAAAACCGCTGCTTTTGTTGCGTGATCAGGGCAAAACCCCTAAAGCACGAAACCGATGCCAATCCTGCATGGCCCATTCGGAGATCAACATGACCGAGACTGCCGCCACGGCCGCCTATGCCGACCTCGCCGCCATCCTCGACGCCGCCTGGGAGGACCGCGCCTCCGTCTCGCAGGAGACGAAAGGCAAGGTGCGTGACGCCGTCGAAGCGGCGCTCGATCTGCTGGACGGCGGCAAGGCACGCGTCGCCGAGAAGATCGGCGGCGAGTGGGTGGTCAACCAGTGGCTCAAGAAGGCGGTGCTGCTGTCCTTCCGCTTGACGCCCACGGCGCTGATCTCGGGCGCCCCCGGCGGCGCGTCCTGGTGGGACAAGGTGCCCTCGAAGTTCGAGGGCATGGACGCCGCGGCCTATGAGGCGGCCGGCTTCCGCGCCGTGCCGGGCGCCATCGTCCGCCGCTCGGCCTATATCGCGCCGGGCGCGGTGCTGATGCCCTCCTTCGTCAACCTCGGCGCCTATGTCGATACCGCAACCATGGTCGACACCTGGGTCACCGTCGGCTCCTGCGCCCAGATCGGCAAGAACGTTCACCTCTCGGGCGGCGTCGGCATCGGCGGCGTGCTGGAGCCGATGCAGGCCGGTCCGACCATCATCGAGGATGATTGCTTCATAGGCGCCCGTTCCGAGGTGGTCGAGGGCGTTGTCGTCGGCGAGGGCTCGGTCATCTCCATGGGCGTGTTCATCGGCAAGTCGACCAAGATCATCGACCGCGCCACCGGTGAGATCCACATGGGCAAGGTGCCACCCTACTCGGTGGTGGTCTCCGGCTCGATACCCGGCAAGCCGATGCCCGGCCAGGACTGGGGTCCGTCGACCTACTGCGCCGTCATCGTCAAGAAGGTTGACGCCAAGACCCGCTCCAAGACCTCGATCAACGAGCTGCTGCGCGACTGACCTGAAGATCAATCCGTGCTATCCGAACGGCCGGCGGGAAACTGCCGGCTGTTTGCATTCGAGGACAAGGATATGCCCCACGATCCCGTCGCCATTGCCCGCGACCTCCTAATGTGCCCGTCGGTGACGCCAACTGAGGGCGGGGCGCTCGCTTTCCTCGAAAGTCTGCTGATGCCGGCCGGGTTCCAGGTGGACCGCCCCGTCTTCAGCGACGAAGGCACGCCCGATGTCGAGAATCTCTTTGCCGGCATCGGTGCCGGCAACCGTCACCTCACCTTCGCCGGCCACACCGACGTGGTACCGCCCGGCAAGCTTGACCTCTGGAGCCACGGCCCGTTCGCCGGTGACATCGAGAATGGCAAGCTCTACGGTCGTGGCGCCGTCGACATGAAGGGCGGCATCGCCGCCTTTGCCGCCGCCGTCCTCGATTTCGTCGAGGACAATGGCCGCGACTTCGGTGGCCGCATCTCCTTCCTGATCACCGGCGATGAGGAGGGGCCGTCGATCAATGGCACCGTGAAGCTCCTCGACTGGGCGTCAAAGCGCGGCGAACGCTTCAGCCATGCCATCGTCGGCGAACCGACCAATCCCGGCGCCCTCGGCGACATGATCAAGGTTGGCCGTCGCGGCTCGCTGTCCGGTTTCGTCAAGCTCCGGGGCGTGCAGGGCCATGTCGCCTATCCGCACCTCGCCGACAATCCGTTGCGTGTGGCGCCAGCGGTCATCGCCGCGCTGATGGACCCGCCGTTCGACACCGGCAACGAGCGCTTCCAACCGTCCAACCTCGAGGTCACCTCGGTCGAGACCGGCAACCGCGCCACCAACGTCGTCCCGGCCGAGGTGGAGATCGCCTTCAACATCCGCTTCAACGACATCTGGACGGTCGAAGCGCTGCACGAGGAGATCAAGGGAAGGGTCCGGCGGGCAGTTGAAGCCGCTCCATTGCGCACCGGGCGGCCGACCCCGCTTGCCTATGAGCTGATCTTCGAACCGACCAACGCGGTGTCCTTCCTGACCCACGACGCCACCCTGATCGGTGGCCTGTCGGACGCCGTCGAGGCGGTCACCGGCCGCCGGCCGGAACTCTCCACCACCGGCGGCACGTCGGACGCCCGCTTCATCAAGAACTACTGCCCGGTCGTCGAGTTCGGCCTCGTCGGCCAGACCATGCACAAGATCGACGAACACGTGGCGCTTGATGACCTTCATCGCCTGAAAGCGATCTACCGCGCCTTCCTGGATCGCTACTTCGCAGAATGAGGGAGGCCTCGAAGGCCTCCCGTCTTGCCGAGCCTCAGCTCTTCGCCTTGGCCTTCTTCGCCGGCTTTTCTTCGGCGGCGGGCGCTTCGCCGTCCCAGCGCAGGATGACGACGGCGAGCGGCGGCAGGGTGAGGTCAAGCGAGAAGTTCATGCCGTGGCTCGGGGCATTGTTGGCAGCGAGCCGTCCCTTGTTGCCCATGTTGGAGCCGCCGTAGATCTCGGCGTCGGAGTTGAACACCTCGCGCCACCGGCCGGCGCGCGGCACGCCCAACCGGTAGCCTGAACGCGGCACCGGCGTGAAGTTGCCGACCACGAGGCAAGGCGCGTCATTCTCGAAGCCCCAGCGCATGTAGGCCAGCGTCGACTGCTCGTTGTCGTCCACCACCACCCACTGGAAGCCCTCCGGATCGAAGTCGCGGGCATGCAGCGCCGGTTCGGCCCGATAGAGCGTGTTGAGGTCGCGCATCAGGCGCTGGACGCCAAGATTGCTGGCGCGGCTCTCCAGCCAGAGGTCGATGGTGCCGTCGTGGTTCCACTCGCGCCCCTGGGCGATCTCGTTGCCCATGAAGGACAGCTTCTTGCCGGGATGGGTCCACATGAAGGCATAGTAGGCACGGATGTTGGCAAACCGCTGCCAATCGTCACCGGGCATGCGGCCGAAGATCGAGCGCTTGCCGTGCACAACCTCGTCGTGGCTGAGCGGCAGCACGAAGCGCTCGGAATAGGCATACATCAGCGCGAAGGTCAGCTGATTGTGGTGGTACTTGCGATGGACGGGCTCGAGCGAGAAATAGTCGAGCGAGTCGTGCATCCAACCCATGTTCCACTTGTAGGTGAAGCCGAGGCCTCCATCGGCAAGCGAGGCGGTGACGCCTGGCCAGGCGGTGGATTCCTCGGCGATCATCAGCGCATCCGGCACCTCGTGGGCTATGACGCCGTTGAGATGCTTGATGAAGGACACCGCTTCCAGGTTCTCCCGGCCGCCATACTTGTTGGGGATCCACTCGCCGGGCTGGCGCGAGTAGTCGCGGTAGAGCATCGAGGCCACGGCATCGACCCGAAGGCCGTCGATATGGAAGCGCTTCAGCCATTCCAGCGCCGACGCCACCAGGAAGCCGATCACCTCGGTGCGGCCGAAGTTGTAGATCAGCGTGTTCCAGTCCTGATGGAAACCCTCGCGCGGATCCTGATGCTCGTAGAGCGGCGTGCCGTCGAAGCGGGCGAGGCCGTGGGCATCGGTCGGGAAATGCGCTGGCACCCAGTCGAGGATCACGCCGATGCCCGCCTCGTGGCAGGCGTCGACGAAGCGGGCGAAGTCGGTCGGCGAACCATAGCGGGCGGTCGGCGCGAACAGGCCGAGCGGCTGGTACCCCCAGGAACCGCCGAACGGATGCTCCATGATCGGCAACAGCTCGATATGGGTGAAGCCCATATGCTTGACATAGGCGACCAGATGCTCGGCGAGGAAGCGCCAGGTGACGGGCTTGCCGTCCGGCCGCTGCCAGGAGCCGGGATGCACCTCGTAGACCGAGAAGGGCGCGGTCTTCGACTGGAAGGCGGCGCGATTGCGCATGAAGGTGGCGTCGTGCCACTCGAAGGGCTTGGGATCGGCGACGATGGAGGCCGTGGCCGGGGCCAGCTCATACTGACGGGCGACCGGATCCGCCTTGTCGGGCAGAAGCTCGCCGTGGACGCCGATGACCTCGTATTTATAGGCCTCGCCTATGGGAAGGCGGGGAATGAACAGTTCCCAGACGCCGCACTCGCGACGGAGCCGCATCGGGTGGCGGCGGCCATCCCAGGAGTTGAAGTTGCCGACCACCGACACGCGCCGGGCATTGGGCGCCCAGACGGCGAAACGCACGCCGGGCACGCCGCCAACCTCGGTGACCACGGCGCCGAGTGTCTCGGTGAGCTGGCGATGCTGCCCCTCAGCCAGCAGGTAGACATCCATCTCGCCGAGCAACGGGCCGAAGGAGTAGGGATCCTCCGCTTCGTGGCTGCCGTTCGGCCACTCGACACGCAGCCGGTAGAGGCCCGGGTCACCCTGGGCAAAGGCCACCCATAGGCCGCCTTCCACGTGCTGGAAGTCGGCAAGCTTGCGTCCGTCGGCGGCAATCAGCGCGATGGCGCGGGCGTTCGGCTTGAAGGTCCGGATGACGGTGCGCGCGCCCGATACTCGATGCGGCCCCAGAAGCGCGAAGGGGTCGCCATGGGTTCCCTCGGTGATCGCCCGGACCGCACCGTCCGTCAGTCCCTCACGCAACCCGAGATCCACCATCGACCCGCCTCCCGAATTCGATCGTTGTGTCCAGACGTTACGCGTAAGCACCAGCAAGGGCAAATGGCTTTCTGACCAACCAAAGTGGTGGTCTTGGCCCCTGGCCGGCGGAGCACGATGCCGGAACCGCGCAGCAAATGAACCATCGGCCGCAAAGCCGATCGCCGGAGGTCAACCTTTCAGAAGGAAGATGGTTCACCCCGTTTCCAAAGTTGCCGGCCAAGGGTCGAGGAAATGCCTGGGAAACGCCTTCACCCCAGATCAGCCCGACAGCATGGACTTCAGACGGGTGAAACGGCGGCGGATGCGATCTCCCGAGAGCGCCATTTCGAGCGCCCGCGGTTCGGCGACCAGAACGACCAGTTGCCGGCCACGCGTCGCCGCCGTGTAGAGGAGGTTGCGTGCCAGCATGATCGCATGGTCACGCAAGAGCGGAATCACCACCGCCGGATATTCAGAGCCCTGACTCTTGTGGATGGTGATGGCATAGGCGCGCGTCAGCGCCTCAAGATCCTCAAGACCGTATTTCACGTCGCGTCCATCGAAGGCCACGACGATTTCGTCCTCCTTCTGGCGGATGCGCTTGAGAATGCCGAGATCGCCGTTGAAGACGTCGCGATCGTAGTCGTTTTCGATCTGCATCACCTTGTCGCCGGTGGCATAGGTCTGCCCGAAGCGCTCGATGCGGTCGAGCGGCGCGCCGTTCAGGAGCTCGGCGAGGCGATCGTTGAGGTTGCGCGCGCCGCAGATGCCCTTTTGCATCGGCGTGATCACCTGCACGTCGCGCATCGGGTCGAGGCCGAAGCGGCGCGGGATGCGGTTGCCCACCACCTCCAGGATCTTGCCAAGCGCGTCATCGGCGCCGCGCGCTTCGATGACGTAGAAGTCGGCCAGCTCGCCGGACGGCGGCGGTTCCGGCCATTCCCCGCGGTTGATGCGGTGAGCGTTGACGATGATCCGGCTTTCCTCGGCCTGCCGGAAGATCTCGGTCAGCCGAGCGACCGGCACCAGGCCTGAGGCGATGACATCGGCGAGCACCTGGCCCGGGCCGACCGACGGCAGCTGATCGACGTCGCCGATCAGGATCAGCGCGGCGTTGAGCGGGATGGCTTCGACGAGCGCCGCCATCAGCGGCACGTCGACCATCGACGCTTCGTCGATCACCACCACTTCCGCTTCGAGCGGTTCCGATGCCGAGCGCTTGAAGCCGCCAGTGGTCG
This sequence comes from Pleomorphomonas diazotrophica, assembly GCF_002844595.1. GTDB lineage: Bacteria > Pseudomonadota > Alphaproteobacteria > Rhizobiales > Pleomorphomonadaceae > Pleomorphomonas > Pleomorphomonas diazotrophica. Next base: position 60,716 of record NZ_PJNW01000005.1, on the reverse strand, counting down.
GATCGATTTCGAGAAGGCGGTGGATGGTCTTCGCCTCGCGGCCGGCCTGTTCGGCCATGCGGCGGGCGGCGCGGCCGGTGGGCGCGGCGAGTGCCACCGTGAGCTTGGCCGTCGCGATGGTGGCCAGCAGTGCCTCGAGCAGCGTCGTCTTGCCGACGCCGGGGCCACCTGTGATCACCGACACCTTGGCGCCGGCCACCAGCGCCAACGCGTCGCGCTGCGACGGGCTGAGCTGCATGCCCTTCCGCGTCTCGAACCGCTCGACGGCGGCGTCGACGTCGATCTTGCCCCAGGGCGGCCGTCCCTCGGACAGCGCCTTCAGGCGGCTCGCGACGGACCGCTCGAAGCGGGCGAGGCGGCGAACGGCCAGAAAGGCGGTGCCGTCGATGTCGAAGGTCTCGACATCACCTTGGGCAATCGCCCCTTCCACCTCGGCGGCGACGGCGTCGGCATCGACACCCAGAAGCCGCTCGGCCCTCTCCAGCACATCGGCACGTGGCACGGCGGTGTGGCCGTCGTCGGCGGCACTCTCGATGGCGTGGGATATGCCGGCCCGGATACGCTCCGGTGCAGCGCGGTTGATGCCGAACTTCTCGGCGATCTCGTCGGCGCCGGCAAAGCCGATACCGCGGACCTCCCGGGCAAGGCGATAAGGATCCTCCTCGACCAGCTTCACCGCCTCCGGTCCGAGTACCTTCCAGATGGCGACGGCGCGCGCCGTGCCAATGCCCTTGTCCTGGAAGGCGATCATGACGTCCTTCACCGCCTTGCGTTCGCGATAGCTCTCGGCGATGCGGGCCGCGGTCTGCTTGCCAAGGCCCGGCACGGTGACGAGCCGCATCGGCTCATTCTCGATGACGTCGAGCGCCTTGGCCCCGAACACCTGCACGATGCGCTCGGCCATTGCCGGTCCGACACCGGAAATGAGGCCGGAGCCGAGGAAGCGCACCACCGCGTCCTTGCCGGTCGGTTCGTGGGTATCGATGCGGTCGGCGCGGAACTGCAGGCCGTGGACCTTGTCGGTCATCCACTGACCCTCGGCGTCGATCTTTTCGCCCGCCGCCACCGTGGGAACGTGGCCGACGACCGCCACCGGATCCTTGCGGCCGCGCACGCGCACTCTCAACACCGAGAAGCCGTTTTCCTCGTTGTGGAAGGTAACGCGCTCCACTGTGCCGGTGAGTCGCTCGAACAACCGCTCAGATGGTCGGGAATCATCAATCATCTCACCAGTTATGCAGTGTTCCACTACTGTTCGTCGAGCCTCGATCGGTTTATGTATGCGCCCGTCGCGCCTCGCCCCGGTTTAGCCGGCAACGGCGCTGCCTTGCCTCTTCGTCGGAGTGTAACCCTTCCATGTCGTCCGAGCTTACCCGCCGTGACCTTCTGGCCGTGCTGGCCGCCCTTGGTCTGGTCCCGAGCCTTTCCGTGACCGAGGCTCTCGCCGTCGAAGCGTCGACCCGGCTCGGCAAGCCGAAGCCCTTCTCCTTCAGCAAGCTGATGAGCGCCGCCAAGGAACGAGCCGCCGCAGCTTACGTGCCGGAGGTGCCGCGCGCGTCCGAGGGGCTGGAAGCCATCGATTACGACAGGCACTGGCAGATCAAGTTCAAGGACGATCACACCGTCCAGGCGGCCGGTGGCAAGGCGCCGCTGCGCTTCTTCCATCTCGGCCGCTACTTCAAGCTGCCGGTCGGCATCTATCTCGTCGACGGCGACAAGGCGCAGGAAGTGCTTTACACGCCCGATTATTTCGACATCCCCGAGGGCAATCCGGCGGCCAACCTGCCCGGCGACATCGGCTTTGCCGGCTTCCGCGTCATGGACGAGACCGGTCAGCGCGACTGGCTGGCCTTCCTTGGCGCCGCCTATTTCCGGTCGTCGGGTGCGCTCGATCAATACGGCCTGTCCGCTCGTGCGCTGGCCATCGACGTCGCCATGCCGACGCCGGAAGAGTTCCCCCGCTTTACCAACTTCTACTTCGGCGCCTCCAAGGAGGGCCAGTTCGCCATCTACGCCGACCTCGAGGGGCCGCGCGTTTCGGGTGCCGTCCGCTGGGATGTCAGCCGCGACAAGGACCGGACGGTGGTCATGGACATGGCCGTGCGCTTTTATCCGCGCGAGGACATCGCCCGCTTCGGCGTGGCGGCGCTCACCTCGATGTTCTGGTACGACGAGACCAACCGTCAGCGGGCGCCCGACTGGCGGCCGGAGATCCACGATTCGGACGGTCTCTCCATTTGGAACGGTGCCGGCGAACGCGTCTGGCGGCCGCTCAACAACCCGGTCAACGTCATGACGTCGACCTTCGTCGACAAGAACGTCAAGGGCTTCGGCCTCTGCCAGCGCGACCGCGACTTCAACAACTATGAGGACGACGGCGTCTTCTATGAGAAGCGCGCGACGGTATGGGTCGAGCCGAAGGGTGACTGGGGCGACGGCGCCGTGCAACTCGTCGAGATCGCCACCGACGACGAGATCCACGACAACATCGTCGCCTACTGGTTGCCGGCGGCACCGGCCAGCAAGGGCAGCGAGATCGCCTTCGACTACCGTCTCACCTGGGGCGTCGACGAGCCGCATCCGGCCCCGGTCGGCCGCGTCTTCTCGACGCGTCTCGGCTTCGGTGGCGTGCCCGGTCAGGCCCGTCCGGCCGGTGTCGTCAAATACGTGATCGACTTCGACGGCGGCGACCTCAAGAGTTACGATCAGTCGTCGGGTGTCGAGGCGGTGGTGTCCGCGTCCTCCGGCTCCATCTCGGGCGTCTATACGCTGCCGGTGGTGGGGACCACGCGCTGGCGTGCCGTGTTCGATTTCAAGGGTGACGGCCCAAACCCGGTGGACATGCGCCTCTATCTTCGCGCCGGCGACAAGACGCTGACCGAGACCTGGCTCTACCAGCACCTGCCCACCACCTTCACCTGGCCGGCGGGACGGGCGTAAGCCGATTTCAAATAGGGAGGGGAGGAGGCTTCCCGCCCTTCTCAGTCAGTAGTCCACCTTCATCAGGCACAGGCCCTCCGGGGGCGCCACCGGCGCGCAGGCGCGGCGATCGGCGGCCTCCAGCGACGCCCTGAGGTCGTTCACCGTCCAGCGGCCATCGCCGACCTTCCTCAACCCACCGACCATCGATCGCACCTGATTGTGCAGGAACGAGCGCGCCGAGACCAGGAAGTGTATCTCGCCGCCGGCTTCGACGACGTCGAGCTGATCGAGCGTCTTGACGGGGCTCTTCGATTGGCAGTCCGAGGAGCGGAAGGTGGTGAAATCGTGCCGGCCAAGCAGGACCTTGGCGGCATCCGCCATGCGCCCGACGTCGAGCGGCACCGGAACGTGCCAGACCAGATGGCGCTCCAGCGTCGGCGGTGCCCGCCGCACGAAGACGCGATAGCGGTAATGCCGCCTCACGGCCGAGAAACGGGCGTCGAAACTCTCCGGCACCTCGTCCGCCGCCACGATGGTGATGGCGTGCGGGCGGAGATGCACGTTGCCGGCGTCGCGGATGGTATCGGTGCGCAGCGTCTTGCCGATATCGAAGTGGCAGACCTGACCGAGCGCGTGCACGCCGGCGTCGGTGCGGCCGGCGCCCTTCAGAACCACCGCCTCGCCGGTGAAGCGGAGGATCGCCTTTTGCAGGTGATCCTGGATGCCGGTTCCTTCGGCCTGTGACTGCCAGCCGGAAAAGCCCGTGCCGTCATATTCGATGAGCATCCGGTAACGGGGCATGACGGTCAGCCGAACCGGAAGCCGGCGCCGAGGCGGGCGCCGCGCGCGAAGTCGGCAAAGGCCATCGCTTTCGAACCGGCCCGCTGCACGGTGACAAGACGCACGGCCCCCTCACCGCAAGCGACGAAACCGTCAGGTGACAGCAGCGTTCCCGGCAGGTCGGAGCCCTCGGCGCGCTCGCTGCGGAGGAGCTTAATCCGCTCCTCGCCCTTGCCGAGATCGGCGGAGAACCAGGCGCCGGGGAAGGGCGAGAGGCCGCGCACATGGTCGTGGACCGCCCGGCCGGGAAGCCCCCAGTCGACGCGGGTCTCCTCGTTGGTGATCTTCGAGGCGTAGGTGACGCCCTCTTCGCCCTGCGGAACGAAGGCGATCGACCCGTCTTCGATCTTGCCGAGTGCCTCGGCCATCAGCGCGGCGCCCAGGGGCGACAGCGCGTCGTGCAACTCGCCGGCCGTCATGTCCGGGCCGATGGTGACGCGGGCGGTCAGCGCCACCGGTCCGGTGTCGAGCCCTTCCTCCATCTTCATGACCATGACGCCGGACTCCAGGTCGCCGGCCATCACGGCACGATTGATCGGCGCGGCGCCGCGCCAGCGCGGCAGCAGCGAGGCATGCAGGTTGAGGCAGTGGAGGCGCGGGGCGTCGAGCACCGGCTTCGGCAGCAGGAGCCCGTAGGCGACGACAACGGCTACGTCGGCGTTGTGGGCGGAAAAGGCTGCCTGTGCCTCCTCGGATCTCAGCGTCTTCGGCGTCAGTACCGGAATGCCCAGCGTGTCGGCGCGGACATGCACCGGCGAACGGCGGAGATCCATGCCACGCCCGGCCGGTTTCGGCGCGCGCGTATAGGCGGCGACCACCTCATGCCCAGCCGCGACGACGGCGTCGAGCACCGGCACCGAGAAGTCCGGCGTTCCCATGAAGACGACCCTGAGCGGCATGGCGATCCTGCGGCAGTTGTTCTGCCGGCGTTTCATACCATGCGGATGGCGGCGTCAAGCGTTGGGGCCGAGATAGACGCTTAAGCGATCTCGCGCTGCCTATTAGCGAGGGGAACTAAATTCTCGCCTTCTCCTTGGCCGCCTTGACGAACTTCTTGGTGACGCGGTCGCGTTTCAGCTTGGAGATGTGGTCGATGAACAGCACGCCGTCGAGGTGGTCGATCTCGTGCTGCAGGCAGGTGGCGAGCAGGCCGTCCGCCTCCAACTCCTCTGGTTCACCGGCAAGGTTGGTGTAGCGGACGCGAATCCGGGCCGGCCGCTCGACTTCCTCATAGTAGTCGGGAATGGAGAGGCAGCCTTCTTCGTAGACCGACAGATCCTCGGATTTCCAGAGGATCTCCGGATTGACGAAGACGCGTGGCTCCTTGGCAGCCTCGTCGTGCGACACGTCGATGGTGATGAGGCGGGTCATCTCGCCGACCTGCACGGCAGCAAGCCCGATACCGGGCGCCGCGTACATGGTCTCGAGCATGTCCTCGGCGAGCTTGCGGGTGCCGTCATCGACACGGGCGATGGGCGCCGAGGCCAGACGAAGCTGCGGAGCGGGAAGGATGACGAGAGGGCGTGTTGACATGAAAAGTCAGATACGCACGGCAGCAATTCCCGTCAATAGCGACCATCCGGGCATTTTCCGGAGACTGTAAGGTGTCGGGCCGAGCTGCGCATCGCCGCCTTACAACTGCGAGCAGGCTTGGCTTGCCATCCCGTGGGCCAGCCGGGCAAGGTGAGTCATCTTCTCTTCATCCGGGAATCGCCATGACCATTCTTGTCGCCGTTCGGGGCTGGAAGCCCGATCATTGGATCCATGCCCTGCGCGAGGTCGCACCCGATCGGAGTGTGGTGCTGCCCGGCGACGATTTCGATTCCTCCAGCGTCCGCTATGCCCTCGTCTGGAAGCCGGAACCGGGCTACCTCAAGACGTTCGAGAAGCTGGAGGTGATCTTCTCACTAGGCGCCGGCGTCGACCATCTGACCACCGACCCCGATCTGCCGGATCTGCCCGTCGTCCGCATCGTCGACCCGGACCTCACGGGACGAATGACCGAATGGGTGGTGCTGAACGTGCTCCTGCATCATCGCCGCCATGCCCATTACGCTGCGGCGCAGACATCGTGCAGTTGGAAGCCGCTCCGCCAATGGGCGGCTGGTGCCGTTCGGGTCGGCATCATGGGGCTTGGCGAGCTTGGGCGCGATGCGGCGCGCGCGCTCCTGGCACTGGGGTTCAACGTCAGCGGCTGGAGCCGGACCGAAAAGCGTATGGAGGGCGTCGACTGCTTCCATGGCAGAGAGGGCCTCGCTCCCTTTCTCGCCCGGACGGATATCCTCGTGTCGTTGTTGCCGCTGACGGCGGAGACCGAGAACCTGATCGATCGCTCCGTCATTGATGCCCTCGCAAAGGATGGGCCGCTCGGCGGGCCAGTCATCCTCAACGCCGGCCGCGGTCGGTCGCTGGTCGAAGCAGACCTGCTCGACGCGTTGAACGACGGGCGACTGAGGGGGGCGAGCCTCGACGTCTTCGCAACCGAACCATTGCCGCCGGAGAGCCCCCTCTGGGGCGCCCCCAACCTCTTTATGACGCCGCATGTGGCAGCGGAAAGTGATCCGGTGGCACTCAGTCGCTATGTCCTGGGAGAGATTGTCGCTTACGAGGCCGGCCAACCGCTTCGCCATCTCGTGGATCGCGGCAAGGGCTACTGAGGCAATGCGGAAAGCGGTTAGGCGGCGAAAAAGGCAGCGTCGCTAAAGGCCTGTCAGAATTGACGGCACTCACAACAAACTGTCATATAAGTAAGGTAACTAAGAACGCGGAGACGGCGAACCTTTCCCGGACCGCTCGCGGCATCCCGGATCGGTGCGCCATCTAAATCGCGCGAGGCTTGCGTCCCTTCATTGCGGAAGGAAGCCGGCCGTTGCCGAAGAGTGGGAAATCCGGGTGCCGGGGCGCCTGGCCAACAGGGGAATCGTCATGTCGTTCAAGTTGTTTCTCGCGTCGACCATCGCCGCGCAGGCCGTCCTGTGTGCTGCGCCGACGTTTGCTGCTTCGCTCGATGATCTCGTCGCTGCCGCCAAGAAGGAAGGCAAGCTGACCACCATCGCTCTGCCGCACGACTGGTGCGGCTATGGCGCCGTCATCGAAGGTTTCAAGGCCAAGTATGGTCTCGAGGTCAACGAGCTCAATCCCGATGCCGGTTCCGGCGACGAGATCGAGGCGATCAAGGCCAACAAGGGCAACACTGGCGATCAGGCCCCCGACGTGATCGACGTCGGCCTCAGCTTCGGCCCGTCGGCCAAGGCCGAGGGCTTGCTGCAGCCCTACAAGGTGTCGACCTGGGATACCATTCCCGAGACCGCCAAGGACGCCGAGGGCTACTGGTATGGCGACTACTATGGCGTGATGTCGCTCGGCATCAACAAGGATCTCGTCAAGGACAGCCCGGCCGACTGGGCCGATCTCATGAAGCCCGAGCTTGCCAACGCCGTGGCGCTGGCCGGCGATCCACGCGCCTCGTCCCAGGCCATCTCGGCGGTCTTCGCGGCCGGCCTGTCGGCCGCCGGCGGCGATGTCGCCAAGGCGGGCGAAGCCGGTCTCGGCTTCTTCAAGGATGTCGTCGCCAAGGGTAACTTCGTGCCGGTAATCGGCAAGTCGGCTTCGCTCGCTCAGGGCACCACCCCGATCATCGCCGCCTGGGATTATAACCTCCTGTCCTGGCGCGATACGCTGGCCGGCAACCCGCCGATCGACGTCGTCGTGCCGAAGACCGGTGTCGTGGCCGGCGTCTACGTTCAGGCGATCTCCGCCTATGCGCCCCATCCCAACGCCGCCAAGCTGTGGATGGAATACCTCTATTCCGACGAAGGTCAGCTCGGCTGGCTGAAGGGCTACTGCCATCCGATCCGCTTCAACGACCTCGCCAAGAACGGCAAGGTGCCGCAGGAGTTGCTCGACAAGCTGCCGCCGGCCGAGGCTTACGCCAGCGCCGTCTTCCCGACGCTCGACGAGCAGGCGGCCTACAAGGAAACCATCACCAAGAACTGGGACAGCGTCGTCGGCGCCGACGTCAAGTAAGACCCGGCGCGGCCTGACGGCCGCCTGTACCCGATCCCTCGATACCGCCCTCCGGCCTGTGCCGGGGGGCGGTTTCCGCGATCGTCGATCCGGATAGCGAGCAGCATGGCTTCCAACGCTTCACCCGCCAGTCTTCCCCGTCCACGCGTGCCCTGGGCCGTTGTCGGGGTCACGCCGTTCATGGCCTTTGCCGTGCTGTTCCTGATCCTGCCGACCCTGTTCCTGGTGGTCGGTGCGTTTCAGGACAACGAAGGCGGCTTCACGCTTTCCAACCTCGGCAAGCTGTGGACCCCGACCATCCTGTCGTCCTACTGGATTTCCATCAAGGTGTCGGTCGCCTCGGCGGTGATCGGTGCGGCAATCGGCGCCTTCATCGCTTATGCGGCGGTATCCGGCGGCCTGCCGCGCTGGATCCGCCCGACCATCATGACCTTCTCCGGCGTCGCTTCGCAGTTTGCCGGCGTACCCTTGGCCTTCGCTTTCCTGGCGACGCTCGGCCGCCAGGGGCTGGTGACCATCTTCCTTTCGTCGGTCTTCGGGCTCAACATCTACGCCCAGGGTTTCAACCTTCTGTCCTTCTGGGGGCTGACGCTCACCTATCTCTACTTCCAGATCCCGCTGATGGTGCTGATCGTCACCCCGGCCATCGAGGGGCTCAAGAAGGAATGGCGCGAGGCGGCCACCATCCTCGGCGCCTCCACCTGGCAATACTGGCGTCATATCGCCGGTCCGGTGCTGCTGCCGAGCTTCCTCGGCGCGGCGCTGCTGCTGTTCGCCAACGCCTTCGGCGCCATCGCCACGGCCTATGCGCTGACCGGCTCGTCGCTGAACATCGTCACCATCCTGCTCTATGCGCAGATCCGCGGCGACGTGTTGCACGACCAGAACCTCGGTTACGCCATCGCCTTCGGCATGATCGTCATCACCGGCCTGTCGAACCTCTGCTACATCCTGCTCCGCGTGCGTAGCGAAAGGTGGCTCAAATGAAGACCGACCGTCTCGGCCACTGGCTCGCCATCCTGATCGGCACGCTGTATTTCCTGGTGCCGCTCGCCGCCACCTTCGAGTTCTCGCTGAGAAAGCTCCGGGGCGTCTACAGCTTCGAGGCCTACCGTGTGGTGCTGGCCGACCCGCAGTTCCAGTCGTCCTTCACCTTCTCGGTCGGCCTTGCGGTGGTCACCATCGTCTTCGGCATGGCGATCATCGTGCCGATGGCCTATTTCGTCGAGTTGAGGCTCAGGAAACTCAGGCCTTTCGTCGAGTTCGTGACGCTGCTGCCGCTGGTGGTGCCGGCCATCGTCATCGTCTTCGGCTATCTCCGGCTCTACAACTCGTCGAGCCTCCTGCCGCTGACCAACTCCTCGCTCGGCACCAACTTCCTGCTGACCTGCGGCTACGTGACCCTGGCGCTGCCCTACATGTATCGGTCCATCGAGACCGGCCTCCGCTCCATCGATGTCAGGACGCTGACCGAGGCCGCCGAGAGCCTCGGCGCATCCTCGGGAACCATCATCTGGCGCATCATCCTGCCCAACATCCGGTCGGCCATGCTGTCGGGCGCTTTCCTGACCTTCGCCATCGTCATCGGCGAGTTTACCTTCGCCAGCCTGCTCAATCGACCCGCCTTCGGCCCCTACCTCCAGCTCATCGGCGCCAACCGCGCCTACGAGCCGGCGGCGCTGGCCGTCATGGCCTTCATGATCACATGGGCCTGCATGGGCATCATCCAGGTGATCTCCCGCAATGCCGCTGCCGCCCGCCCCTGACCCGGCCCAACCCGCCGCATCCACGGAACGCCCGATGTCCTTCATCGAAATCAGCCATCTCAAGAAGTCCTTCGGTCCGAACACCGTGGTCCACGACTTCAACTTGTCCATCGAAAAGGGCGAGTTCATTTCCTTCCTCGGCCCGTCCGGCTGCGGCAAGACCACCATCCTCAGGATGATCGCCGGCTTCGAGACGGCGTCGTCCGGCTCGATCCGCGTCGGCGGCGCCGAGATGACCCACCTGCCGCCGGCCAAGCGCAATGTCGGCATGGTGTTCCAGGCCTATGCGCTGTTCCCCAACCTCACGGTGGCCGGCAACATCGGCTTCGGCCTCAAGATCGCCGGCAAGGACCGCAGCGAGATCGACGCCCGAGTTGCCGAGATGCTGGAACTGATCAAGCTGCCCGACCTCGGTGATCGCTACCCTTACCAGCTTTCGGGGGGTCAGCAGCAGCGCGTGGCGCTCGCCCGGGCGCTGGCGATCAAGCCGCAGGTGCTGCTGCTCGATGAGCCGCTGTCAGCGCTCGACGCCAAGATCCGCGTATCCCTGCGCGAGGAGATCAGGGCTCTCCAGCGCGAACTCGGCATCACCACCGTCTTCGTGACTCATGACCAGGAGGAGGCGCTGTCCATCTCCGACCGCATCGTGGTGATGAACGAGGGTCGGGCCGATCAGGTCGGCACGCCCTCGGAGATCTACAACAATCCCGCGACGCGTTTCGTGGCAAGCTTCGTCGGCACGCTCAACCTGTTCGAGGCCCGCGTCGTCGATCCGGCAACCGGCCGCGTGTCGATCGATGGCCAGCCGGTGGTGACGGCCCGCGACATTTCCACCTATGGCATCGCCGACGAGGCGACGGTGGCGCTGAGGCCGGAGGCACTGACGCTTGGCGGCGGTGAAGGCGACCGCAACACCCTGACCGGCACCGTGGAAGAAGTGGCTTTCCTCGGTGCGGTGATACGCGTGCGGGTGCGGCTTCGCGAGGCGCGGGTGTCGCTCGACATCTTCAACGATCCGGCACTGGACCTGCCCAAGATCGGCGCCGCGGCCACCGTCTCCTTCAAGAAGGACGACCTCTTGATCATCGACCGGCACTGAACGCGGAAGGCCGCCCTCCGGGAAGGGCGGCCTTCGCTTCTCGATTAGCGTTTGCCGATCATCGCATCAGTTGGCGGGCGCCGGCGTCTCGTCGGCGGGCGCGTCCTCGGCGGGACCGCCCTGATCCATCCACCGCTTCATCATGCCGGGGCCGTGATGGCGGCCGTGCCGGGCGTCACGCTCCCAGCCACCACGGCCGGGGCGATCGTCAGCCGACAGTACCCCATCATCGTTGCGGTCGAAGCGATTGATCATCATCTCTCCGGCCGCGTCCGCCTCGGCCTTGGTGATCTGGCCGTCACCGTCGGCGTCGAGGCGCTGGAAGGCGCGCACCATCATCTCGCGGTGCTGCTTCCAGAACCAGGGCTCGAACTCCTGGATGGTCACGCCGTCCTTGCCGTCGCTGTTGGCCTCGGCGAACATCTTGTCGCGATAGGCGGTCAGCTCGGCGGCGTCGAGCTTGCCGTCCTTGTTGGTGTCCGCCTCGGCGAACAGCTTCATCGGTCCGCCAGCCGGACCAAAGCCCATCGGCCCCATGCCGGGACCGGCGGCGAAGGCGACCGTGCCGATGGTGACGATCGAGAGGGCGGAAATCGTTGCGAGTGTGAGCGCTTTCACGGGAGCTTCTCCTTGTTTGTCCGTTCCGCCCACGGCTTGAAAAGGGGGTTCCCGTTGGCGGCCGAACTCAACATAGGCACCAATTGTCGCGCAAATTCGCCGGGAAAGGCCTCGGTTGTATTGAGGCGTAACCTCATCGGCGACTGATACATCTTGATACCATTTCCTTTGGCATCCTTCCGGCGGATCGCTATTCTTGGGGAACGGAACGTTTGAGTACCCGACATGACCGAACCCCAGCCCCACATCCTGGTGGTGGACGACCATCGCGAGATCCGAGACCTCATCGGCCGCTATCTTCTGAAGAATGGCTTCCGCGTCACCACGTCGGAAAACGCGGCGGCGGCGCGTAAGGCGCTGAAGGCGGCGGCGGTCGATCTCGTGGTGCTCGATATCATGATGCCCGGCGAGGATGGTCTCAGCCTCTGCCGCTTCCTGCGCGAGAGTTCGGACACGCCGGTGATCCTGCTCACCGCCATGGCCGAGGATACCGACCGGGTCGTCGGCCTGGAGATCGGCGCCGACGACTATGTCACCAAGCCTTTCAATCCGCGCGAGTTGCTTGCGCGCATCCGCGCCGTGCTCAGGCGGACCCAGGCGGTGCCCAAGCCGCGAGACCCCCTGGAAGCGCGGCGGCTGAGGTTCGATCGCTTTGTGCTCGACGCCCGACGACGCGAGCTGGTCGGCGGCGATGGTGTGGCGCTGCCCTTGTCGACGGCGGAGTTCCAGTTGCTCACGGCCTTCCTGAAACGCCCCAACATGGTTCTCAACCGCGACCAGCTGATGGATCTCACCTCCGGACGAACCCCACAGATCTTCGATCGATCGATCGACAACCAGGTGAGCCGGTTGCGCAAGAAGATCGAGGTCGATCCGAAGAACCCCGAGCTGATCAAGACGGTCTGGGGCGGTGGCTACATCTTCGCCGCCGACGTCGAGGAATTGTCCGAGTGAGGCTACGCTTCTTCCCCCGCAGCCTTGCCGGCCAGCTTTCCGTGCTGCTGATCGCCGCGGTGCTGGTCGCCCAGGTGATCATGCTGGTCTTCTTCGCCGAAAGTCGGCGGTCGGCGATCGACGCGGCCGCACGCGAACAGGTGCTCGGCCGGATCGCCACGCTGGCCAAGCTGATCGAGGAAACACCGGTCGGTCAGCGCGACCGCATTCTCGCCGCGCTCAGTACCAGTCGGTTCGCCTATTCGGTTACCCCGGGGCCCTTGGTTGAGGGGTCCACCACCGTTTGGCCGGAGGGGGAACCGCGAGCCAAGCTCGATGAGATCTTCGGCCCAGGCCGGCAGGTGCGCGCCGAGTTCGCCGACAGCGATCGAGATGACGAGGGCAGCGGCACAATGATGCAGCGCCACCGTCTTGGTCCGGGCGGCTGGCAACGGCGAGTCATCAAGCATTGGCCGCCGACGCTGGCGCTGTCCGTGCATCTCTCCGACGGTTCCTGGCTCAACTCCGAGACGCTGTTGCCGCGTCCTGAGCTTTGGGCCTGGCCGATTGTCATGTCGACCTTGCTGACTGTGATCGCCGTATCACTGGTCACCGCGCTATCGGTGCGCCGCATCACCAGGCCGCTCCGCGAGCTGGCGCAGGCTTCCGATCGGCTCGGTCGCGGCGAGGGCGTCCCTGAGTTGCCGGAGCGCGGTCCGGAGGAGATCGTTCGCACCAACCGTGCCTTCAATGCCATGCAGGCGCGCGTCAGCCGCTTCGTGGCCGATCGCACGCGCATGGTGGCGGCCATCAGCCACGACCTTCGGACGCCGCTCACCTCCTTGCGCCTGAGGGCGGAGTTCATCGACGACGACGAGACGCGCGAGCGGATGGTCGACACCATCGACGAGATGACGCGCATGGCCGAGGCGACATTGGCCTTTGCCCGCGACGACGCGACGGCCGAAGAGTCGCGCAACACCGACCTCGTGGCGCTGGTGGAAGCGGTATCGGCCGACTTTTCCGATCTGGGTCAGGATGTCACCGTCGAGGGGCCGGAGCATGTCTATCTCTCGGTCCGGCCGGTGTCACTCCGTCGCGCCCTGCGCAATCTCGTCGAGAACGCCGTCCGCTACGGCGTCCGTGCCCGTGTCAGGCTGGAGGCCGCTCCAACCGGCGTGATCATCGCGGTCGACGACGACGGTCCAGGCATTCCCGAGGACAAGCTGGAGGAGGTGTTCGCGCCCTTTACCCGGCTCGAAACCTCGCGCAATCTGGAAACGGGCGGCGTCGGCCTCGGTCTCGCCACGGCGCGTTCGATCGTTCGGGCGCATGGCGGTGAATTGACGCTTGCCAACCGGCCCGGTGGCGGCTTGACTGCCGCAATCCATCTGCCGGTGGCCGCCGAGACCTGAGGCGGCGCCGAGACCGTCCAGGAGCGTCATGTCCGGTATCCCGACCTTTGCCGTTGCCCCGAGCTTCATGGGGCTTTCCCGCTTCGATCGCAGCGCAGACTATGCGCTGGCCGGCATTCCGCTTGATATCGGCGTCACCAACCGCACCGGCGCCCGGTCCGGCCCGGCTGCCGTCCGCGCGGCGAGCCGCATGCTGACCGACGGCGACCATCCGCATTTCTGGACCGACCCGACGCGCCTCGACCTCGCCGACATCGGTGATTTCACGATCGCTCTGGGTGATCTGTCCGAAAGCTACCGGTTGATCGAAGCGCAGGCCGAAGGCTTGAACCACCTTCTTGCCATCGGCGGTGAGCACGGCATCACGCTGCCGCTCCTCAGGGCGCTACGACGCAAGGTCGGCGCGCCGCTCGGCCTCGTTCATTTCGACGCCCATGTCGACACCTGGCCCGACAACTTCGGTCAGGTCTACGGCCACGGCTCGCCTTTCTATCATGCCATCGAGGAAGGCCTCGTCGATCCCAGAAGGATGATCCAGATCGGTATCCGCTCGCCGGTGCAGCGCGAGGTGTGGGATTGGACGATCGGCAAGGGCGTCACCATTCTCAGCGCTCAGGATGTCCATGCGACAGGGCCGGCGGCCGTGGCGGAGCGCGTTCGGCAGGTGATCGGCACCGGGCCGGCCTATTTCAGCTATGACGTCGACTGCCTCGACCCGGCCTTTGCGCCCGGGACCGGCACGCCGGAGTTTGCCGGCATTCTTCCCTGGCAGAGCCAGGCGATCCTGCGGAATCTCACGGGTATCGGCTTCGTCGGCATGGACGTCGTCGAGGTGGCGCCGGCCTATGACGTCTCCGAGATCACCTCGCTCGCCGCCGCCACGGTGATCTGGGATTATCTCGGTCTCGTCGGCTCCCAGAAGGCCTAAGGGGCTACCTCCTGAGAATGGCCTTCAGGATCGCCTCGGAGGAGATGGCGCCGACGATCTCGCCGCCGTTTTCGACGAGCACCGGCTTGCCGGTGGCGACGGAAGCAGCCATCACCTCACGGATCGGAGTGCGGAGGGCCACTATGGCGCTCTCCTCGTCGCGAGGCGTCTCGCTTGCCGGCGTCATGACGTCGGCGGCGCGCAGCACGTTGAGCGGGTTCATGTGGGCGACGAACTCGGCGACATAGGGCGTCGCCGGGTTGAGCATGATCTCCTGCGCGGTGCCGACCTGCACCACGCGCCCGCCAGCCATGATGGCGATGCGGTCGCCGAGCTTCATCGCCTCGTCGAGGTCGTGGCTGACGAACAGGATGGTCCGTTTGAGTTCGGAGCGGAAGCCGATCAGCTCGTCCTGCAGCTTGTCGCGGATCAACGGGTCGAGCGCCGAGAAAGGCTCGTCCATCAGGAGGATCGGCGCTTCCGTGGCAAAGGCGCGGGCAAGGCCGACCCGCTGCTGCATTCCGCCGGACAGTTCCTGCACCCGGCGTCCGGCCCAGTCGGCAAGGTGAACGCGCTGGAGCTCGGCTTCGACGCGCGGGGCGATCTCGGCCTTGGGCACGCCGGCAAGCTCAAGGCCGAGCGCCACGTTGTCGGCCACCGTCCGCCAGGGCAGGAGACCGAACTGCTGGAACACCATGGCGACGCGCCGGCGGCGGATGCGGCGCAGCGTCGCGGCATCGCAGCGCGCGACGTCCACTTCCTCCTCGCCATCGCGGACGAACAGGCGGCCGCGGCTCACCCGGTTGAGGCCGTTGACGGCGCGGATCAGCGTCGACTTGCCTGAGCCGGAGAGCCCCATCAGCACGAGGCATTCGCCCTCGCGCACCGAAAAGGACGCCTGCATGGCGCCGATGGTGAGGCCGGTATCGGCGGAGATCTCGGACGGGCTGAGGCCGGCGTCGATCAGGGGAAAGGCGGCCTCCGGCTTCTTGCCGAAGAGGATGTCGACGCGCTCGAAGCGCAGCGCGTCGCGAACGCGGGAGGGTGACAAGAAACAACTCCTCAGCCGCGAATCCGGCACATGCGGTCGAGCATGATGGCAATCAGCACGATGGCGAGACCGGCGGTAAAGCCCATGCCGATGTTGACGGTGTTGAGCGCCCTGACCACCGGCACGCCGAGACCGTTGGCACCGACCATGGCCGCGATCACCACCATGGACAGCGACAGCATGATGGTCTGGGTGAGGCCGGCGAGGATCTGCGGCATCGCATAGGGCAGCTCCACCTTGACGAGGCGCTGCAACGGCGTGGCGCCGAAGCTGTCGGCGGCCTCGATCAGCGGCTTAGGCGTCGAGGAGACGCCGAGGGCGGTGAGGCGGATCGAGGCGGGCAGGGCGAAGATCACCGTGGCGATCAGGCCTGGCACCATGCCCAGGCCGAACAGCACCAGCGCCGGAATGAGGTAGACGAAGGTGGGGATCGTCTGCATCAGGTCGAGCACCGGACGCAGCGCCGCCATCGCCCAGGGACGGCGGGCCGCCAGGATGCCGATCGGCACGCCGAGGCCCATGCAGACCGCCGAAGAGGCGACGACGAGCGCCAGCGTCTGGGTGGTTTCCTTCCAGAAGCCCTGGTTGACGATGAAGAGTAGGGCGGCGGCAACGAACAGGGCGAGCGGGATCGAGCGCTTCAGCACGAAGGCCAAGGTGGCGATCAGCGCCACGGTGACCGGAGGCGGCGGCGCTTGCAGCGCCAGCACGATCCAGCCGACGGCGCCGCCCAGCACGGCGGCGATGGCGTCGAACGCTCCGCCGCCGTTGGCCGTCAGCCAGTCGACCAGCGTCTTGGCCCAGGGGCCGACCGGGATCTTGTAGGCCGTGAGGAAATCCATCTTCGCCTCAGCCTCCCATTCGCCGCGTCATCATCAGAGTCCTAGCGACGCCTTCACCGCGGCAAGGCCGTCCTTGCCGTCGCGCGTCGTCACGCCGTCGAGCCAGGGACCCAGCATGTCGGGATGCGCTTTCAGCCAGGTCTTGGCGGCCTCCTTCGCCTCGACCCCGTTGTCGAGGATGTCGCCCATGATTTCGTTCTCGAGCGCCAGCGAGAATTTCAGGTTGCCGAGGAAGCGCCCGAGGTTGGGACAGTCGGTCGAGAAGCCCTTGCGCGTGTTGGTGTAGATGGTGGCGCCGCCCAGATTGGGTCCGAACACGTCGTCGCCGCCTTCGAGATAGGCCATCTCGAAGCGGGCGTTCATCGGATGCGGCTCCCAGCCGAGGAAGACGATCGGCTTGTTGTCCTTCACTGCCCGGCTCACTTCGGCCAGCATGCCCTGCTCGGAGCTTTCCACCAGCTCGAAGCCGTTGAGGCCGAACGTGTTGCCTTCGATCATGCCGAGGATCAGGCGGTTGCCGTCGTTGCCCGGCTCGATGCCGTAGAGCTTGCCGCCGAGCTCGGCCTTGAACTTGGCGATGTCGCCGAAGGTCTTGAGGCCGGCGTCGAAGGTGTATTTCGGCACCGCCAGCGTGTATTTGGCGCCTTCGAGGTTGACCCCCGTCACCTCGATCGTCCCCTTGTCGAGATAGGGCTTGAGGTCGGCCTCCATGGTCGGCATCCAGTTGCCGAGGAAGACGTCGATATCGCCGTTGGCGAGAGAGGCGAAGGTGACCGGTAAGGCCAGAAGCTGCACCTCCGGCTGATAGCCCAGCCCCTCCAGCACCACCGAGGCGGCACCGGTGGTCGCGGCGATGTCGGTCCAGCCGACGTCGGCGAAGCGCACCGTTGTGCAGGCGTCGCCCTCGGCGGCGAGCGTGGGGCCTGCAAGGGCAAGGGCGATCGGCAGGGCGGCAAAGGCGGACTTCATCGGCGGTATCGCTCCTAGGCCCCCTCCGGAGACGGCGTCTCTATGGGGCCATGAAAGTTTTATGACCATATGGTGCGAAATGAATACGCATTTTCCTGCGCTTGCCAATGGTTTTTTGGAAAATGTCCGTGGACTACTTTGTGGTTTCCGCCGGAATCCGCGCTCCGAAGCGTATTTCTGGCTGGCTCCGCGCTGTTTTGGTCTGAAATCGGTCCAGATCAACGTTGTTGGATTTTTATTGATTGAGCAGTCAATTAAAAATATGCTGTGGCCGACAGTGAGGGAGAGTGGGATGCCGAAACGCGGCATGCAGCCGATCCGCCGGCATGAACTGGTCGTCGCGGCCGTCCAGGCCATTCACGAGCGCGGGCTGAACGGCGTCACCATGGGCGACATCGCCAAAAGGGCCGGCGTGTCGCCGGCGCTGGCCCACCATTATTTCGGCTCGAAGGACGAGTTGCTGTCGGCGACCATGCGGCATCTCCTCGGCGAGTTCGCGCTCGCCGCCCGGCGCCGCCTCGCCGAGGCCGGAGATCCGCGCGGACGCGTCGACGCCATTCTGGAGGCGTGTTTTGCCCCCGAGCAGTTCTCGCCGGCGGTCATCTCCGCCTGGCTCGCCTTCTACATGCAGTCGATCCACGACACGGCTGCGGCGCGTTTGCTCGCCATCTACCTGAAGCGGCTTGAAGCCAACCTTCGGCACGATCTGCGACCGCTTGTGGGCGACGGTGCGCCCGCCCTTGCCAGGGGCATCGCGGCGATGATCGACGGTCTCTGGCTGCACGCCGCCTTGCCGACGCTGCATCGGTCTCCCGGCGAAGCGCTCGGCATCCTGCGCGACTACGTCGACGGCCGCCTTGCCGTCGCGCGGACGTGATGATTTCCCCCTTTGCGTCATGGTCTCCACGCCGCTAGGCTTGGTTGTCCTGCCGGAGCCGTTCGCCCATGCCCATGCGCCACATCGCCCTCGCCGTCCTCGTCACGGCGATCTGGGGCTTCAACTTCGTCGTCATCCGCCTCGGGCTCGGCTCGGTGCCACCGCTGCTGCTCGCCGCGCTGCGCTTTGTCGTTGCCGCCTTGCCGGTCGTCTTCCTCGCCCGGCCGAATGTGCCGCCGGGGCGGATGATCGCCGTGGGCATGACGTTGTTCGTCGGCCAGTTCGCCTTTCTCTTCCCGGCGATGAAGCTCGGAATGCCACCCGGCCTCGCCTCGGTGACGCTGCAAAGCCAGGCCTTTCTGACCATCCTGTTCGCCGCGCTGGCCCTCGGCGAGCGGCCAAGGCCGCGCCAGCTTGCCGGCGCCGGCGTCGCCGCGCTCGGCCTTCTCACCATCGCCTCGACGGTGGGTGGCGACTTCACGATGATCGGCCTCGGCCTCACCATCGCTTCGGCCGCAAGCTGGGCGCTCGGCAACGTTCTGATGCGCGGTGCCGGCAAGGTCGACATGTTCGCCATGATGGTCTGGCTGAGTCTGGTGCCGCCGATCCCGCTGTTCGCGCTGTCGCTGGCCATCGAGGGCTGGCCGGCCATTGTTACGGGCGTCACCGGTATGGGCCTCGTCGGCGCCGGTTCGGTGCTCTATCTCGCCCTGCTCGCCACGCTGGTCGGCTTCGGCCTCTGGGGCTTCCTGCTCAAGAACCACCCGGCCTCGACGGTGGCGCCCTTCTCGCTCCTGGTGCCGCTGTTCGGCACGCTGTCGTCCTGGCTGGTGCTGGGCGAGACCTTCTCGCCGCTGCGCGTCGCCGGCATGGGCCTGATCCTTCTCGGTCTCGCCACCATCGCCCTGCCGCTACCGGCCTTCGCCAAAAGACAACGGGCGGCCTGACGGCCGCCCGCGCTTTCCGGTTTCCTTGGACGCCGCCTCACGGCAACGGGGCCGGATTGGCCGACAGCGACCGGAGATAGGCGATGAGATTGGCGCGGTCCTCCGGCTTCTTGACGCCGGCGAAGGCCATCTTGTTGCCGGGCACCTCGGCCTTGGGATTGGTGAGATAGACGTCAAGCGTGGCGTAATCCCAGGTGTGGGTTTCGCCGAAGGTCATCATGGCAGGCGAATACTTGAAGCCTTCATGGGTACCCGGCTTGCGGTTCACCACTTCCCAAAGGCCCGGGCCAACCTTGTTGGCGCCCGAATCGGCGAACGAATGACAGGCGGTGCAGACCTTGCTGGCCTTCTCGCCGGCAGCGACGTCGGCCGTCTTGAGGCGATCGGCGATCGGCGCCACGTCCGATGCGGCAGCCGCTGCCGGTGCGGCCGCAGCGACCTGCTGCGTTTCGGGAGCGGCGCCCGCGTCGGCGGCCGTCGCTGCCTGCTGGGCCCCGGCAGGGGCCGACGCGTTGGGATCAGGCTCGACCGCGGCGGGGGCGGGCGCCTCGGCGGCGGCGACGGCCGGAGCGGCGTTCATGTCCACGACATAGCCGGGCGTCTTGAGATCCTGCTTGGCGAAAATCTGATCGGAAACGAAATCGATGGCAAAGGCGACGACGGCGACCGCCAGCACGGCGCCGAGAATCTTGTTGGGTTGCAGCGACATCAGGGACACCGGCTCCTTGGGGTCGCGCGGCGCCCGCCCCGGCGCGCGTGACATTTGGCAATTTCGGAATGGACCGCGCCAGAGGCTTTTGGGTCACACCCGGCAGCATATACGGGATTTTGCGCCCTGCTGCAAACTATCCTCAGGTCGTGTCAGGCCGTATAAAGCGGCCTCTGACAAGCGGGCCGACCGATGTCGATTTGCCGTCTTTTGGGGGAGGGTATCCACGTGTCCGAAATGAAGCCGAACGCCCTGGTGATCATCCCCTCGCGCCTCGGGTCGACGCGCTTGCCCAACAAGCCGCTCGCCGACATCCACGGTGAGGCAATGATCGTCCACGTCTGGCGGCGGGCCGTGGAAGCCGGCATTGGCGAGGTGGTCGTCGCCTGCGATCACCCTTCGATCATGGCGGCGATCGAGGCGGCCGGCGGCCGCGCGGTGCTGACCCGCCCCGATCACCCGAGCGGATCGGACCGCATCTTCGAGGCGCTGTCCAAGGCCGATCCCGAGGGACGGGTCGAGGTGATCGTCAACGTGCAGGGCGATCTGCCGACCATCGCGCCGTCAGCGGTCCGCGCCTGCTTCGATCCGCTTCTCGATCCAGCTGTCGACGTGGCCACGCTGACCGCCGAAATCACCCGCGACGAGGAGAAGATCGACCCCAACGTCGTCAAGGTGGTCGGCTCGCCGGTGGCCGAGCGCCGGCTTCGGGCGCTCTATTTCACCCGCGCCACCGCGCCCCATGGCGACGGCCCGCTCTACCATCACATCGGGCTCTACGCCTATCGCCGCTCGGCGCTCGCCCGCTTCGTGACGCTGCCGCCATCGACGCTCGAGAGGCGCGAGAAGCTCGAGCAGCTCCGCCTGCTTGAAGCGGGCATGCGCATCGACGCGGCCATCGTCGACGACGTGCCGCTCGGCGTCGACACGCAGCACGATCTCGACCGCGCCAGGGCGGTCATCGGCGCGTCGCTCAAGGGCTGACGGCCCCGGGGCGTTATCTTTTCTGTCGCAAACCCGGTGTCCGCTTTTGCTGGAATTGCTCCGGCGCGACTGCTATGCCGCTTTTCGCCTTTTGAAAAAGCGGAAGAGAACGATGTCGGAGAAGCTTAAGGTCGTGTTCCAGGGCGAGCCGGGCGCCAATTCCCATCTCGCCGCCCTCGAGGTCTATCCCGATTGCGAGGCCATCGCCTGCCCCACCTTCGAGGACTGCTTTGCAGCGCTCGCTTCCGGCGCCGGGCATCTCGGCATGATTCCGATCGAGAACTCGACCGCCGGCCGCGTCGCCGACATCCACCACATCCTGCCGCAGGCCGACGTGCATATCATCGGCGAGCACTTCCTGCCGGTGCATCATCAGCTTCTCGGCGTTCGCGGTGCACGGCTCGAGAGCATTCGCACGGCGCAGAGCCACGTGCAGGCGCTCGGCCAATGCCGGCAGACGCTGCGCTCCCTGGGCATTACCCCGATCGTCGGTGCCGACACCGCCGGTTCGGCCCGCGAGATCGCCGAGGGGGGCGATCCCACGCGCGCCGCCATCGCCTCGTCGTTGGCCGCCGACATTTACGGTCTCGACGTGCTGAAGGCCGATTGCGAGGACACGCTCCACAACACGACGCGCTTCATCATCCTGTCGCCGCGTCCTCGCGCCGCCCCGCCCTACGGGACGCCGACGGTCACCACCTTCATCTTCCGCGTCCGCAACATTCCGGCCGCGCTCTACAAGGCGCTCGGCGGCTTTGCCACCAACGGCATCAACATGACCAAGCTGGAGAGCTACCAGCTCGAAGGTCAGTTCTTCGCGACGCAATTCTACGCCGACGTCGAAGGGCATCCGGACGATCCGGCGGTGAAGTTCGCGCTTGAGGAGTTGGAGTTCTTCAGCCGCGAGGTCAAGGTGTTCGGCAGCTATCCGGCCAGTCCGTTCCGCGACAAGATCCGCGAGCCGGCGGCCCATCTGGGGCTCCGGCCCGGAGAATGATCGTCACTTGAGGTCGGCCCACACCTCGATGAGGTGGCGGGCCACCGCGAGCCTCGGCGGGCAGTGAAGCTTGCCGACCTCGGTGGTCGCCAGCATTGCCTTGACCTCATCGCGGCTGAACCAGCGGCAATCGTCCATCTCGGCCTTGTCGACCTCGATGTCCGTGGAGATCGCCTCGCCATAGCAGCCGAGCATCAGGTTGGCCGGGAACGGCCAGGGCTGGCTGGCGTGATAGCGCACGGCGCCGACGTCGATGCCCGACTCTTCCTTCGTCTCACGGCGGACGGCATCTTCCACCGTCTCGCCCGGCTCCATGAAGCCGGCGAGGCAGGTATACATGCCCGCCTCGAAGCGCGGCGTGCGGCCGAGCAGCACCCGGTCTTCGCCATCCTGGATCAGCATGATCACCACCGGGTCGGTGCGCGGGAAATGCTGCGTGCCGCAGCCGGTGCAGTTGCGCTGGTAGCCGGCGGCGATGCTCACCGTCGGTGCACCGCAGACGCCGCAGAAGCGATGGCGCTGGTGCCAGAATAGCGTGGCGCGCGCCTGGGCCAGCGGCCCGAAACTGTCGGAGCCGACGATGGCGTCGCGGGCAAGGCTGCGAAGATCGACGAGGGCTTCTCCCGGCTCAAGCTCGGGCTCGCTCCTGAACTCGCCGGCAAACCAGGGGCGCCCTTCCGGATCCAGGCCGAGAAAGATCTGGGTATCCGTCTCCTGAAACAACGCGCTGGCGGCATTGCCCTCGAAGTCGGCGCGGCCGGACCTTACGAGCACGCGGTCCCCGAACAGCATCATCAGGCGGCGCTGCGGATCGTCGAGGTGACGCTGCACCAGCGTTTCGTCGGTGCGTTGTTCGGAGTGGCGGTGAAGCAGGCTGACCGAATAGGTGTTGTGGCTCGACCAGTCGAAACCGGAAGGAGGGTCGGGAGGCAGGATCATTTCAAAATTCGCTTTCCGCGCGCCGGGCTTCAAGGCCGGACGCATGCATGATGCCGTCGGTCAGGAGCGGCTGCGGCCGATGTTGAGCAGCCGCAGCACCAGCCAGACCGGGATCACCACCACGGCGCCGAGCAGGAAGTAGCGCCAGACACGGTCGACAGCGTCGAAGCCCATCGACCAAATGCGGTCGACGAAACGTAGCGCCGACGTGACGATGTCATAGGGTTCGACGCCGAGCGCCGCCAGCACGACGCCGACGATCAAGGAGAGAATGACGAGCCTGAGAAGCAGGCGCGCCGGGCTGTCGCCGAACAGGCGCACGAAACGGTCGGACATGGAAACGCTCCGGCTTTCCAATGAGGAAGGTCGCCGACAGATAGGCGCGGCAACAGGGCTTGTCCAGCCATTCGCGCCGTTAAGCCCGGGCAATCGTTTGAAGCCGCGTCGGCGGCTTCCGGCGGCAGACAGCAACCGATGCGGGCTTAATTCAACGTGCGCGCCGCCACCGGGCTGTCGAGCGAGAAAGCGGGAATGACGACGTCGAGCGCGGTGCCGCGATCGTCGACCATGCGGTAGCTTCCCGACATGATGCCGCTGGGCGTCGAGAGAGGACAGCCGCTCGTATACTCGAAAGCCTCGCCCGGCTCGATGATCGGCTGCTGTCCGACCACGCCGGGACCGGTCACCGTGCGCCGGATGCCGTTGGCGTCGGTGATCTCCCAGAAGCGCGTCATCAGTTGCACGGCGCGCCGACCATGATTGGCGATGACCACCCGATAGGACCAGACGTAGCGGTGCTCGTCGGGATCGGATTCCTCGGGCAGATAGCTCGGTTCGACGCTGACGACGATCTCATGGCTGACGGCGGTGAACATGGCGGGCCCGTTGGATTGCTGCTTGGCGTCAGTAAAGGCTTTCGGGGAAGAAGCGCAAGGCGAGATCGGCGAGGGTGCCATCGGCATCGAGCGCCCGCAGCGCACCGTCGATGCTGGCCTTGAGCGCCGCATTGTCGGCTGCAACGGCGATCTTCATGCCGTCGCCGAAATAGGCCGGTTCGGTATAGGCGCCGCCGGAAAAGGCGCAGCAGCCCTTGGCCACCGGTCCGGCCAGCCAGAAGGACGCGCCGACCGCCCCGGTGAAGACGGCATCGACTTCGCCGCTCTTGAGGAGCGCGAACAGCTCCGCCTCGCTGCCGGCCGGTTGGGGCTTGGCCGCCGGAAAGAAGTCCTGAATGAAATCCGCGTAACGGCTGCCGGTGACGACGCCCACCGACTTGCCGGCGAGTGTACGCGGCGATGGTTCCACCAGTGCCGGCCAGCGGCGGACGAAGCGGGCCGGCTCGCGGAAATAGGGAACGGAATAGGAAAGATGTTGGCGCAGCGCCGGCGTATCGGCGACGCCGGCGGCGATGGCGTCGGCCTTGTTCTCGCGCACCGCCTCGAGCAACAGCGGAAACGGCCGCACCTGCACGGTACAGGGAATGGAAAGGCGCGCGCAGATCGCCCTGGCGACTTCAACGTTGAAGCCGGTGATAAGGCCGGAGCCATCGACGAAGTTGAACGGCGGAAAGTCGTCGGACGTGACGAAGCGGATCGACGGCGGGCTCGCGCCAGCAGTCGCTCCGGTACCAACGGGCACAAGCCGGGGATAATCGGCCTCCGCCGCCTGGGCAACCGAGATGGGCAATCCTTCCGGCGCGAAGAGGCAGAAAAGCACGCCCAGAGTCGCTGCGATCAAGGGTTTCGACAGGCGCATCTTCAGTCGACTCGGCGGCTGCTCACAAGACATTCTCTTGAGGCTAGCCGAACTCCTCGGTCGGCGAAAGCCTCGCGCCTGCCGTGGCCCGGCCCAACGCGCAGCCGGAGAACCGTGCGTCACGCCTTGGCAAGGTAGCCCGGCAGCCGGCGGACGCTGGTCACCGGCACGCCGCCTGAGGCTATGCGGGCAATGGCGGCGCCGAGCGGCTCGACGACCGTCGCCATGTGGAACCCGTTGGCGTGCAGGAGTTGGTCCGGCCCGGCAACGATGCCGACATGACCTTTCCAGAACACGAGGTCGCCACGCCGGAGAGCATCGGGGTCGCCATTCCAGTCGACCGGCTCGCCGATGGCGGCCTCCTGCTGGTCGGTGTCGCGGGGCGCGGCAACACCGGTCTCGGCCAGCGCCCGCTGGATGAGGCCGGAGCAGTCGATGCCGAGGCTGGAGCAACCGCCCCACAGATAGGGTGTACCGACATAGGCGGCGGCGACAGCGACGAAATCGCCAGCTGCCGGCGCACCGAGCGGCGCGAGGTGTTTCATCACGGTTGCGGTGCCATCGGCGAGCAAGGCGTAGACGAGATTGCGCCGCTCGACCTCGCCCGTGACCGCGACGAGCGCGCCCTGGACCAGAGGGTAGGCCACTGGCAGCTTGAGGTCGGAGCCGGAGAAGGCGAAGGAGCGAAGCTGTGCTACGGCGTGCGTCGGCTCGGGAGCCGAGAAGGAGAGCGCCTCGGCCGGCATGTAGCCGACGTAGCCATCGCGCCTCATCTCAACGAAGGCCCAGCCTTCGTCATCGACGTCCAAGACGCGGATCGCCTCGCCATGTAATGCCTCGCTGTCGAGCGGGCAATCGAAGCGCGGCTCGCGCCGTAGGCCGGCGGTCGGCGCCACGATTCGGGCCGGCCGCGGCTCGACATACCGCTCGGCCGCCACGATGCCAGCGAGTGCGGCGTCGGCAAGGTCGGTGCGGGCGAATGTGGTGCGGCGATCGACGGTCAACGCGGCAGCTCCCTGGCTTTGTCCACGATGATATCGGCGAGGCGTTCGAGGAACAACGCTCCCTCGACCGTCCGATGAACGATGACATTGCGCCTGTCGGCCTCATCGCGCCTGCGGCCCAGAAGCTTCAACTCGCCCATGGTATCGAGGGCACGGGTGATCGCCGGCTTGGTGACGCCAAGCTTCTCCGCAAGGCCGCGCACCGTATGCGGCGGCGGTTCGAGGTAGACGGTGAGCAGCACGGTGATCTGGCGCGGCGACAGGTCTGCGCCGTTCTCGCGCACGGTGGCGAGCGAAACGTCGTGCCAAAGTCTGAGGGCCTGAGCGGGGCGCATGTCGATCGGCATGCGCCCCTTCTACACTCTATTCGTTTCGGAGGCGTTATTATCAGGCGCTCAGGCGCCGAGCGCCTGTTCAAGATCGGCGATCAGGTCGTCGGCATGTTCGAGGCCGACCGACAGACGCAGCAGACCCTGGTTGATGCCGAGCTCCTGCCGAACCTCCTCGGTGAAACGCTGGTGCGTCGTTGTTGAGGGATGAGTGACGAGGCTCTTCGCGTCGCCCAGATTGTTGGAGATCTTGATGATGCCGAGCTTGTTCATGGCAGCGAAGGCGCCGTCGCGGCCGCCCTTCACCTCGAGGGCGATCATGGTCGATCCGCCGCTCATCTGCTTGCGGCAGATATCCGCCTGCGGATGGCTGTCCGATCCTGGATAGATCACTCGCTCGATCTTTGGATGCCCTTCGAGGAAGGTGGCGATCTTTGCGGCGGTCTCCGTCTGGCGGCCGACCCGCAGCGAGAAGGTTTCGAGGGCCTTCAGCATCACCCAGGCATTGAACGGGCTCATGGTGGGGCCGGTCTGGCGCAGGAACACCTGGAGATGTTTCTCCAGGAACTCCTCGTTGCACAGGACGACGCCGCCGAGGCAGCGACCCTGACCGTCGATATGCTTGGTGGCCGAATAGGCGACCACGTCGGCGCCGAGTTCCAGTGGTTTCTGGTAGAGGGCGGTGGCGAAGACGTTGTCGACGACGAGGCGCGCGCCGGCGGCATGGGCGATCTCGGCCACGGCGGCGATGTCCACCACTTCCAGCGTCGGATTGGTCGGGCTCTCGAAGAAGAAGACGCGGGTGTTCGGCCGTACCGCCGCCCGCCACTGGTCGAGGTCACGGCCGTCGACCAGCGTGCATGAGATGCCGAAGCGCGGCGCCAGGTCCTCGACGATGTAGCGACAGGAGCCGAACAGCGCCCGCGCCGCCACGATATGGTCGCCGGCCGACGCCTGCGACAGAATGGCGGCCGTCACCGCCGCCATGCCGGTGGCCGTCGCCCGCGCCACCGGCGCGCCTTCGAGCAGTGCCATGCGCTCCTCGAACATGGTGACGGTCGGATTGGAGAACCGGCTGTACTGGAAGCCCGGATCGAGGTTGAGAAAACGCGCCTCCGCCTGCTCGGCGCTGTCATAGACGAAGCCCTGCGTCACGAACATCGACTCGGACGTCTCCCCCCACTGCGAGCGCAGGCTGCCGCCATGCACGAGGGCGGTGTCGGGATGCCAGGTGACCTTGGTCATGTCTTCGTCCTTCGCTGTCGGAGACCGGAAAAAGCAAACCCGGCTGCGCATAGGCGAGCCGGGTGTCAACGATCGACATGTCCGTCCCGACCTTTTAGCAGCCTTGTTTAGCGTGGCGGCAAGCCGGTCGGCTCAAAGAACCACGATGGAATCAAGGCTAGGGGAAGCGCGGACAAAGGTCAAGCCGAAGGCCATTGCCGCTCGTTGCAGAATCGGCGGAGTGCCGCCTGAGGCAGCAGAGGGCAACGGCGAAATTGCCCATCCTCATAAGATCGCGTTTGGCATACCGAGATTAATCCCGGACCTGCACGGATTATTGGTTGATGGAGGTTCAGGATATTGGTCATGCGACCGTATCTCCGGAGCCCAGATGACCCCGACGGCCAGCCTTGATCGCCGATTCTTCCTGCGGGTGATCCTGCCGATGTTCGGCCTGATCGCCCTTTTGCTCGCCGGCGCCATCGTCGGCGTGCTGATGCTGTCGTCCAAGCAGAACCACCTGTCCATCGAGTTCCAGCAGCGCGCGGCGAAGAATGCCTTTCAGCATTTCGCCGAAGAGCTCGCCAACCAGGCCGCCGGCATGGCCGGTCGCGATGAGACGGCCGCTCATGTCGTCGATGCCTTCGATGCCGGTTGGCTTGCCAGCCATCTCACGGCCGACCAGGACGAGGCCTTCTTCTTCATTCTCGACCCGGATGATCGGACCCTGTTCTCACGTACCGGCGGGCGGGTCGTGTCGACGGAAGCGCGTGGTGTTCTGCCGCCGGCCTTCAGCCAGTTGATCTCGCGCTGGCGTGCCGGCCGCCTGGCCGACACGGCTACCCAGCTCATCGCGGTCGACGGCGCGCCCATATTGTTCGCGTTGGCCGGAATTCATGCCGTCGACGACCGCGACAAGTCGGCCGATGGCGGCCATGTTCTCGCGATCGGTCGCCGTGTCGACCGCGCCAGCCTGGAAGACCTGGCCGAAACTTTCATGCTGCCGAACCTCAGCTACGAGCCCGGCTTCGGGCAGACGACTGAAGGTCCCGGCCGCCTGCGCCTGATGAGCCAGAATGGCACCATGGGCGACTCGCTGGTCTGGGATCCCATCCTGCTGGGTGACCAGATTCTCAAGGCCGTCGGACCAGGGTTGGTGCTGGTCTTCGCGGGCTATCTGGTGCTGACGGCCGTGGTGCTGGTCTTTGCACGCCGCGCTGTCAGGCTGATCAGCGTCAGCGAGGAGAAAGCGCTGCACGATCCGCTTACCGGCCTACCGAACCGGCTGCTGCTGCTCGACCGCATGAAACGCCTGCTTGAACCGAAGCGCGGCGACGACGCCGCGGCAGCGGTCTTCTATCTCGACCTGGACGGCTTCAAGGAGGTCAACGACAGCGCCGGCCATGCCGCCGGTGATGCCGTCCTGATCGGCGTGGCGCGTCGTCTGCGCGAGTTCTGCCGGGCCGAGGACACGGTGGCCCGGCTCGGCGGCGACGAGTTCGTCATGGTCATCCCGACGGACGATCGGCAGCTGATCGAAGCGCGTGCCGAAGCGGTGCTGGCCGCCTTGAGCAGTCCCTATCAGTACAATGGTCACTCGCTGGTCATCGGTGTCAGCATCGGCGTTGCCTTGGCGCCGGAACATGGCCTCGACGTTGCCGCCTTGCTGCACAAGGCCGATGCCGCGCTCTACGCGGCCAAGCAGGGCGGCAAGGGACTGGTCAGATTCTATCGCAAGAACATGCGCAGCGAGACGGTTTCCCGGAATCCTGTCGCCCCTCAGCCTGCCGGAGCCTGAGGGGCGATGATTTTCGCCGGTCTTCGAGTTTCCATGGACGGCAAAACAGGCTAGAGCTTCGGAAAGCTTGGCCGGCACCCTTCCGATGCCGGCCTTCTCCTTGCCTTCCGGATGCTTAGCACGCCATGACCGAGACCGCCGGCATTCTTCCCGCCCATCGCATTCGCGAGTTGTTCGACGCCGGTGCCATCGCTTCGACGCGGCCGCTCGATGCCGATCAGATCCAGCCGGCTAGCCTCGATCTGCGCCTGGGGCCGGTCGCCTATCGCTTGCGGGCGAGTTTCCTTCCCGGCGGTGACGCCACCGTCGAGGAGAAGCTCGGCTATCTCGCACTGCATGAACTCGATCTGAGCGCCGGCGCGGTGCTGGAGACGGGCGGTGTCTACCTCGTGCCGGTGCTTGAATCCCTGGCGCTGCCGGCCGAGGTTTCAGCCTCCGCCAATCCCAAGAGCTCGACCGGTCGCATCGATGTTTTCACCCGGCTGATCACCGATCATGGCGTCGCCTTCGACCAGATCGCCGCCGGCTACCGCGGGCGGCTCTGGGTCGAGGTGTCGCCGCGCACCTTCCCGATCAAGGTGCGGGCCGGGTCGCGGCTGAGCCAGGTCCGTTTCCGCCGCGGCGACGCGCGCCTCGATGATACCGAGTTGGCGTCGCTTCACGCTCGCTATCCGCTGGTCGATCGGGAGCCGCGCTTCGAGCACGGCCTGACGCTGTCCATCGATCTTGCCGGGGCGGGCGAGGGCGCGCTGATCGGCTATCGGGCCCGACGCCACACCAGCGTTCTCGACGTCGACGCCAAGGCCGCCCAGGAGGTCGCCGATTTTTGGGAGCCGATCACGGCGCGCGGCCGGCCGTCGCTGATCCTCGACCCGGACGAGTTCTACATCTTGGTTTCGCGCGAGGCGGTGCAGGTGCCCCCCGAAACGGCGGCCGAGATGGTGGCGATCGATCCCCTGGTGGGCGAGTTTCGCGTTCACTACGCAGGCTTCTTCGATCCCGGCTTCGGTCACGCCCCGGCCGGCGGCAAGGGCGCGCGCGCCGTGCTGGAGGTGAGAAGCCACGACGTGCCCTTCATCCTCGACCATGGGCAGACCATCGGCCGCCTCGTTTACGAGCGCATGGTGGAGGTGCCGTCCACCCTCTATGGTCAGGGCATGGGATCCAACTATCAGGCGCAAGGGCTGAAGCTGTCCAAGCACTTCCGGGCCTCTTGACAGCGCCGGGCGGGGCTGCGATCTAGGTCGCGTCGCGGGTGTAGCTCAATGGTAGAGCAGCAGCTTCCCAAGCTGAATACGAGGGTTCGATTCCCTTCACCCGCTCCAGCTTTCATCGCTCCAGTGAGTTGATCGCGCAGGTGTTCTTGCGTGCGACCCGGGTCTGCGGCCTCAAATGTCGGCTGCAATGGGCGGTGACGCCTGGCCGGCCGTTACCCGGTTGCGGCCTGCAGCCTTGGAGGCGTAGAGCGCCGCGTCGGCCATCTCCACAGTCTGTCGCATGGTCATTCCAGGGGAGGCCACGGCATAGCCGATGCTGATGGTTATGTGGCCAAAGGGCGAGTCTGGGTGCTGGATAGCGAGATCCTCCACCGACTGCCGCACCGAATCCAGGTAGGCGTAGAGCTTGGCGGCGTCGGTGATGGTCAGCACCAGCGTGAATTCCTCGCCGCCGTAGCGTGCCGCTATTTCGGTTCCGCGCCTTGCGACACGACGCAACGTTCGGCCGACCTGCTGCAAGGCGTTGTCGCCGGCCGCGTGGCCAAATCTGTCGTTGAAGCGCTTGAAGCCGTCGATATCGATCATGGCAACGGCGAGAGCCGTTTGCTCATCGGCCAAAAGCCGGTCGCAATGCTCGAAATGGACGTCGAGCGCGCGCCGGTTCGCCAGCCCCGTCAGGGAATCCAGCTTGCTGGCATCGTCCAGTCTCTCCACCATGAGGTTGAGGGCGGAGGCGAGCACCTTGAAATCGGGGAAGGGCGATTTGACCGAGATGCGCTGCCCCTGTCCGCCGGAGGTGATCTCGCTGGCGAGCTTCGTTATTTTCCTCAAGGTCCGGAAGAAGAAGAACTCGATCGCCGTCATGACGGTGGCGGCCAGAATGATGACTTCAAAGAGGGATATGACGATGGCAAACCCGAGCTTCTGATCTTCTCTGGAGTAAACCCCCTTCAGAGGTGTTGAGAAAAGCATGCGCGCATCGTTCATGGGGAGCTTTACAACGCCGATGTAACTGGCAGTCTCGTCCTTCGTCCGTGGTGCGATGATACCTGCCTCGATGGAAGACGACGCGTCTATTGTGGTTTGGTCGAAAGACAAATCTGGCTGAGCCAGGGCCGCCGAGTCGAGTGTTTCTCCTTTCCCGTTCACAAGGATCGCCTTCCCAAGTGGAACTTGAAACAGGTCGAAGATATCGTTCCGCAAAGCGGATACGGTAAGGGATATGACGACGAGATACTCGACTTTATCGTTCTTTTTTATGACGGATACAGATGATATGACGACAGTATTGGAGATGCTGCTGTAGTGGATGTCTCCCCAGAATGTATTGCTGTGGCGTATGCTCTTGAAATGCTTTGATGGCCCCTGTGCGGCAATCCCTTCCGCAGAGCTTGTGGAGGAGCAGTAGACGACCGCTTTGGGTGTCATAATGGAAATATGTTCGATCCGCTTATCCATGGAGCGGATTTTATTGAGGTTTTCGCTGCATTCGGCGGGGGGGACACGTTGAAAGCTGTCATTGGCCGCGATGAGCGAAGCCATATTCTCGACGTCGGCTTGTACGTCCATCAGGAAATCGCGCGTTCTGTTGATGGACGTTCTGAGCCCTTGCTCGACGTTCCTGACGGCATCCGCTCGCTCCTTCTGCGCCCCAATGATTTGCCCGACAAGAAAGGGTGTCAGGCAAATGGACAGCACGGCGAGAACGACAAGGCGGATTCGCATTAAAGCCTCGGGCAAGCGAAACAAAGCGACAGTAAGGCGCCCAAGGGTCACTATCAGGCAACAGTGAAAAATCGCTTATCAATCAAAATGATATAGAGCCGGGTCGGAAAAAACCTGCTGCCTGTCAGTCAAATTCAGAGAAAGAAAACGTTTTCACTAAAAGGCGAGAATGTTGCAACTGAATCGGACGGAATCTCGACGAACCGTGTGCCAAAGCTTTCCTGATCCCCGCCGCCGGGCAAAGCTTACCCGGCAGCCCCCTCCCGGTTGCGCTTGCGGGTCGCAGCGGCCTTCTTGGCTGAAGCCGATCGTTCCTCTCTGGATCGGGAGGCCGCGGCTTTCTTGGCCGAGGCCGAGCGGTCTTCCCGCGACCGGGATGCCGAGGCGGCACCACCTCTGCGGCCACCTTTCTCGGAGGAAACGTGGGTGTCCGGACGGCCGCGTCCCGAGCCGGACTTGTTGCCGCCGCCGCTTTCCTTGTTGACAGTCGCCCAGGCGCGGCGCACGGCTTCGTCCTCGGATACGCCACGCTCTTCGTAGCTTTCCTCGATATGCTCGGCCTTGCGCTTCTGCTTGTCGGTATAGGCGGATTTGTCTCCCCGGGGCATGGAACCTCTCCTTCCTGCTGGTGGGTTCGGCCTAAACCGCCCGCTGACGAGAAAGTTCCGCGTCGCGCCGTCTTCGGTTGCATGGCACCTCGAATCGACTACTCTCCCAGTCATTCTTGTCGATCTGCATTTCGGCGTCGTTTTGGGCGGGGGCCTCGATGACTTCAGCAGTTGAGGGGACAGGCGAGCGTCGCGCGGCGACGGTCGAGCTTCTTTTTGACCTGACCTTCGTCTTTGCGATCACCCAAGTCACACATCTTCTGAAGGCGGCGCACACGCCAGGCGATGTCATCGGCGCCCTGTCGATCCTGACTTTCCTATGGTGGATGTATGGTGGTTACGTCTGGCTGGCGAGCCACATCGCCTCGCCGCGAGCGTTGACAGCGGTCATGCTGGTCGCCATGGCCGGCACGTTCTTCCTCGCCATCGGCATTCCGGGGCTGCACGAGCACAGTACCGCCGTGCTCGGCGGTGGCGCTCTGTTTGTCGTGGCGGTGCATATCCTGGCTTTCGCCAAACTCGCCGGCCTGGTCGGTCCGACCTTGCGCTTCGGCGCCGTCAATGTCGGTACCGCGCTGTTGCTGGGCGTGTCCGGCTACCTGCCAGGTCTTGCCGGCAGTATCGCCCAGGCTCTGGTGGTCGTCGTTCTGGTCGCCATGGCGCTGCTCTATTCGGCGCGCGCATTCACGCTGTCACCCGACCACTTCGTCGAGCGGCATGGCTTGCTGCTGCTCATTGTCTTTGGCGAGAGCGTTATTTCGATCGGCATTTCGCTCTCCGCCGGCGGCGTGGTGACCGGTCTGATCGAGGCGGGCCTGTCGCTTGCCATCATCATCGCGCTGTGGTCGGCCTACTTTGCCGGTGACGACAGGCGCGCCGAACGGCGGCTATCCGCTCTTGCTCCGGCCGAGCGCGGACGGGCCGCGCTGGTGGCCTATTGGTTCGCCTTCCTGATGATGATCGGCGGCGTGCTGTGCCTGTCGGTCGGCCTCAAGGAGCATTTCGGTCCGCAGGCAGGGGAGGCGCATCTTTCCTTCTGGCTCGCTCTCGGACTGGTCTTTTACTATGCCGGAACGGCTCTGTTCCGCCATGGCATGAAGCTTCACGGCGCGCTGCCGCGTCTCGCCGCGGCCGTCGCAGGCGGCTTGCTTTCTGTGGTTTCGCTCCCGCCGGCCGGGCTTCTCGGCCTCGCCTTGGCGATCGCCGTCGCTGCACTCATCGCTGATGAGATGATGGCGCGCGCCGGCCACTAATCTTCGGGCGACCAGGCGATCGGTACGCTGTCCTTGGGATCGTAGGGCGCCTTGACGAACACCGCTTTCCACGGCGTATCGCCGCGGTTGACCACGTGATGGCCTTCGCCGGGCTCGCAGCGCAGGAAATCGCCGACGCCGAGCACATGCAGCTCGCCGTCCACATACATGTGCACCTCGCCGGCGATCGTCAGGAAGTTCTCCTCGATATGCTGGTGCTTGTGGGTGTTGAAATGCTGGCCCGGCTGCAGCGTCACCACGCCGATATCGATGCGCGGACCGCGCAGCAGATATTTGGGGCCATGATCGCCGAAGCGATAGTCGTGCTCGTCTTCTTTGGTCTTGAACATTGGTCCTCCGCCGCTGTCCTTGTCGGGACGACGGTCCTTTTCAACTCGAATCTTCGGTTTACGGCTGGCTTCCGGCGCAGGCGCTAGAGGCCGGGAGCCTTCCACATCGATCGGGTAATGCCGGCGTCCACGAGCTGCCGCTGGGCGGCATAGGCCGTGCGCCAGCGCTGGGTCACCTCGCCATAGAAGAGGTGTCGACTGGCATCCGGCTCGTAGCGGCGGCGCCAGCGAACGACGGCGTCGGCCGCTTCCGGCAGCGAGGCGTATTCGCCGATGCCGACCCAGGCGGCGAGACCGGCGGCCAGCGCAGTGGCCTCGGTGACTTCCGGCACCTTCACCGGCAGGCCGGTGACGTCGGACAGGATCTGACCCCAGAGCGCCCCCTTGGACGCGCCGCCGGCGAAGACGAGATCGGTGAGCGTCACGCCGGCGAGGTCTGCGGCGAGCCGCAGGTTCTCCGAGGCGACAATGGCCGCATTCTCCTGGATGGCGCGGAAGATCTGCGGCTTGCCGCAGACGCTGGCGTCGAGCGACAGGTTCAGAAGCGACGGCGCGGCGTGATACCAGGCGCCGCAGTTCATCACGTCCGAGAATATGGGCAGGATGCCGTTGGCGCCGGGCGCCACCGTCGCCGACTTCTCCTCGAGCAGGGCGTAGACGTCGATGCCTCGCTCGGCGGCGATTCGCTTTTCCTCGTCGCAGAAGGCGTCGCGGAACCAGCGGGTGGTCATGCCGACCATGAAGGCGATGCCTTCGGCCTGGCTGAGGCCGGGCACCACGTGTGGGTTGACGCGCACCCGCATGGCCGGATCGGCGGTCGGCCTGGGCATGTTGACCACTTCCTGCCAGAAGGTGCCGCCGAGCACCGCCGCTTCGCCGGCGCGACCGACACCAAGGCCGAGCGCGCCGAGCTGCACATCGCCGCCCCCGACCACCACCGGCGTTCCTGCCGCAAGACCGGTGTCCGCCGCCGCAGCGGCCGTCACGCGGCCGATCGCCGTGCCGGTTTCATGGACGGGCGGCAGGATGGCCGGGTCGACACCGGCCCGGCGGGCAACATCGGCATCCCAGGTCCTGCTGTCGAGCGCCAGGAGGCCGCTGGTCCCGCCATTCGACGGATCGCAGACGATTTCGCCCGAGAGACGGGCAACGATCCAGTCGGACAGCATGCACATCCGCGCCGTGCGGGCGTGGACATCGGGCAGGTGGCGCTCGATCCATTTGAGCCGCGGAATGGCGCCGAGCGCGAAGGTCTGGCCGGTCACGGCATAGGCGTCGCGCTCGAAGCCGGGCATGGCAGCCTTAAGGGCCTTCGTCTCGTCGGACGCTCGCGAGTCGACATTGGCGCAGGCCCAGAGCTCGCGCCCATTCCGGTCCCACAGAACGATGCCTTCGCGCATCGATGTGGCACTGACGGCCCGGATAGCCGATGCCGGTAGGCCAGAGTCAGCCAGCGCCTTGCGCACGCAACGGACGAGCAAGGCCCAGTTGGCGGCGCAGTCGAACTCCATGGAGCCGGGATGACGCGGATCGCTGAGATGCGTCCATTCTTCCTGCGCCACCGCCACCTGGCGGCCGGCCCGATCGAAAATGACGGCCCGGCCGCTGCCGGTGCCGGCATCGATGGCGAGAACGTGGGGGGTCATGCTTGGTCTTTCTCGATGATGGCTTGGGCGGTCGGCTCGTCGGTGATCAGCACGTCGATGCGCCCACCACGGGCGGCGGCGCGGATGGCATCGATCTTCTTGGGGCCGCCGGCGGCGGCGATGACCTGCGGGATGGCCGATAGGGCGCCGAAATCGAGGCCGACCAGCATCTTGTGGAAGGGAAGGTCGAGCGGCTCGCCGTTCTGGTCGTAGAAGATGCCGATAATGTCGCCGACGGCACCCTGGCGGCGGAAGATCTCGAACTGCGAGCGGCTGGCGTAGCCGGAGGCGATCAGCGTCGCTTCGTCGGCGACGGCGCCGATGCCGACCAGCGCATAGTTGGCCGTCCGCGCCATGCTCATCACCTCGACGACATGCCGCTCGGCCCGGATCGCCTCGGCGATATTCTCCTGCGACACGACGAGCGGCGCCGGAATGAGATGGACGTTCTGGGACGAGCGGCCGGAGGCGACGCCTTCGATATAGGCCGAGACGCCGCCGGTCAGGCTCACCAGTGAGATGTCTCTGTAGGAAAGGGTGCGGGCGAGGCGTTGCAGCGTGCCCATCACGGTGGCGCCCCAGCCGACCGCCAGCATTTCCTGGTCCTTGAGGCGGCCCATCAGATACTGGCTGGCCGCTTCCGCGAGACGATCGTTGATGTTGCCGGTCTCCTGGGCGGGAATGACGCGCGCTTCGTCGAGGCCGTAGATTTCCTGCAGCCTGGCCTCGAGCGCAAAGCAGCCGCCATAGCTGGAGTTGATGTGAACGTGGATCAGTCCCATCTTCCGGCCGCGGTCGAGCATGCGCGACACCTTGATGCGCGATAGGTTCAGGCGCTCGCCGATTTCGCTCTGCGTCAGGCCGTCGTGATAATAGTGCCAGGCAACGCGGCTCAGCAGCTCTTCCTCGTGCGGCTCGAATGCCAGTTCGTCGTTGGCTTCGTTCACGTCGCTCACCTTCAAGACATTTGCACGCACGACCCGATCAGCGGCTCGACGCGGTGTTTCCGTCGATCATATGATCACGATGCGCACATAAGCGCAAGACGGGAAGTTTCTGATCATCATTAAGTCGCATTAGGCTTTTGGGTGATCACCGCGTGTATAAGGAAAATCAATGAGTTATCACGGGATTTCTCGAATGCCTGAAATTTGCGGCCGGGTTCGTTTGGATCGCGATGTCACTTATGTGCAGAATTCTGGTTGACGATGGCGGCCGGTCGGCAAATAATCCGGTGTGCAATTGATAAGGCGGCGTTCATTTGAACGATAGGTACTGCTGATTGCAGACCCCGCCCACCCATTGGAGGACCTCATGGCCGATTTGGACGACGTGAAGGAAGGCAAGGATTTCGGATTGGACAAACCGGTCGAGGTGAAGGCGTTCCCCGTTCGTGGTTCCGTTTCTCTCGATTGGGGCATGCAGGATCGTCTTGCCCGCATCTTCCAGCCCAAGAGCGGCCGCACCGTCATGCTGGCCTTCGATCACGGCTATTTCCAGGGGCCGGCCACCGGCCTTGAACGGCTCGATCTCACCATTCGCCCGCTCGTTCCCTACACCGACGTGTTGATGTGCACGCGCGGCGGTCTCCGCCAGACCATGCCTGCCGACAGCCGCAAGCCCGTGGTGCTGCGTTGTTCTGGCGGCATGAGCGTGCTCACCGAGCTGTCGCGCGAACTGGTCGCGGTCGATATTGAGGATGCCATCCGCCTCAATGCCTCGGCGATCACCACCAATGTCTACGTCGGCGCCGAGTACGAGCATCAGTCGCTCGCCAATCTCGTCAAGCTGATCGACACCGGCAATCGCTACGGCATTCCGACCATGGCGGTGACGGGTGTCGGTAAGGACATGGTGCGCGACGCCCGCTATTTCGGCCTCGCCACGCGCATCTGTGCCGAACTCGGCGCCCACATCGTGAAGTCCTATTATATCGACACTGGCTTCGAGAAGGTCGTGGCCGGCTGCCCGGTGCCGATCGTCATCGCAGGCGGCAAGAAGCTGCCGGAACGCGATGCGCTCGAAATGGCCTGGCGCGCCATCGACCAGGGAGCGGCCGGCGTCGACATGGGTCGCAACATCTTCCAGTCCGATTGTCCTGTCGCGATGATCGCTGCCGTGCGCGCCGTGGTGCATGACGGAGAGAGCGTCGACAAGGCCTACGACATCTACAAGGCCGGCAAGGCCAAGGCCGCCTAAGGCCAGTTACACGGACCGCGAACCGCGCCGTCGGGCCTCCATGGGAGGTCCGGCGGACCGCCCGGCAAGGGCACCGAGGCGCGGGCATGCCCCAGCGTTTCCAAGAACAAAGTTGGGAGACTGTCGACATGGCGGGGATCTCGCCGACCGACCAGCGATGCCCGCTGGTCGAAGCCAGGCAAATCTGGAAATTCTTCGGCTCCATCGCCGTGCTGCGCGGCGTCGACCTGACGCTTCGGCCGGGCGAGGTGCACGCGCTGCTGGGTGGCAACGGTGCCGGCAAGTCGACGCTGATGAAGATGATCGCCGGCCTGCATTGCGTCGACCGAGGCGAACTCCTGGTCTGCGGTGAAGACGCTTCGGCGATGACGCCGGTCACCGCCCGTCAGGCCGGCATCCATCTGGTGCCGCAGGAGCCGATGCTGTTCCCGAGCCTGTCGGTCGAGGAAAACGTGCTGATGCACGTTCCCGGCAATCGCAAGGACCTGCGTGCCCGCCTCGAAACGCTGATCGCCGAGATTGGCGCCGGCATGACGCTGTCGACCCAGGCCGGCCAGCTCGAAGTGGCCGACCAGCAGATGGTCGAGATCCTGCGCGGCCTCATCCGTGACGCCCGCATCCTCATTCTCGACGAGCCGACGTCAGCGTTGACCCCGCGCGAGGTGGGCAAGCTGTTCGAGCGCATCCGGGCGCTCACCGCCCAGGGTGTCGGCATTTTCTTCATTTCCCACAAGCTTGGCGAGATCCGCGAGATCGCCGACATTGTCTCCATCCTGCGCGACGGCCAAGTGGTGCTGGCCGGCCCGCCGAAGTCCTTCACCGACGCCGAGATCGTCGCCGCCATGACCCATGTCGAGGGCAAGGAAGGCTTCACGCTCGGCCGCGCCGCCGCCCCGGTGGAGCGCGGGCCCGAACGGCTGCGCGTTGAAGGACTGGCCGGCGAAGGCTTCGCCGACGTGACCTTTTCGCTGCATTCCGGCGAGATCCTCGGCCTTGCTGGCGTCGTCGGCTCCGGACGTACCGAACTCGCCGAGACCATCTACGGCATCCGCCCCGCCGCCCGTGGCCGCATCCTCGTCGACGGCAAGCCGCTTACCGGTCATGGCCCGCGCCAGAGCCTCGATGCCGGCGTCGTCTACCTGCCGGAAGACCGGCAAGTGTCGGGGCTGTTCGTCAACGCACCGCTCGTTTGGAACGCCTCGGCGCTGGTGCTCCACCGGGGGCGCGAATGGCTGCCGCTCGCCAAGGAACGGGCCGATTTCTCCGAACAGATCAAACTGCTGGGCATCGTCTGCGGCAGTGCCGATCAGCCGGTTCGCACGCTGTCGGGCGGCAACCAGCAGAAGGTGCTGCTCGCCAAGTGCCTCGCCGCCGGTCCGCGCGTCCTCATCCTCGACGAGCCGACGCGCGGCGTCGACGTCGCCGTGCGTGCCGACATCTACCGGCTGATCGACCGGCTGGCCGGCGAGGGCCTCGCCATCCTCCTGATTTCTTCCGACCACGAGGAGGTCGAACGCCTCAGCCACCGCGTCTTGGTGATGAACCACGGCTATCCGGGCGGCCTGCTCGAAGGCTCCGACATCACCATCAACGCCATTGCCCGCCTCTCCTTCGGGGTCGGCGC
This sequence comes from Pleomorphomonas diazotrophica, assembly GCF_002844595.1. Taxonomy (GTDB): domain Bacteria; phylum Pseudomonadota; class Alphaproteobacteria; order Rhizobiales; family Pleomorphomonadaceae; genus Pleomorphomonas; species Pleomorphomonas diazotrophica. The sequence goes on along the minus strand of NZ_PJNW01000005.1, from coordinate 21,122 downwards.
CAAAATGGACGCTGCGCAATGATCATCCGCTTCCTGCAGCGCCACCGCGAAGCCTCGGTCGCGCTGATCATCGTCTTCCTCTTCGCGATTCTCGGCCTCGTCGACCACAGCTACCTGTCCCTCGACACGATGCTGCTCGTCTATGGCAATAGCCTCATCCTGTTCGTGCTGGCGATCGGCGCCACCATGGTCATGGCGACGCACGGCCTCGACGTCTCCGTCGGTTCGATCATGGGCCTTGCGGCGGTGGTCGCCGGCCTGTTGATGAATGCCGGCTGGGGCATTCCCGCCTCGATCGGCGTCGCGCTTCTCGTCGGTCTTCTCTGTGGCCTCTTCAACGGTGTCCTGGTGTCGTGGCTGAAGGTGTCGGCCATCGTTGCCACGCTCGGCACGCTCGGCCTCTACCGCGGCTTCGTCCATCTCCTGTCGGGCGGCAGCTGGATCGAGGGTCTGCCGGAAGGGTTCAAGGCCTTGACCAAGGCCGGGGCGCTCGGCCTGTCGCCGGTCGCCTGGCTGGTGCTGGTCCTGTTGATCGCCGCCCATCTCGGCCTGCGCTACACCGCCTTCGGCCGGTCGATGTTCGCGGTCGGCGACAACCGCGAGGGCGCCCGTCTCATCGGCATCCGCGTCAACGAGGTGCAGATCGTCGCCTACGGGCTCAACGGCCTCCTGGCCGCGCTGGCCGGCGTCATCTTCGCTTCGCAGATCGGCTTCATTCCCAACACCGCAGGCACCGGCATGGAGATGCGCGCCATCGCGTCCAGCGTACTTGGCGGCGTCAGCCTGCTGGGCGGCACCGGAACGGTGCTCGGCGCGGCGCTTGGCGCCTACTTCATGACGTCGATCGACAGCATCCTCGTGCTGCTGCGCCTCGAGGCCTACTGGAACGACATCATCGCCGGCGCCATCCTGCTGGTGGTGCTGATCACCGATGGCAAGATCCGCGAGGCCGTCGATCGCCTCCTCCGCTACCAGAAATACCGCAAGTTCATCGATCCGCAGGCGGCCGGCCAGCAAGGCGAGCTTGCCAAGGCCGCGGTGCGGCCGCTCAAGACGGCACTTGAGACCTCGGAGGCGCGCAAATGAAGCTTCATCCTGCCCTCAAGCGCTGGGAGAGCGTGCTCGCACTGCTCCTGATTGCCGAGATCCTGGTGTTCGGCGCCATCAACCCGGTGTTCCTGCAGCCGTCCATGCTGCTCTACGCCACCTCCGACTTCATCCATGTCGGCATCACCGCGCTGGCCCTGACGCTGGTCATCATCACCGGCGGCATCGACCTGTCGCTCGGCTCGGTGATGGGCCTGTCGGCCATCACCTTGGGCATCCTCTGGGTGGGCGGCGTCGACATCTGGATGGCGGCCGTGGCAGCGCTCGCCGTCGGCACGCTTGGCGGCGTCTTCAACGCCGTCGCCATCCATCTGTCGAAGGTCAACCCGCTGGTGATCACGCTCGGCACCGGCTTCCTGTTCGGCGGCGCCGCACTGGTGCTGTCCGGCCTCGCCGGCGCCACCGGCTACGAGGGCATCAGCAACTTCGACCCGGCCTTCGTCAATCTCGCCAATCTCGAGGTCTTCGGCCTGCCGTTGCCCTTCGCTCTGTTCCTGGTGCTGACCGTCGGCTTCATGGCGCTGCTTCACCGGACCCGCTTCGGTCGCTACGTCTACCTGATCGGCCAGAACCCGCGCGCCGCCGCCTATGCCGGCACGCCGGTGTTCCGCACGCTGGTGGTCGCCTATGCGCTGACCAGCCTGATGGCGGCGCTGTCCGGTCTGATCCTCGCTTCCTACTTCGGCTCGGCCCGCTCCGACTTCGGGTCGACGGCGCTGATGCCGGCGATCACCGCCGTGGTGCTCGGTGGTACGTCGATCTACGGCGGCTCGGGCACCATCCTGGGTACGGCGCTCGCCGCGCTCCTGGTCGGCTATCTGCAGACCGGTCTCCAGCTCGTCGGCGTGTCGAGCCATGTATCGAGCGCCCTGTCGGGCGGCCTCTTGGTCATCGTGGTTGCCTTGCGCAGCCTCTCTGAAATGGGACGCGTCTGGTTCCAGCACAGGCGGGTCTTGAGGAACGTTGCCGCCGAATGACGGTCAGACGTTTGTGGAGGAAAGGCCCAAACAGGGGCTCCAGCCCCATGGGCCATGCTTGGAAGGAGAGCAAACAATGAAGTTTGGTACCGTTTCCCTCGCGCTTGCCGTGGCCACCGCCGCGACCTTCGCCGGACCGTCGGTCGCCGCCGACAGCACCCGCATCGCCTTCATCCCGAAGCTGGTGGGCGTCGGCTTCTTCACCTCCGGCGGCAAGGGCGCCGTCGAGGCCGGCAAGAAGCTCGGCGTCGAGGTGACCTATGACGGCCCGACCGAGCCGTCGGTGTCCGGCCAGGTGCAGTATATCAACACCTTCGCCAACCAGGGCTTCAATGCCATCGTCGTTTCCGCCGTGTCGCCCGACGGTCTCTGCCCGGCGCTGAAGCGCGCCATGCAGCGCGGCATCAAGGTCCTGACCTGGGATAGCGACGTCAATCCCGAGTGCCGCAGCTACTACATCAACCAGGGCACGCCGGCCCAGCTCGGCAAGCTCCTGGTCGACATGGCCGCCGAGCAGCACCCGGCCGACAAGGCCAAGGTGGCCTTCTTCTACTCGAGCCCGACGGTGACCGACCAGAACCAGTGGGTCGAGCAGGCCAAGGCGATCATCGCCAAGGACAAGCCGGGCTGGGAGATCGTCACCACCCAGTATGGCTACAACGATGCCCAGAAGTCGCTGCAGACGGGTGAAAGCATCCTGCAGGCCTACAAGGATGTCGACATCATCATCGCCCCCGACGCCAACGCGCTTCCCGCCGCCGCCCAGGCTGCCGAGAACGTCGGCCGCGCCGGCAAGGTGACCATCGTCGGCTTCTCGACGCCGAACGTGATGCGTCCCTACGTCAAGCGTGACACCGTCAAGGCCTTTGGCCTCTGGGACGTCACCAAGCAGGGTGCCATCTCGATCTATGTCGCCGATCACCTCCTCAAGAACGGCGCGATGAAGGTCGGCGACAAGCTCGACATTCCCGAGATCGGCACCGTCGAAGTGAGCCCGAACAGCGTCCAGGGCTACAGCTATGAAGCCGACGACAACGGCATTATCCTGCTGCCCGAGCGTCAGGTGTTCACCAAGGACAACATCGACAACTTCGACTTCTGATCGAAGCCGCAAGCTCCGCGAGACGGCGGTCCCTCCCGTTCCGCCGTCCGCTCCTCCCCCGTCGGCCGTCCCCCCATCAGGCCGCTCGGGATTCCGGAGAGCCGGCCGCTATTCATCGGCGGCCGGCCATCCTTTTCTTCTCGCTCAATCTGGAGGTTCCGGCCATGCACGTCACGCTCGTCGAGATCAACGTCAAGCCCGACCGCATCGACGATTTCCTGCGCGTCTTCGGCGCCAATCGCGACGGCACCCTCAAGGAGCCCGGCTGCCGCCGCTTCGACGTGCTGCAGGATCCCGCCGAGCCCACCCGCTTCACGATCTACGAGGCCTTCGTCGACGAGGCGGCGGTGAAATTCCACAAGACGACACCGCATTATCTCAAGGTGAAGGCCGAGCTCGAAGACATCATGACCGGGCCGCGCAGCCACAAGGTGTTTGTCGGCATCATGCCGCGCGACTGACGAGGAGCCGATGTTCCCCACTCTGGATGATCTTGCGACGCGCGACGCCCTGAAAGCGTTCCTGCGCCGCGCGGCGCCTTGCCTCAGCGTTGGTCTTCTGGCGGCCGATGCCATGGCCTACGGCACCGCTGTTGCAGACCTTGAGGCGGCCGGCAGCGCCCTCCTGCATTTCGATGTGATGGACGGCGTCTTCTGCCCCGCCTTCACCGCCGGCCCCTTGCTCGTCGCGGCAGCGCGAACCCAAATGCTGAAAGACGTCCACCTGATGGTGGCCGACCCGATCGCCCTGATACCTGCCACGCTGAAGGCCGGCGCGGATATCGTGCACGTCCATCCAGAAGGGCTCACGCATCTCCACCGGGCGCTCGCCATGCTGGACGTCGACGTGGCGGGACGGTCGGGCCGGCGCGTGCTGCGCGCGGTGGCGCTCAACCCGGCGACGCCGGTTGATGTCGTGGCGCCGGTCCTTGATCAGATTGACATGGTGACGTTGCTCGCCGTCGATCCCGGCTGGAGCGGTGGGGCTCCCGACGCGGCGCTCGGCCGCAAGGTCGAGCGGCTGAGGCTGCTCGCCGCCGAGGCCGGCGTCGACCCGCTCATCGCCATCGACGGCGGCATTACCGAGGCAACCATCGGCATTGCCTCTGGCTTCCGGCCGGATGTCATCGTCAGCGGCAGCGCCGTCTTCAAGGCCGGCGCCAGCATCGCCGACAATCTCGAAGGGCTGCACGCCGCCGCTCGGCGATAGCCGCTTTTCGGTCAGGTTGAGTCAACCTGACCGGCGGGCGCTTCAGGCTGGAATCGGACGGCTGGCCCAGGCGCGGCTGTCAGAGCTGGCAAGCGCCCGCGCCGAGCCGATGCCGCTCTTCTCGATACGCGCCAGCAGGTCGGCGTTGATGGCGTTGATGGCGTTGCCGCCACCGTAGATGAAAGCGGTGTAGACCTGCACCAGATTGGCGCCGGCGGCGATCTTGAGATAGGCATCCTCACCGGTCATCACGCCGCCGACGCCGATGATCGGCAGGGCGCGGCCGACCCGCTCGCGCATCTTGGCGAGCACGACCGTCGAGCGCTCGAACAGCGGCTTGCCGGACAGGCCGCCCGGCTCGGCAGCAGTCGGCCCGAACACGCCGCTCCTGGACAGCGTCGTATTGGAGACGACGAGACCGTCGGCGCTGCGGGCTGAGATGACGGCGGCGATGTCGTCAAGCGCCGCCTCGTCGAGGTCGGGCGCGATCTTGACCAGCACGGGCGTCCGCCGGCCGACGGCCACTGCGGTCTCATCGCGCGCCTCGATGACGCGGGCAATGAGATCGGACAGCGCGGCGCTCGCCTGCAGGTCGCGGAGGCCCGGCGTGTTGGGCGAGGAAATGTTGACGGTGAAATAGGACGCGAGGCCCGCGAAGGCTTTGATGCCCGTCACATAATCGGCCGTGCGGTCGGCGCTGTCCTTGTTGGCGCCGACGTTGACGCCGATGACCCCCGGCCGGCCATTACGCCGTTCGAGCTGCTTGAGGGCATGGGCATGCCCCTTGCCGTTGAAACCGCAGCGGTTGATCACCGCATTCGCCTCGGGCAGGCGGAAGATGCGCGGCTTGGGGTTGCCCGGCTGCGGCCGCGGCGTCACCGTGCCGACTTCGACATGGGAAAAGCCCTGCGTCAGCAGCGCATCGGCGATCTCGGCATCCTTGTCGAAGCCGGCGGCCAGCCCGACCGGGTGGTCGAGCCGCATGTCGAAGAAGTCGACGACAAGGCGATCGTCCACCATCTTGGGCAGGCCGGGCGCGAGATTGAGCCGCATGGCGGTGACGGCCAGCGCGTGCGCCATCTCCGGATCGAAGCGCCGGAGCGCGGCGGCGCTGAACGAGCCGATCAGTTCGGAAAGGGTCATCGTCCGGTCTCCAGGTCGGGGAACTGATGGGCGCCATCCAGCCCGAGCGGCAGCGGCACCACGAAGTCCACGGCCGTGAACTCCAGCGGTGCGTAGAGATGCGGGAAGAGATCGCCGCCGCGCGAAACCTCCCATTTCAGCGCCTCGCCGAGGGGGGCGGTCTCGACGCCGATCAGCAGAAGGTCGTTCTGACCGGCAAAGTAGAGCCGCGCCGTCTCCCTGACCTGCGCCGCCGAGGACAGGTGGATGAAGCCATCCTCGAAATCGACGGATGCGCCGGCGAACACGCCGGTCGCTTCGGCGGCTTCCCACAAAGCGCGCGGCACAATCTTGTAGACGAGACGATCCATGGCGGAACTCCGAAAGGCCGTGGCCCTTCCATAGGTTCAATCGGCGTCGCAGTTCGCTCGGACGGAATGAAGTTCACCGGTCAAGGGAGGGCTTCTTGGTCAAGCCGTCAGGCTGCGAGCACGGGCCGGAGTAAAGGCATGCACCTGCGTCTGGCAAGAGCTATTTGACGAGAGCGGTGCAAAGGATCGGGATGATCGATGGCTTAGGTCTCTTCGCAGAGCGAAATCATTGCCAGGAGTTTCAGGGTGTTGCCGTAATAGTCCTCTTCGGTGGCGGGTATCGTCAGCAACGCGGCCCACAGGGTATCCAGCCATGCCTGATCCGCCGCAGCATCGCCGCTTCCAGCCGTGGCGCCGGCCGCGAACATGGCGATGAATGCCGCCGAGCCGGTGTCCTGGTCCGGAGGCACTCGCCCGTCGAGGCGATAAGTCGTTGCGATGCGCAGGGGATCACCGCCGCTCGCCTTTCGGATCCAGCGATTGAGCGCGGCAAGATGGGAGGCTGCACGCTCGTCACCGGTCATCAGTAAGTCCAGCGACAGCCGCCACGGAAAGCGTAAGGCGTTCCAGGAGAAAGCCCCGTCGAAACGGCCTTCGAGGAAGTTGGTCGGCACGGGACGCGGCTCGTCCGGCAGACCGGTCAGGAAGTCGGGAACGAGGCCGGTTTTTCGAGCGTAGCGCCGGGACAGATCGCCCCAGACCAGGTAGCCCCGATCGCGAAGCTCGCTCCAGCGCCTGGCATCCCGATCACCGGCCGCGGCGAACGCGGCGAAACTGGCCGGCATGAAGTCCGAGGACCGCGAGGAACCGGCATAGGTGCCGTCATCATCGTTCCGTGCCCAGTCGCCGAGCATCATCATGCCGTCGGGGGTAACTTCGCGGGCGAGGATGGCCGTCCGGACGGAGGCGGCCAGCTTGCCGTATCCGCCCCAGCGCTGGTCGGCCTTCAGGAGCGCCAGCGCCACGTCGAGATCGCCGTCCGATGCCGAACGGTCGCCGCCATCCGGTGCGTCGCGGCAATCTCCGGTCTGGTTCCAGGCCATGAGGCCGGGACCGGAGGCGGCGGGATGAGCGACAAAGAAAGCCTGCATCAGGTCGAAGAGGCGATGTGCGTCAGGATCACGATCGGCCATCTGGACCAGGGCAAGCATGCCATATCCGTGAGCCTCGGACACCGTCAGCGTCTTTGCGGCGCTCCCGCCCCAGGTCGTCTTTCCGTCGCCGGACGTGGCAACATAGGCGCCGCCGCAACCCTCGCGCAGGTAGAGCCGTTTCCATTCGGCCCAGAACGTATCGAGGACCGTAAGGCGCTCGCTTCGCGGCATCGAAGGGGAGAGCGGCAACGCCTCTGCCGCCAGGGGAAGGAGAAGTATCAGAACCAGTAGAGCTCTGCGCATGTGGCGTCCTTCCATTGTCCGCGGGACTGCCGGCAACCATAGGCGCCAAATGTCAGTAAAGCACGGCCAAGGCCCGCGACAGCTTGCTCCGATAACGAGAATCCAGCATTTTCCGCCGCACACCTTCAGACAAGGACATTTCTCAGGCGATGGCTCGACAGGGACGGCACGGTTTTCTCATGGGCTGCCTGGCGCCACTGGTCGCCGGCTTGGCGCTGACCGCCACAGCGCTGCTCTGGCTGTGGGACGACACCAAGCGCGACGATTTGGCGAAGGTCCGGCCAACCATACTCGACTTCGGCCGCCCGCCGTCGCCACCCGTTCTCCGGCAACCGCTCGCCGCCAAGGCGCCGCCTCCGGTCGAGGTCGCCCTGGGCCAGGCGGCTGATCGACCGAAACTGCCGCCACCGCCTCCGCCGCCAGCGAGCTTCGAGGCGCTATATCCCCGCGTCACCGTGCTCGATGCCGTGCGCTTCCGAGCCATCCGCGACCGGGAGACGATGGTTGTCCATCTCGCAGGTGTTACTGGTACTGCCTTTTCCGATACTTGCGACGGGACGGCCGGCCGATGGAACTGCGGCGCCCGCGCCCGCGCCGACCTTGCGCGCCTGATCGGCCCGCGCTCGGTCGGCTGCGTCGGTATCGCCGCGCCGGGTGAGGATGGCGATAGCTTGGCCGACTGCTGGGTCGGCAACCGCAACCTGTCGCTGTTCATGGTGAGCCGAGGCTGGGCCGAACCGCTCGACCCCGCCGATCCGCTGCTGGCGCCCTACGCCGCCAAGGCAAAGGAAGACAAGCTCGGCCGCTATGGCGACGGCAGTCTCCAGCCACCCGTCCCGGAATGAAAAAGGCCGGCGCGAACGCCAGCCTTCAATGTCTTGCTGCCTGTGAACGTCAGGCCTGGCCGAGCGTGCCTGCAAGCGCCGCGTCGATCATCGCCACGGTCTCCTTCAGGCCGTAGAGCTCGACGAAGGAGCCGAAGCGCGGGCCCTTCTCCTGTCCGAGCAGCACCTGGTAGAGCGTCGCGAACCATTCGAGGCTGACGCCCGGTCCGCCATCGGGACTCTTCTTGGACGGATCCTGGAAGCGCGGGAACGAGCGGCCGACCGACAGTACCGTGTCCTGGATGGCTTCGGCGCTGGTGGTGACCGGCAGCGCGTCGAGCGCGTCACGCAGCTTGGCGAGCGCCTGCCGCTCCTCGTCGTCCGGTGTGCGGAAGGTGACGAAGGGCTTCACCCGATCCTGGTAATAGGCCAGCGCGTAGCCGCAGAGCTCGTCGAGCTTCGGGTGCGTTTCCGGCGTCACGCCCGGCGTATGCCGGCCGATATAGGCCCAGAGCGCACCCTTGTCGTGGGCATGGCTGGCCGACACGAGGTTGAGCAGCATCGAGAAGCTGACCGGCACCGGCGTCACCGGCGGCTCTCCGGAATGGATGTGCCAGACCGGATTGGCAAGCTGCTGGTCGACGTCCATCGTCGGGTATTTCTCGAGATAGGCGAAATACTCGTCGACGGCGCGCGGGATCACGTCGAAGAACAATCGTTTGGCCGTCTTCGGCTTCTGGAACATGTAGAGGGCAAGGCTGTCGGGCGAGGCATAGGTCAGCCACTCGTCGATGGTCAGGCCGTTGCCCTTCGACTTCGAGATCTTCTCGCCGTTCTCGTCGAGGAACAGCTCGAAATTGAAGCCGTCCGGCGGGTTGCCGCCCAGCACCTTGCAGATGCGCGACGACGTCTTGACGTTGTCGATGTGGTCCTTGCCGCTCATCTCGTAGTCGACGCCGAGCGCCGCCCAGCGCAGAGCCCAGTCCGGCTTCCACTGGCACTTGGCGTGGCCGCCGGTGACCGGCGTCTCGAAGCGCTCGCCTGTCGCCGGGTCGGTCCAGACGATGGTGCCCTTTTCAAGGTTGCGCTCTTCGACCGGCACCTGCATGACGACTTCCGTCTTGGGATGCACCGGCAGGAAGGGCGAGTAGGTCTTTCGCCGCTCCTCGCGCAACGTCGGCAGCATGATCTCCATGACGGCATCATACTTGGCGAGCATGCGCAGCAGCATCTCGTCGAAGGTGCCCTTCTTGTACTCCTCGGTGGCCGACATGAACTCGTAGTCGAAGCCGAAGGTGTCGAGGAACTGCCGGAGCTTGGCGTTGTTGTTGTGGCCGAAGCTCGGATAGCCGTTATCGAACGGGTTCGGCACGTTGGTCAGCGCCTTGCCGAGGTTGGCCCTGAGCAGCTCCGGGTTCGGCACGTTGTCCGGCACCTTGCGCATCCCGTCCATGTCGTCCGAGAAGCAGACAAGGCGCGTCGGCACGCTGTCGCCGGTCAGCACGCGGAAGGCATGGCGCACCATGGTGGTGCGCGCCACTTCGCCAAAGGTGCCGATGTGGGGCAGGCCCGACGGGCCGTAGCCGGTCTCGAAGATCACCGGCTTCGAGGCGTCTTTGCGTTTCTCGATCCGCGCCACGATCTTCTTGGCTTCCTCGAAGGGCCAGGCCTTGGAGCGGCCGGCCGCGGCGAGGAGCGCGGGATCGGAGAGCAGGGTGGAAGAAACGGTTGCCATCGGTTGCCTCTGTTCGAGAAAACCCGGAGTTTCCGGGCGGGGCGGACAGTAGGGACGAGGCCCGGAAAGGTCAAGGACGCGCCGGCTTTTCTCGTCAATCGGCGGCAAGATGGGCGGCAAGGCAAGCGCCTCCGCCGAGAGGATGCTTGCGCTTTTTCCAACGGCGTCCCAAATAGGGTGCCGTTTGACCTTTGGCCGAGGATTCCATGCATAAGCCGTTGTCCACCCAGGAAGCGCTGATCTGGGTGATGGTCACCGCCGCCATCGCCGACCGCAACATGACCGAGCGCGAACTCAACCAGTTCGAGCGGCTGATCGGTTTCCTGCCGGTGTTCCAGGGCTTCGAGGGGTCGATCGGCGAGATCGCCGACGCCTGTTCGGCCAACTTGAAGTCGGTGAACGGCATCGACCACATCCTCGATCGGGTGGCCACGTCGTTGCCCGAGCGCCTCTATGAGACGGCCTATGCGTTGGCCATCGAGGTTGCCGCCTCCGACGTCGACGTCAAGCAGGAGGAGCTGGTGTTCCTGCAGATGCTGGAAGACCGCTTCGCCCTCGACAAGCTGGCCGTCGCCGCCATCGAGCACTCGGCCCGCGTCCGCTATCGCAAGCTGAGTTAAGCCGAGAGGCTGTGGAATCCATCTTGACGACGGCGGGCTTTGGCGGGATGACGCGGCGCCCTTTCCGCCGAGTGTCATCATCTTGCACGCTGTCTCCTCCGGGGATCTTCTCGCCGACCGCCGCTACGAATACGCCCGCGCCTATCTCGACGCCGGCGATCATGCGGCCGCCGCCGACCTTTTTCTGCAAGCGCTGGAGCGCACGCCCGGCTGGCTGCCGGCCCTGGTCGGCGCGGCCGATGCCCTCGCCGCCGATGGTCGCCGGGAGGAAGCCGAGCCGCTGCTGCGAGAGGCGGCGGAGCGCGACCATGACGGGCTGTTCGGCATATCGCTGAAGCTCGCCGCGCTCGGCCTTGCCGAAGTTCCCGACGCGCCGCCTGCCGCCTATGTGCGCGGGCTCTTCGACGACTATGCCGACCGCTTCGAGACGGCACTGGTGGAAGACCTCGGTTATCGCGCACCCTGGCTGATTGCCGATCTCATCGACAGAGTCCGTCCCGGCGCGAGCTTTGCCCGTGGTCTCGATCTCGGTTGCGGCACCGGCCTGATGGCGGAGGTGCTGAAAGGCCGGATCGAGCATGTGTCGGGCTGTGACCTCTCGCCGGAGATGATCGGCCGCGCCGAGGCCGGACGGCGCTATCAGAGACTGGTGGTTGCCGATGCGGCCACCTTCCTTGCCGCCGCCGACGACGGCTACGACCTCGTCACCGCCGCCGACGTTTTGGTCTATGTCGGTGCCCTCGACACATTGTTTCCGGCGGTCGCCGACCGCCTCGCGCCAGATGGTCTTTTCTCGTTCACGGTCGAAGAGGCCGACAGCGACGGCCTGGTGCTGCGCGACAGCCTGCGCTACGCCCATGGCGAGTCCTATGTCCGGCGAGTGCTCGCCGAGGCCGGCTTGGCCGTCGTCGAGCTTGAGCGCGACACGCTGAGGTTCGATCGCGGTGAACCGATCCGAGGATTGATCGTGGTGGCTCGGCACGAGGGCTGACCGCTCTCACGCAAATGTTCTTCACTTGTTCGCGGAAATCGGGCTTACTCCCGCCGTGACCGAGACGAATCTTCTGCCCCCCAAGTTCGAGGCCTGGTTCGCGTCGCGCGGCTGGAGCCCGCGCGCCCATCAGCTTGCGCTGCTCGACCACGGCCTTGCGGGTCGTTCGGTGCTGTTGATCGCCCCGACGGGTGCCGGCAAGACGCTGGCCGGCTTCCTGCCGTCGCTCGTCGACCTTGCCGGTCGGCCGAAGTGGAAACCGGGCACGCGCCGTCGCGGCATCCACACGCTCTACGTCTCGCCGCTCAAGGCGCTGGCCGTCGACATCGAGCGCAACCTTGAAACGCCGATCAGGGGGATTGGCCTCGACATCGCCATCGAGACACGTACCGGCGACACGTCCGCGTCGCGCCGTCAGCGGCAGAAGCTCATTCCGCCCGACATCCTGCTCACCACGCCCGAGCAGCTGGCGCTTCTGCTTGCCGGCCACGACGCCGAGACTTTTTTCGAGGACTTGAAGACGGTCATCCTCGACGAGCTGCATGCGCTGGTGACCAGCAAGCGCGGCGACCTCCTGGCGCTTGGCCTGTCTCGTCTCCGCGCCATTGCCCCGGCCATCCGCACCGTCGGCCTGTCGGCCACCGTCGCCGATCCGGATGAACTGCGCGCCTGGCTGGTGCCGCAGGCGCCGGACAAGCCGCAGGCTCTTTCGGAGATCGTCACCGTCATCGGTGGCGCCCGCCCCGACATCCGCATCTTCGAGGCGGACGAGACCATTCCCTGGGCCGGCCACTCAGCCCGCTACGCCTATGAGGGCCTGCTCGCCGAGATCGATCGTCGTCGCATGACGCTGATTTTCGTCAACACCCGCAGTCAGGCGGAGATGATCTTTTCCGAGCTGTGGCGGCTCAACGACGCCAACTTGCCGATCGCCCTTCATCATGGGTCCCTGGACGTGGGCCAGCGGCGCAAGGTGGAGGCGGCGATGGCCGACGGTCGCCTCCGTGCGGTGGTCGCCACCTCGACGCTCGATCTCGGCATCGACTGGGGTGACATCGACCTCGTCATCCACGTCGGTGCGCCCAAAGGCGCCAGCCGTCTGGCCCAGCGGGTCGGTCGCGCCAACCACCGCATGGACGAGCCCTCCACGGCGCTCCTGGTGCCGGCCAATCGCTTCGAGGTGCTGGAATGCCAGGCGGCGCTTGATGCCAACTACATCGGCGCGCAGGACACGCCGCCGATCCGCGACGGCGCACTCGACGTACTGGCCCAGCACGTGCTCGGCCGGGCGGTGGCCGGCCCGTTTCGGGCCGATGACTTCTATGCCGAAGTCGTCTCGGCCTATCCCTACCGCCAGCTCGACCGCGAGCGGTTCGATCGGGTTGTCGACCTGGTCGCCACTGGCGGCTACGCCCTTCGCGCCTACGAGCGCTACGCCAAGATCAAGCTTACCGCCGACGGCACATGGCGTCTGACCCATCCGCGCTTTGCACAGGCCTACCGGCTAAACGTCGGCACCATCATCGAGAGTCCGATGCTGAAGGTGCGGCTCGGCGGCAAGGCGCGCGGGCGCGGACCGGTGATGGGCGGACGCCTGCTCGGCGAGGTGGAGGAGTACTTCTGCGAGCAGATGAAGGTGGGCGATACCTTCCTGTTTGCCGGCGAAGTGTTGCGCTTCGAGGGCATGCGCGAGACGGAGGTGATCGTCTCGAGGGCGCGGTCGAGCGACCCGCGCATCCCCGTCTATGCCGGCGGCAAGTTCCCGCTCTCCACCTTTCTCGCCGCCGGCGTCCGCAGGATGTTGTCCGACCCCTCGTCATGGGGCAAGCTGCCGGCGCCGGTGCGTGACTGGCTCGCCCTGCAGCGGGACCATTCCCTTCTGCCCAAGCCCGACGAACTCCTGGTCGAGACCTTCCCCCATCGGGGACGCCATTTCCTGGTGCTTTACCCCTTCGAGGGACGGCTTGCCCACCAGACGCTCGGCATGCTGCTGACCCGCCGGCTCGAACGCTTCGGCTTGAAGCCGCTCGGCTTCATCGCCACCGATTACGTGATCGGCGTCTGGTGCGCCGCCGACGTCGGCAGCGCCTTCGCCCATGGCGAGCCGACGCTGTCGCGCCTCCTGGAGCCGGACATGCTGGGCGACGATCTCGAAGCCTGGATGGCCGAGAGCTATCTCCTGAAGCGCATGTTCAAGGCCTGCGCCATGATCGCCGGACTTGTCGAAAAGAATGCCATCGGCGCCCAGAAGACGGGGCGGCAGGTGACGGTTTCCACCGACCTCATCTACGACGTATTGCGTGAGCACCAGCCCGATCACATCCTGCTCGAGGCGGCCTGGGCCGACGCCTCCACCGGTCTTTTGGACCTCCGGCGCCTCTCGGATATGCTCTCCCGAATCAACGGTCACATTGTCCATAAACGGCTCGACCGCATCTCGCCCCTGGCGGTACCGATCATGCTGGAGATTGGCGGCGAGCGCGTGGCGGGCGAGGCCGACGAGGATGTCCTTCGTGAAGCGGCCGACGAAATCATCCGGGAGGCCATGGCGTGACGGCGCTGAGACAGGGAGACGACGACGTGCTGACCGCGGGTGGGCTCGTGAATCTGAATGGCGCCGCAGTGCGCTTCGACGCGTCCGGCGTGCTTCACTGGCCGGAAGAGCGGCTCTTGGTGGTCGCCGACCTGCACCTCGAAAAAGGCTCCTCCCATGGCGCGCGCGGCCGTTTCGTGCCGCCCTATGATACGCGCGCGACACTCCGGGCGCTCGGTGAGGCCATCAGCCGTCTGCGGCCGGAGCGGGTCATCGCCCTCGGCGACAGCTTCCACGATGGTGACGCCGAGGGGCGGCTTGCTCCGGCCGACCTCGAAAACCTGGTGGCCCTGGTCGGTTCGGTCGATTGGACCTGGGTCGCCGGCAATCACGACCCGTCGCCGCCGGCCGGCCTCGGTGGAACGCCGGTGGCCGAGATCGCCGTGGGACCTCTTGTCTTCCGGCACGAACCGCGCGTTGGCCGATGCACTGGCGAGGTGGCGGGTCACTTGCATCCGGCAGCCAAGGTGGGACGAAGCCGAACGGTCCGCCGGCGCGCCTTCGTCTGCGACGGTAGCCGCTGCCTGCTGCCGGCCTTCGGCGCCTATACCGGCGGGCTCAACGTGATGGATGCGGCCTTCAAGGGGCTGTTCGAGCGGTCGCGCCTCATCGCCTGGATGCTGTCGGACGGGCGCGTCTATCCGGTGCGTTCGGGGGAGTTCCTGCCGGACTAGCCATCGCGTCGAAAAAGGGGGCGCCGGCTTTCGAGCAACGCGATACCCAGACGTGTTCAGTCCCTGCGGAACGCCACGCCGGCCAGCCAACCGGTGAAACAGGCCACGACGACGGTCGCGAGGCCGTAGAGGGCCGGCTGCCGATGGGCGAGATCGGTGATGGTCTGCTCGAAGCCGCCTTTCAGGATCGAGAAATCCTGCGTCGTCTTGGCGAGCAGCACGCCGCCGGAGAAGAGATAGACGGTCGCGGTGTACCAGCCGATCGGCACGTTGGCCGGCAGGGCGATGGGCGCCCGGAACAGTTGCGGTGACAGGAACTCGACGCTGCCCTCATCAAGGGTGAAGAGGCCCTCCTTCTGCATCAGGCGAAAGAAGGCGGCATCGAACTCGGTACGAACCGGCGGCAGGGCATCCGGCAGGCCGCGTGTCGGAAGCATGTCGAAGCCGAGACCCTGGCCGGCTCGAACGCGATTGCCGGCCACGTCCGCCATCGGCGCCGTGGTGGCGATGGCCAGGAAGGCCGGCACGCGCGGCAGTTCGCCGGAGGCGCGGTTGATCCAGATCCCGGCAATCCGCTCCTTGCGGCGGGCGACCATGGACCGCAGCGGACCGGTCAGCGTTACCACGATTTCGTAGGGCTCGCCCCGGGCGACCGTGTGCTGGTCGCGCTCGACGGTGCCGAAGATGACGACGCCCGCCCCGGTGAAGTTCGATTCGATGGAGACGCGCTCGGTCGACAGAGCCGTCACCAAGGTTTCGGCGGAGAGCCGTGAAGAGAGAAGGACGAGCGCTGCGGCAAGGATGAGGAGGCGGATCGGCATGTCATCCCCCTCCCATGCGGCTGATCGAATAGAGCTCGTCGGGCCTTGCCACCAGATCGACGGCGAAACGCAGGCCGACCGATAGCACCAGGAGGCCGAGCAGGAGGCGCAGCGTCTCGCCGCGCAGCGACTGGCCGACGCGGGCGCCGAACTGTGCACCGACCACGCCGCCGACCATCAGCGCAAGACCGAGGATGACGTCCACGGTCTGGTTGGTGGCCGATTGCATGAAGGTGGTGAAGGCCATGGTGCCGAGCGTCTGCACCAGCGTCGTGCCGATGACGATGGTGGTCGGTACCTTCAAGAGATAGATGAGCGCCGGCACCATGATGAAACCGCCACCGATGCCGAGCAGCGCGCCAAGGAAGCCGATGGCCGCGCCGAGCGCGACGACCGGTAGGGCAGAGATGTAGAGGCGTGACCGTTGGAAGCGGACCCGGAGCGGCAGGCCGGCGATCCAGCTGTGTTGCCCCGGTCGGCGGACGGGCAGCGGCGTGCCCCTTTGCTTGGCGAGGATCGCCCTGACGGCCTCGACGGTCATCAGCATGCCGATGGTGCCGAGGAAGGCGACGTAGCAAAGGGCAATGACCACGTCGAGCTGGCCGGCGCCGCGCAGGGCCCCGTAAACCCAGACGCCAATGGACGAGCCGATGATGCCGGACAGCGTGAGATAAAGGCCGAGCTTCAGGTCGACCGTCTTCTTGCGAAGGTAGGCCAGGACGCCCGAGGCCGAGTTGGCGACGATCTGCGAGGATACCGATGCGACGGCGACGGCGGGCGAGATGCCGGAAAAGATGAGGAGCGGCGTCAGCAGAAAACCGCCGCCCACGCCGAACATGCCGGACAGGAAGCCGACCGCCGCGCCCATTCCGAGCAACAGGAAGACGTTCATCGGCATTTCGGCGATCGGCAGGTAGAGATCCACGACCCGTCATCCGTTCAAAGGCATCTGTCGGCCAGTATTAGCTTGCAACCCCTTGCGAAAGTGCAACGGAACGGCCTTTGCCATGGCTTTCCGGCAAAAAAACGCATCAGCCGGGCAAAAAGAAAGCCCCCGGGGCCGAGGCGCCGGGGGCGGAAGCAGCTTTCGGGCATTCAGATGGTCGACATGCCCAACGCGTCGATCAGCGCCTTGTCGATCTCGCCCGTGACGGGCAGGTCCTTTGAGGCCTGGAAGGCGGCGATGGCATCGCGCGTCTTGCGTCCCATCTTGCCGTCGGCCGGACCGGCGTCGAAGCCTAGGCTCGTGAGGACGGCCTGGGTACGGGCGATCGTCCGGGACGTGTCGACCGAGGCCGTATGCTCGGGCGCCGCCGCCCAGGCCGGATCGGCCGGCGGGATGTCCTCGGCCTTGGGATCGAGGGGTTTGGCCACCCATGTCTCGACGGCGAGACGGGCGCGGGCGAGGTCCTCCTTGGACAGAACCTGAGCGATGTCGTCACGCTTCTTGGCACTGTCGGCGTCGCCCCCGGTGGCCGCGAGCGCGAACCACTTGTAGGAGGTTGCGAGATCGCGCGGCACGCCAAGGCCACGGGCGTAGAGAATGCCGAGGTTGAACTGGCTATCGCGGACGCCGTGTTCGGCGGCGTCCTGGAACCACTTGGCGGCCAACGCATAGTCGGGCGAACCGAGGCTGCCCTCGGCATTGAGCACTGCAAGATTGTGCATCGCCTTGGCGTTGCCGAGTGCCGCAGCCTTGGCATACCACTCCGCGGCGGTCTTGGCATCGCGCGCCGTGCCGATACCCTTTTCATAAAGGCTGCCGAGCCGGTACTGGGCCGGTGCAAGACCTGCCTCGGCGGCATGACGGTACCAATCGATCGCCGACGCGAGATCTTGCGGCACGCCCCGCCCGTCGTCGAAGCGGGACGCGACCTCGAAGGCGGCCAGCGGGTCGCCGCCGGCGGCCGCGTCGCGCAACGCCTTGGAGCCGATGGCATCCGGCAGCGCGGGGGGCGCCTTGGCCGTCACCGGCGCGGCCGGCATCCCCGCCGTCGTTTCGGGTGAAGCGGTAGTTGGCGCGAAGCCGTCGGTCGGAAGTGCCGGCGGCGTCTGCGAGAAGCCGCTCGGCGTTGCCGCCGCCTGCGGGGCCGGGGGTATCTCAATACTGGCCGGCGGTGTTGGCGCAGGAGCGGTCTCGCTCATGGGCGCCACAGCAGCAGGCGGCTCGGAGGCGGGGGGCGCCTCGATGGCCGGTGTTGTCGGGATCGGCGCCTCAGGGGCGGGCGCTTCCGGGGCCGGCGTGGTGGATGCGGTCGGTTCCGGCGACGCTGTGGATTCTGCCGGCGTTTCCTCCGAGGCGGAGAAGCGGTTCAGAGTGTCATTGGCAATCTTGGCGAGGCCAAGCGCGATCAGCACGACGGCGGCGGCGACCGCCACCTTGCGCAGGTTGAAGCTGACTTTCGGCAGGGCAAAGCGCGGCTTTCCACTGGCCGTCGCCTCATCCTTGCCGGTTTCGCCGGGAAGGCCGCTGCCGGCGGCCTGGGCGGCACGGCGGGCGGCGGCGATGAAATCGGCCTTGGTCGGCGTGCGCGCGGCGTCCGCCGCGGCAGGCCGTTCGTCCGTGGGAGACGATTTCGGCAGGCGCGGCTTGCCGGAACCGGGTTCAAGCGGCTTGTTGACGTCGAAACCGGGCGGCAGCGTCGGCTCATCGGCCAAATGCCCTGGCTTGTCGGCCAAATGCTCCGGCTTGCCGAGCGACGGCTCGACACGGGGGGGAGTTGCGGACTTGCGGCCGAAGATGCGCGGCAGGTCGTCGCCTTCATCGACGTCGGCGGCAGCGGGCATTCGCCTGGAGAGCGCCTGTTCGATCTCTTGCCAGCTGTCCTTGGAGGGGCTTGAAGGCTCGGCGGTGTCAGCGTTCGCTCCGCTGCCGCCGACCTCGCGCATGGCTAGGCGTTCCACCGTCTGGCCGATGGCCAGCAGCAGGCCGCGGTCGCGCTCGGCATCGGCCCTGAGATCCTCGCCAAGCCGGCTGATGCCGGCCTCGACGCTGGCAAGGCGGGCAGGAGCGTCGTCACCATGCCGGCCGGCAACGGCTGCCACGCGATCGGCGATGGCGTCGACCGACAGCGAACTCGACATCGTCGCGTCGAGCCGTTCCAGCGCGTCGGCCAGGGCGGCGATTTCGTTCGGCCGGGTCTCCAGGCGAGCGGCTATGTCGGCGATCCGGCTTTCCAGGCGGTCGAACGCGGCGGTGCCGATCGACGGCGCATCCAGCCGATCGAGGCGCTCGACCAGCGTCCGCACGTCGGCGGCAAGACCGGCGTCGGGCCGGCCGGCCGCAGCCAGCACGTCCTCACGCAAGCGCTCCACGGCCTTTTCGAGCGCAGCAACATCCTTGCCGGTGGCAAAGTCGATGTCGGCGACCGAGCGCGTCAGCACGGCGATGCGGTCTTCGATTTCCGAAATGCGGACGTTCGGCGTCGGCTCGGTCAGCTTGGCCTCGATGCGCGACAGGGCTGCCGTGAGGTCGGCCGGTAAGCCGCCGGCTGCCGGCCTGAGCTGGGCTTCCAGCGACCGGCCGAGCTCGGCAAACCGCTCGTCGAGCGCCCGGATGGCGGCAGCATCGAGCGCTACGCCGGGACGGTCCAGGGAAACGCGAAGGCCGTCGATCTCCTCGGCAAGGCGTGGCAGCCCCTCGGTCGAGCGGGCGATCCGTTCGATGGAGACCGACTGCCGTTCCAGTTCATGGGCAAAGCGCGGCAACTGCTCGGAGCGCTGGGCCACCTGCGACAGTGTGGCGTTCTGCTTGTCGAGGCCGTCCTGCCAGCGCGAGAAATCGCCCATGTCGCGTTCGATGGCGCGGATGCTGCCGGCAACGTCATCGAGGCGGCGTTCGATGGCGGCAATCACCTCGCGCTTGTCGAGCTGGGCCACGGCGGCGGCAAGGTCCGACAGGCTGCGTCCGAAATCGCCGAGTACCCGCTGGTCGCCGAGGCCCTGGTCGAGCCGCTCGGCAAGGCGATCGAGACGTGAGGTGATGACGCCGACCTGGTCGCCCGAGGGCAGCGTGGCAATCAGCCGCCGGATCTCGGCAAGCCGCTGCACGAGGTCACCGACGACGCGCGGATTGTCGACGGAGGCGCGGATATCGTCGAGGCGCGCCACCAGCGTGTCGAAGGCGCTTTCCAGCGTTCTCCCTGAGCTTGCCTCGACCAGCCGCTCCACCTCGGCCCGGAGATCGGCCACCTCCGTGGCGAGCCCCTCACCAAAGGCCGGTGCCCGGCGCCGGTCGCTACTCATTTCCTGACTGAGTGCGCGGACCCGAGCACCGAGTTCGGCGACGTCGGCTCCATCCCGGCGGCCGAGGCGGCCGGTGTCATAGGCCTCGCGCTTGCGCGAAATCTGCTCGATGGCCCTTTGCAGGTCGTCGGGTTCGGAGGAGCGGGACGTCGGCCGGGAGCTCCGGCGTTCTTCCGCCGGGGACAGGGTGCGGATGCGCTCCCCCAGCCGATCGAGCGACGTGAGGATGCGATCAACCGGGTCGCCAGCCTGCCGACCGCTTTCCGCTCCGTAGCCGAAGGTTGCCGGCTCCCGATCGTACTGGCTCGCTCCGTCCATTCCGCCGCCCAAACGAGACGTAGCCCGCGACGCCATGATTGTTCTCCCCGTTTGCAACGCCGCCCTCGCGGCAAGAGCCGCCGGGGCAGAACGCCGCCAGGATGCATTCATTGGGCAATTTGCAAAAACAGGGTAAACGCCGGGTTAACTGGGCAGCCGTTCTTTGCCACTTTTTAAGCGCTCTGAACGGAACCTTACCTGGACGCCCCGAAAAATGACGATACTGGCGCCCCTCTCCCTCGCCCTTGACGTAAAGGGAAGCGTATGCGCAGGTTGGCTCAAGGCGCGGAGCCAAAGCGGAGCGACCTTGCATGGAGGGACCTGACGGTGACCGAAAGTGACGAGCCGGCCGCCGAGGCGCAGATCGGGGCGGTCATAGCCGACAAGCTCGAGGATGACGACGGAGTTCATCCGCGCGGATCGCTGTTTTCCATTGGCGATCTCGCCCGCGAGTTCGACGTCACGCTGCGCACGCTGCGCTTTTACGAAGACAAAGGCCTCATCAATCCGCGTCGGGAAGGGCTCAATCGCCTTTACTCGCGTCGCGACCGTGCCCGTCTCAAGCTGGTGCTGATGGGAAAGCGCGTCGGCTTCTCGCTGACCGAGATCAAGGGCATGCTCGATCTTTATGACTTGCGCGACGGCCAGGCGGCCCAGCTCAAGGTGGCCCTTGACCGCTTCAACGATCGGATCGCCATTCTCGAGAAGCAGAAAAAGGAAATCGAGCAGGCGCTGATGGAACTGCGCCGGACCACGGCGGTGGTGAGCGGCCTTCTCAAGGAAAAGGAAGAGAAGGAAGCCGGCGCGCGCCGGAGCTGAAGGGCGGACGCCAGGGCCGGAGGCCCGCCGGCGCCTGAGGCCTGATAGTTCCGAAGCCGCCTTGTCGGCTTCCGGCGTCAAGCGACGCCGCGCGAAGCGGGTCTTTCGAGACCCGAAGCGTCTCGAAAGACGTCAAGCGGAGCGAAAGCCAAGGGCCGGAGGCCCGCCGGCGCCTGAGGCCTGATAGTTCCGAAGCC
>NZ_PJNW01000040.1 GCF_002844595.1 Pleomorphomonas diazotrophica | reverse complement strand
CGCGGCGGAAGTTGACAGTGGCGTTCTCGTCCGAGGAGTCGCCGCTGTAGTAGACCGGCGCCGGATAACGGGCGGCGTCAGCCTTGGCAGCCGCAGCGTTGGCCGGGTTCTCGATCACCACGCGGTTGACGAGAAGCGGTTCGTCGGAATCGGACGAGGGGTTCACCTCGGTGACGATCCGAGCACCGGTGTCACCATGGGTGGCGATCACGGCGCCGGACGTGTCGGTGCTGGCCGCGGCG
>NZ_PJNW01000039.1 GCF_002844595.1 Pleomorphomonas diazotrophica | reverse complement strand
TCCTCGGCAGCTTCGGCCTCGGGCCGGGCAGCCTTGCCGAAGTCACCGGCGTCGCCGACCGCGACCCGATGTTCCCCGACGATCCCTTCCTCTCCGGCAACCGCCGCATCGAGCTGATCATGCTGAAGGAAGCCGCACCCATGCCGAGCACCGAGGCCTTTCCGTCCGAACCGTGAGGCTCACTCGTCCTCGAACAGCGCGT
>NZ_PJNW01000004.1 GCF_002844595.1 Pleomorphomonas diazotrophica | reverse complement strand
TGACGAGGTCCATTCCAATCATTCCCTCTCAGGAACGACCGAAACGGTCCTTATTCAAGAAACGTGTACTCCGGACTTAGCTCTTCTTGGCACATCCCCAAACCCCGAAAGGCCAGGACACGCACCGACAAGCCCCAAGCGCCGGCCACGTTTCTCTTTCTTCCTATTCACTTGTCAAAGAACAGAGAGGAACCAGCCCCTCAATAGCGAGACCTCAAGAGCGCACCGAACCTTGATCTGCCAAACCCGTCAACCTGACGACCTCGACCGACCAAAACGCCCGGACATGTTCTTAACGTCCGTCTGGAAGATCACTGATGAGACCACCGTAACCGGTGTTTCATCTCCCTTCCGGGCCATCGCTCTTGGCGACAACCGTTCCGCCGGCACCACGTCGCCGCAGCGCCGCCGTCGATGGAGCGGGTTATAGGAGCCCCTTCCCGACCTGTCAACGGCTTTTCTTCAAAAAACCGTCACAGAAGGCGACACCACGCAAAGCCGCGGATTCCCGGGCTTTTTGTTAGCCGACTCTTCCACAGGCGAAAAAGACCGCCCTGCCGAGCCCGGCATTTCCGGCCTTTTCCCGCAAGCCTCGGAAAAGCCGACGCTGGCAGCGTGAGGTTTCCTCGGCGACACGATGCAGATATGGTAAACAAAACGGAAACGACAAGGAGTCGCCGTGCCGGATTTGTTCAATACCACCACCCTCGCCGATGCGATGCCGATCATCGTCCTCGCCGCGATCCTGGTGGCAGGCCTCGTGATCTTCGCCTTCAAGACCGCCGCTGCCCGCAACCGACTTGCCGTGAGCGAGGCAGCCGGACGGCTCGAACTCGCCCGGTTGGAAGAGCGCGCCCTCCGTCTCGTCGATGCCGACAGCCAGCTCTCCCAGATGAAAGAACGGCACGCCGGCCTCACCGCCGACCTTGCCCGCACCCGCGCCACGCTGGACGAGCGCGACAACGAGACGCGGCGCCTGAAGCAGGAGCTCGAAGCGGCGCGCACGGAACTCGCCGACACCAAGGGCAAGCATGAGGAAGACGAGGCCGACCTGCGCGAGGCGCTCGGCGCCGTTCAATCCAAGCTCAGCGCCGTCAACGCCGACCTCCGCGCCAAGACCGAGGAAGCGGAAAGCCTGAAGGCCGATCTTCTGAAAGCGCGCGAGCAGCGCGAGGAAGCCCAGCGCCTGCTCAGCGAAGCCAGCAAGGCCCTCGCCGAGGTGCGCTCAAGGGCCGAGGCGGAACGCAAGTCGGCCGATGAAAAGCTCGCCCTCCTCCAGGAGGCGCGGACGCAGCTGTCCGACCAGTTCAAGGCGCTCGCAGCCGACATCCTCGAAGAGAAGTCCAAGTCCTTCTCGGAGGCCAACCGCGCCTCGCTCGGCACGCTGATCGACCCATTGAAGGTGCAGCTCGCCGACTTCAAGGGCAAGGTCGAGGAAGTCTACATCAACGAGGCCAAGGAACGCTCGGCGCTCGGCGAACAGGTGCGGCAGCTGTTCAATCTCAACCAGCAGCTCTCGCGCGACGCCCACAACCTCACCTCGGCGCTGCGCGGCCAGAACAAGAGCCAGGGCAACTGGGGCGAGCTGATCCTCGAGCGGGTGCTGGAGGCGGCCGGCCTCGTCAAGGGCCTGCACTTCACGCCGCAGGAGAGTCACGCCCGCGACGACGGCAGCCGCATTCAGCCCGACGTGGTGCTGAACCTGCCGGGCCAGCGCTTCATGGTGATCGACAGCAAGGTGTCGCTTAACGCCTACGAGCTGTTCTCCACCGCCGAGGAGGACGGCGCCCGCGAAGCGGCGCTGCGCCGCCATCTCGACAGCATCCGCAGCCACATCAAGGATCTCTCGGCCAAGAACTACCAGGAGATCCACGGCCTCAGCGCGCTCGACTTCGTCATCCTGTTCGTGCCGATCGAGCCGGCCTTTCTGGTGGCCATCACCCGCGACGCCGAGCTGTGGCATCAGGCCTGGGAAAAGAACATCCTCCTCGTCAGCCCGTCGTCGCTGTTGTTCGTCGTGCGCATCGTCGCCCAGCTCTGGCAGAAGGAACAGCAGAGCAAGAACGCCCAGGACATCGCCAAGCGCGGCGCCGAGCTCTACGACAAGTTCGTCGGCTTCGTCGAAGACCTCGAAAAGGTCGGTAAGGGCCTGAAAGACGCCCAGGGCGCCTATGACCGCGCCTATGGCAAGTTCGCCACCGGCCGCGGCAACGTCATCCGTCAGGCGGAGATGCTACGCACCCTCGGCCTCAAGACGACCAAGCGGCTCGATGCCAACCTGCTCGATGCCGCCGACAGCGACGAGGACACCGGCGCCCTTCCCGCCCCCGAGGATCAGCTGTCGTAATCGGGGCTGCCTGCGAAACGCGGCAGGCCGTCGGCGAGACACAGCCAACCGGGACGGCCGCCATCCCAGCCATGGGCGGCCGGCGCGACGGCGTTCTTGTCGTCGAGGGTACCGAGCGTGATGCCGACCGAGCGCCCCTCTGTGTCGGTCATGTAGAGCTGGCTGCCGCAGGCCGGGCAGAAATGCCGCGTGGCGCCGGGCGACGATCGATAGGTCGCCGCGCCGGCCGTGACGCGAAAGCGATCCGGCCTCACCTGCATCCAGGCGACCGTGGCGCCGCCGGTCGAGCGGCGACAGGTATCGCAGTGGCAGTAATCGACGATGGCGCCCTCGCTTTCCGCCGCGTAGCGCACCCGGCCGCACAGACATCCGCCCGAGAGCCGCGCCATGTTCACTCCTCGCCGATCGGCCGCTGCCGGTCGCGCTTGACAGCGCCGCGCTTGGTCTTGGCGTCGACGCGGCGCACCTGGCTCGCCCGCGTCGGCTTGGTGGCGACGCGCGGCTTGGGTGGAATGGCCGCCTCGGCGAGGATGGCCTTGAGGCGGTCGAGCGCGTCCTCGCGGTTGCGTTCCTGCGAGCGGAAGCGTTGCGCCTGGATGACGATCTCGCCGGCCTGCGTCACCCGCGACGGCCCGGCGATGCGCGAGGCGCGCACCTTGACCTCCCAGGGAATGCCCGAGGCATTGTAAAGGTCGTAGCGCAGCGCCACCGCCGTCGCCACCTTGTTGACGTTCTGCCCGCCCGGCCCGGACGCCTGGACGTAGGAGAAGGACAGGTCCTTCTCATCGATATAGAGGCGGTCGGCGACGTAGATCATGGCGGCACGATAAGGGAGCGAGCGGCGGCTGGAAAGCCGCTGCTCACGTCTTCAGGAAGCGCCCGCTTGCCGCGACGCCGATCAGGAACACCGAGATGATCAGGAACGCGGTCGGCAGCGAGGCGACATGGGCGACGAAGCCGATGGCCGCCGGCCCCAGCAGGATACCGGCATAGCCGAGCGTCGTCACCGCCGGCACCGCCACGCTTTCCGGCATCAGCGTCTGCTTGCCGATGGCGCTGTAGAGCACCGGCACGATGTTGGAGCAACCGGCGCCGACCAGCGCGAAGCCGATCATTGCCGCCGTCACCGACGGCACCAGCGTCGCCACCAGCAGGCCCGACGCGGCCAACAGGCCGCCCACCAGGATGATCGTTACGCGGTTCACCCGCCGCACGATGGCGTCGCCGGAGAGGCGACCGATGGTCATGGTCGTCGCGAAGGCGGCATAGCCGAAACCGGCATGCGCCGGATCGGCGCCACGCGTGAAGGTCAGGAACACTGCGCTCCAGTCGAGGATGGCGCCCTCGGTCAGGAAGACGATGAAGCAGAGGATGCCGATGAACAGCACCACGCCATGCGGCAGCGCGAAGGCAGGACCGGAGGAGCCGCCGCCGAAACCGAGGAAATGCGGCGCCGCCCAGATGAGCATGGCCGCCGTGAAGACGGCAGCGATCAGCGACACGGTGACCGGCGACGCACCGAAGCTGAGAATGCCGGCACAGCCAGCGGCACCGGCGATGCCGCCGACGCTGAACAGCCCGTGGAAGCCGCTCATCAACGCCTTGCCGGCCGCCCGCTCGACGATCACCGCCTGAATGTTGATGACGCAGTCGACCGACCCGACGCCGGCACCGAGGATGAACAGAGAGGCGGCAAGCAGCGGCGCACTCGACACGGTGGCGAGCGCCGGCAGCGCGACGCAGACCATCAGCGACGAGGCGATCAGCACGCGACGGCAGCCATATTTGCCGGCCAATGCGCCGGCCAGCGGCATGGCGATGATCGAGCCGATGCCGAAGGCGAGCAGCAACAGGCCGAGGCCGCCCTCCTCAAGGCCCGCTCGCGTCTTGGCAAAGGGCACCAGCGCCGCCCAGACGGCGCCGCCGAAGCCGGCGATGAAGAAGGCGACGCGGGTCGAGAACTGCTCGGCGCGCCCGATGCTGTCGGACGCAAGGATGGCGGTGGACATGGCGAACGACGGCCCCTCGAAAACTGCCGTCCTCCCCCAAGGACGATCTTGCGAAGCGGCTAGTTGATTCGATTCACAACGGCTTCGTCAAGAGGGCGCCGCCACGGCGTTCGTTTTGCCGCCACGCTGTGACATCGGCGCTCGACCGACGCCGATCGGATGCCGCCATGGCGGAACCAACGCCGTCCTGTCGCGTTCAACGTCAGGGAGTGAGCTCTGGGGGATGAGTTCTGGTCGCGGGTTACCGCGCCGAAAATGATTGCGTTGTTCTCGTCACTGCATCGCCCGGAGATGCTGCCTTGCCCGTTTCCCAGCGCCTCTCGTTTCTGACCTCCCGCCTTGCCCGCCTGCGTCCGGCGTTGATCGTCTTGGGGACCGGACTTCTCCTCGCTGCTTGCAGCTCGGTGATCCTCGAGCCTGCCGGACCAATCGCCGCCAAGGAGAAGCAGCTCATCCTGATCTCCACCGCCTTGATGCTGCTGGTGGTGCTGCCGGTGATCATCCTGACGCTGTTCTTCGCCATCTGGTATCGGGCATCCAACACCCGCGCCCACGCCATGCCCAACTGGGCACATTCCAACGCCATCGAGGTGGTGGTGTGGACGGTGCCGGCGCTCATCGTCCTGGCGCTCGGCTGGCTTGCCTGGACCACCACCCACGCGCTCGACCCCTATCGCCCCCTCGAAGAAACCGGCAAGCCGACGCTGGAGATCGACGTCGTCGCGCTCGATTGGAAGTGGCTGTTCATCTACCCCGAGCAGAATATCGCCAGCGTCAACGAGGTGGCCTTCCCTATCGATCGGCCGGTGCATTTCGAGATCACCTCGGACACGGTGATGAACTCCTTCTTCATCCCCGGCCTCGCGGGCCAGATGTACGCGATGGCCGGCATGCGCACCGAGCTCAGCCTCATCGCCAACCGGCCTGGAACCTTCGGCGGCCTGTCGGCCAACTACAGCGGCGCCGGCTTCTCGGGCATGCGCTTCACTGCGCTCGCCACCTCCGATGAAGAGTTCGACGCCTGGACGCGCAAGGTCGCCGCCGCCGGCCGGCCGCTCGACGAGACCGCCTATGCCGAACTCGCCAAGACGCGGGAGAACAGCCCCGTCGTCTACTACGCGCCGGGCGACCCCAACCTCTTGGTCAACCTCATCAAGAAATACCGCCACACGCCGCCGCCGGAACCAACCGGCGACAAGGGGGCGGACCAGGTGAGTGAGACGCCGCCCGCGGCACACGCGGACCACTGAAATCGTCGGCCGCCCAACGGACGGCCATCGTGGAGAGCACGACGTGAACCCACTTCTTGGCAAGCTCACCCTGGAACAGGTCCCCTATCACGAGCCCATCATCATGGGGGCGGTCGGTGTTGCGCTCCTGGGTGTCCTCGCCGTCGCGGTCCTCTTCCAACGCTACCGCCTCTGGGGCTGGCTCTGGTCGGAATACATCACCTCAGTCGATCACAAGAAGATCGGCATCATGTATGTGCTGCTCGGCCTCATCATGCTGCTGCGCGGCTTCACCGACGCGGTGATGATGCGCATCCAGCAGTCCATGAGCCTCGACCCCAATCCGGGCTACCTGCCGCCGGAGCACTTCGACCAGATCTTCACCGCGCATGGCGTCATCATGATCTTCTTCGTGGCGATGCCGCTGATCGTCGGGCTGATGAACATCGCCGTACCCTTGCAGATCGGCGCCCGCGACGTCGCCTTCCCCTTCCTGAACTCGCTGAGCTTCTGGCTGACCTTCTCCGGCGCCATGCTGGTCAACGCCTCGCTCATCTTCGGCGAGTTCGCCAAGACCGGCTGGGCCGCCTATCCACCGCTCTCCCAGCTCTCCTTCAGCCCCGATGTCGGCGTCGACTATTACATATGGAGCCTGCAGATCAGCGGCATCGGCACCTTGCTGACGGGCGTCAACTTCCTCGCCACCATCCTGCGCATGCGGGCGCCCGGCATGAAGATGATGCGCATGCCGATCTTCGTCTGGACCGCCTTCTGCACCAACGTGCTGATCGTTGCCGCCTTTCCGATCCTCACCGTCACCTTGGCGCTCTTGGGCCTCGATCGCTACATCGGCACCCATTTCTTCACCAACGACGGCGGCGGCGAACAGATGATGTATGTCAATCTGTTCTGGGCCTGGGGCCACCCGGAAGTCTACATCCTGGTGCTGCCGGCCTTCGGCGTGTTCTCCGAAGTCGTCGCCACATTCTCCGGCAAGCCGCTGTTCGGTTACAAGACGATGGTCTGGGCGACCATTGCCATCACCTTCTTCTCCTTCGTCGTCTGGCTGCACCACTTCTTCACCATGGGCGCCGGCGCCAACGTCAATGCCTTCTTCGGCATCGCCACCATGATCATCGCCGTGCCCACCGGTGTGAAGATGTTCAACTGGCTTTTCACGATGTTCCGCGGGCGGGTGCGCTTCTCGGTGCCCATGCTCTGGTCCATCGGTTTCATCATCACCTTCACCATCGGCGGCATGACCGGCGTGCTCTTGGCCATGCCGGGTGCCGACTTCGTGCTGCACAACAGCCTGTTTTTGGTCGCCCATTTCCACAACACCATCATCGGCGGCGTAGTGTTCGGCATCTTCGCCGCCCTCAACTATTGGTTCCCCAAGGCCCTGGGCTTCCGCCTGTCGGAACCGCTGGGCCGGGCCTCCTTCTGGTGCTGGCTCGTCGGCTTCTACGTCGCCTTCATGCCGCTCTACGTGCTCGGCTTCATGGGCATGACGCGCCGCCTCAATCATTACCCCAATCCCGAATGGCACCCATGGCTGGTGCTCGCCACCGTCGGCGTGGCAATCATCGCCGTGGGCATCCTCTGCACCATTCTGCAGATCGCCTACAGCGTCTGGAAGCGCGACCAGCTGCGCGACACCACGGGCGACCCCTGGGATGGCCGCACGCTCGAATGGGCCACCTCGTCGCCGCCGCCGATCTACAACTTCGCCGAGACGCCGCGCGTCACCGAGACCGACGCCTTCGCCAACATGAAGGCCAATGGCACCGGCATGTTCGTGCCGGGCACGCCCTATGAGGACATCCACATGCCCCGCAACACGGCGGCCGGCTTCCTGATGGGCATCTTCAGCATCGGCCTCGGCTTCGGCCTCGTCTGGCATATCTGGTGGCTGGTCGGCCTCGGCGCCATCGCCATGACCGCCGCGCTGCTCGTCCGCCTGTTCGACGAGGACATCGCCTACATCATCCCGGCCGATGAGGTGAAGAACATGGAAATGCAGCGTCTTCAGGGAGTTGGCCAGTCATGACCATTCTCGACCTGCCCGAAGCCCACTCGCTGCACGCCAAGCAGCACCCTCCCGCCCACGAGGACGACGCCGAGCTCACCGAGAAGACCGTCTTCGGCTTCTGGCTCTACCTGATGAGCGACGTGGTGCTGTTCGCCACCCTGTTCGCCGTCTACGCCGTGGTCGGCCGCAGCTATGCCGGCGGCCCGACCGGCCGGGAGCTGTTCGACCTCTGGTTCGTGCTGGCCGAGACCGCCGTGCTGCTGGCAAGCTCCGTCGCCTTCGGCTTCGTCACCCTCGCCGCTCAGGAGCAGCGCAAGCAGGCGACTCTTCTTTGGATGGCGGTGACCTTCGCCATCGGCACCGTCTTCATCGTCATGGAAGTCTACGAGTTCCATCACCTCATCGAGGAAGGGGCCGGCCCCAGCCGCAGCGCCTTCCTGTCGGCCTATTTCACGCTTGTAGGCACCCACGGCCTGCATGTCTTCAGCGGCCTTCTCTGGATGATCGTCATGGCCGTCCAGCTCGCCCGCGACGGCCTCACCGCCACCGTCCATCGCCGCCTCGGGCTCCTCGGCCTGTTCTGGCATTTCCTCGACGTGATCTGGATCGTCGTCTTCACCGAAGTCTACCTGATCGGAGTGCTCTGACATGGCCGACCACAAGACCGAGCATCTCCCCGGCGCCGGCGCCTCGCTGCACCACTACGTGCGTGGCCTCGTCCTGTCGGTGATCCTCACCGGCGCCGCCTTCGCCCTGGTGATGACCGGGGCGCTGCCGCGCAACGCCACCATCTTCGTCATCCTGGCGCTCGCCGCCGTGCAGATCTTCGTTCATCTCGTCGACTTCCTGCACATCGACGGGTCGCTCGAACAGCGCTGGAACGTCTACGCCGCGCTCTTCGCCCTGCTGGTGGTCGGCATCCTGGTCGGCGGCAGCATCTGGATCATGTTCAGCGCCCACGAGCGGATGATGCCGGGCATGCCAGAGATGCACATGACCCCCGAGGCCTTCTGAGGTGACAGCGCTCAGTCGCAACCCTTACCTACGCCTTGTGAAGCCCGGCATCGTCGGCGGCAACCTCGTCTCCGTGGCCGGCGGCTTCCTGCTGGGAGCACGCGGCGCCGTCGATCTCTCGCTGTTCGTCGCCACGCTTCTCGGCGTGGCGCTGGTGGTGGCCGGCGGCTGCGTCGTCAACAACGTCATCGACCGCGACATCGACGCCCGCATGGCCCGCACGGCCACTCGGCCCATGGTTACCGGCGCGGTGGGCGTTCCCACGGCCACCGTCTATGGCGGCGCGCTGGCCGGCAGCGGCTTGCTGCTGCTGGCGCTGATCGCCGGTCCTCTTGCGGCCACCGTCGCCGCCTTCGGCCTCGTCATCTACGTCGGCCCCTACAGCCTGTGGTTCAAGCGCCGCTCGCCCATCAGCGTTCTGGTGGGCAGCCTTGCCGGCGCGACGCCACCGGTGATCGGTTATTGCGCCGTGACCGGCCGGCTCGACGCCGCCGCCGCCATCCTGTTCCTGATGTTCGCGCTCTGGCAGATCCCGCATTCCGACGCCATCGCCGTCATGCGCCGTCATGACTATGCCGCCGCCGGCGTGCCGACGTACCCGTTCCGGCATGGCATCGCCGCCACCAAGCAGCGTATGCTGGTCTCTATCGGCGCTTTCGGTGCCGCCTCGGTGGCGCTGCCCTTCGCCGGCTTCACCGGTCTCGCCTATCTCTGCACGGCGGTCGCCTGCGCCGGCTACTGGCTGCACCTCGCCGCCACCGGCCCCACCGCCACGACCGAACGAAGCTGGGCCAAGCGCATCTTCCTCGCCTCCCTAGGCTGCCTTCTGGCGCTCTGCGTGCTGATGGCGGTGGATTTCCGCTGATTTCGCTCGGTCAGTGCCAGCCCTGCAACGCTCGCGCTCCGCTAAAATATTGAAAGATATATAGATCTGTCATCCTTGCGAAAGCGAGGACCTCAGGACGAGAAGTCTGAGAGGATAGTATCAGGCTCCAATAAAGCGAGGGCGGGCCAGCGGCTACCTTCACCTTGTTGGAGTGGGTTGGGGGCGCCCTATAGCAACCGCCTTGCCCTTTCCTACCCGAGGTCCTCGCTTTCGCAAGGATGACAGATTATATATAGGAAACAAACACGTATCCGGTCGCGAACCTAGCCACCAAGCGTCATCCTCGCGCAGGCGAGAACCTCGGCAGGATGAAACGCACCGCCGATATAGGGCGCTTCTTTCAGCCCGCTCCCCCAAAACGAAACCGGGCGACCTCGCGGCCGCCCGGTTCCTTCATTCAGTCAGGATCGCAAGTTCACACCAGCGACTTGTAGACCGGCTCCCAGGTCTTGGCCTTGATGGCGGCCTTGATGGCGGCGTCGTCCATCTTCGGCGCCAGGCCCTCGGCCATGGCCTGCTTGGCGACGGCGACGGCGATGTGCGAGGAGACCTCGCGCATGCGGTCAAGGGTCGGCAGCAGACGGTCGCCCGGCTTGGCCTTGGCCGGCGACAGCTCGGCGAGTGCGCGGGCGGCGGCCAGGAACATGGCGTCCGTCACGCGCTTCGACCCGACGGCCAGCGTGCCCAGGCCGACGCCCGGGAAGATGTAGGAGTTGTTGGTCTGGGCGAAGTGGTAGGTCTTGCCCTCGTACTCGAAGGGCAGGAAGGGCGAACCCGTGCCGATGATGGCGCGGCCTTCGGTCCACTTGATGATGTCCGACGGCTGGGCCTCGACGCAGGAGGTCGGGTTCGACAGCGGGAAGACGATCGGACGCTCGGTGTGCTTGCCCATCTCACGGATGATTTCTTCCGTGAACATGCCCGGCTGGCCGGCGACGCCGACGAGAACGGTGGGCTTGGCGAACTTGATCACTTCGTAGAGCGAAGCCTTGCCGGCCTCGGCGACGTCCCAGCCGTCGATGATCTTGCTGTCCTGACGGAAGCCGAGCTGGAAGGTGTCGAGGTTCGGGGTCTTCTCGGTGACGAGGCCGTAGCGGCCGACGATGAAGAAGCGCTTGCGGGCTTCCTCGTCGCTGAGGCCTTCGGAGACCATCGCCATGCGGATCAGGTCGGCGATGCCGACGCCGGCCGAACCGCCGCCCAGGATGGCGACGCGCTGCTCGGAGAGCGGCTTGCCGGTGATCTGGATGGCCGACAGGAGCGTGCCGGTGGCAACCGAAGCGGTGCCCTGGATGTCGTCGTTGAACGTGCAGAGCGCGTCACGATACTTGTCGAGGAGGCGGTTGGCGTTGTTCTTGTGGAAGTCTTCCCACTGCAGAAGAACGTTCGGCCAGCGCTTCTTCACGGCTTCGACGAACTGGTCGATGAAGCTGTCGTATTCTTCGCCACGAACGCGCTCATGCTTCCAGCCGAAGTAGAGCGGGTCGGCGAGGCGCTCGGCGTTGTTGGTGCCGGTGTCGAGAGTGATCGGAAGGACGGTGTCGGGGGCGATGCCGCCGCAGCCGGTGTAGATGGCGAGCTTGCCGATCGGGATACCCATGCCGCCGACGCCCTGGTCGCCCAGGCCGAGGATGCGCTCGCCGTCGGTGACGACGATGCACTCGACGTTGTCATAGCGCGGGTTGGCCAGGATCTCGTCCATCTTGGCGCGGTTCGGATAGGAGATGAACAGGCCGCGCGGACGGCGGAAGATGTGATGATACTGCTGGCAGCCGGCGCCGACGGTCGGCGTATAGATCATCGGCAGCAGTTCATCGAGGTTGCGGGTGATAACCGCGAAGTAAAGCGTCTCGTTGGTGTCCTGCAGGTCGCGCAGGTAGACGTAACGGTCGAGGTTGGTCGGCAGCGCGCGGATGGTCTCAAGGCAACGGGCAACCTGGGTGTCGAGCGTCTCGACGACGTCGGCGAAATAGCCGTTGAGCTTGAACGCGTCGCGCTCGGCCTGGGTGAAGGCCGTGCCCTTGTTCAGCAACGGGTCTTCGATGAGGGCCTGGCTCGTGGGAATCGCCTTGACGGCGTCCTTGAGGATCACGTCGGTCATCTGCTGCTCCATCCTTCTCAGTATCGAACCGGGCCCCGCCATTTTGGCGGAACACCCGCGGGTTGGCGCGGTCGCCTCCCCCGCATTTCGGGGACTTAGTGCCCCCTTTTGGTCAGAAAATCTTCCGTAGAAACACGACGTCGTCTTTGCCCTCAGGAGCTTAAACAGTTAAATCGATGAGTGAGCGACTACTATATCGATATAGTTGGCAATCATTGTCACAAACGCGACATCGATCTGGCCGGTTTTCTCCAGCTGACACGGCGTCTTTCTTCAGGAAAACCCCGGATATCCAGGTCTCTTCACGACTTGGCAAGGTGATTGCAACTGACGACGGCAACTCGACACGCAACGGGAGTTCGATCTTGCCGACCGCCGGCCGCACCGTGAACGACAG
Source organism: Pleomorphomonas diazotrophica (assembly GCF_002844595.1). Lineage (GTDB taxonomy): Bacteria > Pseudomonadota > Alphaproteobacteria > Rhizobiales > Pleomorphomonadaceae > Pleomorphomonas > Pleomorphomonas diazotrophica. Next base: position 179,561 of record NZ_PJNW01000004.1, on the reverse strand, counting down.
ATACGTCACCTTCGAGGGCATCGATTTCGAGGGCAACATGGAGGCCGTGCTCGTCCACCTCCGCCGCTACATCGACGACCCGGCCTTCGCCAATCCTTTCTGGGACCGCTTCCGGAAACGCCTCGCCGGCGCCACCCAGGCCGAGCGGCCGGTGGCCGATCGCCTTCTGCTGATGCACGCCCACGTCTGCTACATGGCCGAACTGTTCGAGGACAATGACGACGCCGCTGCCCTCGCCGCGCTGCGCCGGCTTGAAGAAGAATGTTTCTGAGAACCGATTGCAACTCAACCTGTCGTCGGAGAGGCGTCGCGAAGACAAATAGGCCGCCGAATATTTCTCTTTGAACGTCATATAAAATTCATATGATTACTTCCGCATATTTAGGTCTCATTAAGCGGCACCCGGCTTATTCAGCACGAAAACCGCCAGAATTGAGGACTATACGATGCGGACAGGCCAGAGCATCACCGCGCAACTCTTTCTTTTCGCGCTTCTCCTCGTCCTGCTCGCCGGCGCGGCAGGCGGCGCCGGCTTCTTCGGCCTGATGCGCACCGGCACCGCCATCGACGCGGTGACCGGCGTATCGACGGCACTGACCAACATCAACACCGCCACCGCCGCCATCCAGTCGCTCTATGCCACCGGTCGGCCCGAGGATGCCGAGGCGGCCCTCGCCGGCATCGCCGCCGTCGATGAGGGCACCGCCGGCACGCCCGCGCTCGCCGGCGTCACCGCCGGGCTTGCCGAGGCCGTGAACGCCCTTTCCGCCAGTTGGCGCGACATCGGCGCGGCAAGCGGCGATATCGACCGCGCCTTCGCGGCGCTGGCCGCCGCCGCTGCCCGGCTCGAAGCCCGCGCCGTGGAGGATCTCGGCAAGTCCGAGGCCGACCTCGAGGCGGTGAACATCGCCCTTGAAGGCACGCGGGCCACCGTTTCCGGCCTCACGGACGCGGAACTGCGGCTCGTCCGGGGCCGGGCCGCCTTCGAGGCCTATTTGCGCACCGGCGAGTTCACGCAACTGACGGCCGGCCAGAACGCGCTGTCCACCGCCGCCCGCCTTGCCGAGGACACCCGCGTGCTGAACGAGGACGCCGCCTTCGCCGAGGAGCTCCGCGCCATCTCAACGCTCACCGCCGGCCTCTACCAGACCGTCGCCCGCAAGAGCGACAACAGCCAGTTCATTGACCTCGCCAGCGAGTGGCCGCGCCTGTCGCCGCGCCTTGCCACCGTCGACCAGCGCATCGACGCGGTGAACGCCAAGGCACGCAAGAGCGTCGACAAGGCGTTCAACCGGGCGGCCGGCCTGACGATCCGCCGCAATCGAGCCGCCGCCTTCGGCGCCGCCGTCCGCAACGTCCGCACCGCCGCCTACGAGCTGCTGCTCGCCACCGGGGACTACCGGCTGCGCCCCGATGCCGCCCACGGCAAGGCCATCGACGCGGCGCTCGACCAGGTGAACGCCGCCATCACGGCGCTGGGCCCGGAGGCCGCCAAGGACGTCACCTCTCCCTTCGCCGACTATCGCAAGGCGGTCGCCGGCCTTCGCCGCTCCACCGAGGCGTTGGATTCGGCCCGCGCCGACGCGACGCGCCTGTCGGCCGCCGCCGCCGATGCCCTGCACCAAACGGCCGACGCCGTCGCGGACGACGCCCGAACCGACCGCGACCGCGTCAGCCTCGCCGTGCTCGCGGTGATCGCCGGCATCGTCGGCGTCGCCATCCTGGTCACCGCGCTGCTCAACCGCCGCATCGCCCGGCCGCTGCGCGCCCTGACGCAGGTGATGCACGCGCTGGCCCATGGCGACCTCGGCGTCACCGTCCCCGTTCACAAGGCGCGCGACGAGATCGCCGCCATGGGCGAGGCACTCCTGGTATTCCAGGACAACGGCCGGGAACGCGAGGACCTGCGCCGTGCCGCCGAACGCGACCACGCCCTGCACGAGGAGCGCCGGCTGGCGCTGGAGGCGGCGATCGCCGCCTTCGACACCGCTGCCGCCGGCGTGATCGCCACGGTGGACGGCCTCGCCGGCCAGCTCGGACGCGGCACCGCCGATCTCTCTGGTGCCGCCGCCCACGCGGCGGAGCTTGCCGGACGCACCTCGCTCGCCGCCGGCAGCGCCGCCGAAAGCGTCCGCACCATGGCCTCGGCGGCCAGCGAACTCGCCCGCTCGCAATCCATCGCCCGCGATCAGGCCAATGCCGCCGTCTCCGTCGCCGGCACCGGTGCCGGGCACGCGCGCACGGCGAGCGGCGTCATCGCCGGCCTGTCGGAGAGCACCGCCCGCGTCGGCGAGGTGGTGGATCTGATCGGCTCCATCGCCGCCCAGACCAACCTTCTGGCGCTCAACGCCACCATAGAGGCGGCGCGGGCCGGCGAGATGGGCAAGGGTTTCGCCGTGGTGGCCGGCGAGGTGAAGAGCCTCGCCAACCAGACGACCCGCGCCACCGACGACATCCGCCAGTTGATCGACGGCATCGGCAGCGCCACCCGTTCGGCGGTGGACCTCATCCGCGACATCGCCGCTTCCATGGCCGAAATCGACGCCGCCGCCGGCGCATTGTCGGACTCGGTGATGGGCCAGGGCGACGCGACGGCCGAGATCTCCGGCAGCGCCGCCATGGCCGCCGCCTCCACCGACGACATGGCCGCCGGCACGAGGGAACTGGCCGAAGCCGCCGACCACACCCGCAGCGTCGCCGGCGACGTCACCGCCACAGCCGGCACCATCCAGACCGAGATCGTCCGCATGCGCGGCCTGATCGAATCCTTCTCAAGGGATGCGCGGGCGGCGTGAGGCGGATGACGAGAAGCGCGCAGGTTCCGTGGAAGACCTATATCGGCCTCTCACTCTATCCTGCCTGAGGCCGAAAGAAACTCAATGCCTATATCAGGCTCCAACTAGTTCCTACCGCGCCCTCGGCTTCCGAGCCGCCCCGCCGCTCGCCCCACTGCCGAACGTTCCCTTGGTGAGGAACTTCTGCGTGCCGTTCTTGCTGCCGGTGCGGCGGCCTTCGCCGCCACCGAGGCCGGTGCCGGCCGGCTGGAAGTTGGGGATCAGGTGGTGCTTGCCGTTGCCGATCAGGTCGGCGCGGCCCATCGCCTTCAGGGCGTCTCGCAGGAGGGGCCAATTTTCCGGATCGTGATAGCGCAGGAAGGCCTTGTGCAGGCGCCGCTGCTTCAGCCCCTTCACCGTCTCCACCCGCTCCGAACCGCCGCGCCTGACCGCCTTCAGCGGGTTGACGCCGGAATGATACATGGCGGTGGACAGCGCCATCGGCGACGGCAGGAAGGTCTGCACCTGATCGGCGCGATAGCCGTTCTTCTTCAGCCAGATCGCCAGGTTCATCATGTCCTGATCGGACGTGCCGGGATGGGCGGCGATGAAATAGGGGATCAGGAAGTATTTCTTGCCGGCCTCGGCCGCCGCCGCGTCGAACAGCTGCTTGAAGCGGTCATAGGCGCCGATGCCCGGCTTCATCATCTTGGAGAGCGGCCCCTCCTCGGTATGCTCGGGCGCGATCTTCAGGTAACCGCCGACATGATGGCGCACCAGTTCCTTGATATAGGTCGGGCTCTTGACGGCGAGGTCGTAGCGCACGCCGGAGGCCACCATCACCTTCTTGACGCCCGGCACCGCCCTGACCTTGCGATAGAGCTGGATCAGCGCCTCGTGGCTGGTGTTGAGGTTGGGACAGATATCCGGATAGACGCAGGACGGCTTGCGGCAGGCGCTCTCGATCTTCGGATCCTTGCAGGCGATCCGGTACATGTTGGCCGTCGGACCGCCGATGTCCGAGATGATGCCGGTGAAGCCCTCGGTGCGGTCGCGGATATGCTCGATTTCCTTGAGGATCGAGCCCTCGGAGCGACTCTGGATCACCCTGCCCTCATGCTCGGTGATCGAGCAGAAGGAACAGCCGCCGAAGCAGCCCCGCATGATGGTGACCGAGAAGCGGATCATCTCCCAGGCGGGGATCTTGGCGCCGCCATAGGCGGGATGCGGTCCGCGCGCGTAGGGCAACTCGTAGACGCCGTCCATCTCCTCGGTGGTCAGCGGGATCGGCGGCGGCGTCACCCAAAGCTCGCGGTCGCCATGCCGCTGCACCAGCGGCCGGGCATTGCCGGGATTGCTCTCACGATGCAGCACGCGGCTCGCGCGGGCATAGGTCTCGGAGTCCGCTTCCACCTGCTCGAAGGCCGGCAGGCGCAGCACGGTGTTGGGGCCGAGCTGACGGGCGCCCTCGTCGGCGCTTTCGATGTCGTCGGCATGCGCCTCGGTCCAGCCTTCGGGGACAGTGGATTTCATCAGCGCCACGCCGCGCACGTCGTCGAAGGTCTGCGGATCGCGCCCCTTGGCGATGCGGTGCGCCACCTCGACGATGGCCCGCTCGGCATTGCCGTAGAGCAGGATGTCGGCCTTGGAATCCACCAGGATCGACCGCCGCACCTTGTCCGACCAGTAGTCGTAATGGGCGATGCGCCGGAGCGAGGCCTCGATGCCGCCGAGCACGATCGGCACATCCTTGTAGGCCTCGCGGCAGCGCTGCGAATAGACGATCACCGCCCGATCGGGTCGCTTGTCACCCTCGCCGCCCGGCGTGTAGCTGTCGTTATGGCGGATGCGGCGGTCGGACGTGTAGCGGTTGACCATCGAATCCATGTTGCCGGAGGTCACCCCCCAGAACAGGTTCGGCCTGCCCAGCGCCTTGAAGGCCTCGGCATTGCGCCAGTCCGGCTGGGAAATGATGCCGACGCGGAAGCCCTGCGCCTCCAGGAGGCGGCCGATCACCGCCATGCCGAAGGACGGGTGATCGACATAGGCATCACCCGTCACCACGATCACGTCGCAGCTGTCCCAGCCGAGCGCATCCATCTCGGCGCGGCTTTGCGGCAGGAACGGCGCCGTGCCGAAGCGGGCGGCCCAGTGCTTCTTGTAAGAAAAGATCGGTTTTGCGGCTTCCATCATGGTCCCAGGCGTTAACAGATTTGGTCCGGCGAGAAAACGCCGGAAAGGCCCGCCCCCTGGACCCGGCTTTCCCCTCGGCCCAACCGAACGAACTGGCGGAAAACCGCGGTTTTGGCCGGCAAGCCGGCTCACACGTATAAACCCTAATGGGGAAAACATCCAAAAAATAAACCGCCCACGGGCAAAACCCTTTTGAGTTCGGCGGCGCCATGCGCTATTATTAAGACATGTTCAATTTCTAGGCGACTGATTTAGTAAAACAAAAAAAGCAGCCGTTCAGGAAACGCCTTTGGCCGAGCGAAACAGAAAAGAACGGAAGTTCGGTTTTTCATGACGTGAAGCTAGACGCCCCGAGCGAGCAGTCTTAGTCAAAGCAATATTTTAGAGAAAAGCCGGGACAATTTTGTTCCGGCTTTTATTTTTGCCGATGATCGAGCCAAAGAACGCGGGCCCGCGTCGCCATGATCGCAAAACCCTGCATGATGTCGTTGAACCACACATCGAAATCGGCCAGCAGCTTTTCCTTGAGTATGATCGAGCGCCAGGCGGGCGCCTCGGCCGAGATGAGCCCGAGGGCCTGAGCGCCGTGCAACAGGTTCCATATCTGGCTCTTCGATACGCTAAAGGCCGATGCGGTGGCCATCACGTCGAAGGCGACGCGGGTCGATCCGGTCTTCTGCCATTCGCGCAGCAGTTCCAGCAGCATGGAGTAGCCGCCGTCGCGCATGAAGAAGAAGGCGATCGACGGATAACGCTCGATGAACGCGGCAATCTGGTCGGTGCGCGTGGTCCAGGCAACGCGGAAAGCCAGTGCGAACTCGGGGGTCGTCCGCTCCTCCTCGGTCAGATGGAACAACCCCAATGGCCCCAGAGGCTCGAACCGAGACATCAGCCAGCGGTGATCTTCGATCAGCATCTTTTCCGTCGGCTCAAGAATGCGCTGGCGGCGGTCACTGGCCGGACGGGTCGTGAGAAGGTTGAGCTTGCGCAGGAGATGTACCTGCGCCGACACGCGACCAGCGCTGATGCCGCCGTGATCGCCCGACAGCTTTTGCAGGCGCGTCAGCGTCAGCTCCGGCGCCGAAGGATCGAAGACATGCTGGGCGTAGACACGCACCGCGAAGCCAAAGATGAGGTGGCGCGGCAGGGTGCTGATGGCCTTGTTCAAAAGCCCTGCGTCTCGAAGAAGAGCACTTGCTCCCTCGATGAAGACGGCCCTCGCCTCATCAAACTCCATGGCACCTCCGCCAGCGACCTTGGCATTTGTAACAGTTAGTCTACTTGAGCAGTCACATTTTTCAAAGTGTGTCTTGTTCATTTCAAAGCATGTCTATCGGGCAACTGCCCAGATGAACGGCATCGCCCGCAGATTTTCCTTGCGCCGACGGCCCGGCCACCGCACATGCTCGCGTCCGGGCGAAGCGGAGACGGACATGGCGGATGTGGCAATCGTCGGCGGCGGGCCGGCCGGACTGATGGCGGCGGAGATGCTGGCGGGCGCCGGCTGCCGCGTCACCGTCTACGATGGCATGCCGAGCCTTGCCCGAAAATTGTTGCTCGCCGGCAAGAGCGGCCTCAACCTGACCCATTCCGAACCCTTTGAGCGCTTCGTCGCCCGCTACCACCCTGCCGAACCGGCGCTCATCGCCGCGCTCGACGCCTTTCGTCCCGACGCCCTCATCGCCTGGGCAAACGACCTCGGCGCCGACTGCTTCGTCGGCTCGTCGGGCCGGGTGTTCCCAAGGGCGATGAAGGCCTCGCCGCTTTTGCGCGCCTGGCTCCGGCGGCTGGCCAGCCTTGGCGTTACCGTAAGAACGCGCCACCGCTGGATTGGTTTCTCAGGGAAAAACCTGATCTGCGAAACGCCTGAGGGCGTGCTGGAAATCGACGCCGACGCTGCCCTGTTCGCGCTCGGCGGCGCCTCCTGGCCGCGGCTCGGCTCCAACGCCGCCTGGGTCGCCCCGTTCAAGGAAATGGGCGTCGACATCGCCGACCTCAGGCCGGCCAACGCCGGCTTCGATGTGGAATGGGACGCCGCGTTCGCCGAGCGCTTCGCCGGCGCACCGATCAAGTCGGTGACCGCGACCTCCGACGCCGGCACGACGCCGGGCGAGTTCGTCATCTCGCGCCACGGCATCGAGGGCAGCCTCGTCTACGCGCACTCGGCCGCGCTGCGCGATCGGCTCGACCACGAAGGTCGGGCGAACTTCGTCATCGATCTCGCCCCTGGCCGCACCGCCGAGCGTCTCGCCCGCGACCTTGCCCGGCAGGACGCCAAGGCGTCGTTCAGCAATCGCCTCAGGAAGGGCGCCGGGCTCGACGGCGTCAAGGCGGCGCTGGCCCGGCTGTTGTCGTCGGAGGAGGAGCGGCGCGACCCTCAAAGGCTCGCCGCCCGGCTCAAGGCGCTGCCGATCCCGCTGGCCCGCATCCGGCCGATCGAGGAAGCCATCTCCTCGGCCGGCGGCATCCGCTTTTCGGAGATCGACGGGCGCTTCATGCTGAAGGCGCGGCCGGGCACATTCGTCGCCGGCGAGATGCTCGACTGGGAGGCGCCGACCGGCGGCTACCTCCTCACCGGCTGCTTCGCCACCGGCCGCGCCGCGGCCGGAGGCATTCTCGACTGGCTTGAGAGCCGCTGAAGATCAGCTTTCCGCCGCGATGCGCCGGGCCGCCGAGTCCAGCGTGTTCAGCATCAGGCAGGCGATGGTCATCGGCCCCACGCCCTTGGGCACCGGCGTGATGTGGCCGGCCACTTCCGCCACCGAGGCGAAATCGACGTCGCCCACCAGCTTGCCCTTGCCGTCCACCTCGATGCGGTTGATGCCGACGTCGATCACCACGGCGCCCGGCTTCACCCAGTCCCCCTTCACCATCAGCGGCCGGCCGACGGCGGCCACCAGCACGTCGGCGGTGCGGCAGAGGCCCGGCAGGTCGGCGGTCTTGGAATGGGCGATGGTCACCGTGGCGTTCTTCTGGAGAAGAAGCTGGGCCATCGGCTTGCCGACGATGTTGGAACGGCCGATCACCACCGCATGCTTGCCGGCGAGGTTGGGCAATACCCGATCGATCAGGATCTGCGAGCCGCGCGGCGTGCAAGGCACGAAGCCCGGCAGGCCGATGGAGAGACGTCCGGCATTGACCGGGTGGAAGCCATCGACGTCCTTGTCGGGATCGATGAGGCCCAGCACCTTGTCGGCGTCGATCTGCTTGGGCAGCGGCAGCTGCACCAGGATGCCATGCACGCTGGGATCGGCGTTGAGCTTGCCGACCAGATCGAGCAGGTCCGCTTCGGACGTGTTGGCCGGCAGCACGTGCTCGACGCTGCGAAGCCCGCATTCGGCGGTCGCCTTCAGCTTGTTGCGCACATAGACGGCACTCGCCGGATCGTCGCCGACCAGAACCACCGCCAGACCGGGGACGACGCCATAGGCCTCCTTCATTTCGGCGGCGCGGGCGGCGATATCGCGGCGAAGCTCGGCGGCGATGGCAAAGCCATCGATAATCTCAGCGACCATGGCGGTGTCCCCTCGTGGCTAGTGCTCGGGCCTAACCAGATAAGCCCGGCGATTGCAAGCGCCCCAAGGGGATCAATCGATGAGATGACCTTATGTTTCCAGCGCACCGCCATCCTTGGCCGTCGCCGAGCGCTTGTCGCCGACGATCTTCACGAGGTCATCGCCGACGCGGATGGCGCGGGCGAGGACGCGGGTCAGCACAAGGCCCGGCGCCGCGGCGTGAACCGGCGCCACGGCGGAGACATCGCCCGGCACGGGGATCAGCTCGGCGACGAGCTGGCCGGCCTTCACCACATCGCCCGGCTTCACGTGGAAGAAGGCCATGCCGCCGACCGGCGCCCTGACCATTTCGACATAGGACTGCGGCACGCCCTTGCCGGTGAACGGCCCGACCGGCGCGGCCGATGGATCGGCGATCGCGCCACGTCCCACCAGGAAGCGATAGATCCCCTCGCCGTCCTTCCGGGCCGTTTCCGGTCCGACGTCGTGAACGCCCTTAAGCTCCACCGTCGCGACAACGCGGCGCTCGAAGTTGCCAGACGCGAGATGCGGCCGGAAGGCGGCCTCGTCGAAGGAGGCGTCGGTGCCGCCCTCGAAGGTCAGCACGGCGGCGCAGTCGAGCGCGGCGGCGAGGTCGGCGCTGTGCGGCCAGAGCTCGGCGGGCATGTAGAGATAGTTCGGCCCCTCGTTGTCGCAGTGGAGATCGAGCACCAGATCGGCGTCGAGCGCCAGACCCTGAAGCGTCGCCTTCAGCCGGCGGTCGCAGGAGGCGTCATCCGGCACGGCGAGGAGCGCCGGGTCGGGCCGGTCGATTAACGCGAAGGCGCGATTGAAGTTGGTGCGGTTACCATAGAAGAAGCGGCCCTGATGGTCGTCCCACTGAAACTGGTTGAGACCGATCGGATTGGCAAACGGCACGACGGTGATCGAACCCTTGAGCCGCCCCTCCGCCTCGGCAGCCTTGAGCTTGGGGATCAGCACGTGCAGCGCCGCGACGCCCGGCAGCTCGTTGCCGTGCAGCGCCGCCTGGAGATAGGCCGTGGGCGCCGTGGGATCGGTGCCGGCAAAGCGCAGCACCGTCAGGGAATAGCTGAGGCCCGGCAGGTCGCCGGGGATGGTCAGAATCGTCTTGTCCATGCCGTCCGTCCATAGAAAATGCGAATGCTTCCTAGCATTCCCAACGGCGGCAAGGCCATGAAAAACAACGGCTCAGGAAGCGCTGACCGTCTCGGCCGCCACGCTGGTCGCCAGCGTTCCCGCCGCGAACACCGTTCCGATGCCGATCACCAGCGGCTGGTCGGTGGGCACCGAGCCGAGCGTCAGGAGGTCGGCGAGGCGGTGGCGTTCCAGCTTCTGGTTCCGCTGGCCGACGCCGAAGCCGAACACCACCGGCGTTTCCCTCGAAAGTCCCTCGGCGATCAACCGCTCGGCAACCCGGCCGGCGGTGCGGCCGCCCATGTAGACGATCAGCGTGGTGTCGGGGTCGGCGAGGCCGCGCCAGTCGAGCCCCTCGTCGAGTTCGCCGCTCTTGGCATGACCGGTGACGAAGCGCAGCGAATGGGCGGCGTCACGGTGGGTGAGCGAGGCGCCAAGGGCGGATGCCAGCGCGATGCCGGCCGAAATGCCCGGCACCACCTCGACGGGGATGCCCTCGGCCCGGAGCCGGTCGATCTCCTCGCCGGCCCGGCCGAACACCATGGGATCGCCGGCCTTGAGGCGCACCACCCGCTCGCCGGCCCGCGCCAGCTCGACCATCAGCTCGTTGATGTCTTCCTGTTTGCACGACGCCTTGCCGCCGCGCTTGCCCACCATGACGCGCCGCGCCTCGCGGCGGGCGAGCTCCAGCACGTCGACCGAAACGAGATCGTCGTAGAGCACCACGTCGGCCGATTGCAGGGCCCGCACGGCCTTGAGGGTGAGAAGCTCGGGCTCGCCCGGTCCGGCGCCCACCAGGATCACCTTGCCCGGCTGTTCGCCGGTATGCACGGCGCCCTCCGCCTCGGCGACGAAGCGGGCCGCGTCACCCTCGTCCGGCGCCGCCCCGAAGGCGCGTTCGGCAAAGCGTTCCCAGAAGCTGCGGCGCGGTGCGCCGGGCGCGAGACGCGAGGTGACGGCATCGCGGATGCGGCCGGCCAGCGCGCCCCAGGCGGCCAGCGTCGGCGGCAGCAGCGTTTCGATGCGGCGGCGGATCGCCTGGCCCAGCACCGGCGCGGCGCCGTCGGTGGAGATGCCGATCACCACCGGCGAGCGATTGACGATGGAGCCGAACAGCACGTCGCAGGCGGCGGGCTTGTCGATGACGTTGACCAGCGCCCTCGCCGCATGGCCGGCCGCCTGGAAGGCGGCGATCTCCTCGGGGTCGTCGCTATCGAGCACGGCCAGCGCGCTGCCGGCGAGATCGGCCTCGGTCCAGGCGCGACGATGGAGCGTCAACCGGCCCGGCGGTGTGCCGCGCTCGATCACCGCCACAAGCTCCACGTCCGGCGCCTCGGCGAACACCTCTACGTCGCCGCCGGCCGCCGAGAACAGTTCCGCCTTCCAGGCCACCGCTTCCGAGCCACCTGCCACCACCACGCGCCGTCCCGTCAGATCGACGAACAGCGGCAGCCGAGCGAGCGGCTGCATGCGGGCCGGAAAGGTGCGGAGCGGGGCGCGTGCGTCGCGCTCGATCATCTCGGTCTCCTGGTGAGGGTGTGGAGGGCCTCGTTGCCCTGGGAGTATCTCATCGACGGGAGTGCGGCAGAAGAACCGCCGTGCCATTCTCCGTCCATAACCAGATTATCGTTGCCCGAATATAGCGATCGACAATCAGGTTTTTCCCGAGGCGCCAAACGCAACCCCTGCCACCGGCGCCGTTGCCGGGGAGGTTTCGCCGCCGGCAAGGACACCCGGGAGGGCGGCGGTGCCGGCGGCAATGGCGTTTGGCCCTGTTGTCGGGCCTGTTCCCTTGGAAGGTGCGCCGTGCTCGGCCCACTCGGGTTCCTAAAAAGCAGGAAGCGTGCCAGCCCGAGGACGGGTCATTCCCCGCCCCAAGCGGCCAGCGCGGGAAATACATCGCCTAATTCGACGGCATCTGCCTATCGGTCAGCCAGCGCCACCCGCAGCAAGATCGGCGACGAGATCCATGTCGATCAGCGCCCCGCGCGCCTGGATCACCCGCGCCGCCACGGCGTGGCCGTGCCGCACCGCCTCGGCCGGCGAGCGACCGCCGGCAAGCCGGGCGGCGAGATAGCCGGCGTTGAAGCTGTCGCCGGCGCCGGTCGTATCCACCGGGTTGTCGACGCGTTCGGCGGCCACCCAGGCGTCGAGGCCGCCGGCCCTGACCAGGGTCGGGTCGGCGCCGGCCTTGACGATGATCTCCTGCACGCCCAGCGCGGCGATGCGGTCGGCGGTGCCCACGGCATCGGCGTCGCCATAGAGTTCGGCGTCATCAGGCGAGGTCGGCAGCGCGATGGTGGCGGCGCGATAGCCCTCGATGACGGCCGCCGCCATGGTCGCGCGATCAGGCCAGAGGCGCGGACGCAGGTTGGGGTCGAACACCACCTCGCCGCCGCGCGCCCGCACCTTGGCGAGCGAAGCGAACAGCGTGCGCCGGTGCTCCGGTGACAGGATGGCCAACGTGATGCCGGAGAAATAGGCGACATCGACGTCGGCCAGCGCCGCGTCGAGCCGTGCGCCCACCGAGGCCAGGAGCTTGGCGGCGGACTCGTTGCGCCAGTAGGTGAACGAGCGCTCGGCGCCCTGGAGCGTAATGAGATAGAGGCCGACGGTACGGCCGGCAATCCGTTCGACAGCCGTCGTGTCGATGCCGGCCCTGGCGATGAAGTCGACCATCTCGTCGGAAAGGGCGTCGGTGCCGACGCCGGTCACGTATTTGACCATCGATCGACGGCGGTCGAGCAGCGCCCGGAGATACCAGGCGGTATTGAGCGTATCGCCGGCAAAGCCGCGCCGATAAAGGCCGTCCGCCTGCGGCGCCATTTCGACCATGCATTCGCCGATGCTGGCAAAGCGTGCCGCCATCGTTCCCTCCCCTTTTGGACGGCAGACCCTATGCTCACCACTTCGGGCGATCAAGCTCGCAACCTGACGTATAAGCCAGAACACCCCTGAAAACGGCGACGCGCCGGGTGGGGAGCCCGGCGCGTCGATGGTCGGCTAGGGCGGGACGGGGGAGGGGCAACCCGCCTCAGAGCACGACCAGCGTTTTCTCGATGTTGCCGCGCGTCGCGTGGCTGTAGGGACAGACGACGTCGGCCTTGTTGACAAGGTCTTCCACCACGGCGCGCTCGAGGCCCGGCACCTTGATCTCCAGCTTGGCGGTGATGCCGAAACCGGCGCCGTCATCGCGCGGACCGATGCCGATGTGGGCGTCGATCGACGCGTCGGCGGGAATGGATACCTTTTCCTTGGAAGCCACGAACTTCAGCGCGCCCATGAAGCAGGCCGAATAGCCGGCGGCGAACAGCTGCTCGGGGTTGGTGCCCTGCCCGTTGTCGCCACCCAGCTCCTTCGGGGTCGACAGGTCGATCTTGAGGCGACCGTCGGTGGTCTCCGAATGACCGGTGCGGCCGCCGGTCGTATGGGCATGGGCGGTGTAGAGAACGTTCATGGCTTCCTCGCCTGTTGGTGTTCCGATGCCCATATTAATTGCGCGCAATTTAATTACGAGCAATTCACATTTTCGTGATCACCAGCGATTTCCACTGGGGAAACGAACCTAGCAAAGTATATTGATCCCCGTAGTCGGCTGGGAAACGCCGACGCCCGCAAAAGGTTCCACCCGGATCGACATGCCCAGCGCCCCCAAGCTCTCCGACCAGCTCTGCTTTGCCGCCTATTCCTTCACGCATGCCCTCAACCGTGCCTACCGGCCGCTGCTCGAACCGCTGGGCCTCACCTATCCGCAGTATCTTGTGATGCTGGTCTTGTGGGAGGCTGACGGCCAAACGGTGAAGGAAATCGGCGAGCGTCTGAAGCTCGACTCCGGCACGTTGACGCCGCTCCTGAAGCGACTTGAGACCGGCGGTTATCTGACGCGCCAGCGTGGCCGACAGGACGAGCGGCAGGTGATCGTCAACCTCACCAACGAGGGAAAGGCTCTGTCTGAAAAGGCGGCCGAGATTCCCACCGCGCTCGGCTGCGCCATGGGCGCCGAGTTCGCCGAGATCTCCGAACTGCGCGAGCATCTCCTCACCCTCCGCGACCGCCTCGTCGAAGCCGGCTGCGCCGTGGGAGAGGTGGAGGGGTGATGGCTCGCCGCGTCAGCCCCGCTTCCGGTAGAACAGCACCCGTCCGGACGGAATGAGCTGGAGCAGGTAATCGAAATCCTTGACGTTGCCAGTCACCACGGTCAGGCCGAGCTTGATCGACTGAAGGAACAGGCTGCAGTCCTGAAGGGCGCGCAAGCGCGCATCCTTCTCATATCCCTGAAGCCGGCATAGCATGCCCGAGAGAAGCGCCGCCCGTCCCAACACATCCGCATCGGGCGTGAAGATTCGATGAGGCCGCATGGCTTGGAGCACGACACCAATTTGTCGGATGACCGTTTTCGTCTGTGGGTGACGGGGATCGAGAACGCCGACGGTATGCATCAGTTCCTGGATCGCCACCGTGGAGTGGTTGGCTTTTCTAATGTCCAGAAGGCCGAGCAGTGCTTCCGGCGCCCTGCCCTGCAAGCTATCGATATAGACGCAGGTATCGAGGAGGACTTCCGATCCGGCCTCCGGCCCTTCGGAAAGAAAGGGAAGCTCCGCGTCGTCTCGCCGCGCCAGAGTTCGTTGCGGGTCGAAGCGCGCCCAGCGTAGCGTGGCATCGAAATCGAAGTCAGCCACGTCAGAAGCCTAGCTTGAGATCCGGCGAGACGGTGCCTTCGACCTCGCGAAGGGCACGACCGAAATGATCGTCGAGCGCGATGGTCGCCAACGCGAACTCGATCAACTCGGAATCCGTTTCGATCCCCGTCTGCTTCTTGGCCGTTTCCACCAGAGTCGGGCTGATCCGCCCGCCGATGCGATGGCTCTTTTCGCCCAGCATCCCGGCCTGATCGGCCGCCTTCAGGATAGAGTGAACGCGCAGAGAGATATCCGGCTCACCGGCAGAGCCTGCGCCCCGCTTGGACTGTTGCTGCCTGCCGGCCTGCTTTTCGCTACTGGCCTTCATGACCGCTCCGGTGTCTGACAATTTTTCATTTTGTTGAACATATCCTTGAAAGCCAGCACCCGCAAGTACGAAAAACCCGCCAGCTCTCAATGCGAAAGCCGGACCGTAACGCTCTCCGCATAGCTCGCATGTCCTCGTTTGCCTTGACTTTCCGGGCTCCAGGCCTCATGTGAAGGCCCAACGGGTGGCAAGCCGCCCCTTATTACGGCCGCGTGAGCGGATCGATTTCGATCCTTGGCCGTTCCTCCTACCGATAATTGGCCCGATCACGCGGGGCCGGTTGCTCCCCGCGAACGTCACCGGCTCCTCCCGCCGGCGATGACGCATGGTTTTGAAAGCAGATTTCCCTTTGACGTCCTTTTCCGACTTCGGCCTCGCCGACACGCTGAACCGCGCCCTTGTCGACGCGGGCTATGAGACCCCCACCCCCATCCAGACCCAGGCGATCCCCGACCTTCTGAAGGGTCGCGACCTCCTCGGCATCGCCCAGACCGGCACCGGCAAGACCGCCGCCTTCGCGCTGCCCATCCTGCAGCGCCTCGCCCCCGGCAAGCCGGCGGCCCCGCGCCGCGTCCGCGCGCTCATCCTGTCGCCGACCCGCGAGCTCGCCACCCAGATCGCCGAGAGCTTCAAGCTCTATTCGCGCTACATGAACCACATGTCGATCGCCGTGGTGTTCGGCGGCGTCGGCCATCGCCCGCAGGAAGACCGCCTGAAGCGCGGCGTCGACATCCTCGTCGCCACCCCCGGCCGGCTGATGGACCACATGGCCGCCGGCATGGTCTCCCTTGAATCGACCGAAATCTTCGTGCTCGACGAGGCCGACCAGATGCTCGACATGGGCTTCGTTCTGCCGGTGCGCCGCATCGTCAAGCACCTGCCCAAGGCGCGGCAGAGCCTGTTCTTCTCGGCCACCATGCCGAAGGAAATCGGCCAGCTGGCCGGCGAGCTGCTGTTCAACCCGGTCACCGTCTCGGTCGCGCCAGCCGCCACCACCGTCGAGCGCGTCGACCAGCGCGTCATCCACGTGGAGACCGCCGCCAAGCGCCGCCTGCTGCTCGACGTCATCGTCGCCGAGAAGCCGGAGCGTGCGCTGATCTTCACCCGCACCAAGCATGGCGCCGACCGCGTCGTCCGCCAGCTCGGCCAGGACGGCGTCGACGCCGCCGCCATCCACGGCAACAAGAGCCAGGCCCAGCGCGAGAAGGCCCTCGCCGCCTTCAAGGCCGGCACGACGCAGATCCTGGTCGCCACCGACATCGCCGCCCGCGGCATCGACGTCACCGGCGTCAGCCATGTGATCAACTTCGACCTGCCGAACATCCCGGAAAGCTACGTCCACCGCATCGGCCGCACGGCGCGCGCCGGTGCCTCGGGCGTCGCCATTTCCTTCTGCGCCGATGACGAGCGTCCCTATCTCAAGGACATCGAGAAGGTCACGCGCCAGAAAATCCCGGCCGAGGATCGCCGTGGCACCATTTCGGTCGCCGAGCGCGCCGACACGGCCGAGCGTGGCGAACGCGCCGAGCGCCTCTCCGGTAAGCGGCCGCAGCCGGGCAACCGGTCCGGCAACCAGCGCAACAACCGTCGCCCTGCCCCGGCTCCGGTCTCGGCCGAACAGCAGCGTCGCGACGCCATGCCGGCCGCCAAGGCCCGCCAGCCGGGCGCTGCCAAGCCCTCGCATGCCGCCCATGGCAAGCCGGGCCAGGCAAAGGCCTCCAACCGTCCCAACCACCGCGATAACGGCGCCTCCGAGGAAAGCCTTGGCCGCGTCGGCTTCCTGGCCGGTGGCCGTGACGGCCTGAAGCGTCGCCCCGAAGGGCGTGGTCAGCGCGACGGCCGCTAAGCCTTCTTGTTGCTCCTCGCTTGCCTCCGGTCCTATAACTGCGAGGCAAGTGAGGGAGTGACACGATGGCCTATGAAGCCGAGGCAAGCCGTTACGACACCATGCTTTACCGCCGCGTCGGGCGGTCCGGCCTGAAGCTGCCGGCCATCTCGCTCGGCCTCTGGCAGAACTTCGGTGAGAACTCGCCGCTCGAACGCGGCCGTGCCATCTGCCGCACCGCCTTCGACTTGGGCATCACCCATTTCGACCTTGCCAACAACTACGGCCCGCCGCCCGGCACCGCCGAGGAAGCCTTCGGCAAGATCCTCGCCAGCGATTTCCGCCCCTACCGCGACGAGATGATCGTCTCCACCAAGGCCGGCTATGGCATGTGGCCCGGCCCCTATGGCGAATGGGGCAGCCGCAAGTATCTGATCGCCTCGCTCGACCAGAGTCTCAAGCGGCTCGGCCTCGACTATGTCGACATCTTCTATTCGCATCGCTTCGATCCGGAGACGCCGCTCGAGGAGACCATGGGCGCGCTCGACCATATCGTCCGCTCGGGGCGGGCACTCTACGTCGGCATCTCCTCCTACAACTCCAGGCGCACCCGCGAGGCGGTGGCGATCCTGAAATCGCTCGGCACGCCCTGCCTCATCCACCAGCCCAGCTATTCGATGATCAACCGCTGGGTGGAGGAGGACGGCCTGCTCGACACGCTGGGCGATCTCGGCATCGGCTCCATCGCCTTCTCGCCGCTCGCCCAGGGCATGCTGACCGACAAATATCTGAAAGGCGAAGTGCCCGAGGGCAGCCGCGGCGCCCGCAAGGGGCCGCTGAAGCCGACCTTCCTCAGCGAGGAAAACCTCGGCCGCATTCGCGCCCTCAACGACATCGCGGCCGCGCGCGGCCAGACGCTCGCCCAGATGGCGATCGCCTGGGTGCTGAGGGGCGGCCGCGTCACCTCGGCTCTGATCGGCGCCAGCCGGCCGGAGCAGGTGATCGACTGCGTCGGCGCATTGAAGAACCTGGAATTTTCCGAGACCGAGCTCAGTGAAATCGACGCCCAGGCACCCGACCTCAACGTCAACATCTGGGCCGCCTCGGCCGAGCGCCAGGGACCGTCGCGCTGACGGGACGGCTTACTCGGCCGCCAGCGACGTCCCGAGCGAGGCGGTGGCCTCGATGAAGCCGCCGCCCAAGACGCGCGCCTTGTCGCCGGGGCCGTCGTAGAGCACGCAAGCCTGGCCGGGGGCGATGCCCTGCTCGCCGTCCAGAAGCTCCACGGCGATCCGCCCGTCCTGACGGACGATCATCGCCGCCTGCGGCGGCCGCGACGAGCGCACCTTGGCGAACACCATGCGGCCGCTGTCGACCTCGGCGTCGAGCGAGGTGCCGCCGATCCAGTTGAGGTCGCGCAGCATGAGGCGGTGGGTGATCAGCGCCTCGCGCGGCCCCACCACCACCTGACGGCTCGCCGCGTCCAGGCGGATGACGAACAGCGGCTCGCCGGTGGCGACGCCGAGGCCCTTCCGCTGCCCGACGGTGAAGTGGATAATGCCAGCATGGCGGCCGAGCACCCGGCCGTCGACGTGGACGATGTCGCCGGCCGCCGCCGCTTCCGGCTTCAGCTTCTCGATGACGTCGGCATACTTGCCCTGCGGCACGAAGCAGATGTCCTGGCTGTCGTGCTTGTCGGCGACTTCGAGGCCCAAGTCGCGGGCGATCGCCCGCGTTTCCGGCTTGGTGAGGCCGCCCAGCGGGAAGCGCAGGAAGTCGAGCTGGTCCTGCGTGGTGGCGAACAGGAAATAGCTCTGGTCACGGTCGAGATCGACCGGCCGGTACATGGCTCGATGACCGTTCACCAGGCGCGAGCGCACGTAATGGCCGGTGGCCAGCGCCTGGGCGCCGAGATTGCGCGCGGTATCCAAGAGGTCGGAGAACTTGACCGTCTGGTTGCAGGCGACGCAGGGCACCGGCGTCTCGCCGGCGATGTAGCTTTCGGCGAAGCGGTCGATCACCGCCTCGCGGAACCGGCTCTCGTAGTCGAGCACGTAATGGGGGATGCCGAGCCGCGCCGCCACGTCGCGGGCGTCGTGGATGTCCTGGCCGGCACAGCAGGCGCCCTTGCGATGGATGGCCTCGCCATGATCGTAGAGCTGCAGCGTCACGCCGACGACGTCATAGCCCTCGCGTTTCAGAAGACCGGCCACGACGGAGGAATCGACGCCGCCGGACATGGCAACGACGATGCGGGTGTCTTCTGGACGGCCTTCGAGATCGAGCGAATTCAGCATGGCGACTTTCCGGCGGAGGACTGGCTCCGGCGCCGCCGGTCCGCCCCGCTCACAACTCGTTCCTAATAGCTGCTTTGGCCGAGAAGCTCCAGAGCCGTGCCGGCATGGCTGGGTCAATTCTGCCGGGTAGCGGCAAGGCTTGCCGGCCACCCATGCCACGACGACGGCACCCGAAATCGGCAGAACGGGAAAAACCTGTTGTCTCCAAATGGCTTGGCTCTCAGCCGGTTTCTCCCCGCTTTTGGCCCCTCCCTTGCACACACAGGGTGAGACCGAGTTTGTCCCGCGTGTAACGGATCCGTCCATGGCCACTGTCGCTCCCGTTCTGCCGCTCCCCCAGCCCGCCGCCCCGGCGCCGGCGATCGCGCTCACCCGTGACGTCGGAAACGGCTTCCGCGACATGGTGGCCGAGGCGACCGACCGCGAACCCGCCGCCCCGCCGGCACGCGATGCCGGCACGCCGCAGCGGACCGAACGCGCCGAGCGGACGAGCGACGCCTCAAGCCGCCGGACCGACCGCGCCGAGCGGACGAACGACGCCCCCAGCGGCCAGACCGAGCGCACCGACGCCACCCCCACGCGGCGCGCCGATCGCGCCGAGGCCGCCGCGCAGCGCCGCAATGATCGTCGTGATGCCGCCAACACCCCCGACACCGGCGACACCACCGATGCCGGCGAGGATATCGGCAACACCGAGACCGCGGAGACCGCCTCCGAGGCGACCGACACGCCGCCCTCCGGCCTCCTTGCCGTGCCGCTCGACACCGCAGCCTTCTGGTCCGCCTACGCCGAGCTGCAAGCCAACGGCGAAGGCGATGCCGCCGTCGCGCTCGCGTCGATCGCCGACGCCGCGACCAAGCCCGCAACCGAGGCGCCCGCCGCGTCTCCGGCCGCGTCTCCCGCCGGCGACGAGTTCCTGAAAGCCCTGGCCGACGCCGTCAAGGAAGCGACGAGCGAGACCGAGACGGTTGAACTGCCGAAGCCGACCACCGAGGACGACGACAGCAAGGCCGCCACGCAGACCACCACGCCGCCGCCCGCCAGCGAGACCGACACCGTCAAGCCGATGAACGAAGCCGCCAAGGCCTTGGCAGCCGCGATGGACGCGGCCATGGCCGCCGCCACGGCGCCGCAGACCGCATCGACCGCTCCCGTCACGGCGACCACCCCCGCCGTGACGGGCGAAGCCGACTTGCTCGCCTCGGCCGCCACCGTGCCGCCCGCTGCCACGTCCGCTCCGGCCACCTCCGCCGCCGATGACGCGATCGCGACCCTTGTCGCCGCGCCCGTCGTCACGACCACGCCGGAGACTGCCGAGCAGCCGGCAGCGCCCGCCCTGCCCGAAGCCGCCACGGCGAAAGCCTCGCAGCCCGCCGCCGACGCTGCCAAGCCGGCTGTCGACATGACGGTCACGCAGAAGCCTGCCGCCGAAGCCGCCGCGCCGTCCACCGCAGCCGCCGATAGCGCGCCGCAGCCGGTCGCGTCCAAGACCGCCGACGCGCCGGTCGTGACCCAGCCGCAGCCGGCCGCGACCTCGGCGACCGGCGATGCTGCCCAGACGCCCGTCCTGCCGCTGGTCGAGGCCGACGCCCAGGGCGCGGCACAGACCGCCGCTGCCGAAACCGCCGCCGTCACCACCCCCAAGCCGACCACCGACAAGCCGGCGGCAACCCAGACCGTTACCAACGCACCGGCCGATGATGGCGCCGCGCCCGCCGACGATGCCGCCCCGACGACCGTGACGGCGCGGGCCCCGCTGCCGCCGGTTTCGTCCGACGCTCAGCTGTCTGCCGTATCCGCCGCCCCGGCCGATGCCGTTGTCGAGGACGCCGCCGCCACGGCCGGCGCCATGGCCGCCGCGGCCGTCAAGCCGGCCGGCACCAAGGCCACGGGCACGGACGCCACGACCGACGCCACCGATGCCGGCGCCGAGCCCACCTCGGCCACCGACAAGGGCGCCGCGCCCAACCAGGCTGCGGACAACGGTCTTGCCAAGCCGAAGACGGTGAGCGGGGTTTCCAACGCCGCCCGCGCCTTTGCCGACCGCCTGCGCGATGTCGGGGCGACCGCCTCGCAGGCCGACACCACCGGCACGCAGACCGCCGCCCTGCCGGCCAGCCAGACCACCGCCACCAGCGCCGCGCCCCAGGCGACCACCGCCACCGGCGCCGCCGTCAAGCTCGACGATCTCGGCGCCACCATCGTCCGCCACGTCAAGGCCGGCGAGACCAGCTTCTCGGTGCGGCTCGACCCGGCCGAACTCGGCAAGGTCGACGTGAAGGTCGATTTCTCGGCCGATGGCAGCGCCAAGGCCCACCTCGTGGTCGAGCGCCGCGACACCTTCGAGGCGCTGTCGCGCGACCAGCGGCACATCGAGCAGACGCTACGCGACGCCGGCTTCGAGGTGAAGGATGGCTCGGTGTCCCTGTCGATGCGCCAGGACGGCAACCAGCAGGATCGATCCGCCGCCTTCGCCCGCCAGGAACAGCAGCAGCAACAACAGCAGCAGCAACAACAGCAGCAGACCCGGCAGGCCCAGACCAATGTCAGGGGCGGGACCGAGGACGAAACCCAACCGACCGTGAGCCCTGCCGCCTACCGGGCAAGTGGCGCCGGCCGCATCGACATCAGCGTCTGAGTATTGAGTTAGGAGACGATCATGAGCGTATCCGGTGTCGGCAACTCGAACGCCACCAACACCCAGTCCGCGGCGACCAGCTCGCTGACGTCGAACTACACCACCTTCCTGACGCTGCTCACCACGCAGCTCCAGACGCAGAGCCCGCTGTCGCCGATGGACGTCAACAGCTTCACCCAGCAGCTGGTCCAGTATTCGGCCGTCGAACAGCAGATCCAGACCAACGCCAACCTCCAGGCGATGATGGACACGCTGAACTCGAGCGCCGCGCTCCAGCTCGTCAACTACGTCGGCAAGACGGTCACCGCCTACTCCGACACCACCAAGCTGGACGGCGGCAAGGCCGAATGGACGGTGAACTCCTCGGCAAAGTCCAGCAACGCCACGGTGACCATCACCGATGAGAAGGGCGCCGTCGTCTACCAGGGCACCATGGACTTGAAGTCGGGCGAGAACACCTTCACCTGGGACGGCAAGGGCACGCCCGAAGGCGACTACACCAACTCTACCGGCGCCTTCACCATCTCCGTCTCCGGCGTTGACGACAACGGCAAGAAGGTCACTACCACCGCCGAGGTCACCGGCAAGGTGCAGGCGGTCGACACCTCCTCGTCGCAGCCCTACATCAAGGTCAACGGCCGCCTGATCCCGCTGTCCGCCCTGACCCAAGTCGCCGCCTGACGGAAACCTGTTCAGGTTCGTTCTGAAGCCGCCGCCGGCCATTGCGTCGACGGCGGCTTTGACTTGCGCCTTCCCCCGAGGGTTTGCCGATAACAGGCTACCAATCCGCTCCTTTGAGCCGCCCCCGATGACGGCAATGACGAGGCCGAGCAGTGCCGACGTCAGCATGACGTCCCGATCGACACGAGGGACAGGGACTTGAGCGTTTCGCTGAGTTTGCGCTTGTGTTCGGTGAGGGGGATCATGCCGGAAGCATGCGCCACCCCACCCTCAGCTCGACCTTGAACACCGTCGCGGACGTGCTGGATCGCGATCGAGGATCTGAGAGCATACTCGTCCGATCCGGGCTATCTAAGTGTTTCTCCTGATGCTCCGGTATCGTTGCGACAGCATTCCGGTGCCGGGCGGCGCGCCGGCTCCCGCAGCTCGGGCCATGCCCATGTTAATCTTTCGGAGTAAAAAGCGTGCCTTTTCCGCGGCTGGGCGGCCCAATTCCTAAAGCACAGCAAACCGCAGGCTTTCGGCAAGTCGTTCAAAATCTTACTGAATTCTTGCGAGTGAATTAGGCGTTTTTTAAACGGCTTGATTTAGGATGCTCTCCTGAAGGTCAGATTTGTGTGAGAGTAGAATGACCGAACAGATGCGTCCGCGCGTAAAATACGTCATTGGACCCGATGGGAGTCCACTGACGATTGCCGATCTGCCGCCTGAGGGCACCCAGCGCTGGGTGATCCGCCGCAAGGCAGAAGTCGTCGCCGCAGTCCGCGGCGGCCTCCTGTCTTTGGAGGAAGCCTGCAAGCGCTACACCCTCACGGTCGAGGAGTTCCTGTCCTGGCAGCAATCGATCGACAAGCATGGTCTTGCCGGTCTCAGGGCAACGCGCATTCAGCAATATCGTCCCTGAGCGGGATTTGAGACAGCCTTTTTGAAGGGCGGCCGGTCCGGACGGATCGGCCGCCCTTGCCTTTTGCAACGGCTTTTGCCGCCTCTCGGCCACACCCGGCAAAAAATGCCGTGAATTGTGCAAATCTTCATAAACCGGTTCTGGCGGAATTCCGCCAATCCCGCCGGATAGCCCTTTGGGCGTTAATAACTTGTTTACCATAAGCGTGTGGAAATAATTGCCGCCTTGGTCCGCGGCGGCGATGACGATTCCCGCCGCGTCGAACAATGGGGAACCGGCGTGGGTGGATTTGGAGAATTCTTGAAGAACCTCGGGCCAAGCCGACTGGCGGCGATGGGCGCGGTCGCGCTCGGGCTCATCGGCTTCTTCGTCTTCATCGTGCTCCGTTTCTCGGCCATCCAGCAGGTGCCGCTCTACACCGGCCTCAGCATCGACGATTCCGCCGCCATCGCCCAGCAGCTCACCTCGGCCGGCACCGCCTTCACCCTGAGGGACAACGGCACCACCATCCTGGTCGACGAGACCAAGCTCGACCAGACGCGCATGGCGCTGGCCCAGCAGGGCCTGCCGGCCGGCGACAGCGTCGGCTACGAGATCTTCGACAAGACCGACGCGCTCGGCACCACTTCCTTCGTGCAGTCGGTCAACGCGCTCCGCGCCCTGGAAGGTGAGCTGTCGCGCACCATCCGCACCATCCGCCAGGTCGATCAGGCCCGCGTCCATCTGGTGCTGCCGGAGAAGCAGCTGTTCAAGAAGGACGAGCAGAAGCCCACCGCCTCCATCGTGCTGAAGACCCGCGGCACGCTCGATCCCGGCCAGATCCGCGCCATCCAGCACCTCGCCGCCTCCGCCGTTCCCGGCCTCGACCCCTCGCGCATCTCGGTGATCGACGAGACCGGCCGCCTGCTCGCCCAGGGCAATGGCGACGAGAACAGCGCCTCCTTCCTCGCCTCCAACGCCGACGAGCGCACCTCCGCCTATCAGAACCAGGTGGAAGGCCGCGTCCGCGACATCGTCGAAAGCGTGGTCGGCGCCGGCCGTGCCCGCGTTCGCGTCGCCGCCGAGCTCGACTTCAACCGCATCCAGGAGACGCAGGACACCTACGACCCCGACGGTCAGGTCGTCCGCTCCACCCAGACGCGCGAGGAGAAGTCGCTGAGCCAGGACAATCAGGGCAACCCGCCCGTCACGGCCGGCAACCAGATCCCCAACGCCAACCAGGGCCAGAACGCGCAAGGGCTCGCGCAGACCTCGGACAACGCCCAGACCACCGAGGAAACCGTCAACTACGAGATCTCCAAGGTCACCCGCACACAGGTGACCGAGGTGGGCGGCGTCAAGCGCCTGTCGGTTGCCGTGCTGGTGGACGGCCGCTACGCGCCGGACGCAAACGGCGTCATGGTCTATACGCCGCGCCCGCAGCCCGAGCTCGACCAGATCACCGCGCTGGTGCGCACCGCCATGGGCTTCGACGACAAGCGCGGCGACCAGTTGCAGGTGGTCAACCTGCAGTTCGCCGACAGCCCGCCGGGGCCTGCCGACCTCGCCACCACCCCCGCCTCGATGTTCGACTTCTCGCGCGAAGACATCATGCGCTTCGCCGAGATGGGCGTCCTCATCCTGGTGACGCTGCTGGTGCTTCTCTTCGCCGTCCGGCCGCTGGTCCGCCGCATCCTCGGCTCCGACATCGACGCCGAGACGCTGCCGGCCATCACCTCGGCCCTGAGCGAGGCGGCCGCCGCCGGCCGCAGGGGGGTGACAGTGATGCTCAACCCCGACGGCAAGCCGGTGGTGCTTGGTCCCGACGGCCTTGAGACTGCTGCCGAGGTGCCGGAACTGCCCGCACCGCCGCCCGACACCCGCATCGAGAACGCCAAGGCGCAGGGCGCCCAGCAGCTCGATCAGGTGCGCAAGGTCGGCGATCTCGTCAACGACAATCCCAATGAGGCGGCCATCATCATCCGCAACTGGCTGTCGGAGGTTCCGGTATAAATGGCCCTGTCCCCGACCGCGATCGTTGCCAAGGGCAACACGCTCACCATCTCCTCGGAGGGCGAAAGCCGCGAGCTCAACGGCGCCGAAAAGGCCGCCGTGATGATGCTCGCCCTTGGCGACCGCTACGGCGGCCCGATCTGGAAGCTGCTCGACGAAATCGAGATCAAGCAGCTCTCCATCGCCATGTCCAAGCTCGGCCCGATCACGCCGACCATGCTCGACGACCTGATGATCGAGTTCGTCACCCGCGTGTCGTCCTCCGGCTCGCTGATGGGCAACTACGACACCACCGAGCGCCTGCTCCTCTCCGTGCTGCCGCCGGAGAAGGTCAACGCCATCATGGACGAGATCCGTGGGCCGGCCGGCCGCAACATGTGGGAGAAGCTCTCCAACGTTCAGGAGACCGTGCTCGCCAACTATCTCAAGAACGAGTATCCTCAGACCGTCGCCGTCGTCCTCTCGAAGATCAACTCCGACCACGCGGCGCGCGTGCTGTCCAAGCTGCCCGACGAATTCGCGCTTGAAGTCGTCGATCGCATGCTGAAGATGGAAGCGGTCCAGAAGGACATCCTCGAGAAGGTCGAGCAGACGCTGCGCGTCGAGTTCATGTCCAACCTCACCAACACCCAGCGCCGTGACGCTCACGAGCTGATGGCCGAAATCTTCAACTCCTTCGACCGCAACACCGAGGCGAAGTTCATCGCCGCTTTGGAGGAGCACAACCGCGACGCCGCCGACCGGATCAAGGCGCTGATGTTCACCTTCGACGACCTCGGCAAGCTCGATCCGGGCGCCATCCAGACGCTGCTGCGCCAGGTGGAGAAGGACAAGCTGGCGCTGGCGCTGAAGGGTGCCAAGGAGGGCGTGCGCGACTTCTTCTTTGCCAACATGTCGGCCCGCGCGTCGGCCATGCTGCAGGAGGACATGGAGGCCATGGGTGCCGTCCGCCTGCGCGACGTCGACGATGCCCAGGCCGCGCTGATCAACCTCGCCAAGGACCTCGCCGCCAAGGGCGAGATCATGATTTCCAAGAACAAGGGCGAGGACGAGCTCGTCATGTGACGAGCCCCTCGTGAAGGAGTAACGGCTTATGGCGGCACCGGCCCGCTTCCTGTTCGACAACGACTTCTCGGCCCCCTCGCGCGCCGACGCCGCGCCGGCGACCGTGATGGTGCCCGAACCGGAGCTTCTTCGCCGCCTCGCCGAGGCGGAGGCCGCCGCCTATGAGCGCGGTCTCGCCGCCGGCCGCGAAACCGCCGAGGCCCAGGCGGCCGATCGCACCGCCCGCGAGGCCATGCGCCTGTCCGACGAGGCGCAGCGCCTTGCCAGCGCCGCCCAGTCGATCCTTGCCGTGCTCGACACCGAGCGCGTCCGCATCGAGGCCGACGCCATGCGCCTTGCCGAGACGGTGGCCATCAAGATCGCCGGCTCACTGGTCGAACGACAGCCGCGCGAGCGCATCCTCGGCCTTCTCGAAGATTGCTTTGCGCCCTTGCGCGCCGCACCCCACCTCGTCGTGCGCCTGTCCGATGTCGACGCCGAACCGATCCAGGCCGAACTGCGCCGCCTGGTCTCCGAACGCGGCTTCGAGGGCCGCCTCGTGGTGATGGGCGAGCCCGGCATGGCGCGCGGCGACTGCCGCATCGAATGGGCCGATGGCGGCATCGTGCTCGACCATGCCGCCGTCATCGCCGACATCGAGGCGGCGATCGCCCGCCACCTGCCGGCCGAGGCGCCTGTTGATCCCACTGCCAAGAGCGGAGCCGCCACATGACCCCCGCCGACGAACCCTCGGGCATCGATCTCGAATCCCATGTCGCCGAGCGCCGGCGCGGCGAGGAAGGCGAAGACCAGGCCATCACCCGCTCAGCCGCCGAACTTGAGGCGGTATTCGACGTCCCCGTGCGCGTGTCGGCCATTCTCGGCCGCGCCCGCCTCGGTGTTTCCGACCTTCTTCAGCTCGCCCCGGGCTCCGTGCTGGAACTCGACCGCAAGGTGGGCGAAGCCATCGACATCTACGTCAACGACCGCCTTGTCGCCCGCGGCGAAGTGGTGCTGGTCGAAGACAAGCTCGGCGTGACGATGACGGAAATCGTCAAGTCCGAACGCTGACCGGAGACAGACACATGCGCCTTCTGATCGTTGGCTCCCTCAACGGACAGCTCACCGCCGCCACCCGCATCGCCATGGACAAGGGTGCGTCGGTGCTGCAGGCCGACACCATCGACACCGCCCTTCGGACGCTGCGCTCGGGGCGCGGCGCCGATCTGGTGATGATCGATGTGTCGCTGCCCATCCAGCGGCTGATCACCTCGCTCGAAGAGGAGCGCATCCACGTTCCCGTGGTCGCCTGCGGCATCGCCACCGACGCCAAGGCGGCCGTCGCGGCCATCCGGGCCGGCGCCAAGGAATATATCCCGCTGCCGCCGGACGCCGAGCTGATCGCCGCCGTGCTCTCGGCGGTGACCGCCGACAGCCGCGACCTCGTGGTGCGCGACGAGGCGATGCAGGCGGTGCTGAAGCTCGCCGACCAGGTGGCAGGCAGCGAGGCGTCGATCCTGATCACCGGCGAGAGCGGCACCGGCAAGGAAGTGCTGGCCCGCTACGTTCACCGCAAGTCGGCCCGCGTCGACAAGCCCTTCGTCTCCGTCAACTGCGCCGCCATTCCGGAGAATCTCCTGGAGTCCGAGCTGTTCGGCCATGAGAAGGGCGCCTTCACCGGCGCCGTCGCCCGCCGCGTCGGCAAGTTCGAGGAAGCCTCCGGCGGCACGCTGCTGCTCGACGAAATCTCCGAGATGGACGTCCGCCTGCAGGCCAAGCTCTTGCGCGCCATCCAGGAGCGGATGATTGACCGGGTCGGCGGCGGCAAGCCGGTGCCGGTGGATATCCGCATCATCGCGACGAGCAACCGCAACCTCGCCGACGCCGTCAAGGAAGGCCGCTTCCGCGAAGACCTTCTCTACCGCCTCAACGTCGTCAACCTGAAGATCCCCTCGCTGCGCGACCGTCCGGCCGACATCCTGGCGCTGGCCGAGCACTTCGGCCGCAAGTATGCCGAGATCAACGGCATGCCGGAGCGGCCGCTCTCGGCCGACGCCAAGCGCGAGCTGATCGCTGCGCGCTGGCCGGGCAACGTCCGCGAACTGGAAAACACCATCCACCGCGCCGTGCTGCTGGCGAGCGGCATCGAGATCGGCGTCGAGGCCATCCGCTCGCCGGACGGCGCCCGCATGGAAGGCAACGTCACCGTGCCGCGCTCGACCGACCCGGCCGCCCGCGCCGCCCAGACGGCGGAAGCGGTGACGCGGGCTCTGGTCGGCCGCACCGTCGCCGAGGTGGAACGCGACCTCATTCTCGACACGCTCGACCATTGCCTCGGCAACCGCACCCACGCCGCCAAGATCCTGGGCATCTCCATCCGCACGCTCAGGAACAAACTCAACGAATACGAGGCCGAGGGCATCGACGTGCCCGATCCCGGGACGAGCCGGATTGCCACTGCCTGAGGAGGCTCCAGGGAACCGCGTCAAGCCGATCGTCATCGTGCTGGCCGTGGTGCTGGACACCTACCTACCGCAACCACCTTCTGCGCAAGCTGGAGGCGCGCTGATCTGAGCCCTCACGCCTGTTTCAGCTCGGCATTCTCTTTGTAGAGCGCCAGAAGCTGCTTGAACGGCCCGTCCACATAGGCCTGGAACGTCGGCAGTTGTGCCGGTGCCGGCCCGCCTTCGTCCACGAAATGGGCGATAATGTCGTCCGATTCCGTCATGTAGGTGTCGCCGAGGCGCAGCGTCGGATAGCTGACCTTGGCAAGGTGTGGGGCCAGCTCCGCCTTCATGGCGTCCTCTTCCTCGGACGTGCGGCTTTCGCGCAGGGTGACGCTGTCGAGGAGGCCGGCTTCCAGAAGATAGAGGCGAACCTTCAGGCAGAACGGGCAGGTGTGCTTGACGAACAGGACGGGATTTTCCGAAATGAGCGACATGGCGACCTCCTGGCTTGGCTGGAAGGAACCCGCCTGCCCCCCAGGGGGTTCCATTTCCCCACCGAACCCGTTGCCCTCTGCCTGTGGCTTACGGCCCTATCGTTGGAACCACCATGCCCTTTCTCCTTCGGCCGGCGCGTAACGACGACCAGAAAGCCCTCGGAGCGCTCAAGCTCAGGTCTTCATTGGCTTGGGGCGACCATGTCGAGGAACTGCGCGCCCTTCCCGAAGCGCGGGAGGTTCCGCCCGAGCACCTGCCGCATATCATCGTGGCCGAACTTGACGGCGTCATCGTCGGCTTTGCAACGGTGCTCGTCGGCGAGGATGGCGGCGAGGCCGAGTTGGAGGATCTGTTCGTGGCGCCCGAGCACTGGCGAACGGGCATAGGGCGAAAGCTGGTCGCCGAAGCCGAGCGGCGGGCCGTGGAAGCCGGCGCACGTGCCTTGCATGTTGTTGCCGGCGCGCGGGCGAGGCCCTTCTACGAGGCGCTGGGATATCGGTTCGCCGGAGAGGTGGCGACGGCCTTCGAGCCGGCGGCCAAACTCGTCAAGAGCCTGGGGGCCCAGCGCTGATCACAGGCCTCAGGCATCATGCTCGACATATTCGACGATAAGGCCGTCGGCATGGCGGAAACGGGTCTTGCGTCCGCGCGGCGTCGTCTGGATCGGCTCCAGTTGCGTGCCGCCGGCGTTGATGAGCCGATCCACGTAGGGCTCCAGTCGGTCGACCTGGATGGTCAGCCGCGTCGCCTCGAAGCGCGCCCGCCCCTCGGGCGGACCGGCGATGATTAGCACGGAGAGCTTTTCCGAGGAGACGGCGGCCAGTTCCAGATCGGCCTCCGGATAGGCGAAGCGCAGCGTCTCCCTGCCCGACAGCAGGCTGGCGTAGAAGTCGACGGTTCGATCGAGCGCGTCGGCCTCGACGAAGACGCGGATGAAGGTTTCCAGGATCATCGGGCAGCTCCCTGGGCGGGAAGCCCCGCCGTCTCGGTCTCAGCGTCGGCAGACGGCGCGGCCATGAAGGCCTCGATGGCCCTCAGATATTGCTTGGGGTCCTGCGAGTGGGCGGGATGGCCGACGCCTTTCAGCACCACCAGTTTCGCGCCGGGAATGGCCTCGGCGATATGAGCGGCGTGCTCGGGCCGGATGACCGGGTCGTGGTCGCCGATGACGATTTCCGTCGGCACGCGGATCCTGGCGAGGTCGGCGTCGGAATAGTTCGGCTCGGTGGCCCAGAGCCGCCGGAACACCCGCTCGCGCGCCCGTTGCTTGCGCTTCGCCCGCGCCTCCGGATCGGACATGTCCGAACCATCGAGCGACAGGCTGTCGGAGAGCGGCGGCGGGTCGATCTCGGGGATCGACGTCAGGCCGTCCGGCGTGACGTTGGGTGCCTGGGCGAACAGCCGGGCAAGCAGCTTGGGGTGATGGATGGCGATGTCGAGGCCGATGATGGCGCCGTCGCTCCAGCCGACCAGCGTCACCTTGCCGACACCGAGCCGGGCGAGCAGCGCCACGTAATCCTCGGCCATCCGGTGATAGGTGAGCCCCGCAAGGCCATGCGTCGAACGCCCCTGCCCTCGGCTGTCGGCGACGATCACCTCATGTGTCTTGGCGAGCGTCGGCACCTCGAAGCTCCAGACATCGCCGCTCGCGAGGCCGCCGTGGATCATGAGGATCGGCGATCCCCTGCCCTTGCCGTAGAGCGAATAGAACATGCTGATGCCCCTGATATCGGCAAAGCCGCTTTCGTCGGCCGGCGGCATCGGCGGCGGCACGGGGAAACGCTGCCACTTCGGTACGGCCAGCGCCGGCCCGGCGGCAATCAACAGGCAGAGGATCGCGAGCAGCGCTTGAAGCTTCGGCAAGGCAGGCCTCGTTCGGTTTCTGCAGAGCGGCGCGATCTTAACCACGCCTCGCCTTGGATGCCGCTCAAACAATTGTCATCTGAAGGCTCCCGCCCCGGCCTCGCGGGCCGGAGCGGGCGGTCCTCTTCATCGTTTCGCCGGCTTGTCCTTCAGGATCGAGCGCACCATGCGGCCAAAGGACCGCTCGCGCTCGCGCCGTTCGGCAAGGCTCGCCGAGTTGAAGGCTTCCTCGCGCTGGAGCTTCTGCCAGCGCCTGAGCCGCGCCTCGTCGACCTCGCCCGCCGCGATGGCCGCCTGCACGGCGCAGCCCGGCTCGTCCTCGTGGCGGCAGTCGCTGAAGCGGCAGCGTGCCGCGAGATCCGAGAGGTCGGCGAACACCTCGGCGATGCCCTCGGCGGCGTCGGTGAGTTGCAGCTCGCGCATGCCCGGCGTGTCGAGCACGGCATAGCCCTCCGGCAGCACGTAGAGGTGTCGGCCGGTGGTGGTGTGCCGCCCCCGGTCGTCGTCCTCGCGGATGCCGCCGGTCGCCGCCGTGGTTCGTCCGGACAGGGCGTTGACCAGCGTCGACTTGCCGACGCCCGACGAGCCGAGAAAGGCGAGCGTGCGGCCCGTCTTGCACCAGGGCGCCAGCTTCTCCTTCGGTTCCGGCCCGAGCGCGTCGAGCACCACGACCGGCACCGCCGCCGACACCTCGGCCGCCGCGGCCGCGAAGCCCTGCGGATCGTCGGCGAGATCGGCCTTGGTCGCCACGATCACCGGCTCGACCTCCGCCTCGAAGGCCAAGGCAACGTAGCGTTCGAGGCGCGCGACGTTGAAGTCGCGGTTGCAGGAGGTGACGATGAACACCGTGTCGACGTTGGCTGCAATGAGCTGCACCTCACGGCCGGTGCCGGCCGCCCGCCGCCGGAAGAGGCTCTTGCGGGCGAGCAGCCGGCTGGCGCCGGGGCGGGCCGCGTCATGCAGCAGCCAGTCGCCGACGGTGGCGTCAAGGCGCGGCGGCAGGGTGGCCTGGAGGCTTTCGCCTTCGACGCGGAGACCGCTGCGCTCCACGGAGGTGACGCGGACGGGCGGCGTTCGGGCGAGGTCGTCGACACTCACCTGTTGGGCGAAGAAGCTGGTCCAGCCGAGCCGTTCAAGGCCGGTCGGCGTGTGGATCTGGGTGCCGCCCGTGAGGGACGGCAGGAAGCGGGAATAGTCCCGTGCCATTGCGGTAGGCTTTCCAATTCAGCCGCGAGCTTGATGCCGCAGCGTGAGCAAACAGAAATTGAGGAAAACGCAAGCCATCGAGCACCCGCGATCAACGCCGGGCGGCAATTGGACAGACTTGCGAGGGGAGGATCTCTGTCCTCCCCGCCTTACCGGGGCATAAAGCCTCCTGTGACGTACGATGGAACAGTACGATCAACAGTGCGGGGTGTCAAAGGGGAGCAATTGGAGACGCGGGTACCGCCAAATGCCGGCAACCAGCTTTGCCATGTGGGGATGAGAGATGCTATTCTTACAACCCTCGCACCATATTCCGGACGCGCGATGCAACATATCTTTGCCCTCGTATATCTCGCTTTTGCGATCATCACCGGCTTCTTTGCCCTTATGGGAGCAGGCTTTGCACTTGCCGCTCAAGGCCGTCTGGATATCTGGGCGCATATTTTTCAGTATTCGCTTGTCCTGCTCTGCCTGACGATGCCCACGCTGTTTTTCATGGGGGCGATCGCCTGCTACTCATCCGGCAAGAGGCGAGACCTCCTATTGGTGCTGCCTTGGCTCTATGTGTTTGGGTTCTTCCTGCTGGCTAGCATTGGCTGACGCAGGCTTGCCAAGCCATCCACAACCGTCATCCCCTTCGTTAACCACCCGTTAACCATACGCTCGGCAAATTCTGCCGGGTGGCGCGGTGTGCGTCGCGACCGGCATTTCGGAAACGATCGACTTGAGCGACATCACTTCAGCCCCCGAGACGGCATCCTCCAGGATTCCCTTCGGCCTCAGCGTGCCCACGGGGTCGGACCTGCGCTCGACGCTGCTGCGCGGCGACATCGGCCTCGCCGTCGGCATCATGCTGATCATGGTGATCCTGATCCTGCCGATGCCGGCGATGCTGCTGGACTTCATGCTGGCGGTGTCGATCATCTTCTCGGTGCTGATCATGATGACGGCGCTGTTCATCCAGACGCCGCTGGAGTTCACCGCCTTCCCGACCATCCTCCTGATCTCGACGATGCTGCGCCTGTCGCTCAATCTTGCGTCGACGCGCCTCATCCTCAGCAACGGTCACGAGGGAACCGACGCCGCCGGCCACGTCATCCAGGCCTTCGGCGGCTTCGTGATGGGCGGCAACTTCGTCATCGGCATCATCGTCTTCGCCATCCTGATCATCGTCAACTTCGTGGTCATCACCAAGGGTTCGGGCCGTATCGCCGAAGTCGCCGCCCGCTTCACCCTCGACGCCATGCCCGGCAAGCAGATGGCCATCGACGCCGACCTGTCGTCGGGCCTCATCAAGGAAGACGAGGCGCGCAAGCGCCGCAAGGATCTCGAAGCGGAAAGCGCCTTCTTCGGCGCCATGGACGGTGCCTCGAAGTTCGTGCGCGGCGACGCCATCGCCGGCCTCCTGATCACCTTCATCAACGTCATCGGCGGCATCATCATCGGCACGATGCAGATGGGCATCACGCTCGCCGAAGCCGGCCATTCCTACACCGTGCTCACCGTCGGCGACGGCCTCGTCAGCCAGATCCCGGCGCTGATCGTCTCCACCGCCGCCGGCCTGCTGGTGTCGAAAGCGGGCGTGTCCGGCTCGGCCGACAAGGCGCTCAGCGGCCAGCTCACAGGCTACCCCGCCGCCCTCGGCATCTCCGGCGTCGTCATGGGCATGCTGGCGCTTCTGCCCGGCCTGCCCTTCCTGCCGTTCGCCGCCCTCGGTGCCGCTGCCGGCGCCGGCGCCCTCTGGGCCAAGCGCCAGAACGCCAAGCGTCAGATCGCCGCCGTGCTGGCCCAGGCCGAAGCCGAGGCGCCGCCGCCGCCCCCGGCCGAGGAGCCGATCGCCACCGCCCTCAAGATGGACGACCTGCGTGTCGAACTTGGCTACGGCCTGTTGCCGCTGATCAACGACAATGGCAAGGGCGGCGAGAAGCTGTCCGACCAGATCAAGGCGCTGCGCCGCCAGATCGCCTCCGACCTCGGCTACATCATGCCGCCGGTGCGGCTTCTGGATAACGTGCAGCTCGGCGCCAACGAATATGTCATCAAGATCAAGGAAGTGGACGCCGGCAAGGGCACGCTGTTCCCCGGCCAGTACATGGTCATGGACCCGATGGGCGGCAAGGTGACCATCCCCGGCACCCAGACCACCGAGCCCACCTTCGGTCTGCCGGCCACCTGGGTGGACGGGCGCCTGCGCGAGGAAGCGGCGATCCGCGGCTATACCGTGGTCGATCCGGCCACCGTGCTCTCCACCCATCTCTCCGAGACGCTGAAGACCAACGTCTCCGAGCTTCTCTCCTACGCCGACGTCAAGAAGCTCCTGGCCGAGGTGCCGTCCGATCAGGCCAAGCTGATCGACGAGATCGTGCCGAGCCAGATCACCGTCTCCGGCATCCAGCGCATCCTGCAACTGCTGCTCGCCGAGCGCGTGTCGATCCGCGACCTCGGCACCATCCTGGAAGGCATCGCCGAGGGCCTCTCCATCTCGCATGCGACCCAGACCATTGCCGAGCACGTGCGCGCCCGCCTCGCCCGCCAGATCTGCTCCTCCAACATGGCGCCCGGCGGCTATCTGCCGCTGATCAACCTGTCGCCGGCCTGGGAGCAGGCCTTCATCGAGAGCATCGTCGGCGAGGGCGACGACCGTCGCCTCGCCATGGCGCCCAGCAAGCTGCAGGAGTTCGTCGGCACGGTGCGCGACCAGTTCGAGGAAGCAGCCAAGAAGGGCGAGCTGCCGGTGCTGATGACCAGCCCGATGAACCGCCCCTTCGTCCGCTCCATCGTCGAGCGCTTCCGCGCTCATACCACGGTGATGAGCCAGGCCGAGGTCCACCCCAAGGTCCGCCTGAAGACGGTGGGGACGATCTAGCCCAGCATCCGCCCGAAAAGTTGCAGACTTTTCGGACAAGCGGATGCGCAAGCAAACCATCCGCTCCGAAGGTCTGACGTCTCGATGCCTGTTGGCCCTCGTTCGAGCCGATTGCTGCCGGCATCACCCGGTTAACGTAAACCGGACCTTAAGGCATCGGTTCTAAACTGAGAGCATGAGACCCTCTCGTATCGCGTCCGGTCTGATCTCTCTCGTGCTGTCCGCCGCACTGGCGGGCTGCGGCTTCTTTGAATCCGAGGAGCGCGAGCCCTGGCGTGCCCAGGCGGAAGCAGCCTGCTATGCCCGCAACATGGTCAAGCTGTCGCCGCTGATCCAGAAGGCCAATGCCATCGAAGGCAAGGGCATCTGCGGCATCGACCGGCCCCTGAAGGTCAAGGCGCTGGAGGACGGCACCGTCAGTCTCGGCTCCCGCTCGCTGGTGCTCTCCTGCCCGATGACCGCGGCCCTCGAACGCTGGGTCGCCCAGAGCGTCATGCCTGCTGCGCTTGCCCGCTACGGCCTGCCGGTGGTCGAGATCAAGAACTTCGGCACCTATAACTGCCGGTCGCGCAACAACATCGCCGGTGCGCGCCTGTCCGAGCACGCTTTCGCCAACGCCTTCGATTTTGCCGGCATCGTGCTGTCCAACGGCTATAGCGTCACGGTGAAGAAGGGCTGGTACGGCAATGCCACCGATCGCGCCTTCCTGCGCGAGGTGACGCGCGGCGCCTGCGGCACCTTCACCACCGTGCTCGGCCCCGGCGCCGACCGCGCCCACGACGACCACCTGCATCTCGACCTCGCCCGCCACAACAACGCCGGCACCTACCGCTACTGCAAGCCGCTGCCGCAGGTGCCGCCGCGCACCGCGCCGATGTTCACGCCCGATCCGAACGTGCCGATGGCGAGCAACCTGCCGGCCGATCCGGTCTGGCCGGCCGCCGCGCAGCCGATGCCCGCCGCGCCGACCTATGCAAGCGGCAACCCGTCCTTCGACGCGCCGCTGCCGCCCGCCCCGATCGGCGGAGGGCAGCCTGTCTACGAGACCGCCCAGCCGGCCTATCCGGCGCCACAGCCCACCTATCAGGAACCGCAACCCATCTATCAGCAACCGCAGCCGGTCTATCAGGAACCGCAGCCGACCTATGCCGATGCGCCAGCCGCCCAGCCGCCCGGCTGCCCGCCCGGATACATCTGCACGCCCGTTGGCCAGGGCAACTACGTGCCGCCGCCCACCGGAGCCGGCAACATTGGCTGGAGCATCGGCGCCCAGCCTGTCCAGGGCTACTCGCCGACCGATATCACCGGCTCGGTTCCGGGGCCGTATTCGGACGATTGAGCCACATCGTCCCTGAAGGACTCGTCATCAAGGTTGAGGCGTCAAGATCCATCATGATACAGTCCTCCCTATATGGAGGCGCGCCATGACATCTCACAGCCGCGAGAAGTTTGCGACCCAAGTCGATTCTGAGATTCTTTCGACCGTACGCGACCTCGCGAAAAGCGAAGGCCGCCAGTTGCAGGCGCTCGTCGATGAAGCGCTGGCCGATCTGATCGAGAAGCGCAAGCACGGCAGGCCGCGCGCGAACGTCATGGCCGCTTATCAAGCCAGCCATGAGAAGTTCGCTCCGCTTTACAAAAAGCTGGCCGAATGAGTGACTATCTGACGACGATAGAAGTTCTAGCGATCCTACAAGACCAAATAGAGCGATATGGCGGCATTGCGGGCGTCAGAGACCCTGGCTTACTGGAAGCTGCCCTATTTCGACCGCAGACCGGTTATTATGCCGACCTGATTGATGAGGCGGCGGCTCTTTGGGAGAGTTTGGCGCAGAACCATCCGTTCATTGATGGCAACAAACGCGTCGCTTTTGCCGCAACCTACACATTCTTGGCCATCAACGGAACGTACATCACAGCCAACGCCGACGAGACGTTCTCTTTTATCGATGGGCTATATCAGTCGGGATCCTTTGAGTTCGAGAGACTTGCAGCTTGGCTACGTGTCAACACCGCGGATAAGCGATAGCCATCCCTTCGTCTTAAGCGTTTCCCCGATCACATTTTGCTGAGTCCGGCCCTCCGGGCTGGAAAAAACGTCTCTGAAACGCTACAAGACCCTTCCAGGCAGGCCGCAGCGTTTTTGTTTGCGCGTCCCGGCATTCTCCGGGCCCTGCTTCCAGCAATTAGGTTTCATCATGACCACCCCGACCGGCTTGCCGGTTCGCCAGGGTCCCGGCTTTGCCGAGACCGTCGCCCTCATCGCCGCCCTGATGGGCCTCACCGCGCTTGCCATCGACGCCATGCTGCCGGCCCTGCCGGCCATCGGCCAGAGCTTCGGCGTCGCCGAGGCCAACGAGCTGCAGCTCGTCGTCTACGCCTATATGATCGGCTTCGGCATCGCCCAGGTCGTCTACGGGCCGCTGTCCGACGTCTGGGGACGCCGCCCGCTGGTGATCGCCGGCCTTGCCATTCTGATCGCCGGCGCCGTCGTCTCGGCCTTCGCCACCGGCTTTACCGGCCTGCTGATCGCCCGCGTGCTGCAGGGCATCGGCGCCGCCGCGGCACGCGTCATTGCCGTGTCCATCGTCCGCGATCGTTATGCCGGCCGCGAGATGGCCCGCGTCATGAGCTTCACCATGATGGTGTTCATGGTCGTGCCGGTGCTGGCGCCCACCTTCGGCGGGCTGATCCTGGCGCTGGCCGGCTGGCGGTCGATCTTCGCCATCATGGCGGCGCTGTCCATCGCCGTGGGCCTGTGGTTCTTCATCCGCATGCCGGAAACGCTGCATCCCGAGTTCCGCCGTCCGCTGTCGGTGCGGTCGATCGTCGACGCGGCGCGCATCTGCGTCACCAACCGCGAGGCGGTCGGCTATTCGCTGGCCATCGGCCTCCTGTTCGCCATGCTGATGGGCTTCATCGGCTCGGCCGAGCAGATCCTCGGCTCGGACGGCTATCGCCTCGGCGCGCTGTTCCCGGCGGCCTTCGCCGTGGTGGCGATCACCGGTGGCGTCGCCGCCTTCATCAACGGCCGTCTGGTGCGCACCTGGGGCATGCACCGCCTGTCGCACGGCAGTCATCTGATCCATGTCGGACTGACGGGCGCCTTCTTCGTCATGGCAAACCTCTGGGGCGGCCTGCCGCCGCTCTGGCTGTTCATGGCGATGATGGTGGCGATGCAGTTCTTCTTCTCCTTCGCCATCTCCAACTACAACGCGCTCGCCCTCGATCCCCTCGGCGAGGTGGCCGGCACCGCATCGTCGCTGATCGGCGCCTTCACCACGCTGGTCGGCACCATCGGCGGCGCGCTGATCGGCCAGGCCTTCGACGGCACGGTGGTGCCGCTCGCCGCCGGCTTCTTCGGTCTCTCCGCGGTGACGCTTCT
The DNA here is from genome assembly GCF_002844595.1 of Pleomorphomonas diazotrophica. Lineage (GTDB taxonomy): Bacteria > Pseudomonadota > Alphaproteobacteria > Rhizobiales > Pleomorphomonadaceae > Pleomorphomonas > Pleomorphomonas diazotrophica. The sequence goes on along the minus strand of NZ_PJNW01000004.1, from coordinate 141,274 downwards.
CATCGTCCTGTGGACCGAGCGCGGCCGGTTGCTCCAGCCGCATCATCAGGCCGGCGCCATGCCGGCCGTCGCGGAATAGCCTGGAATAACAGATCGATACTTTCGTTGGGGCGGGCAGGAATGTCCGCCCCAACTGTGTTTTCGGGTCTTCAATCCCCGGGCCACGCTCCCCATATAGGAGAAGCCACGTTACGGGGTCCCCTGGAGGACGCCGATAAGGCGTTCACCGGTCCTGGGGCACTCCGCGAGACATGAGGAGTTAGCCATGGACAAGAAAACCCTGATGCCCTTCGGGCGCGGGTCGGCTCCCTCCCGCTCGCACGAGGATACGTTCCTGTCGCTGCGTCGCGAGATGGACCAGCTTTTCGACAGCTTCACCCGCGGCTGGGGCCTGCCGACACTGGCCTCCGAGAGCGTCCTGAGCCCGCGCGTCGATATCGTCGAGACCGAGACCGGCCTCGAGATGACTGCCGAGCTGCCGGGCATCGACCCGAAAGCGATCGAGTTGGAGCTTGATGACGACGTCCTCACCCTCAAGGCGGAGCGCAAGGCCGAGCGCGAGGAGAAGGACGACAAGCGCCGCTACCACCTGACCGAGAGGTCGACCGGCACCTACATGCGCAGCTTCAGCCTGCCGTTCACGCCGGACCGCGACAAGATCACGGCCGACTTCGACAAGGGCGTGCTGAAGGTGATGGTGCCGCGCTCTCCCGACCAGCCCAAGTCGACCAAGCGGATCGAGATCCGGCCGGCCGCTTGATCATATGACGAGCCAGCAATGATGAGGGGGCGCTTCGGCGCCCCCTTTGATTGGGCCTCATTTCAGCGCCGAGATCACAGCCTTGTCGGGATAGCAGGTGACGGGTAGTCCGTTCTTGGCCTGCCAGCGACCGATGGCGACGCGGGTGCGGAAGCCGACGAGCCCGTCGGCCGTGCCGACGTCGTGGCCCATGCCCTCGAGCCGCGTCTGCACCGTCCGGACGTCGCTGCGGCTGAAGCCGCCCACCTTGCCCCAACTGCCTCGGATCTTCTGCGACCCGCTCAGCCGATCGCCGACCATGCCGATGGTCAGCGCGTAGACGTCGGATTCGTTATAGGCCTTCAGCACATAGAAGTTGTCCGACACCAGGAAGGCCGGCCCCATCCGCCCGGCCGGCATCAACAGGTGGCCGACCGGACCGACATCGTCCATGGCGAGCGGCCCGCCATCGGCGCGCGTCACCCCGGCCCTCACCCAGGCCGCGAGCGGCTGGCCCTGGTCCGGCCCTTCCAGGCTGCAAGCCACCGAGGCCGGCAGCCGCACCTCGACGCCCCAGGGTACGCCGGGCTTCCAGCCGCGCGATTTCAGATAATGGCCGATCGAGGCAAGCACGTCCGGCGTCGAGCGCCAGATGTCGCGACGACCGTCGCCATTGCCGTCCACCGCGTCGGTGAGAAACTTCGACGGCATGAACTGCGGCTGGCCCAGCGCGCCGGCCCAGGAACTTTTCATGGCGACGCGGGAGATATGCTCTTCCTCCAGGATGCGGAGGGCCGCCAGGAGCTCGGGGAAGAACTCGGCGCGGCGCGAGCCCATGTAGGCCTGCGTCGCCAGCGTGCGGACGGCGTCCTTCTCGATCCTGGCGGCGCCGAAGGCCGATTCCTTGCCCCAGATGGCCAGCACGATGCCCTGGGGCACGCCGGTCGCCCGGGCCACCCTGTCGAGCACGGCCCGGTTGGCGGCGAACCGCTTGCGCGCGCCGGCGGCGAGACCGTCGAGCTTGCTGTCGGCGAGATAGGCGGCCGGGCTCCTGAACTCGGCCTGGAAGGCGTTGCTGCCGCCGGTCGGCTTGAGATCGGGTAGGCCAAGGTCGGGTTCGAGCCCCACCACCGCCGCCTCGAAGGTGGCGCGGCTGACGCCGGACGCCTCGGCCGCCGGCCAGACCTTGCTTTCAAGCCAGCGGGAAAAGCCGGCATCGGCCGCCGAGGCCGCCTGGGGGAGAAGTGCCAACGCCGTGGCGAGGAGGACTGCGATTCGCTTCATCATCGGATGGAATCCCGCCCGTCGCCACGGGTCAAGGCCGATGGACGCAGCTCGGCGAGCCCGGCTTTTCGTGCCCCGTCAAGCACCGCCGGCAAAGGGTCATTACGGGGTCGATGGCGCTTGACAGCCCCCCTCCCCCGCCCTTATATCGGCGCACTTTCCGCCGGCCAGCCGGTGGGTCGTGGCAGTGTAGCTCAGTTGGTTAGAGCGACGGACTCATAACCCGTAGGTCGGCGGTTCGATTCCGCCCGCTGCTACCACTTCTCTCCCTAATTGCATTTTTCCTGACCGGCGCCCTCCGCTTGTCGTATGATGTCTTCCGACAGGACAGGGAGAAAGCGATGCGCCATCAGGACGGCAGCGCCGGCGACGCCGATTACGGCCGGATCGGACACTCCTACAGCGCCTATCGCCAGCCCGACCCGCGCATCGCCGCCATGATCGCCGAGGCGCTCGGCCCGGCTAGGACCGTGCTCAATGTCGGCGCGGGCGCCGGATCCTACGAGCCTCTCGATCGTGAGGTCACCCCCGTCGAGCCATCGGCCTCGATGCGGGCGCAGCGGCCGGCCCACCTAGCACCGGCCATCGACGCCACCGCCGAGCACCTGCCCTTTGCCGATGACGCTTTCGACGCGGCCATGGCGAGCTTCACCATCCACCAGTGGGCCGACCTCGAAGCCGGCCTCCGGGAAGTACGCCGCGTCACGCGCGGGCCGGTGGTCATTCTCACCTGTGACCCCAATGAAGTGGAAGCCTTCTGGCTCTCCGACTACGCTCCGAAGGTGCTCACCACCGAGGCGCGCCGCTATCCGTCGTTCGACAGGGTCGCCGATGGCTTGGGCACGCCGGTCGAGCGCATCGCCGTTCCCATCCCCTTCGACTGCCGCGACGGCTTCAACGAAGCCTATTACGGCCGGCCGGAAAGGCTGCTGGAACCAGCCGCCCGCCTCTCCTGCTCGGCCTGGAGCTTCATCACGCCCGACGAGGCGGACGCCGCCGTCGCCCACCTCGCCTCCGACCTCAAGTCCGGCATCTGGGACGCCAAATACGCCCCCCTCCGCCACCAGCCGACCTATCGCGGCTCGCTCTACCTGTTGGTGTCCTCGGGGAAGATAGACTGAGGCAGCGGCATGTCATCGATCTCCGGGAACTGATCTTCCGCGGCGAGCGGCTGAAGCTCGGCGAGAACCTCCAAAAGGTCCTTGCGCTTCACCGGCTTGAGGATTGACTGTTCGTCGTCGCGATGGATCGGCACTGGTTCCCCCTCTGCGTGGGCGACCACTATACAGCCATCGGCACAACAAGTTTAGGAGCTCCCCACCGGCTCCAGCGCATAAAGGCTCACGTCGATGCGCCCCGTCCGGAACCCGGCCTCGCAGTAGGCGAGGTAGTAGGACCAGAGGCGCTTGAAGGCGGGGGAGTAGCCAAGGTTGGCGATGCGCGGCCAGGCGGCCTCGAAGCGCTGGCGCCAGTCGGCCAGCGTCTTGGCATAGGAGAGGCCGAAGTCGAGGCGGTCGGTGAGCGCAAGGCCTGCCTCTTTCGCCACATCGGCGAAGATCGTCTGGCTCGGCAGCATGCCGCCGGGGAAGACCAGCGTCTGGATCATGTCGGGATGGCTGCGGTAGTGCTCGAAGCGGTCGTCGGCGATGGTGATCACCTGCAGCACCGCCCTTCCCCCAGGCTTCAGCGCCTGCCGGAGCTTGTCGAAATAGCCGCGCCAGTAGGCCTCGCCCACCGCCTCGAACATCTCGATCGACACCACGCGGTCGTATTGCCCTTCGATGTCGCGGTAGTCTCGCAGTTCCAGCGACACCTGACCGTCGAGCCCGCGCCGCTGCACCTTTTCCTCGGCCACCTCGATCTGGGCCGGCGACAGCGTGATTCCGCGCACCGAACGCGCGCCGGCATCGGCGAGATAGGCGGCAAGCCCGCCCCAGCCGCAGCCGATTTCCAGCACCGACTGACTACCGTCGAGATGCAGCATGGCGGCGATGCGCTGGAACTTGCGCCGCTGGGCGGCTTCGAGATCGTCGCCCTCCTCGTAGAGCGCCGAAGAATAGATCATCTCCCGGTCGAGCCACTCGGCGAAGAAGGCGTTGCCGAGGTCGTAGTGGGCCATGATGTTGCGCCGGCTGCCGGCCTTGGAGTTGCGGCGCATCAGCATGAGGAGGCGACGCGCCAGCCGTACCGGCCATGAGGGTTTAGCGGCCGTATTCAGCCTGTCGAGATTGTCGGCGCAAAGAGTGAGGAATGCGACGAGGTCCGGCGTGTCCCAGTCGCCGTCGACATAGGCTTCGGCAAAGCCGACGTCGCCACCGGTCAGCAGGCGGATCACCGCCCGCCAGCGCAGGATCCTGAGTTCGGCCACCGCGCCGGGCTCGCGGCCGGCCGCCGCAAGCTGCGTTCCGTCCGGCAGTACCACGGACAGGCGCCCGCGATCGATATGACCGAGCATGCGCTCCACCAGGGAAACGCGCAGCCGGGTCGGCAATGCCAGGCCGACGATCGAAGGGATGAGCGTTGAGATCGACAGCGACGTCATCCGGATGACCTTTCCGTTGGATTGAACCCCTTGGGGCCGCCACCGGGGCGGGAATGGAAGGGAATGCGCTTCCGCCACAGCTTCAGCGCCTCCCAGTGGATGCCTGCCACCACCTTCAGCGTCATCAGCGGAAAGCGGAGGAAGAGGCCGGCGAGCGCCCGGTCGCCGAGCGCTTGGCGCGTCAGCGACATGGACGCCGTCAGCATCAGGCCGTCCCGGTCGTGATCCTCGATGGCGATGGTGAAGCGCTCGCCCGGCGGCTTGACGTGGAAGCGGTAGCGCATCTCCATCGGCAGGAAGGGCGAGACGTAGAACTGCTTCTCCGCCGCCTGATGGATGGTACCGGCCGCGTCCGGAGCGACCGTCTCGGCATAATGATGCATGCCGCCGAAAGTGTTGCGCACCTCGTAGATGACGGCGGCGAGCCGGCCGTCGGCATTGCGGCAGAAATAGAGGGTGAGCGGATTGAACACGAAGCCGAGAAGGCGCGGCATGGCGATCAGCGTGAGCTCGGTTCCGTCCCAGGCTAGGCGGCGCTCGTCGGCTAGCCGCCGGATGCGCGTTGCCAGCCGCCCCTCGCCGGCCGGACCATGATCGGCTTCGTGGAACGACAGCAGATTCCAGCGGTTCACCGACAGCAGCCGGCTCGCCCGCCGAAGCTCGTCCAGCCGGTCGAGATCGGCGTGAAGCATGTAGACGCCGTATTTCAGGCTGTGAGGCGTCGGCCTGAGGCGACGGTGCAGAACCTCGCCGACGTAGAGGGCGGGGGTCATTCGGCCGCCTCGCCCCAGATGTCCGGACCGATGTGGATGCGGCCGGATTCACCCTTCACCTGCCAGGGGCGGCGCACCTTGCCCATCGCCTCGGCGGCGGCGAGGCCGGCCTGCAATCCGTCCTCGTGAAAGCCCGCCCCGAAATAGGCGCCGGCGAACCAGACGTTGCCGACGCCCTGCAACGACCAGAGTTGCCGCTGCGCCTCGATGGCGCCCTGGTCGAACAAAGGGTGCTCGTAGGTGAAGTGGCTGTAGACGCGGTCGAGGCGCGGCTCGACAAGCGGATTGAGCGTCACGAACAGCGGCACCGACGGGTCGATGTGCTGCAGCCGGTTCATCCAGTAGGTGACCGACGGGCCTGACGAGCGGTCGCTCTCGGCAAGATAGTTCCAGGCCGACCAGGCCGCCCGCCGGCGCGGCATCAGCCGCTCGTCGCCATGCAGCACGGCGTAGTTTCGGCTGTAGCGGAAAGCGCCGAGGATGCGACTCTCGGCCTCCGTCGGCGCCTTGACGACCTCGAGGGCCTGATCGGCATGGCAGGCGACCAGCACCTTGTCGAAGCGGCGCTTCACCGTCCCGTCCTCTATCACGACGCCGGCCGCCGACCGCTCGACGATCCTGACGTTGCGGCCGATCATCACCCGCCCGCTGAGCGGCTCGGCAAGGCGGGAGACATAGCTCCGGCTGCCGCCCTTCACCGTCCGCCACTCCGGCCGATCGCTGAGCTTCAGGAGGCCGTGGTTGTCGCAGAAGCGGATGAAGGCCTCGGCTGGATAGGCGCCGACATCGGCGGCCGGCGTCGACCAGATGGCCGCCGCCATCGGATAGAGGTGGTCCTCGCGGAAGGCGCGGCCGTAGCCGTTGGCATCGAGATAGTCGGCGAGTGTGACGCCCTCCAGCTTGCCGAGATCGCCCGGCGCCCGCCGATAGAAGCGCAGGAGGTCGGCCATCATGGCGTAGAAGCGCGGGCGCAGGAGATTGGATCGCTGGGCGAGGAGGCCGGCGAGGTCGGAGCCGGCATACTCGAGGCGGCCGCTGTCGATCGACACGGCGAAGGACATCTCGGTCGCCTGGGTTTCCACCCCGAGGTGGAGGAAGAGGGCCGTGAGGTTGGGATAGGTGACCTCGTTATAGACGATGAAGCCGGTGTCGACCGGAATGGAGGCGCCGCTGGTCGGGGCCAGCACGGTGTTGCTGTGGCCGCCGAGCCGCCGGTCGATCTCGTAGAGCGTCACATCGTGCCGGTCGGACAGAAGCCAGGCCGCCGACAGGCCGGAAATGCCCGACCCGATCACCGCGATCTCCAGCCGCCTGTCGGTATCCTTCGTCGCGTCGCGCATGGGAACTCCGCTTACCGCTGAAACTGCTGTACGATCCATTCTACGAGCGGACCCAAGCAAAGGATCACAGCGGCCCTGCGAAACTGGTCGCAGCTTATCCCGACCACCGGTGATCCGGTGCTGCGGGTCTTGCGTAGAAGAGGCATGAGACGTGAACGGGCGAACTCATTTCTTCTGGTTGAAACTGCAACGCGGTCGGTCAGTTCCATGAGACCGGCGAGCGAAGCGGAACGTCCGTTCGACCGGGCCGAGGCGGCGCGCCTCATCGCGGCCATTGCCGAGGCCGGCGACCGGCAGGCCTTTGCACGGCTGTTCGCCTTCTACGCGCCGCGCCTCAAGACCTTCCTCGCCCGGCAGGGCTTCGGCGCCAGCGACTGCGACGACCTGATCCAGGACACCATGCTCGCCGTCTGGCGCAAGGCCGGTCAGTTCGACGCCGAGGCGGGCGCCGTCTCCACCTGGATCTTCACCATCTGCCGCAACCTCGGCATCGATCGCCGCCGCCGGCTGGCCCGCAGCTTCGCCAATGCCGAACCGGTGGTCGACATAGACCCAAGCCCCTCGGCCGAGGGCGAGATCATCAGCCGCGAGGAGGAGACGCGGGTGCGCCGCGCCCTCGACCGCCTGCCGGCCGAACAGGCGGAGGTGATCGCCCTCTCCTTTTTCTCCCAATCGCCGCAGAGTGAAATCGCGAAAGCGCTCGGCATCCCGCTCGGCACCGTCAAGTCGCGCGTCCGCCTCGCCATGAACCGCCTGCGCCACCTGCTCGACGAGCCGTCATGACCTTGAGCCGCCACCCCAGCCCCGAACTGATGGCCCGCTATGTGGCCGGAACGCTGTCGCCGGCCGCCGCGCTGGTGGTGGAAAGCCATCTCGCGCTCTGCGACGACTGCACCGCCACCCAGCGCGACATGCTGGCGCTCGGTGGCCTGCTGCTTGAAGACCTGCCGCCCTCCGACCTCGACGCCCGCCTGTTCGAGCGGACGCTGGCCCGCCTGGGCGAGAAGCGTCCCGCCGCCGCACCGGCGCCGGCCGGGCGCCCGGTCCGCGACCTCGGCATCTACCTGCCCGCCCCGATCGCCGACCGGGCGACCTCCGGCTGGCGCTGGATGGGGCCGGGCATGGCCTTCGCCCGCCTCGACGTGCCGGAGGACCCCGCCACCAACCTCATTCTCCTGAAGATCGCCGCCGGCAAGCGCATGCCCACCCACGGACACTCCGGCGAGGAACTGACGCTGGTGCTGCAAGGCGCCTTCGAGGACGAGCATGGGCGTTGCGCCGCCGGCGACCTCGCCGAGGAGGACGACGATACCCACCACACCCCGGTCGTCACCGGCGAGGAAACCTGCATCTGCCTCGCCTCCATCGAGGGCCGCCTCAGGCCGCACGGCCTGATCGGCCGCCTCGTCAGCCCGCTGATCGGCCTCTAGCCATGCTGCTTGGCGCCCTTCTCTCGCTGGCGATCCTGGTGGTGGCGATGGGCGCGGCGGCGGTCATCGCTGAGCAGACGCGCCGCTCCGGCTTCATCGACGGCATCTGGGCGATTTCGACCGGCGCCGCCACGCTGACGCTGATCCTCACCCTTTCCGGCCCCTTCGAGCGTCCGCTTGTCATATCGGCGCTGGTTGCCATCTGGGCGGTTCGCCTCGGCCGTCACCTCGTCACGCGCACGCTGAAAAGCGGCGCCGACGATCCGCGCTATGCGGCCCTACGCCGCGACTGGGGAGAGGCGGCGCCGCGCAAGCTCTTCGTCTTCCTGCAAATGCAGGCCATCGCCGGCTGGCTGCTGGCGCTGTCGGCAGCGGCGGCGGCCGCGCGTCCTGGCCCGCTCGATTGGCAGGATGGCCTCGGCGTCGCCATCGTCCTGATCGCTCTGTTCGGCGAATGGCAGGCCGACCGCCAGCTCGCCGCCTTCCGGCGCGACAAGGCCGGGGCGGTCTGCGATCGCGGCTTGTGGGGCTGGTCGCGCCACCCGAACTACTTCTTCGAGTGGCTGGTCTGGGTGGGCATCGCCGTGATCGGCATCGCCTTTGACGGACGCACCGCCCTCGTGCTGGTGGCGCCGGTCTCGATCTACTGGCTGCTGGTCCATGTCTCCGGCATTCCGCCGCTGGAGCGCCACATGCTGGAAAGCCGGGGCGAGACGTTCCGCGCCTATCAGCGCCGCGTCTCGCCCTTCTTTCCGATCAAGCCGAAAACCATCGAGACAGAACGAGATAGCTGATCGTCGCGGCAAGACCACTGGCGATCGTGCCCCAGGCAAGATCGACGACGGTGATCACCATGGGCCAGCCGCGGATGGTCGCCTGATTGGTGAGATCGTAGGTGGCGTAGGCAATGAAGCCCAATGCCGCGCCCGATATCAGCGCCGTCTGCCACTTGCCAACGGCAAGCGCCGGCTGGATGGCGAAATAGGCGAGCCCCGCCGCGTAGATCAGATAAAAGATCGCCGCCGGCAGCGGCTGGAAGGGATCGGCGACGAGGTCGCCCATGGCCGGCTTGTAGAGACGCGGCACCATGGTGCCGAGCCAGATGGCGTCGAGGGCGAGAAAGCTGATCAATCCGGCTGCGTAGATGGCGATGGCGTGCATGACGACCTCCAGTGTTGTCTTTGATACGTCAGGAGGCGCCGTTCAGATCATCAAACACGAAAGGACCGGCCATGCCGGGTGCGCCCCAGCCGGCCGGCCCACAGCCGCCGGGCCGCTGGCTCGGCCCGGCAGTGCTTCAACGAGCGGCCTCGAGATCAGCTCAGGCCGCTGCCCGGCTCGGCCAGCTTGCGATGGCCGCGAGCCAGCGATTCCGGCGACATGAAGCTCGCCATCGCCGTCTGCAGCTTGTTGCTCCAGCCGGTGACGATGTCGGCCTCGCCGTTCATCATGGCTCGGTAGCCGGCGCGCGCCACGTAGCCGGCGTCGTCCTTCTCGGCCTGAGCCATCTTGGTATCCATGAGGTCGGCCCGCTCGAAGAACTCCGTCTCGGTCGGCCCCGGCATCAACACCGTCACGCGGACGCCGGTGTCGGACAACTCTTCGCGCAACGCGTAGGCGAAGCTGTCCACGAAGGCCTTGGTGGCGTTGTAGACCGCCTGGAAGGCGCCGGGGATGTAGCCGGCGATCGATCCGGTGAACAGGATGCGGCCGTAGCGCTGCTCGCGCATCTGCCGACCGACCCGATGGACGAGGTCCAGCGTGCCCATGATGTTGGTGTCGACCACCCGGCGGATGTCGTCGAAGGACTGGTCGAGAAAGGCGTGGCCAAGGCCGCGTCCGGCGTTGGCCATCAACAGTTCCACCGGGCGCCCGTCGGCGTCGATGACGTCGATCAGCCGGGCGATGCCCTCGGGCGTAGAGAGATCGGCCTCGACGGCGCGGATGTTGACGCCATGCTCGCCGAGCAGGTCGGCGGCCTCGTGGATTGCCGGCTCGTCGGCGGCGATGACGAGATCATAACCGTCGGCGGCGGCGCAGCGGGTGAGTTCAAGACCGATGCCGGTCGAAGCGCCGGTAATGACGGCGATGCCGCGGTCGGGATATGTCTGGCCCATGGTGTCCTCCTCGGTTTGCGCGAGACCGGCGCAGCCGGCCGCTCGACGATAAAACCCATGGCGACCGGCGAAGTTCCCGAAGGGCGCCGCCTCACCTTACCGTCAGGAACAAAGGGCGGAGTGACCGGTTGTCTCGTGAGGTCGGCGCGGCCGGCCGAGCCCCGAACACCCCGGGGACCATCAAGGAGGCCGTCATGAACGACAACGCCAAGAACACCGAGCATCGCGAGCAGGATCCGGCGGAAGGCGCACGCGACATCGTCGACCGCGAGCTGAAGCGCCAGGACAACGAGGCCGGCCAGCGGGCCGCCGCCGGCAAGCCGATCGACCCGACGCCGAAGCCGCTCGACGAGCGTCCCCAGATCAACCAGAAGAAATGACGGGCAAACCCTTTGGTTTGCCGCCCTGTTAACGGCTCGGAGTTCATCCGGGCCGTTTGCGCATGGTCGGCGCTCAGGCCATCACGTCCTGCTCGATGCCGTCGAGACAGGTCTTGAGTTCATCGAACCTCGACGACATCTCGCCCGCCCGGCCGAGAAGCTGCCGCGCCGTCATCAGCGAAAAGGCTAGGATATAGCGATCTTTCTCGCTCATCTTCTTGGCATGTGCCCGCGAATAGTCGGCCAGCGCGCCGATCTCCGGCGAGCTCAGCGAATCCGCCTCCATCAGCTTCAGCCGGTTGATCAGAATGCTCGGGCGCGCCGCGTCCGTCTGCTCGGCGGTGAGCCGCAGCTTGTAGCGGTATTTTCGTTCGTCGACAGGCCGTCCCATCAATGCGCTCCACTGGTATCGATCGGGCCCTTCGGCTTGGGCGCCAGCCAAGGCAGCATAGCAGCCAGGACGAAGACCACGGTGATGACCGAGAACATGTCGAGCGTGGCAAGCAGCACGCTTTGTTGCTCGACGACGCGGCTGAGGCTGGCAACCGCCACCTCGTGCGAAGTGCCCCCCTCCATCATGCCGGCGATCACTCGATCGCCGTTCTGCATGGCGCTGACCAGTTCGGTCTGGTTGACGCGCGCCGAGTTCGCCCAGCCGGTCTGCACCAGCGAGGTGGCGAAGGCGCCGGCCAGCGTGCGCATGAAGTTGGAGAGGCCGGCGGCGTTGGCCTGTTCCTCCGGGCTGACGCTGGCGATGGCGAGGCCGGTCACCGGCACGAAGAACATCACCATGAACGGGCCGGTGAACAGCGTCGGCAAGGCCATCTGCGCGAAGGTAACGTCGGAGTTGAAACCCATGCGCCAGGCCGTCATCGCACCGAGGCCGAGGATGCCGACCGACAGGATGGCGCGCGGATCGATCTTCTCCGTCGCCTTGCCGACGATCGGCGCCGAGATCAGCGCCAGCACGCCCATGATGCCGGTGGCATAGCCCGCCCAGGTGGCCGTATAGCCCATGTTCTGCTGCAGCCAGAGCGGCAGGATGACGATGGAGGCGAAGAAGGCCCCGAAGCCGCCGGCGAAGGTGACCGCCGCCGCCGTGAAGCCGCGATGGCGGAAGATGCGGAGATCGACGATCGGCTCCGCCTCGGTCAGCTCGTAGATCACGAAGGCCAGGAAGCCGATCACCGCGACGACGGCGAGGATCTGGATCTCCTCGGAGGCGAACCAATCGTGGTTGCGCCCCTCGTCGAGCATGATCTGCAAGGCGGCGATCCACAGAACCAACAGGGCGAGACCGATCTTGTCGATGCGGGCGGGGCCGGTCGGGTCGGGCTGGCCCAGCGTGGCAAACAGGACGATGGCGCCGCCGACAAGGGCGATCGGCACCTTGACGAAGAAGATCCATTGCCAGCCGATGCCGTCGCAGATGATGCCGCCGAGGATCGGGCCGGCGATCGGGCCGATCAGCGTCGTCATCGCCCAGATCACCGAGGCGACGGTCGCCTGCTTGGGCGGGAAGATGCGCATCAGGAGCATCTGCGACAGCGGCATGATCGGGCCGCCGAACAGGCCAAGCAGCACGCGGCTGCCGATCAGCATGCCGATCGATTGCGACAGGCCGCAGAGCACCGAGATGGCGGCAAAGGCGAAGTAACAGACCAGAAAGACGCGCAAGGACCCGAACCGCCGGCTGAGCCAGCCGGTGAGCGGCACGGTGATCGCTTCGGCCACCGCATAGGAGGTGATGACCCACGACCCTTGCGAGGAGGAAACACCCAGCGAGCCGGCAATCGTCGGCACCGACACGTTGGCGATCGTGGTGTCCAGCACCACCAGGAAGTTGCCGACGCCGATGGCGAGCGCGGCCACCAGCAGGCGGGCGCCCGTCAATGGCGCGGCATGGTCGAGGGCGGGTGCGGTCATGGCCTTACTCGGCGACCGAAATGTCGGCAGTCATGGAGAGGCCGACCTGCAGCGGATGGGCCGCGAGTTCGGCCGGATCCAGCGCGATGCGCACCGGCAGGCGCTGCACCACCTTGATCCAGTTGCCGGTGGCGTTCTGGGCCGGCACCACCGAGAAGGCGGCGCCGGTGCCGCCGGAGAAGCCGACGACCGTGCCGGTGAACGGCACGTCGCTGCCGTAGAGGTCGGAGACGAGAGTCACCTTCTGGCCGGCCTTGACGTGGGCGAGCTGCACTTCCTTGTAGTTGGCGTCGACATAGGCGTCTTGCAGCGGCACCACCACCATCAGCGTCATGCCCGGCTGGACGCGCTGGCCAACCTGCACCTGGCGACGGGAGATGACGCCATCGACCGGCGCCCACATCACCGTGCGGTCGAGATTGACCTGAGCCTGATCGCGCGCCGACTTGGCGGCGAGCACTTCCGGATTGTCGTCGATGCCGGCGCCGACGATCATCGCCGCATTGGCTTCCTTGGCGGCGGCGACGGCGTCGCGCGCGGCGGCGGCACCGGCGGCGCCGGCCTGAGCCGAGGCAAGGCTCGCCTCGGCGGTCCTCAGCGCCGTCTCAACGGCGGTCACCTCGTCGCCCGACACCGAGCCCTTGTCGGCCAGCGTCTTGCGGCGGTCGAGATCGATCCTGGCCTTTTCGAAATTGGCCTCAGCGGAGGAGAGCTGCGCCGCCGCCTGGGCCCGATCGGCTTCCCGGCCGGCGAGCTGGGCGACGAAGCCCTTGTCGTTGGCGATGAGGGCGGTCACCCGGCGGATGGCGCTCTGGTAGTTGGCCTCGGCCAGCGACAGCGCCAGCCTGGCGTCGGTATCGTCGAGGCGCACCAGCACGTCGCCCTTCTTCACCATCTCGGTGTCGCTGACCAGCACGGCGGTGACCGGCGCCGCCACCAGCGGCGTGATCTGCGCCACGTCGGCGCCGACATAGGCGTTGTCGGTGATGGCGTGCCTCGACGCATAGAGCGTGTCGTAGGCGTAGTAGGCGCCGCCTGAGGCCGCCACGGCCAGCATGAGGCCGAGGAACAGCGGGCCGCGCTTCCTGGGGTTGACGGCGGCCTTGGCGCGAGTGGTCTCTTCGACGTCGGCGTCGATCTTGCTCATGTCGTTCACGACTGCTTCTCCGTGCTGCGGAACCCGCCGCCGAGGGCGCGGACCATTGCGATGTCCAGGGTGAAGGCGCGGGCCTGCAAGGCGGCCGTGGCGCGACGGGCGCTGATCAGCGCGTCTTCGGCCGTCAGCACTTCGAGATAGGTGGCAAGGCCGCCGTTGTAGCGATCGCTGACGACGCGCCACGCCTTCTCGGCGGCGGCAGCCGAACGCCGGGTATTTGCAAGCTGGCTGGCGAGCTGGCGCTTGCTCACCACGGTATCCGCAACCTGGCGCAGGGCTTCCGTCAACGTGCTGTCGTAGTCGGCGACGGCGATTTCGTATTGCGACACGGCGCTGCGTTCGCCGGCCCTGAGGCGGCCGCCGTCGAAGATCGGCAGCGAGATGGCCGGACCGACCGACCCGAAGGTCGAGCCGGTATCGGTCAGCATGTTGAGGCCGAGTGCCTGCTTGCCGATCACCGCCGCCAGGTTGACGTTGGGATAATAGGCGGCCTTGGCCGCATCGATGTCTTTCAGGCTCGCCTCGGCGGTGGCGCGGGCCGCCACGATGTCCGGCCGCCTCCCGAGAAGGTCCGCCGGCAGGGATTGGGGAACGCCGGTGAAGCGGCCGCCCTTCACTCGTGGGCGGGCGATGGCAAGGCCGCGATCCGGCCCGGCGCCGACGAGGGCGGCGAGCTGGTTCCTGGCAAGGCCGATCTCTTCGTCGACCTGGGCAAGCTCGGCCTCGGCGGAAGCCTCCGCCGCACGGGAACGCTCCAGCGCGCCCTCGTTCTCAAGGCCCTTGCCGTAGCGATCGCTCATCAGCGACAGCGTCTGCTTGCGAACGCTGATGGCGCTGACCACGCTGTCGCGGTCGGCATGCAGCGCGGCGAGGTGACCGTAGGCTTCGGCGATGCCGGTGGATAGCGCCAGGCGGGTGGCGGCGGCTTCGGCCTCGGCGGCGGCCGCCTTGCCCTTGGCGGCGGCCAGCGCTGCCCGGTTCTTGCCCCAGAAGTCGATTTCCCAGTCGAGCGACAGCGTCCCCGTGCCGGCGTCCTTCCAGCCCTTGGGCACGAAGTCCTTGCCGATCAGGTAGTTGTAGGACTGGCGCTCGCTGTCCGCCTTGGCGGAGGCGCCGAGGGTGGGCAGCAGCGAGGCCCGGGAAGCGCCGACGCCGGCTTGGGCGAGCGCCACCCGCGCTTCGGCGAGCCGCATGTCGGAAGCGCCGGTGAGCCCTTCGCCGATCAGGGTGACAAGCTGCGGATCGCCATAGGCCGTCCACCACTCGTCGACCGGCCATGCCGCGTCCTTGGCAGGCGCAAGGCTCCTGTCCGACGCATAGGCACTCATCGGCTTGACCGACGACAGGGCCGCGTTCTCGGGCAGCGAGGCGCAGCCACCATAAAGCGCTGATATGAAAAGAAGAAAGCTGGCGGAATAGCCTGTTTTCCCGAACCTCGAACGCATGCGGCACCTTTATAACCGTACAGTACAGTTTAGTTATAAAAGCTACTTGCGGCGGTCAAGTCGGAAACCTACCCTGCCGATCACAATTAGGAGACCTTGATGCGCGCGAAGACCGATGAGAAGCGAAACGCCATCATCGCCGCGGCGACGGCCGTGTTCGAGGAGGTGGGCTACCGGGGCGCCAGCATGGCGATGATCTCGGCCCGGCTCGGCGGCTCCAAGGCCACGCTCTACGGCTACTTCCACTCCAAGGAGCAACTGTTCGCCACCGTCGTGACGTCCGCCCTGGAGGAGAGCGGCGAGGAAATGCTGGCCTCGCTCGCCTCGGACGGAGATCTCGCGGCGGCCCTCATCCTCTTCGGCCGGCTCTACCTGGACCTTGTCACCCAGCCGGAAATCCTGGCGATCCAGCGCACCGTCCTCAGCGAGAGCCAGAACACCACCCTCGGCCGCGAGGTCTACCAGCTCGGGCCCCAGCGCGGCCTCGACGCCCTGACCGATTTCTTCGCGGCGCGCGCCGCAAAGGGGGAGATCGACCTCCCCTCGCCCAAGCTCGGCGCCCTCTACTTCAAGAGCCTCCTGGAAGCCGGCATCGCCGAGCCGCTCCTCTACGGCCTCGACGAGGTCAGGGACAAGACCGAAGCCGTCGAAACCGCCGTCGCCGCCTTCATGAAGCTCTATGGAAGGGTGTGACTTACCGGCGTCGATTTGCCTCCTCGCCGCCAAGTGACTACATCAGCGGCAAGTTCAAGGCCTTGTTGCCTACCCAGGCAGCCGGAGACACTATGACCGAAACGGATGCGCCGCGGCGCGGCATTCCCATGGGATCGATCGACGAGGACAGCATCCACGCGCTGGTCCACGGCTTCTACGGCAAGGTGATGGCCGACCCGGACCTTGCCGCCATCTTCGGACGCGAGATCGAGAAGCACGCGTGGCCCGCCCACCTCGAGAAAATGTGCGCCTTCTGGTCGTCGGTGCTGCTGCGCTCGGGCCGCTACGAGGGCCGGCCGATGCGGCCGCATCTTCTGATCTCCGACATCGAGGATCGACATTTCGAGCGCTGGCTGACGCTGTTCGCCGAGACGGCGCGGCAGGTGTTCAATGAGAACGACGCCAACGGCGTCATCGCCACCGCCGAGCGCATCGGCCACAACTTCCGCCTCGCCCGCGCCCAGAACCGCGGCCTCGACAGCACCCGCATGGACATGATCCGCGCCGAGCCGGACGGCCCGCGCAAGCCGGCCGTCTGGACCCCGCCGCAGTAGTTTTCTCAACCGCGTCCGCGATACGTGGCCACGCCCTGATCGGGCAGCCAGAGATCCTTCGGAGGCGCGCCGGTCTGCCAGAAGACGTCGATGGGGATGCCGCCGCGCGGATACCAGTAGCCGCCGATCCGGAGCCAGCGTGGTTCCAGGCGCTTGACCAGCCGGCGGGCGATCATGATGGTGCAATCCTCATGAAAGGAGCCGTGGTTGCGGAAGGACGTCAGGAAGAGCTTCAGCGACTTGGATTCGACCAGCCACTGATCTGGCACATAGTCGATGACCAGATGGGCGAAGTCGGGCTGGCCGGTGACCGGGCAGAGCGAGGTGAACTCCGGCGCGGTGAAGCGGGCGAGATAGTCGATGTCGGGATGTGGATTGGGCACCCGGTCGAGCACCGCCTCGTCGGGCGAGGCGGGCGTTGCGGTGGCCTTGCCGAGTTGGTGGGCGCCCGTTGCATCGCTTGTCATGTTGAAAATCCCGAGATCGAGAAGAGCCGGCGCCGAGAAGTAATCGAAATAGGGCCGGACTTCAAAACCCCACTTCACGCCACGTCGGTCATGAAACCGGCGAGCAGCTCAAGGTCCCGGTGATCATCGGGCAAGCCTTCGACCCGGTTGCGGCCTTTCCTCTTGGCCAGATACATGCAGCCGTCGGCGCGCGAGATCGCCGCCAGCGGTGTGTCGTCGTCCTTGGCGGCCGCATAGCCGATGCTGACGGTACAGACGGCATGCGGCGAGTGGAGATGCGGAATGGCGATCGCCGCCACGGCCTGCCGCAGCGCTTCGAGATGCAGCCTCAGCTTCTCCGGATCGGTCTCGGTCAGGATGAGGGTGAACTCCTCGCCGCCGTAGCGGGCGGCGATCTCGTCGGTGCGGCGGGCAAAGCGCTGAATGGTCGCGCCGACCAGCTGAAGCACGTCGTCGCCCATGCCGTGCCCATAATGGTCGTTGAACGGTTTGAAGGCGTCGATGTCGATCATGACGACGGTGAAGCCGACGCCATGGCGCTTCAGCCTGTTGAGGCTGGCGAGCAGGAACGTGTCGAGGGCCCGCCGGTTGGCAAGGCCGGTCAGCGGGTCGGTGTTGACGGACGCCTGCAGGCTGTCGAGCATCATGTTCACGGAGCGACCGACCAGCGCCAGATCGGGCAGTACGGAGGTCTGGGTGATCCGCGAGGTCCAGTCGCCGGCCGAGACACGCTCGGCCACGTGAACCACCTGCCTGAGGCCGCGCAGCACAAGCCATTCCAGCAGGCCGAGCACGGCCGCCGCGATGCTGAGCGCAACGAGACCGACCAGCGCCAACCGCTCGATCATCGCCCTGGTCGCGACGGACCGCACCTGATCGGTGGCGACGCCGAAGCCGATCCGATCGGTCGTTCCCGGCAGGGTGGTCACCGCGAAGACGTTGCCGCCAGCCCCGTAGGTGTCCGGTAGAACGAGCCCGGTTCCGATCTCCGCCAGCCGCTTGGCCGTCGTCTCGGACAGGGGGTCCTTCACACCCGGCATCGGGCCGCCGTCCAGCACCTTGCCATGGGCGTCGAGAAGCATGCCGTAGGTGAGCGGCAGGTTGAACTGGTCGAGGGAGGCCTGGCGCAGATAGCCCGTGTTGAGGGCGATCGCCAGCACGAAGTCGACGCGGTCGCCGGTGCGAACCGCCTTGGCCGACTGCAACAGCAGCCGGCCGGTGATGCGGCTGATGATGAAGTCGCTCCAGACGACTCCCTTGGAAGCAATCGCGCCGGTGAAATAGGCCCTGTCTCCGACATAGACGCCGATGGCCTTGGGGTCGGTCGAGCAATAGATGGTTCCGCCGGGAGAGATCAGCGAAATGCGCTCGACCTTTTCCTGGATCTCCAGGGTGCGCGACATGCTGTCATTGCAGTCGGCGGCCGACATGTGCCGGAGGCTGTCGTAGAGGGCGATGGTTTCCGAAAGCCGCTCGATCTCGATGCGCGTCTCGACGAAGCCTCGCTGGCTGCGCAACAGCGCCTGCATCATGCTCTGGTTCATCGCGTCGAGCTGCCGCGCCATGTCGGCACGCGTGCGCATGATCTCGCTTGCCACAAACGGCACCAGGCCGAGGAAAACCGCGGCCAGGATAACGATGCGGATCTTGAGCAGCCCGAACATGGGATTCCAACGCATTGGTACCCGAACAGCATAGTTCGCAATGTATATATAAACTTCTAATATTTTCCATGGCTTTGTCCTTCTCGCACTGTCAGCGATAAGTACAAAGCGCAGGCTTTTTATAGTATTATGGTAAGGAAAAACCGCAAAACAATACTCCCGAACTCTAGCGGCCCCGGTCGCAAGCGAAATCAACTGAGCCCGACCGCGCCGCCGTTCCCGTGACAATCCGTTGCATGCCGCTGACCGGCCCGTGACAATCGCCCCCTACTTTTCTGCCACGCATGGACAGCAAGCGGAAAAGCAATGCGCGGCAGGATCGGGATCGCCATCGTTTTGATCGTCGTCATCGTCGGCGGAGCCGTCCTTGCCGGTCTCGGCCATGGCGAGACGGTGACGGCTACTGACCCGCCCCCGTCGCGCACCGCCGTGGCAACGATCGGTGATCTCCAGCGCGTCGTGACGGCAACCGGCATCGTGCGTCCCAAAACCGGCGCCGAAATCCAGGTCGGCGCCGAAGTCGTCGGGCGTCTGGTGGCAGTACCCGTTACGGTCGGGACCTATGTCGACAAGGGCACCGTCCTTGCCAGGATCGATCCCGCCACGTTTGCCGCCCGACGCGAAGAGGCGGACGCCGCGCTCAAGTTGGCGGAGGCCGAAAGGGATTATTCCCGCCTCGATCTCGGCCGGAAACGGTATCTGCTGTCGACCGCCGTCGGTTCGGTTCAGGCGGTTGACACGGCCCGGACGAATCTCGCGGCGGCGGAGGCCAGACTGCGAGGAGCGGCCGCCCGTCTGGCCCTCGCCGAGATCGATCTCGGTCGCACGACGGTAACGGCACCCATAGCGGGATACGTCGCCGATGTCGCGATGACGCAGGGCGAGACGCTGTCGATGCGCCTCGAAATGCCGAGCCTCGTCACCATTATCGACATATCCAGGCTGGAAGTGCGCGCCTTCGTCGACGAGACCGACATCGGATCGATCCGGCTCGGCCAGAAAGCAACGTTCACGGTCGACAGCTTTCCAGACCAGGCCCTCTCCGCCAGCGTGGTGGCGATCGAGCCCAAGCCGCGCATCGAAAATGGCGTCGTCAACTATGTCGTCAAGCTGGATTTCGCTCCCGTTCCGGGCGTCGTCGTCCGTCCGGAAATGACAGCCCATGTTCGACTGACCGTTGGCGCGGCCACCGGAGCAATCCTCATCCCCCGCGCGGCACTCCGGCGAAACGCCGACGGTGAAGCCGTTCGCATCCGAGCCGGCGACGGCTGGGTCGACAAAGCCGTCGTCACCGGGCTGCGCGACGAAACCATGGTTGAGATCCGGGCCGGCCTCGCAGGCGGAGAGATCATGGAAATCAATGATTTCTAGTACCCAGGACACCATCGGAGACACCATGTTCCAGCTTGCCAACATAACCAAGGCGTACCGGACGCGCGACGGACAGAGGCTCGACATCCTGCGCGGTATCGACCTGACGATCGGCGAAGGCGATTATGTCGCGATCGTCGGCGGATCAGGCACCGGCAAATCCACCCTGATGAACATCCTCGGCCTGCTCGATCGTCCCGACGGCGGCTCCTTCCGCTTTCACGGCGACGAAATCGCCTCGATCGCCGAGCCCGAACGGGCACGACTTCGCAACCGGTGCATCGGCTTCGTTTTCCAGCAGTTCCATCTCTTGCCGCGCACGACGGCGCTCGACAATGTCTGCCTGCCCCTCCTCTATGGCCCCTGGGACTCGCCCCGCCGGCGCGCCGCCGAGGCCCTCGCCAAGGTCGGGCTGGCGGACCGCATCAGCCATACCCCCGAGCAGCTTTCCGGGGGACAGCAGCAACGGGTCGCCATTGCTCGCGCCCTGGTCACCGATCCGACCCTTCTGCTCGCCGACGAACCGACCGGCAATCTCGATCCGGCGACGACCGGCGAGATCCTGTCCCTCTTCGACACCTTGAACGAGGCGGGCACCACCATCGTGCTGATCACCCATGATTCAGAGGTCGCGCGGCGCGCGCGGCGCACGCTCAGGCTTCAGGGCGGCGTCCTTTTCTGAGGAGCATTCCATGT
This sequence comes from Pleomorphomonas diazotrophica, assembly GCF_002844595.1. GTDB lineage: Bacteria > Pseudomonadota > Alphaproteobacteria > Rhizobiales > Pleomorphomonadaceae > Pleomorphomonas > Pleomorphomonas diazotrophica. The sequence goes on along the minus strand of NZ_PJNW01000004.1, from coordinate 120,676 downwards.
TGACCCTTTCCGGCACTCTCTCGATCGGTCTGGCCGAAATCTTGCGGCACCGTCTTCGCTCCCTGTTTGTGGCGCTCGGCGTCGCTGTCGGCACCGCCGGGCTGGTGGGACTGTCGGTGATCGCCGACCAGCTCGAGGGGCGGTTCCTGGCGACGGTCCAGCTCATGCTGGGTTCGGATGGACTGATCGTCAGGGCACGCGACGGCACCGGCGCCGGCAACCTCAAACTGTCGGACGCCGACGCGATAACCAGAGAGGTGGCCGGGCTCAACCTTGCCGACACCGTGTTCGATGGAGGCGAGGCCGTCGTTCGCTACCAGGGCCGAAGCGCGGAAATTCGCCTCTTCGGCAACAGCGCCAACGCCGCCAAAGCCTGGGCGCGTCCGGTGACGGCCGGCCAGTCGCTCGCGCCGGCCGATATCGAGGCAACCGCGCGGGTCGCCTTGATCGGCACCACCGCGGCGCGCCGGCTGTTCGGCGACGAGGACCCGGTCGGCAAGTCCGTCCAGATCGACGGTGTGCCCTTCGAGATCAAAGGCGTCCTCCGGCCAATCGGCGTCGACGGTCACGGAGCCGATCGCGATGACGAGATCCAGATTCCCGTCACGACCCTGATGCGCCGCGTCAGGAACGTCGATTACCTCACCATGCTGAAGTTCACGGCGACGCCCGGCGTCGATCCCGACAGCCTGGGTGGTCAAGTCGCGACGATCCTGCGGCGTCGTCATGCCATCGCCCCCGGCGAACAGGACGACTTCGCCGTGCTGACGCCAAAAGCCGTCCGCGCCACCATCGACAGCACCCTCGGCATCATCCGGATCCTGGTGCCGGTCGTTGCCGGCATGTGCCTGCTCGTCGCGGCGACCATCGTCTCCTCGATCACGTCGGCGTCCGTCCGCGAACGCTTCCGGGAGATAGGACTCCGCCGTGCCGTGGGCGCGCGTCCGACGGACGTCGGCATCCAGTTCCTCACCGAGGCGATGCTGGTGACCACGATTGGCGGCTTGCTCGGAATCGGACTGGCCCAACTGATGATCTTCGCCTTTGCGGTGAAGTTCGGCACTCCCATGGCCTTCTCGCCGGCGGCCGTTCTCATGGGGCTCGGCGCGACGGCGGCGGTGGCCTTGGCGTCCGGCTGCCTTCCGGCGCTCAAGGCGGCGCGGCTCGATCCCGTGGAGGCTCTGAGGGAGACGTAAGTGCGGACAACGCTCGCATCCGTAGCGGCGCGGCAGGCGGTCGCCGCGCTGTGGCGGTCCCTTCCGAGCCGGATCGTCGCCGCCGCCGCCATGGCGATCGGCGTTGCCGCGGTCGTGCTCCTCCTGGCGTTGACGGAGGGCGCACAGCGCGACATCGAACGCCGGATCGACCGGCTGGGTCGCAACCTGATCGCCGTCAATGCGATCCGCCTCGAAACGACCCGTCCGCGCGGAAAGCCCGAGGTCGCGCATATCTTGCGGATCGCCGACCGCGACGGCCTCGCCGCGCTGCCGGGGGTTGTCGATGTTGCGGCGATCAAGGACCAGAGCGCGCTCGTTTACGCGGGCGGACGGCGCCTCGCCGTGCCGGTTGTCGGCACCGAGCCTGCCTTCCGCCGTCTTCGCAATCATCGTCTGTCGAGCGGCCGCTTCGTATCGGCGGACGACGTTGCGATACGTGCCACCGTCTGCATCATCGGTGGCGAGGTTGCTCGTGAGCTGTTCGGCGGTGAGGATCCCGTGGGGCGGCACCTGCGAATCGGCCGGATGGACCTGACGATCGTCGGCGTCCTCGCCCGCAAGGGCGTCGGGGCCGACGGCGACAATGAGGACATGCAGGTCATCGTGCCGGTCTCGACCCTTCAGCGGCGCCTGCTCAACGTCGATTGGCTCGACCGCTTCTACCTCCAGGTCGCCGATGCGGGGAAAACCGACACGGCCATCCGCGCCGTCGAAGCCTTTCTGGCCGACCGCCAGGCGGGCGAACCGGCCTTCCGCGTCGTCTCGCAGGACAGGGCCCTGCGCACCGCCGCCGCGAGCGACGACCTGGTGCAACGGTCGATGCGGCCGATCGCCTGGCTGGCGCTGTGCCTCGGCTGTGGCGGAACGCTGGCGGTGATGTCGCTCGCGGTCCGCCAACGTTGGCGGGAGATCGGCCTCAAGCGGGCGATCGGCGCGCCTCGTTCGGCCATTCTCGCCGAGTTCGTACTGGAATCCGGTCTGATTGGCGCGATGGCCGCAACTTCCGGAGTCGTGCTAGGGATCTCCGGCATATGGGCCGCCGACGCGATCATGGCCTGGAGGCTGGCGATCGATTGGCGCGTGCTGGTCTATCCCGCGCTGATCGCCACGGGCCTCGGGTTGGCGGCCGGATGGCTGCCCGCCTGGAAAGCCTCGAGGTTGGATCCGATCGTCGCCTTGCGGAGTTGACCGATGACCAAGCCCACCGTCCTGCTGATCGACGACGACGCCGATCTCTGCCGTCTGCTGGAAGAGTATGTCCAGCGTTTCGGCATCCGTCTGATCTATGAAACGCGGCTTGAGACCGGGTTGCGACGGCTGAGGCGCGATGGAGCGGACCTCGCCATCCTCGACGTCATGCTGCCCGACGGCAACGGCATGAACGCCTGCCGCGACATTCGCGCCGCCAGCGACTTGCCGATCATCCTGCTGACCGCGCGCGGCGAAACCGCCGACCGCGTAATGGGCCTGGAAATGGGCGCCGACGACTACGTCCCCAAGCCCTTCGAGCCGCGCGAACTCGTCGCCCGCGTCGACGCCTTGCTGCGTCGCCTGCATCCAACCCGAAAGACCCTTGTCGTCGGCCCGCTTTCCGTGGACATGCCGCGCCGCATCGCCTCTCTCGACGGAACCTTGCTCGATCTCAGCAGCACCGAGTTCACCATCCTCGCCGCGCTCGTCGGCTCACGCGGGGCGGTTCTGAGCCGGACACAGCTCCTTCGCGCCGCCTGCACCGACGACCTCAACGTCACCGACCGCGCGGCGGACATGGCCATCAGCCGCCTGCGCGAGAAGCTGGGCGACGATCCGCGCAGCCCGCGTCTCATCAAGACGATCCGGGGTCTCGGCTATCAGTTCATCGGGTGAGGCATGACCGGCGTCCGTTCCTTCGGTCTCTTTCGGCGCCTGCGCGTCGCCAGTATCGCGACGGCTGCGGCCATTGCCGTGCTCGTGGCGATAACCTACGGGCTGACCCTCTTCGGCGGCGTGATCGACGGTCCGGTAAAGGCCGTTCTCGCCGACTATGCCACCGTCCTGGTGCGCGACCTGCCGGCCGACGCCGGCCAGGCGGACGTCGATCGCTTGGCGCGCACCCACCGGGTGGCGGTGACTTACCATCGGAACGGCATGAGTTTGCACGCCGACTCCCCCTCGCCGACGTTGCCGCAGCCGATGATGCTGTCCGCGACGGCCCCGGCGGCGGGTGGAGCCTCCGTCGAGCTGCGCTGGCCGGTCGCCGACGCCGCGAGGTTTCATCTGGCCGCACTGGCGATCCTGATCGTCCTGGTAATCACAGTCCTCGCAGCCCATCACGTCTATCAGGCACGCCTGCTCGCGCCGCTCCGCTGGCTGCGGCGGAGCGTCGAGGCCGTGGCAGCAGAAAGGTTCGACACCGTGGCACCGATGCCCCGCGGTGACGGCGAACTTGCCGAGGTGGCCAGGGCCTTCGATGACATGGCCCGGCGGGTTCGCGACATGCTCGCGGCCCGGGAACGGCTCCTCGGGGACGTGAGCCACGAACTGCGCTCGCCGCTGACGCGCATCAAGGTCGCCCTCGAGTTTATTCCGGAGGGCGAGAAACAGGATCAGATCCGCAAGGATGTCGGGATCATGGAATCGCTGGTGGCGACGCTGCTCGAGCGCGAACGGGTGGCGCGAGGGGCCATTCGCATGACCTCGCTCGATCTGGCGGCGCTGGTGCGAAGCATCGTTCAGGAGGAGCGTCGCCGGCCGCTGGCGCTGGACGTTCGAGCCGCCAACACACGGATCCGTGGCGACGCCGATCTCCTGCGAATCCTGTCGATGAACCTGATCGACAACGCGATCAAGTTCTCCACCGAAGACGACGATCCCATAGAGGTCGTCCTCGAAGGCGACGAAGCCACATGCCTCCTGCGGATCATCGATCACGGCGTCGGCATTCCCGAGACGGACCGGCTGCGCGTCTTCGATCCGTTCGTCCGGCTGAGCGCCGCGCGCGAGCACGGAAAAGGCTACGGTCTCGGGCTCGATCTCTGCCGAAGAATTGCCAATGCTCACGACGCCAGGATCGAGATCGTCGATGGACCGGCTGGGGGGACGGAGATCAGGACAACCTTTTCGACGGAGACTGGTCCGGGCTGCATCGGCCGCACGCCTTCCTCGCGGTGACCTGTCGCATGTGGAACCGGTCACTCGGCCGCCTGAAGCATCATGCCCTCGAGGATGCGGCGGATCTCCGGGCGGCAGGAGCCGCAGTTGGTGCCGGCGGCCGTCGCCTCGCCCACGGCGTCGACGCTCTGGCAGCCCGAGGCGATGGCGGCGCGGATGTCGTTGATGCCCACGGCGGCGCAGGCGCAGACGATGGCGCCCTTATCAGTGCCGCCCTTGCCCGGCCGCCCGGCCACCACGTCCGCCCGGCGGTGCGGATCGGTGAAGCTCTGGCCGAGCTGATCGGCCGCCCAGGCGCGCGATACGGCGACCGGCCCCTTGCCGACATAGAGCGCGGCGTGAAGGCGCGTACCCGTGAAGGCGGCCATGCGAGTCCCCGCTCGCTCATGATAGCCGATGACGTCCGCCTCCGCCGGCAGGCCGGCCACCCGGCGCAGCCAGCCTTCCCAGCCTTCGGCCGGTGGAGAGCCGGCGAGCTCCAGCCGCCAGCCGTGATCGGTGCGGGCCAGCGCCCAATAGTCGGTGCCAACGCCCTCGGGCTTTTTCTCGGACACAAGAAAGCCGTGCGTCTCGCTGTCATGCCGACGCAGGCGGACCGCCGTATGCTTCAACGCCGGCTGGCCAGAGACCGCATCGACCCGGCCGGGGAACAACGCGTTGACCCGGGCGAGCGCCGAGGTCTCGCCCGTCCAGTGCATGGGGACGAACAGGTTGCAGCGCGCCTGCCGGTCGGTGAGCAGCGCCCGCACGATGACGCGGGCGCCCAACTCATTCTCCACCTCCACGAGGTCGGCGTCGTCAATGCCACAGGCTCGGGCGTCGGCCGGATGGATCTCGGCGAAGGGTTCGGCGAGATGGGCCGACAGGCGCGGCGATTTGCCGGTGCGCGTCATGGTGTGCCAGTGGTCGCGGACGCGGCCGGTGTTCAGCACGAAGGGGAAGCCCCAGTTGGTGCGGCGTTCGGTCTCGCCCTTCGCGGCCACGAAGCGCGCCCTGCCGTCGGTGTGGTAGAAGCGGCCATCGGCGAAGAAACGGCTGGTCTCCGGCGGTGTGCCGGCCGGCTGCGGCCACTGGAAGGGCTGGAGCCGCTCGTAACCGGCGGCGTCGATGCCGGCATGGGCGGAAATGTCGAAGTCGCGGCGGCCGGCGTTCTCGAAGCCCGAGAGGCCGGCATGCTCGGCGAAGATCTGGTGCGGCCCGGCATAGGCGAAGGCATCGCCAAAGCCCATGCGGCGACCGACCTCGGCGAACTGCCACCAGTCGGCCCGTGCCTCGCCCGGCCCCATGCGGAAGGCGCGCTGGCGGGAGATGCGCCGCTCGGAGTTGGTGACGGTGCCGGATTTCTCGCTCCAGCCGAGCGAGGGCAGGAGCACATGGGCGAGCCGCGCCGTGTCGGTATCGCGCTGGATGTCCGAGACGACGACGAAGGGACAGGCGGCGATGGCCGCCCGCACCCGGTCGGCCTCGGGCATCGATACCACCGGGTTGGTCGCCATGATCCACAGCGCCTTGACGCGGCCGTCGGCCACGGCGTCGAACAGATCCACCGCCTTGAGGCCCGGCCGCTCGGCGATATCAGGTGCGGCCCAGAAGCGGCCGACGCGGTCGCGATCGGCGGCATCGTCCAGATTCATATGGGCGGCCAGCATGTTGGCGAGCCCGCCCACCTCGCGCCCGCCCATGGCGTTGGGCTGGCCGGTCAGCGACAGCGGCCCCATTCCCGGCCGGCCGATGCGGCCGGTGATGAGGTGGCAGTTGATGATGGCGTTGACCTTGTCGCTGCCCGACGACGACTGGTTGACGCCCTGGCTGAACAGCGTCACCACCTTCTCGGTCGCGGCAAAGCGCTCGTAGAAGGCGGCGATCTCCGCCTGCGTCAGGCCGGTGACGGCGGAAAGCTCATGCGGCCCCAGGCGCCGTGCCTCGCCGAGGGCCGCCGTGAAGCCCTCGGTATGCTCGGTGATGAAGGGTCGATCGACATGACCGGCAGCGTGCAGATGCGCCATCAGCCCGTTGAACAGCGCCACGTCGCCGTCGGCGCGGATGGAGAGATGCAAGTCGGCGATGTCGCTCGTCGCGGTGCGGCGCGGGTCGATCACCACCACCGACATTTCGGGACGCGCTGCCTTGGCCGCCGCGAGGCGCTGGTAGAGCACCGGGTGGCACCAGGCCATGTTGGAGCCGACGATCACCACGAGATCGGCAAGCTCGATGTCCTCATAATTGCCCGGCACCGTGTCGGAACCGAAGGCGCGGCGATGGCCCGCCACCGACGAGGCCATGCAGAGGCGTGAGTTGGTGTCGATGTTGGCGGCGCCGATGAAGCCCTTCATCAGCTTGTTGGCGACGTAATAATCCTCGGTGAGAAGCTGGCCCGACAGATAGAAGGCGACGGCCTCCGGCCCATGCTCGGCGATGGTCTCCTTGAAGGTGCCGGCCACGATATCCAGCGCCTCGTCCCAACCCGCCTGCCGCCCGCCGATCTCAGGATGATGAATGCGGCCATCATCCCCCAGCGTCTCAACCAGCGCCGAGCCCTTGGAACAGAGCCGACCGAAGTTGGCGGGATGATCGGGATCGCCCTTGACGGTCGTCCGCCCATCGTCGTCGACGCGGACGAGCACACCGCAGCCGACACCGCAGTAGGGACAGGTGGTACGGGTTTCCTGAACCATTCTCGGGCAGTCTCTCCGATGGTTTACTCGGCAGCGACACGCAGCTCGGTCAGCTCGAGCAGAAGCGTTCCGTTATCATTGCGCACGGAAATGGTGCGAACCTGACCGCTGTCGGCGCCTTGCGCTGCCCCAGACTCCAGGGAGATCACCCAGTTGTGCAGCGGGCAGGTCACGCTCTTGCCGTGGACGATGCCCTGGCTGAGCGGCCCGCGCTTGTGCGGGCAGCTGTCCTCCATGGCGAACACCTCATTGTCGGCGGTGCGGAACACGGCGATCCGCCCCTCCGGCGTATTGACGCAACGCGCCCCGCGAACCGGAATATCCTCAAGACGGCCGATGGTGACCCAGGTCATCTTATGCTCCTGATCTTGTTTTGGCGCATCCGCTTGGTCCGAAAAGTCTGCAACTTTTCGGGCGGATGCCGTGAACTTTACTCGGCCGCTTCGCTGAAGCCGGTGACCACCAGCGGCTTGAACTCATGCTTGTCCTTGCCCGAGACGCGCTCGGACCAGGGATCGACCTGGGCGAATTTCTGGCTGAACACGAAGCGGTCGAAATAGCCCTTGCGCTTCTCCGCATCGTCCATGATCTGGCGGCGGATCTCGTCGAGGCCGACGCGCTTGGCCCACTTGTAGATGCGCTCGAGATAGCGGCCTTGCTCGCGGTACATCTGCGTCAGCGCCACGATGTGTTCGAGCGCCTCGTCCTCGGTCTTCACCATGCCGAGCACTTCCGTGCCCTTGATCTCCAGCCCCGCCGCGCCGGCGAAGTGGATCTCGAAGCCGCTATCGACGCAGATGACGCCGATGTCCTTGCAGGTGGCCTCGGCGCAGTTGCGCGGGCAGCCGGAGACGGCGAGCTTCAGCTTGGCCGGCGTCCACGAGCCCCACATGAACTTTTCGAGGCGTATGCCGAGACCGGTGGAGTCCTGCGTGCCGAAGCGGCACCATTCCGAGCCGACGCAGGTCTTCACCGTGCGCAGGCCCTTGGCATAGGCCTGACCGGAGACGAAGCCCGCCTTGCCGAGATCGGCCCAGACCGCCGGCAGATCCTCCTTCTGGATGCCCAGGAGGTCGATGCGCTGGCCGCCGGTGACCTTGACCATCGGCACCTGGAACTTGTCGACCACGTCGGCGATCGCCCGGAGCTCGGCCGCCGAGGTGACGCCGCCCCACATGCGCGGCACCACAGAATAGGTGCCGTCCTTCTGGATGTTGGCGTGGACGCGCTCGTTGATGAAGCGCGACTGGTAGTCGTCGGCATATTCGTCCGGCCAGTCGCAGACGAGGTAGTAGTTGAGCGCCGGCCGGCACTTGGCGCAGCCGCAGGAGGTCTTCCACTCCAGCTCCTGCATGACGGCCGGAATGGTCTTGAGGCCCTTGGCGAGGATGAGGCGGCGGACGTCGTCGTGGCCGAGGTCGGTGCAGCCGCACATCGGCGTGACGGCCGCCGGATTGTAGCGGTCGCCCAGCGTCAGCTTCATCAACTGCTCGACGAGGCCGGTGCAGTTGCCGCAGGAGGCCGAGGCCTTGGTATGCGCCCTTACTTCGTCGAGCGTGGTCAGGCCCTTGCCCGAAATGGTCGAGGTGATCTTGCCCTTGCAGACGCCGTTGCAGCCGCAGATTTCCGCGTCATCGGGCAAGGCTGCAACGGCCGCCATAGGGTCCAGGGGCGCCCCTCCCTGGAACGACTGGCCGAAGATCAGCGTGTCGCGCATGGCCGAAACGTCGCTGCCCTTCTTCATCAGGTCGAAGAACCACGAACCGTCGGCCGTGTCGCCATAGAGCACCGTGCCGACGATGCGATTGTCCTTCAAGACCAGGCGCTTGTAGACGCCGGCCGAGGCATCGCGCAGCACGATCTCCTCGCGGTCCGGCGCCTCGGCGAAGTCGCCGGCCGAGAACAGGTTGATGCCGGTGACCTTCAGCTTGGTGTTGGTCACCGAGCCCAGATATTCGGCACTGCCGCCGGCGAGGCGATCGGCCAGCGCCCGGGCGCTTTCATAGAGCGGCGCGACGAGGCCGTAGCAGACGCCGCGATGCTCGGCGCATTCGCCGAGGGCGTAGATCTGGGGGTCAGAGGTCTGCATGCCGTCGTTGACGACGATGCCGCGATTGACCTCCAATCCCGCCGCGTGGGCCAGCGTGGTGTTCGGCCGGATGCCGACGGCCATCACCACCATGTCGCCGGGGATGATGCGGCCGTCGTCGAGCTCGATGCCTTCCACCTTGTCGGTGCCGAGGATCGCCTTGGTGTTGGCCTTGGTGATGATGTCGATGCCGCGATCGCCCAGCGCCTTCTTCAGCATGTAGGCGGCGGGCGGGTCGAGCTGCCGCTCCATGATGGTCGGCATCAGGTGGATGACCGTCACCTCCATGCCCTGGCGCTTCAGGCCATAGGCCGCTTCGAGGCCGAGAAGGCCGCCGCCGATGACGATGGCGCGGCCGCCGCCCCTGGCGATCTCCAGCATGCGGTCGACGTCGTCGAGGTCGCGATAGGCGAGCACGCCGGGCAACTGATGGCCGGGCACCGGGATGATGATCGGCGTCGACCCCGTGGCGATCACCAGCTTGTCGTAGCTGGCGGTGCGGCCGTCGGCGGCAGTGACGATGCGACGCTCGCGGTCGATCTCGGTGACGCGGGCGCCCTTCAGCAGCGTCACGCCGTTCTTCGCATACCAGGCGTCGTCATGGATGACGATGTCCTCATAGCTCTTCTCGCCCGACAGCACCGGCGACAGCATGATGCGGTCGTAGTTCACGCGCGGTTCGGCGTTGAAGATGGTGACGTCATAGGCGCCGGGCGCCTTCTCGAACAGTTCTTCCAGCATGCGGCCGGGGGCCATGCCGTTGCCGATGATGACGAGTTTCTCGCTCATGATGGCTTACTCCGCGGCTTCGACGAAGCGGTGGCGCTCGTAGAGGAACTTCAGCACGGCCTCGCGGCACTTGAGGTAGGACCGGTCGGAGGCAAGGGCGATGCGGTCGCGCGGCCGGGGGATCGGCACCTCCAGCACCTCGCCGATATGGGCCGCCGGGCCGTTGGTCATCATCACGATGCCGTCGGAGAGCAGCACCGCCTCGTCGACGTCATGGGTGATCATGATCATGGTGTTGCCGAGGCGGGCATGGATATCCATCACAGCGTCCTGCAGGTGGGCGCGGGTCAGGGCGTCGAGCGCGCCGAACGGCTCGTCGAGCAGCAGGATCTTCGGCTCCATGGCGAGCGCGCGGGCGATGCCGACGCGCTGCTTCATGCCGCCGGAGATCTCGGCCGGCCGCTTGTCCTTGGCGTGGGCCATCTGCACCAGATCGAGGTTGTGCATCACCCAGTCGTGGCGCTCGGCCCGGCTCTTCTTGCCGGCGAACACCTTGGACACCGCGAGGTTGACGTTCTCATAGACGCTGAGCCACGGCAGCAGCGAGTGGTTCTGGAACACCACAGCCCGCTCGGGGCCGGGCTCGTTCACTTCCCTGCCCTCGAGCAGGATCGCTCCGGCGGAGACGCGCGTCAGGCCGGCGACGAGGTTGAGCAGCGTCGACTTGCCGCAGCCGGAATGGCCGATGATCGACACGAACTCGCCCTTGTCGATGGTCAGCGTCACGTCGGCGAGCACATGGGTGGCGGCGCCGCCGCGGGCGAAGCTCTTGTCGATATGATCGATTTTCAGATAGGCGCTCATCGTTTCCCCCTCAGGCGCTGGTGCGGGCGATGACGCGCCCCAGGAAGGCCACCAGCTTGTCGAGGACGAAGCCGGTGAGGCCGATGTAGGCGAGCGCCACGATGATGTCGGGAAGGCGCGATGAGTTCCACGCGTCCCAGATGAAGAAGCCGATGCCGACGCCGCCGGTCAGCATTTCCGCCGCGACGATGGCGAGCCAGGAGAGGCCGATGCCGATGCGCAGGCCGGTGAAGATGTAGGGCGCCGCCGCCGGCAGCATGATGCGCAGGAAGAACTCCAACTGGTTCAGCCGGAGCACGCGGGCGACGTTGCGATAGTCCTCGGGAATGTTGCGCACGCCGACGGCGGTGTTGATGATGACCGGCCAGATCGAGGTGATGAAGATCACGAAAATGGCCGAGGGGTTGCTGTCCTGGAAGGCGGCGAGCGACAGCGGCAGCCAGGCGAGCGGCGGCACCGTCCTGAGGATCTGGAAGATCGGGTCGAGGCCGCGCATCGCCCACACCGACTGGCCGACCAGCGCGCCGAGCGCCACGCCGACCACGGCGGCAAGGCCGAAGCCGATGGCGACGCGCTGCAGCGAGGTCAGCACCCGCCAGGCGAGGCCGATGTCCTGCGAGCCGTAGTCGAAGAAGGGATAGGCGATGAGATCGTAGCTGTCGGTCCAGATCTGGGAGGGCGGCGGCAGCGGCGCGCCGACGCCCGAGCAGCTCACCTGCCAGACGGCGAGCAGCACCAGAAGCACGACGAGCGGTGGGATGACGTTGCGCGCGAGATTCGCGGCGGCGCGGCCGAAGTCGATCCGGTTCGCCTGGGCGCGACCGAGCGGCACGACCTTGCCGGGTTGGGCCGGCCGGCTGGCCGCTTCGATCGGGACTTTTCTGGCGGTGGCAGTCATTAGGCTGTCTCCGAGGAATCTAGTGAAGTGGAAATTCGCTCCGGCGAGTCGGATGGCGTGGCTTTCGAGAACCGGAGCGGAGCGGACTTTGATGTCCGTGAGCAACGGAAGCGCAGAAAGTCGCGCCAGACGGCCGCCGGAGCGGGATTTCTCAGGCCATGGCCTTGATGGTCAGGCTGTCGAGGTAGGCCTTGGGATTTTCGGGATCGAAAACCTTGCCGTCGAAGAAGGTCTCCGGACCGCGCGAGGAACTGGCGGGAATGTCGGCGGCGGCAACGCCGAGGTCCGCGGCGGCGGCGCGCCAGAGGTCCTCGCGGTTCACCTTGTCGACCAGCGCCTTGATGTCGGTGTCGCCCGGCAACTTGCCCCAGCGAACGTTCTCGGTGAGGAACCAGGCGTCGTGGCTCTTGAAGGGATAGGAGGCGTGCTCCTTCCAGAACTTCATCTCGAGGCCGGTGTTCTCGAGAAGGCGGCCGTTGCCGTAGTTGATGGTGCCCTTGAGGCGGCCGAGCACGTCCTTGGGCGGCACGTTGAACCATTGCCGCTTGCCGAGGATGGCCGCCATTTCCTCCTTGTTGTCCATGCTGTCGGCCCACTGCTGGGCCTCCATCACCGCCATCAACAGCGCCTTGGTGGCGTTCGGGTTGGCCTCGATCCAGTCGGATCGCAGCGCCAGCGCCTTCTCCGGGTGGCCCTTCCACAGTTCGCCGGTGGTGCAGGCGGTGAAGCCGATGCCCTGGTTGACCAGTTGCTCGTTCCACGGCTCGCCGACGCAGAAGGCGTCCATGTTGCCGACCTTCATGTTGGCGACCATCTGCGGCGGCGGCACCACGATGGTGGAGACGTCCTTGTCCGGATCGATGCCGCCGGCCGCCAGCCAGTAGCGGATCCAGAGGTCATGGGTGCCGCCGGGGAAGGTCATCGCCACCTTCACCTCACCGCCGCCGGCTTTCTTGGCGGCGAAGGCCTCCTTGAGCTTGCTCGCGTCGAGGCCGACGCCGGCGCCGGCGTATTCCTTGGCCACCGAGATGCCCTGGCTGTCGAGGTTGAGTCGGGCGAGAATGGACATCGGCACCGGCACGTTGTTCTGCGTCACCTTGCCGGTGGAGATCAGGTAGGGCATGGGCGTCAGGATATGCGCGCCGTCGATGCCGTTGGCCGCGCCGCCGAGCACCAGATTGTCTCGCGTGGCGCCCCAGGAGGCCTGCTTGGCCACCTCGACGTCCGGCAGACCGTATTTGGCGAACAGGCCCTTTTCCTTGGCGATCACCAGCGGCGCCGCGTCGGTCAGCGCGATATAGCCGAGCTTGACGCCGGTCACTTCCGGACCGGCCGTGGCGGCGAAGGCGCCCGACGGAAAGGCGGTGCGGACGGCGCCGAGCAGGGCCACCGTGGCGGAGGTCTTCAGGATGGAGCGCCGGGAGATATCGGTCATGGATTGCCCTCGAGTTGGCGGAGCCTGAACAACAAAAAACGCCGCGAAGCTGAGCCGATGGGGATGGGAGAATCCCGCCAGCAAGAGCTTGCGACGTCGATGTCGGATGGATGTTGTGCGCTACAGAGCGCCCACCTGCCTTCAGGTCGCCGTTGACCGAGGCAGTTCTATAAAAGCAATGGCCGTGCCACTTTCGATCAGTCTGGAATGGTTCTTGTTTTCAAAGGCGTTTTGGCGGTTGCAGGCGCCCTCGCCCATTTCCGCGCCATACGACTTTCTGCTTAAATGGGCGGCGTAGGCCTAGGCAGTTGCACCCTGATTGGGCGAACCGAAGCTCCTGACATAGGCTTCGAGCTCTGCCGGATCGAAGCTGCGACCGTCGATGAACGGATCGGCGACGGCTTCCTCGCAGGGGCTTTCCCTGAGGCCCAGCGCCGAGGCGTAGAGGTCGGCGCGGAAGGCGGAGGCGGCCGTCGCGGCAGCTTCCGGCGAATAGGCGACCTGCCCCCAGCGGACCATCTGGCTGTAGACCCAGAGCGCCTGGGTGGACGACGGGCAGTTGGCCTCCGCCCCGTGGAACACGAAATAGTTCGGCACCACGCGCCGGTTGCCCTTGGCGTCGAGCGCGAACTGGCCGGCCAGCACGTGGCGGATGATCTCGACCGGCGCGCCGAGATTGGCCTCCTGCGCCAGGAGATCGGCCAGCGCCTCGTGGTTGGCCGGATCGTCGCACCAGCGTGCCGAGGCATTCAGCGCCACGATCAGCCGCGAGACGCTGTCGCGATTGCGCTCGGCCCAATCCGGACGCAGGCCGATGACCTTTTCCGGCGACGACGCCCAGATGTCCTGCTTGGTGGCGACGATGCGGCCGACGCCCTTTTCCGAGGCGACCATGTTCCAGGGCGCGCCGACACAGAAGCCGTCGATGGCGCCGGCCGCCAGCGCGTCCGAGGTCATCGGCGGCGGCACCACGCGCAGCCGGACATCCCGGTCCGGATCGACGCCGCCGGCGGCCAGCCAGTAGCGGAGTTCGTAGTTATGGGAGGAATAGGGATAGGTCATGCCGAGCGTCAGCGGCGGCATTCCGCTCTGCTTGCGTCCTGCAATGACGGTGGCCAATGCCTTGGCGCAATCGAGCGCCGAGGCGTCGTCGGCAAGGCCGGTCATCGCCTGCATCGCCTCGAACAGGCGCACCGACAGGGTGATGGCGTTGCCGCCCCGCCCCAGCACGAAGGGCGCGATGGTCGGCGACGGGTTGGAGCCCAGCTCCAGCATGGCGGCGATCGGCATCGGCGACAGCATGTGCGCCAGGTCGAACTGCCGGAAGGCCAGTCGGTCGCGGATATTGGCCCAGGACACGTCGCGCACCAGATCGAGCGTCAGCCCCTCGCGGGCGGCAAAGCCCAGCTCGGCGGCGGCGATCAGCACGGAAGCATCGACCAGCGGAATGAAGCCGGCGCGGAGATGCGTCTGCTCGGGCCCGGAGGTGACGGCCGGGGCGGCGATATCGGGATGGTCGATCGTGGTCATCGCCGTGGCTCCATCACATCAAGAGGCCGGCCGCCGTCACCACGGACTGGGCGATGTCGGCCATCTTCTTCTTCTCGTTCATCGCCGTCTGGCGCATCAGCGCGTAGGCTTCCTCTTCGCTGAGGTTGCGGAGCTTCATCAGGATGCCCTTGGCCCGCTCGATCACCTTGCGATCTTCCAGCGCCGACTTGGCTTCCTCCAGCTCCCTCTGCAGGCGGCTGAAAGCGTTGAAGCGGATCACCGCCATGTCCAAGATCGGCTTCACCCGCTCCTTCTTCAGGCCGTCGACGATATAGGCCGACACGCCCGCCTCCACCGCCGCCTCGATCGACGCCGAATCCGAGCGGTCGACAAACATGGCGATGGGCCGGCTGACCGACCGCGTCAGTTGGAACAGGTGCTCCATCATGTCGCGGTTGGGGTTCTCGATGTCGATGATGATCACGTCCGGCCGGGTCGCCTCGATGACGCGGGCGATGCCGTTCACCGTGTGGACGACGGTGACGTGACTGTGCCCCGCCTCGCGCAATCCATCCTCGATGATGGCCGCGCGGACCGCATTCTCGTCGATCACCAGAATGGCGAGGTCGAAGTGACTCATGCCCTAGGGATGCCCGAGCGGAAGGGCAAAGGCAAGAGAAAATGACTAGTTTTTGTTCATGCAGATTGATGTCTAATTTTTAGGCTGATTCTGATCAGAAACGGTGCAAAAGCGTAGCGAAGGACCCGCCCGGCGCTCCCGTTCCTCTTGGTAAGTAGGCAAGAAAAGCCGGCTGACGATACGCCAACCGGCTCGAAGGCACGCAGTTCTCGCTCCGCCCTACATGAGCAGATTGGGCAGGAAGAGGGATATCTGCGGGAAGAAGATCAGGATCGCGACGAGGATCAGGATGGTGGCGATATGCGGCAGCGCCTCGACGAGATACTCGTCGATGCTGCAGTCGAGGAGGCCGCAGACCGTGAACATGGCGACACCCACCGGCGGCGTCATGCCGCCGAAGGTGACCATGGTCATCATGACGATGCCGAAATGCACCGGGTCGACGCCGAGCTGCAGCACGATCGGCAGGAAGATCGGCGTCAAGAGCAGCACCAGCACCGTCGCCTCGATGAAGCAGCCAGCGATCAAGAGGAACACCACGATCAGGAACAGGATCGCGGTCGGGCTCTGCGTCAGGCCCAGCATGCCCTGGGCGATCGCCTGCGGCGCCTGGTCGAAGATGATGGCGTATCCCACCATGCCCGAGAACATGATGATCAGGACGATCAGGCCATTGTCGATCACGCCGTGCAGCAGCGCCTCCATGGCGCCCTGCCAGGTGAGCTCGCGATGGAACAGCACGCCGACGACAATGGCGTAGACGACGGCGAAGGCACCGACTTCCGACGGCGTGAACATGCCGCTGCGGATGGAGACGAGCAGCGCCACCGGGAAGAACAGCGCCCACTTGGCGTCCCACACCGCACTGCCGACCGCCGACCAGCTCGGCCGCGTGACGGTGGCCGAGCGGTAGCCGCGCTTGCGCGAGACAACCCACACCGTGAACATCAGCCCGGCCATCATCATCAGGCCGGGAATGACGCCGGCCAGGAACAGCCGGCCGATGGAGACGTTGCCGACGAAGCCGTAGAGGATCAGCCCGAGGCTCGGCGGAATGGTGGCGGTGATCAGCGACCCCACGGCGATGGTGGCGGCCGTGAAGCCCTTGGAATAGCCGTTGCGCACCAGATCCGGTCCGAGGATGCGTGCCTCCATGGCAGCGTCGGCGACGGCCGAGCCGGAAACGCCGCCCATCAGCGTCGACAGCACGATGCACACCTGCGCCATGCCGCCCGACATCCAGGAGACCAGCACCTCCGAACAGCGAATGAGGCGGGTGGTGATACCCGTCTTGTTCATCATGTGGCCGGCCAGCACGAAGAAGGGCACGGCGAGCAGCGGGAAGCTCTGCGAGGCCGAGGCCACCTGCTGCACGCCGATCGACGCCGGCATTACCTGGGAGATGATGAAGAAGGAAAAGCCGGAGATGCCGATGGCAAAGGCCACCGGCGCCCCGACGATCAACAGGCCGAAGAACAGGCCGATCAGAAGCAGCATTTCGCCGGTCATAGTTCGCTCTCCCCGGCGGCGGCCAGCGCCTCTTCCTTGCTGCGGGTTGGTGTGAAAATAAGGGCGGGGTTGCCACCCGCCGACTTCACGGCCTCGATGATCTGGCCGATCAGCGTGATGGCGAGCAGCAGGCAGCCGATCGGCACGGCCGCGGTGACATAGGCATAGCTGATGCCGCTGTCGCCGAACTGCCGCTCGAGATTGAGCATGACCAGCCTGTAGCCGAGGTAGCTGAGCGTCAGCAGGAAGGCGAGGATCATGAGCCCGGTGGCGAGGTCGAGATAGACCCGGTAACGGGGCGGGATCCAGCGCACGAACAGGTCGACGGCGATCAGGCCGCGCTTGCGCATCGCCATGTCGGCGCCGATGAACGATGCCCAGACGAACAGGAGCTGCGCCACGTCCATCGACCATACGAGCGGATATCCGAACCAGCGCATGACGCCGGCCATGAAGACGAGGCCGACCATGGCCGCGAGCAATGCTCGGGCCACGACGGACTCCACGCGCATGATCAGGGATGACATGACGCAGGCTCCAGTGACTTGTTTTCGTTACTTGGCGAGAAGGGCGTCGACCTCTTTCTTGAGGTCGGTATAGCCGAGTGTCTCGTAGACGCCGGCGGTCGCTTCCTTGAAGGGCGTCACGTCGATCTCGTCGATGGTCATGCCGGCTTCCTTCATCTTGGCTTCGATGTCGGCGATCGCCGCCTCGGTGCCGTGCGAGGCCACGTCGCCGGACTTCAGCGCCTCTTCCTTGAGGATGGTCTGGAGATCGGGCGGCAGCGCGTCGAACCAGGCCGCCGAGGTGACGAGGCCGGTGATCAGGTTGAAGTGGCCCGTCTTGGTCAGATACTTGGTGACCTCATAAAGCCGCGAGCCGTAGGCCGCCGGGTCCTGCGCCTCGACGGCGTCGATCACCTGCGTCTGCAAGGCCGAATAGACCTCGGCCCAGGCCATCGGCGCCGGGGTCGCGCCCATCGCCTTGACGGTCTCGGTCCACACCGGCGCGCCGGGCGTGCGCATGCGGATGCCCTGGAGATCGGCCGGCACCTTGATCGGCTTGTTGGTGAGGAGATGCCGCTCGCCCTGCCACCAGTTGAAGGACAGCACCTGCAACTGGGCGCCGTCGTGCAGCTTCTTGGCCATCTCGTCGAGCAGCGGCGAGGTCACCACCTTGCGGATGCCCTCATAGCCCGAAGCGAGATAGGGGCCGGAGAGAACGCCGAAGTCCTTGACGTAGACGGCGAGGCGGCCGCCATCGACCACCACGGCATTGCCGGCACCGGCGCGCGCCTGTTCCAGCACGTCCTCGTCCTTGCCGAGCTGCGAACCCGGGAACAGACGGATGGCCAGCCGCCCCTCAGACCGCGCCTCCACGTTCTTCTGCAAATCCTCGAGACCCTTGTAGAGCGGGTCGGACGTGGTGAGCGCCGTGTTGATGTTGAGCGTGTAGTCGGCGGCCGTGGCAACGCCGAGCATTGAGCCAGCAAAAGCCAGCCCGCAAGCGGCCGCCAAGGCGGCCCGAGACATGAATCCCATGGGTTCCTCCCAAACGATCGGCGCGGCAAGTCCTCCACACGCGCCTCGTTGACGAGTAGTATGGTAGACGGCTAGAATGGCTTCGGCAATCAAAAACTGCTGGCCCGGCCTCGCCGGGGACCATCATGAGCGGCCATGACGGGAGATGGCCGATTGGCGATGGCGGTGCAGCGACAAGTATGCCGCCAGGGATGGAAAGCGGGGTCGCGCCTTCAAAGGGCGTGGCGAAAGGGAGAGTTCACGAGCATGTCCGGCCAGTTCACCCTACATCCCGACCGGCTGTTTCCGGCCGATCCGGCGACGCGCGCCATCGCCCGGGAGCTCCATGCCGGCATCGCCAATCTGCCGATCATCAGCCCGCACGGCCACACCGACCCTGCCTGGTTTGCCGAGAACCAGCCCTTCCCCGACCCCGCATCGCTGTTCATCATCCCCGATCACTACGTCCTACGCATGCTCTACTCCCAGGGCATCGGGCTCGATGAACTCGGCGTACCCCGGCTCGACGGCGGACCGGTGGAAACCGACAAGCGCAAGATCTGGCGCATCCTCGCCGAGAACTTCCACGTCTATCGCGGCACGCCCTCCTACCTCTGGCTGACCCATGCCTTTCAGACGGTGTTCGGCATCACCGAGGTGCCATCGAAGGACAACGCCGACCGGCTCTACGACATCATCGCCGAGGCGCTGGAGAAGCCGGAGTTCCGGCCCCGCGCCCTCTACGAACGCTTCAACATCGAGGTGATCGCCACCACCGAAGGCCCGCTCGACGACCTTCGCCATCACCGCAAGATCCGCGAGAGCGGCTGGAAGGGCCGCGTCATCAGCGCTTTCCGGCCCGACCCGGTGGTCGATCCCGACGTTCCCGGCTTTGCCGACAATCTCCAGGCGCTCGGCCGGCTGACCGGCCAGGACACCGCCACCTACCGGGGCTATCTCCAGGCGCTCGCCGACCGCCGCCGCTATTTCATGGAAGTGGGCGGCGCCACCTCGACCGACCACGGCCACCCGACCGCCCGCACCGCCGACTTGCAGGACGAGGACGCCGCCGCGCTCTACGATCGCGTCCGCCAGGGTGGTGCCTTGGCCGACGACGCCGAGCTGTTCCGCGCGCAGATGCTGACCGAGATGGCCCGGATGTCCACGGTAGATGGCCTGGTCATGCAGATCCACGCCGGCCCGCGCCGCGACCACAACCCCGAGATCTTCAGCGTCTTCGGCAAGGACAAGGGCGGCGACATGCCCGGCCCCACCGGCTATGTCGACGAGTTGCGCCCCCTGCTCGCCCGTTTCGGCAACCGCGCCGACCTCACCGTCATCCTGTTCACGCTGGACGAGACGGCCTACGCCCGTGAGCTGGCGCCGCTCGCCGGTCACTATCCGGCCCTGCGCCTCGGCCCGGCCTGGTGGTTCCACGACAGCCCCGAGGGCATGCGCCGCTATCGCGAGCAGATGACCGAGACGGCCGGCTTCTACAACACCGTCGGCTTCAACGACGATACCCGCGCCTTCCTGTCGATCCCGGCCCGCCACGACGTTGCCCGCCGCGCCGACTGCGCCTTTCTCGCCCGCCTCGTTGCCGAGCATCGCCTCGGCCTCGACGAGGCGCGCGAGGTGGCGCATGACCTCGCCTATCGCCTCGCCAAGACGGCCTATCGGCTCTGAATCGGAAAGCGACATGTCTGATACGACGCCGAAGACCATCGACCGCCTCGGCAACGCCCGCCTCGCCGGCCTGCCCGCCGCCGTCGCCCGCCCGTCCTATGACCGGGCCGAGGTGACGCCCGGCATCGTCCACCTGGGGCTCGGCGCCTTCGCCCGCGCCCATCTCGGCGTCTACACCGACGACGTGCTGGCGGCAGGAAGCCGCGACTGGGGCATCGTCGGCGTCAACTTCCGCTCACCCGACGTCATCGACGCCCTGAAGCCGCAGGACGGGCTCTACACCCTGCTCTGCCGCGAGAATGGGGCCGACAGGCTCCGGGTGATCGGCGCCTTCCTTGATGTGCTGAATGCCGGCAGCGAGCTCGATGCCGTCCTCAAGATGATGGCGCGGCCGGAGATCCGCGTCGTCACCATCACCGTCACTGAAAAGGGCTACTGCCACGACCCCGCCACGGGCCGCCTCAACGAGGCGCACCCGATGGTGACGGCCGATCTCGCAGATCCCATGCATCCCCGCAGCCTGCCCGGTCTGATCGTCGAGGCGCTGCGCCTCAGACGGGACGCCGGCGTGCCGCCCTTCACCGTGATCTCCTGCGACAACCTGCCGCAAAATGGCAGCATCACCAAGGCGGTGGTCACCCGCTTTGCCGCGCTGCGCGACGCCGAGCTCGGCCGCTACATCGCCGATAGCGTCGCCTTCCCCTCTTCCATGGTCGACCGCATCACCCCGGCCACCAGGGATCCCGACCGCGCCACGGTGACATCAGGCCTCGGCCTCACCGACGCCTGGCCGGTGGTGGCCGAGCCCTTCCACCAGTGGGTGATCGAGGACCGCTTCCCCGAGGGACGCCCGGCCTGGGACAAGGCCGGTGCCATCCTGACGGATGACGTCCATCCCTTCGAGACGATGAAGCTGCGCTGCCTCAATGGCGCCCACTCGACGCTCGCCTATCTCTCGGTGCTCGGCGGCATCGAGACGGTGGCCGACGCCATGGCCGACAGGCTGCTGCCCAAGGTGATCCGCCGCCTCTGGGACGACGACCTCATCCCCACCGTGCCACCGGTGCCGGGCACCGACGTCACCGCCTACACCCACGACCTCGCGGCACGTTTTCAGAACCCCGGCATCCGCCACCTGACGCTTCAGATCTCCTCCGACGGGTCGCAGAAGCTCGGCCCGCGCCTCCTCTCGCCTTCGACCGAGCTTATTGCCGCCGGCAAGGTGCCCAAGGTGGTGCCGCTCACCGTCGCCGCCTGGATGGCCTTCCTGCGTCAGACCGACGACCGGGGCCGCAACTGGATGGTGGCTGATCCGATGGCGCCGCGCCTGACGGCCATCGCCCACGAGCATGTGAACGACCCCGTGGCGCTGGCGGACGCGCTGTTCGCCGTCAGTGAGATCTTTCCGGCGGCGATTGCCGGCAACGCCGCCTTCCGCAAGGCGACGGCCGATCATCTCAAGAGCCTCATCGCCCTCGGCGTGCCCGCCACGCTCACCGCCTTCCTCGGCCGCTAGGCCCAACGTTTCCCGGAGTATTCCCATGCAAGAGACCTGGCGCTGGTTCGGCCCCGATGATCCCGTCAGCCTAGAGAAGGCCCGGCAGGCGGGCGCCACAGGCATCGTCACCGCCCTCCACCACATGAACCAGGGCCAGGTGTGGACGGTGGACGAGGTCGAGAAGCGCAAGGCGGAAGTGGAAGCCGCCGGTCTCGTCTGGTCGGTGGTCGAGAGCATCGGCGTCGGCGAGGAGATCAAGACCCGCACCGGCAACTATCGGGAAAAGATCGACAATTACAAGCAGTCGATCCGCAACGTCGCCCGCTCCGGCGTCAAGACCATCTGCTACAACTTCATGGTCATCACCGACTGGAGCCGCACCAACCTGATGTTCAAGCTGCCGAACGGCGGCTACGCGCTCCGCTACGACCGGGTGGATTTCGCCGCCTATGACCTGTTCGTGCTGAAACGCCGCGGTGCCGAGGCCGACTATGGCGAGGCCGAGATCGCCGCCGCCAGGGCGCGCCTTGCCGCCAAGAGCGAGGCCGAGGTGGCCGAGCTCGAACGCAACCTGATCGACTGGCTGCCGGCCCGCGACTTCGCCTATACCCGCGACAGCTTCCGCGACATGCTGCAGCTCTATTCGGAGATCGGCATCGAGGATCTGCGCGCCAACCTCGTCGAGTTCCTGAAGGAGATCACCCCGGTGGCCGAGGAGGAAGGCGCCCGCCTCTGCATCCACGCCGACGACCCGGCCTTCCCGATCTTCGGCCTGCCGCGCGTCATGTCGACGGCCGACGACGTCCGGAAGATGTTCCAGGCGGTGCCCGAAGAGGCCTGCGGCCTGACGCTCTGCACCGGCTCCTTCGGCTCGAACACGAAGAACGACCTCGTGGCCATGGCCAAGGAGTTCGGCCCGCGCATTCACTTCGTGCACTTGAGGAACGTCACCCACGAGGCGGACGGCTCCTTCTACGAGGCCGACCACCTCGGCGGCGACACCGACCTGATCGGCGTGGCGGCGGCCATCCTGACCGAGGAAGAGCGGCGTCGCTCCATCGGCCGGGCGGACACTGAGATCCCCTTCCGGCCCGACCACGGCCACCTGATGGGCGACGACATCGGCCAGAAATCCAATCCCGGCTATTCCTTCGTCGGTCGCCTCAAGGGCCTCGCCGAACTGCGCGGTGCCATCAAGACCATCGAAGCCTTCCGCAGCGGCCGCGTCTCCTGACGCGGTCCAGCCCCGATATTTGCTGAAGAGGTGTATCGAGCGGCGCGGAAGTTCGCTAATAGGCTTGGAAAGACCGCAGTTCGCCTCGTTTTCCGCGTTGAACCAAGGGCTTCGCCGGCTGCCGTCTGCCGGCCATTCCGCTGGACGGTTTCCACGGCTTATGCCATGGTAGTATCTCACTCGGAGAGACCAACGTGTTGCCAAACGCCGCCGCCGGTTATGAGCTCGATCCCAAGCAGCCGATCGGCGCCCAGGTCTACGGCCTCCTGAAGCGGATGATCATCGGCCTCACCTTCAAGCCCAACGAAGCCTTGAGCGAGAAGGAACTCGCCGTCCGACTCGGCGTCAGCCGCACGCCGGTGCGCGAGGCGCTGATCCGTCTCGCCGAGGAAACGCTGGTCGATGTCTTCCCGCAGCGCGGCACCATCGTCTCGCCCATCCGCGTCGCCGAGGTGATGGAGGCGCAGTTCCTGCGCGAGGCGCTGGAAGCCGCCGTCGCCCGCCGCGCCGCCGAGCAGCCCTCGACCACCCTGATCCGCGACCTCTCCCGCCTGATCGACGATCAAACCCACGCCGCCAACGCCGGCCTGCCGGAAGACTACATGCCGCTCGACGAGGCCTTCCACCGCACCATCAGCGAGGGCACCGGCATGCCACGCGCCTGGCGCCTCATCCAGAGCGTCAAGGGCCAGATGGACCGCGTCCGCTTCCTGAGCCTGCCCAACAAGGCGCACATGCTGCTGCTCACCGAACAGCACGCCGAGATCTTCAAGGCCATCGAAACCCAGGACCCCGACCGCGCCGAAGCCGCCATGCGCCACCACCTCAAGGAAGTCCTGAAAACCATCCAGGAACTCGCGGCGGAAATGCCGGCGATCTTCGCGTGAGGGGTGGCGCGGCGAGCCGCTAGCCCATAGCACTCTCCGGCTCATGATCGAGGGGCGCCGCCGGGCTTCCGAAAACCCTGCGGAACAGGCCCGACAGCTGCGCGAGATAGGTCAGCATGACCGGGACCACCACCAGGGTCAGCAGGGTCGAGCTGATCAGGCCGCCGATGACCGCCTGGGCCATGGAGGCGCTCTGCTGGCTGCCGGGGTGAATGGCGAGCGCCAGCGGCAGCATGCCGAAGATCATGGCGAGCGTGGTCATGACGATCGGGCGGAAGCGGGTGGTTCCCGCCTCGATCAGGGCCTGCGGCAACGGCAGGCCCTTGGCCGCCTGCTGGTTGGCGTTGTCGACCAGGAGGATGGCGTTCTTGACCACAAGGCCCATCAGCATCACCAGACCGATCATCGAATAGAGGTTCATGGTCGATCCTCCCGCCATCAGGCCGGCAACCACGCCGGCCAGCGCCAGCGGCAGCGCCGCCATGATCGCCAGCGGCTGCAGGAAACTGCCGAACTGGCTGGCGAGGACGAGGTAGATGAAGATGACGGCCATCGACAAGGCCATCATCATGCTGGCCGCCGTCTCGTCCATCAGGTCGGCGTCGCCGTCCTGCCCCACGGTCACCCCCTCCGGCAGATCCATGCCGGCAAGTCCGGCATCGATGTCAGCCATGACGTCACCCAGCACCCGCCCATTGAGGGCCGCCTCGATGGTGATGACACGCGCCCTGTTCTGCCGCTTGATCTTGGCCGGGCCGACCGAGGCTTCGAGCCTGGCAACGTCATTGAGCGCGATGCCATGGCCCTCTCCCTTGACGACCGGCAGCGCGCCCAGCTGCTCGGGATCGGATCGCAGGCTGTCGGGGAGGCGGACCACCACCGGCACCGTCGTGCCGTCGGGGCGCTTCATCGTTGATGCCTCTGTCCCGTCCACCAGGGTGCGCAGGGACGAGCCGACCTCCCTTGCGGAAACGCCGAGGTCGCTGGCGACATCCGGCATGAAGGCGAAGTCCAGGATGGGCTGCGCGGTGTCGACGCTGAGCGTGACGTCCGCCGTGCCGGGAATCTTGGCGATCATGTCGGCGATCTTGCCGGCCGCGCCGGCTAGCGTCTGCGGATCGGTTCCAAACACCTCGACCGCGATCGGCGCCTCGTCGGCGCCCAATCCGCCGGCGGCCGCCACGGTCAGCTCCACGCCGGGAACCTGCCCGAGCAGCGCCCGCACGCCCGGCACCATGGCATCGGCCGAAAGCGACCGTTCCTCCGGGCCGACGAGGTTGGCCTCGATGGTCGCCTCCGTCTCGGCGCTGCCGCTGCCGGCGGCGACCGATGCATAGACGCCGGTGACCTCCGGCAGCTTTGCCAGAATGTCCGAGATCTGCCCCGCCTTGAGAGCTGTATACTCCTTTGAAGAACCGACCGCCGTCTTCAGCCCGATGGTGATCCGGCTTTCGTCGCCCTTGGGCAGGAACTCGATGCCCACCGTCGGCAGCAGAACCAGGCTGCCGGCGAAGATGCCGATGGCGAAGGCCAGCGTCGTCTTGCGAAAGCGCAGACAAAGCCCGAGCACGCCGCGATAGGCCCGCCCTGCCGCCTCGAACAGGCAGTCGAACCGGGCGATGGTCCGCCCCACCGGCCCTCTCTTCGCGCCGGGATGGGCGGCGGGATCGTACCAGACGCTGGAGAGCATCGGGTCGAGCGTGAAGGAGACGAATAGCGAGATCAGCACCGCCACCGCGACCGTGACGCCGAACTGCAGGAAGAACCGCCCGACGATCCCCTCCATGAAGGCGAGCGGGAGGAACACCGCGCAAAGCGACAGCGTCGTCGCCACCACGGCGAGCCCGATTTCCGCCGTGCCATCCAATGCCGCGACGACATGGTTCTTGCCCATGTGGAGGTGCCGCATGATGTTCTCGCGGACGACGATGGCGTCGTCGATGAGAATCCCCACCGTCAGCGTCAGCGCCAGCATGGTCATCATGTTGAGAGAGAAGCCGAGGAGGCTGATGACCGCCAGTGTGCCGAGGAAGGAGATCGGCAAGGTCAGGGCGGTGATGACGGTGGATCGCCAGGAGTTGAGAAAGACGAAGACGATGAGAACGGCCAGGAGCGCGCCTTCCATCAGCGTCGACCTCACCGTCGCATAGTTGGCCTCGATCGCGTCGGCGGAGTTGACCAGCACGTCGATACGCGCGTCGCCGATCCGGCTCTTGAGCCGATCGATCGTGCGCTTCACGTCGGCGGCCACCGCCACCGTGTTGGCCCCATCGACCTTGAGAACGTCGATCGCCAGCGCCGGCTGCCCGTTGCGAAAGGCCAGGCTCTTGGCATCCGAGGTCGAAGCCGCGACCGTGGCGACGTCACCCAGCCGAACCGCGGCGCCGGCCTGACGGGCGATGATCATGTCGGCCAACAGCTCCGGCGTGCGGCTCTCGGCGTTCACCTGCACCGCCCGAACCGTCGCTCCGGTCGTCACCGAACCGGCGGGCTGCAGCAGATTGCCCTGTCGCAGCGCCTCGATGACGTCGTTGACGCCAAGACCGTAGGCCCTCAGTCTGTCGGGATCGATCTGAACGGCGACCTGCTCCTCCACCGACCCGACAACCTCCGCGCTGCCGACGCCCGTCACGGTGGTCAGCGCCGGCACGATGACGTCCTCGGTCAGTCGAGACAGGCGGCCCGGATCGAGAGATGGGCTGCTGACCGCCAGCGACATCACCGGCGTTTCCGTGGGATTGTGGCGCATGACGACCGGCGTCTTGGCGTCTTCCGGCAGATCCGGCGCCACGGCGGCGATCCTGTCGCGAACATCCTGGGCGGCGAGTGCGCTGTTGGTCTCAAGCTTGAACTTGACGACGATGAGAGAGCTGCCGGCACTGGACGTCGAGCTCAGCTCCTCGATGCCCGAGAGCGTGTTGAGCTCGTCCTCGACCGGCTTGGTTATGTCGCTTTCCACGCTCTCCGGCGAGGCGCCGGGATAGGGTATGGCCACGGCGACGACGGGGAAATCGACGTTGGGGTAGCGATCGATCGGCAGCGACCGCCAGGCGAAGACACCCAGCACCATGATGGCGATCATCATCATGGTGGCAAAGACCGGCCGGGATATGCTGATGCGGGTCAGGAACATCGGTCAGTTCCTCTCGATGCGGATGGCATCGCCGGGCCGGAGCCCGCGCAATGGCCGGGCGAGCACCACGTCGCCGGACGAGAGGCCTTGCGTCACCTCGATCGCGGTGCCCGCATTCCATCTGGCCCCGATGACGACCGGCGCTTCGACGATGCGGTCGCCGCGCACCAGATGCACCGACGCGGACCGTATGCCGACGGTGACGGCGTCCTTGGGCAAGGCGACGGCGTCGAGGCTCGACCGGAGGTGAATGCGGCCCATCAGGAACATCGAGCCGCGCAGGGCGCCCTCGGCATTGTCCGCATCCAGATAGACGATGGCCGAACGGGACCCCGGTTCGGCGCGGGGGCTGACGCGCGCCACACGCGCCGGAAAGACGCGTTCGGGATCCTGCGGCAGCCACAGCTCGGCGGCCTGTCCGGGCTGCAGGGCGGCGAGCTTGCCGAGCGGAACCCTGGCCTCCACCGTCACCTTGCTGAGATCGACGACGTCGAACAGCGGCTTGCCGGCCTGAACGAGCTGTCCCGTCTCGATGCTGCGGCTCGCGACGATCCCCGAGATCGGGGCACGCAGGGTGGCGCGCTCAAGGTTGGTTCGCGCCAGATCGATACGGGCGGTCGACGCGTCGATGTTGGCTCTCAGTGTCGCAACCGAACTTTCGATCTCCTCGAGCGCGCTCTTCGGCTTGATGCCGAGGCCGGCAAGCCCGCTGGTGCGATCGAGATTGGCCGTTGCCGCCCGTAGCTGCGCCTCAAGGCTGGCGAGCGTCGCCTCCTCCGCTCGCAGCGCCAGGCGAAAATCGGCGTCGGCAATCGTCAGCAGCCTGTCGCCGGACGACACCCTTTCGCCCGGCAGGGCCATCACCGCCGTGGCGACGCCGGTCACTTCGGCCGAAACCGTGACCTGCGAGGCCGGCTTGACCTCTCCCGACACGGTGAGGTCCTCGCTGAGATCGCCGGGGGCGACGACGACCACTTCCGCGGGATCGAGGATCTTCACCGTCGGACCGGCGGGAGCCTTCAGCTGCGACGTGTCCGGGCGTGCCGGCGCGTAGACCGTGAAGCCCAGCGCCGTGATCAACAAGGCCAGCGTCCCGACGATGCCGACCAGGGCGATCATGCGGAGGACGGGTCTTTCGCTGAGGCGCCGCTCGTTCGACGTATCCTTGGAAAGAGGGAGAGACATGTGATGCGTCCAGTTCATGCCGACTTCGATGTCGCCACAACTGGACGCCCCACTTTGCGGGAACATTGCGCCCGCCGGACCGGATCGACAAAAAACCGATCCTACCCCAGCGGCGCGTCCTTGACGCCCGAGGGCAGCCGCACGACGAACTCGGCGCCGCCCTTTGCCGCGTCGGTGACGTGGACGCTGCCGTGATGACGGGTGACGATTTCCTGAACGAGGTTGAGCCCCAGGCCGGCGCCGCCCCGGTCGGTCGAGCCGCGATGGAAGGGCTCGAAAATGCGTTCGCGGTCGGCCGGCGGCACGCCGGGTCCGTTGTCGCGAATCCGCACCTCGGCGTTTGGTGTCACCTCCACCTCGATGGCGACGCCCGGTCCGCCATGAGCGATGGCGTTCTGGATGAGATTGGTCAGCACGCGCGAGATCGCCTGCCGATCGGCGGCGACCATGACGGGCCAGGGAGGCACGTCCAGGGCGATCTCCGCGCCGGCGGTGACCACCAGCGGCGCAATGTCCCTCGCCACCTCCGAAGCCAGCGCGCAAAGATCGAGCGGCGTCCGCAGCTGACCGTCATTGTCGAGCCGTTGCAGATCGAGCAACTGATCGGCCAGCGTGCCCAACCGGGCAACGTCGAGGAGAAGCCGGGTTCTGTCGTCTCCCGCGGCAAGGAGTTCGATGCGCGTCGTCAGGATGGCGATGGGCGTCCGGAGCTCGTGGGCGGCGGTGGCGAGGAAACGGTGCCGCTTTTCCAGCCCCTGGTCGAGACGCAGCAGCGCCGCGTTCATTGCCTGCACCATGCCCCGGATCTCCTCGGGCACGTTGGCTTCGGTGAGCCGGGTTCCCGGCTGGTCGATGTCGATATGCTCGGCTTCCTCGGCGACGCGCGTCACCCCGCGAAACTCCTTGCGCAACAGGATGGGGGTTCCCACCAAGGTCAACGTCGCCATCAGGGCGAGCAGGCCGAGATAGTATTTGTTGAGTTCCTTGAACCGGTCGAGGAAGCCGGTCACCTCCGGCCCGCCGCCCGTGGCGACGATCACCGGCCCGGCGGGGCCGTCGCGCACCCGCATCAGGACATCGAGGTCGGGATCGCTGCCGTCCGTCCGTATCTCGGCATAGACCACCGCCTTGAACCCATCGAGAAACTGCGAGACCCGTGGCGGCACCGGGCCATATCGCAGCGAACGGCCTTCGCCGTCCCGGACCACGAACCAGAAGCGCGGATGGTCGGCCATCAGGGCCGCCAGATCCTCGTCGCGCCCGACATCCAGACGGCCGTCGGCAAGGGTCAGGTTCGAGGCGACGATGGCGAGGACATCATCGTCGAGTTCCACGCCCTCCAAATGCTCCTTGATGGGCAGGGCGAACACGACGGCGACCGCCGTCAGAACCAGGAGCTGCAGCGCGATCATCTGCCAGGAGAGGCGCGCTACCAGCGATCCGGAAGCCGGTTTCATTCGATGCACCTCAGGAGGTAGCCGATGCCGCGCAGGGTGTGGATCTCCAGGCCCGCCGCGGCTAGCTTGCGGCGCAGCCTGGATATGTGGGCATCGAGCGTATTCGAGGCGATCTCGTCGTCATAGCCATAGACAGCCTCTTCGAGAGAGGCGCGCGTGACGACGCGACCAGCCCGGACGATCAGCGTTTCCAGCACCAGGAGCTCCCGGCGCGGCAGTTCGAGGGCCACCCCGTCGATGTCGGCGGTGCGATGTTCGACGTCGAAACCGAGCCGGCCGAGCGTCACCCGCTCGCGCGCCACCGCCGTGGGGCGGCGGGTGATGGCGCGAAGGCGTGCCAGGAGCTCGTCGAGGGCAAAGGGCTTGGCGAGATAGTCGTCGGCGCCGGTGTCGAGACCTTCCACCTTGTGGTCCAGCGTGCCCAGGGCGGAGAGAATGATGACGGGCGTTCGCTGCGGCATGGCCTTGATGGCGGCGAGAAGGCTCAGCCCGTCGCCGTCCGGCAGGGTGCGGTCGAGCACGATGGCGTCATGTGCCGAGCCGGCAACCGCCTCCCGCGCGATGGCCAGCGTCGGCGCGCAGTCGACGAGGATGCCGTGACGAGACAGCGTCGTCACGAGCATTCTGCTGAGTTCGGCCTCGTCCTCCACCAGGAGTATGCGCATGATCACTCCAAACGAACCCTAAGCTCCAACTGCTGAACAAGCTTTGACCAACCCTGAGAAGGATCAGCGTGCAGCGGGATTTTCCTGGCCCGACGACGGGCTCGTTCGCGGCAGGCTGATGCGCGCGCTGAGACCGTGCGGCTGCCGGGGCAACAGGTCGAGCCGGCCGTCGTGAAGGCGGGCAATGTCGGCCACGATGGACAGCCCCAGCCCAAGGCCCTCTCTGGAGCCCTGGCGCGCTCCGTCCACCTTGAAGAAGGGCTCCAGGACGCGTTCCCGATAGTCCTGCGGAATGCCGGGCCCGTCGTCATCCACGGCGATCACCAGGGCATCCGGCGCTTCGGAGAGCCTGACCACCACCGTCCGGGCGACCTTTACGGCATTGTCGCAAAGGTTGGTCACGGCGCGGGTCAGGGAGACCGGCCGGCACTCGGCGTTCAGCTTGTTGGGTCCGTCATATCTGACGGCATGGCCGAGATCGCTGAACTCGCTGCAGATCGTCTGGAGAACGCTGGCGACATTCACCAGCTCCAGCGGTTCGGTCGCATAATCGTTCCTGAGATAGGTCAGGGTTTCCGTCAACATGCCGTCGATGCGGTCGATATCGGCGATGAGCGCCTCTTTCTCGGAACAGTCCGGCATGCGCTCCACTTTCATCTTCATCCGGGTCAGCGGCGTCCTGAGGTCATGGCCGATTCCCCGCAGCATGCGCGTCCGGGCATCCATCATCAGCTTGATGCGCCGCCGCATGCCGTTCAGCGCGCGGGCAAGCGTCACGATCTCGACGGTGCCCTTTTCCTCGAAAACGACTGCGCCCGTATGGATGTCGGTCCGTTTGGCAGCCTCGACGATCTTTTGTATGGGCGCTGTGATGGCCCTCACGGCAAACACGGAAAACAAGCCCGCGAGGACCACGAAGGCCAGCAGGAAATGCGGCCCCCGCCCCAGGAAATCGCTGGTTACGATCGGTTCCGGCAAAGACAGGGTCATGACGATCGTCGCGTCGTCCACCTTGGCGGCGACAACCCGACGATCGTTCAGAAAGGTCTGCCAGCCGCCGAGCGGCGGATCGTTGTCCGGCGGAAACAGCCAGTCGGTCAAGGCGATCAGCGAGTTCTGCTCGCTCGACGAGTGGGTGAAGGCGTTCGTCGTCGACATCGGAGCGAGGGTGATATCCCATCCGGCGGCCCGCGCATGGCCCATGATGATCTGCCGATCGTCGGGCGATGCCGTGGCGAGGACACGGGCGATCGTATCCAGCCTGTCGGCAAGATCTTCGAGGTCGGAAATGGCGTAAACGTCCTTCACCCAGCTTTCCATCCGGTTGCCGACGACCAGGATCATCGCCAGGGCGACCAGAATGATGACTGTCAACTGCTGGCGGATGGTCGCCTTCGGCCAACTCGGAAGCCTAGTCATGGCTCTCTTCCACGCGTGCCGTGAACATGTAGCCGCCCAGGCGCACAGTTCTGATCAAGACGGGGTTGCGCGGGTCCGATTCCATCTTTTGCCGAAGGCGGCGGATGTGGACATCGACGCTTCTTTCGGTCGGCCCGGCGAGGCCGGCGTGCGTTGCCGCAAGGAGTTGTTCCCGAGTGAGCGTGCGACCGGCGTTGCGGCAAAAGGCGACCAGAAGATCGAGTTCATGCGTCGTCATCGCCACCCTGGCGCCGGCGGCGTCGTGGACCTGCCGCTTGATCATGTCGATCGTCCAGCCCTCGAAGCGGATGAAGCGTGACCGGGGCGGCTCCGGTCCGGCCTCATAGGCAGCCCTGCGCAGCAATCCCTTGATGCGGGCCACCAGCTCGCGCAGCACGAAGGGCTTGGTGACGTAATCATCTGCCCCGAGTTCCAGCCCCAGGATGCGATCGATGTCGTCCCCAAGCGAGGTGAGCATCAGGATGGGAAGGTTGCCTTTCGCCCTGAGACGCCGGCAGATGCTGAGGCCATCCTCGCCGGGCAGCATGATGTCGAGCACGATCAGATCGAAGGACGAGGCGCGCAT
Source organism: Pleomorphomonas diazotrophica (assembly GCF_002844595.1). Taxonomy (GTDB): domain Bacteria; phylum Pseudomonadota; class Alphaproteobacteria; order Rhizobiales; family Pleomorphomonadaceae; genus Pleomorphomonas; species Pleomorphomonas diazotrophica. The sequence continues at coordinate 88,709 of NZ_PJNW01000004.1, read as the reverse complement.
ATGCTCGTCCATCGCCCGTCCATCGCCGGCAATCTCCACCGCCATGCTCTGCTCGGCCAGGCTTTCCCGCAGCATCTCGGCGATCTGCCGGTCATCCTCGACAATCAGGACCCGCGGCGTCGTAGAGGTTTTCTGGCTGGCGATTGCAGTCAACCCGAGGTCTCCGTCGTGGCTCGCTCTTCTATCATGCTCGGTCCAGCCGAAATGTTAAGAAATATTACGAAGGATCGCCGTCTCCTCTGCAACAAGACTTAACATTTCACCACACTCATGCCTTGTGCCATATGGCAGTTTTTGCGGGTGGCGCGATCTCCGGACGGTGGAGACGCGCGGTAGTTTTTGGAGTCACTATGCTCGCCGCCAACCGCAAACTCGTTCTTCGCCTGCCGCTCCTGAGCGCCGCCGCCCTATCCGGCCTTCTCTGGTCCGACGCCGTCCGGGCATCCGACTTGATCGAGCCGGACCTGTCCGTCGCCACCGCCCCGCCCCGCTCCCGGATCGATGCCGCATGGAGCCTCATGCACGACTGGCATGTGGTGGTCGGTGCCGGAGCGTCGTTTGAACCCGAGTACGAGGGCGGCAAGAAGTTCACGGTCTCGCCGCTTCCCTATATCTCGATCCAGCCCTACGACTGGCTGACGCTCGATCCCACCGGCATCTCGGTGAGAGCCTATGAAATCGGCCCGGCGACCTTCGACCTGAAGGTCGGCTACGACACCGGCCGTAGCGAAGGCGATGCCGATAGGCTGCGGGGCATGGGCGACATCGATTTCGGCGCCACCGTCGGCGGTACCGCCACCTACAGCTTCGGCCCGGCCGACTTCTTCCTCGAAGCCGAGAAGACCATCGGCGGCAGCGACGGACTGACGGCCACGGCTGGCGTTTCCGTCACCCACAAGCTGACCGACAGCCTGATCCTCGGCGGCGAAGCCTCCCTGACCGTAGCCGACGAGAACTACATGCAGGCCTATTTCGGCGTCGACGCCATGCAGTCGAGCCGCTCCGGCCACGCGCGGTACGATGCTGGAGCCGGGCTCAAGAGCGTGGGCGTCTCCGCCTCCGCCACCTACCTGATCAATGAGAACTGGTTCGTGAAGGGCGAGCAGAGCGTCGATTTCCTGATGGGCGACGCCGCCGACAGCCCCATCGTCGAACGCAAGTTCGTCTCCAAGTCCATGCTGGTGCTCGGCTACCAGTTCTGAAGCGCGGCCGGCCACCCTTCTTCGCATCAACAGAGCCGCGGTCGAGACAGGCCTACCCCGCCTTCTCGACCACCGCCCTTTTGGGCTCGTAGTTCAGGATCGGCGCCAGCCACTTCTCTGCCGTCGCCATGTCCCAACCCTTGCGGGCGGCGTAGTCGGCGACCTGGTCGGCGTCGATCTTGCCGACGCCGAAATACTGGCTGTCGGGGTGGCTGAAGTAGAGGCCGGAGACGGCGGCGCCGGGCCACATGGCGTAGCTTTCGGTGAGCTGGATACCGGCCTTCTCCGTCGCCTCGAGCAGCGAGAACAGCGTGGCCTTCTCGGTATGGTCGGGCTGGGCCGGATAGCCGGGGGCCGGACGGATGCCGCGGTATTTCTCGGCGATGATCTCCTCCGGCGTCAGCGCCTCGTCCGGCGCGTAGCCCCAGAACTCGCGACGCACCAGGGCGTGCATCCGCTCGGCGAAGGCCTCGGCGAGGCGGTCGGCCAGCGACTGTGACAGGATCTTGGAGTAGTCGTCGTTGGCGCGGGCGAAACGTTCGGCCACCGCGTCCTCGCCGAAGCCGGTGCTGACGGCGAAGGCGCCGAGATAGTCGGCAAGGCCCGTCTCCCGGGGCGCCACGAAATCGGTGATCGAGAAGTTGGCCCGGGTGTTGCCGCGCGCCATCTGCTGGCGGAGGCCGTGGAAGGTGGCGAGCCGCTCCTGGCGGCTGTCGTCGGTGTAGAGCTCGATGTCGTCGCCGACCGCATTGGCCGGCCAGAAGCCGATGACGGCGCGCGCCGTCAGCCATTTCTCCTCGACCATCTGCTTCAGCATGCCTCTCGCATCCTCGTAGAGCGGCCGGGCCGCCTTGCCATAGGTGGCGTCGTCGAGGATCTGCGGGAAATGGCCGCGCATCTCCCAGGTGGAGAAGAAGGGCGTCCAGTCGATGAAGGGCACGAGCTTGGCAAGGTCGTAGCTCTCGAACACCCGCGTGCCCAGGAAGCTTGGCTTGGGCGGCACGTAGCCGCTCCAGTCGGGCGAGAAGCGATTGGCGCGCGCATCGGCGATGGTGAGGCGCCGCTTCTCCTCGCGGCCGCGCGCGTGCTCCTCGGCGATGCGGGCATATTCGGCCCTGATGTCGTCGATGTAGACCACCTTGCGATCGGACAGGAGCGACGACGCCACGCCGACCGCGCGGCTGGCGTCGGTGACATAAACGGCCTGTCCGCGCGCGTAGTTGGGATGGATCTTGACTGCGGTGTGGATGCGGCTGGTGGTGGCGCCGCCGATCATCAGCGGCAACTCGAAGCCCTGGCGCTCCATCTCGGCGGCCACGTGGCACATCTCGTCGAGCGAGGGGGTGATCAGGCCGGAGAGGCCGATGATGTCCGCCTTCACCTCGCGCGCCGTATCGAGGATCTTCTGCGCCGGCACCATCACGCCGAGGTCGACGACCTTGAAGTTGTTGCAGGCAAGGACCACGCCGACGATGTTCTTGCCGATGTCGTGCACGTCGCCCTTCACCGTCGCCATCAGGACGGTGCCGGCCGAGGAATCCTCGGTGATCCCCAGCTCTTCCTTTTCCTTCTCCATGAAGGGCATCAGCCAGGCCACCGCCTGCTTCATGACGCGCGCCGACTTGACCACCTGCGGCAGGAACATCTTGCCGGCGCCGAACAGGTCGCCGACCACGTTCATGCCGGCCATCAGCGGCCCCTCGATGACATGCAACGGACGAGCGGCGGCAAGCCGCGCTTCCTCGGTATCCTCGACGATGAACTCGGTGATGCCGTGGACCAGCGCATGCTCCAGCCGCTTCTCCACCGGCAGCGACCGCCAGGCGAGATCGGCCACCTTCTCCTTGGCGCCGGTGCCGGCATAGCGCGGTGCCGCGTCGACCAGCCGCTCGGTGGCGTCCGGCCGGCGGTTGAGCACCACGTCCTCGCAGAGCTCCCTGAGCTCGGGATCGAGCTCGTCATAGACGCCGAGCTGGCCGGCGTTGACGATGCCGAAATCCATGCCGGCGGCGATCGCATGATAGAGGAACACGGTGTGCATCGCCTCGCGCACCGGCTCGTTGCCGCGGAAGGAGAAGGAAAGGTTGGAGACGCCGCCCGACACGTGGGCTCCCTGGAGGTTCTGGCGGATCCAGCGCGTCGCCTCGATGAAGTCGACGCCGTAGTTGTTGTGCTCCTCGATGCCGGTCGCCACCGCGAAGATGTTGGGATCGAAGATGATGTCCTCGGGCAGCACGCCCACCTTCTCGGTCAGGATCTTGTAGCTGCGGGCGCAGATGTCGATCTTGCGCTGATAGGTGTCGGCCTGCCCCGTCTCGTCGAAGGCCATCACCACCATGGCGGCGCCATAGCGGCGCACCAGCTTGGCGTGGTGGACGAAGGCGTCCTCGCCTTCCTTGAGTGAGATCGAGTTGACGATGCCCTTGCCCTGCAGGCACTTGAGGCCGGCCTCGATCACCGTCCACTTGGAACTGTCCACCATCACCGGCACGCGGGCGATATCCGGCTCGGCCGCCATCAGGTTGAGGAAGGTCACCATGGCCGCCTCGCTGTCGAGCAGGCCCTCGTCCATGTTGACGTCGATGACCGTCGCCCCGCCTTCCACCTGATCGCGCGCCACGGCCAGCGCCGCCGCGTAATCGCCCTCGCGGATCAGCTTGCGGAAGCGCGCCGAGCCCGTGACGTTGGTCCGTTCGCCGACCATGACGAAGCTGGCGGAAGAGGCGGTGGCTGACATGAAATGACCTTTTCAGAGATCGAGAAGGGCGCGGGCGCGGGGGCTGAGCCCCTCGCCGGAAAATGGGTTGACCACTTCGAGGCGGCCGAGGCGGAAGCCGTCGCCCATGTCCTCGGAAAGGATATGCGTGCAGCCGATAGCTTCTGCCGCGGCGAGCAAATTTGCATCCCAGAAGGACAGGCGGCCGGCAGCGGCTTCCGCCAAAGCCCGCAAAGTCGTCGCCGGAGTGGAGGCAAAAACGGGGAAAGAAGCCATGAGATTGCGCGAATGCTGCGCGGCATCCCATGGAGAGACTTTCAGCTTTCGCGTAGCTGCGCGGTAGAATTCGCCGCATATTTGAAGACCGAGCGGAGCCTGCATCGACGCAAGACGATCAAAAATACGAGACGCGGTTTCTCTTTTTTCTGAATACCGAAAATCGAAGACGTAGACCAGTGTGGTGGTATCAAGCGTGATGCTCATCTGCCGTCCTCAGCATACCAGTCGTCGCGCTTGCCGTAGGGCGTACCGTCCGACCGATAGCCGGCGTTCCTGAAGTCTCTGAGAGCCGCAAGAGCCGCCACGCGATTGGCTTCATCAGGCCACTCAATGGCAGGCACGGCATCGTTACCGGCAACGGGAGCCGCCTCGTCAGCCACCAGCTCGATCGTGGCGACCGCGTCACCCTTGGACTGCCTGAAGAGTTCCTTCCAGTAAGCCCGCATTTCTCCCAAGGGGGATAGGCCGGGAGTCGGCCGGCCGGAGGACTTGTAGGCGCTCATCTTGCGCCAAGCGCCCACTCGGCCGTCCACCTTGAGGCGAACAACTTCATCGGGGCGAAGTCTATCCAGCTTCGCCGCCAGCACTTCGTCGCCGTGGATGTGCTTGATCCAGAGGGCAAAGTCGCGAACTTGAACCTGAGCCATGGCAGGCCTCCGTCAGAGGGTCATAATCCCACCATATACCCTCTTGCATACCCCATACAACCCCATCATGCCCCGATCACCGTCGGCTCGAGGCCGGAGAGGCGCATGCGCGGGTCGATCTCAGGCGGCACGCGCGGCGGCAGGCCCTTTACCGCCTCGGCGATCGCCTTGATGTGCGGCGGCGTGGTGCCGCAGCAGCCGCCGACGATGTTGACCAGGCCGGAGCGGGCGAACTCGCCGACCAGCGCCGCCATCGCCTCGGGGCTCTCGTCATACTCGCCGAACTCATTGGGCAGGCCGGCGTTGGGATAGGCGCAGATCAGCGTGTCGGAGACGCGCGAGAGATCGGCGATATGGGCGCGCATCTCGCGGGCGCCCAGCGCGCAGTTGAGGCCGATGGAGAGCAGCCCGGCGTGGCGCACCGAATACCAGAAGGCCTCGGCCGTCTGGCCGGACAGCGTGCGGCCCGAGAGGTCGGTGATGGTGCCGGACACCGAGACCGGCAGCCTGACGCCCTTTTCCTCGAACACCTCCTCGGTGGCAAACAGCGCCGCCTTGGCGTTCAGCGTGTCGAACACCGTCTCGATCATGATGATGTCGGCGCCGCCGTCGATCTGGCCGCGCACCGCCTCTGCATAGGCGCGGCGCAGCTCGTCGAAGGTGATGGCGCGGAAGCCGGGGTTGTTGACGTCAGGCGAGATCGACGCGGTTCGGTTGGTCGGTCCGAGGGCGCCGGCGACGAAGCGCGGCTTGTCGGGGTCCTTGGCCGTATAGGCGTCGGCGGCGCGGCGGGCGATGCGGGCGGATTCGAGGTTCAGCTCGTAGGCGAGCTCCTCCATGCCGTAGTCGGCCTGGGCGACGAAGGTCGAGGAGAAGGTATTGGTCTCCAGGATGTCGGCGCCGGCCTCAAGATACTGGCTGTGGATGTCGAAGATCACGTCGGGACGGGTGATCGACAACAGGTCGTTGTTGCCCTTGAGGTCCTTGTGCCAGTCCTTGAAGCGCTCACCTCGGAAGTCGGCCTCGGACAGCTTGAAGCGCTGGATCATCGTGCCCATGGCGCCGTCGATCACCAGGATTCGCTGCGAGGCCAGCTCGCGCAGGCGGCGTTCGGTCGGAGAGATCTCGGTCATCGGTTTTCTCCTTGGTGATCGATTTGATGTCAGGCGGGGACGGCGACGGCGGGTTCGGTCTTCGCCCGAAGGCCCATCATGTGACAGATGGCGTACACGAGGTCGGCGCGGTTCATGGTGTAGAAGTGGAAGTTACGGAAGCCGCGATCGATCAGGTCCATCACCTGCTCGGCGCAGACGGCGGCGGCCACCAGTTGGCGTGTCGCCGGATCGTTTTCCAGGCCCTCGAAGCGGTGGGCGAGCCAGGCGGGCACCGAGGTGCCGGCCTTTTTCGCGAAGGAGGCCGACTGCTCGAAGTTCACCACCGGCACGATGCCGGGCACGATCGGCACGTCGATGCCGGCGGCGCGCACCCGGTCGACATAGCGCTCGAACTTGTCGTTGTCGAAGAAGAACTGGCTGATGGCGCGGGTGGCGCCGGCTTCGACCTTGCGCTTTAAAATGGCGATGTCGGTGGCGACATCGGGGCTCTCGGGATGCTGCTCGGGATAGGCCGACACCGAGATCTCGAAGTCGCCGATCGCCTTGATGCCGGCGATCAGGTCGGGGGTCGAGGCATAGCCGTCCGGGTGCGGCTGATAACGCGTGCCGAGGCCGCCGGCCGGATCGCCCCGGAGCGCCACGATATGGCGGACGCCGGCGTCGTAATAGCCGCGCACCACGTCGTCGATCTCGGCCCGGCTGGCGCCGACGCAGGTGAGATGGGCGGCCGGCTTCAGGTTGGTCTCCCGGACGATGCGGGCGACGGTGGCATGCGTCCGCTCGCGGGTCGAGCCGCCGGCGCCATAGGTCACCGACACGAAGCGCGGGCCGAGCGGTGCCAGCCGGGTGATCGCCGCCCACAGCGCCTCTTCCATCTTCTCCGTCTTGGGCGGGAAGAACTCGAAGGAAACGCCGAGGTCGAGGGCGCCGATGTTGTGACTGAACCGCATGGTGATATTCCCGGAAAATCGTATCGTGTCAGGCGATGCGCTGAAGATCGTTGGCGATGTCGATCCGCTTGTCGGCGGCGAGGAACAGCGACACCGTCAACCCGTCCGCCGTCTCAGGCGGCAGGTCGTGCACCTTGTCGAAGGCAAGGCCGGCCGCCTCGATCCAGCCGCGCATCTGCTCGTGGCTGAAGCCGAGCCGGCGATGGGCGTGGTCGGCGCGCAGGAACTCGTGGTCGTGCGGCGCGAAGTCGACGATCAGCAGCCGGCCGCCCGGCGCCAGCGCCGCCGCCGCCTCGCGCAAGGCCCGCGCCGGATCGTCGAGATAATGCAGCACCTGATGGATCACCACCAGATCGAAGCCGGCCCCGACCGACAGCGCCGTCACATCGCCCTGGCGAACGTGGGCGTTGTCGATGCCGGCTGCCGCGAGGTTGGCCCGGGCGACGGAGAGCATGTCGTGGCTCATGTCGATGCCGACGGCGCGGCCGTAGCGATCGGACAGCAGCGTCAGCATGCGGCCGGTGCCGGTGCCGATGTCCAGCATGTTGTGAACGGGGCGGTCGCCGACGGCGGCGCGGATCGCCGCCTCCACGTCATGTTCGGCAACGTGCAACGTCCGGAGGCGATCCCAGCTCGCGGCATTCCTGGCAAAATAGCGCTGGGCATCGGCGGCATGTGCCGCCTTGATGGCATCGAGCCGGCGACGGTCGGATTCGACGGCCGGATCGGAGGTGTCGATGCTGGTGATCAGCGTGCGCGTCAGCGCGGCGGCCGGCCCCTCGTCGACCAGGCGATAATAGGCCCAGGCGCCTTCCGGCAGCCGCTCGACAAGACCGGCCTCGGTCAGAAGCTTGAGATGGCGCGACACGCGCGGCTGGCTCTGAGCCAGCACTTCGGTAAGATCCTTCACCGTCGCCTCGCCGAGCGACAAGAGTGCCAGAAGGCGCAACCGCGTCGGCTCGCCGGCACTCCGGAGCACCGACACCACGTCATCGAAGGAAGCTGCCGGCACCCCGGCCAGTCGGATGATAGACATAAAGATATGTTTATGTCGACTGACGGAGTGATGCAAGGGGCAAGCGTCACGGATAAAGCAAACGGAGCGCCCGGGTGAACACCCCAAGCGCTCCGTTCACATCTGCAGAACGGCGCTTACTCGCTGGGCGCCACGGCGGCGGACAGCCGGGACCGGCCAGCGAAGCCGATCAGCGTGGCGCCGGTCAGGGCGAACAGGCCGGCGAACATGAACACGCCGGTCGGTCCCTCGCTGTCGACGATCAGGCCGCCGAGCACCGCGCCGCTGGAGATGGCGATCTGGAAGGTGGTCAGCATCAGCGCGCCGGCGCTTTCCGGTTCGTCGGACGCCGCCTGGTTGACGAAGCTCTGCACGCCCACCGGGAAGGCGCCGAAGGCAAAGCCCCAGAAGGCGGTGGCGACGGCCGCGACCACCGGCGAGGCGCCGGCGAAGGTGAGCAGAAGGGCCATGATAGCGATGCCGCCGGCGGCCAGGGTGAGCGACAGCGACGTGTTGCGTTCGGCCAGGAAGCCGCCGGCGAAGTTGCCCAGGAAGCCGCCGATGCCAAAGGCGAGCAGGATGCGCGACACGCCGTCTATGCCGAACTGCGGCACGTCCTCAAGGAACGGGCGGATGAAGGTGAAGCCCGCGAAATGGCCGGCCACGGCCAGCAGGATGGTCAGGAGCACGATGCGGATGGCCGGCCGGCGCAGCACGGTGACCATGGTGTCGAGGCTGACGGGGCCGTTGGACGGCATGGCCGGCAGCGTCGACGCCTGGGCGATCAGCGTCAGCACGCCGAGCCCGCCGGCGATGCCGAAGGCGTAGCGCCAGCCCAGAACGTCTCCGATCCAGGCGCCCACCGGCGCCGCGCAGACGGTGGCGACCGACACGCCACCCATGATGATGGCCATCGCCCGGGGCATCAGCTCGCTCGGCACGAGGCGCATGGCGAGCGCCAGCGACATGGCCCAGAAGCCGCCGAGGCCGATGCCGAGGAGACCGCGCGCGAGCAGCAACATCGGCAGCCCGGTGGCAAACGCGGCGATGAAGCTCGAGAGGATCAGCATCGCCGTCAGCGCCAGAAGCGTCAGGCGCCGGTCGAAGCGGCTGGTGCCGACCACGATGGCCGGGCCGGCGACGGCGCCGACCACCGCTGTCATGGTCACCGACTGTCCGGCCGCGCCGAGGCTGACGCCGAGATCCTGCGACATGGGCGTGAGCAGGCTGGCCGGCAGGAACTCGGCGGTGACGAGACCGAACACGCCGAGCGACAGCGAGGCAACGCCGGCCCAGCGGGCGCGCCCCTCGCGAGGATCAATGGAATTTCCGGGAGTGCTCATGGGAGGTCCTATCAATGAATGGGGAGGGAAAGGCTTGCCGGCCGCCGGCCGTTCAGATGAGAGTGCAAGCTAGTTGCAGGGGCGACCCGATTGTGTCAGCGGGCAGATCACCTTGTCTCGACCGAGGCGAGCGGGTGGATGCCGGCGTTTGCGAAGAGAGCCGGTCGCATCGGATGTCCGGAAGGCATGCCGCACCTTTCTGTATTGATCGACACAGAAAGTGTAGGCAAACTGGACTTTGTCCGTCAATAATTTATGTATCGATCGATACATAAATAAAACGTGATGAGCGTGCGATGACGCTAAAATCATCGTGATTTCAGCGCCTTGAACGGCCTGGATGGGCGCTTCAGCCCGCCTGGGTCGGCCGCGTATAGCGATCCCAACTCAGCATGGCGACCTCGGCCACCGATTTGAGTTCGGGGCATTCCGCGCCGTCCCGCGCCAGGATCGACATGCCGTTCTGCACGGTCTGCACATAGCGGGCGAGCGCGTTGAGATCGGTCGAAGCGGGGATTTCCCCCTCGGCCACCGCCTGTTCCAGCCGTTGCTTGACGCGGTCGAAGGTGGAGGCGCGGGCGGAGCGGACGAGATTGCCCAGCTCCGGATGGCCCTCGCTGCCGACCGATGACAGCGTCACCATGCAGCCGCAGGGAATGTCGGCCACATAGCCGGTCAGCGCCGACGCCGAATCCACCAGAAAGGCCTCGATCGCCTCGCGCGCCGACGGGGCCTTGTGAAAGTTGCCCCAGACGAAGGCGTCGAAATGCTCTCGATAATAGTCGAGCGCCTCGGCATAGAGCGCGTCCTTGGAGCCGAAGGCGGCGTAGAGGCTGGGCGAGCCGATCCCCATGGCCTCAGTCAGGTCGGAAATCGACGTCGCCTCATAGCCCTTGGCCCAGAAGAGGCGCGTCGCCTCGGCCAGCGCCGCCTCGCGGTCGAAGGCCCTGGGACGGCCGCGGCCGCGGGCCTTTTCCGGCGATGGAGAGAGTGCGTCAGATTTTTGCATCGATCGATATATAATTTTGCCGACACGACAAAGCAATGCCGCGTAAGTCGTTGGGCCCAAGGCTGCCGAACGGCCAGGCCCCCCGATCGGAGGCATCAGGCCGGGGGCGTCTGCCCCGCGAGGACCATGGCCAGGCGGTCGCGATCGATGTTGCCGCCGGTCAGGATCACGGCAACCTTCTTGTTCCGGAACCGGTGGCGGTGCCGCATCAAGGCGGCATAGGGGGCGGCGCCGGCGCCTTCGGCGACATTGTGGGTGGCGCTGTAGAGCGAGCGGATCGCCTCGGCGATCTCGTCCTCGCTGACGGTCATCACGTCGGCCGCCCCGGAGAGCACGATGTCCACCGCCTCTTCCGGCGGTTCCTTGCAGGCCATGCCGTCGGCGAAGGTCGCGGCCTCCGTACCGATCATGCGGCGCTTGGCCTGGAACGACTGGGCGTAGACCGGCGCCCGCTCGGCGCAAACGCCGATGATGGCGGTTCTCATGTTCATGAGGTTGCGCATGGCGATCAGCGAGCAGATGCCCGAGCCCATGCCGAGCGGCACGAACACCGCGTCAAGATCGGGGTGCTGCGAAAACAGCTCCCAGCCGTAGGTCGCCACGCCGCGAACGATGTGGCGGCTGAACGAGGAAACGCTCAGGAAGTCCCGCCGGGCCGCCTCGCTGGCCGCGACCCGTCGCGCCTCGTCGAAATCCCGGCCGGAGATCAGGAGCTCGCCGCCGAACGCCTCCATGGCCGCGTTCTTCTCCCGCGAGTTTCCCTCGGGGACCACGATCACCGAGGGTATGCCCGCCTGCCTGGCGCCGATGGCGATGGACTGGCCGTGGTTTCCCCGCGTGGCGGTGATGATGCCCTTGGGAAGCCCTTCGCGCCGGAGCGCATCGACGAACACCAGCCCGCCGCGCGCCTTGAACGAGCCGGTCGGCGTGTGGTTCTCGTGCTTGACGATCACCTCGACCCCGCTCTCCCGGGCCAGGAGCGGCCAGGCATAGGCGGGCGTCGGCGGAACGACCGGGCGCACGATTTTCAGGGCGTCTTCAATGTCATCGTGAGTGAACTGCATGTGAGGCTCCTTCGCCCACAAAGCTAGCGAAGGCTACCGCCACCGGCTTTCAAAAATCGAACATGAATGGGCGAGCGATTGCTACGCCGACCTGAGGGCGCTGGGCGGGACGCCGAGGCGCATCACGAACTGCGATGTCATGTGGGCGTGCGAGGAAAAGCCGCACTCCAGCGCGATGTCCGCCAGTGAGTGGTCGGTCGTCTCGATCAACGCCCGGGCCCGGCGCAGCCGGCATTCGATGATGTACTCGCGCGGCGATCGCCCCGTCGCCTTGTGAAAGGCGCGGGAGAAGTAGCGCGTCGACAGACCGAGCGCTGCCGCGAGATCGGTGACCAGAAGGTTTTCCGAAAGCCTCACGTCGATGAGGTCGTCGACGCGGCGCAGCCGCTGCGGCGTGATCCAGTCTGGCACCGGCTCCGGCCTGGCCTCGGAAAGCCCTTCGACACGGTCCCGCAGCGCAAGCACCAGGGCTTCGCAATCGAGCGTGTCGGCATGGGTGATCAGCAGTCTCCTGAGACGATGGGCAATGCCCGCCGCCCGCTCGTCTATGAAGTCGTGACACCCGCGACGGGCCTCGAAGTCCTTGCAGATGAGCCTGAGATACTCGCCGCCCCGGCGGGAACTGGAATAGATGTCCCACCCCTTGGCCCGCACCGCCAGACTGTTGGCGCGTACCTTGAACGACGATCGCCGGTCGGTTCCGATCGAATGCTCGCCGGTCTGGCAATCATAGGCAAAGCCGATCTCATTCTCGGCCACCACGTAGCGCACGCTGTAGGGCGAGGCGGGCAACAGCTCCAGGCGCCAGTGGGGTGTAGCGATGGCTTTCAAGGGTGGCTCCGGGCACCGCGATCGTCACGGCGGCACAGCCCATCTTGCCAAGACAATCGCGGGAGGACAACGGCCGTCAGCGCCCCCGTTGCGGCACTCATCACTCCGGAAGATCGGCCCGCTATCCATTCCCCACGCGAACGTGATCGCTCCATTCTTGACCGATCAGTCCAGAACACCTACACCTTGACCCATGGCAAGACCACGGGAGTTCGACAGGGATGCCGCGCTGAAGGCGGCGATCAACGTGTTCTGGTCCAAGGGCTTCGCGGCGACGTCGACGGAGGACCTGGTCCAGGCGATGGGTATTGGCCGCCAGAGTTTCTACAACGCTTTCGGCGACAAGCGCCGGCTCTATCTCGAAGCGCTGGAGACCTACCAGCGCAACGCCACGAGCTGTCACCTCGGCCGGCTCACCACGCCGGCCTCGCCGCTCGACGGGCTTCGCGACCTGCTGGTCGGCCTGATCCCAGATGACGACGCGCTGCGCTGCATGGGCTGCCTCGGCACGGGATCGATCGGCGAGTTCGGCATTACCGATCCCGAGATCACGGACATGTGGGAGAGGATTATCAAGGCCTTCCTGGTGAAGGTCGCAGACCGGATCCGGGAAGGACAGCGCCTCGGCGAGATCGACCCGCAGCTCGACGCCGAGCAGGCGGCCTCGCTCATCGGCATCACCATGAGCGGCCTTCAGCTTGCCGCGCGCGGCGGTGGCGGCGCTGAGGAGCTGCACGCCCTCGCCGCCCTGGCGGTGGAGCGCTTCAGAGCCAGATAACAGGTCAATTCAGCATTTTACCCTCTGCTCGGCCAATTATGGACTGATCAGTCAAAAACGGAGACCAACGATGAGTGACGACAGCAGGAAAGTGGCGCTGGTGTTCGGCGGCTCGCGCGGCATCGGCGCCGCCATCGTGTCGCGGCTGGCGGACGACGGCTACACCGTGCCCTTCACCTACGTCTCGCGCGAGGATGCCGCGAACGATCTGGTCGCAAAGGTGCGTGGCGCCGGTGGCGACGCGCTGGCCATCAAGGCCGACAGCGCCAAGAAGGACGATCTAGCCGCCGCCGTCGGCACCACCATCGACCGCTTCGGTCGGCTGGATGTCGTCGTCGTCAACGCCGGCGTCGCCCGCATGGGCCTTATCGACGCGGTGCCGCTCGAAGACCTCGACCTGCAGCTCGACGTCAACGTGCGCGGCGTCTACCTCGCCATCCAGGCCGCCCTGCCGCACATGAAGGACGGCGGACGCATCGTCACCATCGGCAGCAACATCGCCGTCCGCAGCGGCTTCCCCGGCGCCAGCGTCTACCAGACGACCAAGGCTGCCGTGGCCGGCATGGTCAAGGGCCTCGCCCTCGATCTGGCGCCGCGCGGCATCACCATCAACAACGTCCAGCCCGGCCCGACCCGCACCGACATGATCGGCGCCCTCGGCAACGAGGGAATGGACATGGTGACGAACATGGTGCCGCTGAAGCGCATGGCCGAGCCGGACGAAATCGCCGGCCTCGTCTCCTACATCGCCCGCAATGAGGCCGGCTACATCACCGGCGCCAGCCTGACCATCGACGGCGGCTTCGCGCTCTGACGGCCCGATCTGGGGCACCCCATGGTGCCCCATTTCCCCTAAGCTGCGCTCTCGTCGGGCTTGCCGGCAATGAACAGGCCGACACCCGCCTCGTTCAGCTTGTGCATGAGGTCGGCCCTTGGCGGCGCATCGGTGACCAGTTCATGGACGTCGCGCAGGCTTGCGAGCTTGACGAGAGCCCGACGGCCGAACTTGCTGCCGTCAACGGCGAGAATGATCGTTTCGGCCTGCTTCATGGCGGCCTGGACGGCGGCGACTTCCGCATGGTCGTCGTCGCCGATGTCGCCGGCCGAGTCGATGCCGCTCACCGAGATGATTGCCGTGTCGAACTTGAACCGGCCGATGAACTCCGGCGTATCCTGCCGGAACACGCCGCTGTCGACCCGCCGCACGAACCCGCCAGGGACGGCCACCGTGAAGTCCGTGCCCTCGCTGAGGGCCGTGGCGACCCTGAGGCTGTAGGTCACCACCCTCAGGTCCTTGTGCCCGAGCAGCGCCAGGGCCACGGCCTCGCAGGTGGTGCCGGTGTCGATGAAGATCGCCGAGCCATTGCTGATCCTCGCCGCCACGGCGGCACCGATGCGCTGCTTGGCCTCGGCGTTTTCCACGCGCCGAGCGCGCAGGACGCCGGGATCGATTGGGTGCGCCGCCGTCGCCCCGCCGTGCAGCCGGCGCACCTTGCCGGCCATCTCCAGTTCCTGGATATCCCGCCGCGCCGTTTGCGTCGTGACAGAAAAGCGCGTCGCGATCTCTTCCAGCGAGATGTAGTGAAACTGTTCGAGATGCTGCATCAGGCTTCTCTGACGGCGTGTCTTCTTGTCCATTTCCCTGTTCGGCTCCCCCGACGATACGCCCGCCCGATCTTCCCGGAGGGAAGCATATCGTCGGCAAAATGCAAGTAACCGCAACCGTCCAGACACAACAACGGCGGGCCGTGGCCCGCCGCTCTTCGACAGAACGCTGCTGTAGATCAGAACTTCAGCTTGAAGCCGGCGTTGACGCCGTGATCCGGGCTGCCTGACGCGAACTCGCCGACGTAATTGAGAAACACCGAAGAGTCTTCGGCAAGATCGACGTCGATGCCGGCCTTGACCACCGCCGCGTCGCGCGCAGCCGAGGCGCCCTCGACGGCGAAGCCCGAGCCGCCGGCGAGCGCCATGGACGCCTCCGGCGTGACATCGCCGAAGGCGTGACGCCAGGCGGCTTCGCCCTTGAGATGAACCGTGACTCCCTCGACGTCCACCGTGGTGGCGGCACGCAGACCGATGTTGGCGTAGGTGAGATCATAGGCGTCGTCGTCAACCGACAGCGCCGCCGCGCCGCCGTCCTCACGGAAACCGTCCGTCGACACATGCACCTGGGCAAGGCCGGCGAAGGGTTCGATCACCGCCTCGCCGAGGTCGACCCGATAGGCCGCCTCGCCGAAGATCTGCGCGGTCGCCGCCGTGTAGTCGGAGTGAGGGCTGTCGGAGAAGCTGCTGAAGGCGACGTCGCGATCGGCCTTGATGGAGCTCAGGCCGAAGCTGCCGCCGAAGCTCAGGCGCACGGCGTCGAACGCCGTCGAGCCGTAGACGCCCAGGAGGTAGCTGTCGGCGTCCGCTTCCGCCGACTGGCCATCCTCGGAGAAAGAGGACCGGCCATAGCCACCGAAGAAGCCGAGGCGCAGATCATCCGACAGCTGGCCATCGGCGCCCATCAGCAGGCCGCCGGTGCTGCGGTCGAGCGTGTCGACGCCGCTTCCCTCCATCGACCCCTTGGAGCCGAAGCCCTGGCTCCAGGCCTGATAGTCCGATGCGCCCGCCTGGCCGGCGGCGCGCACCGCGTCTTCTGCGCCGCTCAGCCGCTGCTCGACCGCGTCGCGGACAAAGCGGCTGTCCTCGGCCAGGGCACCGACGATCGATGGATAGATTTCGCCGGACACCTGACGGAAGGCCTGATCGGCGGTGGAGGCGTTGAGGCTGAGGACGGCGTCATAGAGCGCGTTGCCGCCGCCAAGGCTTTCAATGCCGCCGGCGGCCGCCTTGCGGTTTGTCGTCGTGCCGGCACTCGCAAACCCGAGGCCGTTGCGATTGACTTGGAAGCTGATGCCGGAGGCGGAGTAGGTGAGATCGGGGGAAAGGAAGGCGAAATCGGACGCGACACTGCCGAACTGGCCGGTAATGCCCAGATCGGCCGCCAGCAGTTGATAGCTGGTCATGAGGCGATAATTGCTGTTCGCGGCAATCGACAGGCGCGATCCGCTGTCGATGCTGATCGAGCCGGTGGCCTTCAGCAGATCGGCTTGGCCGTTGCTGGCGACTTCCGCCTCGTAGATCGAGCCGGCCTCGAAGGTCACGTTGCCCGTCACGTTCAGCTGGCCGATCGAGTTGCCCGGCGCCACCGTGCCGCCGGAAGCGACCAGGAGGTTGCCCACCGTGCCGTTGCCGCCCAGCGTTCCGCCATCGCGAACGGTGGTGAGCGTGGACGAGGCGATCGTGCCGTTGACGGCGAGGCGTCCCGCCTTGACCACGGTCTCACCGGTGTAGGTGTTGGTTCCGGTCAGGTCCAGCGTGCCGGCGCCGGCCTTGGTGAACGACCCGGTGCCCGAAATGACCTGGGCCATCGTCACCTTGTTGGCGGGGAGGTCCACGTCGATGGTGCCGCCACCGGCTTCGAGAACAACGGGCCGATTGAGCGCGGTCATCGCCTTGCCGGCAATCGTGAGCGTGCCGTCGTCGAGACGCAGTTCCGCCTGGGACGTGCCGAGGGCGGCATCCTCGTCGACGATGACCGTGCCGCCATTCTTGACCAGCGTCTCGCCGATGAAGCTGTGATCGTCGATGCAATAGTCCTGGATGACCTGCTGGAAGCGCGGGTCGGTGCTCTTGCAGTCGAGCAGCGTCTGCTTCTCCGCCGCCGTCAGGCCGGCCAGGATCGGCATGCCCTCATCGTCGGCGACCTGGCCGAGATAGACGTCGGTGCGCATGTTGTTGCGGGTGAGATAGAAGACCTTGCCCTTCTCCTGGAAGGTCGCGGCCTCGCTGCCCCAGACGAGGCGCGTCTGATCGGGCGTGCCGCCCGCGTCGGTGTATTTCTCCAGCGCCGGGCCGATCCACTTCATGGTGTGAGCGACGGGCTCGTGGTCGGACAGCGGGGTGGTGCCGTCGTTGGCGTAACCCACACCATCGAGAACACCGAGATACGGATCGGACGGATCGTCGGCGATGGTCCACCACTTGCCATAGGGGCGAGAGACGAGGAAGTGGTCGATCTTGACGCGGTCCCAGCTCGTCCAGGTGTTGGTCGCGTCCTCGCCGTGGGAGGGCCAGGTGGTGCTGCCGTCGCCGAGGCCGTGCGGCGCGTAGACCTCGCGCTCGCCCGGGTTCTGCAGCAGCATGAACTGCTTCTTCAGGATGTTCATGGTCTGCGGCGTGTTCGAGGCCACCGGGTAGGTCTCGTCGTTGAAGGTCAGGCCCTTGGCGGCCATATCCTTGGCGACGATGTCCTCCCACTGGCGCCAGCTCATGTCGGAGATGCTGTTGATGCCGGGATAGTCGGCCCGGTGGGCGTCAAAATAAGCCTGGATGACGTTGCGATAGTGCGCGCTGCCATTGCCATCGATGGCATGCATGCTGTCCACGTAAGCCTGGAACTCGGCCTCCCGCCCCGCCGGCGTATACTCGCTGGCAAGACTCTTCCACAGGATGGAGCTGCCGCCGTCGATGATGGTGCGCGCGTAGAGATAAGCCTGCTGCTGCGCACTGTGCAGGCCGCGCTCGGAGATGTCGCCGGCGTTGAAGTCGCCGGTGATGATCACCGGTCCCGTAACGCCCTTCGCCCAACTGTTCAGCGCCTTGGCTTCCGCGATACGGCTGTCGGCTTCGTCGGCATAATCGAGATGCACCGTGCCGACCACGGTCTTCGGCAGGCCGGTCACGCCGTCGACCGTGGTGTAGCTGATATTCCTGCCCTGAGTATTGAGGCCCGGCATCGTCTCGGAACCAAATGTGCCGGGAAGGCGCGATATGACGCCAACGTCGCCGATTTGAGTACCGACATAGGTGCCAAGCCCGGCACCGCCGAGGATACCCGGGATCTGAGCGGAATAGGTGCTGTTGCTCCGGAGCTCCTGGAAGGTCATGACATCATAGTTGCCATTGATCAGGAAATTCGAGATCTGGGTCGCATCCGGCTTGAAGCGATCGATCCAGGTGTTGAGCGTCAGAAGGCGAAGCGTTCCCGGATCCCCGGCATGAACAGGGCTCAGCGAAACGCCGAGGAACGCTGCTCCGCAGAGCAGTGCCGCCAAATGACCGCGCGAAATGCGCGCCGATACAATCCCCGCGCTAAAATGATAGTTTTTTGACATTTTACCACCCTGACGAACAATTTCTCGACCAGAACCGGGCCTCGTCCCCGTTCGCCGGTGGTTATTTCAGGGTCAAATGTAACCTTCGTGACATTTTCAGAAACAACAAATCGCGTGTCGCGGCGGCCGGATCGTCCTGGCAACCGGTGGGTGGATCAGGGTACGGAAATCAAACCGCCGGGCGGCGTCACTTCGGTGGCGGCGCGCAGGAATGGCCGATGACCAGCCTGGGCTCGGCGATGTGGCAGCGCCGCGGCCCTCCCCTCACCGCCTCGCCCCGGACGTGTTCCATCATCCACAGCGAGGCGACGCGGGCGAGGTCCTCGATCGGCTGCTCCACCGTGGTGATCCGGGGCATGACGATGCTGCTCCAGGCCACCACGTCGATGCCGGCGATGGACACGTCGTCGGGGCAGCGGAAGCCGAGGTCGGTGACCGCCTGCAGCGCACCGATCGCCATGTAGTTGTTGGCCGCCAGGATGGCGGTCGGCCGCCGGGGCGCCGACATCAGGCGGATGACGTTGTCATAGGCGAGATCGGCGCTGTAGTCGGCCACGACCTCGAACTCCGGCTCCACCGGGATGTCCGCCTTGGCCATGGCAGCGCGGAAGCCCTCCAGGCGGCGCCTTGCCACCCACATGCTTCGCTGTCCCCCGACATAGGCAATGCGGCGGTGGCCGAGCCGCGCGAGATATTCGGTCAGCATCTCCGTGCCGCGGTGGTGGTCGGAGGTGACGAAGTCGAGGGCGGTGCCGTCGACGTCCTGGTCGACCAGCACCACGGGAACGTCGATCTCGTTGAGATAGGCGGCGAACTCGGGGTCGTTGCGGAGCGGCGTCATGATGATGCCCGCCACCCGGTGCCGCTTCAGGAGGGTCAGCGTGCGCAGCTCGCGGTCCGGATCGGAGGCGAGGTTGGCGACGATCAGCATGTGCTCGTGGCCGGAGATCTGCTTGTCGATGGTACCGAACAGCCGGCCAAAGAACGGGTTGGCGGCGTCGCCCAGCACCATGCCCACCAGCTTGGACTGCCCGCGCTTCAGGTTCTGCGCCATCAGGTTCGGGGTGTAGCGCACGGCCGCCACCGCCGCGTCGATGCGAGCGCGCGTTTCCTCGCTGACCGGCCCGGTGCCGTTGAGGGCCAGCGACACGGTGGAAATGGAAACGCCGGCGTGACGGGCCACATCTCTGATCGTCGCCAACTCGCTTGTCCTTTCCGGGGCATGCCGGTCATCGAACCGTTTTTATGCACCACGCCTCCATCCATGCGGATGCGCGGTGAAATGACGATACGACGGTTCTCCCGGTACCCTGGCATAGAAATGACCGGCCGACATATCGCTGTTCGATGATAGTTCGATGCTTGTCAAGCCAAAAGGACGATTATACGATCCAATCGAAACGGTTCGATACCAAGACCCACCAGGGTTTCCGCATCAAGACGGAGTTCGTTCGTCGTTTCGGTCTAGAGGGTCAGGGAGATTATCATGCAACTCCGGTTGAATGGAGAGATGCGCCTTGTCGCCGGCGCCATCCTCGGCGCCGCGCTGCTTGCCGTTCCGGCGCGCGCCGAAGACATCGTCATCAAGATGTGGACGCTCGACAACAACGGCTACAAGGAGTTCATCGCCGAGGCCGCCGAGAGCTTCAAGGCGACCCATCCGAACGTCACCATCGAACACCAGATCTTTCCGGGCGATCCCTACAAGACGGCCCTGAAGGTGGCGCTCGTCGGCTCCGACGGGCCGGATGTGTTCTTCAACTGGTCGGGCGATCGCGCCAAGCAACTCATCAAGGACAAGCTGGCGCTCGACATCACCGACTTCGGCAACGCGCCCGGCGGCTTCGCCAAGGTGCTGCCCGAGGGCTGGCTCGACGCCTTCCGCTATGACGGCCGCCTCTACGGCGTCGCCATGGACGCCGTCTCGAAATACGTCTTCTACGACAAGGCCTATTTCGCCGAACACAAGCTCGAGATCCCCAAGACGCTCGGCGAGCTCGGCGCCCTCTGCAAGGCGGTCCGTGGGATCAATCCCGACACCATCCCCATGCCGCTCGGCAACAAGACGCGCTGGAAGGCCATCCACTGGATGACCATGCTCAACGAGCGCGCCATGGGCGTCGAAGGCACCGCCGCCGACTACGACCTGTCGCGGCCGGCCGACCAGCTCTACACCGATCCGGGCTATGCCAAGGCCTTCCAGGCCCTCGTCGACCTCCAGGACGCCGGCTGCTTCGAGGATGCGCCGAACGCCACCGAATATGCCATCGCCGACTCGATGTTCGCCACCAAGGCGTCGCCCATGGAATACTGCGGCACCTGGTGTACCTCGGGCCTCGACGCGGCGGGCTTCACCGACTACGGCTTCTTCCGCCTGCCCGTGATGGAGGGCGGCAAGGGCAGCGCCGACGCCAACTTCCTGGTGCCCGAGGGCTATCAGGTCTCCGCCAAGACCGCCCATCCCAAGGAGGCGGTGGAATGGCTGAGCTTCCTGGTCTCCGACGAGCAGGGGCTGAAGTTCGCCGAGAAGGTGCAGTTCCTGCCGTCCAACGCCAAGCTGATCGACAAGGCCGAGGGCGTGCCCCAGAGCTTCAAGGACATCGCCCGCGACGTCGGCACGCTGAAGCAAGGCGTCAACGTGCTCGATGCGCTGCTCGAGTCCACCGTCGCCGACGCCTACATGAACGCCACCGTCGAGGTGCTGAACCGCACGCTGACGCCGGAGGCGGCCGTCGGCAAGGTGCGCGAGGCGGCGCTGGCCGCCCAGGCCAAGCAGTAAGGCGCCCTCCCTTCCCCCCCCCGGGGACTGGCGCCACTCGGTCGGGACGACATGATGCAAACCGTCGTCCCGACCGCCTTCCATCCTCGTTGGCCGGCCGCCCTTCGGCGGCGACGGCCGCCAGGGAACAGCATGCCCTTGCCACCGACACCCACCATCACCGGCACGTCCAGCGCCAGACGGCCGGCGCTCACCGCCGGCTCCCTCACCGCGACGGCGATGATGGCGCCCGCCCTCATCCTGATCGGCGTCTTCATCCTGATCCCGGCCGTCGTCGCCGTGATCGGCTCCTTCTTCGACTTCTCGATGACGTCCGCCAACTGGACCTACGTGGGCGGCGACAACTACCGGCGGGCGGTCACCGACCCGCTGTTCTGGCTCGCCATCTCCAACAACGTCTTCATCGTCGTGGGATCGGTGATCTCCCAGGTCGGCGGCGGCGCCATCCTCGCCGCCATCCTCGACCGGGGCATAAGGCGCGGCAATGTCGTCTACCGCACCATCATCTTCATGCCGGTGGTGATCTCGTCGATCGCCGTCGCCTTCGTCTGGATGCTGATCCTCGATCCCAACGTCGGCCCGCTCAATGCCGTGGTGAAGGCGCTGGGCCTGCCGACGCCGCGGCTCGGCTGGCTGGGCGATCCCTCGATCTCGCTGTGGATGCTGCTGCTCATCGCCGCCTGGCAGAACGTCGGCTTCCAGATGATGCTGATCCTCGCCGGCCTGCAGGCCATCCCGAGAGAGCACTACGAGGCGGCCTCGCTCGACGGCGCGCGCGGCCTCAAGGCCTTCTGGTACATCACGCTTCCCGGCATCCGAAACGTGCTGGTGCTGGCGACGCTGATCACCGTGATCGGCGGCTTCAAGGTGTTCGACCTCGTCTTCGTCACCACCGGCGGCGGCCCGGCCAACGCCACGCAGGTCCTGGGCACCTACACCTATACCCAGGCCTTCGCCTTCGGAAACATGGGCTACGCCAACGCCATGGCCGTCGTCCTGCTGGTCACCGCCGTGCTGCTCGGCTGGCTGCAGGTCCGCCTGTCGCGCCGGGCTTGAGGGGAATGGCCATGACGCTTCGCTCCCGCACCGTCGCCATCGGCCTGCACGCCGTCGTCTCGTTGTGGACGCTGTTCGTGCTCTTGCCCGTCTTCGTGATGGTCATCTCCGCCTTCAAGAGCCAGGCCGAGCTGTTCACCCGCCCGCTCGCCCTGCCCAAACAGTTCAGCTTCGCCGCCTTCGAACGCGCCTGGGGCATCGGCATAAGCGGCTTCCTCTTCAACTCGCTCCTGGTCACCGCGCTGTCGGTGACGATCATCATCTTCGCCTCCAGCCTCGCCGCCTACATTCTAGCCCGCTCCGACCGGCCGGTGATGCGCTGGGTCTATGTCGCCATCGTCGCCGGTTTCGCCGTGCCGCTGCAAAGCGTGATGGTGCCGCTCTACCAACTGGTCTCCGGCGCCGGCCTCCTCAACTCGCGCCTTGCCATCGCCCTGCCCTACGCGGCCTACGGCATCCCCTTCACGACCATGCTGTTCTACGCCTTCTTCCTGGAGTTTCCGCGCGAGCTCGAGGAGGCGGCGCGGCTCGACGGCTGCGGTCGCCTCGAGGTGTTCTTCCGCATCGTGCTGCCGCTCTCCGGGCCGGCGATCGCCAGCGGCGCCATCTTCCAGGCCGTCTTCAACTGGAACGAGTTCATCCTCGCCCTCCTGATGCTCACCAAGTCCGACGTGCGGACGCTTCCCGTCGGCATCTACGGGCTGACCGGGCAATACAGCGCCGACTGGCCCGCCCTGATGGCCGGCCTTTCCATCGCCACCCTACCCCTCATCGTCATCTTCCTGCTGGCCCAGCGCCATTTCGTGCGCAGCCTCGCCGGCCTCGGCAAGTAGAGGTTCGCCATGTCCCATCTTGAAGTCCGCGACGTCGTCAAGCGCTACGGCCAGCTCACCGTGCTCTCGGGCGTGTCCTTTGCCGCCCAGCGGGGCGAGTTCGTCGTCATGGTCGGACCGTCGGGCTGCGGCAAGTCGACGCTGCTGCGCTCCATCGCCGGCCTCGAGGAGATTTCCTCGGGCTCGGTCAGCATTGCCGGCCACGACATCACCGCCGCCGAACCGTCCGACCGCGGCGTCGCCATGGTGTTCCAGAACTACGCGCTCTACCCGCACATGACGGTAGCCCAGAACATGGGCTTCGCCCTCAAGGTGGCGCGCCGGCCGCGGAGCGAGATCGACGCCGCCGTCACGCGCGCCGCCGAGATCCTGCGCATCACCGACCACCTCGGCAAGTATCCGAAGGCGCTGTCGGGCGGCCAGAAGCAGCGCGTCGCCATCGGCCGGGCCATCACCCGCGCGCCGGAGGTGTTCCTGTTCGACGAGCCGCTTTCGAACCTCGACGCCGCGCTGCGCTCGCAGATGCGCATCGAGCTATCCCGCCTGCACCGCGAGCTCGGCGCCACCATGCTCTACGTCACCCACGACCAGACCGAGGCCATGACCATGGCCGACCGCATCATCGTGATGAACGGCGGCAACATCGAGCAGATCGGCTCGCCGCTCGACCTCTACAACCGGCCGGCAACGCGCTTCGTGGCCGGCTTCATCGGCTCGCCGCGCATGAACTTCATCGCCGCCCGCGTCGTCCGGCTCAGCGGCCGGACGGTCGGTCTCTCGCTCGGCGAGGGAAGGCCGCTGCTCGACCTGGAGTTCGCGCCCGGCGAAACGCTGCCGGTCCTCGGCGACGCGGTGACGCTGGGCATCCGTCCGGAAGCGCTCGGCGACGGCGGCGAGATCCATCTCGCCGACGCCGAGGTGGCGGTGGTCGAGGCGCTCGGCCGCGAAACGCTGGTCTATTCCGACGCCCACACCCTTCGCACCACCGATTCCGAATCCCTCGACGGCTATTTCGCCGCGCTCGTTCCGAGCCAGTCCGACAAGCGCCCCGGCCAGCGCGTCAGCCTCCGGGCCGACCGCTCGGCCTTCGTGGTGTTCGCCGCCGACGGCGCCACGCTGCACGACGCTTCCCCCGTCCATCACGAGTGACCTCAGCCATCATGCGCTTTCGCCAAGTTCATCTCGACTTCCACACCTCCGACCTGATCGAGAGCATCGGCTCCCGCTTCGACGCGCGCGGCTTCGCCCGCGCCTTCAAGGAAGCCCACGTCGATTCCGTGACGCTCTTCGCCAAATGCCATCACGGCCTCTCCTACCACCCGACCAAGGTGGGCCGGATGCACCCCGGCCTCGGCTTCGACCTGCTGCGCGCCGAGATCGACGCGCTGCATGCCGAGGGCATCGCCGCGCCGATCTACCTTTCGGCCGCCTGGGACGAGCACGCCGCCTTCAACTATGCCGACTGGCGGATCGTCACACCGGACGGGCGCCTGCCCCAGTCGCGCAACGATCCAACCGGCTGGGCCTATCTCGATTTCTCCTCGCCCTATCTCGACTATCTCTGCAACCAGATCGACGAGGTGCTGGAGCTCTACCCCGACGGCGACGGCATCTTCATCGACATCTGCAGCCAGTTGCCGTCGATCTCGCCCTACGCCAAGGCCAAGATGGAGCGACGCGGTCTCGACTGGACGTCGGTCGATGATCGCACGCGTTTCGGCGCCGAGGCGTTGGATCACTTCTATCAGCGGGTGACCGAAACGGTGCGCGCCCGCGCGCCGGACAAGCCGCTGTTCTTCAACTCCGGTCACATCCGGCGCGGCAACCGCCAGCATATCGCCAAGTACTACAGCCACCTCGAACTGGAATCGCTGCCGACGGCCGGCTGGGGCTACGACCACTTCCCCGTCAGCGCCCGCTATGTCGATCCCCTCGGCATTCCCTTCCTCGGCATGACCGGCAAGTTCCATTTTACCTGGGGCGAGATCGGCGGCTACAAGCGGCCGGAGGCGCTCGTCTACGAATGCGGGGCCATGCTGGCCCATGGCGCCCGCTGTTCGATCGGCGACCACCTGCATCCGACCGGCTTCGTCGACGCCTCGACCATGGCCATCGTCGGCGCCGCCTACGACTGGGTGGAGAAGTGCGAGGCCTGGGCCGAGGGAAGCGTCAACCGTGCCGAGATCGGCCTCGTCTCGCTGGAAGCGGCGACCTTCGACCCCTCCAGCATCGAGGCGCCAAGCCAGAAGCAGGCGAGCGACGACGGCGCGACGCGCATTCTCCTGGAGGCGGGCCTCACCTTCGACGTGCTCGACCTCGAAAGCGAGTTCTCGCCCTACCGTCTGATCATCCTGCCCGACGCCGTGCCGATCGGCGCCGACCTCAAGCGCAAGCTGGAGGCCTACCTCGCCGCCGGCGGCCGCCTGCTGCTCACCGGCAAGAGCGGCATCAACCGCCAGGGCTTCGTCCTCGACGCCGGTGCCACCTGGGAAGGGACCTCGCCGATGGCGGGCGGCGACTACCTGCTGCCGACAGCCGACTGGCGCCCCGACGGTGTCGACGAGCCCAACTTCATGTACGCCCCCTCCGAGCGCATCAAGGTCACCGATGGTCAGTCGCTCGGCAGCGTCTACGATCCCTATTTCGACCGGACGCCGAAGCATTTTTCCGGCCACATCAACGTGCCGCGCCGGCCGGACCCCAGTGGCTTTGACGGCGGCAGCCGCAAGGGCGGCATCACCTATCTCGCCCACCCGGTGTTCCGGATCTACACCGAGGTCGGCGCCGTGCGCCTTCTGGAAATGGTGGAGCGCCTCATCATCGGCGCCCTCGGCGGCGAGACACTGGTAACAACCAGCCTGCCACGGGCCGGCCGGGTGACCGTTCGCCGGCAGCCGACGCAGAACCGCGACGTCGTCTATCTCCTGCACGCGACGCCAGCCCTGCGCGGCTATCTCTGGGATAGCAACATCCAGCCGATCCAGGACCTCGTGACGCTCCGCGACATAGCCGTCACCCTGAAGGTGGGCGGCGCCGTCGAAGCGGTGCGCCTCATCCCCGACGGACCGGCGCTCCCCTTCACGCAAGCGGCGGGACGCCTGTCCTTCACCGTGCCCGAGGTGACAGGCGTCGCCATGGTCGAAGTCGCCTACCGGCCCTGAATCGCAAAAGAAAAAGGCGGGGCCGATGTCCCGCCTTTTCACAGCAGTTCCAGCAAGAGCGGAAGCCGGTGTTGGGCCCGAACCGGGCCTTAACAAGGCTCTTGTACTCACCCAGCTTTCCGGTTGGCTTCCATATAGCGTCTGAGGACGCTGTTCATGCGGGTCTGGTATCGCTGCCCCTGGGACTTGAACCACTCGACCACGTCGGAATCCAATCGGATGGTCACGGGCGTCTTGAAGGGATCCACAAGCTTCACCTTGGCCCACTCCTCATCGGTAAGGGGCTGGCCGTCCGCCTCGGAAAGCGCGGCAGCTTCGACCTGCTCCTCCGTCATGGCATCCACGCGCGCCCAGTCGGAGTTACCCTTGAGGGGCCTCAGGGTTCCATCAGGCAAGCTCTCATAGAGAGCATCGCCCACCTTCACGATGTTCACCTGTTTAGAGCTGGCCATATCTCCTGGTCTCCCGCTTTACCCAGGGGCCGACGTTTTCAGCGCTTTTGGTTTCGTCTCACCGCGCCGAAGCATGGACGCGTACATACATTTGTCAATACAACTTGAGAGACCTTGGCACGGCCAGCGCATGTGCATGGCGACCTTCACGCAAACGAACGGCGCCCGTCGTTCACCGTTCCGAGCTAACAGACGTTGCCATGGTCGAGGTTGCTTATCGGTCGCAATCCGTCGGGCCGTCACCGCCCGTCAGGCGATGGCGACGGCTGCTTGTTGCAGGCTTTCGGTGGCGGTGTGGATCGTCCCTACCGAACGGCTGATCTCGCCGAGCGAGAGGGCGATGCTTTCGACGCCTCGTGCCGCCGTCTGCATGTTGCCCGACATGTCCTGCGTCACCGCCGCCTGTTCCTCGACGGCGGTGGCGATCGACGACGACACGCCGTTGATGCGGGTGATGGTCGAGGATATGCCGGCGATGGTCGACACCGCCTCGGTGGTGATCGACTGCACGCCGGCGATCTCTGCCGCGATCTCGTCGGTCGCCCTGGAGGTCTGGGCGGCGAGCTGCTTGACCTCCGAGGCAACGACCGCGAAGCCCTTGCCCGCTTCGCCCGCACGGGCGGCTTCAATGGTGGCGTTGAGCGCCAGGAGATTGGTCTGGCCGGCGATGGTGTTGATCAGCTCCACCACCTGATCGATCTTCTGAGCGGCCGTGGCGAGGCCCGACACCACCTTGGTGGCCGTCTCCGCCTGTTGCACGGCGTCTTCGGACACCGACAAGGCCACGCTCACCTGACGGCTGATCTCGGCGACGGATGCCGCCAGTTCCTCGGTGCCCGCCGCCACCGCCTGCACGTTGGACGCCGTGGCGCCGGCGATGCTGTTGGCACCTGCTGCCTCCTCGTTGGCGCGCGCCACCATGCCTGCGACTTCGTGGACCTCGCGAGTGATGTCGGCCTGCGCCGCCTGACGGGCCTTGCGGCGCTTGACCGCCTGGGTGATGTCGGTGGCGAACTTGGTCACCTTGATGAGACGACCGGCCATGTCGAAGATCGGGTTGTAGGTCGCCTGGATGTAGACGTCGCTGCCGTCCTTGCCGACCCGGCGGAACTCGTCGGACTTGAACTGGCCGGCCCTGAGGTCGTCCCAGAAGGCCTTGTAATCATGCGTGTTGCGCTCTTCGGCCGCAACGAACATCGAATGATGCTTGCCGACGACTTCCTCGCGCCGATAGCCCAGGGCCTTCAGGAAGTTGTCGTTGGCGTCGATCACCGTTCCGTCCGGGTTGAAGGAGATCACCGCCTGCGCGCGGTTGATGGCGGCGATCTGGCCGCGGACGTCGGCGCCCTCCAGCTTGCGGGCGGTGACGTCGGTGGCGAACTTGACGACGCGCACCACCTTGCCCGACCGGTTCAGAACCGGGTTGTAGGTGGCCTGGATCCAGACCTCGCGGCCGCCCTTGCCGATGCGCTTGAACTCGGCCGACTGATACTGCCCGGACGCGAGGTCCCGCCAAAACTTGGCGTAGGCCTCCGATTTGACCTCTGCCGGATCCACGAACAGCGAGTGATGCTTGCCGACGATCTCGGAGAGCTCGTAGCCGAGAACCTTCAGGAAGTTGGCGTTGGCCGTGATGACCTTCCCATCCGGCTCGAATTCGATCACGGCCTGGGAGCGGCCGAGCGCAGCAAGAACGGCGTCAGATTGAGAGGAAAACAGCCCCATTTAGTTGTACCCCTACTCACCATTCAATTCCGATGACATATTCTCATCGGAATTTCTTCGGTTCGACTTTTCACTGGGACCAAGACTACAGGGAGTAGGTTAATCGGAGATTCACGTAGTAACCACGTTGACACTAATTATTTCGTCGTTACTTGAGTTCGCCTTGACGGGCATTTCCCGCGATGGTGGAAAGGATTGGTAAAGCACGCGGGCCTCAGGCACTGGCCTGATTTGACCCGACTCCATCCCTTCGGATCGGAGTCCACATCGTGATGTCTCGTTCGCGGGCGAGGATGCGCTTCAGCGAGGCGTGCCACTCTCTCCGGTAAGGGCGAGCCAGCTGGACTTCAAGCACGTCCTCATGGCTCTGCCAGGTTTCGTAGAGCATAAACCGGAACGGCGAACCTGGATCCTCGTGCAGTATGGCCTCATGGAACATCGGCTCGGCGCGCATGGCATCGAGGACGCCGGTCAACAGCTCGAGGAACTCCTCTCGCCGCTCGGGTACAACGTCGAACTTTACGCAGTAGGTGACGGGCACTCTCGTATCCTCCAGATACACTCGTTGATGCCAAGATGTGCCCGAGAATTACCAATCAGAACCGCGCCAAGTCTATTACCTGTCAGGTAGTTGTCTTCGGCCGGAATCACCACACCGTAGCAACCGGTTTTGCGCCCGGAACGGCGCCTTGACAGGGAGAGGGAGCTTTCCCGGCTGAGCTGATTTCACGGAGAAGCTCTAGCGGGCGTCCTGCCGCCGGTCGGGATAGGCGCCCAGCCGCTCGGAAATCTCCCGGCAGGCGCGCACCAGCGCGTCGATATAGGCGTCGCGGTTGCGCAGCCCGTCTTCCTTGGGCGCCACGAGGCAGAGCGTGGCGATGCAGGCGCCGTCGGCCTGATGGATGGGGGCGGCGAAGCAGTGGGTGTAGGTGTCGACCTGGCTGTTGAAGGTGAAATAGCCGTCGCGTCCGGCCTGCCGCGCCTCGGCGATGAAGGCGGCCGGGTCGAGGCGCCGGCCGTCCGGCATGACGAAGTCGTCGGCCGGGATCAGGTCGACGATCTCCTGGTCGGAGAGATGGGAGACCAGCAGCCGGCCGGACGCCGTCCAGGGAATGGGCACCAGTTCGCCGATGCTCGAGGAGATGCGGAAGGGCCGCGCGCTCTCGCGCATCATGGCGACGGTATACTTGTTGCCTTCGAGAAGGCACATCTGCGCCGTCTCGCGCGTTTCCTCGGCGAGATGGGCCAGCGCCCGGTCGCATTCGCGCATGAAGTCGAACTGCTCGGCATAGGCCGCGCCGAGGAAATAGAGCCGCCGCCCCAGGAAAACGCGGCCGTCGCCGCCCTGATAGTCGAGCATGCCGTGCCGGAGCAGCAGGTTGACGAGCTCGTAGACCGACGAGCGCGGCGCGCCGATCTCCGAGGCGATCTCGTTGGGGCGCATCGGCTGGCGCCGGACGCGCAGGAACTCGAGGATGTCGAAGGCACGATCAAGCCCGCGCGCTCGCCTTGACGTCATGTCTTCGACAGTGTCTGGCATCTTCCCTCTCGTACCGGACGGCCCGGCCTCCTGTAGCCTTCACTTGCGGTCGGCGCGATAGGCGACGCACTCGACCTCCACCTTGCAGTCGACCATCATCCTCGACTGCACGCAAGCGCGGGCCGGCGGATTGGCCCCGAAATACTCGGCGTAGACGCCGTTGAAGCTCCAGAAGTCGCGCGGGTCGTCGAGCCACACGCCGACGCGCACCACGTCGTCGAGCCCGTAGCCGGCCTCCTTCAGGATGGCGATCAGGTTATCGATCGCCTTGCGGCTCTCGGCGACGATGCCCCCCTTGACGATCTCGCCGCCCTCCATCGCCACCTGTCCGGACACGTAGAGCCAGCCGTCGGCCTCGACGGCGCGGGCGAAGGGAAGCGGCTGTCCGCCCGCACCGGTTCCGCCGGTGCCGTAACGCTTGATGGTCATCACATCACTCTCTTTTTTCAGTTGAAACTGGAGGTCTTGAGGAAGTCCGCGAGCCGCTCCGTCTTGGGCGCGACGAACATCTCCCGGGGGTTGCCGTCCTCGCCGATGACGCCCTGGTTCATGAAGATCACCCTTGACGCCACCTCATAGGCAAAGCGCATCTCATGGGTGACCAGCAGCATGGTCATGCCGTCGGCGGCGAGGCCCTTGATCACCTGCAGCACTTCGCCGACCAGTTCCGGGTCGAGCGCCGAGGTCACCTCGTCGAACAGCATCAGGCGCGGGTTCATGGCGATCGCGCGGGCGATGGCGACGCGCTGCTGCTGGCCGCCCGACAGCTGGCCGGGAAAGTGGCCGGCCCGGTCGCCGAGGCCGACGCGGTCGAGCCACTTCAGCGCGATGGCGCGGGCCTCGTCCTTCGGCAGGCGCTTCACCTTGAGAAGGCCGAGCATGACGTTGGCTTCCGCCGTCATGTGCGGGAAGAGGTTGAACTGCTGGAAAGCCATGCCGGTCAGCGCCCGCTGCCGGGCGATATCCTTCTCGCTCTTGCGCCGGCGCATCGAGCCCTCGGCGTGGTAGCCGATCTCCTCACCGTCGAGACGGATGGTGCCGCCCTCGAAGTCCTCCAGCATGTTGATGCAGCGCAGAAGCGTGGTCTTGCCCGAGCCGGACGAGCCGATGATGGCGATCACCTCGCCTTCGTGGACGGCGCAGTCGATGCCCTTCAGCACCTCCAGGGAGCCGTAGGTCTTCCGCAATCCCTCGATTTCGAGAATGGTCTTGGACATGGATCGAAATCCTCAGGATGGGACGGCGGTCTTGCGCTCGACGTATTTGCCGAAGCGCTCGATGCCATAGTTGACGACGAAATAGAGCGCTCCGGCAAAGAAGTAGAACTGGAGGCTCATGAAGTTGCGGGAGATGATCTCCTGGGTGCGCAGCAGCAGCTCGGCAACGCCGATCACCGACAGCAGCGTCGACGCCTTCACCATCTCGGCGGCGGTGTTCACCCAGGCCGGCAGGAACTGGCGCAGCGCCTGCGGCCACAGCACATAGGCGAAGGTCTGTCCGAAGGTGAGGCCGATCGCCTTGGCCGCCTCGGTCTGCCCCTTGGGGATCGCCTGAAGGCCGCCGCGCACGATCTCGCCGACATGCGACGAGCAGAAGACCGCGAGCGCCAGCACGCCGGCCGAGAAGGGATCGAGGTTCACCCCGACGGCCGAGGAGACGTAGTAGCTCGCCAGCACCAGGACCAGCACCGGCGTGCCGCGGATGATGTCGGTGTAGACGCGGAAGATCGGGCGTATCAGGCGGTTGCCATAGGTGAGCGACAGGCCCACCAGCACGCCCAGCACCGACCCCGCGAGGATGGCGAGAAGCGAGATCGATACCGTGAGGCCGAGACCGGAGAGGATGACATTGCGGGCGAGCCACAACTGGTCGAGGAAGGATGGGGTCATGGCGTCACCTCGGCAGGGCCAGGCGCCGCTCGATGCGCCGCATCAGCGCGGCGATCAGGGCACAGGTGGCGACATAGAGCGCCGAGGCGACGATCCACGTCTCGATCACCCGGAAGCTCTCGACGTTGATCTTGCGCGCCTGGAAGGTCAGCTCCGGCACGGCGATGGCGGCGGCAAGCGAGGTGTCCTTGAACAGCGAGATGATGGTCGAGGACATCGACGGCAGCACGTTGCGCAGCATCAACGGCGCGATGATGGTGGTGCGGATCTGTATCGGCGTCAGGCCGATCGCCAGCCCGGCCTCGGTGAGGCCCTTGGGGATGGAGAGAAGCCCGGCCCGGAACACCTCCGCGAGATAGGCGCCCGAGTAGATCGCCAGCACCGCGACGAAGCTCTCGACCTTGTCGAGCCTCACGCCCATCTGCGGCAGCGCGAAATAGGCGAACAGCACCAGGACCAGGATGGGCAGGTTGCGGATCAGCGTCACATAGGCCGTCGCCGGCCAGGAGGCGGCACGGTATTTGGAAATCAGGGCGAAGGCGACGGCAAGGCCGATCGCCGCGCCGATCAGGATCGATATGACGGCAAGGCCGAGGCTGAGCGCCAGCCCCTCCAGCAGCCGGTCGAAGTTGCGCCAGACCACGGCGAAGTTCAGCGTATAGCCCATGGTGCCTCGCTGCATGCAAAGGAGGAGAGCGGAGGTTCCCCCTCCGCTCCACCAGAACTACTTGAACTCAACCGGAAAGCCGATCGCCGGCGGCGGCAGGTCCTTGCCGAACCAGGTCTTGAACGACTTGGCGTAGAAATCGAACTCCACGCCGGTCATCGCCTCGTGCAGCGCCGTGTTGACGAAGTTCAGCCAGTCCGGATCGCCGCGCTTGACGCCGCAGGCATAGGTTTGCGGGTTCCAGCCGTAGCCGGCATCCTTGTAGCGGCCGGGGTTCTGCGCCATGTACCAGGCGAGCGACGACTGGTCGGTGGCCACCGCGTCGGAGCGGCCCGATTCCAGCGCCTGATAGATGAGATCGACCGAGTCATACTGGTCGACCTTGGCCTCCGGCAGGGCGGCGTGCACCATGTCCTCGGCATAGACGTTCTGCAGCACCGACACCGTCACCGACGACCCCGCCGCCTTCAGCGCGGCATAGTCGGCATACTGGCCATCGCCCTTCAGCATCAGGCCGACGCCCTCGCGATAATAGGGAATGGTGAAGGCCACCTGCTGGGCGCGCTCGCCGGTCACCGTCATGAACTGGCAGGTGATGTCCACCTTGTCGGTGGTGATGTTGGGAATGCGGGCGTCGGACGACTGGATCACATACTCGATCTTGTCGGGATCGCCGAACAGAGCCTTGGCGATGATGCGGCCCATGTCGACGTCGAAGCCCTGCAGCTTGTCGTCGGCGCTCTTGAAATGCCAGGGCGCGTTGGTGCTGCCGGTGCCGAGCACGAGGTGGCCGCGGGCGAGCACGTCATCGAGCTTGCTGGCAGCCTGCGAATAGGCGGACGTCGACAGGAGAAGGAAGACCGATGCGGCAAACATGCCGCCGGCGCGGAAGGTGGCGTTCATTCTGTTCCCCGTATTGCTGATCACGCATCAGATTGTCCAATATATCGGACATGAGTCCGTGTTATTGGATTGACGTATTGAGATACAGGGTCCATAGATTGTCAAGAGCGCATTGGGAGAACTCGCAATGGCCCGACGGGTCCGAACATTGCCGGGATCCTGACGGTCATTCACGCCGCAGATCGGAATGCTTCAGATGGAAACCTTTGCCGACAGCCTCGACACGCCGAGCGTGGTGGTCGATCTCGATCTCGTCCGCGCCAACATCCGGCGCTTCCAGGCCTATGCCGACGCGAACGGCTTCAAGGTCCGGCCGCATATCAAGACCCACAAGCTGCCGCTGATCGCCGACATGCAGATCGCCGCCGGCGCCATCGGCATCACTTGCCAGAAGGTGTCCGAGGCGGAGGCGATGGTGGCGGGAAGCTCCGCCATCACCGACGTGCTGATCACCTACAACATCGTCGGCGCCGAAAAGCTCGCCCGCCTCGCGGCGCTGGCCCGGAAGGTGCGCCTCTCGGTGGTGGCCGACAGCGCCGATGTGGTGGACGGCCTCTCCCGGACCTTCGCGGGCGAGGCGTCACCGCTCCGGGTGCTCGTCGAATGCGACACCGGCGCCAACCGCTGCGGCGTCGCCTCGCCGGAGGATGCTGCGGCGCTGGCCCGACGGATCGCCGTGGCGCCCGGCCTTGCCTTCGGCGGCCTGATGACCTATCCGCCGGCCGGCGGCGAAGCGGCTGTGCAAGATTTCATGAGCAAGGCCAAGGCGCTGATCGAGGCGGAGGGTCTCACCGTACCGGTGATCACGTCAGGCGGCACGCCGACCATGATGCATGCGGCCGAGGCGCCCGTCGTCACCGAATATCGCCCCGGCACCTATGTCTACAACGACCGCTCGCTGGTGATGCGCGGCGCCTGCGGCTGGGACGACTGCGCCCTCACCGTGCTCGCGACGGTGGTCTCGGTGCCCGCCGCCAACCGCGCCATCATCGACGCCGGCTCGAAGGCGCTCACCTCGGATCTCCTGGGGCTCACCGGCTACGGTCACGTGCTCGGCCGCGACGATCTCGCCATCGACCAGCTGTCGGAAGAGCACGGCCGCCTCGTCAGCACTGGGCCGATCGGCCTCAAGGTCGGCGACCGCCTGCGCATCGTCCCCAACCACGCCTGCGTGGTGACCAACATGGTGGACGAGGTCTACCTGATCGAAGCCGGCCAGCCGGCGCCGCGCAAGGTGCCGGTCGCCGCGCGCGGCCGCATCAGGTGAGAAAAACCGAGGGCTGAAAAGCATCGGCGGCCCAGCCGGACATCCGGTGGGCCGCCGTATTCGTTTGTCGCGTCTCGGTGGCGCCGAGGGTTCAGCCGATGCTGCGCAGGCCGCGCGAGGCGGTGACGCGGGCACGGGCGACGCGCGGATCGATCTGCTGGAACTGGGTGAGCGCGTCGTTGCGCTGCCAGTTGTCGAGCCGGTGCTTCCACGGGCCGCACTTCAGCATTTCCTGCACGGTGGCGAAGCGAAGGCCGAGCGCCCGCGCCATCACCACGAAGGGTTCGGTATCGACCCGCACCAGCCAGTGCTTGGCCTCCTCGATGTCGAGGTCGGTGAGCAGCGCAAAGGCGGCCACCACGTCGGCGAAACGGTCCTCGACGGCATACTGGCAGAGCAGCTCCTCGGAGACGATCCGGCGTCCGCCCTGCTGGCAGATGCGCTCCCATGCCGACTCGAAGTCATAGAGGCCGAGCCAGTAGGAGTTGGAGAGCCGCGCCTCGGCTAGGCGGGCCGCTTCGGCGAGATTGGCTTCGAGGTCGTCGCTGGCCTCGCCCATCACCGTCGAGCGCACCTGATCGACCGCCTTGCCGATCACCTGCGAGATGATGGCGTCCGGCGTATCGGGGCGGCGACCCAGGATTTCGGCGGTGCGCGAGTCGCTGAGCGCCTGCTGCACGATGCAGGCGAGCGCGATTTCACTGAGGCGGGCGCCATAGTTGCCGGCGACGAGGCGGCGAACTTCGACGTCGCCGCGGCTCACCACGATATCGACGACCCGCTCGCTCAGCACCGACCGCTGGGCGATGGCCTTGAGGTGATCGGGGCCCTTCTCCTCGGCGATGGCCACAAGGTCATGGTCGTTGAGCACCGGCGACTGCTTCAGCACCGGCGAGGCGACGGCAGCCTCGTCATCCCTGGCGAACTTGCGGACGGCCCGCTCGGGCGCACGCCGCAAGGGGGCGATCTTCTCGGCGGCAAAGATGCGCGCCTCGGTCTCCACCATCTCGGACAGGCGGGTGATGACGTCGTCATAGATTTCGATCTGCTCGAGCGTGCAGCGTTCGGACGTGAAGGCGAACAGCGAGGACACACCCTTGAGCAACTCATTCTTGCGATCGGGCGAAGGATCGAGCGCAAGACTCTTGAAGTCGACCAGATTCGTTTCGAGCATTCCGGCACCACCCACAGAAAGCGTAACCGCTAAGTTAGCCTCCACAAATGGATATCGCTTTCACGAAATGCGTAGAATTTTACCGAAGTGCCGAGGGCGGCTCAGCGCTCGGCCGAGCCGTCGAAGCGGAAGAAGCGGCCGGAGGTTTCGAGCGTCAGTTCGTCGATCACCTTGGCGATGCCATGGGCGCTGTCAGTGAGGCTGAGCGGCGCCACGCCACCATCCTCAGTCGGGCCGACCGCGCCCGGATGGATCAGCGCCACCGCCACGCCGGCCGGCTTGATGTCCGATGCGAGCGACTGCATCACCCTCACCACCGCCGCCTTGGCCGCCTGCCGGGCATCGTTGTCGAGGAGGTCGAGGCTGTGCACGTCGCCGATCGGCAGGATGGTGGCGATCTTGCCGCCGCGTGTCATGTTGGACAGCGCCGCCTGCGCCACGAACAACGGCCCGGTGGCGTTGACCTGCAGGGTGGAGCGGATGCCGCCGCCCACCATGTTGCCGCCCGGCGCATAGCCGGTGCCCATCAGCATGCCCGTGGTGTTGATCAGGATGTCGATCCGCTCCGAGAGCCGCGCCGCCAGGTTGACGACGACGCTGGTCGCCCGGACATCGAGGGGGATCAGCCGCATGCGATCCGGGTGCGCCGCCTGCATCGCCAACAGCGCCTCCGGCACGACCAGACCGGGGCGGTGGACGGCGAGAACGCGCGCGCCACGCTCGTGATAGACCCGGACGAGTTCGAGGCCGATGCCGCGGCCGGCGCCTGTGATCAGAACCGTCGGTGTCATGACGCCCTCCACGCACCCAACCAGATCGGCAAGCGCATGTTCCAGCCCATCGTGGAGCCTGGGACACGCGCGACGACAAAGCCGGACGGCGCCCGGCATGGCCCGCCACCCGGCAAGACGGCCGAGGCGGACGGCCGGCATCATGGCGACCCGAGGGCAACCGCGCATGAGTGGAAAGACTTATCGGAACATTACTGTAGCGAATGAACCGGAGGCTGAGGTTTTCCGGCAACGGTCGTTCGCCACCTGAGGTTTCGGGTCGACCTAGATATGGATGTCTGGTCGCCGGGGACGATCGGAACCGGCACGCATCCCGGTTTGCGACGGCAGCTCGCCGAACAGGTCGGCGTAGTAGTGCGAGAAGCGACCGAGGTGCCAGAAGCCCCAGCGCACGGCGATTTCGGACACCGAAGCCCTGTTGTCGCGATTGAGGAGGTCGCGCCGGGCCCCGTTGAGCCGCTGGTCGCGCATCCAGCTTCCGGGACCTCGCCCCACGGTGTTGATGAAGGCCTGACGCACGACCTGCTCGGGCAGGTCGATCTGGCGGCAGACCTCGGCGACCGACAGCGGGTCGCGCCCCGCGCCGTCGAAGTGATCGCGAACCAGGCGGAAGACCGCCCAGTCCGTCTGCGAGGGCGAGGCGTGTTGTCGCGGCCCGCGCTTCAGGCCGCGTAGGTAGGACAGTCGATCGGTGATCATGGCCGGCAGGAAAGATGCCATTTCGCTCATGCCGGCACCCGCCTCGGGAAAGGCCATCAAGAGCGACAGCAGCCAGCTGGCGATGGCATAGGTCTCCAGGCCCGTCGAAACCGGGCTGACGGGCCAGACGCCGGCCCCCTCTGCCTGCTGGTGCGGATCGTCATACTCCACGAAAACCACGTCGCAGCCGGCCGGCATGGCGGCGTGAAACTCCTCGCCGCCGGCTAGAAAGCAGGAGCTCTCCGGCGTGATCGCCTCCGCGTTCATCCGCCATGCCGCCGTCTGCCTGAGCGACTGGAGGAAGACGGAGCGACCGACGGGCGGCGAGGTGCGCTGCTCCACCGCGACATTGATGGTTTCGCGCGTCACCTTGACGCCGCCGAGGCTCAGTCGGCGCACCTCTCCATGATAGGCCCCGGGGCCCATCTGCGCATAGCGTTGCGTCCAGCCATCCAGCGCCGCTTCCTGTTCGGAGCCGTCGGAAAACTGCCGCTGAATGAGTTCGTGGCGCCCGCCTGCCATGTTGCCCTCCGCGAAAGGACATCGGCTAAACTGACATGTGAACGCTCCTAAGGCATGGCCATTTTCTAGGCATTTGGCGTTTTGAAACTGGATAGCGTGGGCGGCCTAGTCAGTTTTACGGTCAGGTAAACCCACTATGGAGACCTGCCGTGTTGAAACTGACGCATGTCGCTTTTGGCGCATTCCTCGTCGCCGCGCCGGCCGCCCTCGCCGAAGACGCCTTCACGCCGGAACAGGTGTCGGTGAAGGAGGCGATTGATCCCGGCCCGAACGTCTTCGTCTACCAGGAGGAATGGAAGGGAGCCGGCTCGATCGCCGTCTTCGCCCAGGACAGTCTCAAACTGAAGGGCCTGATGTCGACGGGGGCCATGGGGCAGATGCTGGTGGCACCCGACGGCAAGACGGCCTGGGCGCAGTCGTCCTTTCTGAAGCGCATCGTCTACGGCCCGAACGAGCAGGTTCTGCAAACCTTCGACATCGACAAGCTCACGGTGAAGGGCGAAGCCATCCTGCCGCCCAAAGCGGCCATGGCCCTCGGCTACTCGGCCCTGCTGCGCCTGTCGACCGACGGCAAGCTGATCTTCGTCCAGAACGCGACGCCCGCCTCGTCGGTGACGGTCGCCGACGCGGCCACCGGCGCCACCTTGCAGGAAGTCCCGACGCCGGGTTGCTGGGGGATCTATCCGCTGCCGGGCAAGAGCGGCTTTGCCACCATCTGCGGCGACGGCACCTTCTCGACCGTGACGGTGTCCGCCGATGGCAAGACCGCCTCGGCGGAAGCCTCGGCGCCGATCTTCGATCCCGACGCCGACCCCATCTTCATCGAGGACGAAAGCTACGACGGCGCCCTCTACTTCGTGTCCTACAAGGGCGTGCTCTACAAGCTCGACCCGAGCGGCAAGACGGTCGCCAAGCTCGAGACGACCGAGCTGACCGCCGGCGTGGAGGGCGGCTGGGCGCCGGGCGGCTACCAGCTGATGAGCATCGCCCCCAAGGCCGGCGTCTTGTTCATCCAGATGCATCCGGATGCCAAGGACGGCAGCCACAAGTTCGTGGCAAAGGAAATCTGGGCCTACGATCTCAAGGCCAAGAAGGTCCTGTCCCGCTCCAAGGTGGAGGACGTCGCCTCCCTGGTGGCGTCGAAGTCCGACACGCCACTGGTGTTCGGTTCGACCGAGGTGGGCAAGCTCTTTCGCTTCGAGACCGATCCGGCGGCCGGCTATGCCCTGAAGTCGGCCGGCGAGACCGCCCTCACCGGCTTCCCCCTCACGCTCGATCTGGTGGAATGATGGAAAGCTCCTGGCCCTCCCTCGTGGCCGGCGTGGCCACCGCCTTCACGGCGATCCTCTACGCCCGCGCCAGCCTGCACAAGCTGTTCGACCTCACGGCCTTCTCCGGCTTCGTCGAGGACTACCAGCTGGCGCCCCGCGCCTGGTCGAAGTCGATCGCGGTGGCGCTGGCGCTTCTCGAAACCACCATTGTCGCCGCCCTCGTCGCACCGATGACCCGCCCATTCGGGCTTCTCATCGGGGCCGCCCTGCTGGCGGTCTACGCCGGCGCCATGGCGATCAACATCCGGCGTGGCCGCAGTTACGTCGAATGCGGCTGCGGCGGACCGGTTCAGCCGATCAACGGGGCGACCCTCATGCGCAACGGCGCACTCATGGCGATGGCGCTTCTCGGCCTCGTCGCCCCCGGCAACGGCCTCGGCGCGGCGGAAGCCTTCACGGTAATCGCCGGCGGCGCCACGCTGTTCATCGGCTTCCTGCTGGTCGAGCAGATGATCGCCAACGCCTCCCACCTCAAGACCCGGCACTGATAAGGACACGAACCGCATGAACGCTCTCATCTTCGCCGTCGCGCTTCTCTGGGTGGTGGTCGTCGCCCTGATCGTCGCGCTCTTCGCCCTCGCTCGCCAGGTCGGCGTCCTGTTCGAGCGCATCGCCCCCATGGGCGCGCTGGTCAACGACTCCGGCCCGCAGGTCGGCCAGGCCTCGCCATTGTTCCAGCTGCCGAGCCTCAACGGCGGTCAGGTGTCCATCGGCCCGCGCCAGGGCAAGGCCACGCTGGTCTTCTTCCTGTCGTCGACCTGCCCGATCTGCAAGAAGCTGCTGCCGATGCTGAAATCGGTGCGCCAGTCGGAAACGGCGATCGACGTGGTGCTGGCCTCCGACAGTGAGGAAGCCAAGCTGCGCCGCTTCATCGCCAGCGCCGATCTCAAGGACTTCGCCTTCGTCAACTCCACCGAGCTCGGCCTCGCCTATCGCGTCTCCCGCCTGCCGTTCGCCGTGCTGATCGGCCCCGACGGCGTGATCCGCTCCAAGGGCCTGATCAACAGCCGCGAACAGCTGGAAAGTCTGTTCAACGCCCATGAGCTCGGCGTGTCGTCGATCCAGTCCTACCTCGACCAGCCCGCCGCCCTTCGCGGATGAACCGAAAGGAGCCTGACGTGTTCAACCTCATCGACAAACTGACCGGCTGGATGGACAAGATGGCCGAGGGCAGCGCCCGCCGCATGGCGCTCAGCACCGGCCGCCGTTCCTTCCTTGCCCGGACGGGTGCCGTGATCGTCGGCGGCGCCCTGCTGCCGGTCCTCCCCTTCGACCGGACCTTCGGCGTACTGCCGGCCAACGCGGCGGAGTCGGACGAGTTTTCCTGCGAGTACTGGCGCTATTGCGCCCTCGACGGAAACCTCTGCAACTCCTGCGGCGGCACGCTGACGCAATGTCCGCCGGGGTCGGAGGCCTCCAAGGTGTCCTGGGTCGGCACCTGCAAGAACCCGGTCGACGGCAAGGACTATCTGGTGTCCTACAACGACTGCTGCGGCCGCAGCGAATGCGACAACGCGCCCTTCTGCAACACCAACCAGGGTGAGCGCCCCGGCTACCGCATGGGCCTGCACAACGACATCAACTGGTGCATGGCCAATGCGTCGGTGGGCTATCATTGCACCGTCGCCGTGCTGGTGGGACTGGCCGAATGATCCGCAGCATGTGTCTTGCCGCCGCGTTTTTCGCGGCGGCCGTTCCCGCCTCGGCCGCCGACGGAACGGCGGTATTCGAAAGCGTCTGCGCCGCCTGCCATCAATCGGGCGGAACCGGAACGCCCGGTCTGGCGCCGCCGCTGGTCGACCCCGCTCTCTGGCAGCGGCTCGGCGACAAGGCTCCGGATTACGTCGCCAACGTCATGATCGGCGGCCTCACCGGCACCATCACCGCCGGCGGTCAGGGCTACTATGGCCTGGCCATGCCGAGCCAGGCGCATCTCACCGACGAGGAGCTGCTGGCCGCCGCCAACCACGTGCTCCAGGATCTCGCCGGCACCAAGCTCTCGGTCACGCCCGACTTGATCTCTGCCGCCCGGGCCGCGCCGCTCGGCCACAAGGCGCTGATCGCCCTGCGCAAGGGAGGGACACCATGACTTCCGGTTCTGCCCCGGTCCTCGTGGGCGTCGCGCTGGTCGCCGGTCTCATAGCCGGCAGCGTCGCCATCGCGGAAACGCCGCACCGCCAGCCGCGAACCAACTTCATCCTGCGCTGCGTCGGTTGCCACGGCATGGACGGGGCAGGCAGCGAAAAGGGCGGCATCCCCGATTTCCGCAACTACGTCGGGGCGTTCAGCCGCGATGAAGCGGGCCGAACCTATGTGATGCACGTGCCCGGCGTGGTGAACGGGGGTCTCAGCAACGCCGAGATCGCCGAGGTCATGAACTATGTGATGACGACCTTCGGCGGCCCGTCGCTGCCCGAGGACTACCGCCCCTTCGACAAGGCGGAGGTCGACCGGCTGCGCGCCGTTCCGGTCAAGGATGTCGTCGCCCTGCGCCGCGAACTCGCCGCCTCGCTCGCCGAGCAGGGGATCGCCACGGCCGGCTATCCCTGGCCCTGAGGCGCGCCGCAACAGGCGCTTACGGCGCCTGTTCTTCGCCGCCGGCATCCCACGGCCAGGGGCCGTTGGCATCCTTGAGACGCTTGCGGGCGCCCTTCAGGATCTTCTCGAAATTCTCGCTGAGCGGCTCGTCGAGCGCCTGCTCCAGCAGGATCAGCACGGCGTCGAGCGCCCAGACCTCGGCGTCGTCCTCCAGCGTCTCCTCGATGCCCTCGGCATTCTCGTCGTCGACGACGCGGGCCAGCCACTCGTGCAGCACGATGGCCTCGTCGCGGCTGATGGTGAGGGTAACGGTGTCGGCCATGGTCTACCTCGTCGCAACGATGAACAGTCTCGGAAATCTCAGGAGCACGCCGCCGCCCTTGAGCGGCGGATAGGCCTCGGCCACTCTCTCGGTGTAGGCGGCAAGGAAGTCGGCCACCTCAGCCTCATCGAGTGGATCGAGGAAGGGCTTGAGGCCGGTGGAGCGCACCCATTCCACCACCGCCGCCGCATCGGTGAGCGGGTGGTTGTAGATGCTGTGCCAGATGTCGAGCCGGCGGCAGTGCGGCTTCAACGCCTCGTAATAGGCGCGAACCGGTGGCAGCGGCGCCCGTGCCGCGTTCCTCAGCTTGTCGGCCCAGCGCCCTGCGGCGGCCACCTCGGCCATCAGGGCATGCGAGGGCTCGGCGACATTGTCGGGCATCTGTACGGCGAGTACGCCGCCGGGCGAGAGCTGGCCCAACAGCCGGACGAACAGATCGATATGACCCGGCAGCCACTGGAACACGGCGTTGGCGAACATCAGGTCAGGCGGCGTGTCCGGCCTGAAGCCGGCGGCGTCGGCCAGGCGGAACTCCACGTCCGGCAGCCGCGCCCGCGCCTTGTCGAGCATGGCCGGCGACGTGTCGATTCCCAGGTGCCGCGCTGCCGGAAAGCACTCCACCAGGAGTTCGGTGGAGTTGCCCGGCCCGCAGCCGATGTCCACCACGAAGGCCGGATTGGCGAGCGGCACCGCATTGACGAGATCGCGGGCCGGCCGCGTCCGTTCGTCCTCGAACTTCAGGTAGGTGTCGGGCGACCAGTCGGCCATGGGAGCGGTCTCCTCGCTGGGGTCGGAGCAAGCACTAGACCAAAAGCCGCCACCGACCAAGCCATGTGAGGCAACATGTTGGCCGCTGCCGCCACTATCGCCCTTCCGCGCCGAGTTGCCGAAGCAGGCTGCGGTTGTCGGTGCGCACAAACTCCTCGATCAGGCGGCCCTCGTCATCGACGCGGAATATGTTGATCATGTCCCACGTGACCGTCTCGTTATTCGGCTGGACTGGACCGATGGGAGACATTGCAAACTCTCGGACGAAGCGACCCTCGATCCAGGTCTGACAGGCCACCTCATTGCCCTCGACAATGACAATTCCTCGACGGATCGAGAGATCATCGAACGCCGCCCGAAGCGCGGCGAAATAATCCTGGAGCCCCCCGTAGTCACTTTCAAAGCCATCCGGACCGTGAAAGCGAAACCTCGCCGGATCGAAATAGCTCGCTATCTCCTCGGGCGAGGCACCGCGGATTTCGGCTTCGCCGGCTGCAATGACGCGGGTGACCAGTTCTTCGCGCGATAGTTTGGCAGGCATTGAATGTTCCTTTTTGGAGTGGGGCCAGGGAGATCGTCGACGAACGCGCTGTCACGTTCGTGGACCTCCAGATCGATTGCCTGATGGAAGCTAGTCAGGTTAGAACCGTTGCACTAGTCAGACCAATCTGCATGATGTCGTGAGAGTTCTTCACCAATGGCGAGACCTACGCTGTCCGACCTCGCGGCATTTTGTGCCATCGCCCAGTATCGGAGCTTCCGGCGCGCCGCCGAAATGCTCGGTGTGTCGCGCTCGTCGCTCAGCCACGCGATGCGCTCCCTCGAAACCGATCTTGGCGTTCGGGTTCTTCACCGCACGACCCGAAGCGTTTCGCCCACCGAAGCTGGCGAGCGTTTGCTTAGGCGCTTG
Organism: Pleomorphomonas diazotrophica; assembly: GCF_002844595.1. Classification (GTDB taxonomy): domain Bacteria; phylum Pseudomonadota; class Alphaproteobacteria; order Rhizobiales; family Pleomorphomonadaceae; genus Pleomorphomonas; species Pleomorphomonas diazotrophica. Next base: position 45,271 of record NZ_PJNW01000004.1, on the reverse strand, counting down.
GTGCCTGTGCTGCACGAGCTGGATGAAGCGCTGGATGCCGTTGGCGAACATGACGGACAACCGGCTGGCACGCTTCGAATTAACGGCAACGAAGCGGCCATTGGCTTGTTGTTGGAGACAATTGTTCCCCGGTTCCTCAGCCGTTACCCACGAATGGCGGTCGATCTCGTCGCGGAGGGACGGCTCGTCGACATCGTCGAGGAGGGGTTTGATGCGGGCGTACGGCTCGCCGAAGCGGTGCCCCAGGATATGATCGCCATTTCTCTCGGGCCTGATGTTCGGTTCGTTGCGGTCGCCGCGCCCGCTTATCTCGAAAATCGAGAGCCGCCGTCCTCTCCCGACGATCTCAAGGAGCACAGCTGCATCCGACACAGGCTTCCGAGCGGCAAACCGTATCGCTGGGAGTTCGAGCGGAAGGGCCAGCGAATCGTCATCGATGCTCCCGGCGCACTCACGCTTAACAGCATACAGTTCATGGTCGACGCAGCTGTAAAGGGCCTTGGAATCGCCTATGTGCCGGAGTCAGCGGCGCTGGACCTTTTGAAAGAAGGCAGACTGGTCATCCTGCTGGAGGACTGGAGCCCTTTCATACCCGGCTTGCGGCTTTACTACCCTGGACACCGCCATGTCCCGCCGGGATTGCAGGCCTTCATCAATCTTGTCAAAGAACGGCAAAAGGATCGCTAGCTGGAGCGCGACCACGCTCTCTTACGCGGCGTGCCTTCCGTCCAGCTTGAGCTCGGAAAGAGCGCACATGTTCAGGACGCCGCTCGAAAGCTGATCGCCGCTCAAAAGATGCGCGTTGTCTTCCAGAAGCTCTGGAACGACGGCCAGTATGCGTTCTCTCAGGATATCGAGATTGGGCGCTTCGGTCACGAGACCAGGGATGTCGGCACTCGTTGCAACCTGAGAAACGGGCCGCCGACATCGCCGGCGGCCCGTGGTCGCATCACCGCGTCAGCGGCTTGTACTTTACACGGTGTGGGTTGACGGCGTCGGCGCCGAGGCGGCGCTTCTTGTCTTCCTCGTAGGACTCGAAGTTGCCCTCGAACCATTCCACGTGGCTGTCGCCCTCGAAGGCCAGGATGTGGGTCGCGAGGCGGTCGAGGAACATGCGATCGTGGGAGATGATGACCGCGCAACCGGCGAAATCCTCCAGGGCGTCCTCAAGGGCGGCCAGGGTTTCGGTGTCCAAGTCGTTGGTCGGTTCGTCGAGCAGCAGCACGTTGGAGCCCGACTTGATCATCTTGGCCATGTGCACGCGGTTGCGCTGGCCGCCGGAGAGCGAGCCCACCTTCTGCTGCTGGTCGCCGCCCTTGAAGTTGAACGACGAGCAGTAGGCGCGCGAGTTCACTTCTTTCTTGCCGAGATAGATCACGTCGGCGCCGCCGGAGATTTCCTCCCAGACGGTCTTGTTGGGGTCGAGCGCGTCGCGGCTCTGGTCGACATAGCCGAGCTTCACCGTCTCGCCAACGATGATCGAGCCGCTGTCGGGCGTCTCCTGGCCGGTGATCATGCGGAACAGCGTCGTCTTGCCGGCGCCGTTGGGGCCGATGATGCCGACGATGCCGCCCGGCGGCAGCGAGAAGCTGAGGTCCTCGATGAGCAGGCGATCGCCATAGCCCTTGTTGAGGCCCTCGACCTTGATGACGTTGTCGCCGAGGCGCGGGCCGGGCGGAATGACGATCTGGGCGTTGGTGACCGTCTGACGCTCCTCGTTGCGCTTGAGCAGCTCGTCATAGGACTTGATGCGCGCCTTCGACTTGGCCTGACGGGCCTTGGGGCTGGCGCCGATCCACTCGCGCTCGCGCTCCAGCGCCCGCTGCTGGGCGGCCGCCTCGCGGCCCTCCTGCTCCAGGCGCTTCGACTTGGCCGTGAGATAGGCCGAATAGTTGCCCTCGTAGGGAATGCCGCGGCCGCGGTCCAGCTCCAGGATCCAACCGGTGACGTTGTCGAGGAAGTAGCGGTCGTGGGTGACGATCAGCACGGCGCCGGGGAACTCGCGCAAATGCTTTTCGAGCCAGGCAACCGACTCGGCGTCCAGGTGGTTGGTCGGCTCGTCGAGGAGCAAGAGGTCGTGGTTCTCGAGGAGCAGCTTGGCGAGCGCCACGCGGCGCTTTTCACCGCCCGAGAGCGTGGAAACGTCGGCGTCGCCCGGCGGGCAGCGCAGCGCGTCCATCGCCATCTCGACCTTGCTGTCGAGGTCCCAGAGGTTCTTGGCGTCGATGATGTCCTGGATCTTGGTGGCCTTCTCGGCATTCTCGTCCGAGTAGTCCATCATCAGCGCGTTGTATTCGTCGATCAGCGCCTTGTCCTTGGCGACGCCGAGCATGACGTTGCCGAACACGTCGAGATTGGGGTCGAGCTGCGGCTCCTGCGGCAGATAGCCGACGGTGGCGCCCTTGGCGAGCCAGGCTTCGCCGGTGAACTCCTTGTCGAGCCCGGCCATGATCTTCAGCAGCGTCGACTTGCCCGAGCCGTTGGGGCCGAGAACGCCGATCTTGGCGTCCGGGTAGAACTGCAAGTGGATGTTGTCGAGAACCTTCTTGCCGCCACCGTAAGACTTGGTGGTGCCGTGCATGTAATAGATGAACTCGCGCGCCATGGCGTATCGACCTTCCGGTGGGCGGGTTTGCGTTTGGCCGGTGTTCTAGAGCATCCGCCCGCCGAAGGGAAAGCAAAAATGCGGACGGCCACGGCCGAGGCGACGCACCGTGAACTCGCGGCGCAAGACAACGATGAGCCCCGAATTAATCAAGATTTGGCGGCTGCGATGAACAAATCCAAGAGAGAATTCTCTGATTTCTCAAAACAAAGGTTGACTACCTCAGAGAAAATCCCTATCTGACGCCCATCGATCTTTTCTTGCCGAGCTTTGCTTACGACGCGGTTGGCATCGCGTTTTGAACGAACCCTCCCTTTAAAGCATCGTTATCACCACACGCGGCGTTTCTGCGCCGCGATCTTCATTCATGCTAGGAAAGGGTTCATCATGACCACTGGCACCGTAAAATGGTTCAACTCCACCAAGGGCTTCGGTTTCATTCAGCCGGATAACGGCGGCCCGGACGCCTTCGTCCACATCTCGGCCGTCGAGCGCTCCGGCATGCGCGAACTGGTCGAAGGCCAGAAGGTCAGCTACGAGCTGGAAACCGACAAGCGTTCGGGCAAGCAGTCGGCCGGCAATCTGCAGGCTGCCTGACGGGATCTGCTCTCCCTTGACCACGGATGTACTGGCATTGCGAGAGTGGGCACCAACGAGGTCAGGCAGCATTGCCTGGCCTTTTTTATTGGCACGGAGATTTCCATTGTCCGAGCAACACAGCAAGTCGCGCCAGCAAGCCGAAATCGCCTTCGGCAAGACCCAGTCGCAGTTCTTCGCCCGCGGGCAGGCCTTCGAGGAAATCGACGCGATCACCGCCGCCCGCACCGAAAAGACCGCTCGGCTGCGCGAGGCCCGCCTCGCCAAGGAAGCTGCGGACAGCCTCGCCTTGGCCATAAAGCCGGCGCAGAAGCGGCCCGGCAGATCCTGACCGCAACCTAAGGCAACTCCAGCAAAAGTGGGAACCGGTTTTGCGTCCGGAGTTGCATCTGAATAAGAAGACGGAGCTTTTCAGGTGAACCTGAGTTCAGCGGAAAAGCTCCAACTGAAAACAGGACGAGAGATTTGAAAGCTATCAAGAACAAAGACCTGAACGACCGCCGCGGCAACGCCAAGGACGCCAAGGCGGCCCAGCTTGAGGCCTATCGCGCCGCCATCGCCGCTGCCGCGCCGAACCGCGAAGCCAGGCAGGCCGAGCGCATGGCGATCGCCGAGGCCCGGGACGCGCGCCGCGCCGAGCGCGAGCGGCTGAAGCTCGAGGAACAGACTCGCATCGCCGCCGAGGCGGCCGAGCGGGAGGCCGCCATTGCCGCTGCCGCGCGTGCCGAAGCCGAAGAGCGCGAAGCCGCCAACAAGGCCCGCATCGCCCGCGTCTTTGAAGACGAAGCCGCCCGCAAGGCCGAGCGCGATCGTCGCTACGCCGCCCGCAAGGCACGCAAGGCCGGATAACGGGCTCCGCCCGAAACTTTTCGGGCCACCCCCTATCCTTGCAATATGTCCGCCAGCGAGGCGCTGCTTTCCTCTGTTTCCGTGAGGTCGAGTTCGGCCTCGATTTCCTTGAGGTGATCGATCATCAGCGCCTTGGCGCGCACGGCATCGCCGCTGACGATGGCGTCGGTGATCAGGCGGTGATGATCGACGCCACAGAAGTGAACGCGGTGGCGGCGATAGAGCAGGATGGTCAGCGACGTGCGGGCCACCAGTTCGCGCAGCAGGCTGTAGTAGAGCTCGTGGTCGGCCATTTCGGCCACCAGGAGGTGATATTCACCCGATAGGCGGATGGCCGCCCTGTGGTCGCCGCGCGCCTCGGCATCGGCCTCCGCTGCGAGCTGATCGTCGAGCCGAACCCGCCAGGTCTCCGACCGCGCCTTGACCGCCCGCTCGACGATCGCGCCCTCGATCAGGCAGCGCGCCTCGAAGGTTTCGCGCGCCTCGCGCGGCGACGGGCTGGCAACGAAGGCGCCCCGGTTCTTCTCGATCTCGACGATGCCCTCATGGGCGAGCTGCTGCAATGCCGCCCGTACCAGCGTGCGCGAGGCGTCGTAGATCTGGCCGATCTCGTCCTCGCCGAGCTTGGTGCCCGGCAGCAGGCGATGCTCCAGGATCGCCAGCAGCAGGCCGTTGCGGATGCGCGAGACGCGGTCGGGCGCGCCGGTCGAGGACGTGTCTGTCGCCATGATCCCTGTCGTTTGGACACCGCCGCGGCGCGGCAGGAATGCACCCATCGTAGCGACTGATATTGCATCCCTCAAAGGGAATTTTTGTATACGATCACTTCGTTTATGTATTCAATATGCCGGAAAATCGGGCGAAGTTTACGAATGTGATCAAATTCTAGTCAAACTACGTATGAGCCGGCGAGTAAGACAAGCATCTGATCGGAAAGGATTTTCCCTCCACCTCTCTCGCAAATCCCTCTGGCACAGCTCTTGCGAAATCGTAAACACCGCTCGCCGAGCAGACCAGGGGGTCAGATGCCGAATCCAGCCGCGCTCGAACTGGTGGCGCTTTCCAAGCGCTACGGCGCGACCACCGCCGTGGACGCCATCGACCTGCGCATCGCCGCCGGCACCTACTGCTGCCTGCTGGGGCCGTCGGGCTGCGGCAAGTCATCGACGCTGCGCATGATCGCCGGCCACGAGGCGGCGAGTGAGGGCGACATCATCCTCGGCAACCAGAACGTCACCGACCTGCCGCCGGCCCGGCGCGGCACGGCCATGATGTTCCAGTCCTACGCCCTGTTTCCCCACCTCACCGTCATCGACAACGTCGCCTTTGCGCTGAAGATGCGCGGCGTCGACAAGGCGACGCGCCGCCGCCGTGCCTCCGAGCTGCTCGACCTCGTCGCCATGACGCCCTATGCCGGCCGCCTGCCGACCCAGCTCTCCGGCGGCCAGCAGCAGCGCGTGGCGCTCGCCCGCGCCCTCATCACCGAACCGCAGATCCTGCTGCTCGACGAGCCGCTGTCGGCGCTCGACCCCTTCCTGCGCATCAAGATGCGCGCCGAGCTGAAGCGCCTGCAACGCGAGCTCGGCATCACCTTCATCCATGTGACCCACGGCCAGGAGGAGGCCATGGCGCTGGCCGACCTTGTTGTGCTGATGAACGGCGGCCGGATCGAGCAGATGGGCAGCCCGCGCGAGGTGTTCAACCGGCCGCGCACCGCCTTCGTCGCCCGCTTCATCGGCGGCCACAACGTCATCGATACGAGCAGCGGCGCCATCGCCGTGCGCGCCGACAAGCTGGCCTTGCGTCCCGCTGAGAGCGGGCCAGGCATCGCCGGCACCGTCACCGACGTCGAGTACCAGGGCACCTTCGTGCAGGTCGTCGTCAAGTCCGAAGCCGGCGAGGAGCTGATCGCCCACCTCGGCGAAGCGGCTTTCGACGCTCGGCCGGTCGCCGTCGGCGACGGCGTCACCGCCACCTGGGACGGCGCCGAGGCGCACGTCCTTGAATGACACGACCGGGCGGCATCTGCCGTCCGGCGGAAATTCCCTGCTTTCGCGGATGCACCAGCGGCTTGCGGACCAGGGATCAGGCGTCTCGGCGGCTCAGGGATTGGCCGCTGGAATAGCCGCCATCGCCGACCTCATGAGAGGCGGCCCAGAGGGGAGAATGAAACCATGACCGAGACCACGACCACGCTTTCCGCCGGCCTCAGCCGCCGGTCGCTGCTCAAGGGAGCCGCCGGCGTTGCCGGCCTCGCCGCCGGCGCGGGAGCCATCACCGGCTTTCCCTATGTCAAGGCGTCGGAGGAGAAGGTGCTGCGCTACCTCGGCACCGCCGTCAACGAGGGTGACGCCATCTCCAAGAAGTGCTTCGAGGACACCGGCATCAAGATCCAGTACATCACCGCCACCACCGACGACGTGACCAAGCGCGTGATGACCCAACCCAACAGCTTCGACGTGCTCGACACCGAGTATTTCAGCCTGAAGAAGCTGGTGCCTTCCAACAACATCCTTCCGCTCGACGCCAAGAAGATCAAGGAGTTCGACAACATCACCCCGGTGTTCACCAAGGGCGAGCTGCCGAGCGGCAAGAAGATCGGCGACCAGGGCACGGCGCCGTGGAAGGTGCTCTATCTCGAAGGCCCGGATTCCGACGTCTTCGCCAAGGCGCCCACCGAGTGGGTCACCCTCATCCCCACCGTCTACAACGCCGACACGCTGGGCATCCGCCCCGACCTGATCAAGCGGCCGATCACGAGCTGGGCCGAACTGCTCAACCCCGAGTTCAAGGGCAAGGCGTCGATCCTCAACATCCCCTCGATCGGCATCATGGACGCCGCCATGGTGGTCGAGGCGACCGGCCAGTACAAGTATCCCGACAAGGGCAACATGACCCGCGACGAGATCGACCTGACCATGAAGATCCTGACGGAAGCCAAGAAGTCCGGCCAGTTCCGCGCCTTCTGGAAGGACTTCAACGAGAGCGTCAACCTGATGAGCTCGGGCGAGACGGTCATCCAGTCCATGTGGTCGCCGGCCGTCACCAAGGTGCGCTCCATGGGCATCCCCTGCACCTTCCAGCCGCTCAAGGAAGGCTACCGCTCCTGGGCCTCGGGCTTCTGCATGTCCAAGGGCGTCAAGGGAGCCAAGCAGGAATGGGCCTACGAGTTCATCAACTGGTTCCTGTCGGGCTTCGCCGGCGGCTACCTCAACCGCCAGGGCTACTATTCGGCCGTCCTCTCCACCGCCAAGGCCAACATGGAGCCCTACGAGTGGGCCTACTGGATGGAAGGCAAGCCGGCCGAGAAGGACATCCTCGCCCCCGACGGTTCGCTTCTGGAGAAGGCCGGCGCCGTGCGTGACGGCGGCTCCTACGACGACCGCATGGGCAACGTCGCCTGCTGGAACTCCGTCATGGATGAGAACGACTACATGGTGAGGAAGTGGAACGAGTTCATCGCCGCTTGAGCCTGACCAGAAACTCTACTGGGCCGGGCATCTAGCGTAGAACGCTGCGCTTCCGGTGCTCACGGGCCTTGAGCCCGCTGCGCTCCGGTTCTCGCGCTCGTCGCCATCTGCCGCGCCCCAGCGAGTTTCAGATCAGGCTCTCAGGTCGAGCCTCGCTAGGCTCCTTCCCGTTTGGGGAGGGGCCGCCCAAGCCCCGTCCATCCGACGAAAGCCGCCGCCCATGCAGGAAACCTCAGGCCGCTCCACCTTCATAGCTTGGTTGCAAGCCGGCCCGCTGGCGCTGGTCTTCCTCGCCTTCTTCGTGCTGCCGCTGGTGTTCGTCGTCATCGTCAGCTTCTGGGACTACAACGACTACCAGATGCTGCCGGTGCTCTCGGGGCGCGGCTACACCGACAGCTTCGAGGGCTGCCTTGCCGAACTGCCCGGCCTCTGCACCATCGCCCGGACCTATCTGCAAACCCTGAAATTCTGCGCCATCGTCTGGGCGGCGACGCTGGTGATCGGCTTCACCGTCGCCTATTTCCTGGCCTTCGAGGTGAAGTCCAAGGAGTGGCAGATCATCCTGAGCCTGATCTGCACCATCCCCTTCTGGACCTCCAACGTCATCCGCATGATCGCCTGGATCCCGCTGCTCGGCCGCAACGGGCTGGTCAACTCCTTCCTTCTCGCCATAGGCGCCATCGACGAGCCGCTCGACTGGCTGCTCTATTCGCAGTTCTCGGTGATCCTGGCGCTCGTCCACCTCTTCACCTTCTTCATGGTGGTGCCGATCTTCAACTCGATGATCCGCATCGACCGCTCGCTGATCGAGGCGGCCTATGACGCCGGCGCCACCGGCTGGCAGACGCTGTGGAACGTCATCGTGCCGCTCTGCAAGCCGGGCATCGTCATCGGCTCGATCTTCGTCATCACCATCGTCATGGGCGATTTCGTCACCGTCGGCGTGATGGGCGGCCAGCAGATCGCCTCGGCCGGCAAGATCATCCAGACTCGGCTCGACGCGCTGCAATTTCCGGCCGCCGCCGCCAACGCGGTGATCCTCCTCGGCGTCACCTTCCTGATCATCGCCGCGCTGACCAAGCTCGTCGACATCCGCAAGGAGCTCTGACCATGATCGAAGGGCGCTCCAAGGCCTTCTGGTTCCTGGCCATCTTCTTCGGCCTCTATGTGCTGTTCCTCTACGGACCGATGATCGCCATCTACATCCTGTCCTTCCAGGGGCCGCAGGGCGGCCTCACCTTCCCGATGAACGGCGTGTCGCTCACCTGGTTCGCCAAGCTCTGGCAGGGCAACGGCATCATCGACATCGGCACCGCCTTCAGCCGTTCGCTCGGCCTCGGCGTGACGGTTATGGTGCTGACGGTGGTGATCTCGGTCTCCGCCGGCATGGCCTTCCGCCGCCGCTTCGCCGGCCAGGCGCTGCTCTTTTACGTGGCGATCGCCAGCCTGATCGTGCCGTCGCTGATCACCTCGCTCGGCATCGCCTTGGAGTTCCGCCTGCTCGACGACTACATCATCAACCACTTCGGCAGTTGGGGCATGCAGGACATCGCCGACAACTGGGAAACGGCCATGGGGCTCTACACCTCCGGCCTCGGCGCCCACCTCACCTGGACGCTGCCCTTCGGCCTCCTCATCATGTTCGCCATCTTCAACCGCTTCGACCCGCGCCTCGAGGAGGCGGCCCGCGACCTCGGCGCCACGCCCTGGCAGACCTTCCGCCACGTGGTGCTGCCGATCATCGCCCCGTCGGTGGTGGGCATCGGCCTGTTCGGCTTCACGCTGAGCTGGGACGAGCTCGCCCGCTCCAGCCAGGCGATCGGCCCGGTCAACACGCTGCCCCTCGATCTCCAGGGCCTCACCACCACCGTCACCCAGCCCGACATCTACGCGCTCGGCACGGTGATCTCCGTCGTTTCCTTCACGGTCATCTTCCTGGCCGTGCTGATGATCCGCATCCTTCAGCGCCGGCAGGCAGCCCAAGGCTCGGACGCCGGACAGGGCATGGTGTGAGCCGATGCGCATCCACGTGGTCAACCCCAACACCACCGAGGCGATGACCGAGAAGATCGCCGCCGCCGCCCGCGCGGTGGCCGCCGCCGGCACCAGGATCATCCAGGGTCAATCGGCCATGGGCCCGGCCTCCATCGAGGGCTACTACGACGAGGCGCTGGCCCTGCCCGGTCTGCTCCAGGCCATCCGCGTCGCCGATGCCGATGGCGCCGACGGCCACGTCATCGCCTGCTTCGACGACACCGGCCTCGACGCCGCCCGCGCCGTCGCCAAGGCGCCGGTCGTCGGCATCGGCGAGGCGGCTTTTCACGTGGCGACGCTGGTGGCCGACCGCTTCTCGGTGGTGACGACGCTGTCGCTGTCCATCCGGCCGATCGAGCACAACCTCTCCCGCTACGGCCTCGGAAGCCGCTGCGCCCGCGTGCGTGCCGCCGACGTGCCGGTACTGGCCCTCGAGGAGCGCAATCCGGCCGCCTGCGACAGGATCTCCCGGGAGATCGAGGCGGCCATCGCCGAGGACGGCACTGACGCCATCGTGCTCGGCTGCGCCGGCATGGCCGACCTTGCCGCCGAACTGTCAGCCCAGCACGGCCTGCCGGTCATCGACGGCGTCGCCGCCGCCGTCGGCCTCATGGAAACCCTGATCCGCCTCGGCCACCGCACCTCCCGCCTCGGCGCCTGGCGCCCCTCCCCGCCCAAGCCTTATGCTGGCCTGCTCGCAGGGTTTGCGTTGGGGTAGGCAAATCGGGCAAAAGTGTTTTGCGGTTTTGCGTGAAAACAAAGAGCTAGGTGACGCTCCACTCTAGGTCAAACTACATAATCCGACCCGACAGCACTCTCGTATAGCTCCTTAACCGAGCTTGCGGATCCGATGGCCTTCCTTGTCTTCTCTTCCATTAGGTCCAGTACGCGGAACTTGTCACCAATCTTGGCCACGGCCTCGATCCTTCGATAATGGCTCCCATATTTAGCAGCGTATTGCGCTAACCCTCGGAGTTTCGGAACCGCGTCGTTTAACTGAATACCATGAGGATCAACAATATCGGCAACCACAGTTCCGTCACTCTGCTGGGAGAAGAAGACGAAGTCAGGCCGCAAGATCTTCGATTCCGCGCCATCGCTATAGATGATTCCAAGCGAGTCCTGGCTGGCTCGCGATGGGTTGCGATACCACGCGACCGTGCCCGGCCGGTCGAGCTCCGCCCTTATCACTTCATCTTCCCAAGAGTTGAAACAGTCTGGGAAGAGTCCTTCTTCGTTACAAAGCAGGTGCTTAGCAAATGTTTGAAGAGGCTTTTCAACGCCGTTTGCCTCTCGGATCGTTGAAGTTTGCATCCACGACGTCGGACGAGCGATGTTCACCTCCATTGGATTGGCGCTCATTTCCTTGATCTGCCGATAGACATCCTGGCGTTCGTCCGTGAGCCCCTTTATCTCGACCCGAAATCGCGTGAGCCAATGATTGGAGAGCTTTTCGGCCTCGGCATCAAGCGTTTCTCGAGCCTGTGGAACCAAGCCCAAGGCCGCAATGCTCACGTGAGCCTCCTTCAGGGCTTCCTCCATGTCATGCTGGTCCCCGACATTGCGCGCCAAGTGCTTGCTATATGACGTCGCGAGATCCGGGCTAATCGCTCGACCGGCGCGCCGATAGGCATCTTCTATTACAACGTAGTCCGCTTCTTCGAGGAAGTCGTCGAAGGACATGGCCTCGCCCTTCAGATCGGCTTTCAGACTCGTGCCCTCAACTGTAAGCACGGAACTACGGGCAACCTTGATCTCGGCCTTGTAGCGGGCACATATGCCGTCCAGAACCTTGTGCATCTCGGCGTGAGCCAGCTTCCCTGCATCGACAAGCAAATCATCCGCCGCCAGCTCGTGTGCTAGCGATGTCAGTCGCTTGACCGGGCGCACATGTCGCTTGGGCAGCGTCTGTGACGGCAGCGAAAGCAGCTTGTCCCAGATCACCTCTGGGATGGCGGGGTTCGGCCTCAACTCAACGGGGTTGATTAGAACTCGGCGACCGGGAAGAGCGTCGCCACCGTCGCCTCCAGACTTCAATGCCTTGGCGACATCCTTGACAGAGTTCTCGTCAAAGAACGGCAGCAAGCAGTCCACCGAGTTCAGCCGATCATTGCCGGGAATACGCCGTGCTAATGGGGTCCGCACCATACGACCAAGAAGCTGCGTAATGTGCGTCTTGTCTAGGGCCGGACGGAACGAAACCATAACTTCGGCCCGCGGGCAGTCCCATCCTGTACTGATGGCATCCTTGGCAATCAAAACCCTTACCCAAGATGTATCTTGCACCCTTTCTGGCGAGATATAGGGCACGCTGTGATGTCCAAAGGTCTGGGCCGAGTGTTCGCCGAACACATGCGCCACCGCATCCTCTGGCAAGTCCGGCCACTGGGTGAAGATCGTGTCTAGCGCCTTACCGATCTCATTGTGATCCGGCGCATTGGGCACCTGCAACACCATCAGTGGCAGCACCACACCGGCATCGGTCTGCTGCGCTCCATACGCAGCCCAGGCTGCCGAGATTTCCTTCAGCTTGTCGGTGCCACGGCGCACCAGCACTGTGTCGAACTGCCCCACTTCCTTTGGTACGTCGAGATTGATCGTGTCCTTCAAGAGACCGGACGCCTGCACCTTGCCCGAATCCACAATGACGTTAGGCAGGGTCGCGCGCCCCTGCATGTCGGCCATCGCCACGTTAAACCGCTCAACCGTGGCCGAGATGCCCCAGACGACAGGGATGCCTGGCACGGAACCCGATCCGTTGATCAGACGCTTGACAATAGTTGTCTTTTCACCTGCGCCGGTTGCTGCGCGCATCCCGCGATGCGCCTCGTCGAGAACGAGATAGAGCGTCAGGGCCGGGTCATCGATCGTGTTCTGGATCGTGTCCCATATCGTCCAGGACCGACTGTCCGGCATCGGCAGCGGCGGCGCATTCGTGTCGGCCTCCTCATCCGGTTCTCGCCCGCGCACGAGCAGGCTCGACTTGCTCAGCTTCTGCGTGTTCAGGAAATAAACCTTTCCAGGCTCGAGCGCTTCGCGTTGAAAGGTGCTCTGAACAACCACCAGGTCCGAGATCGACAGTCGGTCCGACGCCTGAAGCAGGCGGTATCGAGACTGTTCATTCAGCGAAGGATCGTCGCTGAACCAGATCACGACCGCACCCGGATCAGGCTCGATGTCATAGTTGTCATCGCCGTGGAACAGCGCTTCGAACACGGCCGCCGCCATAACGGTTTTACCCGCGCCCGTTGTCGCCGTCAGCGAAAAGGCGTGCTTGTCACCGTCCTCGCGCCAGCGCTTCGACGCCTTCTTGAGATTCACCAGAACCTTGCCAACGGCTTCTTCCTGATAGTCCTTGAGGGTAAACTTCATGGGTCAGCGGCCTATCGAAAAGCGGAAATTGGAGAGGTAAGACTCGTAGAGCCGCACGGGTTCGACGCCGCCCGGCAGAGCGCGAGCAACCGACTGGAAACGGCGGTCGTCGTCGGTCACCACATAGGCGACGCGTATACCGCCGTGCGCGGCGATAGTCGCGCAGAAGGTGCCTGCACGGTCCAGATCGACCAGCAGGCCATAGGTGTCAGCCACCTCCCACCCGTCGGCAGGCAGGTCATCGATCCGACGGCCCTCCGCCCCCGCCCGCATCCATAGAAGGGGCGCGATGCGCTGGAAGGCGAAGTTCGCACCGACCGCGACGTGGGATTCGTAGGTCAGGGTGAAAAACTCGGCGTTCTCATCGAACCCCTCGGCCATCGGGAACTCGTCGGTGAACTTGTAGTCGCCTTCGATTTCCTTGCCCTCCGGCGTTTTGCCTGTGATGGCTGCGGCGATCCGCGGCTTGGTGATGTAGTCGCAGATACCCCACTTCTCCCAGTCCGGGTCCCCCGGACGCAGACCCGCCTTGCGCAGGGTTGCCTGTTCGTCAGCTGCAACCTCATTGTTGGTGACCGAGATGCACTGCCGCCGCCCGCCATCCTGGCGGTTCAGTCGCATGACGGCATGTGCCGTGGTGCCGGAGCCGGAGAAGAAATCCAGAATGACGGCGTCGGTCTTTTCCTTCACGAAGAAGCGAAGTGCATCTTCGACGGCGTATAGCGACTTTGGAAACGGAAATCGCCGATCAGGCATCAACGTACGTAGAAGGCTCGTTCCGTGACTCCCTGCGTCATGTGATGTCATGTTCCAAATCGTTCTAGGCGCTGCAGATCGCGATCCGGTGGCGTATTTCAATTCGAGAGTGCCGTCTTCTGCTTTGCCGATAACTTGCAACCGACCATCTTCAATTGCAGAAAGCTGATTGAACGATAGATAATAGATGGGAACGGACAACTTCTTCAGATCAATTCTGCCAGTACGAACAGCACCCTTATCTATCAAGGCCCGTAGAGTTTCCGGGACCACTGACCAGCTATACTCTTGACCGTTGGCTCGCGGCGGCCAAATCGCGACAGTACCCTCTGGGGCTTCTCCTGGCTCAGGCTCCTCGACCAAGACCGTATCTCCCACCGACTGAATCCCGCTTCCATCGGTTTTTACGTAAATCGGATACCACGAACCTGGATTATGCGCGCGGAGACCCTTTCGGCCTGTTCTAGCGAGCCCTCTCCATCGAACGTCCTCATCAAGTGCATAGTCGCGCTCGTTCAACATGTCGCGGTTTGAACGCGACAGGGCGATCCCTCCAAACTTGACAAAGAAGATGTATTCGTCCACCCGCGCAAACTCGTTTCCGCGCGCAGTGCCCTTCGGGTTGATTACGCTGCTCACCATCTGAATTTCGGCTTCGGGAAACGTCTGCTCCAGTAGAAGTCCAAGGCGAAGATACTCCTTCTCATCAATAGTGACGATCAAGATACTCCTTTTGGGATTGAGTAGCGCACTAACAACCTTTAGTCGTCGTTCCATGAACGCTAGCCATTTCGAATGGCGGTACAAGTCCTCTGACTCTACGTAATCGTTGTTGTATTTCCAGTCACGTGCCCCGGTGTTATAGGGCGGGTCGATATAGATAGCATCGATCTTGCCACGATGGGTGTAAGTCAGCGCTTCGAGCACATGGAAGTTCTCGCCGTTGATCACCGTGTGAAATGGTTTGTCTCCCCCTCGCTGGACTCGACCTGTGCTGACAAGTCCGGGGTAGATGTAGTCGCGGAACTCGGCCACCACGACCAGATCGGCAACCGCCACATCGGCCCTCTCGGGTACCTCGGCATCGATCAACGCGACCTGCGCCCTACGCTCCTCGCCTTCGCCGTCAAGCCGGATCACTCGCCATAGCCGCTGATCGCCGCGTTGGGTCGAGCCACGCGGCGGCAGGACACGCACCTTGTCACCTCTTCTGACATGTCTGCCCGGCAGTTCAACACTCTCCGGTCTGTGCCGTTCGAAGTTCAAACCAAAAGCCCGTCTCGACGCCAGCGCCTTGAACTCCCGTTCGAGCTCTTCCCCGAGCGCGGCATCCTTAGCCTTTGCCCGCGCGATCAGATCCGTCAAACGAGACACTCTTCAACCTCTTTCCCTGAGCCAAGATTGAGAAAGTTGCTGCTGTCGCAACCTCCGGTCAAGCTACATTCAGACCATCAATTCACCCACAATCTGGATATAGCTCGATTCTTGCCTCAGCGAACTCCGTGCCGCTCCACAGCTCAGGTTCGAGATGTCGGCGTTCTCACAAATGGTCTGGGACAATCGCAGGCGAAGGTATATCTATCTGCAAATAATTGCTTTTTCGAACCCCGACCTGTGGCACAGATCGCCGTTCACACTCGTTGGCTCTTGAGCAGTTCGATAATGCCCACATGAAGTATGACCTCACTCCAGAGCGCGAAGTATCTCGGCGGTCCCCGGCATCCGCGCAAGACTTGCTTCCAGCCGCTCACGCCAGCGCGGGCCGCGGGAAAGCGCATCTTCATAGGCTTCGCGCAGATCGTCGGGACGGTCTTCAGCGAGCACTTCGATCAGAAATGCCGCTTGCCCGCGGTCCTTGCGGGATTTGGCCTGGTCGGGGCCGCCCTGGCGACGGTCGGCGACGATCAGCTTGTGGATCGCGAAGCGCTCGGGTCGCGGGATCTGCACCAGCACACCTGATCGATAAAGGGCGACCGCGGGGATGGGCTCGGCGATCAGAAAGTTCAGGTAGTTGAGGGCCTGCGCGCTCACGCCCAACGCCGGCAGCGGCTTGACGCTCTCGTCACCAAAGGCTGGCGTCAGAAACTCGACCATCGCCGTGCCCCGACTCTGCCTCCATTTCCACACCTGCCGATCCATCACCCCCGGTACCGGGTCGAACTTCAACGCCTGCAAGATGTCCCCTGGGTTCTCTTCGACCTCGTCGCCCAGAGCAACCGAAAGCTGCTCGAAACTCGCAAAGTCGATGTCGCCGGTCTGCGCCAACTCTTCGGAACCGAAGCGGACGCCCAAGTCACCCTGAAGGAGGGCATAGGCGGCCGTTCCGATGAGCGTACCGCCCAGGCGGAAGACCCCGGCACGGGCAAAGGCTAGTAGCAGTGAACCGGTGTCGCGATCGGTGCCGATGAACCCTTCTGCGCGCAACACGCGGGCGAGCCGGGCCATCGTGCTGCGACGCTCCTCCCCCGCCGCCTTCAACGCGGCAGCACGTTTCAGGCGTGCGCGCAGCTCGGCCGTACCCTCACCTAGATAGCGGCTCTTCATTTCCGAGCCGATGCGGAACTTGTCGTAAAGGTAGATACGCCCGTTGCGCGTCCGCTCCTCGATGCTGCCGATCAACTGGGACGCGGCCTCATCGAGATGCAGTCGCAGCAAATCTTGATAGGCAACCTGGGCGGCTCGGGAATGAGAGAGGATGGCCATCGGACAATCTCGGTTGTGTGCATCAAATATAAACGAGCTGCACACACGAGCAAGTGTGCAGCAAAAACATTTTTGATGCACACAACGCCTCTACAACTGCGGCGACTACCCTGCCGACCTTCTAAAGGCCACCGCACCTCCCGCCTCGGCACCTGGCGCCCCTCCCCGCCCAAACCCTATGCGGGGCTACTGGCGGGATTTGCGTTGGGGTAGCAAAGGTCGAGATAGGCGTTGGCCACGCGCTCGTTGATGTCGCGCGGTACCGGCACGACGCAGCTCGACGCGTCGACGCGGCGAAGTGCCACAGCTTCCAGGCAGCGGGCCTGCAGGGCGAAGCCGAGGTCCATGGATTCGATGGAGTTGCCGAGCGGACGGGCGCCGGCGAGGTTGACCATGTGCCCCTCGGCGAGGATGTGGATCACGCGGCCGTCCCTCAGCGTCAGGCTGGCGATGCCGTCGGAAAACACGTCGGTCGAGACGACCTCGGAGCTGCCGGTGATCGCCGTATTGTCGATTTCCGTCGGGAAGTGGCCGGCATTGGCCAGGATGACCTTGTCCTTGAGGAGCGGCATGTCCTCATCCCCCAGGATGCGGCCGCCGCCGGTGACGGTGACGATCAGGTCGGCACTGGCGATCGCCTCGTCGCGCGACGGCGTGTCGTAGCCGTCGAGATGGGCTTGCAGGCGCTTCAGCGGGTCGCGGTCGACGACGCTGACCTTGGCATGCGCCCCCTTGAAGTTCAGCGCCACGCCGCGCCCGCAGGCGCCGTAGCCGAACACGGTGACGCGCTGGCCGTTGGTCACCCGGTTGGTGATGCGCATGTAGGATTCGAGAACGCTCTGCCCCACCGCATGCTCGTTCTCGGCGAACTGCTTGATCGGGCTGTCGTTGATGACGAGGATCGGCAGCTTGAGCGACGACCGCAGCGGTTCGAGCCGCGCCCGGCCGGACGTCGTTTCCTCCGTGCCGCCGATGAGGTTGCCGGTCGGAGATTGCCGCCAGAGGTCGAACAGGTCACCGCCGTTGTCGAGCAGGATGTCCGGCTGGCTCGCCAGCACCTCCCTGAGGAAGCCCTGGTGCCTCTCGGGATCGCGCGTCGCCTCGCCGATGACGGTTATGCCGCACTCCCTGAGATAGGCGACGGCATCGGCCTGCGTGCTGTTGAGGTTGCCCGTCGCCACCACCTTGGCGCCGCCGTCCTTGAGCGTCATTAGCAGGGCGACGGTCTTGGGTTCGAGATGGATGCCGGTGCCGATGGTTATGCCGGCGAAGGGCTGCGTCTCACGAAATTCGGCGGCGATCTGCCTCAGAAGGCGGGTGTTCGCCCCCACCCAATCGATCCTGGTTGCCATGGCTGTCCCTCCGGGTTGGCTGCTTTCCTCTGCAAGTCAAACGTATGACTAGACCGAAACGCCGGCTTGAGTCAAACGTATGACGCGATCCATTCACAGGCAGGCCGTATCCGGGTATGTGTGAGCGGTGGAGCGGTCGAAGGGGAACACCGAGTGGCTGGGAATGACAGGACGACCCCGCTGGTGACGAGCCGGGACGTGGCGCGAGAAGCCAACGTGTCGCAATCGACGGTGTCGCTGGTCCTGAACGGCAAGGCCGAGGGGCGCGTTGCCCCGGCAACGCGCGAGCTCATCAAGGCGACCGCCGCCCGCCTCGGCTACCGGCCCAACGTATCCGCCCAGATGCTCAGGACCGGCGTCGGCAAGACGCTGGCCTTCGCCGTGCCCGACATCCAGCAGCCCTTTTTCGGCGAAGTGCTGGTGGCCGCCGAGGTGGCGGCCCGCGAACGCGGCTACTCGGTTCTCTTGGTCGACACCACCACCGACCCCCTCTGGAGCGAGCGGCTGGTCGGCATGATCCGCAGCCGGATGATCGCCGGCTGCATCACCTACACGCCCGATGCCGAGGCGGAAGCGAAGTTCGCCGACGTCGCCGACCGCGTGGTCATGGTCGAGAGCGAAACGCCCGGCCGTTCCGGTGTCGACCTCACCATCGCCTCGGCCATGAAATCGGTGGTCGGCCATCTCGCCGAGCTGGGGCATCGCCGGATCGGCCACTTCGCGGCGCTCTATCCCAAGCTGACCTTCCGCAGTCGCCGCGCTGCCTTCCTTGCGGAGATGGAACGTATCGGCCTTGCCAGCGATACCCGGTGGCATGCCGCCTCCACCTTCGAGGTCGAGGTCGCGACCGAAGCGGCGAAGGAGCTGATCGCCAGCGGCGTCACCGCCATCGCCTGCGACGACGACCTCCTGGCCGGCGCCGCCTATCGCGCAGCGCGTCAGCTCGGGCTTTCCATTCCCGGCGATCTCTCGGTGGTGGGCTTCAACGACGTCGAACTCGCCCGCCTGCTCCATCCCGAGCTGACGACGGTGCGCATACCTGCAGACAGGCTGGGACGCGAGGCCGTCGGGCGCCTTCTGGACAGGTTGGAGGGAAAGGCCGTCCGGCCCCATCCGACCCTGATCGACCTCAGCCTCATCGTCCGCCAGTCGACGGCGCGGCCAGGGCGTTAGCTCTGCGCCACCTTGGCGGTGAAGGTGGCGACGGACTGCTTCAGAACGCCCGCCTGCTCGACGAGTTCGTGGGAGATGGACGAGACGCGGCCGGCCGAGCCGGAGGTGCGCTTGCCCTCTTCCACCACCTCGCCGATGGCGGTGGCGATCTCCTCGGCCGAGCGCGACACGCCCATGGCCGAACCGGCGATGTCGGCAGTGGCCGCCGACTGCTGCTCGACGGCGGCCGAGATGGCCGTGCCGATGCGCGCCACTTCCTCGACCGTCTCGGTGATGCCGGAAATGTCGCTGACCGACTGCTGCGTCGCCTGCTGGATGGCGGCGATCTGGCTGGTGATCTCCTCGGTGGCCCGCGCCGTCTGCGAGGCCAGCGACTTCACCTCGCTTGCCACGACGGCAAAGCCCTTGCCCGCTTCGCCGGCTCGCGCCGCCTCGATGGTGGCGTTGAGCGCGAGCAGGTTGGTCTGGGCGGCGATGGAGGAAATCAGCTCCACCACCGAGCCGATCTTGTCGACGGCGTCGGAGAGGCCCTTCACCGACGCGGCGGTGCGGCGCGCACCATCCACCGCCCTGGAAGAAACGGCGAGCGAGGCCTCGGCCTGGCGGCCGATCTCGCCGATCGAGGCGTGCAGCTCCTCGGTGGCGGCGGCGGTGGTGGCGATGCCCTCGCCGGTCGTCTGCTGGGAATCGCGGATGCTGTCGCAGCGGGCGGTCACCGAGGCCGCCTGGGTTTGCAGTTCGCCCGAGCTGGCGCCGAGGTCGGAGGTCATCCTGGCGAACTTGCCAAGCATGGAGTTGATGGACGTATCGAACTCGGCGATCGCTGCCTGCACCCGGTCTTGGCGGTCGGAGATCTGCTGGATCAGCGTCTCGCCATAGACGGACACGGCGATGTCCATGTCCAGCATCGCCGCCTTGGTGATGGCCGCGATCATCCGCGCCGCCTTGGCGCCCGACAGGCGGGCATGCTTGCCCATGATGGTCGAGACCTGCTGCAACACGTTGTTGTAGCCGGCGATGTACCAGTGCGGCTCAAGCCCGATGCGCACATGGGCAAGGCCGACGCGCCGCACGCTCTCGAAGTAGTCCTTTTCGAAGCGCGCCGAGAAGAGCTGCTTCCAGTGGTCGTATTGCGCCGTCTTGAGGTGGTCGACGCGCCCCCGCACCAAGGCGGCCAGCTTCGGCTCCTGCCCCCATCGACTGTAGAAGGCGGCGAAGATGGTTTCTATGTGCGGATCGAGGATCAGCCAGGCGGCACGAATATCCTCGCTGGCCGCCGCGTCGATGCCATAGGCCTTCGTGTGCCCGCTAAAATCGTCCCAAGCCGCCATGCCGCCCTCCAGAGGACAGAAACGGATTCACCAAGAATCTCTAACTTCGGACACTATTTATGCGAGTGGTTTACAAAGCCTGAACGGGAACAACGGGCGTTTAACATTTGAACGCTCGGCGGTGCCGGGGACCGGCCGAGCGCGCTTTTCAATGAGACGTCTAGCTCACGGATGCTCGACCGGTTTCTCAAGCCCCTGCACTGGCCGCGTCGGAAGTCGCCGGATCGAGACGCGTGTCGAGTGCCACGTCTTCCCAGAGGGCCAGGTCCGCCAGGAGATGCTCTGCGTGAGAACGGATGGCATCGACGGCGTCGCGACCGAGCTGGAGCCGCAGCGGCGTGTTGTCCGCCTTCAGAGCCGCATCGATCGCCGCCGCAGCCTTGAGCGGATCGCCCTCCTGCGTTCCATCCATGCGGCGAGCGAAGTCGCGCGTGGCGCCAACCACCTGGTCATAGGCGGGAATGATCGGCATGTGCTTCATCGCCTCTCCCGCGAGCCTGGTACGGAAAGCGCCGGGCTCGACGATCAGCACCTTCACCCCGAACGGCGCCATCTCGCCGGCAAGGGCTTCGGAAAAACCTTCCAGGGCGAACTTGCTGGCCGAATAGGCGCTGAAGCCGGGGTAGGAGAGCTGTCCGCCCAGGCTCGAGATATTGACGATCGCGCCGCCGCCCTGTGCGCGAAACTGGGCAAGCGCAGCCTTTGTCACCCCGACCGCGCCAAAGAAGTTGGTCTCCATCTGCGCGCGCAACTCCCGCTCCGGGGTCTCCTCGGCGGCACCGACAATGCCGTAGCCCGCGTTGTTGATCAGCACGTCGATCCGGCCGAAGCGGGCGATGGCCGCCTTGATCGCCTCTTCGGCTTCGCCTGGCCGCGTAACGTCCAACCGATGGACGAGGACGCGCTCGGGGGCGAGCGCGGCAATGGCGGAAAGCCGCGATGGATCGCGCGCGGTCGCCACCACGTTGTAGCCCGCCGCGACGGCATGGTGGGCAAATGCTTGCCCGAAACCACTCGATGCTCCCGTAATGAACCAAGTTTGCCGGGTCATGGCCGATCTCCTCATTCGGACGCCGTCTCGCGTCGGTGAGATAGAAGTGGGCCGCTTTTCGTTGATTGATAATTGAGTTCAATTAGCATGATCCATGCGATAGAATCGCATTATGGATCGCGACATTCTCCAGCATCTGCCCGTCGTTGCCGCCGTTGCGCGGCGGCGCAGCTTTGCGGCGGCTGCTGCCGAACTCGGCCTGGGCGCGTCGGCGGTCAGTCATGCGGTGCGCCTGGTCGAGGATCGTCTGCGAACGCCGCTGTTTGCCCGGACGACGCGCAGCGTGTCGCTGACCGAGGCGGGCGAAGCGTTTCTCGCCAGGGCGCTGCCTGCCCTCGAAGCGATCCACGACGCCGCCGAGGCGACCCTGGCCATGAAAGGCAGAGTGACCGGCCTGTTGCGGATCAACTCGCCCCGCGTGGCCCTGCCCATGCTGCTGATCGATCTGCTTGCCGACATGGCAGGATTGCATCCCGATCTGACGGTCGAGGTGACCACCGAGGATGCGCTGATCGACATCGTCGCCGGGGGCTACGATGCCGGCATACGGCTGGGCGAGATGATCGCCGAGGACATGGTCGCGGTTCGCCTCACGCCACCGTTCAAGGCCATCATGGTGGCCTCGCCCGCATACCTCGCCAAGGCCGCTGGGATCGACACGGTCGATGATCTAGGAGCGCATAATTGCATCGGATTCCGCCAGGCCAGCACCGGCGGAACCTATGCTTGGGAGGTGCTGGACAAAGGCGAGGACAGGGCGATCGTCACACGCGGCACGGCACGTGTCACCGATCCGCTGATGGCGCTCGACCTCGCTCTCGCCGGTGTAGGTATCGCCTATGTCTTCGAGCCGCTTGCGCGCCGCCACATCGCCTCGGGCGCTCTCCGGTGGCTCCTGCCCGACAGCGCAATCGAGGAGCCGGGCCTGTTTCTCTATTTCCCGCGGCGCGCCAGCGAAGCTCCCAAGCTGCGCGCCTTCATCGACGCGGCAAGACGGCGCGCTCCATCGTGGGCAACGCGCGGGAAAGGTGCGCCCTGACCGGCAACCGGGCAAGCATGACATGTCATGCCCGTTCTCTGGCCCGTTCTCTGGAACAAGGGCGGCGAAGGCGATAGGCTCGGGGCGATAGGAACGGCAGACACCCGCCGGAAGGAACTCAACCATGTCGCCCCTCGCCGGCATCCTCTACCCGCCCGAAACGGACATCGACGGGCTGCTCGCCACCGTCGCGCGCCATCTCGCCGAAAGGGGCGTGCGGGTCGGCGGCGTCACGCAGTTGCGCGATCCTCAAAAGGGCCTGTCGGTCGTCGACCTCGGCCGGGGCACCATCCGGGCGATCACCCAGAATCTCGGGCCGCTCTCCACCTCCTGCAAGCTCGACACCTCGGTCATGGCCGACGTCGCCGGCGACCTTGAACGGCAGGTCGACGCCGGCCTCGACCTTCTGATCCTCAGCCGCTTCGGCATAAGGGAGATCGAGGGCGGCGGCTTCCGCTCGCTGTTCGGCCGGGCCATGCTGGCCGACACGCCGCTGCTCGTCGGCGTCAGGACCGAGCACGCCGCCGCCTGGGCCGCCTTCCACGGCGGCCTCGGCACCGATCTGCCGCCGAACGAAGCGGCAGTTTTGGCTTGGGCCGAAGCCATTCCAGCAACAGCGGGAACCGGTTTTGTGTCCGGAACTGCGTCCAGTTGAACCCTTCCGGGCAAGGCGGTCGCCCGGAGGTCAGGCGGCAACCGAGTTGGCGAGATACTCCTCGACGATGCCGCCGAAATCCTTGATGCCCCGCTCGACCGTCTGGGCGGTGACGTTGACCTGATTGGCGACGGCGACCGTCTCCGCCGAGGCAGCCTCCACGGTTGCCACCTCGCCGGCCACCATGGCGGTGCCCTCGGCGGCGGTTGCGATGGAGCGGCTGATTTCGTCGGTCGCCAGCGACTGCTGCGTCACCGCCGCGTCGATGGCATCGGAAAGGGCCTTCACCGAGGCGATCTTGTGGGTGATGCCCTGGATCGCATCGACGGCCGCCCGCGTGCTGGCCTGGATCTGCGACACCTGGGAGGCGATGTCGTCGGTGGCCTTGGCGGTCTGCCCCGCGAGGTCCTTCACCTCGGAGGCCACCACGGCAAAGCCCTTGCCCGCTTCGCCCGCACGGGCGGCTTCAATGGTGGCGTTGAGCGCCAGAAGGTTGGTCTGTGCGGCAATGCCGCGGATCAGGTCGACGACGGCGCCGATGCGGTCGGCGGCGTCGCTGAGCGCGCCGATCTGCCCCGACGAGGAAACCGCATCGGCATCCACCTCGGCGACGGCCTGGGTCGACCGGCGGATCTGCTCGCCGATCTCCTGGATCGAGCTCGACAGCTCCTCCGCCGCCGCGGCGACCGACCGCACGTTCGAGGATGCCGAGCTGGACTTGTCGCGCATGGCCTCGGCCCGTTGGCGGGTATCGCTGGACGTCGCCGAAAGCCCCTCCGCCGTCGCCTTCAGGGCAGTCATCTGTTCATCGACGGCTCCCTGCATGCGGGTCGCGGCGTCGCGGAATGCATCCGACAAGGCGCTCAGGCGCTGCTCGCGGTTGCGATGCTGCTCGAAACTCTGCCGCTGTTCGTCCTCCAGGCGAAGCCGCTCCTGGACGCCGAGACGCAGCACCTCCACCGCCGAGGCAATCTGGCCGATTTCGTCGGTACGGTTGCGAAACGCCACGTCGAGGTCGGTGCGGCCATCCGCCAGCGCGCCGATGGACTGCCTGAGGAGGCCCAGCGGTCGCGTGACGACACGGCCGATGAAGACCAGGACGATGACGATCATGGCAACGGCCCCGCCCAGGAGGGACGCCGAGATCTGTCCGGTCAGCGCGTTGATGTAGTGCGACAGGGTGTCGGTCCGCCAGGCAATGGCGAGTTGTCCCATCGGCTTGCCGGCCTTGTCCGCGCCGACCGGCATCACGATCATCACGGCGCCATCGATGACGCGGGACGTCCCGGCGGTCGGGCTGGCTGCCAGCATCTCCGCCGCCTGGGCGTCGAAATAGGCGGCATTGGCGTTGGCGGCGGCGTAGTCGGAAATCAGCGTACCGTCGGCGGCCAGCACGCGCACGCTCAGGATGGGCGGCGTCGGCGCCTTGATGAACTCGGCGTAGGCCTCGGCGATGACGTCCTTCTTCTTCCACTTGACGCCGCCTTCCGCCGCCGCCGCGATCAGTTGCGTCATTTGCAGACGGGCGGCGGTGAACTCGTCGCCGATGATCGCGGTGGTGCTCCGCAGCGACACCAGCGCCGTGGCGGCGATGACCAGCAGGATCACGGCGGTAAGAATGGCGGCGATCTTGGCCTTGAGCGAAAGATTGAGAAGCGCTTGCGGCATGGTCGTCTCCGCGACAGGGAACTGGATCTGGGCGCCGGAACCGAGGCGCGCGCCGACAGACGCGGCCTGTCGCGGGGCCGCGTCTCGCCGATGCTGATTTGACGTCTCGACCTTACAGGCTGTCAGAGACCGTCGACGTTGAGGCCGACCGTGACGGCGCCGATCGCCGCGCCGGTCTTCGGATCGACGATGGTGGCGCTCACCTGGGTCTGCAGCTGCTGCGTCGACTCGTCCTTTTCCACCTCGTCCACAAAGATGGCGCCCGGTCCGGCCTGGAACGACTTCTGCCACTTGGCCTCGTCGCCCTGCCAGTAGTCGGACGTCGGGTCGCTCTGGCCGACGTTGAGGCCTTTGCCGTCGGTGACGAACAGCTCGGTGATCACGCCTTCCGACGCCTCCCGCCGCTCAATCAGGAACTTGGAAAGCGGCGACGACAGCGTCTCGTCGATCATCGGCTTGTCTGCGGCCTCGACCTCGGCCCGCCACTTCTGGTCGAGCGCGTCGATGTCGGCCTGCTGCAACCCGGCGAACTTGGCATTCTGCGCGTTGATCGCATCGACGACCACCGCCTCGGACAGGAAGGGAACGACATTCTGTTCCACATAGGCGCGGGCGGCGGCGACGTATTCGTCCTGAGCCAGGGCTGGGTTCATCCCCGTCGCGGAGCACAGCAAAAGACCAAGCGCTACATATCGGCCAATCGTCATGGAAGCCTCCAAAAATGACTTGAGATCTTTCCCATGACTCAGGTTACCGACAAACTAAAATTCCCGCCGCAAAGCACAAAACGCAACCTTACCGACCAAATGACTTTAGATTATTAAGCAGAGATATGAGTCATTGATATTTTTCACTATAAACCAGGTCCGAAATATACGAAGGATGTAGTCACTTTCGACAAAGCGGATCGAGGCCGCCCCGACGTCGCGCCGGAGCGGTCCCTGCTGGCGGGCCGGATCAGGCGCTAGCCGAGTAGTCCATCCGCTCGAGGTCCTCGATCAGGCTGGGTCCGACAGGCGTCCAGCCGAGACGCTGGCGGGTGATCTCGCTCGACGCGCTGAGGTCGAGGCCGGCGAACAGCGCGAACCAGCCGAACTGCGCCTTGGCCTCCTCCGGCGCGACCGATCGGACCGGCAGGCCGAGGCCGGCGCCCACCGCCTCGGCGATCTCGCGTGCGCTGACACCCTCCTCCGCCACCGCGTTGTAGCGCTCGCCGCGTGCGCCCTTGTCGAGGGCGAGGACATAGAGCTTGGCGACGTCGCCGACATGGCCCGCCGACCAGCGGTTGAGCCCCTCGCCGAGATAGGCGGCGACACCCTTCTCCCGGCTCATGGCGACATAGGGGGTGACCAGCCCCTGCTTGACGGTGTCGTGGACCTGCGGCAGCCGCATGACGCGCACGTCGACGCCCGCCTGAAGCGCCGCGTTGCCGGCTTCCTCCGAGGCGATGCGCGGGTTGGCGTGCGCGGTGTTGAACACCGTCTCGATGGCCGGCTTGCCGTGCCCCTGCTCGCCCATGCCGACGCCGGAGGTGATGATCAGCGGCCGGTCGGAGCCCTTGAGCTCGTCGCCGAGCGCCCCGATCACCCGCCGGTCCTTCTCGCAGTTCTCCACGAACCGGCTGAAGTCGTGGTCGAAGGCGGTGTGGATCACCGCATCGGCCTTGGCCGCGCCGGCCCTGATGCTGTCAAGGTCCTCGAGTTCGCCATGATGGGGCGTGGCGCCCAGAGCCCTGAGCGCCTCGGCGCCCCGTGTCGACCGCGTCATGCCCAGCACCTCGTGCCCGGCCGCCAGAAGCTCCGGCACGACATGCGAGCCGATGAAGCCCGTCGCACCCGTCAGAAATACACGCATCAGAGAGTCTCCGCTGTTGTGATGCGGAGACTTTAACGAGCGGCTTTCCCGGTAAAAGTAGTGACCTTATAGGGGTATAACGCCTAACAGGCTCAGGCCTTGCGCGGGCGTTTCAGGCCGAGGAGCGCCGTCACATCGCCGAGGTCCGCTCCCGAGGCGATGCCGATCCTCAGCCACTTGCCGTCGTGGAAGGTTTCCGCCGCATCATAAAGTGCCATCAGGCGCGGGCCGAACCCGTGGCGCCGGGCCTCGACCTTCTCTCGCTCCGCCCCGCCCAGCACGACCACCACCGAAAAGGCGCGGTACTCCGGCAGCAGGGTGCAGAAGGCCTTGGACTTCTTGTAGCGCAACGACCAGCCGTGCTTGCGTCCGCCGTAGATCCAGTCGGGCGTGAACACGCCGGGGTAGGAGGCGGCGATCCAGTCGCGGAGCGCCGTCCACAGCCCGAAGGCGGCCCCGCCCATCCAGTCGCGGACCATCGCCTCGTCCGGCACCGCCGACTTGTCGGTTAGCCGGTCACCAATCTCGGGCATACTCATCCCCATTCTCCTCCGGCGCCTCTTCCGACGTCCTCCTTCGCGAACTCCATCGACGGCCGCCCGGCAGTCTCTCGGGCGCCGAGCGCCGGACAAGGCTCCCGCCTCCGGCTAATCCATGCAGTCGAAGACCCGAAGCATGCCCTCACGCGAACCCCGGATCGAGAAGTCCCCGTACTTGGCGCCGTCAATGGTCACTCGCATCTTTTGGCTGGCGGCGAAATCCACCACGAACTTGGACTCCAGGCCATTGATGTAGAAGCCTCCGTAATCTCCCACTCTCGCCCCGGAAACCTCTTCCCTCCAGAGACCACCCTTGTCGTACTTTACTTCCAGATTGTATTTCTCGTCCGAAGACAAATTCATGCCGTGCTTTGCGAAAGCAAAATAGAACCGCATACCGTCTTCATGACGAGAAAGGCCGAAGTATACGATATACTCGCCCTGCCGCCCCATGACCAACGTACAAGATTGCTTCCGGGAGCTTTTGAAGACACTCCAGTCGTTACTCTTGTCGAAAAGAGAACCCAAGGCATCAGTCTCGGATCCGCGCGCAAGCGACTGGACGCAGAGAAGCCCAAGGACCACAGGCACGAGCAGGAGCCTGCCCAAAAGGGATACCGCCGACACGATCATGATGCACCACCTGGAGATGAGGTGTGCATTAGGAGGCAACCATTTCTCTGGCGCAATCGTAGCTTTGCGGATGTGAACAAAAAGAAAACATCTTGACGCCGGAAGTCCAGGCAGCGGCGTAGAATTGCCCTGTCCACCGGCGATGTCCGCCCCCTCGCCTTGGCAACGGGCGGCCGTTAACGACGCCATACGACGGAACAAGGGGTTCGACGCCAATGGCTTCCAAGCCTCGCTCCAGCTTGGCGCAAGCCTCACTGTCAAAAATGACAGGAGGCGACGTTATCTCGCCTTCGATCTTCGTTCCGTAGCATGAGGCTTCGGCTCAGTCGGTTCGGCACGACCATGATGGTCGCGGCAGGACGCGATGGAGGGCTCGATCATGGCAACGGCTCATTCTTTCACCGGCAAGTTGCCCGAGGCTGGTCTTTCGGCATTCCTCGGCGCAACCGCAGTGCCCGTCATCACCAGCCCCGCCCGGCTGAGACGCGCCATCACCGAAGCCAACGCATCCCTCCTCGACGACATCGCAGACATGCTTGATCTCTCCACCGACCCTGTCACTTTCAGCTCCGGGGAAGCGGCCATCGCCGTGGGATGGGGCTATATCGACGACCTTGAGAGCTGTTTGGCGTCAGTCAATGCCGCTCTCCAGATGGTCAATTCCAAATCCGTGGATCTCGCCCGCACGCATTTCGGCGACGGCATTGCCAAACGTGTTCGCCTCATCAACGAAACGGCGCTCGATACGGCGCGCTACATGCTGGAATACAGAATTTCCACAATCGCCCGCGCCTTCGAGATTTCCGGCCAGCTCGTCGAGATGGACACCGGCGATCACTTTTGCATGGGCCAGTTCACGCTGACCTATGTCGCTGGCGATATCCGCGCCACGGTCGGCAGCGACCAGCAGGCCTGGATCGTCGAGACTGAAACAACGCGCCAGGTCTCGGTCAGGGAAGTCACTTCCGACCTGGCATGGGGCAAGCTGCGGCCGTGAAGACGTCCCCGACCGATGGCCGACACCCGCTTGAGCTGGATGAGTCCAGATCAGGCGGAACGGGTATCAAAGGTCGATGGCGATCCGCCGCCCGTCGCTCACCTCGCAACTGCCGAGCGCGCCGCCTTCAAAGCCTTGGCCGGGGTCCTTTTCCTGGAGCTGGCATTGCATGGTCTGCCCCGACGGTCCGAACAGCACCGCGGCGATCGTGCCCGTCCATTCCTTGCTGCCGGCATTGAACAGGAGGTTGGGCCGGGCCTTGGTGTTGCCGATGAGAAAGCCGACATTCGGCGCGGTCCTGGTCGAAAGCGAAACGGCGGAGCCGGTGAAGGCCTCGCCATCCGGCGTGACCACCGTGAGTTTGGCCGTTGACCCGCCATCCGTCTCGTAGGCGACGCGGGCCGCGCCCATCGGTCGGCCGATCCTGTCGGTGACGAGGCCCGTCCCGCCGCCCATGGCCGAGCAGCCGGCAGCCAGAAGGGTGAGCGACAGGGCGGCGTGGAAGGGGTGAAGTCTGCGGGCCATGGAATCCTCTCGAGCAAGGGGCGTTGCCCCGGAAAGCGTGCGACGCTGCCCCTTGGGCGGCGGGGATCGCGACCGATCCTGTAGGCCCGGACGTCCGGCCACACGATCGAGCCGCCAAACGAAAACCGCGCCCTCACCTCGGTGAAGAGCGCGGCTTCCTTCCGTCCCCGATCCGGTCCCACATTGGCGGCGAAGGGGGTCATGCCACGCGAGAGCGGATCGGGATGGCCTGGGTCAGGCCGGTCCGCCGATGGCGGGCCGGACCTCGATGGCGCCGCCGGGAGCGATCGGCGCCTTGGCTGCCCAGGCGAGCGCGGACGGCTGATCCGCCGCATTGATCACGAAGAAGCCGGACAGATGTTCGGCTCCACCGTGGCTGCCGTCCTGCGAGATCGCCCCGCCCTCGGCAAAGCGAAGGGTCGTCGCGGTATGTGCCGACTGCATGCCCGTGCCGCCGGCTAGGGCGCCGGCTTCCGCCAGCGTCTTGGCAAAGCCGCCCCAGGCGGCGAAATAGGCTCCGGCCTTCTGCCGGTCGGCCATGATGGCCAGACCCTCGGGTCCCTCGTAGACAACCAGCACGAACTGCATGTCACCTCTCCTCTCCGGCCGCGCGACATGGCGGCGGATTTCACATGGGGAGCCAGGCCGCCGACAGCGTGGGCAGCAGGCGCTCGCGGGCAAATTCCGCAAGCGTGGTCGGCGTTGCCGTCCTCGGCTCGACCCGGCGCACCCGGCCGGCGCGAATGCCCGCGTAGAGCTCGCTGACGAGACGCGCCATCCGCTCGGGCATGCCGAAGGAGGCCATGGCGTGGACCATCGCCTCGTCGCCGATTTCCACGTAGCGGATAGGAAGCCCGAGCACCTGGCCGATCGTCCTGGCCGCTTCCCTGTAGCTGACGTCGGCCGGCCCATGCAGGCCGATCACGTGATGCCCCGCCCAGACCTCGTCCATGGCGACACCCGCCGAGACGCGCGCGATGTCGCGCGTGGCGATCATCGGGATCGGCTGGTCGGCGGCGTGCGAGCTGTAGATCGCGCCGTCCGACAGCATGGTCGGCAGGCTCATCAGGAAGTTCTCCATGAAATGGCCGGGCCGCAGCGACACCATGTCCGGGAAGGTCTCCCGGAAGCGGCGCTCAATGGCCGGCAGGCAGGCGATGGGGCCAACGCCCTCATCGTGCTGGGCGCCGACGCTGGACAGGAGCACGGCACGCCGCACGCCGGCCGCCTCGGCGACGCCGGCCACCCGGTCGCCGCAGGCGCGCGCCCAGGCCAGAAAGTCCGGCTGGTCGAGCACCAGGGGCGGCAGCCAGTAAAGAACGTCCACACCGGGCATGGCGGCTTCGAGAACGGCGGGATCGTCGATCGATCCCTCGACGAGCCGCGCGCCACGCTCCACGAAGTCCGCCACCTTGCCGGGATGGCGGCTGATCATGGTGACTTGGTGCCCGGCGGACAGAATGAGATCCACGAGACCGCGCCCGATGTTGCCGGCAGGCGTGTTGACCAGAATGCGCATCAAGGGCTCCTTCCCGTCGGGCTGGCGATCACCCGCCGTCGCCGACCCGGCGGGCGTCGATCGCCGCCTTCGAGACATGGAAAACTGACCGGGGCGCAACGGGGATCGCGACCGATCCTATAGGCTCGGACGTCCAGGCAGCATGATCCCGTTCGGCTCGCGAAGGCCGATCTTCCGTTTCCCGCCGGGTCTTGCCATCAGAGCACGTCCGTCTCGGAGAGGGGCAAACAAAGCGCCTTATCGGCATCGTTCAAACTTGCTCGGGCAAAATACGCCGTTGGCGTAAACTCTCTTGCTAATGTGCGCCATTGGCGTATTTATCTCTCATGAGAATCGTCCGGACCAAACGCTATACGAAGGACATGCGCCGGATCGGCGCTTCCTCGACGGACATGGCGGCACTGGAGCAATCCATTGCGGCCAACCCCACCACCGGGGATGTCATTCAAGGGCTCGGTGGCGTAACGAAAAGAGTGACCTCTCTGAAGCCGACCGAAAGGCCATCCTCGCATTGCTCAAGGAGATGGAAGATGACTGACGAAAGAACCGAACTTGGGCTTTCCCTGGAAGAGGGCCTGAAAGAAGCCTTGGCATGGAAGCGCGGGGAGATCGCCCTTGAGACAGTGAACCTCGATCCCATGCCGGCTGAACGCATCCGCAGTATTCGGAAAAAGGTGGCCAAGTCCGCCAGGGAATTCGAGCGTCGTTTCGGCATTCCCGCCGCCACGATCAATAACTGGGAGCAGGGACGCCGGTCCCCTGACCCGGCCGGACGCCTGCTGCTCAAGGTGCTGGATCAAGATCCAGAAGCCGTGGAGAGAGCCGCAAAGGCTGTCTGAACGGAGACCGCATTTAGCGCTCGATGGAGTGTCCGCAGCACTTACTGTCCGGCTGCCCAAACGAAAACCGCGCCCCTCACTGTCGTGAAGAGCGCGGCTTTGTTCATGTCCCGGTCTGCCCTCTCACTCGGCGGCGATGGGCATGCCGTCCGGCCCCAGGAGCTTTGGCCTCGGCCCGACCGGCGTGGTCGAGACCAGATGCGGGCGGACCGCTGCCGGCGGATGCGCCTCGGCCTCCATCTCCGCCTCGTCGGAGGCATTGGGAGCCGCCACCTTGCCGAACGCCCAGGCGAGCACCCGGTTGGCCCGGTTGATCATCAGGTAGAGCGAGGGGATGAACACCAGCGACAGCACGGTGGACACGCCGAGTCTAGAAGCGATGTCGAGCGCGACATTCGAGGATCTTTGGGTCGATCACCGATCCCCTCGGCCAGATCAAGCAGTTCGCCTATGGCCTGGACGATCGGCTGACCGGGATCACCTATCTCAACGCCGTCCATGCAACGCCGGCGGTCAGCTTCGCCTACGATCCCTATTATCCGTGGCTGACGGCGATGACCGACGGCAGCGGCACGCGCAGCTACAGCTATAACGCGCCCTTCTCGCTTGGCGCCCTTCGCCCCAGTCAGGAGTGCTTCGTCGCCACCGGCTCCGGCCCGGCCTGCACCTACAGCATCGCCTATGGCTACGACGCCCTCGGGCGCTTGAACGCGCGCACCGTCTCGGGCAGCGGCGCCGAGACCTTCGCCTACGACGCGCTCGGCCGTCTCAGCGAGCACGACAGCGACCTCGGGGCCTTCACGCTCAGCTATCTCGGCGAAACCGGGCAGCCAGTTCTGCGCAAGCTCGGCGGTGCCGGGGCAACGCTTCAGACCGCCTGGAGCTACCTGCCCAACAGTGGCGACCGTCGCCTCGCCTCGATCGGCAACACGGGCCTGACCTCTGGCCAGTATTCCAACTTCGCCTTCGACACGACGCCGGAAAATCAGATCACCGGCATCACCGAGACCAGCGACGCGCCTGCGGTCTATCCGGCGGCCGGCACGCAGACGGCCACCTACAATGCCCTCAATCAGCTGACCGATCTCTCCGGGCAGGCCTTCACCTACGACGCCAACGGCAACCTGACCTCGGACGGAACGCGCAACTATACCTGGGACGCCGACAACCGGTTGATCGGCATCGCCTATCCGACCACGCCCGGCAAGGCCACCTCCTTTGCCTACGACGGGCTTGGCCGACGCACCACGATCAGCCACACGCCGGCCGGCGGCGGCGCGGCGGTCGCCACCACCTATGTCTGGTGTGGCGACAGGCCCTGCCAGGCGCGCGATGCCTCCAATCAGCCGCAGCGGGCCTATTATACCGAAGGCGAGCGGCTGCTCGGCGGCTCCCCGGCATCGCTCTTCTACGGCGTCGATCAGCTCGGTTCGGTACGCCGGGTGTTCGCCAGCCCGACCAACGCGCCAGCCTATGGCTACGATCCCTATGGCGTGCCGCTGCAAACGACCGCTCCGCTGATCGACTTCGGCTATGCCGGCCTGTTCAACGAGCCGGATAGCGGGCTGGGACTGGCGACCTATCGAGCGTATGACCCGAGAGTCGGAAGGTGGATTAGTCGGGATCCAATAGAAGAGAGAGGAAGTAAACCGGCAAATTATAAAGGCTTATCCGGCTTCAATGAGCCTTACGAGAATTCATATGCCGAAAATACTAATAATGATGTGAATTTGTACCTTTATGCGAATGCAAACCCAATTGGTAATGTTGATCCAGATGGACGCGCCGTTATATTTCTTGGACCGGGCGGCGGGGGACGGATATGCGGCGTCATATGTGGTGGCTACGGGTGTCGCATGGATTACGCGCCGAATCCTGGGCCGACACTACTCCATTTTCATTTTGGTCCGTTGAGTGCCGGTGGCAGTTGGGGAGGGCATAGGCCCTGGTACGCACCATGGAGGGTGTACTAATGAGGTATATTCATCACGACGTCACCGCCATTTGTGATTTTATAGCAGGCAATAATCTCAACATAATAAGGCTACCCCCGGCTGAGCAGAATTCTAGTGAGATTTTCAGGACAGCAAATGTCGAAGATATGCTGGAAAAGTCGCACAAGCTGTGGGGAACCAACCTAGATTATTTCTTTATAGTTACGGACGGTGATTTAGATAACAATATGGATATAAAGAAAGCGATTGAATATACCGAATCTGGGAAGATTCGCGGTTTCTTACTCGCTGCATATCAGGACGGAGGCATTATTTCTGTGTCGAACAAAGTATACCCATTCCAAGAGGGGGCAGAGATGGCCGCTTGGTGGTATGTTTAGTTTCTAAATATACGGCAACCTGACCTCGGACGGAACGCGCAGCTATAGCTGGGATGCCGACAACCGGCTAATCGGCATCGCCTATCCGGCCACACCCGGCAAGGCCACCACCTTTGCCTACGACGGGCTTGGCCGACGCACGACGATCAGCCACACGCCGGCCGGCGGCGGTGCGGCGGTCGCCACCAGCTACGTCTGGTGCGGCGACAGACCCTGTCAGGCACGCGATGCCTCCAACCAGCCGCAGCGGGCCTACTACACAGAAGGCGAGCGGCTGCTCGGCAGTTCCCCGGCATCGCTCTTCTATGGAGTCGATCAGCTCGGTTCGGTGCGGCGGGTATTCGCAAGCCCGACCAGCGCATCAGCCTACAGCTACGATCCCTACGGCCTTCCGCTGCAAACGACCACCCCGCTTACCGACTTCGGCTACGCCGGCCTCATCAACGAGCCGGATAGCGGGCTGGGACTGGCGACCTATCGCGTGTATGATCCTAGGGTGGGAAGGTGGATCAGCCGGGATCCAATCGGGGAAAGAGGGGATCGGGCGGGAAATTTTTGCGTGTACGTCAACGGAGATCCCGTTTCAGACAATGATCCCGCAGGGCTTGTCAGCGACAGCACTCCTAGCAATAATCAAGTACAAAACGCCCAAGTTAATGCAATATGTAAGAAACTTGGACTTAACAAAAAGCAGCTCCGACTACTTCACGATGAAATAACAGGGAAAAAACCTAGGATATCAGGATATTCTTGATATCGCGGTCGAAATGTTTCAACCCTAGAGGTGGTCATGCCCAACATACACAAGGTCTTCGAGGCCCTTATCGGTCAACCAGTTTGGGGAAGTCGTCTGGGAGTTGGCAGTTTTCTAACAATGGAATTTGGGAAACCTCACCTTGAGATCCGAGAGCCACGCAAGAGCCTCAAGAATAGGCGGATTACCCCACGTGGCGAATGGCATTTCTGGGTATACTGCTGCGCCTGGAAGGCGCATATCGGGGACGGACTATATGTGACGAGCGAGGAAGATCGAAACTCACTTCAAAAAGTTCCAGATTTTCTTGACGGTCAAATCTTGCTTTCAACAAAATCGGATACTGGCAATGTTAAATTTACACTCGAATTTGATCTTGGCGGATCAATCGATCTGTATCCTTATAATGGTGACGAAATAAGCGAAATGTGGTTGCTCTACCACTCGCCGGACGTTTGGACTTGCACGAGCGACGGTAAAATAAACCTTTCAAACGAGAATGATGCCCCACTAGATTACACCACCGAAGATCCCCCGATAAACTGAATGCTGTTCACACTCATACCAGCATCGCCCGACGTACTCTTCAGTATCCGATAGGCCAGTCGGCCGGGACATGCTGCAACGGCATCTTTCACCGAGATATGTCGCTCCAAACGAAAACCGCGCCCCTCACTGTCGTGAAGAGCGCGGCTTTGTTCATTTCCCGGTCTGCCCTCTCACTCGGCGGCGATGGGCATGCCGTCCGGCCCCAGGAGCTTTGGCCTCGGCCCGACCGGCGTGGTCGAGACCAGATGCGGGCGGACCGGTGCCGGCGGATGCGCCTCGGCCTCCATCTCCGCCTCGTCGGAGGCATTGGGAGCCGCCACCTTGCCGAACGCCCAGGCGAGCACCCGGTTGGCCCGGTTGATCATCAGGTAGAGCGACGGGATGAACACCAGCGACAGCACGGTGGACACCAGAAGACCGCCGATCACCGCGATGGCCATGGGGGCCATGAACTCCGACCCCTGGCCGCCGCCGTGCGCCGCCGGATACATGCCGGCCACCATGGCGATGGTCGTCATGACGATCGGGCGGGCGCGCTTGCGGCCGGCGTCGATGATCGCCTCGGTTTCGCTGAGGCCGTGCTTCTCGCGCTCCACGGCGAAGTCCACCAGCATGATGGCGTTCTTGGTCACGATGCCCATCAGCATCAACACGCCGATGATCACCGGCATCGACACCGCGAAGCCGGTCAGCATCAGCGCCGCCACCACGCCGCCGACGGACAGCGGGATGGAACCGAGGATGGTGATCGGCTGGAACACGCTGTTGAACAGCAGGATCAGCACGATGAACACGATGGTGAGGCCCGAGACCATCGCCACGGCGAAGGCCTCGAAGATCTCGGCCTGGATCTCGGCGTCGCCGGTGTTCTGGATCGTCACGCCAGCCGGGAAGGCCTTCACCGCCGGCAGCGCGTTGATCCTCTCAAGGCCCTGGCCCGAGGTGAAGCCCGGCATCATGTCGCTGCCCACCTTGACGAGGCGCTCGCGGTCCCAGCGGTCGATGGTCGACGGTCCCTGACCGAAGCTGATGTCGGCAACCGCCGACAGCGGCACCGGCGTGCCGGAGGCCGTCGGGATCTTCAGCGCGGCCAGCGTCTCGATGTTGCCGCGGGCGGCGGTGTCGAGCTGCACGCGCACCGGGATCTGCCGGCCGCCGTCGTTGAACTTGGCGAGGTTGCTGTCGCTGTCGCCCACCGTGGCGACGCGCAGCGTCTGCGACAGCGCGTCCGTCGACACCCCGAGTTCCGAGGCGACGTCGGGCCGCGGCGTCACGCGGATTTCCGGCCGGGCGAAGGAGGACAGGGCCGACGGGTTGGAGAACATCGGGTCGGCCCGCATGTCGTTCTCGAGCGCCGCCGCCGCCTTGGCCACGGCCTCGCCGTCCTTGCCGAGCACGCCCACGGTGGCCTCGCGGTCGCCGCGTTCGTTGACGTAGTAGAAGCGGATGTCCGGAATGGAGGTCAGCACGGCCTGCACGTCGCGCTCCACCATCTTCTGCGTCCGCTCGCGCTCGGTGCGCGGCACCAGGTTGACGATGAGCGAGGCGCGGCGCGTCTCCAGCGTGCCGGTCGGCGAGGTGCCGCCCATCACGAACACGCTCTTCACTTCCGGGAAGACGTGCAGGCGTTCGTTGATGGCGTCGGTCACCATCTGCGTATCGTCGAGCGTCGAGCCCGGCGGCAGTTCGATGGAGGTGACGATGCGCGCCTGATCCTCGTCCGGCATCAGCTCGGTGGGCAGGTTGGAGGCGAGCCCCATGGCGAACACGAAGGTGGCAAGGCAGGCGATGATGGTGACGATGGGCATCACCGGCAGGCTCATCACATGGCCGCGCACGCGAACCTTCGGAGACCACAGCGTCGCGCGGAGGAAGCCGACATAGGCGCGCACGAAGGGGCCGCCCTCATGCTCCTCCGGGTGCGGCCGGGTGAGCCAGGCCGAGAAGATGGCCAGGAACACCACGCCCACCGCCATCCACAGCGCCGTCATCTCGGCGCCCGAACGGGTCAGGAAGTCGACGGTGGCGTCGACGCCCTCGAAGATGCCCGAGCTTTCGCTGAGCGGCCCGCTGTCCCTCAGCCAGTTGATGGCGAAGAAAGCCAGCGCGCCGAGCGGTGCGAACCAGATGATCCGGCGCAGCGCCGTGCGGGCGAAGCCGCGATAGACGGGTCGGCCGTCCTCGCCGTCGCCGGTGTAGGGCGTCTTCATGAAATAGGCGGCCAGCATCGGCGTGATCAGGCGGGCGGTGAGCAGCGAGAAGAACACCGCGATCGCCACCGTCAGGCCGAACTGCTTGAAATACTGGCCGGGGATGCCGCCCATGAAGCTGACCGGCGAGAAGATGGCGATGATGGTCGTCGAAATGGCGATCACCGCGAGGCCGATCTCGTCGGCCGCTTCCACCGAGGCCCGGTAGGGCTTCTTGCCGGTGCGGATGTGGCGGACGATGTTCTCGATCTCGACGATGGCGTCATCCACCAGGATGCCGGTGACCAGCGTGATGCCGAGGAGGCTGACCATGTTGAGCGAGAAGCCCAGCATGTCCAGCGCGAAGAAGGTGGGAATGGCCGACAGCGGCAGCGCGATGGCCGAGATGATGGTGGCCCGGATGTCGCGCAGGAACAGCAAGACGACGACGACGGCGAGCAGCGCGCCCTCGATCAGCGTCTTCATCGAGTTCTCGAAGCTGTTGTAGGTCTGCTCCGTGGAGTCGTCGATGCGGCTCATCGAGACGTCGGGATATTCCTTGGAGAGCTT
Organism: Pleomorphomonas diazotrophica; assembly: GCF_002844595.1. Taxonomy (GTDB): domain Bacteria; phylum Pseudomonadota; class Alphaproteobacteria; order Rhizobiales; family Pleomorphomonadaceae; genus Pleomorphomonas; species Pleomorphomonas diazotrophica. The sequence continues at coordinate 7,313 of NZ_PJNW01000004.1, read as the reverse complement.
GTCGATGACCACCCGGGCGCCGTCCGACACGGTGGCGTCGCTCGCACCCTTGGCGCGATAGATGGCGAAGGCCACCGACGGCCGGCCGTCGAGCCGGGCGAAGGACTTGGGCTCGGCCCAGTGATCGACCACCTTGCCGACGTCGCTGAGGCGAATGTCGCGCCCGTCGCCGAGCGGCAGCCGCGTCGCCGCGAGATCGGCGAGGGAACGGGCGCTGGCCAGCGTGCGCACGGCCTGCGTCTGGCCGCCCACCTCGCCCTTGCCGCCGGATAGGTCGATGTTGACCGACTTCAGCGCCTGGTTGACCTGGGCGGCGGTGATGCCGAGCGCCATCAGGCGGTCGGGATCGATCTGCACTTGGATCTCGCGCTTGACGCCGCCCATGCGCTCGACGCGGCCGACGCCCTTCACCGTCTGCAGGTCGCGGATCACCTTGTCGTCGACGAACCAGGAGAGCTCCTCCGGCGTCATGGCGGGCGAGGCCGCCGCATAGGTGATGATCGCCTGACCCTCGACGTCGATGCGGCGGATGATCGGCTCCTCGATCGAGCCCGGCAGGTCGCCGCGGATCTCGGCGATGGCGTCCTTGACGTCGTTGACCGCGCGGTCGGTGGCAACCTCGAGGTTGAACTCCACCACGGTGGACGAGGCGCCGTCGGTCACCGTCGACATGATGTGGCGCACGCCCGCGATGCCGGCGAGCGCGTCCTCCACCGGCTTGGTCACCTGCGTCTCGAGTTCGGAAGGCGCCGACCCGCTGTCGCTCACCGTCACCTGGACGAGCGGCAGGTCGATGTTCGGCATCATGGTGATCGGCAGCTTGGCGAAGGAGTAGAGCCCCAGCGCGATCAGGCAGACGAACAGCAGGATGGGCGGCACCGGATTGCGGATCGCCCAGGCGGAGAAATTCCAGTTCATCCCTTCACTCCCGCGCCAGTCTTCGTTCCAGCATCCGTGACGACCTGCGGCTTGACCTTGTCGCCGCCCCGCAGGAACGTCCCGGCCTTGGAGACCACGAACTCGCCCTCGGCGATGCCCTCCGTCACTTCGACGAGGCCGGCGTCCGAGAGGCCGGTTTTTACCTTGCGCGTGTCGACCACGCCGTCTTTCACCACCTGCACGGTCTGACCGTCGGGGTTGTCGGCGATGGCCGAAACCGGCACCACCAGCCCTTCGCTGCGCGCCACCTCGACGGTGCCGCGGGCAAAGGCGCCGACGCGCAGATCCTTGGCCTCCGGCAGCGCGATGCGCGCCTTGCCGAGGCGGGTGGCGGCGTTGATTTCCGGCTGCACCAGCCGGACCACGCCGGCCACCGTGGTGGCCGAGCCGGAGGGCTGCACCGTCACCTTCTGGCCGACTTCCAGTTCCGGCAGCAGGGTTTCGGTCACGTCGGCATCGAGTTCGATGTCGCCCTTCTCGGCGATGACGAACAGCGGATTGCCGCTGGCCGAGGCGATCTGCCCCACCACCGCGTTGCGGCTGAGGATGAGGCCGGCGCGCGGGGCGCGGATCTCCGTCTTGGAGCGGCGGAGCTCCAGTTCGGCCCGCTGCGCCTCGACCAGCTTGCGGCCGGCCTCGGCGGCGGAAAACGCCTCGCGGGCGACCTGCAGCTGGGCCTTGGCCTGATCGGCCGCAAGTTGCCGCTGATCGAAAGCATCCTTGGCGATGGCGTTGGTTCCCACCAGGGCCTGCCCGCGCTGGAACGCCAGGGACGTCTGGGTCACCAACGCCTCGGCAGAGGTGATCTGGGCCCGCGCCTGGGCGATCTGGGCATCGGTGGAGGCGAGCTGCGAGGTGTTCTGCGCCAAGAGCACGTCGATGGTGTCGACGGCGAGGCGCGCCAGCACGGCACCCTCCTCGACCCGGTCGCCGGCATCGAAATGGAGGCTCTCGATCTTCAGGCCCTCGACGCCCGGCGTCACCAGAACCTGCTCGCGGGCCACCAGCGTGCCCGTGACGATCACCTTCTGGCTCAGCTCCTTGCGGGTGGCACTGACGACGCTGACCGTCGGCGCGGTCTCCTGCGTGGCGGCCGCAGGCTGGGTGGCCGGCTCCTCGGCCAGCGCCGGCAACGTTACGATAGTGCTGGCCAGCACCGCGCCGGCCAAAGGCATGACCCAGAACTTCATGGTGGAAGATCCCCGCGACCGGCCCGTACCGGCGCTCAAACATGAACAAAAGTTAATCTGCGAACACATGTGGCTTCACCCCGCCTTTGCCAAGGGGCGGGAGGCCGCCGATACATCATTTTCCAGGACGGCCGTGACAACCCGCGACAGGATGGTCTCCGCCCGCTCGACGTCGTAGTCGGGGTTGAGGCCCATGCGCAGGATGACGCCGTCGGCGAAGGCCATCAGCGTCATCATGATGGTGTCGATGTCGGCAGTGGCGGCGATCTCGCCCGACGCCTTGGCGCGGACGAACACGTCGTGCATCAGCTTGCGGTTCTCCGTCTCGCATTTGGCGAAGAAGGTGCCGACCGTCGAGTTCCGCATGCTCTCGACATAGACCTCCAGCATCATCTGCACCGCCCGCCGGTCCCGCATCGTTTCGATATAGGTGAGGCCGCAGCGCAAGAGACGGTCGTGCAGCGAGCCGGGCTCCAGCATCACCTCGAGGATGCGCCGGGCGGCGCACTGTTCCTCATGGGCGATCGCCTCGATGATGGCGTCCTTGGAGACGAAATAACGGTAGAGGCTGCCGGGGCTCATCTTCGCCTCGGCGCAGATCTCCTGCATCGACGTGCGGTGGAAGCCGCCGCGCGAGAAGCAGGTGCGCGCCGCGTCGAGAATATGCGCCCGCCGCTCGTCATGCTGCGCCGACGAGGCTTCGGGTCGCTCGGACACCGGCAGGCTATAGGTCATGGAGCTCTCCTCCACCCACAAAGGGGATGCGAACGAACGTTCGCTCTCATAGAATTGTGGTTGACTTGCGTCAACGCAAGCGCCGGGCAGGCACGGGGTTAACGAAGCCGGACCGTTCATCTCGCGCCGCCCGAGGCCGGCGATATGGCCCGATTGATATGACTTTTCCGCTAAGGGCTTGCGGCGATTTCGATTTGTCGACCCATCGCCGCTGGAGCCTTGTGGCGGATGCTCCAGCATCCCGTATCGGTGCCCTTTACCGGCCTTCACGGGGCGCACCCGCCCGGCTTCCGTCGATTAGTCGCCTCTGATCAAATACGGATATCGTCAGTCAGCTTTCTTTTTGACTTGCGGCCTTAGGAAATCGGGTTCATGCTCCCTCCTGTCAGCAACAAACGAAAGGAGGTGACCGGTGAACCTAAGCAATCGATCCTCGATCGAGGCAAGACTTCGCTGGACAATAGCTTCCTTGAGCGACCTCCAGTTCTGAACAATTGCCTAACAGTTCGTTGCGATGACCCCATGTGTGTCGCACGAAGACTGACGGCCGCGCCCCTTTACTGCTAGTCGGGGCAGCAGCAGTCGGATCGAGGAGGCGCATGCCTCGTTCTATCCAGCCGGATGGAGCGGGGCATGTCGTCATTCTGGGCCTCGCAAAACGGTTCCCTCACGCCACCGTCAAATTTCCGTGATCGATACGAATTTGCGACGGGAAGCGCCGGATCGCGCCTCGCGCGCGACATGTCTGCCCGTCATCGTCGGCTTTCTTCCATATTGGCAAGGATTGCGCGAGCGCACTCTAAGATTGCCGGTTCGGGCCGGCATCCGGGGAGGCACCGACGCGATTGTGCTTGCAACACCACCACCGGTAGTTAATCTGACATGGCCCAATCGGACCGGCCGATGGGCTTTCCTCAATCGAGTCCAGCCGAATGCCCGTCACCGCCAAGCCGATCCGCTTTCCCGTGAAGTCCTCGCATCTTCTGGGAGGCGCTATCGCGACCGCCGCACTTGCCATGGCCTTGAGCGGGCACATCAACATCATAGCGCCGGCTTGGGCAGCGAGCCCCGAACCTGCCATGACCGGCGACCAAGACACTGCCGCGTATGACCAGATCATAGCCCGCTTGGGCACTGCGACCGATCTGCAATCTCGGATGGTTGCCGCTACCGCCCTCTTGAGCCTGGCAGACTCGCTGGGCAACCTCGGCCGCGGCGACTCGGCCATCGCCATCTGTGACGACCTTCTTGCCCGCTTCGGGACGGCCGCTGAGTTACCCCTGCGCGAACAAGTCGCAAAGGCATATGTGATCAAGGGGATAAAGATCGCTGAGTCTGGACGCTACGATGATGCGATCGTCGTCTTCGATGAGATGATTGGCCGCTTCGGCACGGCGACTGAACTCCATCTGCGCGAAGAAGTTTTCAACGCACTCAGGAACAAGGGGGTCACCCTCGGAGTGATGGGCCGCAACGAGGATGCAGTCGCCGTCTACGACGATCTTCTTGCCCGCTTCAGGACGGACGACGACTTGCCTACTCGCAAGGCGATCGCCGGAGTGCTGGTTAACAAGGGCATGAGGCTGGCAGCGCTCAAGCGCTACGAGGAGGCGATCGCAAGCTACGACGACGTCATTGCCCACTTCGGCGAGACAACCGAGTTATCCCAGCCTGACGATGTCGCCATGGCGCTCTTTGACAAGATGACAGCGCTCGCCACGCTTGGACGCACCGACGAAGCGTTCGCGGTCTGCGATGACCTTGTCGCCCGTTACGGCGAGGCGCCTTCACAGATCGCGCGCCAGGCAGTATCCAACGCGCTCTATAGTAAGGGGACTTACCTCGGCGCGCTTAATCGGCGCGAAGACGCGATCGTCGTCTATGACGAGGTCATTACCCGCTTCGGCACGGCAATCGAATCCTCCGTTCGCGAAAATGTTGCCAAGGCGTCATTTAACAAGGGGGTGACGCTCGGCATGATCGGGCGAAACAACGAGGCCATCGTTGTCTTCGACGACATCATCGCCCACTTTGGCAAGTCACCCAAATCTCCCCTGCGCCAAATCGTCGCCATGGCGATCATGCAAAAGGCGATCAAGTTTGGGGAGTTCGGACGCATCGACGATGCAACTGCCGCCTTCGACGACGTCATCGCTCGCTACAGCGAGGCGGCTGAACCGTTCCTGCGCGAAACAGCAGCCAAAGCGGAAGAGTTCAAGGAATACTTTCAGAAACACTAATTGCCCGTCTGTAGCCATCTTGCTCCCGGCCAAGCTGCTAACAAGACACCTCCCCGACTTTCGGCTTTGAATCGCCTCATCCGGCGTTTACCATGGCTTGGCCCCGATCGGGCCGACCGGCGGGGCATTGTTGAATAGAGCCCGAGGTCCGGATGTCCAGCATTGCCAAGCCGACCCGTTTTTCCGTCAAGCCCTTGCATCTTCTGACGCGCCGTCTTGCCGACGTGGCATCCGGCCGCGCCGAGCCCGATCTTGTCATCACCGGCGCCCGCGCCCTGTCCACCTATTCCGACCGCATCCTGATCGACCGGGAAATCTGGGTGGCCGGCGGCCGCATCGCCGCCGTCAAGGAGGCCGGCAGCTATCGTGGCGGCTCGGCCGCCATCTACGACGCCCAGGGCGGCATCATCGGCCCCGGCCTCGTCGACCCGCACATCCATATCGAGAGCTCGATGGTGACGGCCTGCGCCTATGCCGAGGCCGCGCTTTTGAACGGCACCACCACCATCTTCTGCGACAGCCACGAGATCGGCAACGTGATGGACGTCGCCGGCATCGAGGCGATGATGGAGGACGCCCGCGAGGCGCCGCTCTCCATCTTCCACACGCTGGCCTCCACCGTGCCCGCCACCACGCCGGAGCTGGAAACGGCCGGCGGCGATCTGACGCCGGAGAAGATCGGCGCCCTGTTCGACAAGTGGCCCGAGGCCGTCGCCCTTGGCGAGAAGATGGACTTCGTGCCGGTCACCATGGGTGACGAGCGCAGCCACGCCATCATCGCCGCCGCCCTCTCGCGCGGCAGGCCCGTTTCCGGCCATGTCTACGGCCGCGAGTTCGTCGCCGCCTATGCCGCTTCCGGCGTCACCGACACCCATGAGGCTGTTGATCGCGACATCGCCGACGACCTCCTCGAAGCCGGCGTCTGGATCTTCCTGCGCGGCGGCCCGCCGACCACGCCCTGGCACTCGCTGCCCGAGGCGATCAAGACCATGACCGAGCTCGGCGCCTCGCCGCGCCGCATCGCCGTCTGCACCGACGACCGCGACGCCGAGGACCTCTTGGCCTTCGGCCTCGACTGGGTGGTGCGGCAGGCCTACCGCATCGGCGTACCGCGCACCACCGCCTGGGCGATGGGCTCGATCGCCGGCGCCACCCGCTATGCCATGGACGGCGAGATCGGTGGCCTCGGCGGCGGCCGGCGCGCCGACCTGGTGCTGCTCGACGACGATCTGGTGCCGCAGTCGACCTGGTACGGCGGCGAGCTGATGGTCGACCGCCGCTCGATCACCCCGACGCTGGAGGCTACCCTGGAGGCGCGCTACCGCTACCCGGACGCCGCCTATGCCACCATCCACCTGCCGAAGGAGTTGAAGCTGACGCCGGAGCTGCCGACGGCGCCGGTGACCGCCAACGTCATCCGCGCCGAGCTGCCGGGCATCGTGCTGAAGCACGTCCAGCTTCAGCTCGAACCGGCCAACGACTGGCAGACGCTGTTCGACCGCCACGACCTCGCCTTCGTCACCGTGGTCGAGCGGCACGGCAAGTCGGACGGCAACGTGGCGCGCGGCCTTCTGCAGAACTTCGGCCTGAAGCACGGCGCCGTCGCCTCCTCGGTCGGCCACGACAGCCACAACATCATCATCGCCGGCACCAACGAGGCGGACATGGCGGTGGCGCTCAAGGCCATCGAGGCCGAGCGCGGCGGCATCTGCGTGGTGCGCGATGGCGTGGTGACGGCGATGGTGCCGCTGCCGGTCGCCGGATTGATGTCCGACAAGCGCGTCCATCTCGTCGCTGGCGAAGTGCAGGCGCTGAAGGTGGAGTGGGAAAAGGCCGGCTGCACCCTGCCCTACATGGGCTTCAACCTGATCCCGCTGTCGGTCATCCCGGAAATCCGCATCACCGACAAGGGCATGGTGCTGGTGCCGGAAATGACCCAGGTGCCGCTGTTCGAGGCGGCGGAGTAAGGCTTCGATCCCCCGCTCTGGCGGGGGATGCCCCTCAAGAAGGTCGGGACGACAGTGCGATATGGAGGGAGCCCGATATGGGCCCCTCGCCCCATCCTGCCTGAGGTACACCTTGAATTCGCGCGCGAATTCAAGCGGCCTTCGCGGGGATGACAATTAATTGATATAAAACAATATGTTAGCGCAGAGCTCTTCCTTTGCCGACCTATCTCCCCTTACTATCACGCTGTCATCAACTCTGT
>NZ_PJNW01000038.1 GCF_002844595.1 Pleomorphomonas diazotrophica | reverse complement strand
ACCGGCAACGGTGTCATCGACGTCACGCCGACACATACCTACGACCTGACCTAGCTCGAAATGGTCGGCGTCGAGGGCATTTTCGCAGCATTGTCTGCGGCTGTGGTGCTCGGCGCCCTCGGGCACTGGCTCTATGACGTGCTGGCGCACCGGCGCTACGACAACTACGAGGGATACGACACATGAGTTTCACCCGGTTCCTGCAGGATGACCCGCTGCTCACCCGCGAGCAAGTGATGGCCGGGCTGATTCGGGTCGCCGACGAGCTGAACATGCCCGACAAGCGCGGCGCCTGCGTCATTGCGGGCATGACGATTTCGCAAGAGGTCGGCGTAAAGGACAACGACCCGCCGTTCGAGCGGCGGTTCTGGTGCCCGGCCA
>NZ_PJNW01000037.1 GCF_002844595.1 Pleomorphomonas diazotrophica | reverse complement strand
ATCCGCGCGGCGCCCGACCTTGCCCATCTGACGCTGTTCATCGACAGTAACGGCCATCTGGCGGCCGAAGGCTGGCAAAGGGTGCTGCCGCTGCCCGGTCGAGCACGGCGAACACCGCGGCGGCGGCCACCAGCGCCAGCGCCAGCGCGATCACCAGCCGGACGTTGCCGCCGCGCTCGGACCGGTCGACGATCGGCGTTTC
>NZ_PJNW01000036.1 GCF_002844595.1 Pleomorphomonas diazotrophica | reverse complement strand
CGCCGGCGAGATACAGCCCCTCCGGCCCACGCAGACTGGCCTGACGCGGCGACGCCAGATCGTCGACCCAGATATCGCCGAGAGACGGGGCGCGGAGAACGGCCCTGACGCTGCCGTGGCGAAGAGAAAGGTTGTCAAAAAGCGGTGCGATGGCGGCAAAGCCATCCGGTTCGAGTTTGAACATGAAAGAAAGTCCTGAGCTCGGCTTCCTAGAGCACCCGCCGATCAGGTTGCATCAACCTGATCGAAAAGCGGCTGCTCCAGCAAATGAATCTGGA
>NZ_PJNW01000035.1 GCF_002844595.1 Pleomorphomonas diazotrophica | reverse complement strand
ACCAGCACGCGCTTGGCGCCGGCGGTCAGGTGCATCGACGCCTTGTCCTTGGCGGTGAAGATGCCGGTGCATTCCATGGCGACGTCGACGCCCAGCTCGCCCCACGGCAGCGTCGACGGATCCTTGATGGCCGTGACCTTGATCTTGCCGGTGCCGACGTCGATCCAGTCGGCGCCGGTGGTCACTTCATGCGGGAAGCGGCCGTGAACGCTGTCGAAGCGGATCAGGTGGGCGTTGGTCTCGACCGGACCAAGGTCGTTGATGCCGACGACTTCGATGTCCTTGCGGCCGGACTCGACGATCGCGCGCAGAACGTTACGACCGATACGACCAAAACCGTTGATGGCGACCTTTACTGCCATGCTCATCTCCCAGATAGGCTGGTTATATTTCGAGAACCCTGAATCTCTTTGAAAAGAGACTTGCAGTATTCGCAA
>NZ_PJNW01000034.1 GCF_002844595.1 Pleomorphomonas diazotrophica | reverse complement strand
CGCCGCCTTCCGCGACGACCAACTGGAGGCCGCACCCGACATCGGCATCCACTGGAACTCGGACTACATCGACGGCGTCGTCCGTCGCGACCAGGGCTTCGTCGTCGTCATCGACCTCGCAAGACTGCTCGCAGCCAACGACCTCGCAGCCCTCGCCGGCCCGGATACAAACCGAGCCGTCGCCTGAAAAAGCGGGGCGGCGACCGCTCGCCGCCCGCCCGTTTCATACATGCAGCATGGTTCGCTCGCCCGGTACCAAGCCCTATTTCGCGCTGACGTTGTCGACACCGAAAAGGACTGGGGAGCCCCTGCTGAAACAAATTCTGTTGAGTTCGCAGAAGCGAAATAGGGGATCAACCTTAATGCGTATCACCATCAAAGCGAAGCTGGGGCTCGCCTTCGGTTTCATCATCGTCATGACGGTGGGCATGGCGGCCCTTGCCGTCAACAACCTGTCATCGCTCAATACGGCGATCAACGACATGGTCAACGGGCCGAGCGCCGACCTTGAGCACATCCGTGTGCTCACCAACGAGTACAATGCCACGGCACGCAACGAGAAGAACGCGATCATGAGTACCGACCCCGGTCAGATCGCGGAGTTCCGTCAGAAAATAGAGGCTGGCAACCAGAAAATCCGCGATCTCTTCGAGACGATTTCGAAGTCCAGCAATCCAGACATTGTCGATCAGATCAATAAGTTCAAAACCGTGTTCGAGCAGCGCCTCCCGTTGCTGACCCGGATGCTCGACCTGACCGCCCTCAACACGACGGAAGCCAACGCCCAGGCCGCCGCGATCAGCATGGGAAAAGCCCGAGAGGCGGGCAACGCCATGTTCGCCGTGCTCGAAGAGATGGCCACCACCATCACCGCAGACCTCGCCGCAACCAGCGCCGCCACTGACGAGCAATATGCGACGTCCCGCAACGTGCTGTTCGGCTTCATCGGCTTCCTGTCGCTATTCTCCCTGGCCATCGCCGTGCTGATGTCATTGTCGATCAGCCGCAGCCTTCGCAACGCCGGCAATGTCTTGGCCAAGGTTGCCGATGGAGATCTGACCTGGAAGGCGAACAAGCTGCCGAAGGACGAAATCGGCGACATGCTCCGCCTCGTGGACACCATGGTGGAGCGTCTTCGGTCGGTGGTGACTGATGCATTGGTTGCGTCGGACAACGTGTCGGCTGGCAGCCAGCAGCTGTCGTCGGCCTCCGAACAGATCGCGCAGGGCGCCACCGAGCAGGCCTCGTCGGCCGAGGAA
>NZ_PJNW01000033.1 GCF_002844595.1 Pleomorphomonas diazotrophica | reverse complement strand
TGGTCGTCGCGGAAGGCGGCGACCTCGAACACGCGGTCGGCGACGAGGCCGAGGGTCAGCTGGCGTTCGCCGAGCGTGACGTCGACCACCAGCACGCGGGTGTTGGGGGTGGGCACGGTGCGGCTCAGGCCGAGCTTCAGCCTGAGGTCGATCACCGGCACGCCCTGTCCGCGCACGTCGCGCAGGCCGATCAGATAGTCCGGGCCGTTCGGGATGCGGAAGCTGTCCTCATGGTCGAGGATCTCCCGCACCACGGCGACGGGGACCGCGAACACCTCGCTGCCGAGCGCGAAGGTGACATACTGGGTCTCCGTGGAGCGCGCCGTCATGATCAGGCGCTTTCCCGGAAGTCGGCGTCGTCCTCGTCCGGACCGCCCATGTCGAGGTCGAGCGCAAAGCCGCGGACCGCCTCCTGCTGGGCCTTGACGGACTGGCGCTGCATGCCACCGGCGGCGCCGGCCTTCCGGGCGGCTGCGACCGGCTTCTGGGCTGGCGCGGCCTCGCGGGTGGCGGACTGACGGACGGTCCGTCCGGGTGCTTTGCGCTGGGCGGCCTTGGCACCGGCGGCCGGGCTGTCGACGCGGAAGAAGGCGATCGAGGCCTGCAACTCCTCGGCCTGGGCGGCGAGCTCTTCGGAGGTGGCCGACATCTCCTCGGAGGCGCCGGCGTTCTGCTGCGTCACCTTGTCGAGCTGCTGGATGGCCTGGTTGATCTGGGCGGCACCGATGTCCTGCTCGCGGCAGGCAGCGGAGATCTCCGACACCAGTTCGGCGGTCTTGCGAATGTCCGGCACCAGCCGGTTCAGCATGTCGCCGGCCTGCTGGGCGGAAGCGACGGTGTCGACCGACATCTGCGAGATCTCGGTGGCGGCGGCCTGCGACCGCTCGGCGAGCTTGCGCACCTCCGAGGCGACGACGGCAAAGCCGCGGCCATGCTCGCCGGCCCGGGCCGCCTCGACGGCGGCGTTGAGCGCCAGAAGGTCAGTCTGGCGGGCGATCTCCTGGACGATGCCGATCTTCTCGGCAATGGTCTGCATGGCGGCAACCGCCTGGGTGACGGCCTGACCGGAGGTCTCGGCATCCTTGGCGGACTGACGGGCGATCTTCTCGGTCTGGGCGGCGTTGTCGGCGTTCTGCTTGATGTTGGAGGCCATCTCTTCCATCGACGAGGAGGCTTCCTCGGCCGACGAGGCCTG
>NZ_PJNW01000032.1 GCF_002844595.1 Pleomorphomonas diazotrophica | reverse complement strand
CATCAAACCTTCTCCCCCGAGCGCATGATGGCGCCCATGATGTTTTCCTGGCTGGCCTCGGCAACGGGCATTTCGGCCACGATCGCACCTTCGTTCATGACGTAGATGCGGTCGCAGGTGCCGAGCAGCTCCGGCATTTCCGAGGAGATGAAGATGACCGCCTTGCCGGCGGCGACGAGATCGTTGACGATCGAGTAGATTTCATACTTGGCGCCGACGTCGATGCCGCGCGTCGGCTCGTCGAGGATCAGGACATCCGGATTGGCGAACAGCCACTTGGCGAGCACGACCTTCTGCTGGTTGCCGCCGGAGAGGTTGACGACGTCCTGATAGATGCTGGGCGTGCGGATGCGGAGCTTCTGACGATACTCGTTGGCCGCCTTGCGCTCGGTATACTCGTCGATGACGAAGTTCTTCGAGATGCCCTTGTGGTTGGCCAGCGTGTTGTTGTGCATCACGTTGTTGATCAAGACCAGGCCGAGCTGCTTGCGGTCCTCGGTGACATAGGCAAGGCCCGACTTGATCGCCCGCTCGACGGTGGAGACGTCG
>NZ_PJNW01000031.1 GCF_002844595.1 Pleomorphomonas diazotrophica | reverse complement strand
GGCGACGGGGCACTCGGTCAGAGGCAGGCTTTGAAATAGTCGTCGAGGACGAGGTCGACCATGGCCAGGGACAGGCCATGGGCGGTGGGCTGGACCCGGCCTCGGCGGACGCCCTCGTAGACGCCGCGCAGATACTGGGAGATCAGCGTCTCCGGGATGGGCGTGTCGCCGAGGAGGGCGAGGAGGTCCTCGGTGGCCTTGGCGATCTCCGGTTCCGGCCAGTAGTAGCGGATGCGGTCCGAATAGCTGAAATGCCGCTGCAGCCGCTGCTCGTCGGGCGTGCCGAGATAGTATTTCGCCCAGTTGTCGGGATGGGCGAGCATCACCCGCTCGAAGGTGGCGGCAAGCGTCTCCTTGCGGCGGCCGGCGTGGAGCACCTCGGCGATGTGATCGAGGCCGTAGAGTGCCTCGCGCAGCGCAAACGTCAGGGCCGGGCCGACCTTCAGGATGGA
>NZ_PJNW01000030.1 GCF_002844595.1 Pleomorphomonas diazotrophica | reverse complement strand
GAGCGCATCATCCGCGAGACCAACCCCGAGGCCGACGTCGCCGTGGTCTCCAACCCGGAGTTCCTGCGCGAGGGCGCCGCCATCGACGACTTCAAGCGGCCCGACCGCATCGTCATCGGCTACGAGGACGAGCGGGCCCGCGAGGTGATGACCGAGGTCTACCGGCCGCTCTACCTCAACCAGGCGCCGCTGCTGTTCACCAAGCGCCGTACCTCCGAGCTGATCAAATATGCCGGCAATGCCTTCCTGGCCATGAAGATCACCTTCATCAACGAGATTGCCGATCTCTGCGAGAAGGTGGGTGCCGACGTGCAGCAGGTGGCGCGCGGCATCGGCCTCGACGGCCGCATCGGCGGCAAGTTCCTGCATGCCGGCCCCGGCTACGGCGGCTCCTGCTTCCCCAAGGATACGCTGGCCCTCGTCAAGACCGCCCAGGACTATGACAGCCCTGTGCGCCTCATCGAGACCACCGTCGCCGTCAACGACACGCGCAAGCGGGCGATGGCGCGCAAGGTGATCGCCGCGGTGGGGGGCGATGCGCGTGGCAAGACGGTGGCCGTGCTCGGTCTCACCTTCAAGCCGATGACCGACGACATGCGCGACAGCCCGGCGATCTCCATCATCCAGGCGCTGCAGGACGCTGGCGCAAAGGTACGTGGCTTCGATCCCGAGGGCATGGACAACGCCAGGAAGCTCATTGATGGCATCGCCTATGTCGGCAGCGCCTACGAGGCGGCGGAGGGCGCCGACGCGCTCTGCATCGTCACCGAGTGGAACGAGTTCCGGGCGCTGGACTTCCCCCGCCTCAAGACCGTCATGAAGGCGCCGGTGCTGGTCGATCTCAGGAACATCTACCGCCCCGAGGAAATCGAACGCCACGGCTTCGCCTACACCAGCGTCGGACGAGGCACCACGCTCGCCGGTCAGGTAGCCGAGGCGGCCGAATAATGCGCTTCCTGATCACCGGCACCGCCGGCTTCATCGGCTTTCATCTGGCGAGGCGCCTTCTCGACGACGGCCATTTCGTCACCGGCTTCGACGGCATGACGCCCTATTACGATGTCCGTCTCAAGGAGGCGCGCCATGCCCTGCTCGAGCGTTCGAACGGCTTTCGGGCGGTGATCGGCCAGCTCGAGGACGCCGCGGCCCTCCAGCAGGCGGCCGAGCTCGCCGAACCCGAGGTGATCGTCCACCTCGCCGCCCAGGCCGGCGTCCGCTACAGCCTCGAGAATCCAAAGGCCTATGTCGACGCCAACCTCACTGGTAGCTGGAACGTGCTGGAGCTCGCCAGGCAATGCGAGGTCAAGCACCTGATGCTGGCATCGACCTCATCGGTCTATGGCGCCAATGACAAGGTGCCGTTTGCCGAGGCCGACAAGACCGACGAGCCGCTGACGCTCTACGCCGCCACCAAGAAGGCGATGGAGGCGATGGGCCATTCCTACGCCCACCTGTGGAAGATCCCCACCACTGCCTTCCGCTTCTTCACCGTCTACGGTCCCTGGGGCCGGCCGGACATGGCGCTGTTCAAGTTCGCCCATGCCATCGAGAAGGGCGAGCCGATCGACGTCTATGGCGAAGGCAACATGCGGCGCGACTTCACCTATGTCGACGACCTCGTCGAGGCGATCGTCCGCCTGGTGCCTGTGGTCCCGAGCGAAGACAACCGCATCACGGCCGATGGCATCACCGACACGCTGTCGAGGCAGGCACCGTTCCGTGTCGTCAACATCGGCGGCGGCCAGCCGGTCGGACTTCTCGACTTCATCGCGGCGATCGAACAGGCGCTCGGCAAGCCGGCCATCCGCAACCTCCTGCCCATGCAGAAGGGCGACGTCCCCCAGACCTATGCCGCACCCGACCTCCTCAGGGAACTGACCGGATACGTGCCGGATACCGACGT
>NZ_PJNW01000029.1 GCF_002844595.1 Pleomorphomonas diazotrophica | reverse complement strand
GAAGACGCTCATGGCGAACTCGGTGCGGCCGGCGCCCATCAGGCCGGCGATGCCCACCACCTCGCCGCGCTTGACGTTGAGGTTGATGCCGTTGGAGATCTTCCGATCGGAATGGATCGGGTGATAGGCCGTCCAGTTGCGCACCTCGAAGATGGTCTCGCCGATCTTCGGCACGCGCTTGGGGAAGCGGTCGGAGAGCTCGCGGCCGACCATGCCGCGGATGATGCGCGCCTCCGAGATCTTCTCGGCATGGCAGTCGAGCGTCTCGACGGTGGCGCCATCGCGCAGCACCGTGATCTTGTCGGCGACGCGGGAGATCTCGTTGAGCTTGTGCGAGATGATGATCGAGGTCAGCCCCTGCTTCTTGAACTCCAGGAGCAGATCGAGCAGCGCGTTGGAGTCGCTCTCGTTGAGCGAGGCGGTGGGCTCGTCGAGGATGAGCAGCTTCACCTTCTTGGACAGCGCCTTGGCGAT
>NZ_PJNW01000003.1 GCF_002844595.1 Pleomorphomonas diazotrophica | reverse complement strand
CGGGCCGACCTTCAGGATGGAGAAGCCATTGTCGATGAGCGCCTTCAACGCCTCCGGCGTCTGGTAGTCGGTGGAATGCGCCTCGAAGACGAAGCCCTTGAGGTCGGCGAGCACGGCGGAGAGCGAGGCGGCCTTGTCGGCATCGAAGGCGACGACGTTGTGATTGCCGAACTCGACGCCCGGCTGCACCACGGCGCCGACGGCGCGCTCGAAGGCTTCGGCGATGCCGGCCTTGGCGAAGGCCTCGCGATGGACGGCGATGGTCTCGCGCGCCGCCTCGGGCCTGGTGACCTCCAGTTCCTCGATCTCTTCCATGGCGCCGCCGGGAATCGGCACCTCGGTGCCGACGATGTAGACCGGCTTGATGGCGGCATCCCGGGTCGCCGCCTCGGCGACGGCGGCAAGCGAAGCCGCCCGCTCGGCGGTCAGCGCATCGGAGAGCGCCACCGGCTCGCCGGCGCAGCCCATCGAGGTGTCCAAGTGGAGCTTGGTGAAGCCGGCCCTGGCGAAGGCGTCGATCATCACCTTGGCCTTGTCCATGGCCTCGGTTGCCGGCAGCTTCTTCCAGGGGTTGGGGCCGAGGTGGTCACCGCCGAGGATGACGCGCTCGAAGGGGAAGCCGAGGCGCTTGGCGATCACCTCGACGAAGTCGCGGAAGTCCCCAGGCGTCATGCCGGTGTAGCCGCCGTCCTGGTTGACCTGGTTGCAGGTGGCTTCGATCAGCACCGGCAGGCCGAGGCGGCCGGCGTGCCGCATGGCCGCCTCGATCACCACGGGGTGGGCCGAGCAGATCGACGGAATGCCGCGCAGGCCGGAGGCACGAAAGCGCCAGGTGGAAATGTCGCTCAGCGGGTTCGCGGTCATGGCTCAGGTCCTCTCTATTGTGTTTATGCGCCGGCCGCTCGTTCGATCGAAGAGGTGCAGGCCGCCGGGTGCAATCGTGACGAAGATGCTGGCAGCTTCCGCCACCCGGCCCGAATGGGCGACAACGACCTGATGCCGGCCGAGCCGGCCAAAAACATGCGTTTCATGGCCGGTCGGCTCGATCAGGTCGACGGCGATGGGTAAAGCCCCCGGAGCCCCAGCATCGGTGAAAGCGAAATGCTCCGGACGGATGCCGACGGTCACCTCCGCTTCGTTGGCCATCGCGTAGCCGTCGAGTGGCAGGCGCAGGCCGTCGTCGGTCTCGGCGAACAGCCGGTCGCCGTCGTGTCGCGTCGTCGCCTCGATGAGGTTCATGGCCGGGGAGCCGATGAAGGTGGCGACAAAGAGATTGCCTGGCCGGTCGTAGACGTCGAGTGGCGCCCCCACCTGCTCGACGCGGCCGCCGTTCAGGATGACGATGCGGTCCGACATGGTCATGGCTTCGATCTGGTCGTGCGTGACGTAGATCGACGTGGTGCCGAGCCGCCGCTGCAACGCCTTGATCTCGGTGCGCATCTGCACCCGGAGCTTGGCGTCGAGATTGCTGAGCGGCTCGTCGAACAGGAAGACACGCGGCTTGCGGACGATCGCCCGCCCCATGGCGACGCGCTGGCGCTGTCCGCCCGACAGCGCCTTGGGCATGCGGTCGAGATAGGGCGTGAGCCCCAGGAGGTCGGCCGCCTCCTTCACCGCCCGTGCGATCTCCGGCTTCGGCACGTCACGGAGCTTCAGACTGAAGCCCATGTTGTCGGCGACCGACAGGTGCGGGTAGAGCGCGTAGTTCTGGAACACCATGGCGATGTCGCGGTTCTTCGGCGCCACGTCGTTCACCTCGCGGCCGTCGATCGAGATGGTGCCGCCGGAGATATCCTCTAGCCCGGCAATCATCCTCAAGAGGGTCGACTTGCCGCAGCCGGACGCGCCGATCAGCGAGATGAACTCGCCGTCGCGGATGGCGAGGTCTATGCCGTGGATCACCTCTTCGGCGCCGTAGCGCTTGACGAGCCGATGAATGTCGACGGTGGCCATGGAAAGCTCCTGCATTGGGTCTTGCGCTACCGCCGACCGGCCAGCGGCCGGTGGCAGCGCGGGTCGCGGCTCAGCCGAGCACAACCACCTTGGAGAGATGGCGTGGCTGGGTGCTGTCGATGTTCTTGGAGTTGGCGACCCGTTCGCCGAGGATCTGCATCGCCGCCATCATCTCGAGCGAACGCTGCAAGCCGCGCGTGGCGATCGGCAGGGAAAGGTCTCCCGGTCCGCCGAGACCGATGACTTTCGCACCCTTCGCCCTGATCTCGCCGACCAGTTTCTCTTCAGCCTCGGACTGGTCCTCGCTGTAAAGCATGACCGCCAGCAAGTGCTCGTCGGCGAGGCTGATCGGACCATGCCGATACTCCATGGTGTAGAAGGGCTGCGATACGGAAATGCTCATTTCCTGCAGCTTGAGGGCGCCTTCGGAGGCGATGCCGAAATAGATGCCGCCGCCCAGCACCACGAACTTGTTCCGTCCCGCCGTCACCGTCAGCGCCTTCTCGCCCATCGCCGCCACGGCGGCACGGGCGCCGGCCACCACGGCAGGCTCGACTTTCACGCCGGCCATGCGCAGGCCCATCAGCAGCATCAGGCTGGCCGATGATGACATGACGATGCCCTCGTCGGGGTGGGTCGGGGCGAAGGCGACGAGGTCGGCGGCCTTGGCCATCGAGCTGTCCTTTTCGCAGGTGATCGCCAGCGTGCGGATGCCGAGCGCGCGGCTCGTCTTCACAGCCTGCACCACCTCGGTCGATTCACCGCTGCGCGAAATACCGACCACCATGGCGCCTGCGATGTTGGGCAGGTAAGCCTCGTGCCGGAGCGCCCATTCGGAGCCGGCAACCGCGATGGCTCGTTTGCCGTTCTGGTTGAAGGCGGAGGCGAGGCTCATGGCGACATAATGGGAGGTGCCGCAGCCAACGAAGACGAAGATGTCGGCTTCGACCTTCGGAAGCGCCATTCCGATCGCTTTTTCCCAGAAGGGGAACTGCTCGACGATAACGCGTTCGGTGGTATTCATGAGAAGTCTTCCTTGCTTTTCAGTCTATTATCAGGGGATTACTTGGTCGCTCCGGCCATCAGTCCGCTGACGAGGTAGCGGTTGAGGAACAGCACGAGCAGAACGGGTGGGATGATGGCGAGGATGCCGGCGGCATTCATCAGGCCGAAGTCGATGTAATTGCGCGTCACGAACTCGGGGATCAGCACCGTCAGTGGCTTGGTGGCCAGCGTCGGCGAAAACACCAGGGGCACCATGAACTGGCCCCAGGCATTCAGGAACGTGAGGATGGCGCTGGCGATCAGCCCCGGCGCCGACAGCGGCAGCACGATGTAGACGAGCGTGTAGACGCGCCCGGCGCCGTCGAGCCAGGCCGCCTCTTCCAGTGAGATCGGCATGGCCTGATAGACCGACCGCATCAGCCACAGCGCCAGCGGCAGGAAAGCAGAGACGTAGATCAGCGTGATGCCGGTATAGGTGTCGATCAGCTTCAGGGAGATCATCAGCCGATAGAGCGGGATCATCACCGTGTAGGCGGGGATGGCGAGCGTCGCCACCACCGCGACGAACAGCAGGTCGCGACCGGGAAACTCCAGCCGGACGAAGGCGTAGGCGCCGAAGGCGGCGATCGCCACCGTCACCACCGTCGCCAGCCCCGAGGTGATCAGGCTGTTGGTGAGCGCCGCCGAGAACTGCGGCCAGACCGATTGGACGGCGTTGCCTTGCGACATGCTGGTGGCGCCGAACAGCTTGGCATAGTGCTCAAAGCTGATCTGCTGCGGCCATAGCGATGGCGTGCCCAAAAGGTGAAGCGGCGGCGTCAGCGAGGTGACGAGCGACCAGTAGATCGGCCCGAGCGACCATGCGACCAGCAGAGCCACGGCGATGACGATGCCGATCCGCCCCGGCAGCGTTGAGAGAGAGGCGCGCATGTCAGTCGTACCTCGTTTCGCGATAGACCCGGAGCACGTAGATCAGCGACACCAGGAGCGAGGCGAGCATCGCCAGGATCGACAGCGCCATGCCATTCGAGAACCGCAGGTTCTGAAAGGCGGTTAGGTAGACCTGGATGATCACCGAGCGGGTATCGAGGCTCGAACCGGACAGGATCCAGGCCTCGTCGAACAGGTTGAAGGCGAACACCGTCGACTGGCTGAGCGCGATGGCAAGGCCGCTCGAGATCAGCGGCAGCGTCACCAGGCGGAAGCTCTTGATCGGACCAGCGCCGTCGAGCCGCGCCGCTTCATAGAGGTCGCGTGGAATGCTTTGGAGCGCCGCCAGCAGGATCACCGCTGTCAGCGGCATCATGCGCCAGACGTGCACCAGCGAGATGAGGAACAGCGCCGTTGCCTGATCGTTGAACCAGACCTTGCGGGCGTCGATGACGCCGAGCCATAGCAGGACATGGTTGAGCACCCCGTAGCTCGGGTTGAAGATCCACATCCAGACGATGGCGTTGACCACCGGCGGCAGACACCAGGGGAGAACGGTGATGGCAAGCAACCACTGGCGGCCGTGCTTCACCCGGTTGAGCAGCAACGCCGCGCCCAAGCCGCCGATCGTCTCCAGCACCACCGCGATCGCCACATAGGCGAAGGTGTTGAGCCAGGCCGTCTGCACATTGCCGTCCGCGAGGAGAGCGCCATAGTTGGCAAGGCCGACGAAGGGCGTGCCCGGCTTCATGGGATCGATCCGATAGAAGCTGGCGAGCACCGAGGTGGCGAGCGGCCAGAACACCAGGCCGCCCATCACGACGACAATGGGAACAACGAGCGCGGCGGCAAGGGCGAGTTCGCCCGGCGTTCGGTTTCGTCTGGGATAGGAGGAGGGCATCGGAACCCTTGCGTTCTCCAGGCAGCCGTCAGGGCACGAGACCAACGTCCCGGGCGTCACGAGAGCCCATGGCAGAGGAAAGGTCGGAGCTGGCCGCCGCCCGGTCATCCCGGACGGCGGTCGTCGGAGCCTGCGGTCAGTTGGCCTGTGCCTCTTCGGCCGCCTTGGCGATCGCCGCGATGGCGTCGTCGACGCTGAGCTGTCCCTTGGCGGCTTGATTGATGGCGCTTGCCACCGCCGTCGAAAACTGCGGGTACCAGCCGGGCGTGCCCTGGGTGATCAGCGGCTCGACGAGGGCGGCCTGCTCGAGCAGCACGTCGCCCTGCTTGAGCTTGCCCTGTTCGTTGAGCGTCCTGAGCACGGACATGCGCGGCGGCAGGTTGCCAAGCGCTTCGTAGGCGGCGATCTGGTTCTGGGGCATCGCCATCCAGGTGATGAAGTCTTGCGCCGCTTTGGCGTTGGCAGCACCGGTCGGGATGCCGACCGCTTCGGGCAGGCCGAAGGTGCGCGACTTGCCGGTCGCCGATGGCATCAGCGCTGCCGCGACGTCGTTCGCCACCTGCGACTTGGCAGGGTCGCTGTAGACCGAGAGGTTGCCGGCCCAGCCGGCGACGTCGAAGGTGAGCTTGCCGGCCTTGAAGACCTCCTGCACCTCGACGTCCTTGAGACCGGTGGCGGCCGGATCGATCAATCCGTCCTTCAATGCGCCGATCTCGAAGGCCAGCGCCTTGTAGCCGCCGGAGTCCTTGTCGGTGAACAGCGGCTTGAAATCCTTGTCGAACAGGTCGCCGCCGAAGGCCTTGGTCAGGAGATACCAGGCGGTGGAGGTGCCCTCGGTCGCCGACAGCGGCAGGCCGATCGGATAGTCGGCGATGCCAGCGCTCTTCACCGCCTTGGCGGCAGCCAGCATCTCGTCGGGCGTCGTTGGCGCTGCCTTGATGCCAGCCTTCTCGAGGTGGGCCTTGTTGTAGATGAGGATGCGGAAGTCGTTGCTGTAGGGCACGGCCAGGAGCTTACCGTCGTAGCGGAAGATCGAGGCGGTGGGGATGTCGGCGATGACGGCCTTGTCGATCTTGTCGTCGAGCGGTGCATACCAGCCGGCTGAGCCGAACTGGCCCACCCACGACCAGTCAACCTCGGTGGCGTCGGCAGGCGCCGTGCCCGCCACCATCGACGTGATGATCTTGGTGCGAATGTCGTCCCAGCCGAGCGTCTGCGCATCGAGCGTCACGCCGGCGTCCTTGGCGAAGCGATCGGTCATCTCCTTGGGCAGCGTTCCCCAGGGCGGCAACAGCACCGTGAGCCCATCGGCGGCGAAGGCGCTGCCGGCGAACGTGGCGAGGAGTGGCAAGGTCAGCGCTGAAGCAAGAAAAACACGTCTTTTCATTATCGTTCCCCTTCTTGGTCAGATTGCCTTTCAGGCCAGAGCCGTCCGGAGGCTTTCGCCCAACCGGTCGACCCAGGCATCATCGACGGCCCAGCCGGCGAGCCGGGCTGCCCTGAGCGCCGCGCCGCCGACGGGCGGCAGGCGCGGCGATGACGGCGGTGTTCCGAGGTGCGCCGTCATCTGGTCCAGCACGGCCTTGGCGTTGAACAGACCACCGGCGTAGCTCCAACGGATGGGGGCGCTGCCGCCGCAGCGGCGCCAGGCGACAAGCAGCTGTTCGGAGAGTTCGGCCGAAGCGCGCTCAATGAGGTGGCCCGCCACAGGATCGCCATCCTTGGCGACAGACGTCACATGCCGGGCGAGGCCGGCGATGCCCGAGCGGCGGCTTTCGAGCCCATAACACCAAGCCATCAGGCCGTCTTGATGTATGCCCATGGCGGCGAACATCCGCCCTGCGAAGGCAGGCGACGGTTGGCGGCCGTCGACATGGCGCGACAGCAGTGTCAGCGCTTCGCGGCCGAGCCAGTAGGCACTGCCCTCGTCGCCGAAAATGTCGCCCCAGCCGCCAATCCGGACATGGGGGCTGTCGATTTCGCCGAGGCTCGCCCAGGCCATCGAGCCGGTACCGGCCAGGATGAGGGCGCCAGCGCCACAGGCAAAGGCGCCATCGAAGGCGATGCGGACGTCGTTCTCGACGATGGGCTTCTGAGGGAAGTGCAGCCGGACGGCGGCGATCTGCGCCTCGGTGTACTCATCGACTTCGCCATGAAAGGGCAGGCCGAAGGCCGAGGCCTGGAGGTCGGCGTCGCCAGCGGCCGCCGCAAGTGCGGCGATCTCGGCGGCCCAGTCACTATCGGCCGTGGGGTCGAGGCTCGGCAGATGGCGCAGCGACACGACGCTGGCGTCTGGAGCCACAACGGCGGCGACGGTCTTGGTGCCACCGCTATCGACGCCAAGCACGGTCATGCCGCGTCTCCGTCGAGTTCCGCGCTTTCGTCGGCATCGAAGCCGACCGTTCGCGTCCGGCAACCGGCCTGTGCCAGCTTGTCGAGCCAATGGGACGCCAGGCTGTCGTCGGTGATGAGATCGAGCCGGTCGTCGAGCCGCGTCACCTGATAGGTTGCGCGCTGTCCGAACTTGCTGGCGTCGGCGAGCACGGTGGTGCGCGCTGCCCGGGTGATCATCTTCTCGTTGAGCCGCGCCTCGTCCTCGTCCATCGTGTAGGTGCAGCCGTCGTCGCCCACCGTGCTGGCACCGAGAAACAACTGGTCGAACCACAGCCGGTCCAGCATGCTTTCGGCCAGGGCGCCCAGCACCGAGGCGTTCCGCGAGCGAAGGCGGCCACCCAGCAGCGTCACCTGGACATCGCGGATGTCGGTCAGCACCTGCGCCACGGCCAGGCAGTTGGTGAACACGGAAATCGGCAGCGGATTCATTCGGATGCGGCGGGCAACCTGCAGCACGGTGGTGCCGGCATCGAGAAACACCGACATGTCGGGCCTGAGGTCGGCATAGGCGGTAAGGCCGATCGCCCGCTTGGCGGCAATGCAGGTCTGCTCCCGTACCTCGAAGGCCGCCTCGATACCGGCGGAATCGGCAATGCGGGCACCACCATGGGTACGGTGGACGGCGCCTTCGGTTTCGAGTGTGAGAAGATCGCGCCGCACGGTCGGAAGCGAGGCGCCGACCGCTTCCGCGATCTCGTGGATCGAGGCGGATGTCTTTTCAAACAGATAGTGCCGAATGGCCGACAGCCGATCGTCCTTCATGCTTTGATCCTTTATGATCGTAAGTTGGATTAGGATCCTGATAACGATCAATGTCAATCAGAATTTTGATACGATAATGATCGTTTCCGAATCCGAGGAGAATTACCTAGCCTTTTCAAATCGATATCTCGCAATGGGCAAGGAGAGGTTTGCAGCGGCCTGTCATCCTTCGGACGCGGATGGTGGTTCCCCAAGCGACTTCAACCGCGGACCGGTGAGCCGGTAGCGGCGGGTGGGCGTGGGCTTTATGGTCTTTGAACGACGGCGAGCCATAGGTGTCGCCGTTATCAACCCTAGCCGCGCTGCGCACATAGCGTCCGTCTCGCGGCGGTGCGGATACGGTCGAAATCCCGCGCAAGATAGCGCGGCGCCTGTCGCATTCGCTCGCCGGCCAGCGCTGCGCCATGGCCGCGGTGAAACCGGGTGTGACCGGTCCGGAAGAAGCGAGCTCGCCGAGTGTCAGCCGACCTCCTGCGCATGGACGACCATGCTCGCCCCGTCGGTCAGGATGACGTTGTAGGCTGGCATCTCGAAGCCAACCGCGAAGGTCTTGGCACCGAACAGCGGCGCCGTCTGGTGACTGGTGCCACGTCCCGTGTTGAAGGCCGTGCCGTTCCAAATCCCGGAACAGAGGCGGTGCACATGCCCCGCAAAGATGTGACGCACGTTGCCATGGCGCCGGAAAACGGCGCCGAGGGTGGAAGGGTTGGCGAGTTTCACCCCATCGAGCGGCGGCATGCCGATGTCGAACGGTGGGTGGTGCATGAAGACGATCGCCGGGCCGGAAGCCTCGGAAAGCCGGCGGTCGAGCCAGGTGAGACGGCGGTCGCACAGCAGCCCTCCGACGGCACCTTCGTCGAGCGTGTCGAGAAACACCAGCCTGCCAGCGTCGGTGTCCAGGACGGACTGGATGAAATCGTCCTCGGCCGGCGCGTCCGGGAACATGGCGCGGAAGGCCGTGCGGTCGTCATGGTTGCCGAGCAGCAGGCGATGCGGTGGGATCAGGGATTCCAGGAGGTCGGCGAACAACCGGTAGGAGGCAGGTGAACCGTCGTCCGAAAGGTCGCCGGTGAACACTACGAGATCGGCGTCGGCATGGTGGCGGTTGATGTCGGCGATCGTCGCTGCGAGATTTGCCGCCGGATCGAGCCCGCACACCGGCTCGCCGCGCTCTCGGAGGTGGATATCGGTGACCTGTATCAGTTTCATGCTGTCTCCTCACGAGCACCGCTGGCCGGCATCGATCAAACCGAAGTTGGGCGACACCGATGCGACGGACGCCCGCAGGCCTCATGGACCAAACGCGCCGTCATTCGGCGGGCTGAACGTGTCGCGCACCATCAGTTGCGCGGCGATGCGGAGGCGCACCGGCGCGGTCGAAGGAGTGGTGGCTCTCTCTTCCAGCAGCGCCACGGCCCGCTCGGCCATCTTCATCGGATCCTGCCGAAAGGTGGTGAGCCGGTAACCGAGCCAGGCGGCCTCCGGCAGGTCGTCGAAGCCGACTACCGCCACATCCTCGGGAACACGCAGGCCGAGACGGATCTTCAGGTGATCGGTCAGCGCGAAGGCGACGAGATCGTTGACGGCGAAGACGGCGGTCGGCTTCTCAACCGCCGCGAACAGTCGTTCAGCCGCCAGAAGTCCACCCACATAATCGGTATCGGGGCCGCGCGCCACCGTCACGGCTATCCCAAGGCGGCCTGCTTCGGCGAGGAAGGCGCGCTCGCGTTCGACGATGGACGGCGTGCCGCTTTCCGAGCCGGCAAAGGCGAGGCGTTTGTGACCGGCAGAGGCAAAGGCAGCCGCGATGCGGCGCGCAGCCTCTGCGTTGTCAGTCTGGACGATGTCGATCTCCGGCGCCTCCCGGCCGATGGCGACAATGGGCAGGCCGTTGGATTTGGCCAGCTCGATGAAGGACGACGGCGGCGATCCCGACAGCACGATCACCGCCTCGGCCCGATGGCCAAACAGCGTCCGCTGCGCCGCGTCGGTATCCTCGGCCGTCTCGCCGGCGTTGATGAGTACCGGCACCGAACCGCGCCTGATCAGCACGGCAGCAAGCGCAGCGGTAAGGTGGGCGCGGAAGCCCAACTCCGGCTTGGTGGCGACCAATCCGACGATCCGACTACGATGGGCGAGGAGGCCGCGCGCAAGATCGTTCACTTGGTAGCCGAGGCGGGTGGCGGCGACCATGATCTTCTCGCGTGTCTCCGGTGCCACGGAGGCGCCAGGCGTAAAGGCGCGCGAAACGGCGGATCGCGACACGCCGGCAAGCTTGGCAACGTCGCGGGCGCTGACGAAGCGGGGGGAGGATCGAGGCTTGCCCAGTTCGGTCATCGATGAAGCCTACTGTCCAACCTTGGCGAGCACATCGGCGCGCAGGAACTTTTCCACCACCAGCATGAAGGCGATCGACGGAACGAGCAGCAAGAGCGCGGTGATCGAGGCGATCTGATAGTTGCCGCCGGCTCCGGCCGAGTAGAGCAGCAGCGGCAGCGTCGTCACATCTGGCGCGCCGACAAAATAGCTGCCCGTGAACTCGTCGAGCGACTCCAGAAAGACGAAGATGGCGCTGGCCATCAGGCCGGGCGCGGCCAGCGGCAGCGTCACGTCGGCGAAGCCCTTGAGGCCGGAGGCGCCGAGGTTGCGGGCGGCCAGTTCCAGATCCCGGTCGACTGCGGAGAAGGCGGCGGAGGCAATCCAGACGGCATAGACGAGGCCATGCGTCACGTGCACCAGCACGACGCCGAGGACGGTACCATTGAGCCCGATCTCGTAGAACAGCCTGGCGATGTTGACGTAGACGGGTAGGTTGGGAAACGCCTGCGGCAAGAGGAAGGCGAGAAGCACCAGGCCCCTGAGGGGCAGCTTCAACCGCGCGAGGGCATACCCGGCGGGAATGGCGAGCGCCAGCGAACCTGCCACGGTGAACAGTGCGATGCTGATCGAGGCGATCAGCGATTGCACGGCGTTGCCGCGCGGTGCGAACACACGGCCCCAGTAGCTGAAGCCGTAATCGATTGGCAGCGCATGCGGAAAGTACCAGCGCTCGGCGACCGTCCAGATCAGCAGGTTGGCGAGCGGGCCGAAGATGACGAAGGCCAGCGTTCCGAGAACGGCTGCGCGGGGCACCCACCAGAGGAAGCCACGGAGGGAATCGAACCCGCTGTGCGGCGCGGCGAAGAAAGCGGAGGGCGCGCTCATCGGCTCTGCCTCATGTTGACGCGGAGATAGAACCAGGCGGCGACAGCGCTGATGGCCAGCGAGATCAGGCCGAGCGCGTTGGCGACACCGTAGTCGCGATAGGTGCTGAGGCGGAAGGCGATGTCGGCGGTGATCATGGTCGGCGCCTGCGCATTGATCATCAGCGGCACCGACAGAACGCCCATCATGGTGACGAAGGACAACACGAGGCCGACCAGCAGCGTGGTGGTGACCTGCGGTACGACGATCTCGATGAGGATGCGAAGCCGTGAGGCGCCGAGGTTGCGCGCTGCCTCGATGGTGCCGCGATCGAGCGACGCCATGGCGCCGGCCACCATCAGCGCCACGAAGGGCGTCTGTTTCCAGACGAAGGCGACGACAACGCCGCGCCAGTCGAGGTAGCTCGTGGCGGTCAGCGGGTCGAGAAAGCCAAGGGCGACCAGCGTCGAGTTGAAGAGGCCGCTCTTGGCGAGAAAGGTGCGCAGTATCTGGCCAACGACGATGAACGGAATGAACATCGGCCAGCGGTAGAGCCAGCGCAGGATGGCGACGGCAGCAGCGTTCTCGCCGAGCGTCAGATAGCCGCCGATGGCAATGGCGAGAAGGCCGGTCAACATGGTCGAGAGGCCGACGATCACCGCCGTGAAGACGATGTCCTGCCTGTAGAAATCATAGGCCTTGGTGAAGTTGCCGAGACCAACGGTCCCTTCGACCTCGAAGGCGCCGATCACCGAGGCGGCGAGCGGCACCATGAAGAGAAGCAGGATGACGATCAGCGCCGGCGAGACGAGTAGCGGGCCGAGAAGGCGTGCCATCGGCATATCCGAAAATTGCAGGATGAAAGAGACCGCCCGGCGAGGCTGGACGGTCCCCATGGCACTCGGCGATCAGTTGGCGACCTTGGCCTCGTAGGCCTCGAGAATGGCCGTGTTATACGGGGCGAGCGGGAAGGGCTTGCCCTTCTCGGCGAGATCGGCCGGGGTGATGTCGACGAACAGCTTGTTCCAGGTGGCGTCGTCGAGCTCGGCCTTGACCTTGTCGGCGTCGATGCCAGGATACCAGTTGAACTTCTTGACGATGCCCTCGGCCTGCACCTTCGGCGAGGTGGCCAGCTCGACGAACTTCTCGGCGAGTTCCTTGTTCGGCGCCTTGGCGGGAACGACATAGTGCATCGGCTGGCCGGGCATCCCGGGGGCGGGTAGCAGCAGCTTGAGGTCGGGCGGCAGACGGCCGTCGGCCTGCCAGGAGTAGAACATGTCGACCCACACGGGGCCCAGGGCGATTTCGCCGCGCGACAGAAGATCGAGCGTGCCAGCGTTGCCCGGCGTCAGCGTGGCCGACTTGGTGAAGTCCTTGAGGCTCTGAAGGGCGCCATCCCATTTGGCCGTTTCGGCCTTGTCGAAGGGGCCATACATCAGCTTGTGTGCGTCGCTGCCGGAGAAGGCATAGACCCAGCCCATCACGAAGCTGACGCCCGACGCGCCGCCCTTGATGCCGTTGTAGCCGAACTGGCCGGGGTGAGCCTTCGCCCACTCGGCGATTTCGGCATAGCTCTTGGGCGGATTGGGAACGAGCGCCGGATTGTAGGCGATAGCCGTCTGGCTGTTGAACATCGGCATGACGTAGCCCTTGACCTCGGTACCCAGGGCATTATCGGCATTGGCACGGGTCACCAGCTTGCCGGTGGCGATCTTGTCGCGATAGGCCTCGAGGTAGCCGGCCTGCACCATCGGGCCGGCAAACTTTTCGTGGACGACGGCCACGTCGGTGTCCCAGGTGGCTGCGCCGGCCTTGGCCTGTGCGTCGAAGCGCTCGACGATCTTCTGCGAGCCGGCGTCGCCTGGGCCGGTGCCAACCGCGCGCACCGTGTTGCCTGGATTCTGCTGTTCGAACAGCGGGCCGAGGTAGTTGTTGATGTAGTCGACCATATTCTGGTCGCCGGCGGTGATCACGGTCAACTCGGCGGCGCCGGCCGGCGAGGCAGCGATGGCCAGCACCATCGCTGAGTTGAGCAACAGCTTGTTCATGACGCGTCTCCGATCTCGATTGTCAGATTTTGGTTGTCAGGCGGTCAGTCTGTCCCGAACCGGCGAGGGGCCGTCGGCTGCGGATGGCGGGCCGCTCGGCGTATCGGCCGGCGCGGCGAACAGGAAAAGGCCACTGGTGGGAACCCGGACGAGCACGTCGCTGCCGGGCGGCAGCGCTTCCGCCGCATCGACAAGCACGGAGCCTTTGCCGATGCGGACAGTGTGGCGCCACTGGCCGCCCGGATAGACGACGGCCTCGACGCGGCCGATCAACTCAACGCAGCTCGTGTCATCGGTCGCTTCGTCGCCAAGGCGACTGAGCTGCAACTGCTCCGAGCGGAAGCGGGCCTCAAGTCGGCCGCTGCGCGGTGCCGGCAGGCCGAGCGTGAGACTGGCTGCTCGGTTGTGCGGCCCTTCCGCGATATCGACCCGATTGGCGGAGCAGGTGGCGTTGAGTTGAACGACGTTTTCGGCGCCCATGAAGGCGGCCACGAAGGCGGAGGCCGGCCGGGTATAGATCGCCTGGGGCGTGCCGAGCTGGGCGATGCGCCCCTTGTTGAGGATGACGATGCGGTCGGCCATCACCATGGCTTCCTCGCGATCATGCGTCACGTGAATGGTGGTGATGCCGAGCCGCTGCTGGAGGGCGCGGATCTCATGGCGCACGGTGAGTCGGATGCGGGCGTCGAGATTGGACAGCGGCTCGTCGAGCAGCAGGATGTCCGGATCGACGGCCAGCGCCCGACCAAGCGCGACGCGCTGCCGCTGGCCGCCCGACAGCTCCGACGGCTTGCGTCCGCCGAGCCCTTCGAGACCGAGCAGCGCTTCCATCTCGGCGACACGGGCTGCGATCGCCTCACGCCGCCATCCCTTGAGGCGCAGGCCGTAGCCGATGTTGCGCGCTGCCGTCATGTGCGGCCAGAGCGCGTAGGACTGGAAAACCATCGCCATGCCGCGCTTGTCCGGCGGTAGACGTGTGAGATCGCGATCGCCGACGCAGATGCTGCCGGCGCTCGGCAGGGCGAAGCCGGCGATGGTCCGCAGCAGCGTCGTCTTGCCGCAACCCGAGGCACCGAGCAGTGCAACGAACTCGCCCTTGCCGATAGAAAGATCGACACCCTCGAGCACCCGGGTTCGGCCATAGCCGGCATCAAGGGAGCGGAGGGTGAGGTAAGCATCGTAAGGCATCATTTCTGTGTTGCACAGCTGTGCAAACACCCCCCGCAACTCACTTTATCCTGGTGGACTCCGATATAGTGCGATCGTTACAGGTCGATGACGGAGGCTGCCTCGGCTGGCATGCGCCGGCGCGAGCCCAGCCCTGGGGTGTCGGCTTTGTTCCTGTCCGTCGATGAAATCGGATGCCCGCGGTCGGAAATGGCGGGCTCATGAGCAAAGCAGCCGGCCAAGGATCCGCGCGTGAGAATGGCCACGCAGTTGACGATAGCAGCGCTAGCCAACGGGAAGCCGGCAAGGTAAAGGCGACACGGTCGTTATCGCAGCACGGTGCCCAGTATGTGCTCGATCACCCGACCGTAGGGCGGGCGGGCCAGACTGGCCAGGCTGAAGCGGCCCTGCGAGTAGATGCCGCGAGCGTGGCTCATCGTCCGGAAGCCCTCGATGCCGTGATAGGCGCCCATACCACTGGCGCCGACGCCTCCGAATGGCAGGTCGTCGATCGCGACATGAAGGATGGTGTTGTTGATCCCGACATTGCCGGAGGTGGTTGATGCCAGCAGCCGGCGGCATGTGGCGTCTTCCTTGCCAAAGTAATAGAGGGCAAGCGGCCGCGGCCGGGCATTGATATAGGCGATGACCTCTTCGGAGTCTCGGTAGGGCAGAATCGGCAGCAGCGGACCGAAGATTTCCTCGCTGAGAAGGCGCATGTCCTCGCGGACGTCGACAACCAGGCTGGGAGCAAGCGTGCGCGGGCGGCTGGCCGCCCTTTCTGGCTGATGGCCGACGGGCACAATGCGTGCGCCCTTGAGAAGAGCGTCTTCAAGCAGATGCAGCAGACGGTCGAACTGTCGATCGTCGATGACCGAGGTGTAGTCGGTGCTGGTCGGACCGCCGGGAAACTGCCGTTTTACCACCCGGTCGAAAGCGGCAATGAAGGCATCGATATCGTCCTCGTGGACGAAGGCATAGTCGGGCGCAACGCAGGTCTGGCCGGCGTTGGCGAGCTTGCCATAGACGATGCGCGATACCGTGCGATCATCGACGGCGCCGCGCGCGACGACGACTGGGCTTTTGCCGCCGAGCTCCAGAGTCACGGGCACGAGATGGTTGCTGGCGGCCCGCATGACCTCGCGGCCAATGGCAGTGCTTCCGGTGAAGAAGAGATGATCGAACGGCAGCTCGGCGAAGGCGATGCCGACGCGGCTGTCGCCGGTGACCACGGCCACTTCTGCGGGATCGAACGCCTCGCCGATCAGGTCCTTCAGCAGGGCGCTGCTATGCGGCGTATGCTCCGACGGCTTCAGCATGGCGCGGTTTCCGGCGGCGAGCGCCGTGGCCAACGGAACGAGCGCCAGGGCAAACGGATAGTTCCACGGCGAGATGATGCCGACCACGCCGAGCGGCTGATAGGTGACATAGGCACGACCAAAGCGAAAACTGGCAGCGACACGCCGCCGCTCGGGCGCCATCAGAGACCGAAGCCGGCGCTTCAGATAGTCGATGGTCTGAACGATGGACGCCAGTTCCATCAAAGCCGTTTCGTGCGGCGAGCGATGCCCGAAATCGGCGGCGGCGGCGCTTTCCAGCGCACCGCGATGGGCAAGGACGGCGCCCCGCAATCGATCGAGTGAGGCGCGACGTGCACTCCGGTCGGGGGCTTCCTCGGCAAGGAAGGCGGCCCGCTGGGCGGCAAGTAGGGCATCGAGGTCGGCTGTGGGAGTGGAAGTGGCGGACATTTCAGCTAACTGGCGGTTGGTTGGGGAACAATCCGGCGGAGCGATACATGCGTCGGGTTTTCCGCGCGAGAGCGGGTGGCTCGACCTTGTCCCTCAGCGGCGTGAGACAAGTGACAGAAGGAAGCTTGCCAGCGTGATGGCGCCCAGCGCCACGAACGGCCCGAACACCGGTCGCCCCGGGGTATTGGTGGCAACGTCGATCATGCGCGAGAGGATGAGACCGAACTCGCCTAGCAGGATCGCAGCCAGCGCCCAGTTGGCCCAGGCCTCACCGCGACGGTAGGGAATGATCAGCAGGAAGGTGGCGGCGACCGCCACCATCAGGAAACCTGCCCCGGCCGACTTCATGAAATCGAGCGACATGGTCTGCATGCCCGGAGCCATCGCTTCCCATTGCGTCCCCATGGCGGCGAGATGATATGGCATCAGCCGATCGGACATGAGGAAAACGATGCCGATCCCGGCGAACTGCAGGATGGCGAGGGCGTAACCCACAAAGGCGAGACGGAATAAAAGCCGCATGATGGCAACTCCATAGGCGAGTTGGGTCGCCGGCCATCCTGTGTGTGTCAATAAATGACCGCCGGTCATTTGTCAAGTGGCATGGTGGGAGGCCAATACCAGGGGTGCCAAGCGCACAAGAGCGCGGTGGGTCTTCAAACTCGAAAGCGCCTTGGTTTATGGTGGTCACGAATGGGGACAGCCACATGCCGCAGATCCGCCGGGCGATGAACGCCGGACAGAAGGAGCGCCGACGCGACGACGTGCTCGACGCGGCGCGCCGGCTTTGTATCGGCAGCGACATGTCGGCGCTGTCGATGGATGCTATTGCGCGCGAGGCGGGGCTCGCAAAGGGAACCCTCTATCTCTACTTCCAGACCAAGGAGGAGTTATTCCTCGCCTTGCTCGAGCAGGACATGGAGGGGTGGCTCGCCTCTGTGGAAGCGGCTTTTGCCGAAGCGCTGCCTTCCGATCATCGCGCGCTGGCCAAGTTCATTGCGGCCGGACTTATCGAACGGCCGCTCATGACGCAGTTGTTCGCTCGATTGCCGGCGGTTCTCGAGGGCAATCTTCCCGACGACGTGGCACTCGCCTTTCGCCTGCGCACCGTAAGACGTACCGATGCCTTTGGTGCCTGCCTCGAGAGAGCTCTAGGACCGATCGCTCAAGGGCAGGGCGCCCGCCTCAGCCAGTGGGTCTTCGCCATGATCGTCGGCGTTCACCAAATTGCCAATCCGCGGCCGCGCATGCAGCGGGTTCTTGAGTCGAGGCCGGAGCTCCTGGCACGGCGACTCGATTTCGAGTCCGAGCTGGCCGATGCTCTGACGGCGCTGCTGGACGGCATCGCTCCAACGGCCTGACGACGTCTTGGTTGCGGTCGCTGGTCCTCGTTACCATATCGCGCCCAGTATCCGGGCTGGCCGGAGCCGCCCATTGATGACCTGACAGGAGATCGCCATGCTCGTTGACGGCAAATGGACCGCGGAGTGGAAGCCGGTTCAAAAGACCGACGAAAAGGGCGGCTTCGTCCGGCAAGTCTCAAGCTTCCGCAATTGGGTGACGCCCGACGGCGCTGCCGGGCCGACCGGTCGGAGCGGATTTGCCGCCGAGGCGGATCGCTACCATCTCTACGTCGCGCTGATCTGCCCCTGGGCGTCGCGAACCCTGATCGGCCGCAAGCTGAAGGGCCTTGAGGACGCCATATCCCTGTCGATCGTCGAGCCGGCGATTTCAGACGAAGGCTGGCGCTTCGGCGACTATCCAGGTGCTACTGCCGATGCGGTCAACGGCGCCACCTATCTGCACCAGATCTATACCAAGGCCGATCCCCATTTCACCGGCCGCGCCACCGTGCCGGTGCTATGGGACAAGACGCTCGGCACCATCGTCAACAACGAGTCGGCCGACATCCTGAGGATGCTCAACTCCGGCTTCGGAGGTCTTGCGCGTTCGGATATCGATCTCTATCCCGCCGATCTCGCGACCGAGATCGATGCACTCAACGACCGCATCTATCCCCGCCTCAACAACGGCGTCTATCGCGCCGGCTTCGCCACCACCCAGATCGCCTATGAGGAGGCCTTCGCCGACGTCTTCGACATGCTCGATGAGCTGGAGGCCCGGCTCGCCGATGGCCGGTCCTACTTGCACGGCGATCGCTTCACCGAGACCGACGTCCGCCTGTTCGTCACGCTGATCCGCTTTGATGCCGCCTACCACGGCCTCTTCAAATGCAATCTCCGCCGCATCGCCGATTATCCCGGCCTCGGCGGCTACCTGAAGCGCGTCCTTGGCCTGCCCGGCATTCAGGAGACGGTGAGCATCGACCAT
The DNA here is from genome assembly GCF_002844595.1 of Pleomorphomonas diazotrophica. GTDB lineage: Bacteria > Pseudomonadota > Alphaproteobacteria > Rhizobiales > Pleomorphomonadaceae > Pleomorphomonas > Pleomorphomonas diazotrophica. Next base: position 113,512 of record NZ_PJNW01000003.1, on the reverse strand, counting down.
ATCAAGCGCGGCTATTACTCGATGAAGAGTCTCAATCCTCAGCGGATCGTGCCGCTCGGCCCTGACCTCAGCGACCTGGGCCTTTCGGACTAAGCCGGTTTCGTAAATCGCCCGCTGTCATCGATCTGTATTTTTACAGATGTACATCCCCTTGCTGGAATTGTTCCAAACAGGGGAGAGCCATTATGGCCGATGTCGACACCAACAAGTTGTCTTGGGATGAGTGGGACGAGTTGCAGAACCCGCCACCGGCCGTCACCGATTTCGATCGCGTCGTCGGAAGGGCTGTGTCGCGCCGTGGCTTTCTGGGTGGCGTGCTGGCCTTCGGCTCGGCCGCCGCTGCCATGGGCACGCTCGGCAACCTGATGAGCTCCACGGCCGCCCATGCCCAGGGCGCGTCCGGCCGCTTCGCCTTCAAGCCGATCCCGGTCTTCACCGACAACACGGTGCATGTGCCCGAGGGCTACGCCTGGAAGCCGCTCGCGAAGTGGGGCCAACCGCTGTTTTCCAATGTTCCCGACATCGATCCCGCCAACGGCGTCAGCCTCGAGGCCTCCGACAAGGTCTTCGGCGAGAACACTGACGGCATGGAACTGTTCGTGATCGGCGGCCGTCAGGTGATCGCCGTCAACCATGAGTATGTCAACAACGAGACCAACCTTCCGCATAACGAAAAGGGCATGCCGAAGAGCGCCGACGACGTGAAGATCCTGCAGAACCTGCAGGGCGTCACCGTCATGGAAGTCGCCGAGGGCAAGGATGGCTGGGAGATCGTGCTGGATAGCCCGTTCAACCGCCGCATCACCCATCTGACGCCGATGAAGATCTCCGGCCCCGCCGCCGGCTCCGATCTCATCAAGACCGCTGCCGATCCCAACGGCACCGACAGCCTCGGCACCTTCAACAACTGCGGCGCCGGCAAGACGCCGTGGGGCACCTACCTGACCTGCGAGGAAAACTTCAACGGCTACTTCGGTTCCACCGATCCGAACTTCGCCATGCCCGATGACTACAAGCGCTACGGTATCGTCGCCGAAACGCGCTATGGCTATGAGGCCTTCGATCCTCGCTTCGACGTTTCCAAGAATCCCAACGAACCGCGCCGCGCCGGCTATATCGTGGAGATCGATCCGTCGGACGCCTCGTCGACGCCGATCAAGCGCTCCGCCCTCGGCCGCATCAAGCACGAGAACGCCGCTGTCGCGGTCGCCCGCGACGGTCGCGTGGTCGTCTACATGGGCGACGATGAGCGCGGAGAGTTCCTCTACAAATACGTGTCGAACGGCATCTACGTGCCGGGCGGCGACACGTCCAAGCTGCTCGACGAGGGCACGCTCTACGTCGCCAAGTTCTCCGACGACGGCAATGGCGAGTGGCTGGCGCTGACGCCGGAGACCACCGGCATGAAGGCGGACGAGATCGCCGTCTTCACCCGCCAGGCCGCGTCCAAGGTTGGCGCCACCACAATGGACCGTCCCGAGTGGGTCGCCATCAATCCGATCGCCATCGAGGCCTACTGCGCGCTGACCAACAACAGTCATCGCGGTGTCCTGAAGGACGGGAAGATGCGCGCCAACGCCGGCGGCGATGAAATGGCGCTCAGCGCCGTCAACCCGCGTGAGAAGAACGAATACGGCCAGATCGTCCGCTGGTATCCGGAAAACGACGACCACGCCGACGGCAAGTTCAAGTGGGACCTGTTCCTCATGGCCGGCAATCCGGATGTCCATAAGGATACCTATGCCGGCTCGTCGAACATCAACTCCGGCAACATGTTCAACTCGCCTGATGGCATGATGTTCGACTCGACCGGCCTTCTGTGGATCCAGACGGACGGTGAGGACAGCAACGAGGGCGACTTCCTCGGCCAGGGCAACAACCAGATGCTCGCTGGCGACCCGGCGACCGGCCGCGTTGAGCGTTTCCTGACCGGGCCGAAGGGCTCCGAGGTTACCGGCATGACTTGGTCGGCCGACAAGCGGACCCTGTTCGTCGGCATCCAGCACCCCGACGCTCCCTTCCCGGATGGCGAGGGCGCGCTGCCCCGCTCGACCATCGTGGCGATCCGGCGTGACGACGAAGCGCGCGTCGGCTGACGGCCTCACGAAAGCCAAGGGGGCGTTTGCGCCCCCTTGGAATGCCTCGCGAGGAAGGAACCGCCCCCTGAACGCGACGTTCTCACCGGGTAGACTCCCGGAGGCGGCATGTCAGAGGTCGGCGTCATTCGCATCGGCATATCCGGTTGGACCTATTCGCCCTGGCGCGGCCGCTTCTATCCGGAGCGGCTCCGGCAAAGCCAGGAACTCGCCTATGCCGCCTCCCGCTTTCCGTCGTTGGAAATCAACGGCACCTTCTACGGCTTGCAGAAGCCGCGCACCTTCGATCGCTGGTTCCAGGAGACCCCGGACAACTTCCTGTTCGCCGTCAAGGGGCCGCGCTTCATCACCCACGTGAAGCGGCTGAAGGAGGTCGAGGCGCCGCTCGCCAACTTTTTCGCCTCGGGCCCGTTGCGGCTCGGCGCGAAGCTTGGCCCTATTCTCTGGCAGTTCCCACCAAGCCTCGCCTTGGACATCGAGCGGATGCGCGACTTTCTGGCGCTGCTGCCGAGAGACACCGACGCCGCCGCCGACATGGCCCGCCAGCACGACGATCACATCCGGAACCCGGACGAAACGCGCCCTGCCAACCAGCCCCTTCGCCATGCGCTGGAAATCCGCCACGACAGTTTTCGCCATCCGTCCTTCATCGAGCTGCTGCGCGAGCAGAATGTCGCGCTGGTTTGCGCCGACACTGTCGAATGGCCCCGCCTGATGGATGTGACGGCGGACTTCGTCTATTGCCGCCTGCACGGCTCGCGCGACCTCTACCGGTCAGGCTATGACGCGCCCGAGCGGCAGCGTTGGGCGCGCCGAATTGCCGCTTGGGCCCGGGGTGAACCGGTCGAGGACGGCGAGTTTGCCGGCACTGTGAAGGCGCCGGATCGACCGCGCGACGTCTTCCTGTTCTTCGACAACACGGACGGCTTCCGTGCCCCCGATGATGCGCTTGCGATCATGCGCGAGCTGGGCGTGGAATGGCGGCCGGTCGATGCCCGACGGCTGTTCTGAGGGAACCGCTCGGCGAGCGGTGAGTTGCGAAAGAGCCGGCCGAGCTTCCCGCATTTGGTGCGGCGCTTCCGAGGCCTGCCATGACCGAACAGGACTTCGCCTCGCTCGACGACCTCAATCACGCCATGCGGCGGGAGTTTCCGCCTGCGGCCGGCGTTGGTCGCGTCGTGCCGGGCGAAGGCCCCATGCTTGCAGCCATTGCCTTTGTCGGCGAGCAGCCGGGAGACGCCGAGGACCGCGAGGGCCGGCCCTTCGTCGGCCCGGCCGGCCGCCTGCTCGATCGCGCCCTCGCCGAGGCGGATATCGATCGTGACAAGGCCTACATGACCAATGCCGTGAAGCAGTTTCACTTCACCGAGCGCGGTAAGCGACGGCTCCACCGCAAGCCCAGAACGGGTGAGATCGTCCATCAGCGCTGGTGGCTGTGGCGCGAGATCGATCTGGTGCGTCCGAAGGTCATTGTTGCGCTCGGGAGCACGGCGGGGTTGGCGCTTGCCGAGCGCTCCGTCGCCGTCACGCGCGAACGCGGGCCGATGTCATTCGGCAACCGTCGCGGCCTCCTGACCGTCCATCCATCCTATCTGCTGCGCATCCCGGACGCCGGCGCCAAACAGGCCGCCTTCGAGGCATTCGTCGACGATCTCAAACTGGCTCGTGAGATCGGGCAAACAAACTGATGTGAAGCTCAACGTCTTCAAACGAAGCGAGCCCCCTGGTCTTGCCGGAGTTCCGCGGCTGGTCTTCCTGATTGCGCAACATGTTGCGCTCGTCGAAACATGCTGATCTCCAAAAACACACTCACCGAAGGGGAACATATGCCTTGGCACTCCGTTTTGACTGCTCCTGCTTCTGGTAGAGAGTGAGAGGAGATCGCCAATGTCCACTCGTACGCTGAATCCTGATGTGGTTGGGGTCAGTTCCTTTGTGCTCGCGCTACGGCAAGCGCTTCAGGAAAAGCAGAGCGATCCCGTCGCCAGTTTTCAGCTCGGTGCCTTGCAGATGGAAGTGCGGGCTCTCGGGGATTCAGTGTGGGCGTTTATTCGCCGGAAGGGCAAGGGAGGCATTGCCTTGCGCGCTGCATATCTGGCCGGTGAGTTCGATTGCATCGCCGAGCGGTGCAAGGCCGACGAAATCGCGAGGCTGAAGGTCAAAAGCGCGCTGGGCGAACACCTTATTGTCTTCAAGACCGGCGAAGGCGCCCTGGAGCATCTGCGGGTGACCGCGCACTTCACGCCCGCTGTCCCCATGCTCGTTCCATTCATGCCACGCGACGTCTATCCACTCGAGGAAAACGACGATCCGATGGGCGCCAAAGGCAACGTCGAGGCGATCCAGCGCGGGCTCAACAGCGGCCTGATGTATTTCCACATCGATGAGCCCGATTTTGGGAACATCCTGTATTTTCAAAATCTGACAGCCATCAATGACTATTTCGGCGCGACCAAGACGAAGCCCGACCGGGCCGTCGGCGGCGTGTGGCCGGAGCTCGGCTATCTTCCGCCCGCTCCCGTTCAAAGCGTGAATCCGCCTACCGATCCGTTGAAGGCCGGTGTTCAAATCACGCTTTCGGATGCCATCCTCGTCTTCCGCTACGACGCTCCGCCACACGAGAGGCAGTTCGCTCGACAGTTCCTTCAGATGCTAGCCATCGCCTACAAGGTGATCGAGCGCCCCGACTCCGAATACCGCGACTGGGTGGCGCGCGCCGAGCGGACCTTGCGCGACCTCGACGAGGCGCCGGAGGCGACGATCAAGCACTACGGATACCGTTACGTTCATCCCTACACTGGTGCCGAATATCCCGACATCATGGTGCAGATGTCCATCGTTGAGGCGATCCACGCCTGGGGGACATGGTGCGGCGAGCCGCATCCGCTCGAGGCCCAGTTCAAGGCTGGACTGAAGAAGTTCTACGATCCGAAACTCAGGTCTTTGCGCCGCTATCTGCCCAACGTAGGCGACGACAAGGACGCCGACGCGGTCGACAGCTGGTATCTCTATCATCCCATGCTGAACCTCGGCATCCTCGCGCTCGATGGCAATGACGAAGCGCGCGACCTGCTGATGAAGTCGATCGATTTCGGCATCAAGGTGGCGCATCATTTCAAGTACAAGTGGCCGGTCCAGTACAAGATCACCGACTTCAGCGTCATTACCGAGAACGCCGAAGCCGATGGTCGTGGTCAGACGGATGTCGGCGGCGTCTATGCCTGGGTGATGCTGCAAGCCTTCGAGCTCACCGACGACAAACGCTTCCTGGACGAAGCACGGGCGGCAATCGACACGGCGACCGGCCTCGGCTTCGACCTCAATTATCAAGCCAATCTCACAGCATGGGGCGCCGCCGCCTGCATGCGTTTGTGGCGGATCACCAACAAACCGGTCTATCTCGAGCAAAGCTATGTCTATCTCGCCGGCTTCTTCCACAACAGCCAGTTCTGGGAGAGCAACATCGAGTTCGCCAAGCATTACAAGAACTTCATGGCGGCGACCTGCCTTCAGGATGCGCCCTACATGGCGATCTACGAGTGTTTCGATTCCTTTGCGGCTTTCGAGCGCTATCTGTCCGACGGCGGTTCGAATGTCGATCCCGCGGCGCGCATGCTGGTGACGGAATACTGCAAGTACGCGCTGGATCGTGCTTGGTTCTACTATCCCGACGCTTTGCCATCCGACGTGTTGTCGCCAACTCAACGCGAGAACAACGGGCATATCGACCGCAAGCTATCCTTCCCGGTTGAGGATCTCTACGCCGACGGGCAGCCGGCCGGGCAGGTCGGCCAGGAGGTCTATGGGGCCGGCGCGGCCTTCATCTTCGCCACCCGCGCCTTTCATCATATCGGTGGAGCGCCGTTCCGGCTGTATTGCGACATGCTCGTGCCGGTGTTCGAGCCGGTGAGCGAGCGTGCCGTCACCATCACGCTGAACGGGGGGGAAACCTGCGTCGCAGGTCTCACCCTGGTGCGCCTCAAGCGCCGCAAGCTCGGCACGATCAAGGTGACGACCGAGGAGGGCAAGGATCTTCGCCCGCATGTCAGCTCGGCAGATTTCATCACCTATCACGTACCGGCAAAGGGCCAAATCCAGCTGATCTGGGAGTGATTTATGGGCAACCACACCAGCCTTGACGGCAAACGCATCCTGGTGACCGGTGGGACAACCGGCATCGGGCGCGCCACCGTCGCGCTTCTCGCTCGCGAGGGGGGCAGCATTCTCACTTTCGGTCGGCATCAGCCGGAGCTGGACGAGGCGATTGCGGCCGCGCACGGCAACCGGGGCAGCGTCGAGGGGCTGACGGCCGATGCCGCAACCAAAGACGGTGTCCAGGCGGTGTTTGCCGCAGTGGATGAGACGCTGGGTGGCATCGACATGCTGATCACCTGTGCCGCGCTCGGCGCCGAACCCATCTATGAAATGGAAGAGGACGAGTGGCGTTATGTTGTCGAAACCAACCTCGTCGGCGCGATGGCCTGCGCTCGACAGGCCATTCTTCGCATGCAGTCGCAGGGCGGTGGTCACCTTCTGTTCGTCGGCTCGATCAGCGCCGAGATCAAGGCGGTGGGCGAGAGCGTCTACTCGGCGACCAAGGCCGGCCTTCAGGCATTCGCCGAAACGCTCCGCAAGGAAGTTGCCGACAAGAACATCAAGGTCACCGTCATTCAGCCTGGCTCGGTCGCAACCCCCATGCAACCGAGAACGGACGAAGAGATGCAGGAGGCCTTGGCCAACCGCGAGATGCTCTACGCCGACGAAATTGCCGAGGCCATTCATTTCGCGCTGACCCGGTCGCAACAGGCCGATGTCGTCAATCTTCGGATCGAGCCGCAGATTCAGGCCACCGGTTAAGCAATCCCGTCTTGTTGACCATCAGGAGGGTCGCGCCCCATGAAGGCCGCTCTGAAGACTGCCGACGGCCGGTTTGAAATCACCGACGTCGAGATGCCCGTCATTCCCTCCGGCGATTTCGTGCTGGCGCGCGTGCGTGTCGCCGGAATCTGCGGAACCGATCTTCGGCATTGGAACAAGGCCGAGCCCGAACTCGAACATCACATCGTGGGCCATGAGCTGTCCGGCGAAGTGATCGAGGTCGGCGACGATGTCACCCGTTTCAAACCGGGCGATCGGGTCGTCATCGAAACGGTGATGGGCGACGGCGTCTGCGACTATTGCAAGGTCCAGCGCTACAACATCTGCGAACATCTCTATGACGTGCGCACCAAGTTCGTCTCGCGCGCCTATGGCGAGTTCGTCTGCGGCCCGGAAGACAAGTTCTACAAGCTGCCCGATCACGTCAGCTTCGAGGAGGCTGCACTGATCGACACCTTCTCGGTCTGCCTGCACGCCCATCACATCGGACAAGTCAGCGTCAACCAGAAGGTCGTGGTCATCGGCGCCGGGCCGATCGGCCTCGGTCAGCTTCAACTTGCCAAGTCGGCGGGAGCGGACGTGCTGATCGCCGATCTGGTGGACAGTTCGCTGGACCTTGCAAAGGAACTCGGCGCCGATGTCGTCGTCAACGGCAGCCGTGAAGACCTGGTGGCGCGGGCGATGGAGTTTGCCGGTGGGCGCGGCGCCGACATCTGCTTTGAATGCGCCGGCGGCCATTCCATGCCCAAGACGCTGCCGCTCGCCACCAAAGTGGTGCGGCGAGGCGGCAAGGTGGTGCTGGTCGGCGGCTTTGACCAGGGAGAAGTGACCATCCCACTCGAATGGCAGCGCATCCAGATGTCGGAGATCCAGATCCTCCCGAGCGCCAGCTTCGCCTATCACGACATCTACCCCGAGCAGGGCATGGTGCTCGAGCTCCTATCCCGAGGCAAGCTCAACGCCAGCAAGCTGATCACCCATCGCTTCGATCTCGATGAGATCAACGAAGCATTCGAGGCGGCCGAGGCCAAGGAAAAGACGGGCGCGGTCTTCGTGGCGATCAACATCTCATGAGCGCGCGCCTTCTCATCGGGACCTATGCGCGCAACGGCGGGGCAGGCCTTCACTCGTTATCCCGGGAAGACAATGGCTGGACGCTGGGAGAGGCCTATCCCGGCGCGCAGAACGCGTCCTTCGGCACGTACTCGGCTCGCCACGACCTCTTTTACTTCGTGAACGAGCAGGCCGAAGGCGCGCTGGGCGCCTTCCGTGCCAAGGAAGGTGGCTGGGAGCGGCTGGCATGCGTTGAAACGCGCGGCGGCGGCCCCTGCCATGTCGCTCTGAACAAGGACGAGAGTTCTCTGGCGGTCGCCAACTACGACAGCGGCAGCATTGTCCTGTTCCCGCTCGACCAGGCAACCGGCCTGCCGGTCGAGCCGCCGGTGGTGCGCCAGAACGCCGGCGGCGGCCCTGTCAGCGAGCGGCAGGACAGCCCGCATGCCCATTGCATCTGCTTCGGTCCCGATCAGCGTTGGCTCTACCATGTCGATCTCGGCACGGACGAAGTCCTCTCCTATTCAGTCGATCCGGGCAGCGGAAGGGTCGGCGAGCGAGCGGTGGCTTTCCGTGCTCCCGCTGGGTCAGGGCCGCGACATCTCGTCTTCCACCCAAGCCGGCCGCTTGCCCTGCTGGTAAGCGAGCTTGCCAGCACATTGACCGCACTTGAGGTGGACGAAGGCGGCTGCTTATCCGCCAAAGAGGTCGTCACAACGCTTCCGCTGGAGTTTGCCGGCGAGAACCTCGGCGGACATCTGTCGCTCAACAGCTCGGGCGACAGGGTCTACGTCACCAACCGCGGGCATGACAGCGTCGCCGTCTTCGCCTGGGCGGAAGATGGTACGCTCGAGTGCCTTCAGCACATATCGAGCCGTGGCGCTTCGCCGCGCTCCTTCGTGCTTCTCGAGGCCGAACGACAACTTCTTCTTGCCAACGAAGAAGGCGGCAATATCGCCGCCTTCGCTATCCAATCCGATGGCACCTTGTCGCCGGGACCGGATCTCGCTGTGCCGGGCGCCGTTTTTCTTCTCGTCGCCGGTTAAGGCGTCAGCAATGCGCTCAGCTTTTCCCTGCGGTCTTCTTTGGCAACGTCGACGGCACGCTGATCGACACCGGGTCGCTGGCCGGGAAACTGTCCTCAAGCCCTTCCTCCAGTTGCTCTTCCATCACGTCGCGGTCCTGGTTTTCGCGCGCGTCATTGGTGGTCGGAATTTCTTCCCGAAGTCCGGAGGACACAGCCTCGCAGACCGCTTTCATCGCGTCTCTGGCGCGTTCGGTCGGATCTTGGCTCGGCGAGCCTTGCTCGGCCGGCGGCAATGCGATGGTCACCACCGTATTGTCGATCATGCTGAACTCGACGCGGTATTGGCCGTCTTCGAGCGGCGTTATTTCCTTCACCCTGATCGTCATCACGGCCTCCTCGGGCTGTCTGGCGGATCTGTCTGTGGAGAGCTTTCGATGCGCAACGACCGCGGCCGCCGAATGTCGGCAATCCACCACGTCGAAACGGTCCCGGCATACCCACGGTTCCCAATGTGCCTTGCCGGCAAGAACCCGCGGAGCGGACGTTCCAGCACCGATCTGATCCCGGATGGCTTGTCTGAAAAGCAGCGATAGAGAAAAACAACCATTTATTGTGAAAACGGAGCGTGACGCGCAGTTATTACAAAGTATATTTTCTCATACTTTCGTAAAATCGAACATCGTCGAAATTATCTATGTGTATTGCTCGGTGCGTCTGGCTGAGTTTATTATGGGATTCGATTGGTGAAATCGAATTTACTGCGGAACAATTGGTTGGATGATGGGTTTATGACTCGCTACCAACAAGGCAGCACGACCCCATCAAGGAGAAAAGCAATGCCTAACCAACAGACGAGCACTGGCGACACCTCCCGTCGTGGATTTGCCTCTATGGACGAAGACAAGCAGCGGGAGATTGCTGCGCAGGGCGGCCGCGAGTCCGGCGGGAACTTCAAGAACGATCCGGAACGCGCTTCCGAAGCCGGTCGCAAGGGCGGTCAGGAGTCGGGCGGCAACTTCAAGAACGATCCCGAGCGCGCCGCGGAAGCCGGTCGCAAGGGCGGCCAGGAGTCCGGCGGCAACTTCAAGAACGACCCCGAGCGGGCTGCAGAAGCCGGCCGCAAGGGCGGGCAGGAGTCCGGCGGCAACTTCAAGAACGACCCCGAGCGCGCCGCGGAAGCCGGCCGCAAGGGCGGTCAGCACTAAGCCACTCATGTGGATCTCTCACGGCCCCCTTCGAGGGGCCGTGATTGTTTGTGGCCTCCGGTATGTCGGCCGTCTTTCCAGTCCTTTGAAGGCAGCGTGACATTGAGTTGGCGGTGCTCTTCAGCGCCGCTTTTTCTGTAGAGTAGCATCTGAGCTCAGTTGACTGGCGACTGTCAGCAAGGCTGCTCTGGCAACCGGCTTCGGCAGAAGCGAGCAGGTTGCCAGTTCGGAGGGCAGATGCTCTCGGCCTTGCCCACTCAGGAATGCGAACGGAATACCTAGACTTTGTAGTCGTTTTGCGACGGGGAAGCTTGTTTCATCGTGCAGTTGTATATCCAGAACTGCAGCGTCGATGGACTCCTGGTCCAGCGCCGCAAGGGCAGCATCCACCGACGGACAGGGCCCGACAACGTAATAGCCAGCCTGAGTGAGGGTCGAGGCGTAGTCTTCCGCGATCAACCACTCGTCTTCAACTATCAGTATGCTGGCCTGCATCCGGTTTCTCCGTCGCTAGATGCAAAGCAAGGTTACGCCCCAAGCTTTAAGTTCCGGTAAGAGTCTGAAGGACGTCTCGAAAATGACCGAGCCGACTGCTTCCGGAGGTCATCAGAGGCGGATTTAGCTTGGCATGACAATGGAATGCCCAGGATATCCCGCTCTGAAATCAAGGAACAACGGACCTTCTAAATCGCTCCGAGTCATAAAAGTTCCCATCCGGTTACAGCTTTATGTGACCGGAGGAGACGCGCCGCCGGTCTCTTTAGGTCAGCCAGAACAATGCGGTATACGGTCCCAGCGTATCCTCCGTGAACGAGCCCTCGCACCAGAGCGGCACGATATCCCGCCAGTCGCCCTTTTGCGGCAGTGCGCCGAGGTTGGCGGCGAGATTGAGCTCGGAGCCGTCGGCTAGTGTCCAGCGAACCTTGAAAGCTTGGGCGCCGAGTACTTCCGATGTTCCGCTGTAGCCCTCTATGCCGACGAGGCGCGGCGTCAGAACGGAGCTTCTTGCGCGGATGAGATCCTTGTAGAGATCCAGCATCTCGGCGGAAGCAGGCGTTGATCGCTCGTTCCAGTCGAGCTTGCATCCGAGGAAGGCGCTCTCGTGCATCGGGTCGATATGGCGGGCTTTCTGGGCTTCGGGAAAGTCGCCGAGTTCCTCAGCCCGGCTCTTGCGGATGATGTCGCCCAGTTCCTTGATGTCGGAGAAGAAGCAGAACGGCGTCGAGGCATTCCATTCCTCCCCCATGAACAGCATCGGAATCTGCGGCGATAGCAGGTAAAGTGCCGCGAGCATCCGGGCCGCCTCGCGTGGCACAAGTTGCCCGATGCGTTCGCCGGCCGGTCGGTTGCCGGCGTGGTCGTGGTTCTGGATGAAGGACACGAAAGCCGTCGGCGGCAGGAAGGCGCTCGGTTCGCCCTGCATGCGGTTTTCTCGGGCAAGATACTCGCCCTGAAAGGCAAAACCCTCGGCAAATGCCTTGGCAACAAGGTCGATGCGCTTGGCGTAGGGCTGATAGTAGAGCTGGCTCTCGCCGGTCACCAGGGCATGAAGGCCATGGTGGAGATCGTCGTTCCATTGCGCCGTATAGAGCCAGGGCGTGCCGTCGTCGCGTCGCCTCAGCCAGCTCGCCTGGTTGTAGGAGTTTTCGGCGATGAGATGGATATGACGGCCGTCGCTGGCGGCGCGGGTCTGTTCGGCGAGATCCTGAATGAGATGCTTGGGGCCGCTGTCCTCGATGGCATGCAGCGCGTCGAAGCGCAGGCCATCGAAACGGTACTCGTTAATCCAGAATCTGGCGTTGGCAAGCACCAGGTCGCGAACGACGGTGGCGTTCTCGCCGTCGACGTTCAGCCCCGGCCCCCAGGGCGTATCCTTGTCGTTGAGGATGGGAGCATAGAGGGGGATGTAGTTCCCCTTCGGCCCGAAGTGGTTGTAGACGACGTCCAGCATGACCATCATGCCGAGTTCATGGGCCCGATTGACCAGCGCTTTTAGGTCCTCGGGGCGACCGTAGGACGCGTCGGGGGCAAACAGCGACACGCCGTCATAGCCCCAGTTCCAGCGGCCAGCGAAATCGGCCAGCGGCATGATCTGCAAGGCGGTGATGCCGAGGTCCGCGAGGTCCTGGAGCTTGTCCGCTGCCGCCCGGAAGGTGCCCTCGGGCGTGAACGCACCGATATGCACTTCGTAGAAAACGCATTCCTCCCAAGGGCGACCGCGCCAACCGAGATCGGTCCATTCGAAGGCGAGCGGGTCGACCACCTCGCTCGGGCCGTCGACGTCCTCGGGCTGATATCGCGAGGCAGGGTCAGGCACCTTCTTGCCGTCCGGCAGGCAGAACATATACCGGCTGCCGTGGTTCACGCCGGGCACCTCCACTTCATACCATCCGCGAACGTCCTGCCGCATGGGCAGCGACCAGCCGTCGACCTCCAGCTCGACCGACGGCACGAGCGGCGCCCACAGGCGGAAGCGGACGCCGTCCGGGGTCATCTGGGTGCCGAACTTCATTTCCTGTTCACGGCGAACGGTACGGATTGCCAAGGCGGGTCTCCTTGAAAGAGCGTCGGCTCGAAGCGATGCGGTGCGATGACGGGCCAAGGCGGAAAGACCCAGGGCATGCCTCCTTCAACCGTCCTCCAACTCGTCGACCGGCGGAGTTGCGTCGGGAACGGTGGTTGCCGGGCTTTGTTCCCGCCACTCGGCAAGAACGAGGGTTCTCGCCGGCATGGTGAAATGATCAGCGCTGCCGAGCCGGACGTCCTCGAAATCCTCGCCCGTCGCCAGGATCACCTCCCAGTCGCCCGGCTGCCCCGGCGGCACCTTGAAGCTGACTGGGACATGCGAGGCATTGAGCATGATCAGCAGCGGCGCCTCGCTTTCGAGAACCGGGGCGAGGCGCAGGGTGAGGCATTTGGAATGGGGATTTTCCCAGTCCTCCTCCGACATCCGTTCGCCATGGTTGTTGAACCAGACGACATCGGGTTGCCCCATCTCGTTGCGGGCGCCGGTCAGGAACTCCGGCCTCGACAGGGCGGAGTGGTTCTTTCTGAGATTGACGAGCCGCGCCACGAATGTCGGCAGTTCCGGATCCTCATCCGACCAGTTGACCCAGCCGATTTCATTGTCCTGGCAATAGGCGTTATTGTTGCCGCCTTGCGTGTTGGAGCATTCGTCGCCGGCCAGCACCATCGGCACGCCCTGGCTGAGGAAGAGCGTCGCGAGCAGGTTGCGCTTCTGCCGGCGGCGCAGGGCGTTGATCGCCTCGTCGTCGGTTTCGCCCTCCTCGCCGCAGTTCCAGCTCTTGTTGTCGTCGTGGCCGTCGCGATTGTCCTCGCGATTGTCCTCGTTGTGCTTGTGGTTGTAGGTGACGAGGTCGTGGAGGGTGAAGCCGTCGTGGGCGGTGATGAAGTTGACGCTCGACCAGGGCCGGCGGCGTCCTTCGGCAAAAAAGTCCTGCGACGCGGCGACGCGGGTGGTAAAGCTCGGAAGCAAGCCCTCTTCACCCGACCAGAAGCCGCGCACCTTGTCGCGGTAGTCGCCATTCCACTCCGAGAAGCCCGGAGGGAAGGAGCCGAGCTGGTAGCCGCCGGGGCCGATGTCCCAGGGTTCGGCGATCAGCTTCAACCCCCCTAGCAGCGGGTCCTGCAGGATGGCGTTGAAAAAGGCGTGCCCGGGGTCGAAGCCTTCAGGCCGGCGGCCCAGCGTGGTGGCAAGGTCGAAGCGGAAGCCGTCGATGCCGTAGACCGACGCCCAAAGGCGCAGGCTGTCCAGCACCATCTGCAACACGCGGGGATGATCGGTGTTCAGCGCGTTGCCGCAACCGGTCAGGTTGTCATAGTAGCGCCTGTTATCCGGCATCAGGCGGTAATAGGAGGCGTTGTCGATGCCCTTGAAGGACAGCATCGGCCCGAGGTGGTTGCCTTCGCAGGTATGGTTGTAGACCACGTCTAGGATGATCTCGATGCCGGCCTGGTGAAGGAGATCGACGGCCTCGCCGATGGATTCCAGGCCGTTGTCGCCAAGATAGCGTGGCTCTGGCGCGAAGAAGCCCAGCGTGTTGTAGCCCCAGTAGTTGGAGAGGCCGTTATCGACCAGATGGCGATCCTGCAGGAAGGATTGGATCGGCAGGAGTTCCAGCGAGGTGATGCCGAGGCGGACCAGATAGTCGACGAACTCGGGCTGCCCGAGTGCACTGAAGGTTCCGCGGATCGTCTGGGGCACGAGAGGGTGCAGCATGGTGAGGCCGCGCACATGGCCTTCGTAGATCACTGTCTTCGCCCAGGATACGTGCGGATGCTGGGTGGTGACCATCGGCGTGCCCGCGACGACCCGAGCCTTCGGCATGAAGGCGGCGCTGTCGCGCTCGTCGATCGTGAGGTCGGCATCCTCGCCCGCGCCGATCTCGTAGCCATAGAGCGTGTCATTCCAGCGGACCTCGCCGACGAGCTGGCGGGCGTAGGGGTCGAGCAGTAGCTTGTTGGGATTGAAGCGGTGGCCGGCCTCGGGTGCCCAGGGGCCGTGGACGCGCCAGCCATAGACCTGTCCGCGCCCGACGCCCGGCAGATAACAATGCCAGACGCCATTGGTGCATTCGCGAACCGGAATGCGCTCCTGTTCGGTCATGCCGAAGCGATCGAACAGGCAAAGTGTGACGCCGCTGGCATTGTCAGAGAAGAGGGCGAAGTTGGCTCCCTTGTCGTCGACCGTCACGCCCAGGGGAAAAGGCGAGCCAGGCATCACTTTACGCATTCATCTGTCTCCGGGCGATGGGAAGGGAACTCCGCGCGGGCGTCCGACCGATCGAACTTGAGCTTGCGACCCACGCGTCGACGCGACGTTCGGTCGCGGTCGCTGCGGGCACCAAACCGTCTACGCTCAGCTACGATGGTCATTTGGCGGAGGATCTCGGCGGGGTGAGCTGGAACACACGGGTGGTTCGTGAAACCTGCCGCGCCGGGATTGGTTCCCTTGGCTGGGCGCGACTTCGGCGGCAAGAAAGCCGCCCGAACGGAAAGAATTGGCGGGGGTGTGCTCGCAAATGGCGGGTTTCCCCTGGTCCTGTCTCCTCCCGTGGCAGGGGGCGCGGTCGACTCGCGGATGGCTGCGACAGCGCAGGGTGGCGTGGGCGGGTACTGAGACTTTTGGAGAAGCGGGGCGCCGCCTACGACCGCAAGCCGGAAAATCATCGGTCGGGGATCTCGGCTTGGAACTCGTCTAGGTTTCAAAATGTAAAATAATGCACACAGATTTGTTGAATTGGCTTAGCGGGATTAGCGACCGACGCGCATACTCCTCCCCATCGAGAGCCGTGCAAGCCCGTCTGAGAATGGAAATCCGCGGCTCGGGAGGAAAAGCTATGAAGGTAAAAGCCGTCGTTCTCGAGGGCATTGGAGACATTCGTCTTCGCGATATCGAAGTCCCCGGCACGTTGGAGCCGGCGGCCGATGAGGTCCGCGTCGCTATCAAGGCGGTCGGCGTCTGCGGCAGCGACGTCCACTATTACAAGCACGGCCGCATCGGCGACTTCATCGTCAACGAGCCGATGGTGCTCGGCCACGAGGCCTCGGGCGTCGTGACGGCGGTTGGCGCCAAGGTTTCCCACCTCAAGGTCGGCGATCGCGTCTGCATGGAGCCGGGCATCCCCGACTTCGGCTCGCGCCAGACCCTGGAAGGTCACTATAACCTCGACCCGGCCGTGCGCTTCTGGGCGACGCCGCCGATCCACGGCTGCCTGACGCCGGAAGTCGTTCATCCGGCCGCGCTCACCTACAAGCTCCCCGACAGCGTCTCCTTTGCCGAAGGCGCCATGGTCGAGCCGCTGGCGATCGGCGTCTATGCCGCCGCCAAGGGCGCCATTCGTCCGGGCGATATCGCCGTCGTGGCCGGCGCCGGCACCATCGGCATGATGGTGGCCTTCGCCGCCCTGGCCTCCGGCTGCTCGGAGGTGATCGTCAGCGACGTCGCCAAGGCCAAGCTCGACATCGTCGCCAAGGTCCCCGGCGTCATCGCCGTCGATCTGACCAAGGAGAAGCTCGCCGACGTCGTGGCACGGCGGACGGCCGGCAAGGGCGCCGATCTGTTCTTCGAAGCGAGCGGCGCTCCCAAGGCCTTCGACGACATGCTGGATGTGGTGACGC
This sequence comes from Pleomorphomonas diazotrophica, assembly GCF_002844595.1. Taxonomy (GTDB): domain Bacteria; phylum Pseudomonadota; class Alphaproteobacteria; order Rhizobiales; family Pleomorphomonadaceae; genus Pleomorphomonas; species Pleomorphomonas diazotrophica. The sequence goes on along the minus strand of NZ_PJNW01000003.1, from coordinate 97,112 downwards.
AGGGCGGCCGGGTGGTTCTGGTCGGCATGCCGCAGGACCGCGTGCCGATCGACGTGGTGGCGCTGGAAGTCAAGGAAATCAGCCTGACCGGCATCTTCCGCTACGCCAACGTCTGGGACCGCACGCTGGCGCTGCTCGGCTCCGGCAAGATCGACCTCAAGCCGCTGATCTCGGCGACCTATCCGTTCGACAAGTCCATCGAGGCCTTCGAGCGGGCGGCAGAGCAGAGGCCCACGGACGTCAAGGTGCAGATCACCTTCTGAGGAAGACCGACGGGACGTTGCCCGGAGGCAGCTGAGAGGCATGCATGACGAATGCAAACTTTCGCTCCGGGCAGTGCCCCGCTCCTCAAGCGGTACTGCCGCATCTCGGTCACGGAGGATGGTCTCGCCCACCGATGCGGGCGGAACCTTAATCGTTCTAAATTGCCGCGCCGCAAGGCACCTCCTCGAGGGCGAAGGGAAGATCGACCATTCGGGTGAGGGGCAAATCGAACGATCCGCCCAGTTGAGTTGCTTTGAATACGAGACCCACCGGCGGTTCTGAAGGGCTGATGGCCCTCGGAGGAAGACAGGTCCATCGGCACGCGGGGCAGAGGAAGCCCGCCGATCGGACCGATGCCCGCCAGGCACACGTGGGTGAGGGAGGAATGGCATGTTTATCGGTGTCGACTGCGGAACGCAGGGTACCAAGGCGCTCGTCATCGACGAGAATGGACGGGTGCGCGGTCGCGGTCATGCTGCCCACAGCCTGATCGAGCGCGATAGCGGCGCCCGCGAGCAGCATCCCTCGATCTGGGTCGATGCCATGATCGCCGCCGTGCGCATGGCGCTCAAGGAGGCGGCCCTTCCGGCTGATGCCATCCGCTGCCTCGGCGTGTCCGGCCAGCAGCACGGCCTTGCCGTGCTCGACGACAAGGGGGCGGTGATCCGTCCTGCCAAGCTTTGGTGCGATACCGAGACCGCTCCCGACAACGAGCGTGTCGTCGCCGCCCTCGGCGGGCCGAAGGCCTGGTACGAGAAGCTGGGCATCATCCCGCTTACCGGCTACACCATCTCAAAGCTCGCCTTCCTGGCCGAGCGCGAGCCGGACAACTTTGCCCGCATCGCCCATATCCTCCTGCCGCACGACTATCTGAACCATTGGCTGACCGGCCGCTTCGTCGCCGAATATGGCGATGCCTCCGGCACCGGATTCTTCGACGTTCGCAAGCGGGCCTGGGCGCCCGAGGCCTTGTCGATCATCGATCGCAACAGCGGTCGTCTTGCCGCCGCCCTGCCGGAGCTCATCGCGCCCGATGCCATCGTCGGAAAGCTGACGCCGGTCGCCGCCGAAGCGCTCGGCCTCACCACCAACTGTCTGGTGGCGGCCGGCGGCGGCGACAACATGATGGGCGCCATCGGCACCGGAAACGTGCGCGAAGGTGTTGTCACCATCAGCCTCGGTACCTCGGCAACGGTGTTCTCCTATTCCGACACGCCGGTCCTCGACCCGAGCGGCGCCGTTGCGCCCTTCTGCTCGTCGAGCGGCGGCTGGCTGCCGCTCGTCTGCACCATGAACGCCACCAACGTCACCTCCGGCGGCGCGCATCTGTTCGGCCGAGACATCGGCTTCGTCTCGGAAGCGCTGGACGCAACCGCGCCGGGCGCTGGAGGCATCACCATGCTGCCGTTCCTCAACGGCGAGCGCACCCCCGATCTTCCCACGGCGCGCGGTACCATCCTCGGTCTCTCTGCCGTCAACATGACGCCGGAGAACCTGATGCGGGCCATGGTCGAGGGCGTCACCTTCGGCGTGCTGGCCGGCCTTCACCGAATCCGAGGCGACAAGCCTGCCGAGCGGGTGTTCATGATCGGCGGCGGCGCGCGCAGCAAGCCCTGGCGGCAGATGGTCGCCGACATGACCGGCGCCGAGATCGTGGTGCCCACGGGCGACGAGGCCGGATGTCTCGGTGCGGCGATTCAGGCGATCTGGGCCTATGGCCGATCGAATGGCGCAGGCGAGGACATCGCCGCCATCGCCGACCGCTGCGTCAGCCTGGATGCCGACAAGACGACGACGCCGGCCTTGAGCCGAAAGTCCGCTTATGACGACGCCTTCGGCCTCTATCGGGCCCGGCTTGCCCTGGTTCATGGCGTGAAATGACGAGCGCGCTCCAAGCCGACCCCATAGTTCGCCATCCGGCCGATCAAGGACCCCACGCGATGCAGAAAAATCTTCTTGAGGTCAGAAACATAAGCAAGTCGTTTCCGGGCGTGAAGGCGCTCGAGGACGTCTGCTTTTCTGTGAAGGAAGGTTCGGTCCACGTGCTGTGCGGCGAGAATGGCGCCGGCAAGTCGACCCTGATGAAGATCATCAACGGCATCTACCAGCCCGATGGCGGCGAGACGCTGATCAAGGGCGAGAAGGTCGAGATCACCTCGCCGATCAAGGCGGGCGAGCTCGGCATTTCGATGATCTTTCAGGAGCTGAACTACACGCCCGAGATGACCATCGAGGAGAGCCTTTTTGTCGGTCGCTGGCCGAAGAAGAAGTTCGGTCAGATCGACTGGAAGGCCATTCGGGAAAAGACGCTCGAGCTGCTCAAGCAGGAGAATCTCTCCTACGATCCGGAAACCAAGCTGAAGGATCTGTCGATCTCCAACCTTCAGATGCTCGAGATCCTGAAGGCGATCTCGCGCGATGCCGACATCATCATCATGGATGAGCCGACGTCGTCGATTACCAACAAGGAAATCGAAATCCTCTTCGAGAAGATCGCCGATCTCCGTGCTCGCGGCAAAGGCATCGTCTACATTTCGCACAAGATGGACGAGATCTTCCGCATCGCCGACGAGATCTCGATCCTGCGCGACGGCAAAGTGGTCGAAACGCGGCCGAAGGATCAGTTCGACATCGACTCGGTGATCGCCCTGATGGTCGGCCGCGCGCTAGGGCAAGGCTACCCCAAGGAGGATGTCCCGCGAGGTGAGGTCGTTCTGGAAGTAGAGAACTTCAGCGGGCCGGCCGGGTTCAGCAATGTCTCCTTCAACGTCAAGAAGGGCGAAATCGTCGGCTTCGCCGGCCTTGTCGGTGCCGGACGGACGGAGGTCATGCGGGCGCTGTTCGGGCTTGATGAGCGCTTCGGCGGAACCATCAAGGTTCACGGTGCCCCCGTTGAGGTTCGCAACGTCCAGGACAGCATCAAGAACGGCGTCGTAATGCTGTCGGAGGACCGGCGGCGCTATGGCATCGTCCCGATCCGCGACGTCAAGGAAAACGTGACGCTCGCCTCGATGGATCAGTTCTTCCAGAAAGGGCGCCTCGACAAGGGCAAGGAAAGAAGCCGGGTCGAGGAAATCTGCAAGAAGATCAATGTAAAGATGGCGTCCATCGATGTGCAGGTCGGCACCTTGAGCGGCGGCAACCAGCAGAAGGTCGTCCTGTCCAAGTGGATGCTTCAGGACCCGGACATTCTCATTCTTGACGAGCCCACGCGCGGTATCGATGTCGGCGCGAAGTTCGAGATCTACAAGCTGATGACCAACCTCGTCAAAGAGGGGAAGTCGATCATCATGGTCTCCTCAGAACTGCCGGAACTGATCGGCATGTGCGACCGCATGTACGTGATGGCCGAGGGACGGATAACGGGCGAACTCGACAGAGACGAGTTCTCCCAGGAAGCAATCATGCGTTACGCGATGAACATGGCCAAGAAAGCGGTCTGATCGCTGACGAGAGCAAGTTCGGCAAAAGTGGAAATCAGTTTTGCGTCCGAAGTTGCAGTGAAACAAACAGTTGGAGCGGTTTCGGTGAACCGGATTTGCCGAAATGGCCCAGATGACGGGATGTAAAGGGGCGGGAAATGAACAACCTGATGACGAGGGAGAAGTGGCAGACCATCAAGTCGCGATACTCCATTTACTTGGTCCTTATCGCGATGATCATCGTCTGCAATCTGCTGAGCCCGAATTTTCTATCGGCGCGGAACCTGTCGAACATCTCGACGCAGATCTCCGTCACGACAATCCTGGCGTTCGGCGAAACGATCCTCATCATCGGCGGCCTTCTGGATCTTTCCTGCGGCTCGGTTCTGGCGCTGGCCGGTGTGCTGTCGGTCTACGTCTTCAAGGAAACGGGCTCGCTGTCTCTCGCCTTCGCCGTCGGCCTGATCGTCGGTGTGCTCTGCAACTTCGTCAACGGCATCCTGGTCCGGCGCTTCAATATTCCAGCGTTCATCGCGACTCTGGCAATGATGACAGTGGCCCGAGGCATCGCCTTGCTCTTCACCAAAGGCCAGAACATCTACCAGATCGGTGATTATGTCTGGTTCGGACAGGGAAGCATCGGGTTCGTTCCCATCCCCGTCATCTTCATGATCATCATCGGCATTCTGACCTGGTACATCCTCGGCCACACCAGCTTCGGTCGCTCGCTCTATGCGGTCGGCGGCAACGAGGAAGCGGCTCGCGCCTCGGGCATCAACGTCGGCCGGATCAAGGTTGGCGCCTATCTGATCAACGGCGTCTTCGTGGGCCTTGCCGGCATCATACTGATGGCCCGCACCAACGTCGGCGCCCCCAACTCGGGCCAGGGCTACGAGTTCGAGGCGCTCACCGCGGCCATCATCGGCGGCACCAGCTTCTCGGGCGGCCTCGGAACGGCCGGTGGCACCCTTGCCGGTGCCTTCATCGTCGGCTTCCTCAACAACATCATGAATTTGGCAGGCGTGGACTCGTATCTGCAGCAGGTCATCAAGGGCGCGATCATCGCTCTGGCCGTCGGATACGACATGTGGGCCAAGGTCAATCGCACCAGGAAGACGCTTGGTGCTGCGAAGCTCCCGAATGAGCGAAAGGAGGCAAAAGCTTAGTGCGTTCGCTTTGGAGGAAACGCGGGGCCCATATCGATCGATAGTTGCCCCCTTAAGCAGATATCTTGGAGGAGATACAAATGAAGTTCATGAAATCGATCCGCACCGTTACGGCCGTGGCCGCCCTTTGTCTGGCTGCGACGACGGTTGCTCAGGCTGAGAACTACAAGATTGCCTTCATCGCCCGCGCCCAGGCCGACTCGTTCGCTGCCTGGCTGGCCAACGGCATCATGGACGAAGTCAAGAAGTACCCGGACATGACCGTCGACGTCATGGACGCCCAGGCCGACGATGCCAAGGAAAATGCGTTCATCGAGAACGCCGTTGCCAACAAGTACGACCTCATCATCGTGCAGCCGAACAACGGCGAAGCTCAGCGTCCCTATGTCGAGCAGGCCGTCAAGGATGGCGTCAAGGTCATCACGACCAACGCTCGCATCAAGGACATCCCCGGCTCGTCGTCGGTCGACGCCGATCCATATGAGCAGGCCGCTGTGAACGCCCGCCTGGCGCTCACGCAGATTCCGCAGGGCGCCAACGTCGTCGTGCTGAACGGCCCCTCGGGCAACATGCACGCCGACATGCGCCGCGACGCTTGGCAGAAGGAGTTCTTCGACAAGCGTACGGACGTCAAGATCGTCGGCGAGCAGATTGCGCACTGGAACAAAGAAGAAGCCATGCGCTTCATGGAAGACTGGGTCCAGGCCAACGACAAGATCGACGCCGTCGTCTCCATGAATGACAACATGGCCGCTGGCGCCCTGGAAGTCGTCAAGGACGATCCGAAGTTCGAGAAGATGCTGGCCTATGGCGTTGACGGCACGGCCGAAGCCATGCTGCTGATCCAGTCCGGCAAGATGACGTCGACGGCGCTGCAGAACGCCTATGACCTCGCTGCCAAGAACATCAGCGTCGCCCACGACCTGCTGACCGGCAAGATCACCCAGATCGACACCGACATCGACTGCCCGCTGGTGACCAAGGACAACGTGGCGCAGTTCATCGAAATCCACAAGAAGTCGGGCGCCATCAAGTAATTGATGAAGTAACCGATGACACTTGGGGCGGGTTTTTCCCGCCCCTTTTTCATTGGTCAGGATGCCGTCTGGCGCAACCTCAAGGCATTGGCGATGACGCTGACCGACGACAGGGCCATCGCGGCGGCCGCTATCACCGGCGATAGCATCAACCCGAAGACCGGATAGAGCACGCCGGCGGCAATCGGGATACCGGCGACATTGTAGACGAAGGCCAGCAACAGGTTCTGCCGGATGTTGCGCATGGTCGCCCGGCTCAGCCGGCGCGCCGCGACGATGCCGCCGAGATCGCCGCGCAAAAGCGTCACGCCGGCGCTCTCGATGGCGACGTCGGTACCCGTGCCCATGGCGATGCCGACGTCGGCAGCCGCAAGGGCCGGCGCGTCGTTGACGCCGTCGCCTGCCATGGCGACGATCTTGCCGTCCCGGCGCAGGCTCGCGACCACATCGCCCTTCTCGGCGGGCAACACCTCCGCCTTCACCTCATTGATGCCCAGGCGTCGGGCGACCGCGTCCGCCGTGGCGCGGTTGTCGCCGGTCAGCATGACGACGCGGATGCCCTCGGCCTGCAAGGCGCGCAGCGCCTCCGGCGTCGACGCCTTCACCGGATCGGCGATGGCGATGGCGCCAATGGCTCGGCCGTCGACCGCGACCAGAATGGCCGTCGCGCCCTCGGCTCTCAACGAGGCGGCTGCGGCTTCGACCTCGCTCGCGTCGATCCCCGCTTCCTCCAGCAGCCGCTTGTTGCCAAGCAGGACCCGCCGGCCCGCGACTGTGCCGGTAACGCCTTTACCCGAGGGGGCGTCGAACTCGTCGGCCGACTGAAGCTGCAATCCCAGCTCCTCGGCTGCCTTGACGATGGCGGCTGCCAGCGGATGTTCGCTTGCTCGCTCAAGGCTGGCGGCGAGTGCGAGCAGCTCGGTTTCATCAACGCCCGGCATGGGCTTGATGGCCGTGACCTTCGGCTTGCCTTCGGTCAGCGTTCCCGTCTTGTCGACGACCAGCACATCGACCTTCTCCATGCGCTCAAGCGCCTCCGCGTCGCGGATCAGCACGCCCTGTCCGGCGCCCCGGCCCACGCCGACCATGATCGACATCGGCGTGGCGAGACCCAGCGCACAGGGACAGGCGATGATCAGCACGCTGACGGCCGCGACGAGGCCGTAGGTAAGGGCCGGTGACGGACCGAAGATCGCCCAGGCGGTGAAGGCGACGGCGGCGACCGCGAGAACTGCCGGCACGAACCAGGCGGACACCTGATCGGCAAGCCGCTGGATGGGCGCGCGCGACCGCTGCGCCTTCGCTACGGTGTCGACGATCTGCGCCAGCATGGTGTCGGCCCCGACGCGCTCGGCGCGCATGACGAAGGTGCCCTGTCCGTTGAGCGTGCCGCCGATCACCTTGGCGCCGGCGGTCTTGGTCACCGGCAGCGGCTCGCCGGTGATCATCGATTCATCGACGTTGGATCGGCCGTCCAGCACCTCGCCGTCGAGCGGCACCTTGTCGCCTGGGCGAACCCGCAAGCGGTCGCCGACCATGATGTCGGCAAGATCGGTATCCGTCTCACTGCCGTCCGCCGCGATCCGGCGGGCCGTTGCCGGCGCGAGGTCGAGCAGTGCCCTGATGGCGCCGGACGTCCGTTCACGCGCCCTGAGTTCGAGCACCTGCCCAAGCAGCACCAGCACGGTAATGACGGCTGCCGCCTCGAAGTAGACGGCCACCGCGCCGTCGGCGTTCCGGAAGGCAGCCGGGAACAGACCCGGCGCGAACGTGGCGACGACGCTGTAGACCCAGGCAATGCCGGTGCCCATGGCAATCAGCGTGAACATGTTGAGCGAGCGGTTGACCACCGACATCCAGCCGCGCACGAAGAAGGGCCAACCGGCCCAGAGAACCATCGGCGTTGCCAAGAGGAACTGCAGGACGGCCGACAGGCGCGGTCCGATGACATGATCGAGCCCCAGGAAATGCCCGCCCATTTCCAGCACCACGACCGGGATCGAAATGGCGAGGCCAACCTTGAACCGACGGGTCATGTCGATCAGTTCGGGGTTCGGCTCGTCGCTGATGGACGCCACCTCCGGCTCCAGCGCCATTCCGCAGATCGGGCAGGTCCCCGGCCCGATTTGGCGGATCTTCGGATGCATGGGGCAGGTGTAGATCGTGCCCTTGGGGAGGTTATCGGGCACCTCGACGGCAACGGGGGCGAGATAGCGCTGGGGATCGGCCGTGAACTTCTTGAGGCAGCCCTCCGAGCAGAAATAATAGGTATGACCGCCATGTTCGGTTCGGTACTTGGCGGTTGCCGGATCCACCGTCATGCCGCAGACCGGGTCCTTGACCGTCAGGGCGTCGCTGGCTGGCTCGGCATGGTGATGATCGTGGCCGTGGCCACAACATCCGTGACCGTGGGCTTCGTGCCCTGACGACTTCCCGCCATGATCATGCGGAGAGGATCCATGATGATGTTCGTGCGACATGTCGCGCTCCCTATCGGTTCGCTGCCCGCAGGCGGCGCAGTTTGATATCGAACCGAGGATGGACCTTCCCACTATGGTAAGGTCAAGCGTATAGTGGCGAGCTCACCGAAGGTCCTATCGTTCAATCCGGGCGGGGACCGCGAGGTTCCGAGTTCACGGCGGAAAGGAACTCACTCATGAACATTGGCGAGGCGGCCAAGGCGTCCGGCGTCACGGCCAAGATGATCCGCTACTATGAATCCACTGGTCTCCTGCGGCCGGCCGTGCGGCGGAGCAACGGCTATCGTGACTATGGGGCCGTCGATGTCCACGAACTGCGCTTCATTCGGCGCGCGCGTGGACTGGGCTTCGACATGGCAGAGATCGCCGAGCTCCTGTCGCTCTGGCGCGACCGCGACCGGGCCAGCCGCGATGTGCACCGGGTAGCGAGCGGCCATATCGACGTTCTTCAGACCCGTATCGCCGAGCTGAAGGGCATGGTCGACACCCTGTCGACGCTGGTTGCCTGCTGCCACGGCGACGGCCGGCCGGATTGCCCGATTCTCTCCGATCTCGGCGGCGGCATCGACACGGGCCAGCCGCTCGAGCGCGCCAAGCGCCGCTAGCACACGTGAGGGCAGTCAGGAAACCTTTCCCCTCTCCGCGAGAAAATCCAGAAGGGCGCGCACCCGCGAGGGAAGGGGACCGCCCTGGCCGGTGTGGATGGCGTGGAAAGCCTCCCGATCGTCGGGGTTGAAGTCTTCCAGCACCGGCACAAGCCGCCCGGCGGCGATATCGTCGCGAACCGTGAAGCTGGCAAGGCGCGCCAGCCCGGCCCCCCCGAGCGCCAGACGCCGCAGGGCTTCGCCATCACTTGCCGTCACCCGCCCCACGGTGGGGACGATCACCGTCCCGCCATTCACCCTCATGGGCCAGCCGTCGACCGAGCGGGCGTAACCGAAGCCGAGGCGGTTATGGCGGTCGAGCTCTTCGATGGCCTTCGGTTCGCCGAAACGCGCAAGGTAGCTGGGGGCACCCACGACGACCATCGCGGTGTCGCCGAGCTTGCGGGCGATCAAGCTGGAACTCTTGAGTGGGCCGGCGCGAACCGCCACGTCGGTGCGTTCGGCCAAGAGGTCGACGACCAAGTCGGTCTGGATCAGGTCGAGCGTTACCCCGGGATGGCGCTCGAGGAATTCCGGCAGGATCGGCGCCAGGACATGGGTGGCATAGGAGGCGCTGGTGTTCAGCCGGATACGGCCCACTGGCTGCTCGCCGGCTCCGGCAAGCCGTTCGGCGTCTTCGATGTCAGCCAGAATGCGCGTTGCCCGTTCATAAAAGGCGCATCCTTCCGGCGTCAGCTGAAGGGCACGCGTCGAGCGATTGACGAGACGGGTTCCGAGGCGCGTTTCGAGCCGGGCGATCAGCTTGCTGACGGCCGATGGCGTCATCCGACAGGCGCGGGCGGCGGCTGAAAAGCCACCTTGCTCGACAACGCGGACGAAGACTTCCATTTCGCCCGACCGATTGATTTCAGAACGTGCCATTGGTCCTTCATTTCACAAATGATGTGCCATCCGGCATTCTATATCGCTTTCTTCGTCAGGCCTATCTTCGTCCCCCTGATATCAACCTTGTGGGACAGAACATGCCTTTGGCTCTCTTTGCCCTGACCGCCGGTGCCTTCGGTATCGGCGTCACGGAGTTCGTCATCATGGGATTGCTCTTGGAGGTCGGCGCCGATTTCGGTGTGTCGATCGCCACGGCAGGTCTTCTGATTTCCGGTTACGCGCTGGGCGTCGTCGTCGGTGCACCGGTGTTAACAGTGCTCACCGCGCGTTGGCCGCGCAAGACCGTGCTGCTCGTCCTGATGGCCGTCTTCATAGCCGGCAACGCCGCCTGTGCGCTGGCGCCCAACTATGGACTTCTGATGGCTGCAAGGGTGCTCACGGCGCTTGCCCACGGCACCTTCTTCGGCGTCGGATCGGTGGTGGCGACCGGCCTCGTTCCTCCCAATCGCAAGGCATCGGCCATCGCCGTCATGTTCACCGGTCTGACGGTTGCCAACATCCTGGGCGTGCCGCTGGGAACGCTTATCGGCCAGCAGTTCGGCTGGCGGGCGACCTTCAGTGCCGTCACCCTGGTTGGATTGGTTGCCTTCGCCGTCATCGCTCTGTTCGTTCCCAAGGACGGTCGGCCTGATGATGCCGAGGACTGGCGTGCCGACCTTGCCGCCATCCTCCGCGCGCCCGTGCTGCTCGGACTTGTCACGACGGTTTTGGGTTATGCGGGCGTCTTTGCCGTCTTCACCTACATCGCCCCGATGCTGACCCGCATCAGCGGCTTTGGCGAAGCGGCGGTTTCTCCCATTCTGCTGGTCTTCGGTGGCGGCCTGGTGATTGGCAATCTGGTCGGCGGCAGGTTGGGAGATCGTGGCGTCCTTGCTGCCGTGTTCGGAACGCTCATCGCACTGGCCCTAGTGCTGGCGCTGATGACGCCCGGTCTGACATCCCCCATCGCGACCGTGTTGCTCGTCGGACTGCTCGGCGCCGCCGGCTTTGCCACCGTCGCCCCTCTTCAGATGTGGGTGCTGTCCAAGGTCGAAGGAGCGGGCCAGAGCTTGGCCTCCTCTCTCAACATAGCTGCCTTCAATCTTGGCAATGCCATCGGCGCCTGGGTCGGTGGCGTGACGATCGACCACGGTCCTGGCCTCGTCTTCGTGCCGCTGGTCGCCAGCCTGTTCCCCTTGGCGGCCGTCGTCGTCGCTTTCATGGCTGCGACAACCGACCGTCGCGCAGCCCAGCTTTGCCGCTCAACCTGACGCCCCAATCTCCGAAAGGATTACTCGATGGACTACCGCTTTCTTGGCCGTTCGGGTCTCAAGGTTCCCGTCCTGAGCTTTGGCACCGGCACGTTTGGCGGCACCGGGCCGCTGTTCGGTGCCTGGGGCAATACCGATGTCGAGGAGGCGCGCCGCCTCCTGGACATTTGCCTGGAGGCCGGCATCAACCTGTTCGATACCGCCGACGTCTACTCGGCCGGAGCGTCCGAGGAGGTGCTCGGCGCCGCGCTCAAGGGCCGTCGTGAAACAGCTCTCATCTCGACAAAGACCAGCCTGCCGATGGGCGACGGTCCGAATGACGCGGGCTCCTCGCGTTTTCGATTGATCCGCGCCGTCGAGGACGCCCTGAAACGGCTGGGCACCGACTATATCGACATCCTGCAACTGCACGCCTTCGACGCGGCAACGCCCGTGGAAGAGGTGCTTTCGACGCTCGATACGCTCGTGCGCGCCGGCAAGGTCCGCTATGTCGGCGTCTCCAACTTCTCCGGTTGGCAGATCATGAAGGCGCTCGCGGTCGCCGACCGCCATGGCTGGCCGCGCTATGTCGCCAATCAGGTCTATTACTCGCTGATCGGGCGAGACTACGAATGGGATCTGATGCCGCTCGGCGCTGATCAGGGGCTCGGCGCTTTGGTGTGGAGCCCGCTCGGCTGGGGCAGGCTGACCGGCAAGATCCGGCGCGGAGCGCCTCTTCCGGAGGGAAGCCGCCTGCATGACACGGCAAGCTATGGACCGCCGGTGGAAGACGGGCATCTCTATCGCGTCGTCGATGCGCTGATGGAGATTGCTGGCGAGGTGGACAAGACGGTGCCGCAGGTTGCCATCAACTGGCTGACGCAGCGGCCGACCGTATCGTCCGTCATCATCGGCGCCCGCAACGAAGACCAGCTACGCCAGAACCTTGGAGCGGTCGGCTGGACGCTGTCCGCCGAGCAGATCGCCAGACTGGATGCCGCAAGTGCCGTTGCCGCCCCCTATCCGCATTTCCCGTACAGACGGCAGGAGGGTTTTGCCCGCCTCGATCCTCCGATCGCGGGATGAACGACATTTGATGCTCCTGACGATTTGAGGCCACATTCTCTGTCTGAAATGACAGACGTGCTGTCTCACGAGATGGGAGATCCCGATGATTGTTCAGGCCTGCATCAATGGCGCGCGCCCCTTCGACTATCATCCGGCGTTGCCGCTGACGGTCGAGGCGATGGCGAGGGACAGCGCCGCCTGCATTTCCGCGGGCGCGGCGGAGGTTCATCTTCATGCCCGGGCGGCCGATGGTCGCGAAAGCCTTTCGGCCGTCGACGAGACGATCCGGCTCGTTCGGCGCACCTGTCCGGGCACCCTCGTCGGCGTATCGACCGGAGCGTGGATCGAAGGAGAGCCGCGCCGGACGCGCGAGGCCATCGCCGGCTGGCGCGTTCTGCCCGATTATGCGTCGGTCAACCTCTCCGAGCCGGACGCGCCGGCTGTCATCGATCTGCTCCATGGCATGGGCGTCGGCGTCGAGGCGGGGCTGGCAACAGTCGAGGATGCGCGACGGTTCGTTGCGCTTGAGGAAGGCCGCCGCATCTTCCGCATCCTGATCGAAATCGACCACGAGCAGGACATTCAGAAGGGCGAGGATATCGTCAACGGCATTGCGTCCGTTCTCGGCGAGGCGGGCATTGCCCGGCCGACCCTTCTGCATGGCTTCGATGCGACCGTCTGGCATTTCGTCGGGCTGGCCCAACAACGTCGCTGGTCCACCCGCGTCGGGCTTGAGGACGGCTGCCGCCGTGTCACGGGTGAGGTGGCCCGCGACAACGCGCAACTGGTGACGGATGCCGTCAGGATGATGCGGTAACACGAATGTTGAGCAACGCCGTGCGTGACCCACGGCGCGTCAACCAAGGGAGAGCGGCGTGATACTGCATCGAGGTCGCCTTATCGACCATATCCAATTGAGAGCTCGAGATTTTCCTGCCACGGCGACATTCTATCGCGCGGCACTCGGTGCGCTCGGCATCCCGCTTCTCGCCGATGACGACTGGCATCTCGCCTGCGACGAGCTCTGGATCGACGCCCTGGGGGAGGACGCGAATGCGGCAACGCACGTGCATCTGGCGTTCCAGGCGGAGGATGAGGAAGCTGTGAAGCGGTTCCATCAGGCCGGACTTGCCGCTGGTGGCCGCGACAATGGCGGACCAGGAGAACGACCCTACCATCCCGGCTACTACGCCGCCTTCCTGTTCGACCCCGACGGCAACAATGTCGAGGCAGTCTTCCACGGCGTCGCTCCACGCTCGGCGTCGTCGGTGGAGATCGACATCGGAGGTTAGCTTGGTCTCTCCTGAGCCTCGACCTTTTGTCAGATAAATGCGAGGTTCACCGGATGGCGTTCGGCCGGCTGGTCCACGACCCGGCCGAACGTCCCGGGGGGCGAAGGGAGAGACAGTTCATGGCCAAGTTACGTTGGGGCATTCTGGCGACAGGCTCGATCGCCGATCAGTTTGTCCGTGATCTCCGCGAAAACGACTTCGAGGTAACGGCGGTAGGATCGCGATCCATCGAAAAGGCAGTCGCCTTTGCCACCAAGCATGGCATCGCCCGCTCGCACGGTAGTTATCAGGCCCTTGCGGCTGATCCCGAGGTCGATGTTGTTTACATTGCAACGCCTCATCCCTTCCATGCCAGCGCGGCCGAACTGTGTATTCTCGAAGGCAAGCACGTCCTCGTCGAAAAGTCCTTCACGCTGACCGGTGCGGAAGCTCGGCATTTGCAGGAGTTTTCGCGAATACATGACGTCGTCGTTCTTGAGGCCATGTGGACGCGCTTCCTGCCGCATATGGTCCGGCTGCGTGAGGCGCTGGCCAGCGGCATGATCGGCGAGATCCGCACCCTCCTGGCGACCCATACCCAGGATCTGCCCGACGATCCGAACCATCGCTTGAACGCACTGGAACTGGGCGGTGGCGCCCTGCTGGATCTGGCCATCTATCCGATTTCCTTCACCTTTGACATTCTGGGGCGGCCGACCGAAGTGCTCGCCTCGGGCCGCCTGAAGGCGACCGGCGCCGATGCCGAAGTGTCTACCCTGTTCCGCTATGCCAATGGCGCCAGTGCGGTAACGGTGTCGGCTAGCGACGCGCCCGGCAGCAATCGCGCCGAAATCAACGGCACCGAAGGCCACGTCGAGATCGATGGCGTCTGGTATACGCCAACGACCTTCCGGATCTACGACAGCCAGAAGAACCTGCTCGAGGAGTTCAAGCCGGCGACCATGAAGGGGCACGGCCTGCACTTCGAAGCCGTCGAACTGGAGCGACTGGTTGCCGCCGGCGAACGAAGCAGTCCCATCCTGCCGCTTGAGCAGAGCGTGGCGATCATGGAAACGCTCGACGACATCAGACGGCAGATCGGCGTCGTCTATCCCAGCGAGAAGACGTCAGTCTGAGCAAGGCATTCGAATGAAAAAGGCGGCCGCGACATTTGTCGCGACCGCCGATACTTACGGTTTGGCTCGTGATCAGCCGACGAAGCCTTCAAGAACCAGAACGCCGATCAGGCCGAGCACCGAGACGATCGTCGAGAGAACCGTCCAGGTGCCGAAGGTCTCCTTCATCGACAGCCCGAAATACTCCTTGAACATCCAGAAGCCGGCGTCGTTGACGTGGCTGCAGATCGCCGAACCGGCGCCGGTGGCCAGCGTCACCAGGGCAAGGTTGACGTTGTGCGTCGCCAGCATGGGAATGACCAGACCAGCCGTCGAGATGGCAGCCACCGTCGCCGAACCGAGCGAGATGCGCAAGAGAGCGGCGACACCCCAGGCGAAGATCAGCGGCGAGGCGTTGGTGCCGGCGAACAGCTCGGCGACATACTTGCCGACGCCGCCGTCGATCAGCACCTGCTTGAAGGCGCCGCCGCCACCGATGATCAGCAGCATCATGCCGATATGGCTCGCCGCCGACGTGCAGGACGCCATGATGTCCTTGACCGGGATGTTGCGCTTGACGCCCATGGTCCACATGGCGAACAACAGCGACACCACCATCGACACCGAGGCGTCACCGACCAGGCGGATGACGGCAAAACCGGTGTTGTCGGCGATGCCCGCTTCGCTGCGGATCACCGCGATGATGGCGGCAGCCGACATCATGATCACCGGCAGCATGGCGGTGAGCACCGAAATGCCGAAGGCCGGCGTCTTGTCGAGGTCGAAGGTCTTGAAGGAGCCGATGGCATCGAGATCGGCCTTCTTGGCAAAGCCCGACGGTACGATCCGCTTGGCGATGGCATTGTAGATCGGGCCGCCGATGATCACCGCCGGTATGGCGATGAGAATGCCATAGACCAGCACCTGGCCGATATCGGCACCATATTCGCCGGCGATGACCGTCGGGCCGGGGTGCGGCGGCAGGAAGGCGTGGGTGGCCAGGAGCGCGGCGCACATCGGCACGCCGAGATGCAGCGGCGACAGCTTCATCTGCTTGGCCATGGTCAGGACGATCGGCACCAGCAGCACCAGGCCGACTTCAAAGAACAGCGCGATGCCGATGATGAACGAGGCGACGACCACCGCCCACTGCACGTTCTTCTCGCCGAACTTCTCAATCAGCGTGACGGCAATGCGCTGGGCGCCGCCGGCGTCGGAGATCAGGCGGCCCAGCATGGCGCCGAGGCCGAAGATCAGGGCGATGTGGCCGAGCGTGCCGCCGAGGCCGCTCTCGATGGATTTCACCACCTTGTCGAGCGGCAGACCAAGGGCCAGCGCGACGCAGAAGGAGACGATGATCAATGAAACGAACGTGTTCAGTTTCAGCTTCATGATCAACAGCAGCAGCAGCACGATGCCGGCCACGACGATAACTAAAGGCATTTCCTCATCCCTTGATTTGGCTAGCGTTGCCGGCGCGGCCGGCGAAGACAACAGACCGCCCACGCCGGATCGGTGGGTGCCGCTCCGGTGCCTATGGCCTGCCGCGTTGTTCGGATGGACGACCGGCCCCCTCGGCCGCCGTGCCCTCCACATGCCAGCTCTGAGCGCCGGCAGTTTTATTGGAGAAGGGGCGTTGCTGCCTCTTCTCCGGTCTTGGTCAGTTCTTCTTGGCGGCCAGCGCAGCGCGACCGGCTTCCAGCACTTCGATGATCCGGTCGGCGTCGTAGACGCAGCCCTGCCAGGTACCGCCGCTCGCCGCCTGCAACGCCGCCCAGAGGCGGGTGTCGTCGGGCAGTTCGTCTTGCGGCGCCAGATCGGGGTGCGGCGGACGGGCGGCCAGAATGGCGGCGCCTTCCTCGGGGCTGACGGGCTTTTCCTCGGAGCCGAGGAAGTTGAGCGACCCCGTCAGCTTGCGGCAATCGACCACCATCTCGACGACGTCGCCGTCGCGCAGTTTGCCGATCGGACCACCGGCCAGCGCTTCCGGTCCGACGTGACCGACGCAGGCGCCGGTGGACACGCCGGAGAAGCGCGCGTCGGTGATCAGAGCCACGTGCTTGCCGTAGGAGAGATGCTTCAGCGCGGAGGTGACCTGGTAGGTCTCTTCCATGCCAGTGCCGGACGGCCCGGCGCCGATCAGCACCATCAGATCGCCGGCGACGATCTTGCCGGTCTTGATGGCATGAATGGCATCGACCTCGGACACGAACACCTTGGCCTTGGCCTTGTGGCGATAGACGCCGTCCTCGCCGATCACCGACGGATCGATGGCCGTCGACTTGATGACGGAGCCTTCCGGCGCGATGTTGCCGACCGGGAAGGTGATGGTGGAGGTGAGGCCGCGCGCCGCCGCCTTGGCGGGCGGCATGATCACGTCATCGGGGCTGACGCCATCCTGCTTCTCGAGCATGTCGCGGAAGCGGCGGCGGCGTTCTGAGGTTTCCCACCAATCGAGGTTGGCGCCGAGCGTCTCACCGGTCACGGTGAGAACGTCGAGGTTGAGAAGCCCCAGCGCCCTGAGATGCAGCATCACCTCAGGCACGCCGCCGGCCATGAAGGCGCGAACGGTCGGGTGATAGACCGGCCCGTTGGGAATGACGCTGACGAGGCGCGGCACGCGCCGGTTCACCGCCGTCCAGTCGTCGACTGAAGGCATCGGCAGCCCAGCCGCATGGGCGATGGCCGGCAGGTGCAGCAGCAGGTTGGTCGAGCCACCGAAGGCGGCATGCACCACCATGGCGTTCTCGATGGCCTTCGACGTCACGATGTCCTTGGTCGTGATGCCACGCTCTTCGAGCTGGAGCACCGCCCGCGCCGACTGGCGGGCGACTTCCAGCCAGACCGGCTGGCCGGACGGCGACAGCGCCGAGTGCGGCAGAGCGAGGCCGAGACCTTCGGAGATCACCTGCGACGTGCCGGCCGTGCCGAGGAACTGGCAACCGCCACCGGCGGAGGCACAGGCGCGGCAGCCGAGCTCGCTCGCTTCGTCCAGTGTCAGTTCGCCGTTGGCGAAGCGGGCGCCGATAGTCTGCACCTTGCCGGCATCCTCGCCCTTGGTCGGCATCAGCGTGGCGCCGCCGGGAACGAGAATGGTCGGCAGATCGCGCTGGGCGGCTAGCGCCATCATAAGGGCCGGCAGGCCCTTGTCGCAGGCTGCAAGACCGATCACCGCCTTACGCACCGGCGTCGAGCGGATCAGCCGGCGGAAGACGATGGCGGCATCATTGCGGTAGGGCAGGGAGTCGAACATGCCCGTGGTGCCCTGCGTGCGTCCGTCGCAGGGATCGCTGACGTAGGCAGCGTAGGGAACGCCGCCGGCCTTGGCGACCTCACGCGCCGCCGCCTCGAACTGAAGCGGCGTCTCGTAATGGCCGGTGTGGAGGCCGAGGGCGACCGGCTTGCCATCGGCGCCGCGGATGCCGCCGGTGATGCCGATGATCAGCACTTCCTTGCCGTTGAGCTTCTCCGGCTCCCAGCCCATGCCGGCGTTGAGCGTCATGCCGAAGATGTCGCCGCTCGGGCGGTTGATCAGCATGTCCGGCGTCAGCGGCAGCTTGCCGGCGGGGCCGGGAGCATTGGTCGCCGCGACGTAGACGGCCTCGTTGCTCTCGTCGTAGATTTCCTTGATGGACATGGGGGCCTCCCTCCGACGGTTCTGATTATTTGGCGAGACCGGCCTGCTTCAGCAGATCGGCAAGGCGGGCCAGCTTGTCGGCGGCCAGCGGACCGGCGGGCGGCAGGCAATAGGTGGAGATGTCGACGCCGGTGAGGCGCATCGCCTCCTTGACCACGTTCACGAAGGGCGTGTCGAGACCGTACATCGACGGAAGGCGGATCAGGCGGCTGTGCAGTTCCACCGCCTTGGCGAAGTCGCCGGCGCGGAAAGCCTTGAAGATACCGATGGAGAGTTCCGGCGCGAAGTTGCCGCTCGCCGAGATGGCTCCGACACCACCCAGCATCATGGTGGTCAGCAGATGGTCGTCATAGCCGGCAAATACCTGGAAGTCAGGCCGAACGGCGCCGACCACATTGATCATCTCGCGGATGTGGCCGATGGAGTCGACCGTCTCCTTGATGCCCACGACATTGGGCGCCGCCTCGACCACCGATTTCACAAAGGCGGGAGTGAGGTCCTGGCCGGTCAGGAAGGGGATGTTGTAGACCAGTACCGGCAGCTTGGTCGCGGCGGCGATGTCGGTGAAGTACTTGAGAAGGCGGGGCTCGGTGACTTTCCAGTAGGAAGGATTGACCGCAACGATGCCGTCGGCGCCGATCGCTTCCGCGTGGACGGTGAGTTCGATGGCTTCGCGCGGGTTGTTGGAGCCGACACCGATCAGCACCTTGGTGCGGCCGGCCGCCTGCTTCACCGCGAATTCGGCCACCGTCTTTCGCTCGGCGGTGGTCATCTGGGAGAATTCTCCGCCGGTGCCGCAGATGAAGAGGCCATCCACTCCGGCGGCGACCAGCTTCTCGATCACCAGAGCCTGACCCTTCGGGTCGAAAGCGCCCGCCTCGGTGAAGATGGTCGATACCGGCGGAATGATGCCCTCGAAACGCGTTGCTACCATCGGAAGCTCCTGAACCTTATGCCTAGGCGTTCTACATTATAGAACGATGTTTTATAATGTCGTACGTTAACGGCGGCACAAGGGTTGGTAAATCCGGGATGCTGTGTAGGCAAAGACACGCATCACGAGGTTCCCGCGATGAGGCTATTGAGGGAGTTGGCTATGTCTCTGCCGGAAAATGGGAATCTGGAAGGCTCCGCACGAGGGACGACGTCGGCCTTGCCTCTCTGGCTGGTGCCCTCGTCTTCTTTCCGATCTTGGATTGCGCTCGCCGGCGCACTAATCGAACTGAAACTGGGAATCGCAGGGTCGTATCCCGCCATTGGAGATGTTGAGAAATGCCGCTGATTCAGGCTGTGGAGCGCGCCCTTAACATCCTCGAGCTCTTCAATGAGCAGAAGGTCGAGCTCAACCTGGCCGAGATCAGCCAGCAGACGGGGCTGCACAAGAGCACCCTGCATTCGCTCCTGAAGACCTTGCAGGCCCAGGGCTATATCGAGCAGACGGAGGCCAATGCCCCGTATCGTCTCGGCGTGAAGCTGCTTGAGCGGGGCTATCTCGTCCAGCGCTCGCGCGACTTTATCGCCGTCGCCAGGCCCTATCTGGAGAAACTGTCAGAGGAAACCGGCCAGACGGTCCATCTAGGCGTACTCGATGGCAAGTCGGGCGTCTACGTCGACAAGGTCGAGGGGACGCGATCGATCATTGTCTACTCTCGCATTGGCCGGCGCATGCCGATCCACACGACGGCCATCGGCAAAGTGCTGCTGGCCTTCCAGTCGCCTGCCGTCATCGGCAAGACCCTCGATGGCTATGATTTTGCCAGCTCGACCGAAAACACCATCACGGAGTGCGCCGTGTACGAGGCGGCGCTCGCCAAGGTGCGCTCGGACGGCTTCGCCGTCGACGAGCAGGAAAATGTCCGGGGTTGCCGCTGCGCGGCCGTTCCCGTCTGGGGGCATGACCGCAAACTCGTTGCTGCCATCTCCATCTCGACCGTGGTCGAGAATGTATCGATGGACGAGTTCAAGTCATTCATCGAACAGCTGAAAACGATCGGCGCCAGCGTCTCGCACGAACTCGGCTACTGACCGGCGAGACGCTGCATGATCATTCCTCAGGAAAGGCTTCCTCGCCTGGAACCGTCGCGACGAGATCGTAGACGTCCCATTCTCCTTGCGATGCCCCTGGTGCTTTGGCACGCAGCAGGTAAATGTCGTGGAGCATGCTACCGTCTTCCCGAATGCGACCATCCTTCACATATATGTCGTTGAGCGTCGTACGGCGGAGCTGCAGGACGACTGCTTGGGGATCCGTATTCCCAACGGCAGCCACGGCCTTCAGATATTGAAAGGCAGCCGAATAGTCGGCGGCTTGCAGGGACGAAGGCATCCGCCCCTGCCGGGCGTGGAAGCGCTCGGCCCAGGCGCGGGAGTCTGCGTCACGTGTCCAGAACCAGCTGTCGGCAAAATAGAGGCCTTGAGCCCGCTCGAGACCCATCTCGTGGATGTCGTCGATGAAGGTCAGCAGGCCGACAAGTTTCATTTTGTCGCCAAGGCCCATCCGGTCCATTGCCGCCATAGCCTTCAGAAGTTCCGCGTGGCCATTGGCGAGACCGAGAACGTCGGCCTGGCTATCGCGGGCAGCTTCGATATAGGGTGTGAAATCGTCCGCTCCATGCGGATTGTGAACAGATCCGACCACGGTGCCGCCGGCGGCCTTGATCGCTTGGGAGCCGTGCGCTTCGAGCTCAAGACCGAAAGGATACTCGGCAGTGATGAAGAACCAGCGCTTCAGGCCCTGCCGGGTCAGCGCCAGCCCAGGCACCGTGCCGAGCGCCACCGTGCTGTAGGCATATTGAATGATGGATGGCGCGGCGCGTTCGCGGGTTTGCACCGACGTGCCCGCGCCGACAACGAAGATCGGCTTGCCATGTTCGGCGGCCACGGTGGTCATGGCAAGGCTGGTGTCGGAGTTGACGCCGCTGATCACCATGTCGACGCCATCTTCGCCATACCATTGCCGGGCGATCCGGGCGGCTTCGGCCTCGTCATTGCGATGATCGCCGAGCACGAGTTCAACGGAGCGGCCGGCGACTTCACCGATGTCCTCGATCGCCATGCGGATCGCGTCGGCTCCGGCAGGGCCGTCCACGGACTGATAGGGACCGGTAAGGTCGGTCGCGAGACCGATGCGTATGGGGACGTTACTCATCGTTTCGTTCCTCCAGACGTTATGTGAGGTCAGATGGTCGGCCAGGGTGGCAAGGGCTTGCCATCCAGCGCAGCGTCGTAGGTTGGCAGGTCGAGGAAGGCGGTGGCTTCGATGACCTTCCCGCTCCGCATGCGGAAGAACCAGGCGTAGCTGTTGCGATAGGTCTGGCCATCCTTCATTTCGGCCGCACCGTCCCAGCGGATGATCACCTCGTCGCCGTCGGCATAGATGCCCAACACTTCCGGCTTCATCGGCGTGGCGAACCGATCGGCGATCGGTCCGTATCCGCCGGCCAGGAAAGCATTGCGGTCGTGAAAGGTCTGTGCGGACGTCCCGGACCCGGCGATCGTCCATTTGGCTTTGTCATCGAGAATGTCGAAGAAGCGGGTGCCGCCGTTGGCCCATTCCTCAAAGGCACGGCGCACGATGGCCTTGTTCGTCTCGGCAGTGTCGGTCGTCCGAGCGGTGCCGGTGTTTGGTGGAAAAGATGCCATGGAGGGAGCTCCTTTCGCTCAGGGCCGAAAAGCCACCGGTCGCGTTTTCTTTGCGACCGATGGCTTTCCGTGTTGGCTACGTCAGGATCTTCTCTGCCGACGGTCTGCCGTCAGCCGGCTTTTGCGGCCTTCGTCGCCCTGGCCCACCAGACCAGATCGTCGAGCGCCGCCTTCGCGGATGGCAATAGGTTGGCTTCGATATCCTCGATCGGCTTGTTCGCGCCCATCGGCGACACGGACATGAAGTCGACGCCGCCAATGTGGACGGCGCTGCGGGTGGGGACCATCTGCAACTCGATTCCGATCAGACGCAAATGTTCGACGGCGCGGGCACCACCGACACTCCCGTAGCCGATGGCCGTGAACGGCTTGCGTATCCACTCGACATAAGCCTGGTCGAGGGCGTTCTTGAGCGCACCGGTGATGGACCGATTGTACTCGGCGACAACGAAGATATAGCCATCGAAGCGGCCGATCGTCTGCTGCCACCGGACGGCTTCGGGGGACTGGCTGGGCGCCCACATGTTCGAGGCCTTCTCGGCGAAGAAGGGCAGCGAGAAATCGCGCAGGTCGACCAGTTCGACCTCCATGTCATCGCGAGCCTGAGCTTGCTTCAGCATCCACTGCGCTGGCTTGTCGGCAAAGCGGGTCGGCCGGGTAGAGCCGACGATGAGGGCAATCCGAGGAATGAACGTCATGGTGGTGTCTCGCTGGCTGGTATCAATAGGTAACTAGATTGCGACTTGTTTGCAGCTTGGCAAGGAGGCACCTTCGGGGCACCAGGTCACCCGGCAGATACCGCCCAACTTACTCGGACCACGAACCACGTTCTGCCCAATAGGTTCCGAAGGAGGTTCGGCTGCAATCGGGTGAGAGGAGGTAGGTGCATGTTGGACACATCACGCCATCAGGCTGAAACTGACCGATGCGTACTCATCAGCCATATGCTGTCGCAGTTTGCTGGCAAGTGGACGGTGCTGGTCGTGCGGGTACTGGGACGCGGACCGCTCCGCTTCAACGCGCTACGGCGAGAGGTGGGCGAGATCAGCCAGAAGGTGCTGACGTCCACGCTGAAGGATCTCGAAGAAAGCGGCCTTGTGTCCCGTACCGTGACGCCAACCAAGCCGCCTCAGGTGGAATATGCGCTCACCGATCTCGGCCGGGATTTCCTGATACCGGTGCGATCGCTCGCCGAATGGGTTGTGACGAACGCGGCGCGTATCGACGCGGCCCGCACTGCCTTTGCCGAACAGAAAGACGGATAACGACTGAGTTCAGAGCTGTGCTTCGACGGCTGCCTTGTCGATCACCGACGTCACATCCCAGATCTTGCCGTCGCGATACTCATAGAAAGCATGCTCGGCGAAGGCGACCCTTCGGCCATTGACCGGCAGGCCCATGAAAACGCCCGTCGGCGTGCAGTCGAACAGGAGGCGAGCTGCTATTTGAGGCGGGTTGGAGACCAGCGTCCCGATCTCGAAGGTTAGGTCAGGAATGTCGCGGACATTTCCCTGTAGCATCGCTGAATAGCCGGACAGGCCCAGCAAACGGCCGTTGTGTCGAACATCCTCGTGCACGAAGAGGTCCAATCCGGCCCAGTCCCGGCAGTTCAGGCAGGCGATGTAGTCCCGATAGGACTGTACGATCTCATCCGCGCTCATAGCCGCCTCCTGCTTCGCTCGGAAATGGGCGACCGTCTTCGTCAGCCGAGAGCCGTCGCCCCTTCCTCGGCCGTGCCAACTGCTCGCCGCAATACGCCGAACAAGCGACGGTCACTGCCTTCGATGCCGGGTTCCGCAACGGCTTGGCGCCGGCTGTCCCACTCGTCCTGCGGCAACAGCACATCCAAGCGACCGGTCGCCACGTCGAGCCTGACGATGTCGCCATCCTGAACACGGCCGATCGGCCCGCCGCGCGCCGCTTCCGGCGTCACGTGGATGGCGGCCGGCACCTTGCCGGAGGCGCCGGACATGCGGCCGTCGGTGACGAGAGCCACCTTGCGCCCTCGGTCCTGCAGCAGGCCGAGCGCCGGCGTCAGCTTGTGAAGTTCCGGCATGCCGTTGGCCTGCGGTCCCTGGAAGCGGACGATGGCGACGAAATCCTCGTCGAGCCCGGCCTTGAAAGCCGACAAGAACGCCTCCTGCGAGGCGAAGACGCGCGCCGGTGCCTCGACCGTCTGATGCTCGACGGCGACGGCCGACGACTTGATCACCGCGCGTCCGAGATTGCCGGTCAGAAGGTTGATGCCGCCGGTCGGCTGGAAGGGAGTATCGATCGAACGAACCACGCTGTCGTCGGCGCTCACAAGCGGCGTTTCGGCGAACACCAGGGTGCCCGTGGCGTCGAGCTCGGGCGTGCACTCGTAGGGCGCGAGGCCGGTACCCAGAATGGTCTGGGCGTCGTCGTGCAATAGGCCGGCCCGCCTCAGCTCGCGCACCAGGAAGGGGACGCCGCCGGCGTCTCGGAAGCCGTTGACGTCGGCCTTGCCGTTGGGATAAGCGCGGACCAGCAGCGGCGTTGCGGCCGACAGCGCCGAGAAATCGTCCCAATCGACGATGAGGCCGGCGGCGCGCGCCATGGCGATCAGGTGGATGGTGAGATTCGTCGAACCGCCGGTGGCGCTGAGGCCGACGATGCCATTGACGAAGCTGCGTGCGTCGAGCAACCGGCCGATCGGCAGGCTGTTGTCGCCCGTTCCGGCGATGGCGACGGCCTGAGCCACGGCGGCGCGGGTCAGTGCGTCGCGCAGCGGCGTGTCGGGTGCCACGAAGGCCGAACCAGGCAGCATCAGCCCCATGATCTCCATCAGCATCTGGTTGGTGTTGGCCGTCCCGAAGAAGGTGCAGGTGCCCGGCGAATGATAGGATTTCGCCTCTGCCTCCAGAAGATCGGCCTCGGTGGCGGTGCCGGCGGCATAGGCCTGACGGACGGCGTTCTTCTCGGCATTGCCGAGGCCGGTCGGCATGGGGCCGGAGGGGACGAACACGGTTGGCAGGTGACCGAAGGCCAGCGCACCCAGGACCAGGCCGGGAACGATCTTGTCGCAGATGCCCAGCATCAGCGCGGCATCGAACATGTCATGCGACAGGGCGATTCCCGTCGACATGGCGATGACGTCCCGCGAGAACAGGCTGAACTCCATGCCGGTACGGCCCTGCGTGATTCCGTCGCACATGGCGGGCGCTCCACCGGCCACCTCGGCGACTGCGCCGAGCCGGCGGGCTTCCTCGCGGATCAGCTCCGGATAGCGCTCATAAGGCCGGTGCGCCGAGAGCATGTCGTTGTAGGTGGTGACGATGCCGAGGTTGATGGCCTCGGTGCCGGTCAGACGCTGCTTGTCGTCGGCCGGACAGGCGGCGAAACCATGCGCCAGGTTGGAGCAGGGCAGACGGTGGCGCGCCGGGCCGGCGGCGCGGATCGCCTCGCGCGCCCTTTCGATATCATCGAGATAGGCGGTGCGGCTTGCTCGGCTGCGTCGCTCTATGCGCTCGGTGACGTCGGCGACGATGGAGCGAACGGTCATGTCGGTCTCTTTTCCTGATGAAATCCGCGTGCGTCGAGCTGGGCCGTGATGTTGTCGACAACAGTCGCCGGCGGCGGGGCAATGTCAACTACGACGGCGTCGGCAGGCTCTTCCAAAGCGGCGAACTGGCTCGTCAGCAAGTTGGGGTTCATATAGTGGCCCTTGCGGGCTTTGAGCCGGGAGGCAATCGTCTCGGTATCGCCCTTGAGGTAGACGAAGACAACGTCGTCACGCGGCGAGAGCACGTCCCGATAGGCATCTTTCAAGGCCGAACAGGCGATGACACGGCTTTCTCCGGCAGCCTGCCAGTCTTCGATGGCCTGCCGGAGCGCCTTCAGCCACGGCCAGCGATCGTCGTCGGTAAGCGCAATCCCTGCCCGCATCTTCTCGACATTGGCGGCGGGGTGGAAATCGTCGGCGTCGGAGAAGCCGCAGCCCATCCGATCGGCGAGCAACTCGCCGACGGTGGTCTTTCCCGCCCCCGATACCCCCATGACGATAACGATCATCGGTTCCTCCCGGCCTATCTCAGCGAGGGCTTCTCACCCTTACCTCATAGATACGGCCGGCTTCGATTGCGGCAAGCCGTCCACTCTCGACGCATTGGCCGTCGATCTCGACGATCTGCTTGGCAAGGCCATCCTCGCGCGAGAAGACGACGTTGAAGGTCGCGCCGCGCAGGCGGCGGGTGAAGTTGAGGGTCTGCCAGGACGAGGGAACCTGCGGGGCGATCACCGCTCCGTCACCTTCGCCACGCACGCCGCAGAGCTGCTCGATCACTGCCCGATAAACCCAGGCGACCGTGCCGGTGTTGAACAGGTTGCTGGAACGGCCGGCGGTGCGCGGGAACTGCCGATAGGCGCCGCGATAATAGTTCGGGATGTAGAGCGGCAGCTGCCCGCGCGTGGCGATGTCCGCCCGCTCCGGGTCGGTCAGCATGGCGCGCAGCACTTGGAAGCCTCTGTCGCCTTCACCGACATGGTAGAGCGAGGCGGCATAGAAGGCGGCGGCGTGGTTGTAGACGGCGCCGTTCTCGGCAGCGCCGGGCCACTTCTGGGTCAGGCGGCCGATATCCTCCCGCATGGCCGTGAACGACGGCGCATGAATTTCCACCCCAAACGGCGTCACCAGCTGTTCGTCGATCGCCGTCAACATGCGTGCCTTGCGGTCGTCGTCGGCCGCCCCGCAGAGAAGCGCCCAGCTCTGGGCGTTCAGGAAGATGCGGCCCTCCTTGTCGGTCGAAATGCCGAAGACCACGCCATCGTCGGTAATGCCGCGGCCATACCAGTCGCCGTCCCAGAGATGGCGGTTGATGCTGTCGACCAACGCAGCGGCTTCCGACTTCAGCCAGCTTGCCGTCTCCTCGTCACCCTCGGCGGCGCAAACCTTCGACCACAGCGACATGGCATAGCTCGACGCCTCGGCCAGCCAGCCGGAAACGCCCTTGCCCTTGTAGCCGACCATGTTCATCGGGTCGCACCAGTCGCCCTGCTCGATATAGGGCAGGCCCCGCTCGTCGACGGCCGCCGCCAGGAAGCGCAGGGCGCGCGTCACATGCTCGCGGATGGTGGCCGGCGTCGGGTCGTCGGTCCAGGCAACCTGTTCATCCAGGATGGAATGGTCGCCAGTCTCGTCGAGATAGGCCTTGACGGTGATCGCCAGCCAGACGCCGTGATCGGTATGCGGCACCTGGTTGATGTACTTGAGCTCGGCATCGGGCCGCAGCAGAATGCCGTCCGGCATCTTGCCGCTGACATGCTGCTGGCTCACGGCATGCAGGATCACCTCACGCGTCGTCTGCGGCCGGATGAACAGTACACCGAGCGCGTCTTGCAGATAGTTGCGGGTCTGCGGGTCGGTGGTGAGGCGGTTGGTGTCGCCGTGGTAGAACACCTGACGAGGCAGCCAGTGATTGATGAAATGGTTGAAGGTGTCGTCGGGTGACTGGATCTCCAGGCAGCTGCGACCCCCCTCGGTCACGTAGGCGTGGGCGTCCCGGCGGACCTGTTCGACGTCGCCGTCGATATACTTCGCCCGGAGGTCGGCGATCTCGGCCTTGTCCTTTGCCGGCCCGAACACGAAGCGGAAGTCTTCGCTCGCGCCGCCTGCGATGGTGAGATCCCACTGCATGACGCAGGCCGGAATCTCGTAATAGGCCTCGCCGCCGCGGAGGTGACCGCCGTCGGCCAGCGCCGAGGGGGCATGCAGCCCGCCTTCGCCCTCGAAGGCCTGTTGGGCCACCTCGAAATGATCAGGGCGGCGGTCGGCAGTGAGGAAGGTAATGTCCTTGAGGTGCTGGTTTTTGAAATACTGCTCGATCTTCTGATAGGGCGTGACGGAGGTGCAGACCACCGCGTTGAGAGCCGGGTCGAAATGTCCGCCCAGGTTCATCCAGGACATGAAGCCGACCGGGAAGAACGGCACGAAGGACAGGCTCTTCCGTTTGGCCGTGGTGTTGGTGATCTTCACCGTCCAGAGCTCGGCGACGTCGTCCACCGGCAGGACGAGGCAAAGCTCGACCCTGACGCCGTCCTTCTCGATCAGCCAGCGGATGTCGGACAGGCCCGGCTCGAAGGCGAAACGGTCGAGGTCGGCTCGTACCGGCTCATACGGGGCTGAGAACAGGGCGCCCGAGTCGTTGTCGCGAAGGTAGAAGAAGCGGCCGGGATGGTTGGGGTAATAGCCCTGCTCCGGCAGCATGAAGATCTGCCCGGGCATGATCGGCGGATGGGCGTATTTGCGCGGCTCCGGGTCCATGTATTGGCTCACCGCGTATCCGCGGCAGTTCATCTGGATCATCATCCGCCGGTTCCAGAGATAGGCGGCGGAGTTGGGAGCCAGCTTGGGATCGTCCAGATGGAACCGGGTTCCGTTTTCGATGAAGGAGGGCATCGTTGTCTCTCGGAAGGGGACTATTCGGCTGGAGCATCGGACCCAAAGGTGCCTTCGGCTTTCGGATCATCCGATGCGATACAAATGACTAGACCGCCATGCGCCCGTCGGGGCACTGGGCGAGCTGGAGGCTGCACGATCCTGTTGATTGCCGCACCGAAAGCGACGGCTCGAAGTGCTCCTGGTAAGGGAGTTCGAGGCCGTAGGTGAGGTTGAGAAGCTGATGACAGGCCGACTGACTCATCTCTTCGATCGGCGCGTGGATCGTGCTGAGGGCAGGGGCGGTGTAGGGCGTAAACTCGACGTCGTCGTAGCCGATGACCGACACGTCGCCCGGCACCGAGATACTGCGCTTGTGCAGTTCGGCGATCAGCACCATCGCCACCTTGTCATTGCCGCAGAACACGGCCGAATAGTCGGCGCTTGAGGCAAGCAGCGCCGCAACGGCCTGTTCGCCGCCGGCATAGGAGAACGCGCCTTCGACGATGCGTTCCGGAACCACCGGGTGACCGAGTTTCGCCATCTCGTCGAGAAAGGCGACATGGCGCTGGCGGGCGTCCAGCGCGGAAAGCCGGCCGGTGATCGTCGCAACCCGAGTGTGGCCCAGTTCGACAAGATGCCGGGCTGCCAACCGGCCGCCGAGATCATGATCAATGGAAAAGCAGCGCCCGGCCAGCTCGTCCGTATGATGGTTCATGACGACGAGATTGGAAAATTTCTCGGCATAGCGCGCCAGTTCAAACTCGCTCTGTAGCGAACTCGAAATCAGGATGCCGTCGCAGTCGCGGTTGATCAGGTAGTCGAGGTGGGCGAGGCGATCCTCGTTCGATTGCGCGTCCTCGGCGTTGGCAAGGATCATGTGCTTGCCCTGCAAGCGAAGCGCGCTTTCGATCGTCCGGATCATCATGTGGTAGTAGGGGCCTTCCAGCGACGGCACCCACACGCCGATGAGATCCGAGCGGCGCGAAGAAAGCGATCGGGCCATGCTGTTGGGACGGTAATTGAGCTGTTCGATGGCGCGGGCGATCTTCTCGCCCGATTTGCGCGAGACGGAACCGGTTCCAGAAATATATCGAGAGACGGTTCCTGACCCCACTCCAGCCAGCTTTGCCACATCCTTAACGGTCGCCATCACGCAACTCCGATCACCCGAACAGCCAGCACGCTATCATTTACCCTTTTGTTTTTAAATGGGAGAAATCAAAATCCCACCGATTGCGTGTTTTCCCGACACAGCTTTTCTCGCAAGCGGCATTGACAAAATCAAGACTTTAAGTTCAAAAATGGAACCGATCCCACTTTTGGATCGGGAGCCGTTGGACATCCAAGTTTGCCCTATGGGCGCCTTGGCTAATCCGTTTGGGAGGAACCATGATCGGAATGAAACAGATGGTCGCCGTGTCGGCGATCGCCCTTATGGCTGCAACCGGCGTTGCCAAGGCGCAGGAGCCGCTGAACGCCGAGGTCATCCATTGGTGGACGTCGGGTGGCGAATCCGCTGCCATCAAGGTCTTCGCTGACGCCTTCAACGCGGCAGGCGGCAAGTGGGTGGACAACGCGGTCGCCGGTGGCTCGGCTGCCCGTAGCGCCGCCATCAACCGCATCGTCGGGGGCGATCCCTCGACGGCCGCGCTGTTCAACACCTCGCGCCAGTATCACGAGATCATTGGCGAGGGACTGCTCAACGACATTGATGAAGTCGCCACCAAGAACAACTGGGACAAGGTTCTGCCGGCGCCGATCGCCAAGGCGGTCAAGGTCGACGGCAAGTATTACGCCGCGCCGGTGAACATCCACATGCCCCTGTGGATCTGGTACTCCAACGCCGCCCTCAGCAAGGCCGGCGTCGAGAAGCCGCCGGAAACCATGGACGAGTTCTTTGCCGCCCTCGACAAGCTCAAGGCGGCCGGCATCACCCCGCTCGCCCTCGGCGGTCAGCGCTGGCAGGAGAACTCGCTGTTCTCGGCCATGCTCACCAATGTCGGCGGTGGCACGCTCTGGAAGTCCGTCTACGGCGACAAGGACGAGGCGGCGATCCGCTCGCCGGAGTTCCGCAAGGTCATCGAGACCTTCATCAGCCTGAAGCCCTATGTCGATCAGGCCTCGCCCGGACGCAACTGGAACGACACCACGGCGCTCCTGATCAAGAACGAGGCCGGCTTCCAGGTGATGGGCGACTGGGCCAAGGGTGAGTTCAAGCAGGCCAACAAGGAAATCGGCAAGGACTATGGCTGCATTCCCGGCCTTCGCCCTGACTCCCCCTACGTCCTCGGCGGCGACGTCTTCGTCTTCCCGAAGACCGATGATGCCGAGAAGGTCAAGGCCCAGAACCTGCTGGTCGAGATCATGACCCAGCCTGATGTCCAGGTGAAGTTCAACAACCTGAAGGGCTCGATCCCGATCCGCTCTGACGTCGACGTGGCGAGCCTCGACGCCTGCGCCCAGCTCGGCATGAAGATCATGTCCGATCCGGCCCGTCAGGCGCCCGATGCGTCCCAGATGATGGAAGAGTCGGTCTATGGTTCCGTGCAGGACATCGTCACCGAGCTGTGGAACACGCCGATGACCGTCGATCAGGCAGTCGAGCGGTTCGAGAAGGCCCTCAAGGGCTGATCCTGCTTCAAGACGCGGGAAGGCGGGTTACCGTCTTCCCGTCATTCACATAGGGAGGAGCATGTGGGAGCCGAACTTACCCGGCATGTGAAGCGCAACCTCGTTGCCTACATAGCCCTGTTACCGATGGCCGTCGTCGTCATCTTCGCCTATCTCGGCACCATGGCCTGGTCGGTCCGGTTGTCGTTCTCGAGCTCGAAGCTGCTTCCCAAGAACGATTTCGTCGGCCTCACCCAGTACTTCACCCTGTTCGATACGCCGCGCTGGCTGACCTCGCTCGGCAACCTCGTCATAATCGCCTTCTTCTTCCTGCTGATCTGCTTTGCGCTCGGCTGCCTGTTGGCGATCTTCATCGATCAGAACGTGCGCGGCGAAAGCCTGTTCCGCACCGTGTTCCTTTATCCCTATGCCATGTCCTTCGTGGTGGCCGGCCTCGTCTGGCAGTGGGTCCTCAACCCGGATCTCGGGATCCAGCACACCATGCATGGGCTTGGGTTCACCGGCTTCGTCCTCGACTGGGTGGTCAACCCGAAGATGGTGCTCTACGCCGTCATTGTCGCCACAGTCTGGCACGGCTCCGGCCTCGTCATGGCGCTGATCCTTGCCGGCCTGCGCGGCGTCGACACCGAAATCTGGCGGGCGACGCGGATCGACGGCATCCCGACCTGGCGCGTCTACCTCTCGATCGTCCTGCCGATGCTCCGGCCGATGATCATCACCTCGCTCGTCCTGCTGTCGATCAGCATCGTCAAGATGTACGACGTGGTCGTCGCCATGACCAACGGCGGCCCCGGTACGGCCAGCGAAGTACCGGCCAAGTTCATCATGGACAATCTGTTCGAGCGCGCCAACATCGGCCTCGCCACGGCGGCATCGACGGTGATGCTCGTCACCGTTCTCTTGGTCATGGCGCCCGTCATCTACTCTCAGTATTTCCGGAAGAGCGGGAGGGCGTCGTGATGTCCAAACGGTCCACCGCCACCAAGCGTCCGCTCACCTATCAGGAGGTCTGGGGGCGCATCGGCATCTACGCCTTCCTCGGCGTCCTTGCGCTGTTCTTCCTGCTGCCGCTCTACGTGATGCTCGTCACATCGTTCAAGAGCATGGATGAGATCCGCCTCGGCCTGATCTTCTCGCTGCCGCAACAGTTCAGCATCGATGCCTGGATAAAGGCCTGGACGTCGGCCTGCACTGGGCTCGAATGCACAGGGCTTCAGGTTGGCTTCGGCAACTCCGTGAAGATCCTGGTGCCGAGCGTCATCTTCTCCATCCTGCTCGGTGCCATCAACGGCTATGCATTGTCCTTCTGGAAGGTGAAGGGCGCCAACGTGCTGTTTGCCTGCCTGCTGCTCGGTTCGTTCGTTCCCTACCAGGTATTCATCTACCCGCTGGTGCGCTTCTACGCCCAGACCGGCATCTACGGTTCGCTGCCCGCCATCGTCATTACACACATCATCTTCGGCATGCCGGTGATGACGCTCTTGTTCCGCAACTACTACTCGGGCCTGCCGGTCGAGCTGTTCAAGGCGGCGCGCATCGACGGCGCCGGCTTCTGGAAGATCTTCATCTCGATCATCCTGCCGATGTCGGTGCCGATCGCCATCGTCGCGGTGATCATGCAGGTGACGGCCATCTGGAACGACTTCCTGCTCGGCCTCGTCTTTGCGGGACGCGAGAACCTGCCGATGACCGTCCAGCTCAACAACATCGTCAACACCACCACCGGCGAGCGCGCCTACAACGTCAACATGGCGGCAACCGTGCTCACCTCGCTGGTGCCACTCACCGTCTATCTGGTGTCCGGCCGTTGGTTCGTGCGCGGCATCGCCTCCGGTGCCGTGAAGGGTTAAGCCATGAGTTCAGTTTCCCTGCAAAACCTCGAGATCAGCTACGGCAATGTGCCGATCGTCAAGAACCTCGACCTGACGATTGAGGACGGCGAGTTCCTCGTGCTGCTCGGGCCGTCCGGCTGCGGCAAGTCGACGCTTCTGAGCGCCATCGGCGGCCTCGCCGACGTCAGCGGCGGCCGCATCCTGTTCAACGACAAGGACGTCACCTGGACCGATCCCAAGGACCGCGGCATCGGCATGGTGTTCCAGTCCTACGCGCTCTATCCGACCATGAGCGTCGAGCGGAACCTCTCTTTCGGCCTGCGCATCGCCGGCATCGACCGGGCGATCATCGAGAAGAAGGTGAAATGGGCGGCCGACCTGTTGCAGATCACCCATCTGCTCGACCGCAAGCCGTCGGCTCTTTCCGGCGGCCAGCGTCAGCGCGTCGCCATCGGCCGCGCCCTGGTGCGCGATGCCGACATCTTCCTGTTCGACGAGCCACTGTCCAATCTCGACGCCAAGCTCCGCGCCGAGCTGCGCCTTGAGATCAAGAAACTGCACAAGACGCTGAAGTCGACCATGATCTACGTGACCCACGACCAGATCGAGGCGCTGACGCTCGCCGATCGCATCGCGGTCATGAAGGATGGCATCATCCAGCAGCTCGACACGCCGCTCAACGTCTACAACAAGCCGGCCAACGAGTTCGTCGGCAGCTTCCTCGGCTCGCCGGCGATGAACAAGGTCGAGGGGAAGATCGTCGCCGATGGCGATCGTCTGGTCTTTGTGGCCGGCGACTTCCGTCTGGATGTCAGCCGTTATCCCTTCGCCCAGAAGATCGAGAGCGGCCGGCCAGCCGTGCTCGGCCTCCGCCCGGAACACATCCTCCCCGCCAAGGGAGAGGCGCAGGCCATCGAAGGAAAGGTGTCGCTGATCGAGCCCATGGGCAGCAGCATTCTCGCCTGGTCCACCTTCGACGGCATCAGCCTGTCGCATCTCGTGGGGCAGGACGACGGCTGCGAGGCGGACAGCACCTTCCCGGTCACCATCGACATCCAGAAGGCGTCCTTCTTCGACGTCGGCACCGGCTGGCGGCTTTAGGCGGGACTCTGCCGGTGGATCGGCGCGGTCCTCCGGCATTCGCTCAATCGGGCAGACGGCGTTTCGTCTCCGCATCGAACAGATGGAGCGGGCCATCGTCGAACGACAGGCGCACCGTCTGCTGCTCGTGAAGCTCGACACGTTCCCGGAACAGGCCGACCACCTCCTCGCCGCCGATATCGAACACGGCATAGGTCTCCGACCCCGTCGGCTCGACCACCTTGACGGTGGCCGAAAGGCCGCCGGTGTCCGCGAGGCGGATGTTCTCGGGGCGCTTGCCGACCAGTATGCGTCGCCCTTCCTCGATGTGTGAGGGGAGGGAAGCGGCGACCATGCCGCCGTTTTCGAGCATGATGCCGCTTCCCTGGCGCCGCCCCGGGAGGATGTTCATCGAGGGGGAGCCGATGAACTGGGCGACGAAGGTGTTCTCCGGACGATCGTAGAGTTCGATCGGCGCCCCCGCCTGTTCGACGCGGCCGGCCTGCATGACCACGATGCGGTCGGCCAGTGTCATCGCCTCCACCTGGTCATGCGTCACATAGACCGTGGTGGTGCCGAGACGCCGGTGCAGCGCCTTGATCTCGGCGCGCATGGAGACGCGCAGCTTGGCGTCGAGGTTGGAGAGCGGCTCGTCGAACAGGAAGACCTGGGGGTTGCGGACGATCGACCGGCCCATGGCGACACGCTGCCGCTGGCCGCCGGACAGTTGGCGCGGATAGCGGTCGAGCAGCGGGGTGAGGCCGAGGATTTCCGCCGCCGCATTGACCTTCTGCTCCTTCTCAGCCGCTGGCGCTCCGGCCAGCGTCAGCGAGAAGGCCATGTTCTGCGCCACCGTCATATGCGGATAGAGCGCATAGTTCTGGAACACCATGGATATGTCGCGCGCCTTGGGCGGCAGGTCGTTGACCACCTGGCCGCCAATGGAGATGGTGCCGCCCGAGATATCCTCGAGGCCGGCGATCATCCGGAGCAGCGTCGACTTGCCGCAGCCGGATGGTCCGACCAGCACCACGAACTCACCGTCGGCGATGTCGACGGACACGCCGTGGATCACCTTGGCGGCGCCAAAGGCTTTCATCACGTCGCGGATCGAGACCGAAGCCATGCTGTTTCTCCTTGTCCGGTCTCAGGCGGCCGACACGCTGACATAGTCTGTCGACAGCGCACCTTCATGGATGACGAGACCGATGCCGCCATCGGTCAAAGCCGTGTCGCTGTCGTCGCGGGCTTCGAGACTTATCCCTCCCGCCAAGGCGGATATGACGCGGTCGCGGACCCGGATCTCCATCGGTACCGCCTTTTCAAAGGCGAAATCGAAGGGCGCCTCGGCCAGTACCGTCACGGTCTCGTCGCGAACCCTCACGATCTGCAGACGGCCGTCGCGAACGAGGCGGATGCCATAGTATCGACGCAGGCCCTGGACACGGACGGCGAGGCCGCCGTAGCTGCCGAGATGAACCGTAAGGTCGGTCTTCACAGCGTAGTCGGTCCATTCCCGCGTGCCGTGGCTGACCATGCCTTCGCCGACCGCCTGGGAAATGCGGAAGCTCGGCGGGAACAGCTTGGAGAAGAAGCTGACGCCGTTGACCCAGGCCATGCGCCAGAAGTCGCTGTCCGCCTTCGGCCGGCGCAGCGTGACCTCCGGCGCACCATCCCAGCGCAACCAGTCAACGAGCACGCGACCGTCGGCCCTTTGGGCCTGGGTGGTGACGGCGATGCCGACCTCGCCGATCGGCTGGCCATCGAACTCGGGCAGGCGCCATTCCAGAACCGTCTCGGCGCCTGGAACCAGCTTCACCGGCTTGCCGTCGACATTGCTGAGACGATCCTTCTCGCCGAACACCTTCAGCGTCAGGCGCACATCAACGGCGCCCGAGTTCTCTCTGGGCGCGACCACGCGCGCCCGCACCATCTGCCCGGGATAGATGGTCGGCGTCGCCATCAGCTCGTAGGTGCGCATGTCCGTGACGGTCGGCGGCGCGAAGGTCGGCGTCGTTGCGGCGGCCACCTGTCCCGGAGCAAGCGCGGTGTAGGCGATCTCCAGAGCCCGGCCCGTACCGAAGGCGGCATTGGAAACGCGAAGCGCCGGGTTGGCGTTCGATCTCGCGTCGGGCCGGAAACCCTGGACGCTGCCAGGCAGAGAGAAATGGAAGCGGGCGCCGTCCTTGGGGGAGGGCAGCGGCGCTTCGCCGGCCAGTTTTCGGCCGAGATTGGCGACGTAATAGGCGATGCGCACCGCATCGTTGATGCCGTTGCCGCCGTCGGCGGACGAGATCAAAAGGCGATCAGCAACCGGGCCGCGCCAGTCGGGACCGGCCTCGATGCCATCGAGGCCGAGCATCAGGCCTGAGAGGCAGCCGACATTGCCGGCATTGCAGTCAGTATCCCAGCCTGCGGTGTTGACGATGCGCTGCGCCGCCTGGAAGTCGTGCGGTGCGTAGAGGATCGCCATGATCATCAACGCGTGGTTGGGCACGACATGGCAATTGCCTGGGAACTTGTCGTAACCATAAGTGTCCTGGATAAGCTGCCGCGTCGTCAGCCAGTCGGGGTTCTCAGAATGCCAGCGGCGGATGTCGGCGATCAGCCGGGCGATCAGGCAGTCCTTGGGGACGACCGAAAGGCCGGTATCGATCAGATGATCGACATCGCTGGAGACGAAGGCTTCCGCTTCCATCGCCGCCCATAGCGCGGCGGCGTGGACGGCTTCGCCGTCGTGGCTGACCCGGCCGGCGGCGCGGGCGAGACGGGCGGCGAGCTCGGGCTGGCCCGGCGCCACCATGGCCCAGCCGTCGATGAAGATCTGGGCGCCGATCTGCTCGGCCACCGTCGATCCGTTGACTTCGATCGAACCCGAGGCTGGTGCGGCGATGCCGCGCTTGAGGTTGAGCCAGGCAGTGTGCTCGGTCGAGTTGCCGTTGCCGCCCCACCAGAGGATGGACCGGTGCTCGATCAGATAGTTGAGCCAGGCCTTGCCGATGTCTTCCGACGAGAGGTCGGGGGAGACGCCGTAGTCTTCGAGCGCCCGCAGGAAGGTGAAGGTGCCTGCGACATCGTCATCGGTGACGACGAGCTGCTGGCCGAGCCGCTCATGGACGTAATAGTCGATGGGGCCGAGCTTCTCCATGATCTTGGCATAGGTCCAGCCCTCGAAGGGCCGGCCAAGGTAGACGCCGATCAGCTTGCCAAGGACGCCGGCGTAGACGCGTTCGAGATAGTCGGAGGGGAGGGACATCGGAACTCTCCGGTAGGTGTTGCGGGAACGCGGGGTTCAGCCTTTGACCGAACCGCCGGCCATGCCTTCGATGAAGCGGCGCTGCAGGGCGATGAACAGGACGATCACCGGCAGCACGATGATGAGGGCTGCGGCCATGATCTCACCCCAGTCGGAGGTGTATTGGCCGGACAGCAGGAAGAAGGAGACGACGGCGGTCAGACGGTCGGTTCGCTGCAGGAAGGTCGTGGCGATCAGGAACTCGTTCCAGGAATAGAGGCCGATGATCAGCGCCACGGTTAGGATCCCGGGCGAGACGATCGGCAGCATCACCTTGGAAAACACCTGCCAGTGGGTGGCGCCGTCGATCAGAGCCGCCTCCTCAAGCTCCTTGGGAACGGCGAGGAAGTAGGTCCTGAGCAGCATCACCGCGAAGGGCGAATAGATCGCCGTGTAGATCAGCGACACCGCGAAGACATTGTTGATCAGCCCGAGCTTGGCGAAGCCGAAGTAGAGCGGGAACAGGAACAGCTGGATCGGTGCCGTTGTCGTGGCGAGCAGGTAGAAGGTGACGATCTTCCAGCTCTTGATCTTGCGGCGGGCCAGCACGTAGGCGGTGAGCGAGCCGGTGGAGCAGACCAGAACGATGGTCAGCGCCGCCAGCATCGCCGAGTTGAGCATGGTGGTGCCGAAGCGGGCGTCGTTCCAGGCCCGGACGAAGTTGTCCCAGCGGTAGACCTCCGGCCAGGCAAGCGGGCTCTGAACGATCTGCGTTGCCGGCTTCAGCGAGTTGAGCACCAGAAGGGCGATCGGGAACAGGGTGATCAAGAGGAGGATCGCCAGCGCCGTGTAGGTGAGGACGAAGGTCGTCCGGCTTTCGATCAGCCTCATTGGTCGAACTCCTTCGCCTGCAGGCGGATGTAGACGGCGGTGGTCGCAAGGCCGAACAGGCTGATCACCACGGCGACGGCGGCCGCCTTGCCGACCGCGAGATCGTAGAAGGCGCTGCGGTAGGCCAGCGTCGACAGTACTTCGCTCGAGAAGGCCGGGCCGCCCTGGGTCAGGATGTAGACGAAGTCGAACACCAGGAACGACCAGATGATGGTCATGATCATCATCAGCGTGATGGTCGGCCGGATGCCGGGCAGCAGAACGTAGCGCAGCATCTGCCAGAAGCTGGCGCCTTCGATGCGCGCCGCTTCGATCTGCTCCTGCGGTACCTGGCGCAACGCCGCGAAGAAGATGACGCAGAGGAAACCCCACCAGTGCCAGAGGTCGACGACGGCAATGCCGTAAAGGGCGGTCGAGGTCTGGGTCAGCGGGTTGGGAACCGGGAAACCGGCGCGGGTGATGAGGCCGGCGATGCCGGTCAGGGGCGAATAGATCATGCCCTGCCAGACACGGGCGGTAATGGCGGTGGCGATCACCATCGGCAGGAAATAGATGACCTGGAAGAAGGCGCTGCCGCGGCGGGCGACCAGCATCATGGTTGCGGCGAGCAGCCCCATGGCGATCGGAACCGTGAGGAAGATGGCCGTCCAGATCACGTTGTTGCCGAGCGCCATCCAGAACACGCGGTCGGCCAGGAGCTGGCGGAAGTTGGCCAGCCCGACGAACACAGGTATGCCCATACCGTCCCACCGGCAGAAGGCGAGCGCGATGGTCAGCGCGGCGGGAATGAAGATGATGGCGACGTTGATGAGCAACGTCGGGATCAGATAGAGGCGATGCATGCGGATTGTCTCCGGCGAGCGGAAGCGGCCGGAGCCGCTTCCATCCGTCGAGCTGGGGCACCGTCCGGAAACACGGGAACCGATCTCCCGTCGAGACGATGCGAACACCGGGGAATGGAACGGCGGGCGTTCACAAGAACACACGCCGCTCCGATGTCAGCGGGCCGGTACAGCCGGCACCTTGCCCTCCGCCTTTTCCTGCTGGAACGTGGCGTCGAGCTGCGCGAGATAGTCGGCGACGGTCGACCGGCCGAGCCAGACCTCTTCGATGCCGTTGATGAGCTGCGTGTCGGTGGCCGGCGGCAGGAAGGTCCAGGACGTATAGCCGTATTTGTTGTCGCCCACCGCGTCGGCCAGCGTTTTCATGGTCTCGGCATAGAGGGCCGGCACCGTGTCGCTGATCTTGACCATGCTGAGGTCTTCGAGCGGCGTGTTCCACTCGCCCTGCCAGACGGAGTTCATGGCGCCGTAGAACTCCGGCGAGAAGACATAGTCGATGGCGGCGGCGGCGCCGTCGGGATTCTGCGAGGCTGCGGCGATCGACAGGGTCGAGCCGACGCCCAGCGCGTAGACCGGGGCGCCGAGCCCGTCGGCGCTCGGGAAGCCGACGAAGCCGCACTGGTCGGCGTTGTCCTTGAAGTAGGACTGGATGTACTGGAAGTGCCAGGTGCCGCTCGGCAGCATCGGCGACTTGCCGGCAGCCATCTGGGCGAAGAACTGCTCGGTCTCGAGCGAGAAATAGTCAGGGCCGAAATAGCCCTTCTGCCACCAGTCGTTCAGCTTGTTGATGGCCGCCACGAAGGGCTCGGCCGTCCAGGGGATTTCGCCCTTGAGCGCCTTATAGACATTCTCCGGCCCGGCGATCGAGTTGAAGGCGATGGTGACGTAATGCTCGTTGTTGCCGCGCCAGCCGGCGTTGCCGGATGCGAAGGGTACGAGCTTGGCCTTGAGAGCCTCGTCGGCCAGCGCTTCCATCTCGGCCAGCGTGGTCGGTGCCTTCCAGCCGTTCTTTTCGAGCACGGCCTTGTTGTAGAACAGACCTAGCGTTTCGTAGGTCTTGGGCACGGCGTAGAGCTTGCCGTCATATTTGCCCATTTCCAGGAAGACCGGCAGGATGCGCTTGTTCCAGCCGAGCTTCTCGGCATAGTCGTCGAGCGCCAGCAACTGGCCGGCGCGGGCCATCGGCGCCACATAGCTCGGACCGGCGGTGTAGACCACATCGGGGCCGTTGCCGGACAGGAGCGCTACGCGCATCTGCTTGTCGAGTTCGGAACCGCGATAGTCGACCGTCAGACTGTAATCGGGATGAGCGGCATTGAAGCCGCCGACCAGCACCTTGGCGATGGCCTCCTGCTGCGCCGGCGCGGCACTTTCATACCACCACGTCACCGGCTTGCCGGCAGCGAAAGCCAATCGGCTCATGAAGGGTACGAGGGAAACGCCCAGGCTTCCCGCGAGAAATGTCCGTCTGTCCATTGTGTCCTCCACCTTGTTGTTCTTTCCGGGTGACGCGTTTGCTGGCTCGATTATGTCGACCGCGTGATCCGGCTCCTCTCCCGACCGGTAGATCCGGTCCCTTGCCGACCGGCGCATACCGGCGGCGAACTCCCCTATCGTGCGCGCTCTACGGCCGAACGCTTCAAGCCGACGCGCGTTCGATGAGCTGAAAGCGCACTTCCTCCGTGGTCCCCGAAGGTGGTCTGAGGCCGCGCAGGCGTTGAAGCAGCGCCTCGGCCGCCAACTCGCCCATGCGCGCCTGAAACTGGCTGACGGTGGTCAGTGGCGGTGAAACCAGGCTCGCCGGGGAAATATCGTCGAAGCCGACCACCGCGACGTCCTCGGGTATCCGGAGACCGCGATCGCGTAGCGCCCGCATGACGCCGATCGCCATCAGGTCATTCGCCGCGAAGATGGCCGTCGGTTCGTAGCCGCTTTCGAGGATCGACTGAGCGGCGGTGAAGCCGGCCTCCTCACTGAAGGCTTCGGTGATGGTGACGGAGGGGGCCGCACCTGCGGTAGCCATGGCCTCACGATAGCCCTCGACCCGCACACGCTGCGGGCCGCCGGTGCCAGCCAGCATGGCGATGCGGCGGTGGCCGCGGCCGACAAGATAGTCGACGACGGCATGGGCGGCGGCGCGACTGTCGACGAAGATGTCGTCAATGGCGATATCGCCCCCCTTCTTGCGGGCCGACTCGATGCGCACCACCGGTACGCCGGCCTCGACCAGCGAGCGGAAATCCGTCGCCTTGAGGGTGAAGAACACGCCGATGACCCCATCCACCCGGCCCTGATGCGCCCAATCGAGGAAATGCCGCTCGCGGGCAGGGTCACCATCGGTGTTGACGGTGATGACGTCATAGGCGCCCTCCTGCGCCACGGCCTGCACACCGCGGATCAGCACTGGATAGAAGGGGTTGGTGATGTCCGGAACGATGCAGGCGATGGTCATCGTCCGTCGCGTCTTGAGTGCCTGCGCAAAGCGGTTCGGCGCGTAGCCAAGCGTCTTGGCCGCTTCGGTGATGCGCATCCAGGTGTCCGGCGACACCGTTGGCGCGCCGGTGCCGCTCAGCACCATGGACACAGCCGCCTGCGAGACGCCCGCCAGCTTGGCGACGTCTTTCTGCGTGGGACGCTTCATGGGATTGTTTCCGCCCGTTGTCTTCTTATACGTATTACTGATACGAATAATCCAGCTTGTTTGGGCCGTCAAGCGGCGCTTGGAGGATTCCGGTGGACCGAGATTTTCCGCTGTATGTCCAAGGCCGATGTACCGCCCGGCACGCCCGAGAAGGGGCCTTGCCGGTGGCACCGCATCGGGCGAGGCTGGCCTGCGACTTGCCGGGCGCTTTCACAGAGCAACTTTTTTGGGGAACAATCATCCTTGCGGTTTGTTGGGCGCCATTCCCGCAAACGCGGAAGGACATGCCATGAAACTGATCGCAGCAGGGGCGTTCGTGCTGTTCGTGTCGCTCACGCTGGCCGGCAAGGCCGAGGAGCCGACGGTGGCGGTCGCGGAGGTTCCCCTCACGGGTGAGAACAGCTTCACCCAAGCGCAGGCGAAGGCCTGGATCGAAGATGCCGGCTACACCCACGTCGCCGATCTCGTGCTTGGGACGGATGGTGTGTGGCGCGGCAGCGCCCGGCTCGATGGCAATCCGGCCCTGGTCCGCCTCGATTATCAGGGCAACGTCACAACGCAATAAGCGTGTCGCTCAGCCTCTGGTCGAACGCGGAAGTGAGAGGCTGAAGGGCTCCATCAAAGACGCGCGGCCGTTCCATCGTTCCGGACCAGCCATGTACCAAGCACGGATGCCACCAGCACAATGCCACCTCCAATGCCGAATATGCCGCGCCACGGCATCGAGGGATCGGCCAGCAACATGATGCTGAGCGAGCCAAGTGCGTTGATGGTTCCGTGGAACAGCGCGGCGTGCCAGACCGATCCGCCGCAATCCCGGATCAGGTGCAAGACGGGGCTGATCAGCATGCACCACAGGATCATCAGAAGCGGACCGGCTAGCGGCAAGGTCGGGTAGTTGTGCCCGAGAACGACGAGCGGCGCATGCCAGATGCCCCAGGCAAGGCCGATCATTACGGAACAACGCCAGAAGCCGAGCGGTCTCCATCGGCTCCAGAGCCAGCCGCGCCACCCGAGTTCCTCGGACAACGACAGCGGCCAGTTGATGATCGGCGCGAGCAGTAGCGACATGCCGATTTGCAAGGTCGCCAGCACTTCCAGCGGCAAGCCGACCTTGGCTGGATCCTCGCCGGCCGCCCGGATCGCTGCCTCAAGCGCCGCCACCGGGGGCTGAAAGCCGCGGCTGGACAAGGCGAGGCTGATCGCGAGGGAGGTTGCGACGAGCAGAGCGGGCACCAGCCAGGCGGCAAGGAGCCAGCGGTTGAAAGGCCAGCGAAGGCCGAGCGAGAGGCGCGCCCGTCCCTTGTCGAAGGCGGCAGCGCAGATCACAGCGCCGACGGCGGGACCGCACATGAAGAGAAACATCGCAGCCGCGGTAAATGTCCCAGGCGCTGCGGGCGTCAAAAGGCCTGCTCTCCAGGTAACCAGGGCGACTAACCAGGAGAAGCTGAAGGTGATGGCTAGAAAGATCAACGCTTGCCAGCGGTGGGAAGATGCCGGAACCTCGTCGCGAGGTGGCGAGTCGTTCATCTGCGCCATGCCAGAACCTTTCGTGCCGCTCCCTAACCGTGTCGGAACGTCCGTTCGCGCACCGATCGAGAGTAGCAGGACATCGCGGCGGTGGCAGCTGGGGAGCCAACGAGCGTTTCACGGCGTCGCCTGCGGTCTGGGCATGGCTGAACACCGGCGCAGCGGGTCCAAACCACCGTCGGCGCCTTGGACGCCAAACGTGGTGTCGGACCCGCCCAGAGCGTATCTCAGCTGTTTGCCGGCAGCGATGGATCGTCTTCCTTTGGGCGGCGCGGGATCCGCTGCTCTCCCTGGTCGGTGAGGGTCGGAAACTCGCCGGCGTTCTCGAGGGCTTCAATCGGCTCGGCGTCGGTACCGCTGTCGATCGGCAGATAGGTCGAGTCCTGGTTCTCTTCGATGGCAAGGCTCTCCCGAGCGGTGAACCAGTGCTGTTCGGCGCGGCCTTCCGGCCGTCCTTCCTCTTCCCAAAGCTGATAGGCCCGGGCCCGGATTTCGTCGTCGCGGTTGGCGTCCATTGTCGGCTCCTTTTCATGTCCGAGGGGAGAACCCGGAAGGAGGCACGAGGGTTCCTGCGCCATCCTGAAGGGGCGGCGGCCGCATTGAGGCGGCCGCCGGATTGGCGTGGGTCAGTTCGACCCCATCAGCTTCTTGGCGTGGGCGAGATGGGTTTCGAGGGTGGGCAGCGTCTCGCTGGCAAAGCCGACGAGCGCCTTGTCGTCACCGGACGAGGCGTAGGTCTGGAACAGCGCGATCGCTTCCTGATGCGCCTGTACCTGCATGTCGATGTAGAGCTTGTCGAACTCGGCACCGTTGGCTACCGCGCCGAGCTGCTGCAGCATGCCCGCGTGCTTGGGCGTGAGAGCGGCGGGTGGCAGCGCCTCCGGCCCGCCTTCCTTGGTCTCAAGCGTCTGCTTGAGTTTCGCGGCAGCGGCCGTGTGATCCTTGATGATCATGTCGGCAAACTGCAGGATGTCTTCTCTGCTGGCCTTTGTCTTGGCCAGGTCGCTCGACTGGATCTCCCATTCGTTGGAGCTCAGTGTCATCTGGAGGAAGGTCGCCTTGTCGATCGGCATGGTCGCGGTGGCGTCACCCGGCGCGGCGGGCGTGGCGGTCTGCGCGAATGCCGGCGTGACGGCGAGAGCGGCCGCCAGGAGAGCGGCGTTGAGAATGGTCCGTTTCATTGACCTGTTCCTTTGCTGTTGGTGGACTTGGCGAAGGCTTTCCGCAAATCGGCGTTTGCCGCCTCGACCGCCGACTTCGCCTTGTCGACGACCTTGCCCATGCCGAAAAACGCGTGCGTGACGCCGGCGACGTCGACGAGGTTCACGACCACGCCAGCTGCCTGCATCCTTTCGGCATAGGTCTGACCCTCCGAGCGCAGAGGATCGATTTCGGCCGTCACGACGGTCGCCGGCGGCAGGCCGGAGAGGTCGGTGCGACCAACGAGATTGATGCGCGGATCGGCGGTCTGCGTGCAGGAGCGAAGAACGTGGCGGGCGAACCATTCCATGTCGGCTCGGCCAAGCGGCCGGGCCTCGGCATTCTGCCGATAGGATGGCGTGTTCATGTCGCTGCCGACGATGGGGTAGAT
Source organism: Pleomorphomonas diazotrophica (assembly GCF_002844595.1). Taxonomy (GTDB): domain Bacteria; phylum Pseudomonadota; class Alphaproteobacteria; order Rhizobiales; family Pleomorphomonadaceae; genus Pleomorphomonas; species Pleomorphomonas diazotrophica. Next base: position 52,561 of record NZ_PJNW01000003.1, on the reverse strand, counting down.
GAGAAGCTGGTGGACCGGCAACGGCTTGCCCTTCTCCTTGGCCATCAGCGCCACATTGGCAGCGAGATTGCCGCCGGCGTCCTCGCCGGCCACTGCGATCCGTTCAGCGTCGCCGCCGATGGACAGGGCGTTCTCCAGCACCCAGAGATAGGCGTTCCAGGCATCCTCATGGGCGGCGGGAAACCGGCTTTCCGGCGCGTGGCGGTAGTCGACGGACAGTACCGCGGCGCCCGAGCCCAGCGTCAGGGCGCGCGGCGTCGAGTCATGGCTGTTGAGATCGCCGACGACCCAGCCGCCGCCATGAAAGTAGACGATGACCGGCAGCGGCCCGGAGGCATCCGGCCTGTAGAGCCGGGCCGGCAAGGCGCCGGCCGGCGTGGGAAGGGCGATATCCTTCGTTTCCACCGCCGCCTCGGGCAGCGGTGAAATCTTCCTGGCGCGTTGCACCATACGCGCAGCATCAGCCGGGCTTGCCTGTGTCCGCGCCTGCTGAACGCTGAGTGTGTGGATTGGCTGAGCCTTCAGATCCCCAAGGGCGTCCAGAACTGCCCGCATCTGGCTGTCGGCTTGCGCCGGTTCGGCGACGGCAGAGCCCGGCGCGGACCACAGTGCGAGGACGAAGAGGGGGGCTCGGAGCGCGGAGCCGATCATTTCGGCGGTTCCACATGCTGCTGGTAGATACCGACCAGGGTACCCTTGGCGAGAACATGTCCCTTGGCGGCGGCGAGAACGGCATCGCGGTCGGCGGTCGGCGGCAGATCGAGTAGGGCATCGAGCGCCAGAACCTGGAAATGATAGTGGTGGGGCGGATCGCCGACCGGCGGCTTCGGTCCCAGATAGCCGTGCCTGCCGGAACTGTTGCGCCCTTGAAGAACGCCTTCCGGCTCGGTCAGCCGCATCTGCTCCTGAAGCCCCTCCGGCAGGGCAGTGATCGCCGCCGGGATGTTCCAGGCCACCCAGTGGACAAAGGGCGTGATCGGCTTGGCGTCCGGATCTTCCATGATGATGGCGTAGGACGCCGCGCCGGGCACTTCGGTCCAGCTCAGTTGCGGCGAGACGCCGTCGGCATATTCGCTATGCTCAAGCGGAATGGCACCACCCTCGGCAAAGCTGGCCGAGGTGATGACCAGCGGCAATGTCGATGTCGAGGGTTCCGGCGTCGTCTCCGGCCGGTCTTTGGCGAGGGGCACGCCGACACCCTGTGTCGCCTGCGTCTCCATGGGACCCGCGGGGGGCGCCTTGGCGGCAGCGGTCGTCTCGGCATGTCCCTGATAGGCAACGCGATAAATGACGCCGTTGGTGTCGTCGGCCATCAGCAGCGATCCGTCCTTGGCGACGACGAGGCCGACCGGACGGGCAATGTGGGTCTTGCCGCCGTCGGTGAGGAAGCCGGTGACGAAGGGTTCGATCGCCGTCGGCTGTCCATTCTCGAACCGCACCCGGACGATCTCGTAGCCCGAGGCCGGATTGCGATTCCAGGAGCCGCGCATGGTGGCGAAGGCGTCGCCGGCATAGTCGGCAGGAAAGGCTGCACCCGTGTAGAACTTGAACTGCATGGGCGCCGCGTGGGCCGTATAGCCGAGCACCATCGGTGTGCTCATGTCGCGCCATTGTTCCTTGCTGATGCCGCCGGGCGGAGTGGATTGCGGATTGAAACCACCTTCGCCATGGACATGCGGCCAGCCGTATTGCTTGCCGGCCTCGATCCTGTTGAGCTCTTCGGGCTGGACCTCGTCGCCCAGGAAGTCGATGCCGTGATCGAAGCCCCAGAGCTCGCCGGTCTCTGGCGACCAGTCGAAGCCGATGGTGTTGCGCAGGCCGGAGGCGAAGATGATGCGGCTCTTCCCGTCGGGCGTGGCCCGCAGAATGGTCGCGTTCTCGGCGTTGCTCTCGTTGCAGGCGTTGCAGGTCGAGCCGACGGAAATGTAGAGCATGTCGTCGGGGCCGAAGGCGAGGACACGGTTCGGATGCTGGCCGGCGTCCGGCAAGTCGCCGATGATCATGTCGAGCGGTCCGAGCCGCCCGTCCGGCTGGATGGGCGCGACGAACACCTCCTTGACGGTGGCGAGATAGAGCCGGTCGTCCTTGACGGCGAGGCCATGCGCCTGGGCTCGGGAGGCAACCTTGACCGGTGCCGAGTCGGCCTTGCCGTCGCCGTCCTCATCCTTCAGCAGGAGAACGTCGCCTTCCTCTCGCCGGCTGACATAAATGAAGCCCTTGTCGGATACGGCGATGATGCGGGCATTGCCCAGGCCCTGCGCGAAAGGCTGAACCGAAAAGCCTTCCGGCGCCTTCAGTTGATCGAGCCGTTCGCTGGTCGGCTGAACCTTGTTGGGCTTGAAGATGGTGGAGGTGATGCTGACGTCCGTGCCGTCGCCTTGCTGCGCCATGACTGGCGCGCTCAGGACAAGCACCAGCACGAGCGGTGCAACTCCCAGATATCCGGTTCTCATCCCGCTCGGTCCTCCGATGATCGGGGCGACAACCGCTGGGACAATGACTTGTTCCGCTGCACGCGGGAAAGATCCGCCGGCCCTTACGGCGGCGACGTGGACGGAAACCTTAGGAAACCTTCGGGATCGCTGAAACCGGCGCGTGCCGCTACGGGCGCTTGGGCGGCCGGGTGCTGTCGCGGAAGATCAGGTCGACGGGCCAGACTTCCTGGCAATCGGCCGGCGCCTTGCCCTCGATGAGGTCGGCGGCGATTTCGGCGATACGCTCGCCGGCGCGGTGGATCGACGAGAAGGTGGTGGTAAGCGGCGGATGATGCGCCTCCGGCCGGATCGAGGTGATGCCGTCGTCGTGGGCGATCACCGAAATGTCCGAGCCGATCGTCAACCCGCGGTCGCGGATGGCGCGGCAGGCGCCGACGGCCGAGAAGATACTGGAGCAGATGACGGCCGTCGGCGGCGTGGGAGCAGCCAGCATGCCGGCGGTCAGCCGATAGCCGGCCTCATCGGTCATGATGTCGGAGCCGTTGAGGACATCCGGCGCCTCGAGGCCGGCGTTGAGGAGGGCGGAGCGCCAGCCGGTCTCGCGATGGACGGCGAAGGCCTGCCGTGCGTCGCCGTTGACGAGGCCGATGCGCCGATGACCGAGACCGATCAGCAGCTCGGCAGCCTGGCGAAAGGCACCCTCGTTGTCGATGTCGAGGAACGCATGCGGGCGCGGCGACCTGGTGCGGCCATGCACCACGCAGGGGATGCCGAGCTTGTCGAGCAGCGGCACGCGCGCGTCCTCGACGAGGGGGCTCGACAGCACGACGGCGTCGACCGAGCCGCGCTGGGCGAGGCGACGATAGCTCGCTTCGGCCGTATCCAGGCTGGCGCTGACCAGGATATCCATCTGGCGGCGGGCGGCGCTGTTGGTGAGGCCGGACAGAAAATCCGTGAACAGCGGGTCGAGCAGCGGGTCCTTGTCGGACGGAAAGACAATGCCGATCGCACCGGAGTGACCGGTTGCCAGGCGATGCGCGCTGGCATTGGGCGAGTAGTCGAAACGCCGGGCCGCCGCGAACACCCGCTCACGCGTATCGGAGCTGACATCCTGATAGCCGTTCAGCGCACGACTGACCGTGCTCTGGGAAAGACCGAGATGACGCGCCAGTTCCTTGAGGTTCATGCAGGGGCCGATGGTCTGGAAACAGGGCGCCTGTATAGCCCCTGCTCAAGGGCTTGTACAGCTTGCCTGAGATCCGAAAGCGCTTTTATTGAGGTACTATCGTTTTTTGATGAAAGTATATGCCAATAAAACCATCGATAAATTCAAGAAACGTTTCAAGACACCTTGCGTTGATACGGAAAACGGTCTTTCGACAAAAGCATTGACAGACGAATGGTGCCGGTGTTACGAGACCAAAAGCGCTTTTGAAGGCTCCGACTGGCGGTCGGAGCAGCAGGGGGAGGAGTGCCGATGCGCGCTCCCGTGTTGAAGTTTGGTGGCCTTGGCGAGTGTTTCGCGGGGTGCCCTGAAAGCATTCTTGACGTCGCCGACGATATCGCCCGCCGGTTCGCCGCGTCCGATGGCGTTGGCAGTCCGGCGCCGCTCGGCGCCGCCGCTCGCGATCTTCTCGCCCGTTGCCCCGACCCGTCCGCCCTGCCGCTCTGGGGCATTCCCTATGTCGTCGACGCCAACATTGATGTCGCCGGTCTTCCGACGTCGATTGGCTTGCCGGCGCTCGACTTTCAGCCTGATTTCGACGCGGTTGTCATAGAGCGCCTGCAGGCCGCCGGTGCCCTGCTGGTCGGCAAGGTACCGATCGGTCTTCTCGGCCTTGATGCGCCGGCCGCCGGGATCGGGGAAACCATTGCCGCCGGCCTCGCCGCCTTCGGCATCGCCGGCGAACGAACCGGCGCTGCCAGCTGTGGCATGGTCGAGATCAGACCGAGCCCAGGGCTGGTGTCTGTCGAAGGATTGTTCGCCATCGCTCCCGAACTCGACGGCGTCGTCATCCACGCGGCTGACGTTGCCTGCGGCTCGTCGGTGCGCAGGGTCATCGAGAGTGTGCCGGTAAATGGGCGATCGGTGGCGCTCCCATCCCGGCAACTTGGCGTGCTCGGCGGCAGTGGCCTCGCCGCAGCTGAGGACCTTGCCGAGCGGCTTGGCCTGGCGACGATCGCCCTGTCGGAAGCCCCTTTTGACGAACTCCGCGCGCTAATGGACGACGATATCTGGCTGGCCTTGCGACTTGAAGATGTGGCGATTGCCTTCACCGAGCTGCCCGACCTGTTTCCGCTTCGTCTGCGCCGGCGTCTTTCGGATGCGCTTGGCCGTCCCGCTCGCCAACTCGCCTGCGCGCAACGCCGCCTTTCGGAGCTACGCCGGCAAGTCGAGGCGGAACTCTCCGACGTCGATTTGTTGGTCGTTCCGCCCGAGTTCGGTTCGGCCAGCTTTGTCAGCGCCTGTGGCCTTGCGGCCATCACGCTGCCGGACGGTAGCTCGCTCATCGGTGCCGGCGGCAACGATGAGACCTTGGCTGTCGCGGCAGCGACCCTCACCGATTCACCCCTTCCAAGGTCCACTCGGCCGATTGACATCCAGGCGTCATCGCCGTTGGCTCATCGGTAGCAGGACCGAAGCTTGACGCATCATCGGCAACTGAGGCCGGAGAGGCCGCCGGTGCCGGTGTTTGTCCATTCCATGGAGACTGAAGTGACTGCGAACCCCGTCCCCACGCTCTCGTCGCTGCCCACCGATCCCTGGCGTCTCGTCGAAACCCGCTGGGATGCCGACACCAATCTGCTGCGCGAGACCCTGTTCGCGCTCGGCAATGGGCATATCGGCACGCGTGGCAGTCATGACGAGGCCTGGCTCGGCGAGGTCGACGCCAGCATGGAGGGCACCTACGTCAACGGCTTCTACGACACCGAGGCAATCCGCTATCCCGAGAACGCCTATGGCTTCGCGCGCACCAACGAGTTCATGCTCAACCTGCCCAATGCCAAGGGTGTCGAGATCCTCGTCGAGGGCGAACGCTTCAATCTTGCGACGGGCGTGATCCTCGCCTACGAGCGCAGCCTCGATTTCCGCGAGGGCGTGCTGGTTCGTAGCGTGGACTGGAAGTCGCCGGCCGGCCGGCGGCTTCGCATCGTCTCAAAGCGTCTGGTCAGTCTCTCCCGCAGCGCCATCCTGGCGCAACAGGTCACGGTGACGCCGCTCGACGCCGACGCCGTCATAGAGTTCGTCGCCACGCTCAACAGTGTGGTGCGAGGGGGAGAGGAGAGTTTCGATCCTCGTCTTGGCTCCGGTGCCTCCGCCCGCGCGCTTTCGACGGTCGAGGCCGTCGCCGCCCCTGGTCGGTCGGTGCTGGTATCACGAACCCACAACAGCGGACTGACGCTGCGGATTGAAACGCTGACCGACATGGCCGGAGGTCCGGCTGCCAACACTACGGCATCCCAGGAGGGTGGCGTCCTCACCCAGCGCTTCCGCGTTGCGGCCAAGGCCGGCGAAGCCGTCACGCTGGAAAAGATGACGGCCATCGTCACCAGCCGCGACGCGCCGAGCGACGAACTGGCCGCCCGTACTGCCGAGGCGCTGGAAGGCGCACGCGCCGTCGGATTCGACGGGCTTGCCGGCGAGCAGCGCGCCCAGCTCACCGCCTTCTGGAATAAGGCCGACATCGAGATCGAGGGTGACGACGCCCTGTCGCAGGGCCTGCATTTCAACCTCTATCACCTCTTCCAGTCGATCGGTCGCGACGGCCGCACCAATATCGCCGCCAAGGGTCTGACCGGTGAGGGCTATGAAGGCCATTCCTTCTGGGACACCGAGATCTACGTCCTGCCGGTGTTCCTGCGCACCATGCCGGAGCTGGCGCGTGCCGTGCTCAGGCATCGGATCGGCTATCTCGACAAGGCCCGTGCCCGCGCTCGTGATCTCGGCCATGTCCGCGGAGCGCTCTACCCCTGGCGGACCATCACCGGAGAGGAGTGCTCGGCCTATTTCCCGGCCGGCACGGCGCAATACCACATCAACGCCGACATCGCCTTCGCCATCAAGCTCTATGTGGAGGCCACCGGTGATCGCTCGTTGCTTGTCGAGGGCGGTGCCGAACTGGTGTTCGAGACGGCGCGCGTCTGGGCCGATCTCGCCCACCTCGTCGACGGCGCCTATCACATCGACGAGGTGACGGGGCCGGATGAATACACCGCTCTCGTCAACAACAACTTCTATACCAACGTCATGGCCAAGACCCACCTCGCCTTCGCGGCTGAGGTGGCGGACTGGTTGAGCCGGGAGAAGGCGGAGGCCTGGGGCAAGCTCTCCGAGAGCCTCGATCTTTCGTCAGGCGAGATCGACCGCTGGTCGGATGTTTCGGATCGTCTGCGGCTGCCCTATGACGAGACGCGGGGCATCCACGCCCAGGACGACGCCTTCCTGTCGCGTAAGGTCTGGGATTTTGCCGGCACGCCCGCCGAAAACTATCCGCTGCTCCTGCACTATCATCCTCTGGTCATCTACCGCCATCAGGTCTGCAAGCAGGCCGACGTGCTGCTCGCGCTGTTCCTGCGCGGCGACATGTTCCCTAAGGCGGTGAAGCGGCGCGACTTCGACTATTACGAAGCCATCACCACCCACGATTCCTCGCTGTCCACCTGCATTCACTCGATCATCGCCGCCGAGGTCGGCTTGCAGGATCGCGCCTATGCGTTCTTCATGGACGCCGCCCGCATGGACATCGACAACACCCATGGCAACACGTTCCATGGTGTCCACACGGCAGCCATGGGTGGCACCTGGATGAGCGTCGTGCATGGTTTCGCAGGTCTGAGGGCTGTGAGAGGAGAGTTGCATTTCGCCCCCACACTGCCGGCGGAATGGAGCCGCTATCGCTTCCGTCTCGTCGATCACGGCCGGACGCTGGAAGTCGCGGTGTCCAAGGCCGGTGTCGAGTTCCGCCTCGTCGAGGGCGAGGCGATCCGCCTGTTCCATCGCGGCGAGCCGGTCGATCTGTCGGTTGCCGAACCGACATGCCAGGTGCCATTGCCGAAGATTTTCGACAAGAAGCCGTTCAAGGCCGTTGTCTTCGACCTCGATGGCGTCATCACCGACACCGCGCGCTTTCATCACCTCGCCTGGAAGCGGCTGGCCGACACGCTCGGCATCGGCTTCGACGACGAGTTGGCCGAAAGCCTGAAAGGCATCGACCGCCGCATGTCCTTGCAGATGATCCTCGACAAGGGCGGCGTGACGCTGGAGCCGGCCGAGTTCGATCGCCTCGCCGACATGAAGAACGTCTGGTACAAGGAACTGATCGGCACCATGACCCGGGATGACCTGTTGCCGGGTGCCCTGGATACGCTGAAGGCGGTCCGCGCCGCCGGCCTCAAGATCGGCCTCGCCTCGGTCAGTCAGAACGCCCCTGCCATCCTGGAGCGGCTCGGCATCGCCGATCTGTTCGATACGGTGGTCGATGCGCGCCTCTTGAAGCGCGGCAAGCCCGACCCGGAAATCTTCCTCAAGGCTGCCGCGCAGCTCGGCGCGGATCCGGCGGATTGCCTCGGCGTCGAGGACGCGGTGGCCGGCGTCGCCTCGATCAAGGGGGCGGGCATGGCGGCCCTCGGTATCGGCAAGCCGTCGGTCTTGACCGAAGCCGATGCGGTCATCGCTGGCCTCGACGACTTCGTGCTCGACGACTATCTCGCCTGACAGCGCGATGCCGGCGGCTTCACCGCCGCCGGCAGACTGAAAGAGCGGCCGGTGCGGCCTTTGCGCCCGCCTCCCGAAGTTCCGGCAGTACCTTCAGGCGACGTCGGACACCGGGATGCGGATGCGACAAACCACGCCGCTCGGCTCGAAGTCCAGCGTGGTGCCGCCATGCGGCGAATAGGAGAGGCTCCGCGCGATGACCGTATGCCCGAAGCCTTTTCGGGAGAAGGACTTCACTGGCGGCCCGCCGCTTTCGGTCCATGTCACCTCGACGGAAGGAGAATCCGTCCTGGGATGGATCTCCAGGTCGATGGTTCCCGTCTCTCCGGACAGCGCTCCATACTTGGTGGCATTGGTCGCCAGCTCGTGGAAGATCAAACCCAGTGCGATGGCGGCGCGCGGATAGAGGCTGAGGTCCGGGCCGGTGATGTTGATCCGGTCGCCGCTGGTCTCCGCATAGGGCGAAACTTCGGCACCGAAGATCTGACGAAGCGACAGGCTTTCCCATGAGGCGCCGGCGAGCAGATTGTGGGTGGCCGCCAATGCTTCGATGCGTCCGCTGAACGAGCCCTGGAACCCCTCCAGCGTCTCCTCGCTGGCAGCGGTGCGCTTGCTGATGGACAGAACCAGCGCCAGGGTGTTCTTGACCCGGTGGTCGAGCTCACGCATCAAGAGGTGCATCTGCCGCTCGTCCTTCTTGCGCTGTGTGAGATCGACCAGCGTCAGCACGCAACCCTCAGGCTCGTCGTCCGATATGTTGAGCGGCGCGGCGCTGACCAGGACGTCACGGGCCCCGGGCGACATCGGCGCGAAGGCTTCGATGCTGCGAAGCGGCGTTCCGGCGAGCGAGGATTCCACGAGCTCGCCGATTTCCAGAATGCCGGTCGCATCGGGGAACTTGAGGGGAATTGCCGTGTCGAGCCGTGCGCCGACCAGCTTTTGCGTCGATAGCGCCTCGGCGGCGAAGTTGGCGTGCGTGATGTTGTGCATGCGGTCGCAGACGATGACCGCTTCATTCGCCGAGGCGATGATGGCATTGGCGACCCGTTGCGCCCTCTCGGCGGTCTCGGCGCGAACGCGCTCGGTCAGGTCGGAGAAGGTGACGGCGAAGCCCCGAACGGTTCCGAGATGCACGGGGCGCGCTGAAACGAGATAGTTGCGCTCCATGCCCCGCTCCAGGAAGGAGACCGAGACCGGCGCTGTTTCCTCGCTGTCGGAGTTGATCAGCCTTCCGATCAGTTGCGCCGCGGGTCCGGGAAGTATCTCCGACAGCAGTTTGCCCTTCAGCCGGTCCCAATCCTCGGCGAAAATCTGACGGAAGCGGGCGTTGGCGTAGAGAAGCCGGCCGGCGGAATCGACTGCGACGGCGCCGGGCTCCATGGCTTCCATGAAGTTGCGGAACGCCGACACGTCGTCGCCGATGACGAGAACCTCGTCCTTGCCTTCCCCACCGACCACGACGGCGTCAACGCTACCGTCGCGAATGGCCGCCAAGGTCTCCTCGGCCTCGGCGACGCGTTGGCGGAGGTCGTCGATGAGGCTTTGAAGCGCCTGCTCCTGAGAGTTCCGCATCATTCGACCCTGAGGTTGACCAGAACCTTCTGCTCGTCGGAAAGATCGCCGATAATCTTGCGGATGGGAATGGGCAGTTCTCTGACCAGCGTGGGAATCGCCACGATTTTGTGTTCCCGGGCGAGTTGCGGGTTCTTCTTGAGGTCGATGACCTCGATCTGATACTTGCCCGGAAGGTGCTCCCGGCAGATGCGCTCGAGGTTCGAGATGGCGGCCAGGGACTTGGGGGTCTCTCCCGCGACATAGAGGATCAACTTGCGCGTGGAGGTCTCTTCCATCGACATCGGCGTTCCCTATCAGTTGCCGCGAGATTTCCGCATCTCGGCTTCGTCTGTTTCAATTTGGACTCGGCGATCGGTTTCCGTCCGCACCAGCCCCTGCAGCTCGACCTCGTCGGCTTCCAACTCGGAACGCAGGATTTCGATCTGGGCCGCTGTTCGTCGCCGGCGTTGCTCGATCTGGCGTTGCGCCTTCTCAGCCTCGATCTCGCGCTGACGTTCCTGCCGTCGCTCCTCGGCTTCCGCCGCCCGCCGCGCCGCGCCGGTCAGGGCCTGGCCCTGGCCGGTGTAGGGTAGCAAAAGCCTGATGCCCTCGCTGCTCATGACGAACTCGCGCACCTGGTTGGAGTGGCTGAGGCCGCGCGCCTTCAAAAGATAGAGTTCGCGATTGAACTCGCCATTGGACTCCCGGTTGAGCAGGAGGATCCAGGCGTCCATCAGCGACGAAAGCCCGGAGTCCGTTTCGATGACCGTCTGCCCGCTCTGGGTAAGATGGGTAAGAACGCCGGTGATGCCTTCCGATTTCAGGAAGTCGACGATCCGCAACAGCATGGCATGCACTTCCGTCCGGTTGCCGGTCTCGGTGAAGGCCGAGAGCGGATCGAGAACGAAAACATCCGGCTTGAATGCGAGCGCTTCGCGCAGCATCAGGGCGAGGTGCATCTCGAGGCTGTAGAAGGTCGGCCGTGCCGCCACATACCTCAGTTTTCCGTCGGCGATATGCTTTCCGAGATTAACGCCCAGCGAGCGCATGTTGCGGACCGTCTGGTCTTGCGATTCCTCGAATGAGAAATACAGGGCCTTCTGGTCGGCCTTGCAGGCTGCATCGACGAAACTCGCCGCCAGCGACGACTTTCCCGAACCGGCCACGCCCGAGATGAGAACGCTCGTTCCCCGATGAAAGCCGCCGCCGCCGACCATGGCGTCGAGGTCGGCGACGCCCGTGCTCACGCGCTCGTCGAACACCCGGTGGTTGAGGCCGAGCGATGAGACTGGCAGAACCGAGAAACCGCCCTGGTCGATCAGGAAGGGATACTCGTTGGTACCGTGACTGGAGCCGCGATACTTGACGATCCTGAGCCGCCGCGTCGAGATCTGGTTCTGGACCCGGTGGTCCAGCAGCAGGACGCAATCGGAGACATACTCCTCCAATCCTTGCCGGGTCAGCGCCCCGTCACCTCGCTCGCCGGTGATGACCGTCGTCAGCCCACGATCCTTCAGCCAGTCGAACAGGCGGCGGATTTCCGCGCGCAACACCGCCTGATTGGTGAAGGCTGAGAAAAGACTCTCGATCGTGTCGAGAACCACCCGCTTGGCCCCGATGGAGTCGATGGCAAGCTCGAGGCGCAGGAACAGCCCTTCGAGGTCGAAGTCGCCGATCTCGGCCACTTCCGAAGGATCGACCACGATGTGCTCGATGACCACCTTCTCCGTTTCAATGAGTGTCTCGAGGTCGAAGCCCAGGGAGGCCACGTTCTCGACGATATCGCTCGGACGCTCCTCGAAGCTCACGAAGACGCCCGGTTCGTCGAGTTCGCGGGCGCCATGCACCAGGAAGGTTGCGGCAAACAGCGTCTTTCCGCAGCCGGCTGTACCGCAAACGAGCGTCGGTCGACCCTTCGGAAGGCCGCCGAGAGTAAGGTCGTCGAAGCCTGAGATGCCTGTCGGCGACTTGGCGAGGGAGTTCGTCGGTAGGCGACTGTCGGACATGTTCTACTCGCGATGGGGAACGAAACGAGGCGCGACTTCCAATCCGTGAAGGAAAAACGGTTCGCCTATTTGCAAATCGGTCCCAGCATTAACAGGCCCGCCGCTCCTTACAAAACGATTTCAGGAGCGATTGCGGGATGATGGGGATGAACTGGCGATCGACCCACGGACAGGTCGGCACGTATATATGCATTCAATGACTGGAATGGGAGGGGACCGGGCGCGTAGTCAGGAGCGATCGATCAAGCCGTGGTCCGCCTCCTGACGCTGTTCGGGCTCCTGCCTGCGGAGCTCCTCTTCGGCGCTCATCAGAAGCATGACGAGCACCGAAGCTCCAAGGGCTTTCGCCGCCTCGATGAGGCGGGGAAGCTCATGACGGAGTGTCAGCCCCTTCTTGTCCATCGCCGTCTCCAAAGGCGTGCCGAGAGCATATCGCCCAGCTCATCCTTCTACAACTTATGCTCGTCCCGGAAGCCGGAAAAGAGGGGAGCCAGACCGCGCTTCACCGCCAGCCGGTCGATCTCGTCGGGAGAAAGATACTCTTCCCCGAACCAGGGGAACTTTTCCTGGTCGAAGGACGCCTTGATCCAGTCGATGGCCTGCCGCATGTGCCGAAATTCGACGACGCTGGGGTGGTAGCAAAGCCAGATGTCCCGCTTCAGTGTGAACTCGCGGGCGACGTGATGCAGCTTGTGGGTCACCAGTCGGGCATAGGTGGGCAGCGCCGTCACGCCAGCGCCATGCGTCGCGGCCAACACCTGGGCCGAGGCCGTGTTGACCCTCAGTGCGACGAAGCTGCGGCTGTCGTCCTCCGGCAACTCCGCCTTGAGCGCCGCGCTCTGGATCTGCGGCGCACTGATCTCGATGAAGCGGTGGCGAGGAATATCCTGCGATGTCTCGATGATGCCGTTGCGGGAGATGTAGTCGCCGGACGCGAACAGGACGATGTGAAGCCAGCCGAGGCGAACCACCTTCAGTTCATCGTCGGCCGGCCGTTCCAGCTGCACCGCGATATCCACCTCGAGCCCAGACACGTCGGGCACGCGCATGTCGTTGCGGAAGTCGACCTGGATGCCGGGTGCGCGCTCGAACAGGTCGACCAGTCGGGGAACCAGCCAGAACGCCCCAAGCCCCTCGGTGGCGCCCACCCGCACTGTCGCTCGAAGGCCGCGTTTCGAGCGGGACGACAGGCGCGCCAAGGCTCGCGCCTGTTCCAGCATGGCCTGCGCGGTCTCCTCGACCTTCCGCCCCTCTTCAGTGAGCTCGACGCCCTTCGCCGACCGGGTCAGCAGCACGGCATTGATCTTGTGTTCGAGAGCCTCGATTCGCCGACGTAACGCATTGACCGATACGCCGCTTTCCACGGACGCGGCCCGGAAGCTGGAAAGACGCGCAACCAGCAGGAATACGCGAACGTCATCCCAGTTGATGTCCAGCTCCGCCGTTCCGTCACCGTGTTCCATCTGCCTCATCACCCCGCGTCAAAATCGGATGCACGGAACAGTGTCCGAGTTGGTTACGCTTAAACTTAGATTGAAATGGGCTGTAACCCTCCAGGACGAGGTGACAGATGAATTCTCACGCTCGAAACTACGAAGAAGCACCCAATTTCTATCCATCCCGCCATATTGATCGTATCGATTACTCGAAGTATGGCCGCAACCTCTCGGTATTCAGTCCTTCCAGCGAAATTATTGCAGATCTGATGAGAAAAGCGACCCCTGAAATTCAAGGCGTCGCCAGTCTCGAAACTGTCATGCGCATCTATGCGCGCAATCCCGACACCATTCTGGCCATCAGTCGCGGGCAGTGGCGCGAGAAGGCGGGCAACGGCCCGCTCGGCTTCGTCTGTCTCCTGCCGCTCAACCAGGACGGTCTCGATGCACTCTTCGACGGCAGAATGGACACCGGTGCTCCCGAGAACCGGTTCATCGCCCGCCAGTGGGAAAAGCCGGTCGCCATCTACTTCTGGGGCATCTACATCTCGCCGGCGATCGCCGGCGGCATCTCGCTCGTCATGGAGCGCCTGACATCGGACAAGTTCCGAGGCCTGCCGGTGTTCTGCAAGGCCGCCAACGACAAGGCTCGCAAGCTGTTCGAGAGCATCGGCTTCACGATGGGCGCGCGGCATGGCGACGTCTACGCGCCGGGCATTATGACTTGCCGCCGCCTGACGGATGAGGAGCGGCAAGGCGAGGTCGACACTCCCGCCGCTCCTTACGACACCTGGCGTCCCGGCGAGACGGCCGGACGGCGGGGCGCGATCGGCATCACCGTGGTTCACGACGTCAATCAGCTTCTGATGGTCCATGCGATCAGGGCGGCGACCTATCTTGCCGAACAGTCCATCCCCTTCACGGAAGATGTCGACGGCAACGATCTCACGGCAACGCATCTTCTCGGCTTCGTTGGGGACGAACCGGCCGGCTGTCTGCGCATCCGCTACTTCGCCGGCTTCGTGAAGCTGGAGCGGCTCGCCGTGCTGCCTCGCTTCCGCAAGAGCAGGCTGGCCCTGAAGCTTGTGAGGGCTGGCATCGAGCTCTGTCGCACCAAGGGCTACACGCGTTTCTATGGCCAGACCGCGGCGAATGTCGCGCCCATCTGGCAGCATTTCGGTTTCGTTCTGCGCGAAGGCACGGGCATCAACTACCTGACGGATGAAACCTATTACGAAGCCGATCTTGTGGTCCCGCCGGCCGAGGACGTGCTGTCGCCGAACTCCGGCGCCGCCGTGCTCGTTCGCCCCGAGGGACAATGGGATCGGCCGGGCATTCTGGAAAGAGTATCGGGTGATCAATGAGCGCTAAATTCGACGATCCCGTGATGGGCGAGCAGACCTATGCCGGCGACGTCCATCGCCCGATGGATATCAGGGCGATGATGACGATGATCGACTATCTGATGCCGCAGGCGCGCGAGGTGAGCGTGTCCGCCGCCCTCCTGCTCGGCCTCGCCAATGCCGAACTGTCCGGTCTTCTGGCGCTTCAGACGGATCCCGACGTGGTCGACCTTGCCGAACGCCGCCGGCGTCATTGAGCGCGTTGGCGCCGTTCAGCTTTCCTGACCGGTGCGAGACATGGAAACGACGAGATCGAGCAGGTGCCGACGTACCGTTGGATCGCTGATGCCGAGGAAGGCATTGTTGAGCTTGATGCCTTCCGAACTCTTCACGAACTCGTCAAACTCGTCCGTCGCCGTAGCGATCGTCCCTCTCGAGCCACGCGTCTCCAGGGCATCCAGTACGGCCGTTTCAAAGAAATAGCCCACCGGCACGCCGAGATAGTTCGCGATCTCCAGGAGGCGTCCCGCTCCGACACGGGTTGCCCCCTTCTCATACTTCTGGACCTGCTGGAACGTCACACCGAGAGCCTGCCCGAGCTTCTCCTGCGAGATGCCCAAAATCATGCGCCGCATGCGAATACGCCCTCCGACGTGAACGTCGGCAGGATTGGGTACTTTTTTCTTGGCGGCGTTAGGCTCCATTCAAAGCTCCCCAACAGCATCCGTGCCCGAGGGCCGGCTCAGTTTACATCTAGCATTGCCATGCGAGGCTCGCCATGGCGCGACTGTTCCCAAAAGGTCTTTTACTTGGAACGATGGCGCCTGAGAATGCGAGCAAATGCGTCTCGATGGGGGCGGTTACCATAATCTTCGGATGCTTGTCGAAAATCCCGAAGTGGGTGACGCCTGCGTGAAGTCCGGTCGAACCGGCCGCAATGAGAGAAATGCGCCGAGAGGCGCATTTCGTTTCCATCAGGAACTGGTGCCCCGAGGATCAGCCAAGCGAGGCAAGCAACTCCTCGATCCCCATGCTGGCAAAACCCACCGCGCTGTCGGCGATGCCATAGGGCAGGAACAGCCGCCCGGCATGGGCCATGGCGCCACAGGTGTAGACGACATTGGGCACGTAGCCTTCGCGCTCGGCATCCGATGGCGACAGCAGCGGCACGCGCGAACGTCCGAGCACCTTTGTCGGCTCCGTCTTGTCGAGAAGCATGGCTCCGATCGCATATTTCCGCATCGGGCCGACGCCGTGGGTCAGCACAAGCCAACCCTCGTCGAGCTCGATGGGGGAGCCGCAGTTTCCGATCTGGAGGAGTTCCCAGGCATGGAGCGGACCGGCTATGAGTTCGCCTTCCCCCCATTCAAACAGAGTGTCGGAGCGGATCAGGAACAGGTTTTCGTTATCTTGCCGCCCCAGCATGGTATAGGCGCCGTCGATCTTGCGCGGGAACAGAGCCATGCCCTTGTTGCGGGCTGCCGGTCCCGTCAGCGGTCTCAGCTCGAAGCGTCGGAAATCGCGGGTGATCAGCAGCTCCGAGGCGATCGACTGACCGCTGAAGGCGGTATAGGTGCCATACCAGAGCGGTCCCTCGTCGGGATCGTTGAAATGCACGAGGCGCAGGTCCTCGAGACCGTTTCGCTGGGCCGACGTCACGGGCAGCAGCACGGTCTCGTCGAGCGGCCCGTCGCCTTCGCGAACGGCCCAGACCCTGCCGTCCTCACCGATTTCGGGGCGGGAGGCGACGGCGAACGGACTGTCCTCCGTCAGCCTGAACTCCTCTTGGTCGGACAGGATGCCTTCCCGGAAGGTGATCGAGGAGATATGCCCCTCGCCGACCGCTCTCAGCGACAACAGGAACCGCACCTCGCCCGGCTCGAGGCCGGATTGATCGGGATGCGGAACGACGCTGGGGTTCATCAGTGCCGCTGCCTCGAAGGAATATTCATGGCAGAAATAGGCGCCGATTAGCAGCCGCTCGTTGTCGCGCAATGGCTCGACGAGGCCAAGATGGGCGGCCATGCCCTCATAACGCTCTTCAAAGAAGCCACGGACCTCACGGTGCCTGTTCTCGAAGTCGGCCATGACCAGCGAAAGTTCGGATTGAACGGTGCGGTTGTCCATGGCCTGGACGGTCTCGACGATGCGCCGCGCACGCGCCTGCGAGGCGGGGGTGAGCCCTCTGGGCTCCCCCGCTAGCTGAAAGTTGCGAACGACGACGCGGCTGGCATCCGGATAAAGGCGTTGGGGGAGCAGTTGCAGCGTCATTGGCCAGCCCCCGCCACCATCCGTTCCGAACGGCCGTGAGCGAGTCTCTGGAGTTGCCGTATCGACCGAACCGAGAACTGGAAGGCCAGGATCGACTCCGCTCCCTGGTTGAGGTTGACGCGGTCGACCTGAAGGCCGTCGTAGCAGCCGCCGTTTGGGGTCGCGAGCCGCAGGCCCAGGTCATTGCGGCCGTTGAACCAGTCGAAGGCCGCTTCGGCGTAGCGTTGCCACCTGCCGTCGCCAGTGACGTCGAACGCTGCCGTCGAGGCTTCGATCATCGCCCAGGCATCGACCGGTTGCTGGTCGAAGGGCAGGGGACGGCTGTAGAGCTTGCCGAAGCTTTCGGTGCCCACCGGGCGGAAATGGCCGTCCGTGTCGGTTTGGAGTTCCGCCAGCCAATCGAGTGCGGCGATGCCGTCCCTGACCATGTCATCCTTGCCGAGCCATTGCCCGGCGCGGATCAAGGCCTCGGGCAGGCGGGCGTTGTCATAGGCGAGCACCGGCTCGAACCACAGCCAGTCGGGCCGCCGCTGCTCGCGCAGCAGTTCGTGTAGCCGGGTGGCGAATGTGTCGAGCAACTGACGGGCCGGCCGATGGCCCGGATAGACCGTCAGCCAGTAGATCAGCCCGAGCGTCGTGAAGGCGGTGGCACGCGGACTGGAAAGATGGGCGCTGGCCGGGATGACCCTCTCGCCGAGGCCGGTGACCCATAGTTTCAACCCGTGATCGTCGGTGCTCGCCACCACCCGTCCGAGCGCCCATACGGCGCGCCCATGACTGTCTTCCGAACCCACATCTTCCAGCCAGTTGCGCTGGTAGCCCATGAAGTTGCGGAAGGCGGCCCGATCCTCGTCCCAGGCCGAATCCACAAACGCGGCGCAAATGTCGGCAATGCGGGTCGCGCGTTCGGTCTCGATGCCTTCCGACTTCAACTCGACCGCCAGCATCATGGCGCGGGCGTTGTCGTCGAGGCAGTAGCCATGCCGCCGATCCGGAACGGTCGACCGGCTATGCTGCAGCATGCCGCAGCCGTCCGTCATCCGGTCGACGGCCGCCAGCGTGGAAACGAGGGGGACCCGCCGACCGGTTCTGAGGTTGCTGACCGGAGCCGGAATGCGCGCACCTGAGCGGGCTTCGGCGAGCAGGTCGAGATAGGCGCGGCCGACGACCGGCCAGATCATCTGGCGCCCCGCGTCATAGGCGCAACTGCGCAGGCGATCGCGGCGCCCGCTATCGGTAAGGAGCTCGCCGATGGTCGTGGCCAGCGCCTTCGGGTCGCCAAACGGCACCAGCGCGCCGGCATCGTTGGCCAGTAGTTCGCGGGCATGCCAGTAGGGCGTGGAGACCACGGCCTTGCCGAGACCCACAGCGTAGGACAGCGTGCCGGAGGTGATCTGCGCCTCGTGAAGATAGGGCGTCACGTAGATGTCGGCCGCCGACAGCCAAGCCTTCAAGACGGAGGCGTCGACATACTCGTTGACGAACATCAGATGGTCGGCAACGCCGAGCGCCTCCGCCTGGGCCTGCAGCTTCTCGCGGTAGGCCTCGCCTTCGCGGGCGACCAAATGCGGGTGCGTCGCGCCCAGCACCACATAGACCAGATCGGGATGCGCCCGCACCAGTTCCGGAAGGGCGTCGATCATGTTCTCGATGCCCTTGTTGGGCGACAGAAGACCGAAGGTCAGCGCCACCTTGCGGCCGTCGAGACCGAAGCTGTGCTTCTGGAACGCCGGGTCGAGGAAGGGAACGTCGGGGATGCCATGCGGTATGACGGCGATCTTCTCGGCTGGGAAGTTCCAGTTCTGGGTTAGAATGGTGCGGCCCATCTCGGTCATGACCACCAACCGGGCCGAGTGCTCGGCAAGGCGCTCCATGACGCGCCGCTGGTCCGGGGTCGGATCGACCAACACCGTGTGCAGCGTCGTCACGATAGGAGCGCGCAGACGCTCGGTCAGCTTCAGAAGATACTCGCCGGCCTCGCCGCCGAAAATGCCGAACTCGTGCTGGATCGACACGGCGTCGGGGTTGAGGGCGTTGATATGGTCAGCCGCGGCTGCGTAGTCGTCGGCTTCGTGCTGGCTGATTTCATAGCCAACTGCCGGCGGATAGGCGTGCCTCTGCCCCTCGTCGGTCACGGCGACGGTGCTGATCTTGAGATCGGCATCGGTTGTGACCAGGGCCTCGCGCAGATCGGCGGTAAACGTCGCAATGCCGCACTTTCGCGGTGGGAAATTGCCGATCAGGGCCACGTGGCTTACGGGCGGGGTGAGGTTGTCGTTGGTCATTTGGCGGGTCTCCCGAATCTGCGCTTCATCCAAGGACAAGCGTGGATCAACGTGGAAAGGATTGAAGAAAACTGAGCCGAGGGCATGCCTTGCTCTGTTGCGTCTTGATCAGCATCGGCTCGGTATCCCAAACAGATGATGGTGGTTGACGACACGTAACTGGTTGTAATCAACGGGAAACGCGTAAACTGCTCTCCCGAGATGGGAAAAAGAAGCAAAGGTTTCAAGTGATCGGAGACTGAAAGCCGCCACGCATCGATCGCATTGATGTCCGGCTGGCTCCCCACACTCCATGCTTATACTGCAAACGTCGATCGGGCTCGTTCGGTTCCATGCACGAAGCATATTTCCGAGGCTGTTCGACCTGCTGTCAAAAGGCGAAGTCTTGAGGCGCGGAAGTTCAGAATTTCGCTTTGGATTTCATGACTTGGCGAGGATCGTCGGTGTCGTTCCTTCCAGAAAAGAAAAGGCCGGCCCCAGGGAGGGCCGGCCAGCGCCGGAGGAGAGGCGCTTGTTGGGGCGAGGCGGGTGGAGGAGACCGTCGCCCCTGATCGTCAGCTGCGGGTCAGCGTGCCATCCCAGGTGCTGACCGTCTTCTTGGCGTCCTCTTCGGAGAACCAGACGGAAGTAACCGACTTGGTCTCGGTGAAAAAGGCGACGCCATCCTTGCCGAGCGTATGCAGGTCGCCGAAGAAGGACTGCTTGTGGCCCGAGAATGGGAAGATCGAGAAAGGCACGGGAATGCCGACGTTGATGCCGACCATGCCGCCGTCGGTGCGCTTGGCGAACTCGCGGGCGTAGCGGCCCGACGTCGTGTAGATGCACGAACCGTTGGCGAAACGGTTGGCATTCATGATGGCGAGGCCTTCCTCGAAGTCCTTGACGCGCTTGATCGACGTCACCGGCCCGAAGATCTCTTCTTCGCCGACATAGGAGCCGGGCTTGACGTGGTCGAGGATGGTCGGGCCGACGAAATAGCCCCCCTCGAAGCCGGGCACCTTGGCGCCGCGACCGTCCAGAACGGCCGTCGCGCCTTCGTCGATGCCGCGCTGGATGGCCTTCTCGATCGACTCCTTCTGGGCCTGCGAGATGACCGGGCCGAGCTGCGATCCCTCGACATAGGCCGGGCCGATCTTCAGTTCCTGGGCAAGCTTCTTGAACAGCGCCACGAACTCGTCGGCGATGCTCTCCTGAACGCAGACGACGGGCAGCGCCATGCAGCGCTGGCCGGCGCAGCCATAGGTCGAGTTGATGATGCCGCGCACCGTGCGTTCGAGCACGCAATCCTCGAGGACGAGGGCGTGGTTCTTGGCTTCGGTGAGAGCCTGAACGCGTTTGCCATTGGCGGCGGCGGTCTTGTAGATGTGCAGACCGACCGAGGTCGAGCCGACGAAGCAGACGCCCTTGATGGCCGGGTTGACCAAGAGGCTGTCGGCCTCGACGCGCGAGCAGGTGACGAGATTGACGACGCCCTTGGGCAGGCCGGCCTCGATCAGGAGTTCGAGCATGCGGCTCGCCGTTTGCGGCACCATAGAGGCCGCCTTGAGCACCACGGTGTTGCCGGTGGTGATCGCAAACGGGATCATCCAGCCCATCGGGATCATCGCCGGGAAGTTATAGGGCGCGATGGCCGCGAAGACGCCGAGCGGCTCGCGGAACGAGACGGTGTCGTAGCCGGTCGACACGTTCATGCAGGTGTCGCCCTGCATCAGGTAGTGCGTCGAACAGGCGCATTCGACCACTTCGATCGCCTTGAGAACATCGCCCTTGGCTTCCGAGAGGACCTTGCCATTCTCGGTGGCGAGCAGTTCGGTCAGCTCGTCGAGGTGGGCGTCGAGCAACTGCTTGAAGCGGAACATCAACTGAATGCGGGTCGGGACCGGCGTGTCGCGCCAGGCCGGGAAGGCGCGGGCGGCGGCGGCGACAGCGGCATCCACCTCATCCTGGGTGCAGCAGGGGGCCTCGGCGATCTGCTTGCCGGTGGAGGGATCCATCACCGGCATGTACTTGGTGGTCTTCGATTCCCGCCACTCATTGTCGACGAGATACCTGAGACGCTCCACCTTGCCGAATTGGTGCTTCAGGATTTCCATGTTCATGATCTTCTCCGTTGTGTCTCGTGGCAATCGCCAAGGCCGCTGGCGCTTCGTCAGCGCGCGGCGGTCGGTGCGCCAAGTCCGGTGAACAGCCACTCGTGGGCCGGCTCGTTGTGGAACTTCCAGATCCGCTTGGGCCCGGCCATGACATTGAGGTAGTAGTTGTCGTAGCCGTGGATGGTCGCGACCGGGTGATACCCCTTGGGCACCATGACCACGTCGCCGTCTTCGAGCAGCACCACCTCGTCGAGGCTGCGGTCGTCGGTGTAGACGCGCTGGAAGCCATAGCCCTGCGGCGGATTGAAGCGGTGGTAGTAGGTTTCCTCGAGATGACTTTCCGCCGGGATGTCATCCTGATCGTGCTTGTGCGGCGGGTAGCTCGATGTGTTGCCGCCCGGGGTGATCACCTCGACGACCAGGAGCGAATGGGCGGAACCATCGTTCTCCGGCATGATGTTGGTGACGAGGCGGGTGTTGGACCCCTTGCCGCGCGTGATCTGCGGATGGGTGCCCGGCGGGATCAGCTTGGCCGGGAAGCCAGCAGCACCGGGCGCTGAGCAAATCGCGACCTCGGCCTCCGTTGTGGCGGTCAGCTCATAGTTGCCGCCAGGGGGGATGAAGGCTGCCCAGGGGGCGCCTTCAAACGGGCTCATCCGCTCACCGATTTCGCCCTGGTCCTTGCCGTCGATCGAGAGACGGATCTTGCCGGAAACCAGCACAAGGCAGACTTCCAGCTTTCCCGTTTCCGCCTTGAGAGCCTTGCCGGACTCAAGGCGGTGGAGTGCAAATCCGACATAAGTCCAGCCGGCGCTTTCCGGCGTCACCTCGGAGACGAGGCCTCGGTCCGCCTTGGGCCGGACGCGAAGATGAGAGTTGGGCATGACCTTCTCCTTCCCGTCCCGCCGTCAGTCGAAGACCCGCTGAAGCTTCTTCGCGGCCTCATAGGCCTCGCGGGCACCGGCAACCTGCTTGCGCGGCGACGTTTCGGGCACCGCCACATCCCACCAATGGCCGCCGGCGTCGGTGGTGACGAGGGGATCGGTGTCGATGACGATCACCGTGGAGCGGTCGGCGGTCCTGGCCTTGGCGAGCTCCGTCTCCAGTTCGGAAATCGAGGAGGCCTTGACGGCGATGGCACCCATGCTTTCCGCATGAGCCCGGAAGTCGATATCCGGCTGGGCCTGCATGGCGCAGTCCTGCCAGAGGTTGTTGAAGTTGGCGCCGCCGGTGGCCATCTGCAGCCGGTTGATGCAGCCGAAGCCGTGGTTGTCGAGCAGCACGACCGTCAGCTTCTGGCCGAGGCTGACCGAGGTGGCGAGCTCGGAGTTCATCATCATGTAGGAGCCGTCGCCCACCATGACGACCACTTCCTTCTCGGGATTGGCCATCTTGACGCCGATGCCGCCGGCGATCTCGTAGCCCATGCAGGAGAAGCCATATTCCAGGTGGTAGCTGCCCGGGACCGTCGGCACCCAGAGCTTGTCCAACTCGCCGGGCAGGCCGCCGGCGGCGCAGACGACCACCGTTTCAGGCCCGCCAAGCGTCCGCGCCACGGCGCCGATCACCTGCGCGTCGGACGGCTTTTCGACATTGGTCGACGCCAACGCCTTGTCGGCCTCTTCAAGCCATTTCTTCTTCTCGACGATAGCACGTTCGGCGACGCGCGGCGCCTTCCAGGTGCCGAGGCCTTGAGACAGCAGTCCGAGGCCGACCTTGGCGTCCGCCACCAACGGCGCAGCGTTGTGCTTGGTGGTATCGTAGCTCGCGACGTTGAGCGCGACTATCTTGAGATCACCGCTCTTGAACAGGGCCCACGAACCGGTGGTGAAGTCCTGGAAGCGGGTGCCGATGGCCAGTACCAGGTCGGCATCGGCGGCCAGCGCATTGGCCGCCGAGGTGCCGGTGACGCCGACGGCGCCGAGCGCCAGCTTGTGCGTCTCGTCGATGGACGACTTGCCGGCCTGTGTCACGGCGACGGGGACATGATGTTTCTCGGCGAAGGCGCGAAGCTCGGCGGTCGCCTCGGAGTAGAGCACGCCGCCGCCGGCGATGATCATCGGGTTCTTGGCGGACTTGAGAAGGCCGATGGCGGCGGCGAGTTCGTTCTCGTCCGGGCGAATGCGACGCGGCACCCAGACCTTTTCCTCGAACAGGCTTTCCGGCCAGTCATAGGCTTCCGCCTGAACGTCCTGGCACATCGAGAGCGTCACCGGACCGCATTCGGCGGGGTCGGTCAGGACGTGCATGGTCCGCTGCAAGGCAAGGATCAGTTGCTCCGGCCGCTGGATGCGGTCGAAATAGCGCGACACCGGGCGGAAGCAGTCGTTGGCCGACACGGTGCCGTCCTGGAAGTCCTCCACCTGCTGCAGCACCGGGTCGGGCCGACGGTTGGCGAAGACGTCGCCGGGCAGCAGCAAGAGCGGCAGACGGTTGACGTGGGCGACGGCGGCGGCCGTCACCATGTTGAGCGCGCCGGGGCCGATCGAGGTGGTGCAGGCCATGAAACGGCGGCGGAACGACGCCTTGGCGAAAGCGATCGCCGACAGGGCCATAGCCTGCTCGTTATGGGCGCGCAGCGTCGGAAACGTCTCGCGTACCTGATAAAGCGCCTCGCCGAGGCCGGCCACGTTGCCGTGGCCGAAGATCGCCCAGCAGCCGGCGAAGATCGGCAGCTTCTCCCCGTCGATGATCGTTTTCTGATTGACCAGGAACCGCACCGTCGCCTGCGCCACCGTCAACCGCACCGTCTTGCCTGCCATGTCTATCCTCCCGAAGTGGGCGCCGTCGTCGTTGCGGCCGGCCCCTTCTCGTCTGTCTTTTTTCTATTCGATCAGGCCGCCCGCGAGGCGTCCAGCGACAGCCAGACCTCGACGAGCGTGCCGAACTTCTGCGCCATGTCGGCGATGGCCGCCTCGTCGTCGATCTCACCGTTGAGCCAACGCCTGGCGGCATCGGCGAATATGGTCCGTCCCACCGCGAAGCCCTTGACGCAGGGCGCCGTCTTGGCGGCGGCAAAGCCCTGCTTCAGCGTTTCGATCGGTGCCTCCAGGCCCAAGAGTACCACACCGCGGCAATAGGGGTCGTTGCGCTTGATCACGCCATCGATCGCCTGCCAGGCAACCTCCGAAGCCTGCGGCTCCAGCTTCCACCAATCCGGCTTGAGGCCGGCGGCGTAAAGTTCGGTCAGCGCCCGGGCCACCGTGTCGCTGCCGAGCGGACCGGCCTTGGAGGCGATGATCTCGATCAGGATTTCGCGGCCGACCTTGCGCGCCGCCTCGTAGGCGGTGGTGAGCTTGGCCGTCTGCTCGGCCTTGAGGTCGGCCGGGTCGTCGGGATGATAGAAGCACAGCACCTTGATGCAATGCTCGAGCGGCCACTCGATCAGGCGGCTGCCGATATCCTGGCTGAACTCGAACTTGAGCGGCCGCGAGCCGGGCAGTTCGATCGGCTTGGCGACCCAGAGCCCCTTGCCGGCCCCGGCGGCGAACAGCGCCTTCTGGCCGTACTTGTCGTCGAGCAGCATGCCGAAGCCCGGACGTCCCGCCGCAACCCGCTGAGCGGCTTTCACAGCCAGCACCTTGAAGTCGGGAACGCGCTTCAGCGTCGCCGCATCCTGGGCCAGATCCTCGACCTGGCTGCGGTGATCGATGGCCAGCGCCATCATCGTCGGATAGTCGCCGCGGCGGGTCGTTGCCCAGTGGATGTGATTGAGGGCCGGATCCTTGCGCAGCGCCCGTTCGCTGCTGCCATGGGCGAGGAAGTGGCTCAGTTCCTCCCAGGTCGGATACTCTGGCGAGCAGAGAAGGCGCGACACGGCGAAGGCGCCGCAGGCGTTGGCCCAGGTGGCGCAGGTGGCGAGCGGCTCGCCCTTCAGCCATCCCCTCAGGAATCCCGACATGAAGGCGTCGCCGGCGCCGAGCACGTTGAACACCTCGATCGGGAAGCCCTTGCCGACGATGCCGTCTTCGAGATCGTCGGAGATCGGGCCGTCATAGACGATGCAGCCCATGGCGCCGCGCTTCAGCACGATGGTGGCGACGGTGTTGATCGATCGGATCAGTTTCAGCGACGCCAGCACGCTGTCGGCGCCGGTGGCGATCATGATCTCTTCTTCGGTGCCGACGATCAGATCGCAATCGGCAAGAACCGTGCGAAGGAGCCCGGAGACGCGGTCCGACTTCACATAGCGCTCGAAGCCCGCATCATGGCCGGCGAGGCCCCAGAGATTGGGCCGGTAGTCGATGTCGATCACCACCTTGGTGCCGTGCTTCTTGGCAAGCGCTATCGCCTTGCGCTGCGCGGCCTCTGAATGCGGGCGCGAGAAATGCGTGCCGGTGACCACGATCGAGCGGCTACGGGCGATCAGCGCCTCGTCGATATCGGCTTCCGAAAGAGCCATGTCGGCGCAGTCGGAACGGTAGAAGATCATGGGCGACACGCCCTCATCTTCCACGGCGAGCAGCACCAGCGCCGTCAGCCGATCACGGTCGACGGTGATGCCCGAGGTCTCGACCGTCTCACGGGCGAGCTGCTCAAGGATGAACCGCCCCATCTGCTCGTTGCCGACGCGCGTCACCAGTGCCGACTTGAGCCCGAGCCGGGCGGTTCCGACGGAAATGTTGGCAGGGCAACCGCCGACTGACTTTGCAAAGCTGCCAATGTCCTCAAGGCGGGTGCCGATCTGCTGGCCGTAGAGATCGACTGAGGCCCGGCCAATGGCGATGAGATCAAGCGTCTTGGCCGCGCTGGGGGTGTTCGTCATTCTTTCCTCGCAGGGCTTTCCGTCTTGACGCTGTGCCGCGTCCTTGTGTGTAAGAATATACATTCCGATAGCAAAGGTCGATGAAATTATTGTTCTACGACCATCGTAGTATCCCGGAATGCCGGCCCCCGCTCACGCGTGGCGTGGGCGAAACGGTCGATTTTGCTGCTTTCCTGCGGGGCGGGTCGTGCCAAACGGCTCATGGCGAGCATCGGTGAGGCTCCTGCCTGACGGGGGCTGCCATGACGCGCCGCGATGGCTTTGAACCAAACGTTCAAAAACCCACAGTCGCTGGCTATGCAGCAGGGCCCGCGAATTCCTGTGCGCCGGTCGGGCTTCGCGCCGGGACGTCGGATCCGGGGGCGGTGCTCTCGCCTACTCGACACTTGGAGACGCGCAGGCAAGGATCGAAGACTTCGATCGGGCTCGGCTGAAAGGCCGCGACGCAAGGCAAGAGGCATACGCCCTCATGAAGACGGCCGGCGGTGTGGCGCCGGCCGTCCACTGTGCTCAGTAGGCGATGTCGACCTGACGACCTTCCTTCAGCGAAAGCATGGCGGCGTCGGCCATGGCCAGTGCCTTGAGGCCATCCTCGCCCGAGGGATGCATCGGCTTGCCGGCATCGAGCGCCTTGATGAAGGCGGCGATCTCGTTGGCGTAAGCCTGCGTGTAGCGCGTCATGAAGAAATCGAGCAGCGGTTCGCGGCGGTAACCCTGGGCGTCCGCCACCTCGACGGTGGTGGCGCGCATGTTTTCGGCGTGCACCATGCCCTTCGACCCGTGCACCTCGATGCGCTGATCGTAGCCGTAGGTGGCCCGGCGCGAGTTGGAGATCTGGGCGATCTTGCCCGACTTGGTGGTGAGGATGACCGAACCGCTGTCAATGTCGCCGGCCTTGCCGATCTCCGGATCGACCAGGCTCGAACCGACCGCGAACACCTTGACCGGATCCTCGCCGAGCAGGAAGGCCGCCATGTCGAAGTCATGAATGGTCATGTCGCGGAACATGCCGCCCGACCGCGCCACATAGCTGGCCGGCGGCGGAGCAGAATCGCGCGACGTGATGGACACCATTTCCACCGCGCCGATCTGGCCGGCGTCGATGCGGGCCCGCACCTCCATGAAATTGGGGTCGAAGCGACGGTTGAAGCCGATCATCAGCGGCGCCTTTTCGCGTGCCACGGTATCGAGGCAGCGGCGCACGCGCGCGATGTCGAGGTCGACAGGCTTCTCGCAGAAGATCGCCTTCTTGGCGCGCGCAGCCTGTTCGATCATGTCGGCGTGCATGTCGGTCGGCGTGGTGATCAGAACGGCGTCGACATCCTTGGCATTCATGATCTCGTCGATCGTCCGCACCTCGGCGCCCGATGATTTCGAGATGAAGGCAGCCGCTTCCGGCAGCGCGTCGGCGACGGCCACCAGTTCCGCCCCCGGCGTGGCGGCGACGGCGCCCGCATGCACCTTGCCAATGCGTCCGGCGCCCAGCAATCCAAATCTCAGTGCCATGATAGAGCTCTCTCCCTCGACTGTTTCCGCCGGGATATCGCGGTTCTTCCCGCCGGCTAGTTGCATCTGACCGTCGCCGCGCCAAAAGGTGAAAACGATTCACAATCTCTTTCGGGATTGGCCGTCGCGAGCCCGGTCCCATCCGTCCATTGCTGAGGTCAGCGGCGTGTTTGTTGGATGATATGGAACGGTCTCTTTTCTAGATGGAATTTAAGTTCCATCTCGTCTGTCCGTCAAGGCCTCCCCGGCTCAATCGGCCCGCCGCTTCCATCGGGATCACTACTATTTGGTCGTAGGCGTTGGCTTGGACGTCTGGCGGTAGTCGGCTCCGTGTCGACGGTATCACGCAAACCTCCTTTCTCTTTCAAAGAGATGGAGAGGCGGCGGGTCGAGGATGCTTGTCTCTGTGCGCTGCTCGGATCGCCAGCGGGGACGAGACGATCGATACGGGCCGGCCTGGCTGACTGAGACTTTCGGCCGTTTCTTTGTCGATGCCAACGGCGCTCGGATGGTCTAACATCGGATGGAATGATGGAATATGGTTGAAACATCCAATTCGATTTGGAACGAGGCTGGGATGACCGACGAAAGCGAGCCTATGCATTTCGATGATCCTGATGGCGCCGGACCGCCGCCGCAGGAGTTCCGCGCCCTGCGCGACATCATCATCGAACGTCGGGACAAGCTGCCGCGCCGATTGGCCCAGGTCGCAGCCTACGCTGTCGAGTCGCCCGACGAGATTGCCTTCGGCACCGTGGCGAGCATCGCCACGGCCGCCAAGGTGCAGCCCTCCACCCTTGTCCGTTTTGCCAAGGCAATGGGCTACAAAGGCTTCTCCGAGCTCCAGGTCGTGTTCCAGGAACGCCTGCGCGATCGCCCGACCAATTACGACGAGCGCCTCGACGCCTTCTCCACTCATTCCTCCGGCCGGCCCGTCACCGCCGCCATGCTGGATGGCTTCGGCAAGGCCGCCATCCGCTCGGTCGAGCGGGTTTGCGAACGCATTGACCCGGCAACCATGGATAAGGCGGCGCAAATCCTCGCCGATGCCGACACGATCTACCTGATCGCGCAACGCCGCTCCTATCCCATCACGTCCTACATGGCCTACGCGTTTGGGAAGCTGGGAATCCGCACCGTGTTGGTGGGGTCGCCGCTCGGCATCGATCGCGAGGTTCTCAACTTCGCCGGCCCGCGCGACGCGGCTTTCGCCATCAGTTTCACGCCCTATTCCTCCAGCACGGTGGATCACATGCGGCAGGTTGCCGCCCAAGGGGTGCCGCTGGTGGTGATCACCGACAGTCCGTTCAGCCCCCTGGTGCCGGAAAACGGTGCCTGGTTCGAGATCGTCGAAGCCGACTTCGAGGGCTTTAGGTCGCTGTCGGCCACCTTGACGGTCGCAACGGCACTGGCGGTGTCGGTAGCCGACCTTCGTCGAGGTCGCGAGAAGCGGAATTTACATGCCGAATGAAATGAAATAGGGAATAATTGGGTCGGAATTCGGCGGGTTAAGAGCGGAGCGCCCATCCTCCGGTATGCAGCCGGAACATGTTCCTTGTGGTGAAAGGCGGTTCTTGGATTGGGTTTTGGGCGGAACGCCTGTTCCACGGCGCAAGAGCGGGACGATGGCCGGGGCTAAGCCCCGATGTCCTGCCGTGACGAAGCATTTGGCAAACAACAGCCCGGTCGGCGCAGAGCTCGAACTGGTGCGGCTAGTGGGAGAGAAAACATGATTCGCATTGGCGCCAACCCCATCTGCTGGTCGAACGACGACCTCTGGGAGATCGGTGGTGACATCCCCGTCGAGCAGTGCCTCACTGAAGCGCGCGACGCCGGCATTCAAGGGATGGAGAAGGGGCACAAGTTCCCCTCAGATGGCCCGGAACTCAAGAAGCTGCTCGCCGACTACGGCATGGTCTTCGTTTCCGGCTGGTACTCCACCTTCCTGCTCGAGCGCGACGCCGATGCCGAGTTCGCCGCAGCGCAGGATGAGCTGAAGTGGCGCAAGGAAGCCGGCGCCGAAGTTCTGATCGTCTGCGAGTGCACGCGCACCGTTCATGGCACCCAGTCGGCGCCGCTGACGAGCCGCCCCGTGCTCACCGATGCCGAATGGGCCGTCTTCCTGCCGCGCATGACCCGCTTTGCCGAGCTGGTGAAGGGCTACGGCCTGCAGGTGGTCTATCATCATCACATGGGCACGGTGGTCCAGACCCCGGAAGAGGTCGACCGCTTCATGGCCGGAACCGGCCCGGCGGTGAAGCTTCTGCTCGACACCGGTCATATGACCTGGGGCGGCGGCGATGCCGTGGCGATGGCGCGCAAATACGCCGACCGCATCGGCCATGTGCACACCAAGGATGTCCGCACACCGATCGCCAAGAAGGCGCTCGCCGAGGGCTGGTCCTTCCTCGATGCCGTCCTCGAAGGGGTCTACACGGTGCCCGGCGACGGTTCGATCGACTTTGCGGGCGTGTTCAAGGCGCTGCCCAACTATTCTGGCTGGGTCATTCTTGAGGCCGAGCAGGACCCCAAGAAGGCCAACCCGAAGACATACGTCAACATGGGCATCGCCAACCTGAAGCGGTTCCTGGCCGAGGCCGGGCATCGCTGACGTCAGGGCGTCTGACGTGAAACAGCCCCTGGAGCTCGGCTTCAGGGGCTTTGTCGTGTCATGACGGATACGGCTCGCAGGGGGTGAGGCGATCAGGCGGTGGTTTCCGCCCGCGAGGTCCGAACGATCGATGCGATGAAGGCCGCGACGAACAGGACTGCCATCAAGAGCACGATGGTCGGCGCCGGCGCGCTGTCGAGGAAGAAGGACAGGTAGACGCCGACGAGCGAGGCGATGACCGCGACAGCTGTGGCAACCAGAAGCATGGCGGCAAAGCGCCGGGTGACGAGGAAGGCGATGGCGCCCGGGGCGATCAGCATGGCGATTGCCAGAATGATGCCGACCGCCTGCAAGGCACCGACGATGGTGAGCGAGATCATGGCGAGAAGGCCATAGTGCAGCAGACCGACGGGCAGTCCGGACGCTCTCGCCTGCGCTGGATCGAAGGCATGCAGCAGCAGATCCTTCCACTTGGCACCGATGACCAGGGTGGTCGCGGCGGCGATCGCGGCAGTGAACGCGACATCCTGCCATGACACGCCGAGCATGTCGCCGAACAGAATATGGTCGAGATGCACCGTCGCCTGGATCTTCACATGGAGAACGAGGCCGAGGCCGAACATGCCGGAGAACACCACGCCCATGACGGTGTCCTGCTTGATGCGGCTGTTGTCCTTGAGAAAGCCGGTGGCGAGCGCGCAGAGCATGCCGGCCGTGAAGGCGCCCACCGCATAGGGCAGGCCGACGATATAGGCGACGACCACGCCGGGGAACACGGCATGCGAGATGGCGTCGCCCATCAGCGACCAACCCTTCAGCACCAGAAAGCAGGACAAGAGCGCCGTCGGC
Organism: Pleomorphomonas diazotrophica; assembly: GCF_002844595.1. Taxonomy (GTDB): domain Bacteria; phylum Pseudomonadota; class Alphaproteobacteria; order Rhizobiales; family Pleomorphomonadaceae; genus Pleomorphomonas; species Pleomorphomonas diazotrophica. Next base: position 21,691 of record NZ_PJNW01000003.1, on the reverse strand, counting down.
ACCGCCACCAGCGCCGCGATGACCAGCGCCCGGACCATGAAATCGAACTGGAAGGGCGAAAGGAGGGTGTCGATGACGGTCATCGCGAGACCTCCGGGGCCTCAGCCGCACGTCGGCGTGCTGCCAGCAGGCCATGACGCGGCGCCAGCAGGAAGGCCACGAGGAAGATCGTCGCCTGGAGCACCACGATGATGCCGCCCGTGGCGCCGTCGAGAAAGTAGCTGATATAGGCGCCGATGAAGCTGGTCAGCGCGCCGATCGCCACGGCGATGGCGATGAGGCGCGGGAAGCGATCGGTCAGGAGATAGGCGGTGGCGCCCGGTGTCACCACCATGGAGATCACCAGGAAGGCGCCAACTGTCTGGAGCGCCGCCACGGTCGATGCCGACAGCAGGGTGAAGAACACGATCTTGAGGGCGGTCGTATTGAGGCCGATCGATTTGGCGTGGGTCTCGTCGAAGAAGGTCACCATCAGGTCCTTCCATTTGGCAAGCAGCACGACGAGCGACACGACGCCGATGACCACGAGTTGCAACGTGTCAGCCGGCGCGATTGCGAGCACGTTGCCGAGCACGATGGTCTGGATGTCGACCGACATCGGCGACAGCGACATCATGAACAGGCCGAGACCGAAGAAGGAGGAGAAGATCAGGCCGATGATGGCGTCCTCGCGCAGCTTGGTGCGATGGTTGAGGAACAGCATGGCGGCGGCGGCGAGTCCGCCGGCGAAAAAGGCGCCAACCGAGAAGGGCAGGCCGAGCATGTAGGCGCCGGCCACGCCGGGCACGATGGCATGCGACAGCGCGTCGCCGATCAGCGACCAGCCCTTCAGCATCAGGTAGCAGGACAGGAAGGCGCAGACGCCGCCGACCAGCGCCGACACCCACATGGCATTGACCATGTAATCGTAGGAGAATGGCTCCAGAAGCGCGGCCATCATTCAAGCCTCTCCGAGCTGGCGACCATCCGGCTGGCCTTGCCGTCGCGCAGCACCAGCGCCCGCTCGTCGTCGGTGATGACGCCGACCGGATAGGACTCGCCGTTACGCTGTTCGCTCAGGATGAAGTGCCGGAGTGCACCGCCAAAGGCGATTTCGAGGTTGGCCTGGGTGAAGACTTCCGCGGTCGGGCCATAGGCCAGCACCGCCCCCTTGACCAGCACGGTGCGGTCGCAGAACTCCGGCACACTTCCGAGGTCGTGGGTCGACACCAGCATGACCCGACCCTCTTCGCGCAACTCCTTGAGCAGATCGATGATGGCACCTTCGGTCTTCAGGTCGACGCCGGTGAACGGCTCGTCGAGCAGGATGACCCGGCTGTCCTGCGCGAGTGCGCGCGCCAGGAACACGCGCTTTCGCTGCCCGCCCGACAACTCGCCGATCTGGCGCTTGCGAAAATCCGTCATGCCGACGCGGGCCAACGCGACAGCGACAGCCTGATGGTCGTTGGGGCGCGGCCGGCGCAGGAAGCCCATGTGGCCGTAGCGGCCCATCATCACCACGTCCTCGACCAGCACCGGAAAGTTCCAGTCGACCTCTTCGCTCTGGGGCACGTAGGCGACGAGATTCTGGCGCAAAGCCTCGGCCACCGGCCGGCCGAAGATGGAGATGGACCCGCGCGCCAGCCGCACGAAGCCCATCACCGCCTTGAACAGGGTGGATTTGCCCGAACCGTTGACGCCAACCAGCGCGGTGATGGTGCCGGCCGGCGCCTCGAAACTGGCGTCGCGCATGGCCGTGTGGCCGTTGCGATAGGTGATGGTCGCCGATTTCACCGCGATCCCCGCCTCAAGGGTGCCGGCGCTCGTTCCGTGCTGGTCGGGTGTCTCGGTCATCGAAGAAATCTTTCGGTAGAAGGACGGCGCGGCTTCTGGTTCGTGCCGGGTCAGGGCGCAGCGGCCAGACCCTTGGCGATGGTGTCCGCCGTGACGCGCAGGAGATCGAGATAGGTCGGCACCGGGCCATCGGGCTCGCTCAGCGAGTCGACATAGAGCACGCCGCCATATCTAGCGCCGGTCTCGCGCGCGACCTGTTCGGCCGGCTTGGGCGACACGGTGCTTTCGGAGAAGACGACGGCGATACCATGCTCGCGCACCGCGTCGATCACCTTGCGGACCTGTTTCGGCGTGCCTTGGCTGTCGGCGTTGATCGGCCAGAGGTAGAGTTCGTTGAGGCCGAAATCCCGGGCAAGATAGGAGAAGGCGCCTTCGCTCGTCACCAGCCAGCGCCGGTCGGGGGGGAGGGCGGCAAGTTTCGCCCGGATGGGATCGATGGCCGCCGCGATCTTCGCCTTGTAGGCCTCGGCGTTGGCCCGATAGGTCTCGGCATTTCCCGGATCATACCTGGCGAAGGCGTCGCGGATATTGTCGACATAGACGAGCGCCGACGTCGGCGACATCCAGGCATGCGGATTGGGCTTGCCGCTATACGGCCCCTCGGCGATGCCGATCGGCTCCACGCCGTCGGACACCACCACGCTTGGCACATCCTGGAGATTGTCAAAGAATTTCTCGAACCAGAGTTCGAGATTGAGCCCGTTCCAGAGAATCAGCCTAGCGCCCTGCGCCCGCTGAATGTCGCCGGGGGTCGGCTGATAGTTATGGATCTCGGCGCCGGGCTTGGTGATCGACTCAACGATGGCGGCGTCGCCCGCCACGTTCTTCGCCATGTCCGAGATGACGGTGAAGGTCGTTACCGCCTTGAACTTCTCCTGGCCGACCGCCGCCCCCGCTGACAGCGCCTGTGCCATCACTGCGACAAGCGCCAAGCCTAGCCATCGCATACCGCGCATGAGCCGATCTCCTGTAGGCTAATCTCGAAGATGTAGCCTAGGCATCATATGCAGTTGCAAATCACTTGCAATAAAAACTTGAGGCCGGCAACACATCGGAGGATCGCCGAAGCCGAGGCTCGGCGAGCGAATGTTCCCACAGGTCGCTGAGGCCGGGGGAGCTCAGGCCAAGACCGTCTCGGCGAGACCGAGACACCCATCTTGCGCAGGTCAGTTGCCAGGTAGGGCCGCTGGTCGCTTGTCTCAGGCGCGGTGATCGAGGCGGGCGACCAGCCGGTCGCCGAGCCACTGGATGCCGGACACCAGCACGATCAGTACCGCGACCACGGCGATCATGACGCCGGTCTCGAAACGCTGATAGCCATAGCGGATGGCGAGATCGCCGAGGCCGCCGGCCCCGATGGCGCCGGCCATGGCCGAGGCGCCGACCAGGGTGACCAGCGTCACAGTGAAGCCGGCGACGATGCCGGGCAGCGCCTCGGGAACCAGCACCTCGCGCACGATGGTCCAGCGATTGCCGCCCATGGCGCGCGCCGCCTCGATCAGGCCGGGATCGACCTCGCGCAGCGACACCTCGGCGACGCGGGCGTAGTAGGGCGCCGCGGCAATGGCCAGCGGAACGATGGCCGCCGCCGTGCCGAGCGAGGTGCCGACCAGCAGGCGGGTCAGCGGGATCAGCGCCACCAGCAGGATGATGAACGGCACAGAGCGGAAGCCGTTGATCACCCAACCCAGCGCCCGGTTGACGAGGAAGTTCTCGGCGATGCCGCCGCGGTCGGTGGCGACGAGGATGAGCGCCAGCGGCAGGCCGGCGACGAAGGAGATGACGCCGGAGGCCAGCGTCATGACAACCGTCTCCCAGATCGACTGGAGCAAGAGGTTAAACAGGACGGGAGACATGGCCGAGCACCTCGACGCGGGCGTTGATGGACCGGAGGTAGGTTGTGACGTCCTCGACAAGGGCGGCCGGTTCGCGCGGGACGGTCAGGAAGAAACGGGCGACCGGCTGGTCGTGGATATGATCGATGCCCCCATGCAGGAAGTGAACGGTCGCCGGCAGATGATCCAGGATGTCGACGAAGAGGCCATCCCCCAGGGCGGGGTCGGTCAAGTCGACGCCAAGCACCACCTCCTGGCCGTCGGTCGCAAGGCGCGAGGCGACATGCGCAGGCAGTTGCGGCCGGACGCCGGACAGAAGGCTCTGCGTCAGTTCGGTCTTCGGATCGGAGAAGACGTGCCAGACCTCGCCTTCCTCGACGATACGACCGGCTTCCAGGACCGCCACGCGGTCGCCGATCGTCCTGACCACCTCCATCTCGTGGGTGATGAGGACGACGGTGACGCCGAGCTTGCGGTTGATGTCCTTGAGGAGCGTCAGGATGGCGCGGGTGGTCTCGGGATCGAGGGCCGACGTCGCCTCGTCGGAGAGCAGCAGGGCGGGGCGCGCGGAAAGAGCGCGGGCGATGCCGACCCGCTGTTTCTGGCCGCCCGACAGCGCCGACGGATAGGCACCGGCCTTGTCGGAAAGGCCGACGAGGTCGAGAAGTTCCAGCGCCCGCGCCCGCCGCTCGGCCTTGCTCCAGCCGGCGATCTTCAGCGGCAGGGCGACGTTGTCCACCACCGTCTTGGCGGACATCAGGTTGAAGTGCTGGAAGATCATGCCGATCTTGCGGCGGATCGGCTGCAGCTCGCTTTCGCTGAGGCCGACGATGTTGCGCCCCTCGATTTCGATGCGGCCGCTGTCGGGGCGCTCAAGGCCGTTGAGGCAGCGGATCAGCGTCGACTTGCCGGCGCCGGACCGGCCGATGATGCCGAGGATTTCGCCGCGCCGCACGGTGAGCGACAGATCATCGAGGGCGCGTGTCGGGCCGAAACTGCGGCTGACGCCGGATAGTGCGACGACCGGCGTCTCCAAGGCGCCGGGTGCGGGGTCCACGGCCGCGAAGGCTGTGGCGGACGGCTGCGAGGTCACGTTTCTTCCAGTCATATCTCGTCCGGAGAGTGCCGCGATCGGGCCTCCCCGATGAACGCGATCCGGCGGAAACCCGCCGGATCGCTTCTTCAACGGCTTTCCGTCGCGTCGGTCAATAGGCGGCGACGCCGGTCCCCTTGTAGACCTCGTCAAAAACCGCCTTCACCGTCGGGTTCTGGTAGGCGGCAACCAGCTTGGTCACCCATGGCTCCTTGGCGTCGGCTTCGCGCACGGCGATGAAGTTACGATAGGGGTTGTCGGCGATCGCCTCCTGGGCGATGCGGTTCTCCGGCGTCAGGCCGGCCTTCAGCGCCCAGTCGGTGTTGACGACGGCGCCGTCGAGGTCGTCGATGGCCCGGCCGACCACACCGGCATCAAGTTCCTTGATCTCGAGATTCTTCGGGTTCTCGGCAATGTCGGCGACAGTGGCGAGAATGCCCGTACCGTCCTTCAGCTTGATGAGGCCCTGCTGCTCCAGCACCTTGAGGGCGCGGCCTTCATTCGAGGGGTCATTCGGCACGCCGATACTGGCGCCGTCAGCGAGGTCGGCTACTTTGGCGTGGGTCTTGGAGTAGAGGCCGATCGGCCAGAGGCCGGTGTAACCGGCCACCACGATGTGATAGCCGTTCTGCTGGATCTGGTTGTCGAGATAGGGCTTGTGCTGGAAGGCGTTGGCGTCGATCTCACCTCGCTCCAGAGCCTCGTTCGGCTGCGTGTAGTCGTTGAAGGTGACCAGCTCCAGCGTCAGGCCGGCCTTCTCGGCCTCGGCCGCCGCAGCGCGCCAGACATCCTCATCCTCGCCCGACATGATGCCGACCTTGATCGACGTCTTGTCGGCGGCAAGCGCCGCCGTCGCGCCGAGAGCAGCGACGGACACGAGCGCAGCGGCGCCGGCAAGGGCGGCAAGGCCCGCGCGACGGGTAAGGGCGATGGTGAGGAGCGTCTTGGTCATCTCGTATGTTCCTGTTCGGTATCCGCATCAGACACTGTCGTCTTCGCCGCAAAATATGGCAGATGCCCTTTGTCAGGGCGACGACGCGCACAGCCATTGCGCAGCGTGCCTGCGAAAAGTTCTGCCCAAAAGCGCCAGAGAGACAGACGAATTTTCTACGGGTGCGCTCCCGCCAACGCTTTCGGCGAAATGAAGTCGCCAGCCCCGAGTCCATAGCCCCGCTTGTCGAGTTTCATGGCCGGCGTGGCGGCCAGACTTCCGTGTCGTGATCGGGATGCTGATGGTTGGTGCTGCTGATCCGGTGCAGCATGTCGGGATTGTCGGCATAGGTGGAACTGTCGCCGGGCACGTCTAACAGGCCGGCATACCAGGAGACGCGGCTTTCATTGCCATACTGGTTCTCGGGTGGCGCGCGGCTGGGCTCATCGAGCGTGCCGCCCATGACGCCGAACTCGTCGTCCTCGGGATAATCGAAGCTTATTGGCGTACCGCAGGCGTTGCAAAAGCCGCGACGGCCGACATCCGAGCTCATGAAATAGCTGAGCGTGCCTCGCGTCAGGTGGAAAGCCGTCTTGGGTATGGGGCAGATCACCGCGAAGGGGCCGCCGACGGCCTTCTGACACATGCGGCAATGGCAGACATGGACATGTCGCGGCGGTTGATCGAGGGCGTAGCGAACGGCGCCGCACTGGCAGCCACCGGTAATGCGGACTTGGCTCATTGTTCCGGCCCGAAACCAATGACACGATGCAAGGGGAGTGTTGCCCCATTGCCGGCAATGATCAAGCTGTCATGTCTTGCAGAGCGAGTGCGACGTCTGCCGGAAAGGCTCAGGCCGCGTCGGCGGTTCGGCGCGGATGCACCGGCCCTCTCCCGCTGCCGAGCGCCGGCAGCAGCTTGCCGATATCTGAGAGATCGCGCACCGAAAGCTCGATGTCCGCCGCCTTCGCGACGGCAGACAGGTCCTCCGGGCTGCGAACGCTGACGGCCACCGCGGCCACTCCCGGCCAGCTCAGGCTCCAGGCGGCGGCAACGGCAGCCGGGCTCGCCCGTCGGCGTGTGGCAATGGTTCTGAGAAGCAGCCGCATGCGTTGCAAGGCGTCGTCGTCCGACCGGTCCGCAACCGTCAACTCGGTGCTCGCGGCGCTGTGGCTGGCGATGACCGCCGGCGTCGGCTGCCGCCGCCCCAGCAACTCGCCGTCGCTGACGCGGCGATCGAGCAACGACATCTCCACATGGAGGGAGTCGCAGGTGCCGATCCGTTCGGCGCGCTCAAGATGGGCGCTGTCGGGCGCGATCAGCCCCAGGCTGCGCACGACGCCGCTCTGCCTGAGGTCGAGCAGCATCGACCAGGCATCCTCGAACGATGCGTCGGAAGGAACCCCAACGTGAAGCTTGACGAGGTCGGCGGTTTCGATGCGAAGTCGAGAGAGCGATCGTTCGAGCTGCCGACGCAGGCGGCGCGGCTCCAGGGTAGGGCGCAACTGTGCCTGTCGGGAGCGGCCGTCCCAATCGAAGCCGACTGCCACCGCCACGGCTGGGCGGTCCCCGGCCGGCAAGGCGGTGAGATTGTCGCCTATGCGGCGCTCGACCTCTCCGCGGTCGAAGATAATGTCGGTGTCGATCCAGTTGATGCCAAGGTCAAGAGCGCGCCGGACGACAGCGTCCACCTGGCTTCCGTCCAAGGTAAAGGCCGCCGTGCCGAGCCCGACCCGCGAGAGCTGCAAACTACCGATGGTGGCTTGTCTGCCTGGCATTCGCCCTTCGGACATGGTCTCCTCTCGGATGGCTGCCACGCACCGGCGGCGCCGGTACCTGAAAAGGCTAGCCAATATCGGAAGGGATCATCAGGGCTGGGTTTTCCTTTTTCCGCCGGTCACCGGAACGATATGCCGCGCGAGCGCGGCTTTGCCGCACGCGGTTTGCGCGCCTCGTCCCGGCTGACCGTGTTTGCTCATTCTCCATCGCGGGGATGATGTCATGCCTCTGCGGCGCTACTCCGTGGTTCCCGCCGTCTGGCCGTGAGCCGTTGGATGGTCACGAACAGCAGCGGCACGAAGAACACGCCGAGCAGCGTTGCCGAGATCATGCCGCCCATCACGCCGATTCCGATGGCGTTCTGCGCCGCCGAACCGGCACCGGTGGCACGGGCAAGTGGCGTCACGCCCAGCACGAAGGCAAGCGACGTCATGACGATCGGTCTGAGACGCAGGCGCGCCGCCTCAATGACCGCTTCGACCGCCGTGCTGCCGCGTTCCATCAGGTCCTTGGCAAACTCGACGATGAGGATGGCGTTCTTGGCAGTGAGTCCTATGGTGGTGAGCAGACCTACCTTGAAGTAGACGTCGTTCGATTGGCCGAACAGCTTGGCGAAGGCGAGCGCGCCGAACACGCCGACCGGCACCGCCAAGAGTACCGAGAAGGGAATGGCCCAGCTTTCATAGAGCGCGGCGAGGCACAGAAAGACGACGATCAGGGACACGGCGTAGAGCAGCATTTCCTGCGAACCGGCCAGGCGTTCCTGATAGGAAAGGCCCGACCAAGCCGCCGAGTAGCCGCCGTCGAGATCGGCCACCAGCGCCTCGGCTGCCGTCATCGCATTGCCAGAACTGACGCCGCTGGCCGCTGTTCCATCGAGGGCAACGGCCGCGATGCCGTTGAACCGGTCAAGCGAAGGCGAGCCTTTCACCCACTCGGTGCTGGCGAAGGCGGAAAACGGCACCATTTCGCCGCTGTCGTTCTTTGCATACCAACGATCGATATCGCCGGGCTGCATGCGGAAGGGCGTATCGCCTTGCACCATGACCGACTTGATTTCGCCCTGGTAGATGAAGTCGTTGACGTCGGAACCGGAAAAGACGGTGGTAATCAGGCTGTTGATGCCGGACAGCTCGACGCCGAGCGCCCCGGCCTTGTTCCTGTCGATGTTGATCTTGAGCTGGGATTCCAGCGTGCGGGTGTTGCCGCGCAGATTGGTGATAGAAGCGCTGGTGGCCGCCTTGTCGGCCATTTCGTTGGCCGCTGCGCTGAGTGCCTCGCGCCCCTCGTTGCCGCTGTCCTGGAGATACATCGAGAAGCCGCTGGTCTGGCCGAGGCCCTGGATGGCCGGTGGCGCCAGCACGAACACCTCGGCATCCCGGATCTTCCGAAAATGTGCCGATGCGCGGGCGGCGACGGCGCTGGCGGCGAGGCGGCTGTCGGTTCGCTGATCGAAGTCCTTCAGGCGAACGAAACCCATGGCGGTGTTCTCGCCGCTGCCCGAGATACTGAAGCCAAGCGTCATGAACACGCTCTGGACCGCGTCTTTCTCCTCGGTGAGATAATAGTCCTGCACCTTGTCGATCACTGCCTGGGTGCGGGCGGCGTTGGCGCCGGCCGGCAGGGTGATCATGGTCATCAGGACGCCCTGGTCTTCTTCCGGCAGGAAGGAGGTCGGCAGCGCGCTGTAGAGCCCGTAGGACCCGGCAACCAGCGCGAGGAAGACGGCGAACATCCGTATGGGCCGCAACACAACCCGGCCGACCATGCGGGAATAGCCGTTCGTCAACCGCTCGAAGATGCGATCGAACCAGCCGAGCCACCGGTGAAGCGGTCCCTCGTGGCTCGGCTTGAGCATGAGCGCGCAAAGGGCTGGGGTCAGGATGACGGCGACCAGAACCGAGAGCAGCATGGCGCTGGCGATCGTCACCGAGAACTGCCTGTAGATGACGCCGACCGAGCCGGAGAAGAAGGCCATCGGGATGAACACGGCGGTCAGCACCAGGGCGATGCCGATCAACGCGCCGGTGATCTCACCCATCGACTTTTCGGTCGCCTCGCGCGCCGGCAGCTTCTCGTCGCGCATGATGCGCTCGACATTCTCGACCACGACGATGGCGTCGTCGACGAGGAGGCCGATGGCCAGCACCATGGCGAACATGGTCAGCATGTTGATCGAGTAGCCGAGCGCCGCGAGCACGCCGAAGGTTCCGAGCAGCACCACCGGCACGGCGATCATCGGGATCAGCGTGGCGCGAATGTTCTGCAGGAACAGCAGCAGCACCAGGAACACCAGGACGATCGCCTCGATCAGCGTCTCCACCACCTTCTCGATGGAGAGCTCGACGAAAGGCGTTGTTTCGTAGGAATAGGCGATCTCCACGCCATCGGGCAGGGAAGCCTTCAGGCTATCGAGTTCGGTGTGAACGAGATTGGCCGTGGTGATGGCATTGGCACCGGAGGCGAGCTGCACGCCGAAGCCGGCAGATGGCAGTCCATCGAAGCTCGAGTTCTGACCGTAGCTTTCAAGGCCGATTTCGACGCGGGCCACGTCCGACAGGCGCACAACCGAGCCGTCGGCGGCGGTCTTCAGGCTGATGCGCTTGAACTCGTCGACCGAAGTCATCTGCGACTGGGCAATGATGGTGGCCTTGAGCTGCTGGCCCTTGACCACCGGCGTCGCGCCGATCGAACCGGCGGCCACCTGGGCGTTCTGCGCCTTGATGGCGGTCGTCACGTCGCTCGGCACCAACTGGTATTTGAGCATGGCCGCCGGATCGAGCCAGATCCGCATGGCATAGCTCGAACCGAAGGATTGCACGCCGCCGACGCCTTCCAGCCTTTCGATGCGATCCTCGATCTGACTGGACATGATGTCCGACAACTCGTCGGAGCTGTAGCGTCCGTCACGGGAGATGATGTTGCCGATCATCAGGATGCCGGACGGCGACCGGTTGACGCGGACGCCGGCGTCCTGCACCGCATCCGGCAACTGGGACTCGACACGCGACAGCTTGTTCTGCACCTCCACCTGGGCCAACTCCGGGTCGGTGCCGTTGGAAAAGGTGAGCTCGATCGAGGCGGAGCCGGTGCTCGAAGAGGATGCCATGTAGAGCAGGCCATCGAGACCGGTCATGGCGCTTTCGATCTTCTTGGTGACCGAGTTTTCGACCGCCTCGGCGGTGGCGCCCGTGTAGGTCGCGTTGACGCGCACCGTCACCGGCGCGATATCGGGATATTGCGAGATCGACAGCGAATAGATGCCCATGACGCCGGCGAGCAGCGTGGAGATGGCCAGGACGATGGCGAACACCGGCCGGGCAATGAAGAAGCTGGCGAGCGCGTTGCGGGGTGAGGAGAACGTCATTTGCCGCTCCCCGCCGTCAGATCCTGTTCGACCACGCCATCGTCGTCGATGGTCGCCTCGACGGGCACGACCTCAGCGCCCGCCGAAAACTTCTGAAAGCCGTCGACGATCAATCGGTCGCCCGCTGAAAGTCCGTCGGTCACGATCCAGTTGTTGCCGGACGTTCCGGCGGTGGTGATGCGCCTGGTCTCGGCCTTGTTGTCCTGAGATACTACGTAGACGGTGGCGACGCCGTCGTCGCTGCGCGTCACGGCCCGCTGTGGCACCAGGAAGGCATCGTTGAGCGAGCCGAGATCGACGCTTGCCTGGACGAACATGCCCGGCAGGAGCACGCGCTGACTGTTGGGGAACGTGGCGCGGAGCGTGAAGGTGCCGGTGGTTTCGCTCACCACCATCTCGGTCAGAGAGACGGAGCCGGCCGTGCCGTAGGGCTTGCCGTTCTCGAGCGTGAGCGTGACGGCCGGTGGATTGCCGCTTCCGCGTCCCAGACGCCCACTGTTGACCTCGTCGCGGATGCGCAGGAGGTTGGCGCTGGAGTCGACGAGGTCGACGTTGATCGGGTCGATCTGGCGGATGGTGGCGAGCGCATCGGTCTGGTTCTCGGTGACCAGTGCGCCGACGCTGACCGCGGACACGCCGATAACACCGCCGATCGGTGCACGGATGGTGGCATTCTCAAGATTGATGCGCGCTGTCTCCAGGTCGGCCCGCGCCGCCTCCTCGGAGGCCTGGGCCTGCAGCAGCGTCGAACGGGAATCATCGACGGTCTGAGCGGCGACAGCGTTGCTTTCGGCCAGTTTGGCATTGCGATCGTAGGCCGTTTGTGCACCGGCGGTGGCCGCCTCGGCTTTCTTGACGGCGGCAGAGGCGGCGGCATATGCCGCCTTGAACTTGGCGTCGTCAAGTTCGTAGAGCACGTCGCCGGCCTCGATGACGCCGCCTTCCTTGAACGCGATTTTACGGACGATGCCGGACACCTGTGGTCGAATTTCCGCCGTGGCCAAGGCGATGACGCGGCCCGGCAGCTCCATGGTATGCGGTACTGATGTCGGCTGGAGCGACACGTAGCCGACCTCTGCCTTTCCGGCCGGCGGCGGCCCCGACGGACCGCTCGGCTGGCAGGCGGCAATGAGGGTCAGAACAAGCACTACGCCGCCAAGTCTTCCGATAGCGCGCATGTTTTGGCTCCAGCCATAAGTTCCGTATCAAAATGTTTCGGAACAAATCGTCGAACGACAGTCGTGAACGGGATCAATAGTTTCCCGCCCTCCGCTAAGTCAACGTCATGCTGGAGATGAATGGTAACCGGATATACAATTGTCGCAAGCTGGAAAAGAACTGACGTCGTATGCTTGAAAGGAAAGGGAAATATTTCGCGGGCAATCGTTTCTGATCGCCCGCGTCATTAGCGATGACTGGAAAGTTTGTCGTTGACGGTGCCTAAAGTCCGAAGATGGCCGGCCACCAGCCGAAGCCGACGAACAGGCTGCCGGCGATGCCGGGAAGGAGCGGTATCCAGCGCTTGCCCAGAGCCAATCCCTGGCGCCGCAAAATGCGGTCGCCGAGCCAGATGCTCCAGACGACGCCGATCAGGAACAGGCCGCCGCGGATGATATGCACGCCTTCCATGCCGACGAACGTGTCGCTGAGGGGCATCAGCAGCTCGGCGCCGAGACCGATGATGAGGCTCATGAGCGCCACCGGCGCATATTGGTAGCCGAGTTCCGTGAAGACCTGACCGAAGCCGCCGTCGGCACCGAGCCGGCGGGCGATCGCCGCACCCAAGGCCGTCAGGCTGGCGAGAACGGCGGTGAGCAAGGCCATGGTGCCGAGCATGAAGCCGACGATCATGATGAAGTCGAGCCACAGGAAGGTTTCGGCCCGCGCCGGGTGCACGCTCATCAGCCAGGACGGACCGATGCGGGTGATCCAATCGATGTGGTTCTGGATCGCCCAGACGCCGAGGCCTTGGCGCATCGCTTGATACTGCGGCAGCACCAGCCAGAGGAACCCGCCGAGCGCCACGCCGGTGTCGAGGAACAGGAACCAGGCCTCGGCCGGGTTGGCGCGATGGTCGCGGATCTCCTCCACTTCGACGCCGGGCCGGCGCAGGTCCAGCCGTATGCTGCCGGCCGCCTTCGGGTTGACGCAGCGGAAGCACTCGATGCAATGGCGGCTTTCGACCTTGCGCGGCAGATCGATCATGGTCGGGCAGGCGCCGCGCTCGGTATAGGCGTCGCCGCCGCTCAGGCGGATCTTGGGCGTGAACTGCACGGCGCCAAGCCGGGAGTAGAGGCCCAGCACGCGACCGATCGGGCAGAGGTGGCGACACCAGACGCGCTTGTTGCGGCCGTAGAGGCCGCCGATGGCGATGGCGAGCAGCATGGTGCCGCCGAACAGGCCGGCCGCCGCTTCCGGATGGTCGCGCACGCCGATGGTCTGTCCATAGAGCGTCATGATGATGAAGCTGAGGGCAGGGGTACCCTCCCACTTGATCCAGCCGGGAATGGCGCGCTGCAGGCCATACTTGTTGGCGAGCTCGGAGGCGGCACCCATCGGGCAGAGCGTGCCGCACCACAGGCGGCCAAGCACTATCACCGACAGAAAGACCAGCGGAAACCAGATACCCCACAGGAGATAGCGCAGGAACAGGGTCGGATTGGAGAGAATGCCGCTTTCGGCGGGCGGGTCGGGCAGCAGCACCGGCAGGCCGATCACCACCAGGAACACGCCGAACATCAGCACTTGGATCCAGCCGAAATGCCGCCGCCATTGGACGAACAGCGTCTCGGCCTTGCGCGTGAAGGAACTGCGTGAGTCAACGCCACCGGCTTCGATCATGATTTTCGCGGCCGGGCCGACGAAATCTTCGCCGCGGGCAAGCCTGTTCATTACGTGTCCCTCCGACACCGACATCCTGACTGCGCGCTTCGCCCGTCCGCGAAACACGCACGACTGCTAATTGCTCGCACTTGCATTAGCGGATCAAGCTGGTGGTTTCCCTCACGCGCCCGAGAATCCGGCCAGGCAAAACCTCCGCCGCGTCAAAAGTTTAGAACATTTCTATTATCCGTCAGGGGTTTCCCCATGATTGACCTCTCGCTTCTAAAGCCAATACTAATGACAATCATTAGCAACTGGGACGATAAGAATGCGCATCCTGACTGGACTGGCTCTGGCCTCGGCGGCCTTTGGTTTCGCAACGAGCGCCTTTGCGCTCGAGTATCCGATTGGTGAGCCGCAGTTCGGCGGCGGCATGGAGGTAGCCGCGGTCTATCTTCAGCCGATCGAGATGGAGCCGGCCGGAATGATGCTGGCCGCTGATAAGGCCGATGTCCACCTTGAGGCCGACATCCACGCCACCAAGGACAACGTCAACGGTTTTGCCAATGGCGACTGGGTGCCCTACCTGGAGATCACCTATGAACTGACCAAGGATGGCAAGACGGTTGCCAAGGGTCCGTTCATGGGCATGGTCGCATCCGACGGCCCGCATTACGGCGACAACGTCAAGCTCGACGGCCCCGGCGTCTATCAGCTCACCTACAAGATCGCGCCGCCTTCCGGCAGCGGCCACATGGCGATGTTCGGCCGTCATGTCGACAAGGAAACCGGCGTTGCGCCCTGGTTCGAGCCCTTCGAGGCTAAGTACGAGTTCACCTATGCTGGTACGGGGAAAAAGGGTGGCTACTGAGCCTCTTCTCAACACGACGCACCGGCGGCGGCTTTGTCAGACCGCCGGCTGCCTGCTCGTGGTTCTCGCGGCGGCTACTCCGGCCGCCGCCGAGGACGACCCGGTGTTCCGCATCGAGTTCAACGACGGCACCATGACGCCGAGTCGCATCGAAGTGCCGGCCGACACCCGCTTCGAGCTGCAACTGGTCAATCTCGGCAAGACGCCGGCCGAATTTGAAAGCGTGCCGCTTCGCAAGGAAAAGGTGATCGGGCCGGGTGTCACCACGTCCATGGTCATCAAGTATCTCGATCCGGGCGAGTATTCCTTCTTCGACGACTTCCATCCGGAGGCGCCACCCGCTGTCCTGGTCGCGAAGTGAACGGACGGGCGTAACGGGTCAAGACGAGGTTTGGTTCAATGTTCGGCTCCATCGCCTTCGTGGTCTGGCGTGAAAGCGTCGAAGCGCTGCTGGTCATCGGCATTCTCGATGCATGGCTGCGTGCGGAGACGCGCGATACCGGCCGCGCCCGCCTCTACCTGTGGGGCGGGGTCGCCGCCGGTCTGGCCTTTGCCGGCCTTCTCGCCGCGCTGCTGGTCCGGCTGGGCGATGCCATCTCCGAGGAGGCTCAGCTCGCCTACACCACGGGCATGGTGCTGATCGCCGCCGTTCTCATCCTCCAGATGGTCTTCTGGATGCGCAAGCACGGCCGGTCGATGAAGCGCGACTTGGAAGCGCAGCTCTCCATCGCCGTCATCCGTCGCTCCTGGTGGGGCGTTTTCGTGCTGGCGCTGGTCGCCGTTGCCCGCGAGGGCAGCGAGACGGTGATCTTCCTCTACGGCATCCTGTCGTCGGGCGCCGCCGGCGATCTCGTCTCCGGCGTGGGCGCTGGCCTGTTCGGCTTTGCCCTGGCGCTTCTGAGCTACGGCCTTCTGCAGGCCGGCAGCCGCCTCCTCTCCTGGCGCCTGTTCTTCAGGATTACGGAGATCATGCTGCTGTTCCTCGCCTGCGCCTTGCTGATGACCGGCATCGACGGCCTGATCGACCTTGAAATACTGCCGCGCCTGTCGCGCCGCCTTTGGGACAGCGGCTGGCTGCTCTCCGATGGCGATGCCACCGGCGGCTTCATCTCGGCCCTGACCGGCTACCGGGCGACCCCCAACCTGATGGAACTCCTCGTCTTCGTCGGCTATTGGGCCCTGGTGCTGTTCGTCATCTTCCGTCCGAAACGGCCGGTGGCACCCGTGCTCGCCTGACGACACCGCAAGCTTTGACAAAAGCAGGCCCCGGCGCTCCAGAGAGGAGCGCCGGGGCTTTTCACGTTCGGTGCAACAGCCAGCCGGCATGTCGCGCCGGTCAGTCTCAGGTCAGCCCGGACGTCGAAGATGTGACGGGAAACACCGCGAATATTTCGAGCCAAAGGGAACCAACCGATCGCTGGAGGTGTTTTCCTCACGAAGGCCGGTTCATTGCCGGACTTCGTTCGGTACGCCGGGCCATTTCGGCCCAGCATCCAAGTTGGGGAGACGCCATGAGTCGTCAGATGCTTGTCGCCGTCGTCGTTCTTCTTGCCGCAGGTGTCGGCGTGCTTGGTTATCAGCTCTATGAAGAGAAGAAGCAGCCGGACGGTGTCGAGATCTCGATTGGCGAAAACGGCGTATCGGTCGAAGGAAAGTAACCCGCGTCAACCGGACCGTTACGGTCCCAGCCGCAAACGGTACCGCCCGCCCAGCTCACGCTTCCGGTCGGTGCAAAAAGAGGATCAAGCCATGCCCGCCCTTGCCCTCGTTGAACAGTCCGCTCCCGTCGTGACGACTCTGGCCGCTCAGTTTCTGGCTCTGGCGCCGCTGATTGCCGCCGTGATCTTGCTTGTCGCCGCCCTCTCGGCCGGTGGGCGCGGCGTTCCCGCCGCCGAAATCGTGCCGCGTCGTTCGGCCCGTGGTCGGAAGACCGGAGGATGATGTCGGTGTCTTCGGGTCATCGCTCATAGCCCGGTTCCCTAGGGAGCCGGGCTTTTTCGTGACCATTCGCCCACCCGCAAGTGGTCAGGCGCCGCGCGCTCCGACAAGGGCGTGAACGAATTCCAGCTTGGACAGAACCTCCGCGGAAAGAATGAAGGGGTAGAAGTCCCTCTGGCCGAGCGAGCGGTTGATCTCGTTGACCGCCACGGTGAGCGGCGGCCAGGCCGTGGCGAGCGCCGAGAAGTCGCGCTGTCTGTAGGGCGAGAAATCGACGCTCAGGTCGAGCTGTTCTGGAGCGGCGACGCGCGGCGACACCACCAGCCCCAGGGCGTGGGCCGTTTCCAGGGCATCGACCATGTGGACGTAGTGGGCAAAGGTCTCCGCGAAATCCTCCCAGGGATGGCAGGCTGCGTAGGAACTGACGAACCGGCTCTGCCAGTCGGCGGGCGGTCCGTCGCGATAGTTCCTTGCGAGCGCCTCGGCATAGTCCTGCCGTTCGTCGCCGAACAGCGCGCGGAAGGCCTCTAGACGGCCGCCGTCGCGGACCAGCCGATCCCAGTAATAGTGGCCGATCTCATGCCTGAAATGGCCTAGCAGCGTCCGATAGGGTTCGCCAAGGCTGACGCGGCGCTCCTCGCGGGCTGCGTCGTCCGCCTCGGCGATGGCGAGCGTGATGACGCCGTCGGCATGTCCGGTCATGACGGGCTTGACGGTTCCGTCCGGCCCGACCTCGTCGGCAAGGAAGTCGAAGGCGAGCCCGGCTTCGGCGTCTTCGGTCTTGTCGGGCGCGGGAAGGCGCCAGGCGATCAGCGAATAGAAAAGATGGCGCTCGGCCGATACGACCCGCCGAAAGGCGTCGATCGTCGTGTCGTCGGTCAGGGCGGGAATTGTCCGGTTGTGCCGACAGGCCGGACAAAGCTGTCCCGCCTGGTCAGATGGCAGCAACCAGTTGCAGGCCGCGACGTCGGCATTGGCACAGAAGACGAATTCCTTGCCGAGGGCACCGGAGAACCAACCATTTTCGGATGCTTCCAGAGCCGTCATGCGCGAACGGTCCGGAACATAGCCGAGGCGCCTGTTGCAGGCCACGCAGGCTCCATTGTCGAAATGGACCGTGTTGCCGCAGTTGTCGCAGGAAAAGAGCCTCATTGGTTTCTTCACCCTGGTTGGCCGGGATGCCGTTATCACGAAACCGCCGGTCCCCTCGGGAGGACCGGCGGCGTGGTGTCTGTCGTCGGGAGCGGCGCGGCGTCCGATCCGGGTGTCGACATCAGCGGTAGAGAAGGGCGATCAGGATGATGATCGGGATCGGAACGCCGAGAAACCAGAGAAGGATGCTTCGCATGGTGCCTGCTCCATTGCTGAGATGAGATGAAATGCCCTTCGGGGATCGGTTCCGGGTGACGGGCTTCGATCATTACAACGTGCCAATGTCACGCCGGTTCCGAATGCCGCTAAGAACGCTTTTTCCTATGGTGACCCAACGGAACGAACAGTTGACCGGAACCGACCAGGCGATCCAGCGTTGTTCCATCCGAAAGCGCATCAGATGGAGTCATTCGCCATGCTTTACTGGTCTCTCATCTTTCTTGTCGTGGCTCTGATCGCCGCCGTCTTCGGTTTTTCAGGTATCGCAGCTGCCTCTGCTGGTATTGCCAGGGTGCTGTTCGGGCTGTTCCTGATCCTGTTCGTGGTGAGCTTCGTCTTCCAACTGCTCCAAGCCTGACGGTGCAGCCCGGCAGGCTCGTACATTGCGAAGGAGCGATCAACAGGATGGTACTTGTAGTTTCCCGGTTCGCAGGCAGTATGCCTCGGCTATTTCTGCGCGAGCGGGGGGAAGTCGGTAAATGCTGAGATTCGGTGGAGGTCGGGTCGTCGGCTACAGTCTTCTGCTTCTGGCGGGCGGGGCGGTCGTCTTGTTGATGATCGTCTCGGCCGCCTTCATTTTCTCATCACGGTCGCAGTTGCACGGCACTGAATCGCTGCGGGCAGCGCGCGTTGACCGTCTTGTGCTGGAGTTCATCTCCGATCTCGCCGATGCCGAAACGGCCCAGCGCGGCTTCATCATCACCGGCGATGCGGCCTATTTGGGGCCTTATGAGTCGGCCCTGTCGGAGTTCGCCGAAGATTCCTCCGACCTCGGGCTGAGGGCGGCTGAGGTGGGCGAGGGCAAGGCGATAGCCCCCGAACCTGTGGACGAGCTGGTTGCGCTTGGCCGGCAGAGAATGGATCTGATCAGCAGCAATCTCGCCAGATACCGGGCCGGAAACTTCGATAAGGCAGAACTCGTCGCGGCCATGGAGAGCGGCCGCGCATTGATGGATCGGGTTCGAGAGAAAGGCGCCGTCATTCGCGAGATCGCGGCGTCGGTTCGCATCGCCCGTGCCGCCGCCATGCGGGACACCGCCGCCATGCTCAGAACGATGATCAGCCTCGGTGTGGCGATGATCGTCGTGCTGACGGCCGGTGCCGCCATGGTCATAACTCGTCATATCAGGCAGATCGGCGAAGCCCGGGAAGAGCTCATTGAAATCAATCAGGAACTCGAGTCGCGTGTGCGCGAGCGCACCGAGGCGGTCATGCGAACCAACGACGAGTTGCAACGCTATGCCTATATCGTCAGTCACGACCTCAGGGCGCCGCTCGTCAACATCATGGGCTTCACATCCGAGTTGGAGACAGCTACCGAGCGCCTGACCGCCTATGTCCGTAAAGTAGGTGATGACGATGACCCCGATCGCGCCGACGCGCTTCTTGCCGTTGACGAGGACATTCCCGAAGCGCTCGGTTTCATCCGCTCGTCGATGAAACGCATGGATGGTCTCATCAATGAGATCCTGAAGCTGTCGCGCGCCGGTCGTCGTGTGCTTGAGCCGATGCCGCTGGACATGCAGAGCCTCGTCTCTGAGTGCATCGATTCCATTCGTCAGCGGTTCGCGGAAGCGGGGGCCGAGGTGCGCATCGAGGGGCGCCTGCCCGACGTCGTGTCCGACCGTTCGGCCTTGCAGCAAATCTTCACGAACCTTCTCGACAATGCGACCAAATATCTGAAGGATGGCCGCCCGGGACAAATCACCGTTCGCGGTCGGCTGGAGCGCGGAGCGGCCGTGTTCGAGGTCGAGGACAATGGCCGGGGAATCGCCGAAGCCGATTTCGAGCGCATCTTCGAACTGTTTCGACGCGCCGGCGCACAGGACAAGCCCGGAGACGGCATCGGTCTTGCGCACACCCGCATGTTAAGCCGTCGCCTGGGTGGCGACGTCTCGGTCAGAAGTGACGGAGAAAATGGGACGACCTTCATCGTGACGATCGCCCGTGATCTGGTATTGCGTATGGGGAGAAACGAAACGTGAGCAAGGAACCCAAGCCCGTGGCGATCATCATGATCGAGGATGACGAAGGGCATGCCCGCCTCATCGAGAAGAACATTCGTCGCGCCGGTGTCACCAACGAGATCATCTCCTTTCGGAACGGCACCAGCGCCATCAACTACCTGTTGGGATCGGATGGATCGGGGCTGGTTGCCATCGGCCGGCCGTCGCTCGTGCTGCTCGACCTCAACCTTCCGGATATGACCGGCATCGACATTCTGGCGCGCCTCAAGGCCAACGAACACACGCGGCGCACCCCGGTGATCGTCCTCACGACAACCGACGACGCGCGCGAGATCCAGCGCTGCTATGATCTCGGCGCCAATGTTTACATCACCAAGCCGCTGAATTACGAAAGCTTCGCCAACGCCATCCGTCAGCTCGGCCTCTTCCTGTCGGTGATGCAGATTCCGGAGCTGGATTGAATGCCCTATGGAACCGATCTCAAGGAGCCTATCCGGGTCTTGCATGTCGAGGACGACGTCGCCCTCGCTGCTCTGGTCCGCAAGGCTCTGGCCCGACGCGGGCATGAGACGGTTCACGTCACGACCGGTAACGAGGCGCTGAAGCTCATCGCCGAGGGCGGTATCGGCGTCATCGCCCTCGATCATACGCTCGCCGCCGAGACCGGGCTGGATATCCTCGCCCGCATAGGGCCTCGCAGCGCTCGTCCGCCAGTGGTCTACGTCACCGGATCGATGGAT
Source organism: Pleomorphomonas diazotrophica (assembly GCF_002844595.1). Lineage (GTDB taxonomy): Bacteria > Pseudomonadota > Alphaproteobacteria > Rhizobiales > Pleomorphomonadaceae > Pleomorphomonas > Pleomorphomonas diazotrophica. The sequence goes on along the minus strand of NZ_PJNW01000003.1, from coordinate 1,143 downwards.
GCCCGGCTGGCCGTCGAAGCCCTCAAGCAGGGCGCAGACGATTATGTGATCAAGGACGCGTCGCCGGAGTTCTTCGACCTCCTGATCGCCTCCCTTGAGCAGGCTTTCGAGCGCTGGCGGCTGAAAACCGCAAGGGCACGCGACCAGCAACTGATCCGCGAGGCGCGCGACCGCGCGGAAATGCTGCTGAAGGAGGTCAACCACCGGGTGGCCAACTCGCTTGGCCTGGTTGCCGCCATGGTTCGGATGCAGGCCGCTGCCGTCAGCGATCCTCATGCCCGCCACGCACTCGAAGAGACGCAAAGCCGCATTTCAGCGGTCGCCGGCGTTCACCGCCATCTCTACACTTCCGACAATATCGGCGAGGTCGATATCGGCGCCTATCTGACCCATCTGGTTGGAGAACTGTCAGCGTCACTGACGGGCAACGGCGCCCATCGCATGGTCAAGACGAATCTCATCCCCATTTCTCTGCCTACAGACAAGGCGGTAACGCTTGGCGTCATGGTCGGAGAGCTGGTAACCAACGCCTTCAAATATGCCTACTCACCAGACGCCAGTGGAGAAATCCGCGTCCATTCCCGCAGGCTGGAGGGGGGGCGACTGCTGGTATGCGTCGAGGACGACGGCATCGGTTGGGATGGTACAGGTCCGGCCCAAGGGACGGGAATCGGCTCGAAGGTTTTGCGCGCCATGGCGCGCAATCTCGATGCCGAAATCTCCTATTCCCAGACCAGCCCCGGCACGCGCGTCTGCATTGAGTTTCCAGACGCCTGAGCCTTTGCTGCCGGTCGTTCAGCGACGCAGAGTGTTGCGCGCCAGCCAGAAGCCGATGCTTGCCACACCGACGACAGCGGCCAGCCGGGTATGCCGTGCTGCCATGGAGGCTGCCGTCGGAACGAAGGCGACTGCTGCGCTGGACGCAACGGCCGACCTCAGTTCCCGTTGCGCCCTCTTGAGCACCTGCCGCGCGACGAGAAGCGCGATCAGGGCGAGCAGGAACAGCGAACCGGCAACGATCAGCGCGGCAACTTCCGGCTCATAATGGCGGGCCAGCGCGATATGCGCGGCAAAGGCCACAAATCCGACCGCCAAGGTCACCATCATCACCGCGACTGTCGCGGCGGCGGCGGCAAAGCCGCC
>NZ_PJNW01000028.1 GCF_002844595.1 Pleomorphomonas diazotrophica | reverse complement strand
GCGCACGTCGAGTACGAGACGCAGAACCGTCACTATGCGCACGTCGACTGCCCAGGCCACGCCGACTATGTGAAGAACATGATCACCGGCGCGGCGCAGATGGACGGCGCGATTCTGGTGGTTTCGGCCGCCGACGGCCCGATGCCGCAGACCCGCGAGCACATCCTGCTCGCCCGTCAGGTCGGCGTTCCGGCGATCGTGGTGTTCCTGAACAAGTGCGACATGGTCGACGATCCGGAGCTTCTGGAGCTGGTCGAGATGGAAGTGCGCGAGCTTCTGTCGTCCTACGAGTTCCCCGGCGACGACATTCCGATCGTCAAGGGTTCGGCTCTGGTTGCGCTCGAGGGCGGCGACCCGAAGCTCGGCCATGACGCCATCCTCGAGCTGATGCGCGAAGTCGACGCCTACATCCCGCAGCCGGACCGTCCGGTTGACCAGCCGTTCCTGATGCCGATCGAAGACGTGTTCTCGATCTCCGGCCGTGGCACGGTGGTGACCGGCCGCGTCGAGCGCGGCATCGTCAAGGTGGGCGAGGAAGTCGAGATCGTCGGCATCCGTCCGACCGTCAAGACGAC
>NZ_PJNW01000027.1 GCF_002844595.1 Pleomorphomonas diazotrophica | reverse complement strand
CGTTGATCGACAGGAGCCCGCAGCTGCGCGCCGCCTTCCGGCACATGCAGAGCCTGCCCGGCGTCGGCGCCGTCATCGCCGCCACCCTCCTGGCCCACATGCCCGAGCTCGGCACCTTGCAGCGAAGGCAGGCCGCCTCGCTGGCCGGCGTCGCGCCGCATGCCAACGACAGCGGACAGTTCAAGGGACACCGGACGATGCGCGGCGGACGCTCCCAACTGCGCCGTCTCCTCTTCCTGGCGGCCATGGCGGCAAGCCGTGCGAACGGACCATTACAGGAGATGTATCAACGCCTTATCCAAAACGGAAAGAAGCGCATCGTCGCCATCGGAGCTCTCATGAGAAAGATCGTCGTCATCCTCAACGCAAGACTGAGGGATCTCAATGCACAACAGAGTTGATGACAGCGTGATAGTAAGGGGAGATAGGTCGGCAAAGGAAGAGCTCTGCGCTAACATATTGTTTT
>NZ_PJNW01000026.1 GCF_002844595.1 Pleomorphomonas diazotrophica | reverse complement strand
CGCGCCGTCCATCTGCGCCGCGCCGGTGATCATGTTCTTCACATAGTCGGCGTGGCCTGGGCAGTCGACGTGGGCATAGTGACGGTTCTGCGTCTCGTACTCGACGTGCGCCGTGTTGATCGTGATGCCGCGCGCCTTCTCTTCCGGAGCCGCATCGATCTGGTCATAGGCCTTGAACGTCGCGCCGCCCGTCTCGGCAAGCACCTTGGTGATCGCCGCAGTCAGCGACGTCTTGCCATGGTCAACGTGACCGATCGTGCCGATGTTGCAGTGCGGCTTCGTCCGCGAAAACTTTTCCTTGGCCATCGGATATCTTCCTCTGTTTCGTGAAAGCAGGTGGGGTCAGCGGTCGTGAAATCAGGCGTACTTGGCCTGGACTTCCTGGGCGACCGCCGCCGGGACCTGCTCGTAGTGGTCGAACTGCATGGTGTAGCTGGCGCGTCCCTGGCTCATCGAGCGGAGCTGGTTCACGTAGCCGAACATGTTGGCGAGCGGAACGAAGGCCGTGATGACATTGGCGTTGCCGCGCATGTCCTGGCCCTGGATCTGGCCGCGACGGGAGTTCACGTCGCCGATGACGGAACCGACGTATTCTTCCGGCGAAACGATCTCGACCTTCATCACCGGCTCAAGCAGAGCCGGCGAGGCCTTCTCGATGGCTTCGCGCAGAGCGGCGCGGGAGGCGATTTCGAAGGCGATGGCCGAGGAGTCGACCTCGTGGTAGGCGCCGTCGACCAGCGTCACCTTGACGTCCACCACCGGGAAGCCGGCGAGCGGACCGGAGGTCATCACCGAGTTCAGACCCTTTTCGACGCCGGGGATGTATTCCTTCGGAACCACGCCGCCGATGATCTTGTTCTCGAACTGGAAGCCCTTGCCGACTTCGTTCGGCTCGACCACGAACTTCACCTTGGCGAACTGGCCGGTACCACCGGTCTGCTTCTTGTGGGTGTAGTCGATCTCGGTGGCCTTGCGGATGGTCTCGCGGTAGGCAACCTGCGGGGCGCCGACGTTCACCTTGATGTTGTGCGGAGCACGACGGAGAATGTCGATCTTGATGTCGAGGTGCAGTTCGCCCATGCCCTTGATGATCGTCTGGCCCGACTCCTGGTCGGTGGAGACGCGGAAGGACGGATCCTCGGAGGCCAGCTTCTGAAGGGCGATGGAGAGCTTCTCCTGCTCGCTCTTGGTGGCAGCCTCGACGGCCATCTCGATGACCGGCTCGGGGAATTCCATCTTCTCAAGGATGACGGGCTTCAGCGGATCGCAGAGCGTGTCGCCGGTGCGGGTGTCCTTCAGGCCGACGAAGGCGACGATATCGCCAGCGCGAGCTTCCTCGACGTCCTCGCGGGTGTCGGCGTGCATCTGGACCATGCGGCCGATGCGCTCGCGCTTCTCGCGGGTCGAGTTCAGGACGGTCGAACCCTTGTTCAGCACGCCCGAGTAGACGCGGGCGAACGTCAGCACGCCATAGGGATCTTCGATGATCTTGAAGGCGAGCATGGAAAGCGGCTCGTCGTCGGACGACTGACGAACGACTTCTTCCTCGTTCTTCGGATCGATGCCCTTGGTCGGCGGCACGTCGACCGGCGACGGCAGGAAGTCGACGACGGCGTCGAGCAGCGTCTGCACGCCCTTGTTCTTGAAGGCCGAGCCGGCGAGAACCGGGAACCAGGCCGAAACCAGAACCGCCTTGCGGATCAGCTTCTTGAGGGTCGCCTCGTCGGGCTCGTTGCCCTCGAGGTAGGCCTCCATGGCAGCGTCGTCCATTTCGACGGCGGCTTCGATCAGCTCGGCACGCGCTTCCTTGGCGCGCTCCAGCATGTCGGCCGGGATCTCTTCGTCATGGAACTTGGCGCCGAGCTGTTCGTCTTCCCACACGACCGCCTTCATGCGGATGAGGTCGACGATGCCCTTGAAGTTGGCTTCGGCGCCGATCGGCAGCTGCAGGGCGATCGGACGGGCGCCAAGGCGCGTCTTGATGTCGCTGAGGCACTGGTCGAAGTTGGCGCCGGTCTTGTCCATCTTGTTACAGAAGACAATGCGCGGCACGTTGTACTTGTCGCCCTGGCGCCAAACCGTCTCGGTCTGCGGCTCGACGCCCTGGTTGGAGTCCAGCACGCAGACGGCACCGTCGAGCACGCGCAGCGAACGCTCGACTTCGATGGTGAAGTCGACGTGGCCTGGGGTGTCGATGATGTTGAGGCGCTTGCCGTTCCAGAAGGTGGTGGTGGCAGCCGACGTGATCGTGATGCCACGCTCCTGCTCCTGCTCCATGTAGTCCATGGTGGCAGCGCCGTCGTGCACTTCGCCGATCTTGTGGGACTTGCCCGAGTAATAGAGGACGCGTTCCGTCGTCGTCGTCTTGCCCGCATCGATGTGGGCCATGATGCCGAAGTTGCGGTAGTCCTCGAGCTTATGCGTACGAGCCATGATCGTCTCCGCCTGTCCGGATTACCAGCGATAGTGCGAGAAGGCGCGGTTGGCTTCAGCCATCCGGTGCGTGTCTTCGCGCTTCTTGACGGCGGTGCCGCGGTTGTTGGCGGCGTCCATCAGCTCGCCCGACAGACGATCGATCATCGTCTTCTCGTTGCGGCCACGGGCGGCCGAGATCAGCCAGCGGATGGCGAGAGCCTGACGGCGCTCGGCGCGAACCTCAACCGGGACCTGGTAGGTGGCACCACCGACGCGGCGCGACCGGACTTCGATCTGCGGCATCACGTTGTGGAGCGCCTGGTGGAAGGTCTGAACCGGGCTCTGGCGGGTACGGGTCTCGATGCTGTCGAAGGCACCGTAGACGATCGCTTCGGCGACCGACTTCTTGCCGTCCTGCATGATCGAATTCATGAACTTGGAAACGACGATATCACCGAACTTCGGATCGGGATTGATCTCGCGCTTCTCTGCACTGTGACGACGGGACATACTTCGTCTCCGGGTATAGCAAAATAAGACCGACCGGATCCGGCTTCACGCACAGATCCGGCCAGGGATCACTTCGGACGCTTGGCGCCGTACTTCGAGCGGCGCTGCTTGCGGTTCTTGACGCCCTGCGTGTCGAGCACGCCGCGGAGAATGTGATAGCGCACGCCGGGAAGGTCCTTGACGCGGCCGCCACGGATCATGACGACCGAGTGCTCCTGAAGGTTGTGACCTTCGCCGGGGATGTAGCCGATGACCTCGTAGCCGTTGGTCAGACGAACCTTGGCGACCTTACGAAGGGCCGAGTTCGGCTTCTTCGGGGTCGTCGTATAGACGCGCGTGCAGACGCCGCGCTTCTGAGGACAGGCCTCGAGATGGCGGGCCTTCTCACGGTAAACCGGCGCCACGCGCGGGTTACGGATCAACTGATTGATCGTCGGCATCCTTCACCTTCAATCCAACGTCCGGACCTTCATAGAGGCCGGAACTTCACTTCCTTCAGAGCCAGCCGCCGCCCAAACCGAGGCAACAGGCCAGCTCCCTGACCGAATTCGCAGCTCTCCGCACCCCGCCCGCACAAAACGAAGCGCGCCGATAACGTGAAATCTCACGTCCGGCGCGGCGGAAAGCAGAGGAACAATGCCCTACGGCACCGTTCGTGCGTACAACAGCTTTCACCACCAGTGGAACGAGCTGCGTTTAACGATGCTTGATCAAGGGCTTAAGGACCAGTGATCGATCACGCGTTACAGACCAACTCTTCAAGTGGCGCGGACACTACTCAAACAATCCCCAACCGTCAAGCCAGCCGGAGAAAAAAGCCGGAAACCTCGGCCTTCTGCGGACCCCGCCTCGTCACAGACGCATCAAGCGGCAATTCCATGACGATTTGGCGCAACAAATGGACTCTGCCCTGCCCTTTTTGCCCGTCCGGCCGGGCCGGGCAGCGAATCCTCGGGCGAATCCTGCCGACAGCAGCGAGCGGACTCGGCGACCGAATCCTTGCGAGGAGGCCTCAATGAAAAGCGCGGCGCCCTTTCGGAGCGCCGCGCCCTTCAAACTTGCGAATCCCCAGGTCGGTCAGACCTCGGTGGCGATCCGGTCGACTTCGCCGACGGTCACCTCGACGCCCTCGCCGAGGGCGTCCTTGCGGCGCTCCTCAAGGATCAGCTCGTCGCGGCGCATCGCCACCTGACGGATGCGGTTCATCAGCGAACCGGTACCGGCCGGGATCAGGCGACCGACGATGACGTTCTCCTTGAGGCCCTCGAGGGTGTCGACCTTGCCATTGACCGCCGCCTCGGTGAGGACGCGGGTGGTCTCCTGGAAGGACGCCGCCGAGATGAAGGAGCGGGTCTGCAGGCTGGCCTTGGTGATGCCGAGCAGGATCGGGTGGGCGATCGCCGGCTGCTTGCCTTCGGAGGTCGCCTTCTCGTTGATCTGCTCGAACTCCAGCTTGTCCACCTGGTCGCCGCCCATCAGGTCGGTGTCGCCGCCGTCGGTGACCTCGACCTTCTGCAGCATCTGGCGAACGATCACCTCGATGTGCTTGTCGTTGATCACCACGCCCTGCAACCGGTAGACTTCCTGGATCTCGTTGACGAGGTAGGCGGCCAGCGCCTCCACGCCCTTGATGGCCAGGATGTCGTGCGGCGCGGGATTTCCGTCGACGATGTAATCGCCCTTCTCGACCACGTCGCCTTCCTGAAGATGGAAGTTCTTGGTCTTGGGGATCAGGTACTCGCGCGGCTCAAGGCTGGCATCATGCGGCTCGATGAGCACGCGACGCTTGTTCTTGTAGTCGCGGCCGAAGCGGATCGTGCCGTCGATCTCGGCGATGATGGCGTGATCCTTCGGACGACGGGCCTCGAACAGCTCGGCAACACGCGGCAGACCGCCGGTGATGTCGCGCGTCTTGGCGCTCTCGAGCGGGATACGGGCGAGCACGTCGCCGGCATGCACCTTCGAGCCCGGCTCGACCGACAGGATGGCGTCGGGGCTGAGCAGGTAGCGGGCGTCGCCGCCCTTCTGCGGCTTCAGGATCTTGCCGTTGGCATCCTTGACCACGATGGCCGGCTTGAGGTCCGACGTACGGGCCGAGCCGCGCCAGTCGATGACCACGCGCTTGGTGATGCCGGTCGCCTCGTCGGTGGTCTCCGACACCGAGGCGCCTTCCACCAGATCCTCGTAGCCGACGACACCGTCGACGTCGGTCAGCACCGGGCGGGTGTAGGGGTCCCACTCGGCAAGACGCTGGCCGCGCTTGATCTTGTCGCCGTCATCGACGTGCAGGCGCGAGCCGTAGACCACGCGATGGGTCGAACGCTCGTTGCCGGCCTCGTCGACCAGCACCACGGCGAGGTTGCGGCCCATGGCGATGAGCTTGCCCTCGCTGTCGCGCACGACGTTGCGGTTGCGGATCTTGACCGTGCCTTCGATGGTCGACTCGATGAACGACGAGTCCACCACCTGCGCCGTGCCACCGATGTGGAAGGTGCGCATGGTGAGCTGGGTGCCCGGCTCGCCGATCGACTGGGCGGCGATGACGCCGACGGCCTCGCCCATGTTAACGGGCGTGCCGCGCGCGAGGTCGCGACCATAGCACTTGGCGCAGACGCCGATCTTGGTGGCGCAGGTCAGCACCGAACGAATCTTGACCGACTGGATGCCGGACTTCTCGATCCGCTCGACGTCGCGCTCCTCGATCAGCTTGCCCTTCTCGACCAGCACCTCGCCGGTGGCGGCGACGGTGATGTCTTCCGCCGCCGTGCGACCGAGGATGCGGGCGCCGAGCGTCGCCACCACCTGACCGGCGTCGACGATTGCCTGCATGCGCAGACCCTGGTCCTCGGCGCCGCAGTCGGTCTCGGTGATGATGCAGTCCTGCGCCACGTCGACGAGACGACGGGTGAGGTAGCCCGAGTTGGCGGTCTTGAGCGCGGTGTCGGCCAGACCCTTGCGGGCGCCGTGCGTGGAGTTGAAGTACTCCATCACGGAAAGGCCTTCCTTGAAGTTCGAGATGATCGGCGTCTCGATGATCTCGCCCGACGGCTTGGCCATCAGGCCACGCATGCCGGCGAGCTGCTTCATCTGGGCCGGCGAACCACGGGCGCCCGAGTGGCTCATCATGTAGATGGAGTTCATCGGCTTGGTGCGGCCGGTGTCATCCTTCTGCACGGAGGAGATGCGCTTCATCATCTCCTCGGCCACCTTGTCGGTGCACTTGGCCCAGGCGTCGACCACCTTGTTGTACTTCTCGCCCTGGGTGATCAGGCCGTCGGAGTACTGCTGCTCGTAGTCGTTGACCAGCGCCAGCGTCTCGCCGACGAGGTTCGCCTTGGTCTCCGGAATGACCATGTCGTCCTTGCCGAAGGAGATGCCGGCGTTGCAGGCTTCCCGGAAGCCAAGGGCCATGATCTTGTCGCAGAAGATCACCGACTCCTTCTGACCGCAATGGCGGTAGACGGCGTCGATCATGGCCGAGATCTTCTTCTTGGTCATGAGCTCGTTGCAGAGATCATACGGCACGTTGTGGTGCTTGGGCAGCAGCTGGCCGATCATCATGCGGCCCGGCGTGGTCTCATAGATCTTGGAGACCGGGTTGCCGTCCTTGTCGACCGTCTTGAAGCGGCCGCGCACCTTGGAGTGCAGCGTCACGGCACCGGTGTCGAGCGCATGCTGCAGCTCGCCGAAGTCGGCGAAGGCCATGCCCTCGCCCGGCTCGCCGTCATTCATGATCGACAGGTAGTAGAGGCCGAGAACGATGTCCTGCGAGGGAACGATGATCGGCGCGCCGTTGGCCGGGTGCAGGATGTTGTTGGTCGACATCATCAGCACGCGGGCCTCGAGCTGGGCTTCGAGGCTAAGCGGCACGTGCACGGCCATCTGGTCGCCGTCGAAGTCGGCGTTGAAGGCCGAGCAGACGAGCGGATGCAGCTGGATGGCCTTGCCTTCGATCAGGATCGGCTCGAAGGCCTGGATGCCCAGGCGGTGCAGCGTCGGGGCGCGGTTCAGCATCACCGGATGCTCGCGGATCACCTCATCGAGGATATCCCAGACTTCCGGACGCTCCTTCTCCACCAGCTTCTTGGCCTGCTTCACCGTCGAGGAGAAGCCCTTGGCGTCGAGGCGGGAGTAGATGAACGGCTTGAACAGCTCCAGCGCCATCTTCTTCGGCAGGCCGCACTGATGCAGCTTCATTTCCGGGCCGACCACGATGACCGAACGGCCGGAGTAGTCGACGCGCTTGCCGAGGAGGTTCTGGCGGAAGCGGCCCTGCTTGCCCTTCAGCATGTCGGAAAGCGACTTCAGCGGACGCTTGTTGGCGCCGGTGATGACGCGGCCGCGACGGCCGTTGTCGAACAGCGCATCAACCGACTCCTGAAGCATGCGCTTCTCGTTGCGGATGATGATGTCCGGCGCGCGCAGCTCGATGAGGCGCTTCAGGCGGTTGTTGCGGTTGATGACGCGGCGGTAGAGGTCGTTGAGGTCGGAGGTCGCGAAGCGGCCGCCGTCCAGCGGGACCAGCGGGCGCAGGTCCGGCGGGATGACCGGGATGACGCTCATCACCATCCACTCGGGCTTGTTGCCCGACTGGATGAAGGCCTCGATGATGTTGACGCGCTTGGCGAGCTTCTTGGGCTTCAGCTCGGAGGTCGACTCGGCGATCTCCTGGCGCAGCTTCTCGGCGAGCTTCGGCAGATCCAGCGACTGCAGCAGTTCGCGGATGGCCTCGGCACCGATCAGCGCGGTGAAGGTATCCTCGCCATACTCCTCCTGGGCGCGCATGTAGTCCTCTTCGGTGAGGAGCTGATGCTGCTTGAGGGGGGTGAGGCCCGGCTCGGTGACGACGTAGTTTTCAAAGTAGAGGATGCGCTCGAGGTCCTTGAGCGGCATGTCGAGCAACAGGCCAATGCGGCTCGGCAGCGACTTCAGGAACCAGATGTGGGCGACGGGCGCGGCGAGCTCGATATGGCCCATGCGCTCGCGCCGGACGCGCGACAGCGTGACTTCGACGCCGCACTTCTCGCAGATGACGCCCTTGTACTTCATGCGCTTGTACTTGCCGCACAAGCACTCGTAGTCCTTGATCGGCCCGAAGATGCGGGCGCAGAACAGGCCGTCGCGCTCGGGCTTGAAGGTACGGTAGTTGATGGTCTCGGGCTTCTTGATCTCGCCATAGGACCAGGAAAGGATCTTCTCGGGGGAAGCGAGGGAGATCTTGATCTGGTCGAAGACCTGCACGGGAGCCTGTGCGTTGAAAAGGTTCATGACCTCTTGGTTCATCGGCTCTTCTCCTGTGATGCAGCCCGACCGCCGTCTGTCCGCCTCGCCGGCGGGGGCCACATGAAAAATCTCTGAGGCGCCATCGGCGCCGGTGTTCGGGACGCGCCGAACTGCCGGCGCTTGCGCGCCGACAGCTCAAGGCGTTTCCGTCGTTAGGCGCGCCGGATCACTCCGCCGCGTCCTGGGGCCGCTCGTCGCCGATGACGGCGTGTTCCTTGGAGTTGACCAGCTCGACGTTGAGGCCGAGCGAGCGCATCTCCTTGACCAGAACGTTGAAGCTCTCGGGGATGCCGGACTCGAAGGCCTCGTCGCCACGGACGATCGCCTCATAGACCTTGGTACGGCCGGCCACGTCGTCCGACTTGACCGTCAGCATCTCCTGCAGCGTGTAGGCCGCACCGTAGGCTTCAAGCGCCCACACCTCCATTTCGCCGAAGCGCTGGCCGCCGAACTGCGCCTTGCCGCCCAGCGGCTGCTGGGTCACGAGGCTGTAGGGGCCGATCGAACGGGCGTGGATCTTGTCGTCCACGAGGTGGTGGAGCTTCAGCATGTAGATGTAGCCCACGGTGACCTTGCGGTCGAAGGGCTCGCCGGTACGGCCATCGTAGAGCACCGACTGGCCGGAGGTGTTCACCCCCGCCTTGGCCAAGAGCTCGTTGATATCCGGCTCGCGGGCGCCATCGAACACCGGCGTGGCGATCGAAATGCCCTTCTTCACCTGGTTGGCGAGAAGCACGATCTCGTCGTTGCTGTAGGTGCCGATGTCCTCGGTCTTGGGCGAGCCCTTGTAGGTCTCGACCACCAGTTCGCGCAGCGGCTCGATCTCCTGGCTGTGCCGGTAGGCTTCCAGCATCTCGCCGATCTTCTTGCCCATGCCGGCGCAGGCCCAGCCGAGATGGGTCTCGAGGATCTGGCCGACGTTCATGCGCGAGGGCACGCCGAGCGGGTTCAGCACGATGTCGACATGGGTGCCGTCCTCAAGGAACGGCATATCTTCCACCGGAACGATGCGCGAGACGACGCCCTTGTTGCCATGACGGCCGGCCATCTTGTCGCCCGGCTGGATCTTGCGCTTCACGGCGACGAAGATCTTGACCATCTTCATGACGCCCGGCGGCAGTTCGTCGCCGCGCTGCAGCTTCTCCACCTTGTCGATGAAGCGCTGCTCGAGCCGCTTGCGGCTCTCGTCATACTGCTTGCGCAGGGCCTCGATCTCGCCCATGGCCTGCTCGCTCTCGAGGGCGAACTGCCACCACTGCGACCGCGGGAACTCCTCGAGCTTCTCCTGGTCCAGAAGGGTGTCCTTCTTGAAGCCCTTGGGGCCGCCGACGCCGGTCTTGCCGATCAGCATGTCCATCAGGCGGCCGTAGACGTTACGGTCGAGGATGGCCTGCTCGTCGTCGCGGTCCTTGGCGAGGCGCTCGATCTCCTCGCGCTCGATCGCCATGGCGCGCTCGTCCTTCTCGACGCCGTGGCGGTTGAAGACGCGCACTTCGACGATGGTGCCGGTGACGCCCGGCGGAACGCGCAGCGAGGTGTCGCGAACGTCCGACGCCTTCTCGCCGAAGATGGCGCGCAGAAGCTTCTCTTCCGGCGTCATCGGGCTTTCGCCCTTCGGCGTGATCTTGCCGACCAGGATGTCGCCGGCCTGAACCTCGGCGCCGATGTAGACGATACCGGCTTCGTCGAGGTTCTTGAGCGCCTCTTCCGACACGTTCGGGATGTCACGGGTGATTTCTTCCGGACCCAGCTTGGTGTCGCGGGCCATCACCTCGAACTCCTCGATGTGGATCGAGGTGAACACGTCTTCGGCCACGATCTTCTCGGAGAGAAGGATCGAGTCCTCGTAGTTGTAGCCGTTCCACGGCATGAACGCGACCAGCACGTTCCGGCCGAGGGCCAGATCGCCGAGGTCGGTCGACGGACCGTCGGCGATGATGTCGCCCTTGGCCACCACGTCGCCGACGCGCACCAGCGGACGCTGGTTGATGCAGGTCGACTGGTTGGAGCGCTGGAACTTCATCAGGCGGTAGATGTCGACGCCGGACTTCGACGGATCGAGGTCCTCGGTGGCGCGGATGACGATACGGGTGGCGTCCACCTGGTCGATGACGCCGCCGCGCTTGGCGGCGATCGCGGCGCCCGAGTCACGGGCGACGATCGGCTCCATGCCGGTGCCGACGAAGGGCGCCTCGGCGCGCACCAGCGGCACGGCCTGACGCTGCATGTTCGAGCCCATCAGGGCGCGGTTGGCGTCGTCGTTCTCGAGGAACGGGATCAGCGCCGCGGCGACGGAGACGACCTGCTTGGGCGACACGTCCATCAGGTCGACGCGTTCCTTGGCAACCTGGGCCGTCTCGCCGGCGTGGCGGGAGATGACGAGATCGTTGACGAAGTGGCCCTCGTCGTCGAGCTCGGCATTGGCCTGGGCGACCGTGTACTTGCTCTCTTCCATCGCCGAGAGATAGACGACCTTGTCGGTCACCCGCTCGTTCTCGACGATACGATAGGGGCTCTCGATGAAGCCGTACTTGTTGACGCGGGCGAAGGTGGCCAGCGAGTTGATCAGACCGATGTTCGGGCCTTCCGGCGTCTCGATCGGGCAGATGCGGCCATAGTGCGTGGTGTGAACGTCACGCACCTCGAAGCCGGCACGCTCGCGGGTCAGACCGCCCGGGCCAAGGGCCGACAGGCGGCGCTTGTGGGTGATCTCGGAGAGCGGGTTGGTCTGGTCCATGAACTGGCTGAGCTGCGACGAGCCGAAGAACTCGCGCACGGCGGCAGCCGCCGGCTTGGCGTTGATCAGGTCCTGCGGCATGACCGTGTCGATGTCGACCGAGCTCATGCGCTCCTTGATGGCGCGCTCCATGCGCAGGAGACCGACGCGATACTGGTTCTCCATCAGCTCGCCGACCGAACGGACGCGGCGGTTGCCGAGGTTGTCGATGTCGTCGATCTCGCCCTTGCCGTCGCGCAGCTCAACGAGCGTCTTGATGACGGCAAGGATGTCCTCCCGGCGCAGGACGCGGACGGTGTCCGGGCACTGGAGGTCGAGGCGCATGTTCATCTTGACGCGGCCGACGGCGCTGAGGTCGTAGCGCTCGGCGTCGAAGAACAGCGACTTGAACATCGCCTCGGCGGTGTCGATGGTCGGCGGCTCGCCCGGACGCATGACGCGGTAGATGTCGAACAGCGCGCCCTCGCGGGACTCGTTCTTGTCGACGGCCAGCGTGTTGCGGATATAGGCGCCGGTGTTGACGTGGTCGATGTCGAGCAGCGGCAGCTCGTCGATGCCGAGGTCGGCGAGCATCGCCAGCATCTTCGGGGTGATCTCATCGCCGGCTTCGACGTAGATCTCGCCCGTCTGCATGTTGACGACGTCTTCGGCGATGTAGAGACCCTCGAGCTCCTCGTCGGTCACCTTCAAGGCCTTGAGGCCCTTCTCGGCGAGCTGGCGGGCAGCGCGGGCGGTCAGCTTGCGGCCGGCACCCACCACCACTTCGCCGGTGTCGGCGTCGATGAGGTCGGCAACGGCCTTCATGCCCTTCATGCGGTTGGCATCATAGGGCATGCGCCAGCCGTCCTTGGCGCGCTCGTAGACGATCTTGTTGTAGAAGGTGTCGAGGATCTCCTCGCCGTCGAGACCGAGGGCGAACATCAGGCTCGTCACCGGAATCTTGCGGCGGCGGTCGATGCGCGCATAGACGATGTCCTTGGCGTCGAACTCGATGTCCAGCCAGGACCCGCGATAGGGAATGATGCGCGCGGCGAACAAGAGCTTGCCCGACGAGTGGCTCTTGCCCTTGTCGTGGTCGAAGAACACGCCCGGCGAGCGGTGCATCTGCGAGACGATGACTCGCTCGGTGCCGTTGACGATGAAGGTGCCGTTGTCGGTCATGAGCGGCATGTCGCCCATGTAGACGTCCTGCTCCTTGATGTCCTTGACCGACTTGGCGCCGGTATCCTCGTCGACATCGAACACGATGAGGCGCAGCGTCACCTTCAGCGGCGCGGCAAAGGTCATGCCGCGCTGACGGCACTCGTCGACGTCATACTTCGGCGCCTCGAACTCGTAGCGGACGAACTCGAGGAACGCCGTGCCGGCGAAGTCGGAAATCGGGAACACAGACTTGAAAACGGCCTGGAGGCCCTCCTCAGGACGTCCGCCCTTGGGCTCCTCCACCATGAGGAACTGGTCGTAGGACGCCTTCTGGACCTCGATCAGGTTCGGCATCTCGGCAACTTCCCGGATGTCTCCGAAGAACTTGCGGACACGCCTGCGGCCGTTGAACGTTTGCGCCATTGCTTCCCTCGTACACCGTGATCGGCAGACCGGAACCCTTTGATGCGCAACGCTGTAAACGTCGCCGAAGGGCTCGGGACAAACCGACCGTCGACCGACAGGCCAAGTCTTTAGCCAATTCGATCCGATTCGGGCCAAAAAAAGGCCATCTCAAAAACAACCGTTGGGCGGCCCGATTTTGTCGAGCCGCCCACCGTTAGAAATGCAAGGTCGATTACTTGACGTCGACCTTCGCGCCAGCTTCTTCAAGCTGCTTCTTGATCTTGGCGGCGTCGTCCTTGGAGGCGCCTTCCTTGACCGGCTTCGGAGCGCCTTCGACCAGGTCCTTGGCTTCCTTGAGGCCGAGACCGGTGATGGCGCGGACTTCCTTGATCACGTTGATCTTCTTGTCGCCGGCGTCGACGAGGATGACGTCGAACTCGGTCTTCTCTTCCTCAGCGGCGGCCGGAGCGGCACCACCGGCGGCGCCAACGGCGGCGACGGCGACCGGAGCAGCGGCGGACACGCCCCACTTCTCTTCGAGGAGCTTGGACAGCTCGGCGGCTTCCAGGACGGTCAGGGCCGACAGTTCATCGACCAGCTTGGCAAGATCAGCCATTTCACTTCTTCCTTCAGTAACGGTTCGAACCAGATTTTTGTTTCAGGTCGAACGGCCTCACGCCGCTTCGTCCTTCTTGGCATAAGCCCCGAACACGCGGGCCAGCTGGCCCGCGGGCGCCTGCAGGACGCCTGCGATGCGGGTCGCCGGGGTATTGATCATACCCAGCAGCTTGGCGCGCAGTTCGTCCAGCGACGGCAGGCTCGCGAGAGCCTTGACGCCGTTGGCATCGAGGTTGGTCTTGCCGAGAGCGCCACCCAGAACGACGAGCTTGTCGTTGGTCTTGGCGTAATCGACGGTGACCTTGGACGCCGCGACCGGATCCGCCGAATAGGCGATGACGGTCGGACCTGTGAACAGGTCAGCGATGTGCTCGGCATCAGTGCCTTGAAGAGCAAGCTTGGCGAGGCGGTTCTTGGCGACCTTGACCTTGCCGCCGGCTTCCCTCATGCGGGCGCGATACGCCTGCAGGTCAGCGACGGTAAGGCCTTGGTAGTGGGACACGACGATGACGCCCGCGCCCTTGAACGAGGCGTTGAGTGCGTCGATCAGTTCCCGCTTTTCCGCTCTATCCACGGCCTGTCTCCAGATGAACGACAAGGTTATGCACCTCGCCGTCAGGTTGCTGTTGCCACGCCTTCGCCCTGAGGCTCGTGCGCAGCGTTCGCGGCCTGTCCGCCAACCCGTTCCGGAAAACCGGCGTGGCTGGAGGGAAGAGTTCGAACCGGTACTCGTCTTGGGAAGAACGGCGGACCGTCCTTCGGATGATACGGATCTCACTCCCGTCTCATGCAGGCCCCGACGTCACCCGGAAAACCGGGATCGGTCCGATGGCTTAGGTCGCGGCAGATGCCGGACACCCGCAATCTCGGACAGGGTCGGGAGCCTCCCTCGGGGACGAGCCCCTCCGGAAGCTACCGATCCCGCCGGCCGGAGCCGACGGGAAACTCATTGCCTCGCATCGAGGCAGCCGACCCTATATGGGCCGGAAATCGCCTTTAGGAAGCGGCGCCGACGGAGCCGACTTCCACCTTGACGCCGGGGCCCATGGTCGAGGAGACCGACAGGCGCTGCAGATAGGTGCCCTTGGCACCGGTCGGCCTGGCCTTCTGGACGGCATCGACGAGGGCGCGCACGTTGTCGAGCAGCGCCTCGGCGGTGAACGACGCCTTGCCGATACCGGCATGGACGATACCCGCCTTCTCGACGCGGAACTCGACCGCACCACCCTTGGAGGCCTTGACGGCGGCGGCGACGTCGAGCGTCACGGTACCGACCTTCGGGTTCGGCATCAGGCCGCGCGGGCCGAGCACCTTGCCGAGACGGCCGACCAGCGGCATCATGTCCGGCGTGGCGATGCAGCGATCGAAGGCGATCTCGCCCTTCTGGATCGTCTCGACCAGATCCTCGGCGCCGACGATGTCGGCACCGGCGGCGGTCGCTTCGTCGGCCTTGAGGCCACGGGCGAACACGGCGACGCGGACGGTCTTGCCGGTGCCATGCGGCAGCTGGACGACGCCACGGACCATCTGGTCGGCATGACGGGGATCGACGCCGAGGTTGATGGCGACTTCGACGGTTTCGTCGAACTTCGCCGTGGCGCGCTCCTTGATCAGGCCGAGGGCCTCGGTCAGCGGGTAGAACTTCTTGCGATCGATGCCTTCACGGCTGGCGGCGACGCGCTTGGGAAGCTTGGCCATGTCGGTCACTCCGCGATCTTGAGGCCCATGGAGCGGGCAGAGCCCTCGACCATGAGCATGGCGGCGTCGATGGAGGTGGCGTTCATGTCGACGAGCTTCTTCTCGGCGATCTCACGCACCTGCGCCTTGGTGACGGAGCCGGCAGTGCCGGTGCCCGGCGTCTTCGAGCCCTTGTCGAGACCCGCCGCCTTCTTCAGGAAGTAGGTGATCGGCGGGGTGCGGAGCTTGAAGGTGAACGAGCGGTCGGCATAGATGGTGAAGAGCACCGGGATCGGCATGCCCTTTTCCATACCCTGCGTCTGCGCGTTGAACGCCTTGCAGAATTCCATGATGTTGAGGCCGCGCTGACCGAGCGCGGGGCCGATCGGGGGCGACGGGGTCGCCGCGCCGGCCGCCACCTGAAGCTTCAGGTAGCCGGTGATCTTCTTCGCCATTTTTCTCTCCTCGTCGGCGTATCCGGCAAGGCCGGTCCGCCTTCAGGTTCGTGGTCGGAGGGCCATGTCCCGGCGGCGATGGCCGGGGCCCCTCTCCCACGGGGTGGGTGCCGACCGGCGAACCAGACGGCGAACGCGACACCGGAAACCGGCGCCGCAAACTCTCGTCAGACCTTCTCGACCTGACCGTATTCCAGCTCGACAGGGGTGGCGCGACCGAAGATCGACACCGCCACCTTGAGGCGGCTGCGCTCCTCGTCCACCTCTTCCACGAGACCGGAGAAGGAGGCGAAGGGGCCGTCGGACACCTTGACCTGCTCGCCGATCTCGAAGCTGACGGAGGGCTTGGGCCGCTCGACGCCAACTTCGACCTGATTCATGATCCGCTCCGCCTCGCGGTCGGGAATGGGAACCGGCTTGTTGTCGGACCCAAGGAACCCAGTGACCTTCGGCGTATTCTTGATGAGGTGATAGGCCTCATCGGTCATGTCCATGCGCACCAGGACATAGCCCGGGAAGAACTTGCGCTCGGCGGCCACCTTGCGGCCGCGACGGACCTCGGTGATGCTCTCGGTCGGCACCAGAACCTGCTCGAAGAGGTGCGCGAGACCGCGCTGCTGCGCCTGCTCCTTGATGGAGTCGGCCACCTTCTTCTCGAAATTCGAGTAGGCGTGCACGATGTACCAGCGTTTTACCATGTCGATGCTCCCCAGGCGGTCGTTATCAGCCGCTGAGGCCGAGCAGCAACCCGACACCCCAGTTCATGATCATGTCGGCGACGAGGAAGAAGATCGCCGCGAGGATGGCCATGATGAACACCATGGTCGTCGTGATCGCCGTTTCGCGCCGGGTCGGCCACGTGACCTTGCCGGCCTCGGTCCGAACCTGCTGCAGAAACTCAAGGGGGCTAGTCTTGGCCATACATCCACTCATGACGGTCGGGCGCGCGGAACGTCAGCTCCGCGCGCCACGAGACAGGAACCGTTATCTATAGCTTCCGGTAGGTCGACGCAAGAGGGAAATGGCAGGGGCAGCAGGGCTCGAACCCGCGACCTGCGGTTTTGGAGACCGCCGCTCTACCAACTGAGCTATACCCCTAGACTTCCGCTCGCGGACGCCAGTCCGATCGCTTATAGCCGAACCGGCTTCCGGATCAAGCACCAAAAGCGCGGTGCGCCCTTCTTACCGATTCCTGCCGGCGGAGCAAGCCCCGCGCGGCAATTTCTTTGTCTCCCGAATGGCTTGGCTGTGGATCAGCCTGGAAACTCGGGAGAATCCGGCGACCGAAGGCCGCCGGATAAGCATTGTCACTCGACGATCGAAGCGACGACGCCGGCGCCGCCCCAGTCCGCGCTTGTCGCGGACGGTGCTGGTTGCTCCATCGTCACTCGACGATGGAGGCCACCACACCTGCTCCAACCGTACGACCGCCTTCACGGATGGCGAAGCGGAGCTTCTCTTCCATGGCGATCGGAACGATCAGCTGGACGTTCATCGTCACGTTGTCGCCGGGCATCACCATCTCGACGCCTTCGTTCAGCGTCACCACGCCGGTCACGTCCGTCGTGCGGAAGTAGAACTGCGGGCGGTAGTTGGTGAAGAACGGCGTGTGACGGCCACCCTCTTCCTTGGTCAGGATGTAGGCCTCGGCCTTGAACTTGGTGTGCGGGTTCACCGAAGCCGGCTTGCACAGCACCTGGCCGCGCTCGACGTCTTCACGCTTGGTGCCGCGCAGCAGAGCGCCGATGTTGTCGCCGGCCTGGCCCTGGTCGAGCAGCTTGCGGAACATCTCGACGCCGGTCACGGTCGTCTTGACGGTCGGACGG
>NZ_PJNW01000025.1 GCF_002844595.1 Pleomorphomonas diazotrophica | reverse complement strand
GCATCGATCTCCTCAAGGCCGGTCCGGCCACCTGGCGCGACATGCGCGGCAGCCGGATGGCGATGATCCTGCAGGACCCGAAGTTTTCGCTCAATCCGGTGATGACCATCGGTCGCCAGATCACCGAGACGCTGCGCCATCACGAGAATGTCACCAAACGCGAGGCGCAGCGTCGCGCCTTGGACATGCTGGAGGCGGTGCAGATCGCCGACCCCGAGC
>NZ_PJNW01000024.1 GCF_002844595.1 Pleomorphomonas diazotrophica | reverse complement strand
CCTGTCCCTGGCCATGGTCGATCTCGTCCTCGACGACTATTTCAAAGCCTGCCTCTGACGACGGGCAAACAGGACAAAGGCAAATGGATGACATCATCTTCACGCTGACCGACACGGCCGGCGGGCTCGAGCTCGCCGATTGGGAGATCACCTCCGACGAACTCGGCCTCAAGGGCGGCACCCCCTTCGAGATCGTGAAAAGGACGCTGCATGGCGGCCGGCAGGAGGGCAGCACGCTCGTCACCATTCGGGCCGGACGTCTTGCGGTGACCGTCATTCCGACGCGCGGCATGGGCATCCTGAAGGCGAGCCTCGACGACACCAACTTCGGCTGGGCATCGCCGGTCGACGAGGTCGTGCATCCCGCCTTCATCCGCCTCGGCGAACGCAACGGCCTCGGCTGGCTCGAAGGCTTCAACGAGCTGATGGTCCGCTGTGGCTACGAGTGGACCGGCCATCCGATGGTCGATGGCGACAAGGTCTATACGCTGCACGGTCGAGCCGGCAACACGCCCGCTTCCAAGGTGGAGGTGCGCATTTCACGTGAGGCGCCGCATCGCATCACGCTATGCGGGCTCATCAAGGAAAAGGCGTTCAAGAACGTGGAGTTCGAGACCTTCACGGAGCTGATCGTCGTGCCCGGCGATACCGGCTTCTCGCTCGACGACCGGCTGGTCAACCGCGCCGATTACGCCCACCCCTACGAGGTGATCTATCACACCAACGTCGGGCGTCCGGTGCTGGAGGAAGGCGCCCGCGTCATCGGGCCATTCACCCATGTCGCCCCGTTCAACGATGCCGCCAAGCCGGATCTCGCGACTTGGGACCGTTACCGCGGCCCGACGCGCGATTTCGACGAGATGCTCTACGCGTGCGAACTCGCTGCCGGTGCCGACGGCCGTACTGAAGTGGCACTCGTCAACGCATCGGAAACACTAGGCTTCTCCGTCACCTACCACGTCGAGGAGATGCCGGCCTTCACGCTCTGGAAGAACACCGACACCGACAAGCAGGGATACGTAACCGGATTGGAGCCGGGCTCCAATTATCCCTATCCGCTGCCCGTCGAGCGGGCCGCCGGCCGGCTCAAGACCCTTGAGCCAGGAGCTGAAGCCCGGTTCCGGATGCGCTTCGCTCTCCTCACCGACAAGGCCGCCGTTGCCACTTGCACGGCCCGCATCGGCAAGCTCAAGGCAGGCGTCGGCGTGACCGTGCACAACGAACCCATCCTGCGCCGCCAGACAAAAGCCTGACAACAAGACCGCTAGCCGCGCGCACCCTCTTCACGCCGACGCGTGGGGAGGGTTTCTTCTTGCTCGGTGAGGATAGAAATCAGGCCGAGGTGCGCAGCATGATCTCGGCGTTGAGCAGCACGCGTTCGTTGGGCCGAGGTTCGACGTCCTCGTCGAAGCGGGCGTTGATCTTGTGCAGCAGCAGTTCAACGGCGATACGGCCGATTTCATTATAGTTCTGCGCCACCGTGGTCAGGGGCGGGCAGGTATAGCGCGACAGCGGATGGTCGTCGTGCCCGGCGACACGGAGGTCGCAATCGTCGCCCCGGCCGACCTTGAGACCGGCCTGATAGGCGGCCGCCAGAACGCCGAAGGCGATGCGGTCGTTGGCGCAGAGTACCGTTCGAGTGGGAAACCCGCCCTCCCCCAGAATGCGGGACGCCTCGGCAAAGCCGAAACGCTCGAAGTCCCAGGAAGTGTCGGGCAGCGTTGCCACATAGCGCGGTTCCAGCTTCAAGGCCTCCATGGCCAGACGATAGGCTTCCCGACGCTCTCCGGCATTGCGGTTGACCGAGGGCATGCCGAAATAGCAGGGCGCGTCGCCCGAGCGCGACAGATAGTCGACGATGAGATGAAAGCTCTGACGGTTGTCTGTGCCGACGAAGGCAGAGACGGCGTCAAGCTGCGAGTCGACATAAATGAGCGGAATGCTGGCACCCAGCCGGGCCAGCTTGTCATGGTGGGATTGCACGCCGAGCGGCGCGATGACGGCACCGGCGACGTTCATCGCCTTGAAGGTCTCGATCGCCCGTTCCTCAAGCTTCGGCTTGCCGTCAGACGACAACACGAAAGCGAGATAGCCGGCTTCTTCGGCCAGAACCTCGATGCGCCGGGTCAGCGCCATGTAGAACACGTCGGTCGAGTTGGGGATGATGATGCCGAGAATGTTGGTGCGCCGGCGATTGAGGTTCACCGCGAACAGGTTGGGCCGGAAGCCGGACTCCTTGATCGCCTTCTCGATGACTTCGCGTGTCTGACGCCGGACGGAGTTGGGGTCGTTGAAATAGCGGGAAACGGTTGGACGAGACAGACCGACATAGTCGGAGAACTCTTCCATCGTTCGGATTGTCGTGGTCACTCTGCCATCCCCGTTCCATCCGCAACCGGAGCACCACAGGTATTGTAGATGCTTCCACGGCGGGGCGCCAATCATGAGATTGCCGCCAGAGGCGGGCAAGGCCAAGTGCGCCTCCTGTCTTCAGAATTTCGCAGTCTACATTTCTTGCGTCAAGTTGAAGTTTTCCGCATGTAAAATTCTATGTCCTTCCGAAAGCGGACGGAGGCTCCTCCCCCTTGCTTGACAGCATTGGGAATCGTCCCTACAAAAAGTGAAACCGCTTTCACAACAATAATGGCGGGGGAACACGGGTGCGTTTCTGGAGGGTGATCGAGCCCCATATCGGCTTTCTGTTGCAGGGCTTTGCCCTGACGGTCGCTGCGTGCCTCATCGCCATCGCCGGCGCCGTGCTGCTGGGCGCGCTGACCGCCTCGATGCGGTCGTCCGGCAACAGGTGGGTACGGGGTGCCGCCAACGCCTATGGCGACGTCTTTCGCAACGTTCCCTTCCTCGTCCAGCTGTTCTTCTTTTTCTACGGCCTGCCGGAGCTCGGCATCTACATCGGTGCCTTTGAGACCGGCGTAATCGCCATGTCGATCGCCGGCGGCGCCTTCGTCTCTGACGTCATACTCTCGGGCATCATGACCGTCGACACCGGGGTGATCGACGCCGCCAAGGTCTCGGGCCTCAGCCGCGTCAAGATCTTCACCCGCATCGTGCTGCCGATCGCCCTGCGCGTCTCGGTGCGGCCGATGGGCTCGGTGCTGATCAACCTGGTGCTGACCTCGTCGATCCTCTCGACCATCACCGTCAACGAGCTGACCGGCGCCGCCAAGATCGTCGCTGCCACCACCTTCAAGCCCTTCGAGGTCTATGCGGTGTTGCTGGTGCTCTACGCCTCTCTGACCACCCTCTTATCCTTCGCCATCTCGGCGGTTCACCGCCGCCTCAACCGCTTCATGACGGGGGGCTGATGCGCTACGCCGACTTCACTCCCTACGATATCGTGCTGCTGCTGCAGGGCCTCGGCGTCACGCTCGCCCTGTTCGTCGGCACGACGCTGATCGGCCTCGCCATCGGCCTGCTGCTCGCCGTCGTCCATCATTACCGGGTGCCGGGCTGCCGGCCGGTGATCGTGCTGGTCACCGAGGCGCTGAAGAACTCGCCTGTCTTGGTGCAGCTGTTCCTGGTGTTCTTCGGCATTCCGGCTTTCCTGCATATCCGCATGACGCCGGTCGAGGCGGCCACGCTGACCCTCAGTCTCAACACGGCCGCCTTCGCCTTCGTGGTCTTCCGTTCCGGCATCGAATCCATCGACCGCGACCAGATCGAGGCAGCCCAGGTGTTCGGGCTTACCCGTTCGCAGATCCTGCGCCTCGTCATCGCGCCACAGGCTGCCGCCTTCTCGGTGGGGCCGCTCATCGGCATCCTGGTCAACCAGTTGCAGGTGACCTCGCTGATCTCGGTGATCGGCGTGTTCGACCTCACCAAGATCGGCAACATCCTGAACCTCAGGACGCTGCAGCCCTTCATCGTCTGGGCGGTGATCGGACTCATCTACTATCTCGCGGCGAAGACGCTCGCCCATGCCGGCGGCCGCATCGAGGCGGCGCTGCGCAAGTCCGTGAAATGGGGAGGCATCTGATGATCGTCGCCGAAAACGTCGAAAAGCGCTTCGGGGACGCCCTCGTATTGAAGCGCGTCAACCTCCGGGTCGAGCCGGGCGAGGTTGTCACCATTCTCGGTGCCTCCGGCTCGGGCAAGTCGACGCTGATCCGCTGCATCAACGGCCTGGAAACGCTGTCGGGCGGCAAGATTACCGTCGACGGCCACGACGTTTCCACCAAGGCCGGCCTCGTCGCCGCCCGCCGGGCATCGGCCACCGTCTTCCAGCTGTTCAACCTCTATCCGCACATGACGGCGCTCCGAAACATCACCCTCGCGCCGATCGAGGTACTGAAGTTGCCCAAGGCGGAAGCCGAGGCGCGCGCCCGCGCCCTGCTGGACAAGGTTGGACTGGGCGCCCATGCCGACGCCTATCCGCAGCAGCTCTCCGGCGGCCAGCGCCAGCGTGTCGGCATCTGTCGAGCGCTCGCCATGCAGCCGCGCTACCTGCTGCTCGACGAGGTGACCTCCGCCCTCGACCCGGAGATGACCGGCGACGTGCTGCGCATTCTCGCCGAGCTCGCCGCCGACGGCACGACCATGGTGTTCGTCACCCACGAGATCGAGTTTGCCCGTCACATCTCGAGCCGCATCGTCTTCCTCGAACAGGGCGAGCTGATCGTCGACCTGCCGACGGCGCAGTTCTTCGCCGAGGACGGCGGCCTTGCCGTGCGGCGCATCCGCCAGTTTCTGTCCAAGATGAAAAAGGACTGAGCCTTGATCCTGCTTGCCAACACCGAGGCCGAACCCGGTTTTTCCCATGCTGTCGATACCTTGCTCGCTGGGGGCATTGCCCTTGACGCGCTGGTCGAAGGCATCGGCTATGTCGAGGCGGCGCCGAGCGTTCGCTCGGTCGGCTACGGCGGCTGGCCCAACATGGTCGGCGACATGGAATGCGACGGCGCCGTGATGGACGGTACGACGCTATCCGTCGGATCCGTGGGCGCCGTGCCACGCACGCTGCATGTCGCTGCATTGGCACGTGAAGTCATGCGCCGCCTTCCGCATGTCATGCTGACTGGCGAAGGCGCTCGTCGTTTTGCAAGTGAAATCGGTTTCAGCGAAGATGACGTGCTCTATCCCGACAGCAAGCGGGTTTGGCGGGAGAAACTCGACGATCTTCTCGACGACAAGGCGCGCGCCGCCTTTCCGAACGTGCCGCTCGTGCCGCTGTCCAATGCCATCACCGATCCCGAGCGGGTGCGCGACACCACTGTTTTCCTCGGCATCGACGCCGGCGGCAACGCCGCCGTCGCCACCTCGACGTCCGGCTGGGCCTGGAAATATCCCGGCCGCCTAGGCGACAGCCCGATTCCCGGCGCCGGCTTCTACGCCGACAGTCGCTACGGCGTCGCCGCCTGCACCCACACCGGCGAGATGACCATGCGCTGCGCGACCTCGCATGCCGTGGTGCAGGGTTTGAAATTCGGCCTTTCCCTCGATGCGGCGGTGGAGCGCGCCGCCGAGGACCTCCTCGCCCTCAAGGGTGGCTTCATCGGCGAGGTGGTCATTCATGCGCTCGACAACAAAAACAAGCATCGCGTCGTCACGCTCAGGGGCAACAAACCGGTATCCTACTGGTTCTGGGAACCCGGCATGCCCGCACCGGAGCGGCGGCAATCGGAACAGCTTTGATCACAGGAGAGACATCATGCATCGGCTTCTGAAGACAACCCTTGCCGCCGCGGCCGTCTGCCTCGCGCTGGCGAGCACGGCCAGCGCCGGCTCCAAGCTGCAGGAAATCCTCGACGCCGGCGTCATCCGCATCGGCGTGTCGCTGGGCGGCGAGCCGATCGGCTTCCGCGACGACCAGAACAACCCGGTCGGCTATGACGTCGACGTCGCCACCATGCTGGCCGAGAAGCTCGGCGTGAAGCCCGAGTTCACCGACGTCTCGGGCGACGCCCGCGTCTCCATGCTGGTCTCCAACCAGCTCGACCTCGTGGTCGCCAACACCTCGGCGACGCTGGCCCGCGCCAAGGCTGTCAGCTTCTCCATTCCCTACAACCGCGCCGGTCTCCGCATCATCGTGCAGGCCGACGCCGGCATCACGACGCTGGAAGGCCTCGCCGGCAAGAAGGTGGTGGTCGGTCGAGGCACGACGGGCGAAACCTTCCTGAAGCGCGCCGTGCCGACGGCCGAGCTGGTCTACACCGACAACTTCTCGCCGGATGGCGTACTGCTCTTGAAGCAGAAGCGCGTCGACGCCGGCATCGAGGATTCGTCGATGCTCGACTATCTCGCCACCAAGGAGCCGTCGCTCGTTACCCTGCCCGGCCTGTATTCAAACGACCCGATCGGCATCGCCATCGCCCAGGGCGATCCGGACCTGCAGCGCTGGGTCGACATGTTCGTCTCCGACTACATCCAGTCGGGCGCCTATGAAGCCAATTACAAGAAGTGGTGGGGCGAGAAGGCCAATCCGCCGACGCTGACCCCGCTCTGGTAAGAAGGCGGCGACAGACCGCCGACCAAGGACCGCAAACCCGCCTCGGCGTCGGTGCAAACCGGCGCCGAGTTATTTTTGTCGCCTCAACCCGTGCTGCGGGCGATGAAGCGGGTGGAAATGTCGAGCCCCGCCGCCGGGAACTCTTCGGGTGTCCTCAAAAAGCCCAGAATGCCGGCCACCAGCTCCGAGCGATCGAAGCCGACGCTGGAGATGTCATAGGCGCCGAAGTTGCCCTTCTCGACAGCGTCGAAGCCATAAAGCAGGTAGTCGGCGGGCGGCCGCCTGCCCTCCCGGACGAGCCCGTCCATGACGCCCATCGCCATGGAATCGGACGTGCAGAACACGGCGTCCGGCGTCGCCTCACCGATGCCGACCGCCGCCCTGATGCCCGAGGCGTAGGAATAGTCGCCGCCCACCTCGGAGAGCAGGCGGACGCCGGCGGCGGCGCAGGCCGACCGGTAGGCCGCGATCCGTGCCTCCTCGACCAACGAACTGGCGCGGCCGGTCACCAGCACGGCGCTTTCGACGCCCCTGGCGCGAGCGTGCCGCACCAACTCGCCGATACCGTTCTCCTCATCGATGTGAATGCGGGCGCTTTCGGTATCGAAGCGGCCATTCAGCATCAACACGTTGTCGCTATGGAACAGGGCGCGCACCTCGCCCGCGTCGGCGAAATCGGAAAACACCAGCGCAGCATGCACATGATAGGTCAGCGAGTTGCGCAGGAAATCGTCGATGCGCTTGGTGCGGCCGACGCGGATCAGGATCGCCTGCTTGCCGAGCGACTGGATGCCGTCGAGCAGCGGGTCAAACAGGTCGAGGTCTGAGAGATCGCTGAGATAGTTGATGATGACGGCGACGAGATCGATCGACTTGGTGGCGAGGCCGCGTGCCAGCGGGTTCTGGTGATAGCCGAGTTCCGCTGCCGCCTTCAGGACGCGCTCCTTCTTTTCCAGCGATACCGGGCGTCGACTTGGCGAAAGGGCACGCGAAACGATGGCCGGCGCCACCCCGGCCGCGCGCGCCACGTCGGCAATCGTCGGGCGCTTGCCCTCGCGAGGCGGCTTTTCGGTCATGGTCGGCAGGGTCCGTTCCGGAAGGGATGCAAGGGCTTATCGCATGATTGGCAGCACGGTGAAAAGCACCGTCGCATCCTGCATCGGAAAGCGTTGAAACCACCCGACCAAAACGACTGGTAGTGGGAACCGTTATTTCACTCTTTTCTGGAACTATCCGCTCAGGACAGGAGTAGCAGAGTGATTTCAGAAGGCACGTCCCGCCGACCCGATCTCCGCGCGGTCTCCGATGAGCTCGAGGCCGCCCGTTCGCAGATCGAGGAACGTTTCGTCGAAGGCGGCAAGGCCCTGATGGCCGCCTATGACATCGTCGCCCGTCTTCTCACTGCGATCGAAGGCGTAACCGGCGCCCTCGATGATCACGCTTGTGACGAAGCGGCGGCCCGGCTGACCGCCACACTGAAAGGCCTCGCCAACCTCGTCGAAGCCGAAGCCACCACCGGACAGCGTCTGGCGTCTGTCCTTGTCGACAGCGAGGCGATCACGCCGCGCATTCGCGACATGCAGCGCTCGCTGCGCTATCTCAACACCTGTGCCATGGAGACCCGGATCGCCGGGGCCGGCGTGACCGAGTTCGCCCAGTTCGCCGACGACGTCGACAAGTATGTCGGCTCGGCGATCGAACAGATCGAGATCTTTGCCGACAAGGTCGGCCAGTTGAGTGCCCAGGTCGCAGTCGCCTGCGCCGACGACAAAGGCGCGGGCATCGCGGCCCAGGTCTCGACCGTTTCCTCCACCCTGACCGACGCTCTCGATGCGGTCCGGGGCCGCCGCGCCGGCCTGAGGCGGCTTGCCAGCGGCACGGCCGATGTGGCGAAGTCGGTTCAGGAGAAGGTCGGCAAGGTCCTGTCGGCCTTGCAGGCCGGTGACGTGGCCCGGCAGCGCATCGAACACGTGCAGGCCGGCATCGCCATTCTTCTCGACGAAGTCGCCCGATGCGGCTCGGAAACGCAGGCCGAAGCGCTCTCGGAGGCCGGCATCCGCCTGCTGGCCGCCCAGACATCGGCATTGATCAAGGACTTCAGCGAACAGACGCGGGTGGTCGTCGCCACCATCGAGGGCCTGGCGGGCGAGGCCTCGCGGGTGCTGTCGCTGACCGGCAAGGCCGGCTGCAACGGCGGCGGCGAGATGCAGGCCATCGAGGACGGCGTCGGCTTCGCACGCGGCGTGGTCGGCGACATCGAGAAGTCGGGCGCCCTCGCGGCCGCCGCCTATGCCAGCACCAAGCGGGTTGCCACGGAGTTGCTCAGCAACATGGGCAACATCGGCAACATCCGCAGTGTGCGCGACGACATCCGCTGCCTCGCCATCAACGCCTATCTCCGCAGCAACCGACTGGGCGCCAAAGGGCGCGCCGTCGGCGTGGTGGCGGCAGAGATGAACACCTATGCCGCAAGGCTCGGCGTTGCGGCTGAGGACATCCTGCAACGTCTGTCGACCATGCGCGAAACCGCCGAAGGCATCGACAACAACGCCGGGGAAGCCCGCGTCGATATCGTCGGGGAGATCGACGGGGCTGTGACGACCCTGCGCGAGGCCAACATCCGCACCAGCCTTCACCTCAAGGAAGCGGAGGAGAGCGGAAACGCCGTTGCCGAGCGCATCGGGCACATTGCCCGTCACATCGACTTCAGCAAGGACCTCGGCGAACACCTCCATACCTGCCACCGCATGTTCGGCAGCAGCGACACAACTGCTCCGGCAGAGAACGCGAAGGACTACGCTGGCTTTTCCGAGCGTCTTTTCGCGGTCTACACCATGGCCGCCGAACGGGACATCCATCGGGCAATTCTTGGATGGAGCGGTGCACCGGCTTCCGCCGCTCCGGCCAAGGAGACCGAAGACCTGTTCGACGACGTGCTGTTCTGAGCGCCATACAGCGTCGCCGATTGGCCGAAGCGCGAACTGACGGGCGTTCTGCGCCCTCCTATAATCTCTCCGAGGACGCGGCTGTCCGAAGCGGACCGCCGCCCACAATCGGAGAGGAACATGAAAAAGCGCCCGCTCGGGAAAACCGGCTTCGACATCGCACCGCTGGTGTTCGGCGGTAACGTCTTCGGCTGGACCATTGACGAGAAGGCCAGCTTCGACGTGCTGGACGCCTTCGTCGACCATGGATTCGACGCCATCGACACCGCCGACGTCTACTCCCGCTGGAAGCCCGGCAATCAGGGTGGCGAATCCGAGACGATCATCGGCCGCTGGCTGAAGGCCCGCCCCGGCGTCCGGGACAAGGTGAAGATCTTCACCAAGGTGGGCTCCGACCTCGGCCGCCCCGGCGAGAAGGGCCTTGGCGAGACATGGATTCTGGAGGCGGCCGACCGATCGCTCGCCCGGCTGGGCATCGACCGCATCGACCTCTACTTTTCTCATTGGCCGGACGAAACGCCCTATGAGGAAACGCTCGGCGCCTATGACAAGCTGATCGCCGCCGGCAAGGTCCGGACCATCGGCGCCTCCAACCTCAACGCCGACCAGCTCGGCGCGGCGCTTGCCGTGTCGCGGCAAAAGCAGCTGCCGGCCTACCAGGTTCTCCAGCCCAATTACAGCCTCGCCGAGCGCAAGCAGTTCGATGGCGCACTGCGCGATCTCTGCATGCATGAGGACATCGGCGTCGTCTCCTACTACAGCCTCGCCTCCGGCTTCCTCTCCGGCAAATACCGCTCCGCCGACGACCTCAAGGGCAGCAGCCGGGCGGGCGGCGTCGAAAAACACATGAACGAACGCGGCTTTCGCATCCTCGCGGCGCTCGACCAGGTGGCGGAAGCTCGTCACGCCAAGCCGGCCGAGGTGGCCCTTGCCTGGCTGATGGCGCGGCCGGGCGTCACAGCGCCGATCGCCAGTGCCACCAAGGTGGCGCATGTCGAGAGCTTCGCGCACGCCGCGACGCTGCATCTGACACCGGCCGAAGTCGAACTGCTGGACAGGGCGAGCGCCTGACACCCACCCGAACAATACGTCGCGGCTGCTCCATGAGACGGCCGCGGCGTCTTTCCCCGGCTTAATCGGCGCCCCCTCTAGAAGTGCGCCTCCCGCATCAGGGCCACGCCTCGGCTGGTGCCGATGCGGTTCGCCCCCGCCTCGATCATCGCCATGGCCTCGGCGAAGGAGCGGATGCCGCCGGACGCCTTCACGCCCATCTCTGGCCCCACGGTGCGGCGCATCAGGGCCACCGTCTCGACGGTCGCGCCCTTCTGGGTGAAGGCGGTCGATGTCTTCACGAAATCGGCGCCGGCTCTCTTGGCGGCAAGCGAAGCAGCGACGATCTCGTCGTCGGTCAAAAGCGACGTTTCCAAAATCACCTTGAGCGGCACGCTGCCGCAAGCGGTCTTGAGTGTGGCGACCTCGTCGCCGATCGGACCTGCGCCGACGCTTTTCAAGGTGCCGATGGAGATCACCATGTCCACCTCGGCGGCGCCTTCTGCCAGCACCCACTCCAACTCGCGACGCTTGAGTTCGGTTGGCGTGGCCCCCAGCGGGAAGCCGACCACCGAACCGGTTCTGACCGCCGAGCCGCGCAAGAGTACGGCGACGCGTGGGACATGGAGCGGATTGACGCAGACGGAGGCGAAGTTCCACTGCAAGGCTTCGGCGCAGAAGTTCTCGACGTCAGCCTCGGTGGCATCTGGGCGCAGGATTGTGTGATCTATGATCGCGGCGAGCGCCGCTAACGAGGTGACGGACATGGTGCCTCCCATCGCACGTTCCTTCTCGGCCGCGATGGAGGACCGACCCGTCCTTCCTCGACCCTCACGAAGGTCGCGCGGTCGTTTCTGCGTTTGGTACCACGCTTTCGCCCGCCGTCCCAGACGGCTGTACTGCCGTTCAGGCAGCGCCGGCGTTGGCCCTGATGTAGTCGAGGCAAGGCCCGCTTTCGAGCGGTCTTGAGAACAGATAGCCCTGGAAGCGAGCGCAGCCGAGATCGATGAACCGAGGAAGCTGTTCGGGCTGCTCGATGCCCTCCACCACGGCGCGGAGGCCAAGGGTGCGGCTGAGCGCGACAATCGACCGGATCACATGCTCGTTGAGGTCGCCCTGGCTGGTGAAGGTAAGGGATCGATCGATCTTCACCGTGTCGAGGGGCAGTTCGCGCAGATAATGCAAGGAAGTGTGCCCCATGCCAAAGTCATCGAGCGCAATGCGGACGCCGGCGTTGCGCAGGCGCAGCAAAGCTCCGATTGCCTGGGTGGCAGGTGCAAGCGATGTCGACTCGGTGATTTCAAGTTCGACCAGAGAAGGCTCCAACCCCGTCTCGGCGAGAATGCGCAGAACCTTCAGGTCGAAGTCGGCATCCTGCAACTGGCGCGGCGAGATGTTGACGGAGACGATGAGATCGTCGGCCACCGACTTCCCCCAGGCGGCGCGCTGCCGGCAGGCAAGACGGAGCACATGCTCGCCCAAACGGTCGACGATTTGCAGGTCCTCTGCCAGCGCGACCGTCACCGACGGCGGGATGAGACCGTAGACCTCATGTTCCCAGCGGAGAAGCGCCTCGACGCCGAACACCCTGCGTTCCTCGATGCTGACCTGCGGCTGGTACTGAAGATAGAGGCGATCCGACGAGGCGAGCGCATCGACGAGGTCGCGGCTCAGCGCATTGGCGAGGCGTCCCGCGGTGCCCGGAAGATCAATCAGCCGGTGCCCATGCACCACCTCGTCGGAGACCGAAGCGGCAAGCAGCCGACTCATCGCTTCGGCATTGCTGGCGAGCCGCAGGCGGGCGGCAATCCGGACAAAGGGGAGATAGAGCAACGTCCCTACGGCGAGTTCCACGAGCTGCAAAACGGCTCCAGCCGGTGAGCCGGTGGCGAGATAGCCGCTGACGAGCGCTGGCATCGTCCAGGAAACAGCCTGATCGGCGACCGGCACGAGGCCGACGGCCGTCGCCGCATAGGCGATGAGCGACAGCAGGACGGGGGTCAGGACGAACGGAATGGCATAGACTGGGTTTAGGATCAGCGGCAGGCCGAATACCAGAGGTTCGTTGACGTTGACCAAGGCGGGCAGCAGCGACAGCCAGGCGAGCCGGCGGGTCGATGGATCGCGGTCGGCATAGAGGAGCGCGACGATCAGGCAGAGGGTCGCGCCTGAGCCGCCGAGTCCCCCATAGACGGAGAAAAAACTCCAGGTGACGACGCTGGCCGGGCCGTCGGCGCCGGCCGCCGCGACCATCTGCTCCACGACGGGCAGCATCATGTTGGCGCCGTGCCCGCCGAGGAACCACAGGAACTGGCTGATCAGCGCATGGGCGGCAACCAGCAATGCCGAAGGTTCGGCGCCGGTGAAAGGCGCGGATATGGCAGCCGACAGCGCCGTCGTCAGGTCTGGCCCGCCGAAGGCCACCTGCGCCTGCCGGATCATGGCGAAGACCGTGAGCGTGATCATGCCGGCCGGCAGAATGGAAAACAGGTCGCCGACCAGCGGGTCCGCGCCGAGGCCGCGCAGCCGAAGCCGGAACTGCGGACGCCGCGCCAGGAACAAGAACAGGTAGCTGGCGCTGATGGCGACGACCAGCGCCGCCGGCAGTCCGCGCGACGACGACAGCGCCTCCTTCCAGCGCTCCGTCGTGTCGGGCGCCACAGTGATAAAGAAGCACGCTAGCGCTACCACGGAGACGCTCGACGGGTTGACCGGGTTACTGTCGGCGCGGGTACCGGTCAGCGTGGCCAACGAATGAGAAAAGCCAGCCACCAACACCAGGGCGACCAGGCCGAAGGTGCCGTCGACGAGCGTGGCGCAAACGGCACGCACAGCCTCGACGGCCCCGACGGGAAACCCTCCGGCAAAGGGAAGAGTGGTAAGGGCGCTGACGAACAACGCGAAGGCGCCAACCAGCACGAGCGGCAGTGACAGAAGCAGGGCGCGCCGGAGGGCCGTCATCAGGGGCCAGGCGGCAAAGCGAGCCATCATGTCGATAATTGGGGCGGAGCGGCTTTGGAAAGGAACGTTGCCGGGTGTCGCCGAGGCCAGCGATGCCGGGCCAGGCTGCCGGGCCGTGAAACGTACCGGGTTCTCATCTGCGATCGGCTCATCCGTCATGGCTGTCGCCCGTCCTGTTACGTCGCTGACGCTGCTCTTCACGGCAGCCGCACGAACGGCATCCTTGACCAAAATCCTTGCCGAAATACTGAATAGGTAGCCAAAGGCGGTTATTGTTCAACGAAAGCGAGTATTTCGGCGACCAAATCCTGCCCGTGCCCCCACCGACGGCCGACCGTCCGTCGCAAGAGCGTTATTTTCCGGAGAATTCTGCCTTTCGGGTGTCCATGCCGCGCCTCGGCGCGTCATCGACATCCCATCTCGTTGACACAAAACGATGTTCCACCAGTCGGTGCAGATTGCCCGACGACAATCGGTTCAATGACGATTTCGCCCAGATCTTGAAGTTAAGGTTATTGAAAAGTTGCCGCCATAGCTTTGAATTCCGCTGTGGCGCTCGCACTGACGCCATATTATTAACGTATGGTTGACTGAAGACGCTATACGGGCCGGATGTTTGCTGTCCGGCCTGCCCAATCGGTCGGAGACGGCGGATTTTTACTGCCGGCGCCACCGGTCGAGACGCCCCGGTGTCGAAAAAGGTGGAGACGCGGCATGTCCGGCGGAGCAGATCTGTTCAGAGTCCTGAGCCAGACGGAGAACGTCGGTCCGCTCGTGGCCGATACCCGACCGTCCCTTGTCGTCGACCGGACCGGTAGCCGACTGCTCTGGGCCAACGCCGCCGGAGCTGCCTTCTTCGGCGTCACGACAATCGACAAGCTGACGGCGCTGCGCTTCGCTTCCAACTCACCTTTCGCGCGCCGCATTGCCACTCTCGACGACATGCTGGTCAGCAGCCAGGACCGGATCGAGCGGTTGCCCCTGCAACGCGGTCTGCTGCCCCGCCCGACGGTCTGCAAGGCCAGTCGTGTGACGGCGGACGGCGTCAAGGCGATCCTGCTCACCATCGTCGACGGCACGGGGTCATTTACCGGCGATCCGGTCTCGGCCTTCGCTGCCCTCACGGCGACCGCCCTGCCCCCGGCTGCGGAAACCGTGGCAAAGACCGAGAACACCGCAGCGGAACCGATCGGGATCGTCAGCGACGTGGTTGCGACGGATGCAGCCGAGCCGATCGAGACCGTTGTCGACGCGGCCGCGCCGGACATGCCCGAGCCGATCGATACCGCCGATGAGATCACGGCCGAAGAGGCGGTTCTCGACCTCGTGGCGGACAATACCGAAGCCGTCATCGATGCTCCTTTGCCGGAGGTCGCCGAGACTTTCGAGACGGTCTCCGAAGAGGCCTCCTCCGAAAGCGCCGAAGAGGATCTGGCGGCCGAGCCGGACGCCGTCGCCGAAGGCGAGGCGACCGCCGAGGAAGTTGAGGCCGAGCCGTGCGACGCCGACGTCGAGAAGGACCAAGCCGAACCGTCTGCGGATGTCGAAACAGTGTTGCAGGAAGCGTCCTCGGAGCCGGATGGCCGCGTCGAAGCGCCGGAGGATACGGCGCCCGAGACCGCCGAACCCTCCCTCGCGGAAGCTGCGCCGGAACCGGCTGTTTCCGAGACGAATGCCGAGGACGTTCCGCCCGAGACGGTTGACGCGACGCCCGAGGCTGCCGCGCCGGCCTTCGTCTTCCCGACCCACGGCCGGCCCGTTCGCTTCGTCTTCGAGCTCGACCCGCTGCTGGCTTTCACCTTCGTTTCGGCCGACCTTGCCGCGACGGTCGGCCCCGGCATGGCTGACATCCTCGGACGCACCTGGTCCGAGGTCGCCGGCCGCCTCGAGTTCGATCCGGCGGGACGCATCGCCGAGGCGCTCGGTCACCGCGACACCTTCACCGGGCTTACCGTCGACTGGCCAGTGGAAGGAGAGAACCTGCGCGTGCCGGCCGATCTGGCGGGCATGCCGGTGTTCGGCCGCGAACGTGCGTTCCGCGGGTATCGCGGCTTCGGCGTGCTGAAGACCGGTGCCGCTTTCGAGGCGCCGATCCCTGCCGAGCCGATCGCCGCATCCGAACCCGACGAGGCAGCCCCACTGCCGCCGACGGAGAGCGATGCAACGGACGGT
Source organism: Pleomorphomonas diazotrophica (assembly GCF_002844595.1). Lineage (GTDB taxonomy): Bacteria > Pseudomonadota > Alphaproteobacteria > Rhizobiales > Pleomorphomonadaceae > Pleomorphomonas > Pleomorphomonas diazotrophica. The sequence goes on along the minus strand of NZ_PJNW01000024.1, from coordinate 28,845 downwards.
GTCACTGAGGAGGAGGTCTCTTCGGTTGCGATTGTCGGCGCGGAGAGTGCCGAGCAACCGGTGGACGACGGCGCCGACGCTCCCCTGGTCGTCGACGACGTCTCCTCAGCGGAAGCAGTGCAGGAGGCACGAGCCGTCGAGGATGCCGCAGCGGAAGCGGCACCCGAGTCCGATACTCCCGAGCTGCCGCAGACGACGGAAGAGACCATCTCCGACGCGTTGGCGGCCGAGACGCCGGACGCCTCGGAACCCGAGACATTCCCCTCCTTCGAGACCGCCGATGAGACGGCCCTGATGGAAGCTGAGGTCGGCACGGCCGATGAGGTGGCGCCGGAGGAACCTGAAGCCGAAACGGCAGATGGATCTTCGACGGAAGCTGACGTCGAGATCGCTGATGAACCTGTTGACGTTGCCAGCGAGGCCGATCTTTCCGATATCACCGCCGCCACCGAACAGGATCTTCCGGACGAGACGCTGCTCGCCGATGAGGAGCCGACCGAAGCGGACGAACTGGTCGAGCCGCTGCCGCTCGTGACGCCCCCTGAAGACGTTGCGTCAGACCTGGCCGATCCCGAGCTTCCGCCGCTTTCTGTATCTGCAGACGAGGTGGCAGCGGAGCCGATCGACCCCGAGCCGGCCGCGCCATCGGTCAGCGAGGTGACCTCCGCACCGGCGGCTACCCATCGCGCCACCTTTGCCAGCCTGACCGGCGACAAGGCGAAAGCCCTTTCCAAACCGGAGCGCGACGCCTTCGACAAGATCGCCGAGGCGCTGGCCGACGCCTTCGGGCCGCGCATCATGGCCGATCCGGCGGATCGCCAGCCTGTTCACCCGATTCCCGTCGTCAGTCGCCAGGCCGAGACCCAGCCTGAAATCGGGCCGTCCGTCGACGTCGCGCTGCTCGACAAGCTGCCGGTGGCGCTCGCCATTCTGAGGGGCGGCGACATCATCCACGCCAACCGCGCCTTCCTCGACCTCTGCGGCTATCCGGACGTCGCGACGATCGATGGCGACGGCGGTTTCGCCCAGGTGTTCGAGGGCGCGGCCCTCAGCCGCGACGCGGCCATTCCCGCCATTCGCCGGCGCGACGGCGTCGAGATCCCCGTGTCGGCCCGGCTGCATTCCATGCCGATGGACGGCGGCATCGCCTCGCTTCTGGTGGTCCAGGAAACCGCCGCCGCCACCAGCCGCGACCGTCTTGCCACCGCCGAGCAGCGGGCGGAAGACATGGAGGCCATTCTCGACACCGCCACCGACGGCGTGCTGGTGCTCGACCAGAAAGGGCTGGTGATCGGCGCCAACAAGTCGGCCGAAGCGCTGTTCGGCAACGAGCGGTCGCACATGATCGGCATGGCCTTCGTCGACCTCCTGGCCCCCGAAAGCCACCGCTCGGCGCTCGACTATCTCGACGGCCTCGGCCGCAACGCGCTGTCCAGCGTGCTCAACGACGGGCGCGAGGTGATCGGCCGCGTCGCCGGCGGCGGTCTGGTGCCGCTGTTCATGACGGTCGGCCGGGTATCGCCGACCAAGTTCTGCGCCGTGCTCCGCGACATCACCCAATGGAAGCGGGCCGAGGAGGAGCTAACCTCCGCCAAGAAGGCAGCGGAGAACGCCTCGTCGCAGAAATCGGATTTCCTGGCCAAGATGAGCCACGAAATCCGGACGCCGCTCAACGCCATCATCGGCTTCTCCGAGGTGATGATGGAGGAGCGCTTCGGCCCGGTCGGCAACGAGCGCTATAAGGAATACCTGCGCGACATCCACGTGTCGGGCACCCATATCATGAGCTTGGTCAACGACCTTCTCGACCTCTCGAAGATCGAGGCGGGCAAGCTCGAACTGACCTTCGAGGCCGTGGGGCTCAACGACGTGGTGCGGGAATGCGCGGCGTTGATGCAGCCGCAGGCCAACCGCGAGCGGATCATCATCCGCACCTCGCTGTCGTCGAGCCTACCTCCCGTGGTGGCCGACAATCGCAGCCTTCGGCAGATCATCCTGAATCTCCTGTCCAATGCCGTGAAGTTCAACTCGGCCGGTGGTCAGGTGATCGTCTCGACGCTCTACGAGGAATCCGGCGAGGTGGTGCTCCGGGTCCGCGATACCGGACAGGGGATGAGCGAGGGCGACATCGTCAAGGCGATGGAACCGTTCCGTCAGCTCTCAACGTCACGGACCGGCGGCGGCACCGGTCTCGGCCTGCCGCTCACCAAGGCGCTGGTCGAAGCCAACCGCGCCGCCTTCCAGATCGACTCGACGCCCGGCCAGGGCACGATGATCCAGATCACCTTCCCGTCGACGCGTGTTCTCGCCGAGTAACAGCGAGCCAGAGCGAATGACATGCGAACACCCGGCGGCTGGTCCCGCCGGGTGTTTTGCTTTCAGACGCCTGACAAGTTTGCGCAGCCCTGCGCCCATCGCCCGGCAGATCTGCGCCGCCGCCCGCGGGTTTCCACGTGCTTGAAAATGAAGTTGAGAATGATTATCAACAATGGCGCGACGGCAAGGAGCCCAAAACTCCCGCCTGAGCGAGCCACGGAGAGCCAAGGGCGCCAGGCACGCCCCCGGAGTTCATCGATGATCGTCTGTCATTGCAATGTTCTGACCGTCGAAGACATCCAGGGAGCCGTCGACGAACTGTTGACCGAGATGCCGCTTCGCGTCATCACGCCGGGCCTCGTCTACCGGCGGCTCGGCACACGCGGCCGCTGCTGCGGCTGCTTCCCGCTCGCCATCGACATCATCAACGCCCATATCGAGAAGCGGCTTGCCGCCGACGACCTGGCCGAACGCCGGCAGCAGATCGTCGAACAGCAGCGCGCCTATCGCGAGAACATGCCGACGCGTCGCCGCATCGCGGCCCCCGCCTGACGGCATGGCATCGGGCCAACCGGGGCGCCCGGGTCAGTCGACCTTGTCGGTGCTGTCGGAGTTGAGCTGGATATAGGCTACCTCGCCGATCTTGTCGTAGAGGGATATCTGCGACTCCAGGAAGTCGATGTGACCTTCCTCGTCCTTCAGAAGATCGGTGAACAGCTCCATCGACACGTAGTCACCTTCCTCGGCGCAGAGAAGGCGTGAAGCGCGATAGGAGTTGCGCGCGTCGATCTCGCCGGCAAGGTCGGCTTCGAGGATTTCACGCACCGTCTGGCCGATGCGGAGCGGCGGGATGGTCTGAAGGTTGGGATGGCCTTCAAGGAAGATGATGCGGGAAATCAGCTTGTCGGCGTGCTGCATCTCCTCGATCGATTCCTCGCGCTCCTTCTTGGCAAACTTGGTGACGCCCATGTCGTCGAGGAGGCGGTAGTGGAGCCAATACTGGTTGACGGCGCCGAGTTCGAGGAACAAAGCCTCATTCAGCCGCTCAATGACCTTCTCATTTCCACGCATGAAAACCTCCTTGGTTAGAATTCTTCTAACTTACGGCAAGTCGGAAGAATTGCAAGCCGTCTTCGCGTGGGTTCACCCCCGTCGGCGCACCCGATGGACACCTTATGAGTGAAAGGCCTGGGCCTGCAATTGACCCGAGGTAGATAGGGGGCTGCGCGGCATCCGAGGAGATTCGCCTCGAGAACAGGACGTTGCCGCGATCCGACAACCGTCCAGCCGCCAGTCTGGTCATCCTGCCAGAAACACGGCGCGCTCGGCCTTTTCCTTTTCCACCTGAGAGCGGTGCGAAAGCACCGACGCCACGATGACGCCGACGGCGATCACCGAGATCAGGATGGTGGAGATGGCATTGATCTCCGGCGTCACACCCAGGCGGACCATGGAGTAGATCTTGATCGGCAGTGTAGTGGCGCCGGGACCGGTGGTGAAGGAGGCGATGACGAGATCGTCGAGCGACAGCGTGAAGGCGAGCATCCAGCCGGCGACCACGCCGGGAAGGATGAGCGGCAGGGTGATCAGGAAGAAGGTCTTCACCGGCGGGCAGCCGAGGTCGAGGGCCGCCTCCTCCAGGCTGCGGTCGAGCGTGACGAGGCGCGACTGCACGACGACGGCGACGAAGCACATGGTGAGCGTCGTGTGGGCGATCACCACCGACCAGAATCCGCGGTCAAAGCCGACGGCAACGAACAGCAGCAACAGCGACAGGCCGGTGATCACCTCGGGCATGACCAGCGGCGCGTAGACCATGCCCGAGAACAGGGCGCGCCCATGGAACTTGCTGTAGCGGTCCAGAACCAACGCAGCCATGGTTCCGAGCACGGTGGCAAAGGACGCCGAGAGAATGCCGACGCCCATGGTCACCCAGGCGGCATCGATGATCGCCTGATCGTGCAACAACTCGGCATACCAGCGCGTCGAGAAGCCACCCCAGACGGTCACCAGCTTGGAGGCGTTGAAGGAATAGACCACCAGAATCAGGATCGGCACGTAGAGGAAGGCAAAGCCGAACACCAGCGAGGTGACGTTGAACCAGCTCGTCGTCTTGTTCATGGCGCGCTCCTCAAGCCTTCTTCTGCTGGTTCTGGAAGATGACGATCGGCACGACGAGGATGATCAGCAGCACGACGGCCACGGCCGACGACACCGGCCAGTCGCGATTGTTGAAGAACTCGGCCCACAGCGTCTTGCCGATCATCAACGTCTCGGAGCCGCCGAGCAGGTCGGGGATGACGAACTCGCCGACGATCGGGATGAAGCACAGGAAGCAGCCGGCGACCACACCGGGCAGCGACAGCGGGAAGGTGATCACCCAGAAGGACTTCGTCGGCGGACAACCGAGGTCGGCCGCCGCCTCGAGCAACGTCGCGTCCAGCTTTTCGAGGGCGGCGTAGAGCGGCAGCACCATGAAGGGCAGATAGGAGTAGACAATGCCGATGAAGACGGCGGTCTCGGTGTTGTAGACGTGGATCTGCTCGCCCGGCCCAAGGATTCCCAGAGCTTGCAGAGCAATGGTGATGAGGCCTTCCGGCTTCAGGATGCCGATCCAGGCGTAGACGCGGATCAGGAAGCTCGTCCAGAAGGGCAGGATCACTGCCATGACCAGCGCGTTGCGCAGGCTCTTCGGCGCGCGGGCCATGCCATAGGCGATCGGATAGCCGACGATCAGCAGCAGCACCGTCGACACGAAGGCGATCCGCAGGCTGGAAAGATAGGCCGAGTAGTAGAGCGGGTCCTCGGTGAGGAAGATGTAGTTGTCGAAGGTGAAGTCGGACAGTTTCGTCCAGAGATCGCCGAGGCTGCCGATCACCGGCAGATAAGGCGGCATGGCGATCGCCGTCTGCGACAGCGAGATCTTGAAGATGATCAGGAAGGGCGCGAGAAAGAACAGCAGGCTCCACAGATAGGGAACCGCCACCAGCGCCCACTTGGCGAGGAAGGGCCTAACCTCTTGCGTCCCGCGCTCCGCCATGGCCCGCTCCCTCACTTCAGCAGGATGACGCCGGCGTCGGCCGGCCAGGTCAGGTACACCTTGTCTTCCCAGGTGATCGGCCGCTCGACGATGCGGGTCAGGTTGGCGACGGTCGCCTTGACGATGGAGCCGCCGGCGAGACGGACGCGGTAGACCGAAATGTCGCCGAGATAGCCGATGTCCCAGACTTCGCCGGAGAGCACGTTGGGCGTGCCGGCCGGCGGCGCCTCGAGTGAGATCTGCACCTTTTCCGGACGGATGGCGAAGCCGGCTTCGGCGCCGACCGCAACCTCGCCCGGCCCGGCCTCGGCGACGATGGTGGCGTCGACCCCGGCGCAGTGGAGCGTGGCGACCCCGCCTTCCACCGCCGACACCGTGCCGTCGATCAGATTGATGTCGCCGACGAAATCGGCGACGTAACGCGACGCCGGCTGCTCGTAGATCTGCGAGGCGGTGCCGATCTGGGCGATGACGCCGTGGTTCATGACGGCGATGCGGTCGGACACCGTCATCGCCTCTTCCTGGTCGTGAGTGACGATCAGGAAGGTCATGCCGAGCTCCATCTGGATGTCCATGAGCTCGAACTGGGTTTCCTCGCGCAGTTTCTTGTCGAGCGCGCCGAGCGGCTCGTCGAGCAGCAGCACCTTCGGCCGCTTGGCGAGTGAGCGGGCGAGCGCCACGCGCTGCCGCTGGCCGCCGGACAGTTGATGCGGCTTTCGCTTGGCGAACTTCTCGAGCTTGACCAGCTCCAGCATTTCGGCAACGCGGGTGTTGATGTTGGAGGTGTCCATGCCTTCCTGCTTGAGGCCGAAGGCGATGTTGCCCTCCACCGTCATGTGCGGGAACAGCGCATAGGACTGGAACATCATGTTGACTGGCCGCTTGTAAGGCGGGATGCCTGAGAGATCCTTGCCGTCAAGGAGAATGCGCCCCTCGGTCGGCTGCTCGAAGCCGGCCAGCATGCGCATGAGCGTCGTCTTGCCGCAGCCCGACGGACCGAGGAGGGCGAAGAACTCGCGCTCGTAGATATCGAGCGTCAGGTTGTCGACGGCAGTGAAATCGCCGAAGCGCTTGGTGACGTTCTCAAAGCGGATGAACGGCTTGAGCGTCGGATCGTCCCAGGGAGCAAACTTGCGTTTGATCGGCCCAACCGCCTCGATCATCATCGGAACCCTCGTTTCCACCACGCCTGACGTGCCACCGCTACCCTTCACATGCAAGCACCCGGCCAGATGGCCGGGCGCTTTTCGACAGTTCCTTGTAACGACGCCTCTACATACCCGTCTTGACCGAGGTCCAGACGCGGGTCAGCACGCGTTGCGCCTTGGCGTCATAGGGCGTGATCGAGAACAGGTTGGCCAGCGTCTCCTTGTCGGGATAGATCGAGGCGTCCGACAGGATGGCCGGGTCGACGAACTTCTGCGAGGCGAGGTTGCCGTTGGCGTAGGCGACGTAGTTGGTCGACTTGGCGATGACCTCGGGCTTCATGATGAAGTTCATGAAGGCGTGGGCGGCGTCGGGGTTCGGCGCATCCTTGGGGATCGCCATGATGTCGAACCACATGTTGGCGCCTTCCTTGGGGATGACGTAGTTGATGGTCACGCCATTCTTGGCCTCGGCGGCCCGGTTGCGCGCCTGCAGGATGTCGCCCGAGTAGCCGACGGCAACGCAGATGTCGCCGTTGGCGAGCGCGTTGATGTATTCCGATGAATGGAACTTCTGGACGTAGGGCTTGACCGAGGCGAGCAGCTTGCCGGCTTCCTCGATGTCGGCGGCGTCCTTGGAATCAGGGTTCTTGCCGAGATACTTGAGCGCGGCCGGGATCAGCTCCTCGGACGCGTCGAGGAACTGCACGCCGCAGTCCTTGAACTTCGAGACGACCTCCGGCTTGAACACCATGTCCCAGCTGTTGACCGGAGCGTCGGGCATGATCGCCTTGATCTTCTCGACGTTGTAACCGATGCCGGTGGTGCCCCACATGTAGTCGATGCCGTATTGGTTGCCCGGATCGTATTCGGCGACGCGGCTCATCACTTCCGGCCACATGTTCGAGAGATTGGGCAGCTTGGACTTGTCGAGCGGCTGGTAGACGCCGGCGGCGATCTGGCGGGACAGGAACGAACCGGTGATCACCACCACGTCGTAGCCCGAGCCGCCGGCCAGCATCTTGGTCTCGACGATGTCCTGATTGTCGAACACGTCGTAGACCACCTTGATGCCGGTCTCCTTGGTGAAGTCCTCCAGCGTGGACTCGTCGATATAGTCGGACCAGTTGTAGACGTTGACGACCTTTTCCTGGGCCGCAGCCCCCGTCGCGAGCGCGACCGTCAGCGCGGCGGCACCCAGAAGACGCTGTCTCACCATTTTCGTCATGCTCCCTGTTCCCCTGTCGCGGCCGCCCGCCCGGCAATCGCAGAGACGGTTGGGTCGCTTCGGCGCTTTCAGCATAGAACGACGGAGGAATCCGGCGTTCTACGCACACTGCGTTCGGCGCATTTATGCACAGCAACGTGGGGACGACAACTGGTCGCTGCCTATTTTCTGGCGCGTGGCATTTTGTCACCACTGCCGGCGCCCATTGCGGCGAAAATGCGATTGCGCCGGGCGAGAAATGTCATCACAAATAAAGGGTCTGCATTTTCCGAAACACAAAGGCGCGCGTTCGGACGGGCGGGATGGAAGAGGCTCCCGCCTTCGTGCGCCAGCAACGAAAGAAAGCGATCATGAGTCTGATTTCGACCGAGCCCAAGGACGCGCCGAGGGTCGGCGAACGCAATCCGGAGCGAGGCGTCGAGACGCTCGCCGAGGCCAAGTCCTGGCTCAAGGAGCGGGGCATCGAGGACATCGAATGCATCACGCCGGATCTGGCCGGCGTTGCCCGCGGCAAGCTGATGCCGGCCGACAAGTTCTTCTCCTCGACCGTCATGTCGATGCCGTCCTCGGTGTTCACCACCACCGTCACGGGTGAGTATCCTGAGGAAGATGATGCCTTCCAGCACGATCCGTCCGACGGCGACGTGTTCCTGAAACCGGACTTTGCAACGCTGACCGCCGTGCCCTGGGCGTCGGAGCCGACGGCACAGATCATCCACGATGCCTTCCATCGCGACGGCCGGCCGTTCGATCTCGGGCCACGCCAGATTCTGAGGCGGATCATCGGCCTTTACGAGCGCGAAGGTTTGCGGGCCGTCGTGGCGCCGGAAATCGAGTTTTATCTCGTCAAGCAGAACCTCGACCCGGACTACCCGCTGGAGCCGCCGATCGGCCGTTCCGGCCGCGCCGAGGCAAGCCGTCAGTCCTACTCGATCCAGCACGTCAACGAGTTCGACGACCTGTTCGACGACATCTACGAGTTCTCCGAGAAGCAGGGCCTCGAGATCGACACGCTGATCCATGAGGAAGGCGCCGCGCAGATGGAGATCAACCTCCGCCATGGCGACCCGCTCGCCCTGAGCGATCAGGTGTTCAGCTTCAAGCGGACCATCCGCGAGGCGGCGCTCCGGCACAAGATGTATGCCACCTTCATGGCCAAACCGATGAGCCGCGAGCCGGGTTCGGCCATGCACATCCATCAGTCGGTGGTGAACATAGAGACCGGCCGCAACATCTTCTCCGACGACGAGGGCAACCCCACCGCCGCCTTCTTCTCGTTCATCGCCGGCCTGCAGAAATACCTGCCGGCGGTGATGTGCATCCTCGCCCCCTACGTCAACTCCTTCCGGCGGCTGACGCGTGGCACGGCAGCGCCTATCAACGTCCACTGGGGCTATGACAACCGGACCGTCGGCATCCGGGTGCCGAACTCCGGGCCAGGGTCGCGCCGCGTCGAGAACCGGGTGCCGTCGTCGGACGCCAACCCCTATCTCGCCATTGCCGCCTCGCTCGCCTGCGGTCTCCTCGGCATGCAGCAGCGGCTCGTCCCGGAGGAACCGATCGCCGGCTCGGCCCGCGACCTGCCCTTCGGCCTGCCGCGCGGCCTCCTGGAGGCGTTGGCGCTGTTCGAGGACAGCAGCGACCTCGCCGAGGTGTTCGGACCGCGCTTCATGGCCACCTACCGGGCGATCAAGCAGCAGGAATACGAGACCTTCATGAACGTCATCTCCAGTTGGGAGCGACAGCACCTCCTCTTGGCGGTGTGAGCATTGCCGGCGTGTGTAGACAGGCCTATATTTCTGTCTACACACGAGGAGGGCGCGATGGGACTGAACATTCGCAGCGAGGAGGTCAACCGCCTCGCGACCGAACTTGCCGAGAAGCGAAAGATCACCAAGACCGAAGCGGTGCGCCTGGCGCTCGCCAACGAGCTTGCCCGCAAGGGAGAGGAGAAATCCCTGTGGGAAAAGATAGCCCCGATCCGCGCTTCGGTCGCCGCCGCGCCCAAGACCGGACTGCCGGCCGATAAGGCATTCTTCGACGAAATCAATGGTGACTACTAAATGTTCGTCGACGCATCGGCGATGATTGCCATGATTGCGGAAGAGCCCGACGGCGAGATGCTGGCGGGCCAGCTCCAGACCGCTCCTCCGGCTGAGCGGATCACGTCGGTTATTGCCGTATGGGAAGCCGTGGCCGGCCTTCACCGCCTCAGCAAGCTGCCGCTACCTGCCATTGAGCTCAAGATCCGCAGCTTTCTTGCAACTGCATCGATCGAGGTGATCCCGCTGACGCTCGACCATCTCTCGCCGGCGCTCGACGCCTTCGATCGCTACGGCCGCCACCGCCTGCCGGAGAGCGAGCGGAACAAGGCGCTCAACCTCGGCGACTGTTTTCATTACGCGGCCGCCCGACGCGCCGGAACCGGCATCCTGCACAAGGACGCCGGACTCGCCTTTACCGACCTGCCGCCCGCCTGAGGGGCTGCCTTCATTCCGAGGCTTTCATGCTTACTCATAACAAGTATCCCACCGAACATTACCGTGCGCTCGACGCGGCCCATCATCTGCACCCCTTCTCCGACACTCGCTCGCTCAACGCCGGCGGCGTCCGGGTCATCGTCAAGGGCGAAGGCGTCTGGCTGACGGACAGCGACGGCAACCGCATCCTCGACGGCATGTCGGGCCTTTGGTGCGTCAACATCGGCCATGGACGGCGGGAAATCGCCGAGGCCGTGCAGCAGCAGATGGCCGAGATTTCCTATTACAACACCTTCTTCAAGACGACCCATCCGCCGGCCGTCGAACTCGCCGCGCTGATCGCCGAAGTGACGCCGGAAGGCTTCAACCGGGTGTTCTTCTGCGGCTCGGGATCGGAAGCCAACGACACCATACTGAGGATGGCGCGCACCTATTGGGCGACGCTCGGCAAGCCCAGCAAGCAGGTGATCATCGCTCGCCGCAACGCCTATCACGGCTCGACGGTGGCCGGCGCTTCTCTGGGCGGCATGGCGCCGATGCATGCGCAGGGCGGATTGCCCATTCCCGGCATCCGCCATATCGGCCAGCCCTACTGGTTCGACCATGGCGGCGACCTGTCGCCGGCCGAGTTCGGCCTGAAGGCGGCACGCGAACTCGAGGCGGCGATCGACGAGATCGGCGAGGACAAGGTGGCCGCCTTCATCGCCGAGCCCATCCAGGGCGCAGGCGGCGTCATCATCCCGCCGGACACCTACTGGCCGGAGGTCGCCCGCATCTGCCGCGAGCGCGACATCCTGTTCGTCTCCGACGAGGTGATCTGCGGCTTCGGCCGGTTGGGGAGCTGGTTCGGCGCCGAGCACTTCGGCATGAAGCCCGACCTGATGCCCGTCGCCAAGGGCCTCTCCTCGGGTTACCTGCCGATCGGCGGCGTGCTGGTATCGGACAAGGTGGCCGGGGTGATCGAGGACACCGGCGAGTTCAACCACGGCTTCACCTACTCGGCCCACCCGGTCTGCGCGGCGGCGGCGATCGCCAACCTCAAGGTCCTGCGCGAGGAGAAGCTGGTGGAACGCGTCCGCGACGACATCGGGCCCTATCTGCGCGAACGCTGGATGAAGCTCGCCGATCATCCGCTGGTCGGCGAAGCGCGCATGACCGGCTTGATGGGCGCGCTGGAACTCGTTCCCGCCAAGCCCTCGCACCGGCGTTTTGCCGGCGACGGCAGCATCGGCCTGCGCTGCCGCGAGCATTCGTTCCGAAACGGCCTCGTGATGCGCCATGTCCACGACACCATGGTCATCGCGCCGCCCTTCGTGCTCAGCCACGAGGAAGCCGACGAACTGATCCGCCTCGCCACCCTGACGCTCGACATGACGCATGCCGACCTGAAGCGCGACGGCCTCATGGGGTGATCTGCCAATGGCTTGGGCGGCAGCCGCCGCCCCTGCCCAACTTTCGGATTCCGCAGTGGCTACGGTTTCGGATAGGGTGCGTTCGACGCGGACGACGCTGAGGCGACCGGGAGGACGGCCCTGTGGCGCAGGTTGGCCGATCCCACACCATCCGAAGCTGCCCAAGGCTTTCGGACGACATCACGTTTGGACCGACCCGCATGCTTTCCGCGCCCACCTTCATGCCCGCCGAAGGGCGAGCCCCGCACGTTGCTTCCTGGTATGCCGCCTCCGCCGGCGATATCCCGACCTATCCGTCCCTGAAGGGTCACTGCCGGGCCGACGTCGCCATCATCGGCGGTGGCTACACCGGCCTGTCGGCGGCGCTGTCGCTCTCCAAGGCCGGGTACAAGGTCGTCCTGCTCGAGGCCAACAAGATGGGCTGGGGGGCTTCGGGCCGCAACGGCGGCCAGATCCATCCCGGTCAGCGGCAGGATCCCGACTGGCTGGCGGCCCGGATCGGTGAAGGGCCGACGCGCGACCTTCTGCGGCTTGCCGACGAGGCGCGCGCTCACCTAGACCGGCTGATCGCCGAGAACGGCATCGACTGCGACTTCCGGCCCGGCCTCATCCACAGCGTTCACAAGCCGGGCTGGGTGGAGGCGGAGAAGCGCCATATCGATCACCTCAGGAAAAAGTGGGGCATCGAGCGTGAGTTTCTCGACCGAGACGAGACGGCGCGGCGGATCAGCACCGACATCTACCACGCCGGCAGCTTCGACCCGCAGGGCGGCAAGCTGCACCCGCTGAAGTTCGCCCTCGGCCTTGCCCGGGCGGCCGTCGCCGCCGGCGCGACGCTGTACGAGGACAGCCGCGTCACGAGAATCCTGCACGGTGCGCGGCCGATCGTCGTCACCGCCGACGGCGAGGCGATGGTCGAAACGGTGATCATGGCCGGCAACGGCTATCTCGGCGGCCTCGACGCCGAAACCGATGCCCGCGTGCTGCCGATCAACAATTTCGTGGTCGCCACCGAACCGCTCGACGACCTGTTGATCCCCGGCGAAGAGGCGGTGAGCGACAGCCGCTTCGTCGTCTACTACTGGCACCAGACGCCCGACCGGCGGCTGGTGTTCGGCGGCGGCGAAACCTATAGCCACGCCTTCCCCGAGGACATCGCAGCCTTCGTGCGGCCTCACCTCGCCCGCGTCTATCCCAAGCTTGCCAACGTGCCGATCAGCCACGCCTGGGGCGGCACGCTCGGCATCACCTTCAACCGCATGCCGTTCATCCGCCGGCCAAGGCCCAATGTGTTCATTGCCGCCGGCTATTCGGGACAGGGCGTGATGCTGGCGCCCTTCGTCGGCCATGTCATCGCCGAGACGGTAGGCGGCGCCATGGGCCGCTTCGACACCTTCGCCAAGGTGCCGGTGACGCCCTTCCCCGGCGGGCCGCTGTTGCGCTGGCCGACATTGGTGGCCGCGATGACCTGGTTCAAGCTGCTGGACAACATCTAGAGGCAAATGAACCCGGTTTTTCGCGACAAATACCCTACAGCCTTTGTAGTCTTTCAATAATCGGGCGGCAGCGGGATGTTTTTTCCGCAGTCGCCACGCTTTTTGAAATGATGACGCAGGCCCTTGGCAGGACGATCGACTATGTGTCAGTCAGGATTGCTAGCCTTGCGGACACCGGAATGCCAATGCCCGAGATTCTGACCGCCAACCGACTTTTCGACGGCGACGTCGTCTATCGCACCGCCACCGGTGACTGGGTCGCCGACATCGGTGCCGCCGAGCTGATCGACGGCGCCGAGCAGCTCGTCGCAGCCGAAGCCGCCGCGCAGGCCGACGTCAAGGCGTCGAAGGTGCTCGACGTCGTCACGGTGCCGGTGGACGTAACGGATGGTCGCATCGTGCCGAAGCGGCTTCGCGAGCGCATCCGCGCCTTCGGCCCCACCGTCAAGTCCGACCACCGCCCCGGTGCCGTCTGAGGAAGGAGGCCGCCATGTATCGCTATGACGAGTTCGATGCCACCTTCGTGCAGCAGCGCGTCGCCCAGTTCGCCGATCAGGTGGAGCGGCGGCTGAAGGGCGAGATCACCGAAGACGAGTTCAAGCCGCTGCGGCTGATGAACGGCGTCTATCTGCAGCTCCACGCCTACATGCTGCGCATCGCCGTTCCCTACGGCACGCTGTCGTCGACCCAGATGCGCCGCCTCGCCCATATTGCCCGCGTCTATGACAAGGGCTACGGCCACTTCACCACCCGGCAGAACATCCAGTTCAACTGGCCGGCGCTCAAGGACGTGCCGGCCATCCTGTCGGAGTTGGCTGAGGTGGAGATGCACGCCATCCAGACCTCGGGCAACTGCATCCGCAATGTCACCGCCGACCATTTCGCCGGAGCCGCCTTCGACGAGGCCGACGACCCCCGCCCCTATGCGGAGATCCTCAGGCAATGGTCGTCGCTGCATCCGGAGTTCTCGTTCCTTCCGCGCAAGTTCAAGATCGCGGTGACCGGCGCTGCCCACGATCGCGCAGCCATCCGCCTGCACGACATCGGCCTTGAGGTGAAGCGCGATGAAGACGGCGGCATCGGCTTTGCCGTCTATGTCGGCGGCGGCCAGGGCCGTACGCCGATGCTGGCGCGCGAGATCAACCCCTTCGTGCCGGAAGCCGACATTCTGGCTTATGTCGACGCGATCCTGCGCGTCTACAACCTGTTCGGTCGGCGCGACAACAAGTTCAAGGCGCGCATCAAGATCCTGGTTCATGAGACCGGCATCGACGAGATCAGGCGCATGGTGGAGGAGGAGTTCGCCGAGATCCGAGGCGGCGTTCTCGGTCTGCCGGCCGAAGAAGTGGCGCGCATCCGTGCCTATTTCGCGCCGCCGGCCTTTGAGGAGCGACCTGCGGTCTCTGCAAAGCTCGATGCCGCCCGCGCCGCCAACCCGGCGCTCGACCGCTTTGTTCGCCAGAACCTCCATCGGCACAAGGCGCCGGGCTATACCTCGCTCACCATTTCGCTGAAGCCGATCGGCGGCATCCCCGGCGACGCGTCGGCCGACCAGATGGACGCCGTTGCCGACATCGCCGAAAAGTGGGCTTTCTCGGAAATCCGCGTCAGCCACGAGCAGAACCTCATCCTGCCGCATCTGGCGCTCGATGACGTGCCGGAGGTCTATGCCGCGCTTGCCGCCGCCGGGCTCGCCACGGCCAACGCCGGCGCCATCACCGACATCATCGCCTGCCCGGGCCTCGACTATTGCGCGCTCGCCAATGCCCGGTCGATCCCCATCGCCTCGGAGCTCTCCGAGCGCTTCGGCGCGCCGGAGCGGCAGGACGAGATCGGCCCGCTGTCGATCAAGATTTCCGGCTGCATCAACGCCTGCGGCCATCATCACGTCGGCCACATCGGCATTCTCGGCGTCGACCGCAAGGGTGAGGAATTCTACCAGATCAGCCTCGGCGGCAATCCCGACGAGAGCGCGTCGATCGGCGAAATCATCGGGCCGGGCTTTTATGCCGATGGCATCGTCGACGCCGTCGAAACGATCGTCGACACCTATATCAAGCTCCGCGTCGCGCCGGAGGAAACCTTCCTCGCCGCCTATCGCCGGCTCGGCGAGGCACCGTTCAAGGAGGCCCTCTATGGTGCTTGACGCACTCGGCCTTGCCGTCGATCCGGACCAGGGGCTTGCCGCTGAGGCGCGCCTGCTCTCCGCCCGTCACGAAGGCGAAGACGCGGAAGCGATCGTCGCCGCCGCGCTCGATCTTTACGCCGGCAAGATCGCGCTGGTGTCGAGCTTCGGCGCCGACAGCGCCGTGCTGCTCGCCATGGTCGCCGACATCGACCGCTCGCTGCCCGTGATCTTCCTCGACACCGGCAAGCTCTTCCCGGCAACCATAGCCTATCGCGACGGGCTGGTTGAAGCGCTCGGCCTCACCGGCCTCGTCATCCGCCAACCGGAGGCAGCCGACCTCGCCACGATCGATCCGGCCGGCGCGCTATGGATGGCCGACACCGACGCCTGCTGCGACATCCGCAAGGTGAAGCCGCTTGCCGCTGCGCTCGCGCCCTATTCGGCCTGGATTTCCGGCCGCAAGCGCTATCAGGCGGACACGCGGGCGAACCTGCCGCTGTTCGAGGCGTCGAATGGGCGGATCAAGGTCAACCCGCTGCTTGGCTGGGATCGGGCGCGCATTGAGGCTTATCGAGAGGCGCGCCGCCTGCCGCCGCATCCGCTGGTCGCCGAGGGCTATCCGTCGATCGGCTGCCTGCCCTGCACCGACAAGGTGCGGCCGGGCGAGGACGAACGGGCCGGCCGCTGGCGCGGCAAGGCCAAGACCGAATGCGGCATTCATCTCGGCCAGCCTTCGGGCGCGGTCATTCCGGGGATCTGAACCATGGTTGCCACCGCCATCGTGCCGCAGGGCGCCGCCACCAGCAGTTCGACGCCGGACGTCTATCGCGCCGGCCGCTTCGAGCCCAACGACTTCGCCATCGCCAGCGAGGACAATGGCAGCGACGGCCTGATCCTGCCGCTCGCCGGGCTGCGGGCGGTGCTGGAGGGCAACAGCGTGAGCAATCGCCGGCTGGGCCTTCTCTTCTCGCCGGCCGATCGCTTCGAGGAGGTGTTGCCTCTTCTCGGCCAGCTCGCCGTCATTGCCGTCGATTTTCCGAAGTATGCCGACGGCCGCGGCTTCAGCCATGCCGCCCGACTCATCCGTGCCGGCTTTGGCGGCGAGATCCGCGCAGTCGGTGACGTTCTGATCGACGAGATCCCTCTCATGCGGCGTGTCGGCATCTCGGCCTTCGAGGTCAAGAACGACACCACCCGCCGCTATCTTTCCGAGGGACGCGACCCTTCGCCCAACCTCCACTACCAGCCGGGCGCCTTGCCGGAGCCGCCGGCCGGCACCCGGCCATGGCTCCGCCGCCGCGCGCCCTGACCGCCATTTTCACGCCTTTGGATGGCATGATGGAGCCAAGCCGGCCCCAAGTGTTACACTTGCGTACATTTTCGCCGCTTTCGTATCTCAAGTTTTCCGGATTATCCCTTGGCTGCATCGCCGAAATGGAGCCGGACCATGGCCTTCTGGAAACAACTGGCGCTCGCCCTGATCCTGGGGCTGGCGGGGATTATCGGCTGGGGAGCCCTCGACCCGGCCGCGCGTCCCCGGCTAATGGCCGCCGGCGTACCGGAAGTGCTGCTGCCACAATGGGCCTTCCTCGCTCCCGCCGATAGCGCCGCCGCAGCGACGCCGAAGGCGGAGGGTGCTCGCCGCGGCGAAACCGGCGGCAACCGGGGAACAGGCGGAGGCGCCGGCGGCGCCAGGGTGGCGCTGGTGGTCACCGCTCCCGTCGTCATGAGCGAAACGGCCGATCGCGTCAGCGCCATCGGCACCGCCGAGGCGGCTCGCACCGTCGCCGTCTTCCCGAGGGCCACCGGCATGGTGACTGAGATTGGCTTCACGCCCGGCGCAAAGGTCGAGGCCGGCGCCGCGCTTGTCCGCCTCGATGACGACAGCGAGAAGATCGCCCTGGAGCAGGCGAAGGCCGCCCTGCAAGACGCCGATGCCCGAGCATCCCGAAACGAGAGGCTTGCGGAAACGCGGGCGATTTCCGCCGCCGAGCTGGACACAGCGCGCTTCGAGCTCTCCAAGGCGCGGCTCGCCCTGCAGGAGGCCGAGCTCAACCTCAGCCGCCGCGTCATCGCCGCACCCTTCGCCGGCATCGTCGGCCTGACCTCGGTCGAGGTGGGCGACATGGTGTCGACCTCCACCGAGATCGTCACGCTCGACGACCGCTCCGCCATCAAGGTCGAGTTCCGCGTTCCCGAGGCCTTCGCCGCCCGCGTCGCCATCGGTCAGCCGATCGAGGTGGCGACGCCGTCGCAGCCCGGCGCGCTGTTCGAGGGCAAGGTCACCGCCGTCGGCAGCCGCATCGAAGCCGACAGCCGCACCCTGGTAACCCAGGCGACGGTGGACAATCCCGACGACCGCCTTCGCCCCGGCATGTCCTTCGCGGTGACCCTTCGCTTCCCCGGCGTTGAGAAGACCGCCGTGCCGGCGCCCTCCGTGCAGTGGGACCGGGACGGCTCCTATGTCTGGACGATCGATGACGGCAAGGCGAAGCGAAGCGGCGTTGCCATCATCGAACGAAACGCCGACACGGTGCTGGTGAGCGGCGATCTCAAGCCCGGCGACCCGGTGGTGGTGGAAGGCATCCAGTCGGTGCGGGCCGACGCTCCCGTGCGGACTGCCGGCGACCCCGAGAAACTGGCCAACAGGGTCGAAGGGACCAAACCATGAGCGGCCGCAGCCACGCCCTCACCGCGCTGTTCGTCCGCCGGCCGGTGCTGGCGCTGGTGGTCAACGCGCTGGTGGTCGTCGCGGGTCTTGCCGCCTATCGCGACGTCGAGGTGCGCGAGCTGCCGGACGTCGACCGCCCCGTGGTGACGGTGACCGTCGGCTATGACGGCGCCGCGCCGGAGACCATCGATACCGACGTCACCGCCCGTGTCGAATCGGCGGTGTCGCGGGTTGCCGGCGTCACGTCGATTTCCGGACGGTCGAGCTTCGGCCGGTCGCGCGTCACCATCGAGTTTTCCGAGAACACCGACCTCAACGTCGCCGCCAACGATACCCGCGACGTGGTGAGTCGCATCCGCAACCAGTTGCCGGACGGCATCGACGAGCCGCAGATCGTCAAGGCCGATGCCGACGGCGATGCCATCATCCGCATCGCCGTCACCTCGGATCGGGTGTCGCTGGAAGAGCTGACCAGCCTCGTCAACGACAGGATTGCCGACGCGCTCGCTGCTGTCGACGGCGTCGCCGACGTGCAGGTGTTCGGCGACCAGGAGCCGGTGTTCCGCGTCGACATAGACCAGACGGCGCTGGCGGCTCGCGGTCTTACCGTCGCCGACCTCACCCAGACGCTGTCCACCGTGTCGATGGACAGCCCCGCCGGCTCGCTTGCCAACCGTGACCTCAGCCTGGTTGTGCGCGCCGACGCGCGCGTCACCGACGCCGCCGGCATGGCCCGCCTGATGATAAACGGCACCACGCGCCTCGGCGACGTGGCGACCGTGTCGCTCGCCCCCGACACCGGCACATCGCAACTCAAGATCAACGGCAAGGCCGGCATCGGCATGGGCATCGTCCGCGCCGCCCGGTCCAACTCGATCCAGATTTCCAACGACGTCGCTCGCGTGGTCGCCAGCCTGAAGCCGACGCTGCCGGACGGTGTCGACCTCGCCATCACCTCCGACGAGGCGCGCTTCATCAACGGCGCCCTGCACGAGGTGATCCTGGCGCTCGGCCTCGGCGTCGTCATCGTCGTCGCCGTCATCTACCTGTTTCTTGCCAACTGGCGGGCGACGCTGATTCCGGCCATCACCATTCCGGTGTCGCTCATCGGCACGCTGGCGGCGATGTGGCTGATCGGCTTCTCGATCAACATCGTCACGCTCCTGGCCCTAGTGCTGGCCACTGGCCTCGTGGTCGACGACGCCATCGTCGTGTTGGAGAACATCGTCCGCCGCCGGCACATGGGCATGCGTCCGCGTGCCGCGGCGGTGCTCGGCACCGAGGAGGTGTTCTTCGCCGTGCTGGCGACCACGGCGACGCTCGCCGCCGTCTTCGTGCCGATCTCCTTCCTGCCGGGGACCGCCGGCAGCCTGTTCCGCGAGTTCGGCTTCGTGCTGGCCATCTCGGTGACCATCTCCGGCTTCACCGCACTGACCTTCGCGCCGATGCTCGCCGCCACCATCCTGCCGGCTGAGGAAAAGCAGAGGCAGGCGATCATGCCGCGCTTGCTCGGAGCGATCGGCCGGCCGCTTGCCGCGCTCTACGGCCGGCTGCTCGATGCGGCGCTCGCTGCCCCCATCGTGGTAGTGGTAACATCCCTGGCCTTCGCCGCCGTCGCCTGGGGCGTCTTCCAGACTCTGCCGAACGAGCTGACGCCGCGCGAGGATCGCGGCTCGGTGATGCTGAGTGTCACCGCACCCCCCGGCATCTCCATCGACAACATGGGGCGGCAGATGGACAAGGTGGCGGCCGTCGTCCAGCCCTATCTCGACAGTGGCGAGGCCACCGCCAGCTTTGCCATCGCCGGGCGCGGCGACACCAACTCCGGCTTCATGATGGTGACGCTCGCCCCCTGGGAAGAGCGATCGCGCGGACAGGCGGAGATCGCTGCCGAGATCAACGGCAAGCTTGCCGCCATCCCGTCGATCCAGGCGCGGGCGATGAGTTCCAACTCGCTCGGCATCCGCGGCGGCGGCCAGGGACTGCGCCTCTCCCTGGTCGGCCCCGATTTCGAGGGACTTGCCAAGGTGGGCGATGCCTTCATCAGGTCGCTGGAGGCGCGGCCGGAGGTGCGGAGCGCCAGCCTCGACTACCAGCCGACGCAGCCGCAGCTGTCCGTTCGCATCGACCGCGACCGGGCGCAGGATCTCGGCATTCCCGTCACCGGCCTCGCGCAGGCCTTGCAGTCGGTGCTCGACGGCCGCGAAGTGGCCGACGTCTCGGTGGGCGACCGGATCATTCCGGTCAAGCTGGTGTCGTCGGCGACGCCGATCGACGATCCGACCGACCTCGGCAACGTCTTCCTGCGCACCGGCGACGGCCGGATGGTGCCAATGAGCGCCATCGCCACGCTGGTCGAGGGATCGACGGCGCCCGGCCTGTCGCGCGACGGCCAGCAGCGGGCGGTACCCATCTCCATCGATCCGGCGCCCGGCGTGGCGCTGCGGCAGGCGATGGCGGTGGCCGACGAGGTGGCATCCTCGGTGCTGCCGGCCGGCTACGGCATCAAGCAGACCGGCGAAGCGGCGGCGCTTGCCCAGACGTCGTCCGGCCTTGCCACCACCTTCGGCTTCGCGCTGATCGTCGTTCTCCTGGTGCTCGCCGCCCAGTTCGAGAGCTTCGTGGCGGCGCTGATCATCATCGCCACCGTGCCTTTCGGCCTCGCCGCCGCCGTGTTCGCCATCCGCTTCACTGGCGGCACGCTCAACATCTACAGCCAGATCGGCCTCGTCATGGTGGTCGGCATCATGGCCAAGAACGGAATCCTGATCGTCGAGTTCGCCAACCAACTGCGCGACGAAGGGCGCAGCGTCCGCGAGGCGATCGAGACGGCGGCCCGCATTCGCCTGAGGCCCGTGGTGATGACCATGATCGCCACCATCGTCGGCGCTGTGCCGCTGGTTCTCGCCTTCGGCGCCGGCGCGGAGGCGCGCGTCGCCCTCGGTTGGGTGCTGGTGGGCGGTCTCGGCTTCGCGACGGTGTTCACGCTGTTCCTGACGCCGGTCGCCTATCTGATGCTGGCCCGTTTCGCCAAGCCGCGCGGCCATGTCGAGCGCCTGCTGTCCGGCGAACTCGCCGCCGCCGCAGCGCTCGGTCTCACCGAAGACGAGCCGGCCGGACCAACCAAGCCCAAGCTCGCTGCGGAGTAGAGAGATCAGCCGACCCGGAACCGCCGGGCCTCGGCGGGATTGGCGAAGACCTCGCGATCAAGGCGCGTCAGCATGTAGGAGACGAGGCCGGTCATGATCATGTCGGTCTGCCAGGGCAACGTCTCGATCACCGTCGACCGGCGGAGATCCTCGACCAGCGCCGATTCGATCGCCGCTTTCAACCCCGCCTCGAACAGCGGGTAGGCGCGAACCGAACCGCCGGTCAGCACGATGCGGCTCGGGTTGATCAGGGCCATCAGCCGCGCCAGCCCGTAGCCCAGAGCTTCGCCCGCCCGATCATAGATGGCCCGCATCGCCTCGTCGCCGGCATAGGCGGCGGCCTCATGGGCGATCAGCTCGCCCTGCGTCGGCCGGACGCTGAGCGGCGGCGCGTCCTCCGGCAGACCGAGCGCCTGCCGGTGGATGGCGTAGTCGGCGATATAGGCCTCGAGGCAGCCGCGCCGGCCGCATTGGCAGAGCGCGCCGTTTGGCAAGTGATTCATGTGGCCGAACTCGGCGGCCGAACCAGCGGCGCCATGGTGCAGGCGATCGCCGACGAACAGGCCGGCCCCAACGCCCTGATCGACGAAGATCACCGCGAAGGTGCCGCTGTAGATATCCGGGTTGGCCTCATGCAGCGCCTGGGCGATCATGTTGGCGTCGTTGGAGAGGATGCAGTTGCGGCCGGTCAACGCCTTCAGCGGCTCGACGAGGCGCATGTCGCGGACGCTGAAGGCGGGCGACCACATCACCGATCCCGTGTTGGTGTCGACGAAGCCTTGCGCGCCGATGGCGATCTCCGCCACCTGACGGAAATCGATGCCATTGTCGGCGACGATGCGGCCGAGCAGGCCGGCGAGCTTGACCGGGAAGCCGTCGCGCGTCTCCTCGTAGGTCGGCACGATGGCTTCCTGCCGGTCGATGATCCGCCCGTCGAAATCGGCAAGCTGCAGAACGATGCTGTCGCGTGAGATCTTGGCCGCCAGCACATAGCCGGCCGTCGGATCGAGGCGCAGCATGACGCGCGGGCGGCCGCGCCGCGCCGGCTCCGCCTGGGCTTCGCCGCTCTCCACCTCGTCGTCGCGCGCTTCGACCAGCCCCTCGGCGATCAGGTCGGCGGTGATCGCGGTGATGGTTGCAGGCGACAGATGCGTTTCGGCGCCAAGATCGACACGGGCAATCGGTTCGCGCCGACGCAGGGCCGACAAGACCAACGACCTGTTCTGCCGCCTGACATGATCGCTGTCGGCCTTGCCGACGGAAACGCGCCGCGACCCATCTCCACGCACGGTCATGATAACGCCTGTCCTCCCACCGCCGGGCAGGTCTTCCCTGTCTCCGGCGCCCCTCTTAATTGCTACTGGGAGCCTTCCCCGGCCTGTCTGCCGGATGGAACACTCTTCAGCCGAAGCTTGCCTGTCGAGGCTCCTCCGCCGCTCACCATGCCGCCGATCCGAAGACGCAGCTGGCCGGTACCAGCCTGCATCCCCCCAAAGCAGCCGGCTCAGAGCGGCACCGGATATTGACACCACCCCCTGCCCCGGTCCACGCTTTTTTTGAGCTTCAAAGATAATCATTGGGTCGAGTAGGCGCGCCGTCACGCTTCACAACGCGGGGCCTCACGCGTATTGTCCGCGCGCCCATGAGAACGGCTTTCGGGGGGAACGTCTTCGGCATGCGGGGAGTGCTTTCGGCCATCGCCTTCGGGCTGCTCTGCCAAGCGGCGATTGCCTCGCCGGTCATCGGCGTGAGCTGGCCGGGAGATACCGCGCGCCAGTGGAAGGTGGATTCGGAAACGATCCGCAGCGCCGTGTCGGCCGCCTCAGGCGCGGTGATCGAGACTGACGCCCGACTGTCGGCCGCCAAGCAGATCCTCGACGTCAAAAGCCTCATCGACGCCCACGTCGATGTGCTGGTCGTTGCGGCGGTCGATCCGCGCGCCCTCGAAACGTCGATCCAGATGGCGGTCGCCGCCGGCATTCCGGTGATCGGCTACGACCGGCCCATCGGGCTCGACGGCGTGTTCTCCATCGGCTTCAACCAGGCCGACGTCGGGCGGCTGCAGGCGCTGGCTCTCTATGCGGCCCGACCGCGCGGCGACTGGGTGCTGTTGAAAGGAGACTTCGACGACCCACAGACCGCGCGTCTTTACGCGGGGCAGATCGCCGTCCTCAAGGATTCCATCAGTGCCGGGCTGATCCGGATCGCCGGCGAGGCCTATACGCCGGGGGGCCTGTCGCTCAATGCCCGCCGCGCCTTCGGCAATATCCTCGACGCCACCCGCAACAGCGTCGACGCGGTGCTGACCCCTGACGACGCCAGCGCTGGGGAGGCCATTTCGGTGCTGGAGGAACGGGGCCTCGTCGAGAAGGTCGCCGTTGTCGGTCAGGGGGGCGACCCGGAAACGCTCAACCGCATCGCCCGAGGACAGCAGACGGCCACCATCTGGGAGGACCATGAGGCGCTGGCGCGCAAGACGGCCGACGTGGCGCTGCTACTGGCCTACGGCCACTCCCCGCGCGAACTCGGGGTGGCAAGACCGCTCGACGATGGACAGGGAACGACCTACGAACTGCATCTCCAGCCCTTCACCATTACCGTCGATGCGCTGGACCTGGCTTTGACGGCCGGCTGGATCGATGCCGACCGTCTCTGCCGGGACGTGCCGGCCGGTCGCATCGCCGACTGTCCTTGAGGCAAGCGGCGGATCAGACGAACAGGTCCGGCCGACGCCGGCGAAGCGCCTCGACGAGCAGGTGCGTCTTCATGTCGAGCGCCTCGCCGCCATCGGCGAGGTCCGCCAGCACGGACAGCGGCAGCTCGACCACCTCGATCTCCTCGTTTTCCTCCGCGAGGCCACCGCCCTTGCCGCGTGGCGCCGATGCGTCGATCTCACCAAGATAAAGCCAGACCCGCTCGGTGAGCGAACCCGGCGAGGCGTAGGGGCGGCCCAGAAACTCCAGCTTGCCGATGACGCATCCAGCCTCTTCCCAGGCTTCGCGACGCACGGTGGTTTCGCCGTCCTCGCCGTCGTCGACAATGCCGGCGATGGCCTCGAGCGTGATGCCGCGGCCGTCGGCCAGCAGCGCGGCGGCACGAACCTGCCGAACCAGCACGGCGGTCCGGCGAAGCGAATCGTAGATCAGAACGGCAGCGCCGTCGCCATGGTCGTGCACCTCGCGCCGCACCAGGCGGGGCTCGCCATGCACCGTGGTTTCGAGCACCGCGACATCGAGGGTCAACCAGCCATCGTAAACGGTGCGCCGTTCCTTGACCGCCACGGGAGGCAAATGGCTTTCGGTCAACTGGTCGGCCATTCTGCAATCTCCCCTGCCGCAAACGATCCGGTTCTTGATAGCCGTCCGCTCACCTGCCCGCCAGCGTCCGACGCCGATCGATCCGATCCAGCGCCAACGGCCGTCGGACGCTGTCGCGCGCGGGCAACAGTCGGCCCCTCAGCACCGTTCCGTGAGGATGGTGCGGTCGGCGCTTGACCGGTGCCCCTCGCCTCGGCCAAATGCGGCAACCGTTGTTTGGGAGCCCACCATGATCGATCCGTCCTGTCTCGCCGTCGTCCTTGCGGCCGGAGAAGGCACGCGCATGAAATCCGACCTGCCGAAGGTGCTGCACGCGGTGGGCGGACGGCCGCTCATCGACGCTGTGCTGGAAAGCGCCCGTGCTGGTGGGGCGAGCCGTGTCGCAGTGGTGATCGGCGCCGGCGCCGACAGGGTGCGCGCCCATCTCGGCAAGGTTGCCCCGGATGCGCAGGTCTTCGAACAACGGGAACGGCTCGGTACGGCGCACGCCGCGCTGGCGGCGCGCGAGGCGCTTGCCACCCATCACGGTCCGGTGCTCGTGCTGTTCGGGGACACGCCGCTCGTTCGACCGGCCACCATCGCCAGCCTCGTCGACCGGCTGTCGGCCGGTGCCGACATCGCACTGCTCGGTTTCACGACGGATGCGCCGACCGGCTACGGCCGGCTGATCATCCAGGAAGGACGACTCCTTGCCATCGTCGAGGAAAAGGATGCCGACACGGCGACGAAGTCGATCCGTCTCTGCAACTCGGGCATCATGGCCTTCCGGCCGGGCCTGTTGCCGGACCTGCTCGATGCGATCGGCAATGAGAACGCCAAAGGCGAGTATTATCTGACCGACGCCGTTGCCGTCGGGACGGCGCGCGGCCTCAGGGCGGAGGCGGTGATCGGCAAGGATGAAGATGAGTTCGTCGGCATCAACGACCGCGCCCAGCTTGCGGCCGCCGAAGCGATCTTCCAGCAGCGGATGCGCGCCGAGGCCATGGCCGCCGGCGTGACGCTTGTGGCGCCGGAGACGGTGTTCTTCTCCTTTGACACCAAGCTCGGTCGTGACGTGGTCGTGGAGCCCAACGTGGTGTTCGCACCCGGCGTCACGGTGGCGTCGGGCGCGACGATCCGCGCCTTCAGCCACATCGAGGGCGCAAGGGTCGGCGGCGGGGCGATCGTCGGGCCCTATTCGCGGCTGCGGCCGGGCGCCGATCTTGCGGAGAATGTCCATGTCGGCAACTTCGTCGAGATCAAGAACGCCCGCGTCGACCAGGGCGCCAAGGTCAATCACCTCACCTATATCGGCGACGCCTCGATCGGTGCCCGCACCAATGTCGGCGCGGGAACCATCACCTGCAACTATGACGGCTTCTTCAAGCATAAGACGGTCATCGGGGCCGACGTCTTCGTCGGCTCCAATACCGTCATGGTGGCGCCGGTAACGGTGGGCGACAACGCGCTGACCGCTGCCGGATCGGTGATCACCGCCGACGTGCCCGGTGATGCCATGGCTTTCGGGCGTGCCCGCCAGGAGGTGAAAGAGGGAATGGGGGCGGCCAAGAAGGCCGCTCTCGCCGCCAGGAAGGCAGCGTCCAAGTCGGGCGGCTGATCGGCGCCCACTTTTTCTTCCCGAACTGCCGGAGGCGACCGCGACGGCTGTCGCCAACTCCGCCCTGAGGGCGGACTCATTCCCTTTTGCCCCATTTGCGATGCCGGATCGCGCCCCAACTCAGTCAGCTGCGGCTGTCGATCGCCGGGTTGGGAAACAATTTTCGGTAGGATCGCCAAGCTGGACGCAGCCTCCGTGAGGAGACAGCGGGTGAGGCGCCGTATGCTGTTTTCGAGCGCCATCCACGCGCTTCGTGGCCCAGGCCAAGCTCCTTCCATCGTCCGCCAACGTTTTCGGGGCATTTGGCTGACCGAAACGTTCATCAAAACATGGACGATTCTGTCATGCTTCATCTGAATGAAGCCCTTAGCCAAGCCAACCTTCCGGGAGAACTGACTACGTAGCAGTGCACTGACGACCAAGTTCGGTTAGATGGCACACCGCCTCAGATTGAGAAAATTCTGACACAATCCCGTTAAAATTGAATTTTTGTACTTTACCTATAAAAATTTTGTTTGATAATCGAATTTATAATTGCAACTTCTTTGAAAACCGCTCAAAATTCTCCTAAAGTCCAATTTTCTCTTTTAATTACGAGATGTTGGGCGAGCACCGTATTCCCCTCTGGCAAAAATGCAAGGGATTGCACGGATAAAGGCGGGGCTTGCGAAGCTGAGGGCGCTTGGCTAAACTATTACATAAAGTCGATCCGGCGCCTGGGAAGAGGACCGGATATTCCGGCTGATTTGGGGGAAAAATCAGGTATGACAGGGAGTTGTGAGCGTGATGCCTGTGGCAGTGCGCGGCCTGAGGTCGATACTGCCCGGTCGTTTGCGGCTCATTGCTCCGACAAAGTGGGTTCAGGTCTCTCCCGGCAAGGCATTTCGTCCACGGACAAAGATGTCACCGTCAGCGACCCAAGGAAGGTCAGTGCGGGAGGATTCTCCTCCCCGCCCGAGACCGTTCCCGTCCTCGGCGCCGGCCAAGCCGGCAGCGCCCGACCTCGAGTTCACGCCATCGCGTTAGTCGATGGTCGGTACGAGCGAGGTCTGGACAGCGGCGCGGTTTCGGTGAAACTGCCGCTGGGAGTGCAGGATGCATGCGCCGCCCGCCGGGCGGTTTTGGCATGCGCATTTCCGGACGCGTTCCGGACGACAGAGTTCGCCGCCCATCGCGGGCGGCGCCGCGGTGGTGGTCGGTCGATCATCCATCGCATCAAGGAGGCCCTTCCCCTGCTCCGACATCAGCCGGCGTGGATGGAAGGAACGGATCCGGTGGCGGCCCGTCGCCGGACCCCAAAAGGGAATAAGGCGGGACTGTCCTGCTTTATGAGGACGTCAGGGGCGACAAGCGCCTGACGAAATTGGTCACCAACTCACACGGAATTCCCGACGAGGCGTGGCAGGTCGCCAACCCTTGCGGGATTGAAGGGGGAGAGAATGAAGCTTACCAAGATTCTGGCTGCCACGCTCGTGATTGGCGTCTCCGCCATGGCCACCGCGTCCTACGCCGCCGAGAAGGGCAAGGTTGGCATTGCCATGCCGACGCAGTCCTCGTCGCGCTGGATTTCCGACGGTCACAGCATGGTCGAGCAGTTCCAGGCTGCCGGCTTCGAGACCGACCTTCAGTACGCTGAAGACGATATCCCGAACCAGTTGAACCAGATCGAGAACATGGTGACCAAGGGCGTCAACGTCCTCGTTGTCGCCTCGATCGACGGCACGACGCTGACGGACATCCTCGCCAAGGCCCATGAAGCCGGCGTCAAGGTGTTCGCCTACGACCGCCTGATCCGCAACTCGCCGAACGTCGACTACTACTCGACCTTCGACAACTTCCAGGTCGGCGTGCTCCAGGCCTCGTCGCTCGAGACCCCGCTCGGCCTCAAGGACGGCAAGGGCCCGTTCAACATCGAACTGTTCGCCGGCTCGCCCGACGACAACAACGCCACCTTCTTCTTCAATGGCGCCATGAGCGTCCTGAAGCCCTACATCGACAGCGGCAAGCTCGTCGTCCAGTCGGGCCAGACGGAGTTCGCCCAGGTCGCCACGATGCGTTGGGATGGCGCCACCGCCCAGGCCCGCATGGACAACATCCTGTCGGCCAACTACACCGACAAGCATGTCGACGCCGTGCTGTCGCCCTATGACGGCATCTCGATCGGCATCATCTCGTCGCTGAAGGGCGTCGGCTACGGCACCGAAGGCACGCCGATGCCGTATGTGTCCGGCCAGGACGCCGAACTGCCGTCCGTCAAGGCGATCATCGCCGGCGAGCAGTATTCGACGATCTTCAAGGACACCCGCGAGCTCGCCAAGCAGACCGTGAAGATGGTCTCGCAGGCTCTCGAGGGCAAGGAAGTCGAAGTCAACGACACCAAGACCTATGACAACGGCGTGAAGGTCGTTCCGTCCTATCTGCTGAAGCCGGTCCTGGTCACCAAGGACAACTACAAGGAGATCGTCATCGACTCCGGTTACTACAAGGAATCGGACCTCTGATCGGGTTCTGATATCCCAACTCTCCGCGCGGGGGTCTCTCCCGCGCGGTCTTCAAGTCTGCCCGCTGCGCGGATCGGTGCGCCCTGAGGCGCCCTGGCGGCAACATACCAACAACAAGACCATTCTGCCTGTCGCCCATCGGAGATCGGCGGACAAAGGAGCCTCGCGTGAGCACGAACGTGATCCTCGAGATGCGCAACATCACCAAGACGTTTCCAGGCGTCAAGGCGTTGAGCGACGTCAGCTTTTCGGTAGAGGAAGGCGAAATCCACGCGCTCTGCGGTGAAAATGGCGCCGGCAAGTCGACGCTGATGAAGGTGCTGAGCGGCGTCTATCCCCACGGGACCTATGACGGCGAGATCTAC
>NZ_PJNW01000023.1 GCF_002844595.1 Pleomorphomonas diazotrophica | reverse complement strand
CGCCGCCTTCCGCGACGACCAGCTGGAAGCCGCACCCGACATCGGCATTCACTGGAACTCGGACTACATCGACGGCGTCGTCCGTCGCGACCAGGGCTTCGTCGTCGTCATCGACCTCGCAAGACTGCTCGCAACCAACGACCTCGCAGCCCTCGCCGGCCCGGATACAAACCGAGCCGTCGCCTGAAACTCGACGACCAAGTACCCGGCACCTCCCAATGATCGGGAGGGGCCGGCCTCCTTCCCCCATCCATGAGGACCGAGCCCTTGTCATCTGTCGAGGCCCTGCACTCCGATCGTTCGGTCGACCAGCTCAGCGCGAAGAACTTCCGACGACTGTCGGCACTCGTCAGCGCCTACAGCGGCATCAAGATGCCTCCGGGCAAGCAAACCATGCTGGAGGGCCGCCTGCGCCGCCGTCTGCGCTCCACGGGATTTGCTAGCCTCGACGCCTATTGCGCCTATCTCTTCGACGGCGGTGGTCTTGAGACCGAGATGGTGGCGCTCATCGACGCGGTGACCACCAACAAGACCGATTTCTTCCGCGAGCCCAAACACTTCGAGTTCCTGCAGCGGACCGTCCTGCCCGCGTTCATGCGCAGCGGCCGCACCGCGATCCGAGTGTGGAGTGCGGCTTGCTCGGTGGGGGCTGAGCCCTACACAGCCGCCATGGTCCTCGCCGACTTTGCCGAGACCTCAGGGCCGCTCAGCTACTTCATCCTCGGAACGGATCTGTCGACCGACGTCCTCGCCGCCGCCCGCAAGGGAATCTACCACCAAGCGATGCTGGCTCCGGTGCCGGAAAACTACATGCAGCGGTTCGTTCGTCGCTCTAGCGACACGCAAAGCGGCCTCGTGCGCATCGCACCGGAGCTGAGATCCAAGGTCGGCTTCGCGCGTCTGAACTTCATGGACGAGACCTATCCAATCGGCGAGCCCGTGGACGTCATTTTCTGCCGCAACGTGCTCATCTACTTCGACAAGCCCACGCAGGCCAAGGTGCTGGCGCGCCTCTGCGATTGCCTGGCGCCGGGGGGCTATCTGTTCATCGGGCACTCGGAATCGATAACCGGGTTCAACCTGCCGGTCCGAACCGTCGCAAACACGATCTTTCAGAGAGTCTGAGGCGTCGTTCGGTCGGCAAATCGGCGGTGCCGCGCGGCAAACCGCTGCATCCAAAGCCGACTTGCCGCGCCGCTCGCCACCATGTTAGGCCCAGGGGGTGACGCCAGCCGAGGCGATCGCCGAAGAAGAGGCACCCACCGCGCGGAGCGAGATGCCGTTGACCAGTCAGAAACGTGTCCGCGTCCTCATCGTCGACGATTCCGCCTCCGTCCGGCAGACACTTTCCACCATCCTCGGCAATGACCCGGAGATCGAGGTGATCGGCGTGGCCGCCGACCCCTTCGTGGCGGCCAAACGGCTTCGGGAGGACATCCCCGACGTCATCACCTTGGACGTCGAGATGCCGCGCATGGATGGCATCACCTTTCTCAAGAAGCTGATGGCCCAGCACCCCATCCCGGTGGTGATGTGCTCGTCGCTGGTGGAGGAAGGTTCGGAAACGTTGATGCAGACGCTGGAAGCCGGTGCGGTCGACGTCATCCTGAAGCCGAAGATCGCTGCCGCCGACCACCTTGCCGAGCAGGCCATGCTGATCTGCGACACCGTGAAGAGCGCGGCCCGCGCCCGCCTGGGACGGCGGCGCAATGCGCCACCGGCTGCCCCAGCGGGACTGAAAACGCCAGCGCCGAAACTCACGGCCGACGCCATGTTGCCGCCGGTCGCACATGGCGCCATGGCCAAGACCACCGAAATCATCGTGGCTGTCGGGGCGTCGACGGGCGGAACCGAAGCGCTGCGCGAGTTCCTCATGGCGCTGCCGGCCAATGCTCCGGGAATCGTCATCGTCCAGCACATGCCCGAGCATTTCACCGCTGCCTTCGCCAAACGGCTCGATGGATTGTGCCAGGTCAGCGTCAAGGAAGCCGAAGACGGCGACCCGGTGCTGCGCGGCCACGTGCTGATCGCCCCCGGCGGCCGCCACCTGCTGCTCGAACGCCAGGGCGCGCGCTACCATGTCGCGGTGAAGGACGGGCCGCTGGTATCGCGCCATCGGCCATCCGTCGACGTGCTGTTCCGATCGACCGCGCGGGCGGCCGGCCCCAATGCCGTCGGGGTCATCATGACCGGCATGGGCGACGACGGCGCGCGCGGGCTTCTCGAGATGAAGGAGGCCGGCGCCCACACCGTCGCGCAGGACGAGGAAAGCTGCGTGGTGTTCGGCATGCCAAAGGAAGCCATCGCCCGCGGCGGCGTCGACACGATCCTGTCGCTGGAAGACATCGCGCCGCATATCATCCTGCAGCAAGCGAGGCGGTGACCAGGCCAAGGCCCCCCACCGGCCAAGTGTTCAGCGCTCGGCCACGGCCAGCAGGGCCGGCACCAAAGCGCGGATCGTCGCGACGGTGTCGCGATCAAGAGCCTTCAGCCAGCGCTTCGGGATCGCTTCGAGACCGTAGGTTGCGCCGGCCAATGCGCCGGCGATGGCCCCGGTGGTATCGGCATCGCCCCCGTGGTTGACGGTGCGGATCAGGCAGTCCTCGAAGGAAGCCGTCGCGAAATAGCCGTCGAAGGCCGTTTGCAGCGTGTCGACCACATAAGCCGAGGACATGCCCCGATAGGGAACGAAGCGAAAGGTCGGATAGCGCCCGACCAGACCGTCGGCGAGCCGTGCCGCGCCGGCGCGACCTTCCCCCGCGATCAGGGCAACAAGCATGCCGGCGAGCGTATCGCAGGCTGCATCCGACAGGGGGTGATTGTGGGTGACGCGGCCCTGATCCACCGCCCAGCGGCGGGCGCGCGCCGGATCGCGATAGCTGGCGATCGTCGCCGGCAGAATTCGCATGGCGGCGCCATTGCCAGCATCACCCTCGTTCGGCGGCCCCGTGACGATGCCTCTTTGAATATAGCGCCGGATACCGCGCCGGCAGGTGTTGCCGACATCGGGCGGACCGGATTTGAGCCAGGCGGCGAACTCCTCACAAAGATCGAGAAGATCGAGGGTTCCCCGTCGGGCAAGCGAGCGTGCCAAGGCCAGCGACATCGCCGTGTCGTCGGTCACCGCCCCGACCTTGAGATGCAGCCAGCCGCCGCCGACGATGTCGCGCAGAACGCCGTGTTCGGCGACGATCTCGCGCGGGGTCATGAACTCGACGGTGGCGCCGAGCGCGTCGCCGATGGCAAGGCCGAGGAAGGCGGCAAGCGCCCGGTCTGCCACGCCGGGATCGGTCATGCCGGCCTCCCGCCATCTGCCGGACTTTCCTGGAGGACGACCCGGTTCATCGCGACACGCTGAGTTCGTAATCGCCGCCAATGACCAGATACTCTCCCTCGCCCTTGAGGGGGTGAGAGGTCATCAACGTGTTGAAGAACAGGATCTTCTCGCGCGGCACCCGCGCCGTCAGGATGACGTCGCCGAAACAGTCGGCAATGTCGCGCTCGGCCGTGAAGGACGACAGGCTGTTGAGGCGCATCACTACCCGGCGCCGATCGAGGCGTTCGCGAATGGGATGCTCGTCGAAGTCATTGACGCCGCGATGGAGCGTCAGATGGGTTTCCGTCGGGCATGCGAAACGGACGAGCGCCCACTGGCAGAACTCGTAGAGCAGGTCGAGTTGGGTCATGATGGCGTTGTTGTGGAAGCGGCTCGACATCTTCTCGGCGACGTAGGCCGCCCAGGCGGCCGGCGCCTGCCGGACGAGGCGTTGCCGATGAAACGTCGGGAAGATGCCGAAGCGGCTCTCTACCCAGCCTTTCAGCACCGCGCCTTCCGGGCTGTTGCTGTCATAGCCCCATCCCTTGATCAGCCGCAGGTAGGACGAGCGGTAGCGCCGCCGCTCCGCTCCGTTCCCCGCTTCGCGCTGCTCGCGGTCGATGCCGAACATCGCCATCATGTAGGCTGCGAAGGCATCGCCCGCCTCGGCGAGGTCGTCGGCAAGGCCGAGCATCTCGAACAGGGGACCGTTCATCTCGCGCACGCCGGAAATGTGGACGGGCACCGGCCGGGCATTGAAGGCGACGTCGGCGAGAAAGGGCGTCGACAACCCGACGAGGTTGGTCGAATGCCCGATCAGGTCGCCGTCGGGAGTTCCTGCCTCGCTGATATCGGCGTGAGCCACGATAAAGACTGCTCCAGCCTCTCAACGACCATCGATCGGCCGCAGGGCATCGCCAAGTGCCACGAAGGGCCGACGCGGCGGTTCGACCGGACGGGAAGGGTCACGGTCCTTCAGCACCTTGAAGAGGCGTTTCTCGAGTGGCGAGGCGCCGGCAAACTCCCGATAGGCGCGCTCCAGCATGGAGCGGGCGCGCGCGGCGGCAACGCTGTCGGGCAAATCCTCGAGATCGTCGCCGGCCAGCATCTCGCCCATCCGCTTCAGGACGTGCAGGCGGCAGACAGCGAGACGCTCTCGGTCGAAGCGGACGCCGAGCACCTCGAAAAACTCCTCGGCCGAGGACAGACGCCTCATTCTTTCGAGAATGCCGGCGGTGCTGGGAACGGGGCGATCAATCGGACAGGTCATGGCGCCTCTCATAGCAACTCGCGAAGATGCTGTCGCATCCACTCATTGAAGTCATTGCCGATTTCTCATTCGCGTCAGGGGCATGAGAAATCGGCAAGCGGAATACCAAGCCGCATTTTCAATGCATCTTGGTATCAGCAGAAAGACTTGCCGCAGGAGCAGCGGGAGGCGGCGTTGGGATTGTCGAAAACGAAACCCGACTGCTCGACGCCGTCGATGAAGTCGACCACGAGGCCTCCGATATGGCGCTGCGTAAGCGCATCGAGATAGAGCCTGATGCCGCCCTGTTCCAGAACGAGGTCGCCGGGACGCTCATCCTTCTCAAGGCCCATGCGATATTGAAGACCGGCGCAGCCGCCGGCCTCGACGACGATGCGCAGGCCCTCCGCCCGATCACCGGCCCCGATAAGCGCGGTCCGCACGGCGTCGACTGCATTGTCGGTGAGTTCGATCATGGAACTGTCTCTCGTATTTGGGTGAGCGAAGACGTCGGTATCCGTGTTGCACAGGGTATGCCAGGACCTAACCCTTTGTAATTGTTTATGGACAGCTCGACATGTCGGGAATCCGACACGACCCTGGACAACTCAGGCGGCCAGCTCCACACGTCGGCGCAGATCGGCCAGCCGGCTGAGGCCATCTTCCTCGCCGAAGCAGTTGTTGAAATCTGTACAGACGGCGCAGGAGGGCGCCGCACAAAGCGAAAAGCCCTCGGCCTCGCAGAGCACGCGGTAGAAGTATTTCTTCCAGCGCATGTTGCCGGTATTGCCGGCGTGCAGGCTACGGAAATGGCGCGCGAGAAGACGATTGAGCTCGCCGCGATCGTTCAGTCCGAGATCCTGCCAGAGGTGATCGGGCCGCATGGCCCGGCGGGCGATCATGACGGCGAGCCAGCCCGCGACGGGCTCCGGTCCGGACCGGTGAGCCAACAGAAGATCGATGAGAAGCGTTTCCTCATCCGAAGGAGCGCCGGAAGCCAGATCGGCGAAGCCGGCCGGGTGCCAGCGGGGAAAGTGACAATCGACGAGACGGGCAATCTCTGGGTTCGAGAGCCCAAGGCCATCGGCAAGACCGACGCCGCTCATGTCCGCCTCGGTCTGAGCCGACGCGAGAATGGCAGCGAGAACATGGCTGTCGAACGCCTCCGTCTCGTCATGCGCCGGACCGGCAGCGATGCGAATCTCCGCATAGTGACGGGCAAAGGTCGACGCCGGCATGTGCCACCTCCTTCATCTCTGTCGGGAATCCGACAGGCGAAAGCCGCCTGGCGAGTTTCCGGAGCAATCAAGGAGGGGCAGCGCAAAGACCGTGCCGGGATCAGGTCACGCGTCGACGCCGATCATCACGTCCGAAGCCTTGATGATGGCGGCGGCGTCGATGCCGACCGCCAGTCCCAGGTCATCCGCCGCCTCGTTGGTGATCGAGGCGGTCACGACCATGCCGTCAACGACTTCCACCTTGACGTGGGTGGTGGTGGCGCCTCGCGTCAGCGCCACGACCTTGCCCTTCAATATGTTACGTGCCGAAAGTCGCATGCTCATCTCCGTTGGGTTGCGAAGTCGTGTTTCGTTATATAGCAATTTTCATAACGCTTGAAGCGGTTGGCCCAGCCTTTGCGAGACACTCGTCACCACAGCCTCGCGTCCGACAGGGAGCACCCATGACTCGCCGCCTGCTTGATCGTTTTCCAGCTCTCGATCCTCTCGGGATCAACGCGTCCGAGCTTGCGGCGATCGTCTTCGATGAGGGGGCTTCGGTGGACCATCTCATTGCCTTCTTCACCGAAGAACTGCGGACCGCGGGACGACGGGTCGGAGGCACCATCCATCTGCCGGATGACGAGCCGCCGAGCCGAGAGGTGACCGCGGCCGATCTCCTGACCGGCGATTGCTGGCGGCAACCACGCATTTCCCTTGCTCCAGGCGAGATTGCCGCGATGACACGCCGCATCTGCGCAGCCATCGAAGCGCAGGCCGATCTCGCCATCATCCCTCGCTTCGGCGCGGCCGAGATTGCCGGCGGCGGCCGTGCCGATGCCTTCGGCACCTTGGCCGCCTTCGGCCTGCCCGTTCTGACCGCCATCCGCCGGGAAGACGTGGAGGCCTGGCTGCGGTTCACCGGCGGCATCGGCACCCTCCTCGCCTGCCGCCTGCGCGTCGTACGCGCCTGGTGGCAGGAGACCGATCAGCGGCGCCGGAAGATGCTTGCCCGGATGGAAGCGGAGAGCGGCAACGTCGTGCCGCTCCTGCCGACCTTCTGACAGTAGGGAAGAGCGTTACGCCGCCAGCTTGTCGGGCGTGGCGTGGCTCTGGCAAGCCTTCGGGCAGACGCGGGCACAGGCGTTGCAGCCGATGCAGGCGCCGTCATTGTCGGCGACCATGATCTTTCGGTTGAGCTCGCCGTCGAAATCGTCATCGTCGTCCTCGACCACCTTGCCGAGGATCTCACCTTCGTCGTCGACACCATAGAGGTGCATGACGTCGCGGTCGCAGACCTTGAAACAACGAGCGCAGCCGATGCAGGCGCCGCCATCGATCGAAACGAGGAACAGCGGCGTCCAGGGACTGCCGTCGCGGGTGGTGTAGTCGGCCATCAATGTCTCCAGCTCGGATGGTTCGGTAGGTAGCTCAGAAATCGGCGACCTCGGGAAAGCGGCCGATCATGGCGATAGCCTCGTCGACCAGCTTGCCGCCGGCAGCGGCCAGCGCCGCGAAATCGTCGAAGCCGAAGCGATGGACGTCGCGCAACGTCCGGGAGATCACCACCAGCCGACCGGCGGTGAGCAGCACGCGACCGAAGCCCTCGTGGTTGAGCTTCAGTATCGGCGAGGCGATGCGCCCGGTCGCCTGCTCGACGGCCAGGCCGACAGCGCCATAGAAGGCCTCCACTCGGTCGATGATATCGGGATCGGGGTCGTCGATGATCGGGCGCGATCGACGATCCTCGCGGCTGACGATGAAATCGGCCAGCACCTCGGCGTCGGACTTGCGGTCCCAGACGCCGTGGCTGTCGGCGGCGCGGACCAGGCGGGCCAGCGTCTTGACGAAGGGATGGTCGAGCGCGGCGGGTTGCATGGCGATATCGTTCATGGGCTCAATCGTCCTCGAAATCGGGGCGGGGAGCGCCAACGCCGGCCGCCTGCAGCACCTTGCGGAGCCAGGGTGGCGGCGTGCCGGTCAGCATGACGCGCACCTTCTCAAGCACCTCATCGATCGGTGCCTGTTGCGCCTTGATCGGATGAATGCGCTGCGCCACCGCCTTGGCGGCCGCCGGCCCGCCAATGGCGAGGCAGAACAGCAGGTGACAGCCGGCGAGCGCGTCGACCTTGGGCGTGATGCGGTCGTCGCCATCGCTCCGATGCGAGCCCCCGCCGTCGGTGTTGCCCTCGAACTCGACGGCTTCGACGAAGCTCCAGCCGGACGGCGTCACGTCATAGACCGCGAACTTGGGCGCCGAGCCGAAATGGGCATTGAGCGCCTTGAGATCGGTAGAGGCGATGGCGACGCGCACCGCTCCGGGCGGTGGCGCGGCATCGGCCGCCGCGTCAGTGTCGACGAGGCTCAGGCGACGGACGGCTGTCATGGAGCATCTCCCGGTTGCGAAGCGGATTGAGGCTTTCGGGTGTGGCGTGGTGGTCGGCAGCGGCGATCATCATGTTCGCCACCTCGAAGATCAGGTCGCGCGTGCCCTCGTAGAGCGCGCTACGGCGGTGCTGGGCGCCGAGCCGGTCGAAAATCGGAAAGCCGACACGGAACAGCGGGATGCCCAGATGTTCCGACGCCTGCCGGCCGTGGGCATGGCTAACCAGAAGATCGACGCCGGCCGCGCGCTCCTCCAGATCGCCAAGGTCGCCGACCGTCACCTCGGCCGGCACGGCGGCCAGGATAGGATTGTCCGGCGTCGATGCGATCGCGACGGTGGTCTCGGCGCCCATCTCGGCGAAGAAGCTTGCCATCTGGTAGAGGAGGTCCGGTTCGGCGGCGATGGCGATGTTGCGGCCGCCGAAGTGGAAATGCCCGTCCAGCATGGCGTCCTGAAGCTGCGAGCGACGGCGGCGGATCGAGGGCGGAACCGGCCGGCCGGACAGGCGGGCGAGCAGCGCCACAAATCGGTCGGCGGCGGCTAGTCCGGTCAGCGTCGGCAGGAGCGTGAAGGCAAGACCGGTCTTCCGGCGCAGCGTCTCGGCCGGGCGGCGCATATGCTCGCCGACGGCTATGCAATGACAGGCGGCGCCTAGCGTCTCGATGTCCGCGACGCTCGTGCCGCCGTAGGCGGAGGGTATCCAGCGATCCGGCACCGTGCCGTCGAGAGATCCCGAGATATCCGGCAAGATCACCGGTACGAGACCGAAGGCCTCCACCGTCTGCCGCAAGATTTCGATGTCGCCGACCGTGAAGTGGCTGGGTGCGAGGACGACGAGGCGTTCGGGATCCCGGCGCGTCGTCGGCCGGGTCAGCGCCTCGATCATCGCCGTGACGGCGGCGCTCCAGCCTTCCTCGATGGAACCGCGAAAATCGGGGGTCTCGGCCAGAACGACGCGACAATCGCCGAGGGCATCGGCGCGGCGCGCCTGGATGGCAGCGAGGTCGGCGGCAAAATCTTCCCCACGCGTCTCGACCAGAGCCGTGGTGCAGACGCCGATCAGCTTGGGGTTGGCGCGCTGGCGTATGTTGAGAATGGCCTCCTCCAGATGGTCGGTACCGCCGAGCACCGTCGACACCTCGTTCATGGCCGTCGTCTGGATGGGGATGGTCTCCTTGAAATGGCGGACGAACAGCACCAGCGCGAAAGCGGTGCAGCCCTGGCTGCCATGAAGAAGCGGCATGGCGCCCTCAATGCCGAGGAAGGCATAGGCGGCGCCGAGCGGTTGCGACGACTTCAGCGGATTGGTGGAGAGCGAGCGGGCTTCATTCATCGGGATGACCGTCTCCTCAGCAATCGTCGGAGTCTTCAAGGGCGCCACTCGCGAACTTGCGAAAGCTGTGAGCGACGTCAGTCGGAATGACTGGCTGAGCTGTCAGCCGCCCGGCTTCGTCCCAGGGCGCCGGCTGGCGAAGGGCCGGGAAAACCGGGCTGTTGACGGCGAGATCGATCCGCCTGAGCAGTTCGACGAAGCCCTCGTAGCCGGCATAGGGATGATGACGTTCCTGGTTGACGTCGAGCCAGGGCGTCTTCGCCTTCAGGGCGATGAACTGGGTGCGGCTGCCGGACAGCATGATGTCGGCCTCGCCGTCGGCGAGCATGCGGTAGATCTCGCGCGGGGCCAGACGATCGAACAGATGCTTCTCGTCCTTGAGCGCGGCCAGCGCCCGCGCCTTGTCCTCCTCGGTCGACTTCTTGATCGAGGTGCGGATCACCTCCATGCCGGCTTCCTGAAGCGCGTCCACCATCGACCAGCTCTTGACGCCACCGGTGTTGAGCAGCACCCGCTTGCCGGCGAGCCGGGGTTTCAGCGGTGCGATGCGCTGCCAGGCGATCGCCTCCTCGCGGGCGACCAGCGCCTCGGCCCGATCAAGAAGTGCGCTTGGTGCGCCCTGCTCCACCAACAGCCCGCAGATGCCCCGAATGGCTGCCGACGTGTCGGCGATGCCGTAGAAGGAGCCCTCGAAATAGGGAATGCCCCAGCGCTCCTGCATGCCGCGCGCGAGATTGATCAGCGCCGAGGAGCAGACCATCATGTTGGCCTTGGCGCGGTGGGCGGTGGCGATGTCGCGATAACGTGCGTCGCCGGGAATGACGGCGCGCAGGCGGATGCCGAGCTCCTCGAGCAGTGGCTTCACGAACCAGAACTCGCCGACGAGATTGTATTCGCCGAGGATGTTGACGTCATAGGGCGTGACATCGTCAGGCTCGGCAGTGCCGATGACATGATCGAGCAGCGTCTGGCCGGCCAGACGGTTGCCGAGGTTCTTGGAGCCGGCAAAGCCAGGCGCCTCGACGGGAACCACCGGCCGACCGAAGCGCTCAGCGGCGCGCTTGCAGACAGCGGTGATGTCGTCGCCGATCAGTGCGGTGACGCAGGTGGAATAGACGAAGACGGCGGGGGGATCATGCCGCTCGACGATGGCCCGGATCGCCTTGAACAGCCTCTTCTCGCCGTTGCCCATGACGA
Organism: Pleomorphomonas diazotrophica; assembly: GCF_002844595.1. Lineage (GTDB taxonomy): Bacteria > Pseudomonadota > Alphaproteobacteria > Rhizobiales > Pleomorphomonadaceae > Pleomorphomonas > Pleomorphomonas diazotrophica. Next base: position 50,073 of record NZ_PJNW01000023.1, on the reverse strand, counting down.
TGTCGAGCTCGGTGAGATCGGTGGTGAACGATCGCCGCCAGAGGTCGGAGCCCGACGAGGCGGCGTGACGGTTGTCCCAGGAGTTCCCCTCGCAGGCAATCGGCCCATGAATCAGATGGGCGACGTCGGTGATCGGCTGCAACACGATCTTGGCGCCGTCGAAGGCGCAGCCGCCGGCCGCCGCGCCGGGGGTCAGTGGTTTCGAGCAGCCCTTCTTGCGCGCCGTCTCGGTCTTTTCCCGATTGGTCGGGCAAGCCGGCTCGTCGAACAGGTTGGCGGTTCTGACCAGGGACATCGACACCTCGTCGCTTGCGATCACAAGGCGTGTTTCGCAAGCGACGTGCCAGTGGGTTCCCATTCATCAACAGACTGGAATCGTTCGCTTTTCCTGATCTCCAGCCATGGCGCTGCAGCTCATGTCGCGTGGCTGCGGAACCTGCGACACGTCATTGTCGGGTTTGCGACGCGTCGACCGATGATATCGCGGGTTTTGCGGCGCCCGAGGAGCAGGGCGGCAGCGTTCTGAGGCTGGCGGTGAGATCGGGCTGCGAGGCGAGATCGAAATCGCGGACCAGCGGTACGAAGCGTTGGGTTTCCGAAGTGCGAAGATAGGTGGTGATCAGGAGATCGCCGGCCGGCACCACACCGGCCAGACAGAAGCTTCGCGCCGTCACGCCGATCGATGCCGTCACCTTGTGGCCGGCCGCCCGCTCGGCAATCAGCTGGTCGCGGGCGATGGTCAGGCGGGCGGCTTCCTCCGGCGGCAGGGCGTAGATAGAGAGGCTTTCGCTTTCGCGCAGCGTGCCCACCATGTCGGTGAGGTCTACGGGTGCCGTCGTGGGGGCGAGCACGAACGTGTCCGTTCTTTCCGGCGCGTCATCAACGCGGCTCTTGAACTCGACATGCACGCTGCCGGCGACCGCGTCGATGGACCGGGGAGCGGCCAGAGCGACCATCATGACGGAGAAATCGGTCGTGCGCGGATCGATGCGGGCAAGGCTCGGTAAGGAGGTGAGCGGCACGGCGCCGCAGGAGGAAAGGCAGAAGGCCAACGCGGCAGCGAACAGCGGACGATAGGTAGGCATAGGACACCGTCTTTCTGATTGACGGTGAATAATTATCGTTTAACGAGAATAAAATCAACTAAGCCGATATCGAGATTGCTTATTGGCCGATCGCTGCCTGCACTGGGCAGCCAGCCGGGCCGCTTCGACCTTTCGCAAAAGAAAAGGCCTGGCCCCATGACCGGAGCCAGGCCTGCGCCCCCACCGAAACGGCGTCAGCGCGTCAGATCGAAGGAGATGTCCGTCTCGCCGGCGATGTTGGTCTCCGCATCGAGCTTGTCGAACAGCTTGTCGAGGATGGTAGTCAGCACCCTGAGGCCGCCCTGATAGCCGATCACCGGGAAGCGATGGTGGTGATGGCGGTCGAAGATCGGGAAGGTCAGGCGGATCAGCGGGGTGCCGGTATCGCGCTCGAGATACTTGCCGTGGCTGTTGCCGATCAGAAAATCGACCGGCTCGGTGAACAGCAGCGAGCGCAGGTGCCAGAGATCCTTTTGCGCGTAGGCCTTGCAGTCCTTGCCGAAGGGCGAGCCATCGAACAGCTTTTGCATATCCTCGGCCCACTCCTTGCCGCCGTTGGTGGAGAGGCAATGGACGGGCTCGCCGCCGGTCTCCAGGATGAAGCGGGCCATCGCCTTGACGAAGTCCGGATCGCCGAAGATGGCGTAGCGCTTGCCGTGCAGATAGGCTTGGCTGTCGGCCATGGCGTCGACGAGGCGGCCGCGCTCCAGGCGAAGGGCCTCGGGAATGGCCTTGCCGCTGAGCGCCGAGACCTTCATGAGAAGATCGTCAGTGGCCTTGACGCCGAGCGGATAGTTGAAGCTCGCCGTCTCCTGGCCGACGCTCGCCGCGTATTCCAGCGTCTTGCGGCTGTTCCAGTGCTGCAGCGCGACGGTCGCCTTGGCGCCCTTGGCCGCCTTCAGTTCGTCGATGGTGGTGCCGCCGTCATACATGCGGTACTCGCCGTCCGACGGGGTGTCGAACTGATCGGCGGCATCTCCGATGAAGGTATAGCTGACGCCCATCAGGCCAAGCATGCGGCCGAGCTCGCGGTTGTTGCCGACGCAGAAGCCGTCGAAGCCGGGGACGATGTTGATGGTCTCCGAAGAACCAGCCGACGCCGGGTTGTCCTTCCAGAAGTGCTCCAGAATGCCCCGGATGGCATTGTCGTAGCCGTCGATGTGGCTGCCGACGAAGGAGGGCGTGTGGGCGAAAGGCACGTCGAAGTCTTCGGGGACCGAGCCCTTGGCCTTGGCGTTGCCGATGAAGCCGTGCAGGTCGTCGCCGATCACCTCGGCCATGCAGGTGGTAGAGACGGCGATCATCTTCGGCTGGTAGAGAGAATAGCAGTTGGCGAGACCGTCGATCATGTTGTTGAGGCCGCCGAACACCGCCGCGTCCTCGGTCATCGACGAGGAAACCGCCGTGCAGGGCTCCTTGAAGTGGCGGGAGAGATGCGAGCGGAAATAGGCGGCGCAGCCCTGCGAGCCATGGACGAAGCTCATGGTCTTCTCGAAACCGGCGGCGGCGAACACGGCGCCGAGCGGCTGACAGGCCTTGGCGGGATTGATGACCAGCGCCTCGCGGGCGAAGTTCTTTTCCCGGTAGTCCCATCCCCTAGTGTATTCGGATTGAAGGGCGGTGGCGTCGATGCTTGCGGCGCCGTCACAGGCCTTCTTGCGGGCGAACATCTCCTGATATTCCGGTTCGCGGAACAGCGGGCCATGGTCGAGGATCTTTTCAACTGACTGGGGCATTGTCTGACCTCATCGCCCGCGCCGCGCCATACGGCGGCCAGACGGGCATGGAGTATCGGTCACGCGGCAGCGCGTGGTGAAACGGTGAGCTTCGGAAGAAACCCCTCCCCTCACGGGAAGGGGCAGCGCATCGGGCTACTCGGCAGCGGCGAGCAACTCTCCGCCGTCCGTCCAGGGGGCGTCGAACAGGTCCCAGACCGGGTTGTTGATGGCAAGGTCCATGTCGCGGGCGAAGATGGCGAAGCCATCGTAGCCGTGATAGGGGCCCGAATAGTCCCAGGAGTGCATCTGGCGGAAGGGGATGCCCATCTTCTGGACGGGATATTTCTCCTTGATGCCAGAGCCGACGAGATCCGGCCGGATCTTCTCGACGAACTTCTCCAGCTCATAGCCGGTGACGTCGTCGTAGATCAGCGTGCCGGGCTTGGCGTAGTGGCCGGTGCGCTGGTAGTCGTCGTTGTGGGCGAACTCGTAGCCGGTGCCGGCGATCTCCATGCCGAGATCCTCGTAGGCAGTCATGACATGGCGCGGGCGGAGACCGCCGACATAGAGCATGACCTTCTTGCCCTTGAGGCGCGGGCCGTATTTTTCGACGATGCCATCGACCAGCGGCTTGTACTTGGCGATGACCTCCTCGGCCTTGGCTTCGATTTCCGGGCCGAAGTGCTTGGCGATCTTGCGCAGGCTGGCAGCGATCTGCGACGGGCCGAAGAAGTTGTACTCCATCCACGGCACGCCGTATTTCTCTTCCATGTGCCGGCAGATGTAGTTCATCGAGCGATAGCAGTGGATGAGGTTGAGCTTGGCCTTGGGCGCCCGCTCCATCTCAGCGAGCGTGGCGTCGCCCGACCAGTTGCCGCAGATGCGCAGCCCCATTTCCTCGAGAAGGCGGCGAGACGCCCAAGCGTCACCGCCGATGTTGTAGTCGCCGACGATGTTGACGTCGTAGGGACCGGCTTCCCATTCGGCTTCGGCGCTCTTGTCGAGCACCCAATCGCGGATGGCGTCGTTGGCGATGTGGTGACCGAGCGACTGCGACACGCCACGGAAGCCCTCGCAGCGGACGGGAACGATGGTCTTGCCGATCTCCTTGCCCTTGCGGCGGGAGACGGCCTCGATGTCGTCGCCGATGAGGCCGATCGGGCATTCCGACTGCACGGAGATGCCGCCGTTCAGCGGGAACATCGCTTCGATCTCGTCGATCACCTTGTCGAGCTTCTTGTCGCCACCGAAGACGATGTCCTTCTCCTGGAAGTCGGAGGTGATCTGCATGGTGCCGAACGCGTCGATGCCGGTGGTGCCGACATAATAGTTGCGGCGCTGAGACCAGGAATACTGGCCGCAGCCGACCGGCCCGTGGCTGATGTGGACCATGTCCTTCACCGGTCCCCACACCACGCCCTTGGAGCCGGCGTAGGCGCAGCCACGAATGGTCATGACGCCGGGGATCGACTTGATGTTCGACTTGACGTCGCATTCGGTGAGAAGCGGACCTTCCTCGCCGACCGGCGCGTCCGGCGCCGCCTCCACGGCCTTGGCGACGGCGAGGTGCTTCCGGCGTCGCTTGGCAAACTTGTCGGGATATTGGGCAAGGACCTCGGTGATGTATTGCTCGTGGGCCTTGCCGTCGTTTTCGTAACTGTCGCTCATGGATCAAGTCCTCGCGGAAGGAAACGGGAAAGGCGCGGACACCGGGGTCAAGGCCCGGAGCCCACGCATCCTCCCGGAGATCAGGCGGGAACCGCTGCCTGGCGGGCGGCTTCCTTGGCGGCGAGTTCGGCGATCATCTGCTCGTCGGTCTTCATGATGCCGAAGGCGAGCAGCATGTCCTCAAGCTCTTCCATGGAGATCGGCGTGGGGATGGTGCCCTTGCCGCCATTCTCGTGGATCTTGGTCGCAAGCTGGCGGTATTCCTCGGCCTGCTTGGAATCCGGCGCGTACTGGATGACCGTCTGCTTGCGCAGTTCGGCGTGCTGGACGATGTTGTCGCGCGGCACGAAATGGATCAGCTTGGTGTTGATGCGCTTGGCCAGGGCTTCGGCGAGATCAAGCTCACGGTCGGTCTGGCGCTCGTTGCAGATCAGGCCGCCGAGGCGGACGCCGCCGGTGTTGGCATATTTCAGGATGCCGCGCGAGATGTTGTTGGCGGCATAGAGCGCCATCATCTCGCCGGACATGACGATGTAGATTTCCTGCGCCTTGTTCTCACGGATCGGCATGGCGAAGCCGCCGCAGACCACGTCGCCGAGCACGTCGTAGGAGACGTAGTCGACGTCGTCATAGGCGCCGTTCTCCTCGAGGAAGTTGATGGAGGTGATGACGCCGCGCCCGGCGCAGCCGACGCCCGGCTCCGGGCCACCGGATTCGACGCACTTGATGCCCTTGTAACCGACCTTCAGCACGTCCTCGAGTTCGAGGTCTTCGACCGAACCATGTTCGGCAGCGAGATGAAGGACGGTGTCCTGGGCCTTGGCGTTGAGGATGAGGCGCGTCGAGTCGGCCTTGGGGTCGCAGCCGACGATCAGGATTTTCTGGCCCATCTCGACGAGGGCGGCGAGCGTGTTCTGGGAGGTGGTCGACTTGCCGATGCCACCCTTGCCGTAAAAGGCGATCTGGCGGAGTGCTGCCATGGTCATGGTTCCTTGTCTTCGCGAAAAGCATCGGGAGGTGGATGCAAATTCGGTCGGCAGCGACGAGCCGCCTCACGCCTCTCTATTTTCAAGGGGCGTGCCAACTGGCGATGGCTTGAGATACTCAATGTAAATCAATGCATTATCTCTTCTTGGCAGCAAGACTACGTGGCAACAGGGGCTGTCGCGGGTCCGACAAAAATCGACAGTCGATGTCGGAAGACGAAGGCCGCCGCATGAAAAAGGCCGCCCCGAAGGGCGGCCAGATGGGACAGACGTGGGGAGTCAGAAAGAGCGTCCGCCCCGAATATCAGCCGGCAAGAAGGCGCGTCGCCTCCGCCAGGGGCAGGTCGAGCAATGCGATGCCCTCCGCGGCGAGGAAGCGCCGTTCGTTGACCGTCAACGTCACGGCATCGGCCACGCAAGCATGCGGACCGGCCGATCGCTTGAGGATCTGCCGGGCGTAGGTGCGCAGCATCTGGTCGTGGAAGCGACAGCCGAGGAACAGGAAGCCGCGCGTCATCCGTCGCGTCCGGACCTCCTCGGGGATCGGCGTCTGAATGTCGATCTCGGTCAGCACCTCGACGTAATCACTGTCGGACACCAGCACGTCGCCGTCCGGTCGGATGCCGCCATGCGGCCTGTAGAGCAGCGTACGCGCTTTCTCCGGTTCGGCGGTTTGACCGGCGAGATCGAAGGCCCGATGCCAACGATCCTCGCCGATGGCGGCCCGCGACATACCCTGGACGTCGGCAACGTCGGCTCGCCCAACCTCGGCCATGGCGGCGGCGAGCGTGCCATCATACCAGCTGTCGATGACGAGGCCGAGTGGCAAGCCCGCCAGTAAACGGTGGAAAGCCGACGGGCGCGGCTCGGCGGCAAAGATGTCTGCCATCAGCTTCTTCAGCGTCCGGCGATGACGGCGGCTTTCGATGTACTGGGCGACGGCCCACATGTTGCCGCGGATGCGGCCGGGCACCGGCACGCGTTTCTGCAATGCCGCGGCCACCTCTTCCGGCGAGGCCGGCATCGGCGGTGGCCAGTCGAGGGTCAGGAGACCAGGGCCGAGATAGGGGACGAGACGATCGGCGAGAAGCTCGGCCCGCAGGCTCGACAGCGCGGCGCGGGCAGCTTCACCGGAGAGACTCTCAAGAAGGCCACCGGCGAGAAGCGCGCTCATGTCAATCGTCCTCGCCGCGTCGGCGGGCAACGACGGTCACCGGAAGGCGGGTTTCCAAGGGCATGTCCGGCAGGTCCAGCACCCAGCCGTTTTTCAGCGTCACGGCACCACCCCAAAGCGCGTCCTTCTCCTGGGAGACGATCGGCTCCTCCAGGTCCTTCTTGGCGACATAGGCCGACAGGCCCTTGGCCGATTGGCGGATCATCACTTTCATCGCTGGGCGCGCTCCGTGGTCTCGGGGGCATCGAGTGCGACAAGTTCCCGCGCCCGCATGCCGACCAGAATGCCGCGATCGACCCATTCGACCGCGTAGATGTAGAACTGCTGCAGAAAGGTGCCGACGTCGCGCACGTAGCCGACATCGCCCTTGTGAACGAGGCGCTCGCCGATGTCGCGGCCGGGAAAGGTGCCGTCGTTCTTCACGTTGAGGCGGGCAGACACCTTGTCGCCGGGCTGAAAGCGCGGCGGGCCGTCGATCTCGATATCAATCTCCCGATCGACGAAGGCCATGTCAGGCTGCCTTCGATATTGCGCCGGACGGGCAGACCTCGTCGCACTGCGGTGCGTCGGCCGCCCCCTGGCATTCGGTGCATTTCTTCGGGTCGATCATATAAACCGCACCTTTGAAGCGAATGGCCTTCGACGGGCATTCGCTTTCGCAGGCGCCACAGGCGGTGCAATCGTCAGCATTGATGGACATGGCCATGGCGATATCTCCGTAATGAAGCCCGCCATCCGCTCCGCAAGCGGCATGCCACCTATAAAACCATTCCATTACAGATACTTACTAGAACACCTCACGAAAACACTCCTGACGCGACACGCCATTGTCGGACTTCCGACAGCGCTCAGAACCGCTTCAGCTCGACACGGTGCTTCTTGAGCGCATAGCCGATCTGGCGTGGCGTCAGGCCAAGGATGCGGGCCGCCTTGGCCTGCACCCAGCCGGACTTCTCCATGGCGTCGATCAGCCGTTCCTTCTCGCCCGCACGATGGCCGAGCGCCGGGCAGTCGGGACCCGCGTGTTCACAGACATGCCCCTCGGCCGATGGCTCGTTCTGCGGCGGCTCGAACTGAGGCGGCTGGAAAGATGAAACCGGAGGGCGCAGGCCGGGCACCAGCACCTCGCCGCGCTTCAGCGCGGTCAGTTGCTCGTCGGCCGTGACGTGGTGGGCGCCGGTCCATAAGGTCGCCGACAGGCATTCCCCATGCGCGCAGGCGAAATCCTCGCGGCGGATGGTGTCGCTGCGGGACAGCGTCGCCGTGCGGCGAACGCAATTTTCCAGCTCACGCACGTTGCCGGGGAAGTAGCATTTGCCCAGAAGGTCGAGGGCCTTGTCGGTGATACTTAGCCGGCGTGAATTCTCGCGGTTGAAACGGTCGAGAAAGGCACGGGCGAGCAAGGGAATGTCGCCCGGCCGCTCGCGGAGCGGCGGCAGGAACACCGGCACGACATTGATGCGATAGTAGAGGTCGGCGCGGAAGTCGCCCTTCGCGACGGCTGCCTCGAGATCGCGATTGGTGGCGCAGATCAGCCGGACGTCGACCTTCAGCGTCCGCGTACCGCCGACGCGCTCGAACTCGCCCTCCTGAAGAACGCGCAGCAGCTTGGACTGGAAGGCGGGCGAGATCTCGCCGATCTCGTCGAGCAGGAGCGTGCCGCCGTTGGCGAGCTCGAAACGGCCGGGCTTCAGAGCTATGGCGCCGGTAAAGGCGCCCTTCTCATGGCCGAACAGCTCGGATTCCAGAACGCTTTCGGAGACGGCGGCGCAGTTGAGCTTGACGAAGGGCTTGGCCTTGCGACTCGACAGCTCGTGGATGGCGCGGGCGAACAGTTCCTTGCCGGTGCCACTCTCGCCGCGCAGCAGCACGGTGGAGTTGGACGGCGCGACGATGGAGATGGTCTCCATGACACGGCGCACCGACGGGCTGTCGCCGACGATGCCGCCGGTCCCGATGCGGATACGGGCCGGTTTGGGCTTCTCGTCGAGCGCCTTCTCAAGTCGCGACCGCTCGTCGATCAGACGCTTGCGATCGGCGGCGACGACGCGATGGAGGCGCACCGCCTGCCCCACGAGATTGGCGACCATGGCAAGGAAGCGCAGATCCTCGTCGATGCGGATGTCGGCCGACCCGTCCCAGACGCGGTCGATGCTGAGCGTGCCGATCACCTTGGCGTCATCCTTGATCGGCACGCCGACAAAGGAAACCCGACTCGGATCGTGAGCCGCCGGCGTGCCCGCGAACAGCGGATCGGCCGCCGTGTCCTGCACGACGAGCGAGGTCTGGGTGGCGACGATGCGGTCGATGACCGCCTGCGGCAGGCTGTCAATCGGTCGTCCCTTCACCTCGCCCGCCCAGCCGGCGGTGGCGACGATCTCCGGTTCGCCGGCTTCGTCGATGACGACGATCATGCCGCGCCGCATGGCGAGGAACGAAGTGAGGATGTTGACGACGCTCGCCAGCATGCTCTCAAGGCGGACGGGCGCGTTGAGTATCTTCGAGATCTCATAAAGGCCGAACAGCGCCATCTCGGCGCTCTGCCGGCTTTCGCGCCGAACAACGGGCGCCGACGCGGCTGGCGCGAGGCGTGGCGCTTGGCGGACTGCCACGATCATGCCATGGCTCCTCAGGTCGGGGCCGGCAGGGAGGAGACCGGCTTCCCACCCCTGAAGGGTCGAGGCAAATCCTGCTTTTGTCACGCACGAATTGCAGTCATTCCTGACACTACCCTGCATAATACGAAAGCATATAAGTCTATATACTTAAAGAAGAACGCCGAGATACCGGGAAAGCTGCGGGCTCTTTCGCGACCAAGTCCTTGTGCCATCGTCCTTCGGCAGGATTGCCACCTATCGGAGGCGGTGCGCCGCATATGAGCATGGGAGTCCGGCAAAGTGACCTCGTGACCCGCCGAATCCGTGTCAATCGTCGTGGTGATGGTCCTCGCCAGCCTGTCCGCGCCGCCAATAGGAGGCAAGGCGCAGGCGGTCGCGTGACAGATTCCACGTGTCGATCGCCCTTCGATAAATGGCGCGGCGGGCGGCGTGCTCCATCCCGCCCCAGACAACGAAATCGGGTGGGAGATCGCCGGTCCCAATGGCAATGGCGGCGAGTTCAAGCCGCGCGCCGTCTCGCCGGTACAGCCAGGTGATCTCCGCCGCAGCGGAACTCGGCAGCACCTGCCGATCGGCTTCATCTTCAACCTCGACAAAGGCGCGGACGCGGCGACCGGCGGGCATCTCGGCGAGCATCCGGGCAACGGCCGGCAAGCCCGTCTCGTCGGCGAAGAAGAGATAGTCAGCCGCCTCCGGCAAGTCACCACCGCCTGGACCTGTCATGCCGACGACGTCGCCAGCCCTTGCCCGTTCGGCAAAGGCGGCGCCGGGCGCGCCGTGATGGCCGGCATGCAGCAGCATGTCGATCTCCACCTCGCCGGCGGCGACGTCGATACGCCGCAGCGTGTAGACACGGGCCGGCGGCGGGTTGCCGTCCGGCCAGAAGGGACGGCCGTCGTCTCCGGTCACCGGCCAGCGCTGGGCTACACCCTCGGATGGCAACAACAGGCGGACATGCAGCCCGCCCTCGGCGAAGCGGCCAAGATCGTTGCCGCGCAGGGTCAGGCGGAGGAAGCGGCCGACCATCGCGACGGCCGTGACCGTCATCTCGCGAAAGAACGGCAGCGGCGAACCGGCGCCGCCGGCCCCTGTCCAGTGCAGCGCCACCCCGGCCTGTCCGAACTCGAGGACGTGGTCGGCCATGATCATCTTGATATAGGCGAGGCCGGCGGGGTCGCGGCTTTCGGCGGCAATGCGCAAACCACCGGCTTCGAGCGTCAGCCGCGACAGGCCAAGCTCGCTCGACAGCAGGATGTCGCCGGCTGCCGTCGTTTCGGAGTGAGCGTAGCGGCCGACGTGTTCGACGAGCCGGGCGCGCAGTGCCGCCGGGTCGGGGCTCGGAACGAACAGCGTGGCGGCAAGACGGACCGGCTCTTGGATGGTCATGGGGAGGCTCCGGGACAGAGGACGAGTGCGGGATCAAGGCCGCCCGAAGGCTGCGATGAAGCTGTCGGCAATGGCCTGCTCGGCGCGCAGGCCGGAACTGGTGAGATACATGGCGACCGGATCGAGGTAGACGACATGCCCGGCCGTGGCGGCGCGGGTGCGGTTCACCAGCTCGTTGTCGAGCAGGGCGCGGGCCGGGGTCTCGGTCTTGCCGATGGCCGCATCGCGGTCGATGACGATCAGCCAGTCCGGATTGACCTTGAGGATGTATTCCCAGGAAATGACCTGGCCGTGGGTTGTCGCCTCGATGGTCGGGTCGGCAGCGGCGAGACCGTAGAGATCGTGGACCTCGGCGAAGCGCGAGCCAGGACCGTAGGCGCTGATCTTGCCGCCGGTGGTCAGCACCACGAGCCCCCTGCCCTTGCCGGCTGTCATCTGCCGGAGACGGGCCATCGTGGCGTCGAGTTTCCGAAGCCGCTCGGCGACCTCGGCTTCCTTGCCGAACAGCTTGCCGACGGCCTCGGCATTGCGCTTCACCGAACCACGGAAGTCCCCGTTGTCCGGCGTAAGGTCGAGCACCGGCGCAATCTCCGACAGCGTTGCGACGTGCTTCTGGCTGCGAGCACCGACAACGATGAGATCCGGTTCAAGCGCCGCCACCGCCTCGAGGTCCGGCTCGAACAGCGATCCGACCTTGGTGTAGGACTCACTTCCATATTTCTCGAGTTCGCCGGTCATCGACCAGTCGGGCACGCCCTTCACCTCGACGCCCAGCGTATCGAACGTGTCGAGGGCGGCGAGATCGAACACGACGACTGTCTTTGGACGGTCGGGCAGATCATGCGTCCCTTGCGCATCGGTGATGGTGACAGCTTCGACGGTGCCCGAACCGGCGAACAGGAGAAACAGCGCCAGCACAGCGCCGAGGTGGCGAAATCCGATCATGGCTTGTCCTTGATGATCTGTGAGGCCGAGCCGCGCCCGAACAGCGCCAGCAATCCGTCGGCGAGTGCGCCCCGCCAGACGAAATAGTCGTGGCCGCCGGCATATTCGCGGGCGGTCACCTCGTAGCCGCGCGCCGTCAGCACGTCGCGCAGATGGCGGTTGGTTTCCAGGATGCCATCGGCGCCGCCATGTTCGCGCTCGAACAGACCCGCCGACAGGAAGACGCGTACGGGACGCCGGCTCGTGGTGGCGACGCGACGAGCGACGATGTTGGCGCCGGCGGCCGGCGTGCCGGGCGGGCTCCACCAGTAGGAGCCGGAGAGCGACAACACGTTGCCGAAGACTTCAGGACGGCGAAGGGCCACCGTCATCGAGGCGAGCCCGCCGTAGGAGGACCCAGCCAGCGCCGTTCGGCCCGGCGGCGGCGAGAAACCGGTCCGCCTGCGTATCTCGGGCATCAGGTCGTCCGCCAGGACGTCGGCGAAAATGGCATTGTCGGGCAGTTCGCGCGACCGCGCCGCCTGATCGGGGTTGTCGATGAAGACGGCAAGCGTCGACGGCAACCGGTTGGCGGCGACAAGAGCGTCGAGAATCGTCGGCGTCGGCACCTCACGCTGGTAGCTCCGGCCGTCAAAGACCAAGAGGAGCAGGGCGTCGGGATCGGTGGGATCGAAGTGCCTCGGCCTGTATATCGCTATGTTGCGCGTATTGCCCAGGCGGTCCGAAGCGAAGCGGAAGCGGATGAACTCTCCCGTCGGCGCGGCCGTGTTCTCCATGCCCGGCTGCACCGGTGCCGCCGCGAGCGTCACCGTCGACTTGGCATTGAACCGGTCCGATGCATCGTCCGGCCAGGGTGCCGCGTTCAGCGGATCGGCGGCGGCGGTGGCAAGCAACGCCAACCGCCGCTCCCGCGCGGACCCCGGCAACTCCGGCACGTCAGGAGCGAGCTGATAGGAAAACCGCGTCTCCGGCGGCACGCGGAAACTCTTGAACCAGATATCGGAGTTGTCGAGCCGGTCGAGCCATTCGTGGTCGCCGGAGGGCGCACCGACGAGGCGGACGTTCCGCCTGGCGCCGCGATAGACGAAGGTCAGCAGCGTCTTGCCGTCTTCGGCTCGCTCGATGAGTGGAGTGCCCACCTCTCCGGCATGGCTCCAGAAGGCGTCGGTCGTGCCGCCGGTGGCAATCGTCGCGGCAACGCCGGCGATCGCCGGGCTGTCGTGGCCTATGGCCGGAGGTCGCTGCTCGGCCGGCGAAAGGCGCGTTGCAAGGGTCAGGCGACCGGCGCCGCCGTCCGGCCCTGCAACAAGCCGCAACGCCGATGGCGCATCGCCTGCGACGAACTGGAAATCGCCGGAAAGGCCGATGTCATCGAGCAGGCGCCGCCAGGGCTTGCCGTCCTTGCCGACGACTTCGAGAGCGAAGCTGCCGACCGAAACGTCGAGCCGACCGCGCAGGTAGTCGCCGGGCGCCGCCTCGAACGGCAAAGTAACGGTCGCGCCCGGCGCGACCGCCTCGACGATCGTTGGCAGGCCGGGCACAAGACGGATGCCCTCCCCGGCGGAGACACCACCGGAGAGGAGGACGAAGGCCAGCGTGTACAATGCTTCCAAAGCCTTCCGCATGCGCCTTACCATTTGTACTTCAGCGTGGCCGTGACCGTACGGCCGGCGCCGACGAAGCAGGCATAAGCGCTGGCACAGGACGCGGTGTAGAACTCGTCGGTGAGATTGGTGGCGTTCACCTGCAGCGACACGTTCTCGAAGTCCCTGTCGAGCGCGCCGAAGTCATAGGAGAGCGACGCATCGAGCAGGAGCGTGTCCGGCACCTTGAAGGTGTTGGTGGCATCGCCCCAGCTCTCTCCGATATAGCGCAGGCCGAGACCGAGGCCGAGGCCGGCAAAGGGGCCGTCATCGAACTCGTACTTGCCCCAGATCGAAGCCTGATTGAGCGGGATACGGGCCGGCGTCTTGCCGACGATGTTGGCCTGCGCCGCTTCCGTCACCTCCTGGTCGGTGTAGCTGTAGGCGGCAAGCAGGCTGAGGTTGTCGGTGATCTCGGCGCGAGCCTCCAGCTCGACACCGCGCGTGCGGATTTCGCCGGTCTGCTGCCAGGGGCTGGAGCTGGTCTCGCGGTAAAGGACGTTCTGCTGGGTGAGCTCGTAGATGGCGGCGCTGAGATTGAAGCCGTAGCCCTCCGGCGCGAATCGCAAGCCTGCCTCGTATTGGATGGCCGTCGACGGCTCGAAGGGGTCGGAACCGGACGGCGCCGCCGTCAGCACCGGCTCGAAGGATGTGGCAACGCTGACATAGGGCGAAAGGCCCCAGCCTATATCGTAGACCGCCCCGGCACGACCGGTAGTGGCCGAGGAATCGAAGCTGGTCGCCGTGCCGGTCAGGTTGTTGTCGATATCGGTGGTTGCCCAGTCCTGACGCCCGCCGAACAGCAGGTTCAGACGACCGATCTCGATCTGATCCTGCAAGTAGAGGCCGACCTGCGACGCCTTGGTCTGGGTGTCAGTGCGACCCGAAGAGAGGTTGAGGCTGGTGACGTTGTAGACCGGATTGGTCCAGTCGATTGACGGCACCGTGTAGTCGTAACCCCAGGCGTAATCGACAATCGAATAGCGATAGTCGAAGCCGCCGATCAGCGTGTGGTCGAGCGGACCGGTGGAAAGCTTGGCCTCGGCGCTGTTGTCAATGACGAACTGCAACATGTCCTCGGTGCCGCCGGAGCCGGTGCGGGTGATGGTCTTGCCATCGGCCTGCAAGGCGCCCCAGGTCAGGGTCTGGTAGGCGGTGTCGATGTCGGTGAGGCGGGCGTTCTGGCGCAGCGTGACGCCGTTGTCGAAGCGATGCTCGGCCTGATAGCCGATCGAAGCCTGCTCGCGCTCGGACTTCTGCACGTTGGGATCGGAAATCAGGAAGTCGCGCGGTATGTAGCCGTAAGCGGTCGGCGTGAGCGATCCCTTGGCCTCGCGGAAATTCCGGAAGCCGGCTTCCGGTTCGTTCTGGTAGAAGGCGTGAACGGTGACCTTGGTCTGGTCGTCCGGCTGCCACATGACCGACGGAGCCACGGCAATGCGCTGGGTATCGAGCCCGGCCTCCATGGTGTCGGCACGCGCCGCCTTGCCGACGAGGCGGTAGGAGACAGCGTCGCTGCCGGGAAGCTTGTCCATGAGGTCGAAGGCGGCCTCGACGCGGTTGTCGGTGCCGACCGTCGCCTGCACCTCACGCGCCGTCTCGCCGGTCGGACGCTTGCTGGCGAGGTTGATGAGGCCGCCGGGCCGGGCCTCGCCGTAGAGCACCGACGACGGCCCCTTCAGCACCTCGACGCGCTCAAGAAGATAGGGATCCACCTGGCCGAGCGAGTTGGAGCCGAACAGCAGACCGTCGAGGAAGCGCGGCGCATAATAGTAGCCGCGCAGGAATGTTTCGTCGTGCAGGTTGGATGCGCCGCGATATTCGGCGAACAGGCCGGGCGTATAGCGCAGCGCCTCGGCCACCGACTTGACGCCCTGATCAGCCATCTGATCAGCAGTGACCACGGAGACCGACTGCGGCGTCTTTTCCAGCGGCACGTCGGTCTTGGTGGCGGTCTTCGATCGCTTGGCGACATACCCCTTCACCGGGCCGTCGGCGGCCTCGCCGGTCCCCTCGACGACGATCGGCTCAAGTGTGGCGGCATCATCCGCCGACTGCGCTCTCGCCCCGCCGGCGGCGGCAAGACAAACCGTTGTCATCAGCGCCGCCCGCATGAAGACGCGACGGGCATATCGGACCCAACGCACGTCGCCCTTGGTGAGAAGTTCCGTAATATCAGCCATTTAACCCTGCCCCACTTCCCGTATTGCAATTGAGATCCAATCGCATAAGGGATTTCCCTTAAACTTGACTCGTTTGATCATGTATATAAACAAGGGGGTCGAGAGCTGTCGACGACAAGGGCTTCAGCGAAAACGGCGGTTTCTTTTTCATAAACAGCCGAGCCCGCCGCAGAGGTTGTGAGACGGCTCTTCGGGTGGCATTGGGTGCGTTCATGGAACTGTCGACAGCGACCTCGGAACACGACGGCATCTCGCTGGCCTGCCGGCTTGCACCGGTGGTCGCCGGTCCGCGGCCGGTGCGCGAGATCCAGCCGGGCTTCCGCCTGTTCGTGTACTTGCAGGGCTGGCAGCGCTTCGAGATCGACGGTCAACGGTTCGACATCTCCGCCGACGGCGGCCCGGTGGCGCTGGCGCTGGCGCTCACCCGCCCGGCGCGTCTGGCCCAGCTCGCCTGGTCGGAAGACCGCATGGGCAAGCTGATGATCACCGCGCCACGCGACTGGACTTCGGCACTCGACCTCAAGGGGGCAGGTCACGGCGACGCACTCGCCACCTTCCTCGCCGGCCACGGCAACAACCATCTCTGGCGCCTCGACGACGACAGCATCCGCCTCGCCCGGCTCGCCGCGGAGCCGCCGGCCTGGGTGCCACGCGAGGCTCTGCCGCTTTACCGGCGAGCCCGCGCCTTCGACTTGATCTGCCTGACGCTCAGTACCCTGGCGCTTCGGCGCGAGGAAAGCACCCTGCCGCGTCCGGCACTGTCGCTACTCGGCGAGCGCATCCGAGTCTTTCTGCTCGACCACCTCAACGAACCGCTGACCATCGATGCGGTGGCCCAGGCCGTGGGCGCATCGGTCAGCGTCGTGCAGCGCTGCTTCAAGGAGCTCTACGGCATGACGGTGTTCGACTTCGTGCGCCGCCGGCGCCTCGACGCCGCCCGCGACGCGCTTGACAATCGCGGCGTCAGCATCGCCTGCGCCGCCTTCATTGCCGGCTACTCGGCGCCCTCGAGCTTTGCCACCGCCTTCAAGAAGGCCTATGGCGTGCCGCCCAAGTTGCGGCGGCGGCAGGCGATGCCTTTCCGCGAGGCGGCCGAGTGAGCGTTCCGCCCCGCCCCCTGTTGGCATGCATTGCTCTCATCGGGATGGCCGCCCTCGTGGCGGTGAGCCTCATCACCGGCGGCGGCTATACCTGGACCGATGTGCTGACGACGGAGGGTGACGGCGCGCTCGTGCTCGCGGCGAGCCGGGTGCCGCGTACCCTCGCCCTGCTGCTGTCGGGTGCCGGGCTGGCCGTGTCCGGCATCCTGATGCAGATGATCGCGCGCAATCGTTTCGTCGAACCATCGACCGCCGGCACGGTGGAATCGGCAAGCCTCGGCATCCTGCTCACGCTGCTTCTGATGCCCGGCGCTCCGGTCGTCGTGCGCATGCTGGTGGCGGCTCTGGTGGCGCTTGCCGGTTCTGCGCTGTTCCTGGTGCTGCTCGGCCGGCTACCCCTCGGATCGGCGCTGATGGTTCCCCTGGTCGGCATCATGCTCGGCGGCATCTTTGATGCCGTGACGAGCTTCCTCGCCTACCGCTTCGATCTCCTGCAATCGCTCGGCGCCTTCGGCAGTGGCGACTTTTCCATCGTGCTGCGCGGCCGCTACGAGTTCCTCTGGGTCATCGCCGGCCTGGTGGCCGCCGCTTACGCCACGGCCGCCCGCTTCACCATTCTAGGCATGGGCGAAGCCGTTGCCGTCGGCGTGGGGCTCGATTACCGGCGCCTCATCATCTTCGGGCTCGTCATCGTCTCGGTCGTCACCGCTGCCGTGGTCGTGACGGTCGGCGCCGTCCCCTTTGTCGGTCTGATCGTTCCCAACGTCGTCAGCCTCCTGTTGGGCGACGACCTGAGACGCAGCCTGCCATTTGTGGCCGTTGGCGGAGCGCTGCTGGTGCTCGCCTCGGACGTCGCCGGGCGGCTGGTCATTGCTCCCTACGAAATACCGGTCGGCACCATCATGGGCGTCGTCGGCAGCCTCGGTTTCCTGACGCTCATCTTCGGGCGGCGCGGCCATGCCGCCTGACCGCGCTCGTGCCATCCGTCGCCTGACGCTCCTGGTCGCGCTTCTGGCGGCCGTTTCCGCCTTGGCCTTCATGACAATCGGGGCGCGCGGATCCTGGAGCTTCGTGCTGACCCACCGCGGCATTCGTCTCGCCGCTCTCGTCACGGTGGCCTATGCCATCGCCCTGTCGACGGTGCTGTTCCAGACGCTGACCGGCAATCGCATCCTGACGCCGGCGGTGATGGGCTTCGACGCGCTGTTCCTTCTCCTACAGACGTCGCTGGTGGCGTTCCTCGGCGGTGCCGGAGCCGGCGCGCTCGACCCGCGACTTCTGTTCTCGATCGAATGCCTCGTCATGATCGGCCTCTCCGGCTTTCTGTTCCGTCTGCTGTTCCGTGGCGAAGGGCGCAACCTGGCTCTGGTCGTGCTGGCGGGCCTGCTGTTCGGCGCACTTTTCCGCAGCCTGTCGGCCTTTCTGCAACGCGTCATGGACCCGAACGATTTCATGGTATTGCAGGGACGGACGTTCGCATCCTTCAATGCGGCCGATCCGGCGTTGATCGGCATTGCCGCCCTTCTGGCACTCACGGTGACGGGGCTGCTGCTGCCGCGCCTCCCGGAACTCGACGTGCTCGCCCTCGGCCGCGACAAGGCGACGGGCCTCGGTATCGATACGGCAAAACTGTCGGCACTCGTCTTCGCGCTCGTCGCCATTCTGGTGTCGGCGTCGACGGCGCTGGTCGGACCCACGACCTTCTTCGGCCTGCTGGTGGCCAATCTCGCCTATCTCCTGGTGCCGTCGGCTCGGCATGCCGACGTGCTGCCCATTGCCGTCGGCCTCGCCATCATCACCCTGGTCGGCGGCCAGATGCTGCTCGAACGGGTGCTCGGCTTCGGTACGGCGCTGTCCATCGTCATCGACTTCATCGGCGGGATCGCCTTCCTCCTCATTCTGTTCAAGACCGGACGGCGATGATCGAAATCCACAAACTCAGCAAACGCTACGGCGACACGACGGTCGTCGACGACGCCAGCCTGACAATCCCGCGCGGCGGCGTGGTCGGTATCGTCGGCCCGAACGGGGCCGGCAAGTCGACGCTTCTGTCGATAATAAGCCGGCTAATCAAGGCCGATTCCGGCGTGGTGCGCGTCGACGGGCTTGACGTAACAACGGCTCCGGGTCGCGAGATCGCGCGCCGACTGTCGATCATGCGCCAGGAAAACCACGTCGCCGCCCGTCTCACGGTACGCGATCTCGTCGCCTTCGGTCGCTTTCCACACAATCGAGGCCGCCCGACGCGCGAAGACGTGGAGCGGGTCAGGATGGCGATCGACTTCGTCGGCTTGGAAGCCCTGGCCGACCGCTTTCTCGACCAGCTTTCGGGTGGACAACGGCAGCGGGCCTTCGTTGCCATGACGCTCGCCCAGGATGCCGACTACGCGCTGTTCGACGAGCCGCTCAACAACCTCGACATCCACCATGCCGTATCGATGATGCGGCTCCTGCGCCGCATGGCCGATCAGCCGGGCAAGACGGTGGTGATCGTGCTGCACGATCTCAACGTCGCCGCCGCCTACGCCGACCGGGTCATTGTGATGCAGGCGGGACGGGTGGTCGGCGATGGTCCCCCGTTCGACGTCATCGACCGGCGGCTTCTGTCGGAGGTTTTCCGCGTCGACGGCGACGTCGTCGAGGTGAGCGGCCGGCGCTTGGTCAGCGTGGCGCCGTGAGCGCCGCCATCATGCCATCGCGTCGGGCCCAGCAATCGTGGACGGCGCCGACGTTGCCGGAGAAGCAATCGGGATTGAACTCGCGGCCTCCTCGACCGCCGGCGCGACCCCCCGGTCACAGCCGCCTGCCTCACCACCGCGATCTTCGTGCCGAGTTTGACCGGCATGTGGGCCAAGCGTATCAAGGGCGCCACACCAGCCTCCGCAGAAGGGTGCAAGTGGCGGAATAAACGCGTCGGCCCAGCATGCCGGCCCCGACCGCTTCCCCAGGGAGAAAGCCTATGTATCTCAGTCATATCGCCACGCTCGACCGCGACGCCATCAACCTGCCTGAGAATATCCGGCGCGGTCTCCGGTTCCTCGCGGGGACCGACATCGCCACCCTGCCGACCGGCCGCGTCGACATCGATGGCGACCGGATGTTCGCGCTGGTGCAGGACTATGAGACGGTGCCGAAGGCCGACAAGCGGCCCGAGTCGCATGCCCGCTACATCGACATTCAGTATGTGGCGAGGGGTCGCGAGCTGATCGGCTACGCTTCGCTGGCCGGCGACAACCCCGTGGCCGAGAATGATTTCGAGGCGCGTGACGTGCAGTTCTTCGCCTCGGTGACCGATGAGACGGACCTCATCCTTGGCAGCGGCGCCTATGCCGTCTTCCACCCCACCGACATCCATCGACCGGGCTGCATCGCGGGCGAGCCGGCCCGGGTGCGGAAGGTCGTGGTCAAGATCCTGGCCTGACGTCGAGGCGCCTTGCCGTCATGTATGAAATCCTTTCGGACTTCCTCCTCCGCCCTGCCCCCTTTTCCGTTTCGACCACCGAGCTGTTGTGGACGGACCCGCATATCGCCGGGGAGATGCTGCGTTTTCATCTCGATGGAGAGAACGACCTCGCCTCGCGGCGAGCAACGACCATCGACGGGTTCGTCGCCTGGCTGGACAGGCGATTCCCGCTCGCCGGCCTGGCGGTCACCGACCTAGGCTGCGGCCCGGGGCTCTACACGAGCCGCTATGCCGAGCGAGGCGGCATGGTCACCGGCCTCGACTTTTCGGCCAGCTCCCTGACCCATGCACGCAAGGCGGCGGAGGGGGCCGGCCTTTCCATCGACTACCGGCAAGCCGACTATCTCCGGGACGACTTACCCGGCGGTCAGGACCTCGCCACCATGATCTATGGCGATTTCTGCGCCATGGCGCCTGACAGGCGCAGCCGCGTTCTCGGCAAGATCAAAGCCGCGTTGAAGCCCAACGGCGTCTTCGTGTTCGACGTCTTCTCGACGGGCATGTTCGACGAGCTGCACGAGGAGACGCTCTTCCAGCCTCGCCTGATGAACGGCTTCTGGGCGGCCGGCGACTATATCGGGTTCAAGATGACACAGCTCTACCGGGACGAAGCGATCAGCCTCGAGCGGTATCTCATTGTAACGCCCGACCGCACATTCCAGATCCACAACTGGATGCAGTACTACACGCCAGACATCATCACGGCGGAGGTGCTGGCCGCCGGTTACTCGGCCGTGGAGATCGTCGATTTTGCGACGGGTGGTCCTTGGCCGGGCGGGGCCACCGCCTTCGCGGTGATCGCCCGCCCATGAGGCCTCAGCGATAGATGCGGTGATAGCGGCGGCCGAGCGCGGTCAACACCTCGTAGCCGATGGTGCCGGCGGCACGCGCCACGTCGTCGACGCTCTGATGCGGACCGATCAGCTCGACGAGGTCGCCTTCGGCAAGCGCCCCGACCGGCAGGGCGCTCACGTCCACCGAGCAACTGTCCATGGAGACGCGCCCGACCGACGGCAGACGAATGCCGCCGAAATAGACTGCACCGGCACCGCCGGAGAAGCGGCGCCACCAGCCGTCGGCATATCCCACCGTCAGCGTGGCAAGGCGGATGGTCCGGCTGGCCCGGAAGGTGTAGCCGTAGCCGACCGAGGTGCCGGTCTCGATCTCGCGGAGTTGCGCGACGCGCACCTTGAGATCCACCACCGGCCGGATGCCCTCGGCGCGTGGGCTCGTCTCGATGCCGTAGAGCGACGCGCCGGGACGCGTCAGATCGAAGTGATAGTCCGCCCCCAGGAAGATGCCGCTCGACGCGGCGAGCGAGGCGGCAAGACCCGGCAATCGCTGGCGCGCGGCGCGAAAAGCGGCGAGCTGCTCACCGCTGGCCGGCTTGTCCGGCTCGTCGGCGCAGGCTAGATGGCTCATGACGTGACGGGCGCCCGTGGCGGCGACAAGGCCGGGATCGGCGACGAGTGACTGCTGCTCGGCGACGTCGAGACCAAGACGCGACATGCCCGTATCGACCTGGATCACCGACGGGCGGCGGCCGTGCGTGGCGTCCGCCCAGGCACGGCATTGGGTGAGCGAGTTCAGGACCGGCACGACACCGTCGCCGTAGGCGGCAGCCGTGCCCGGCAACAGCCCGTTCAGCACGTAGATCGAGGCATCGGACGGCAGCAACGGCCGAAGGAGATCGGCTTCGGACAGTGCGACCACGAAGAAATCGCGGCAGCCGGCGTCGTAGAGTGGCCTCACCAGCGGCGCCGCGCCAAGACCATAGGCATCGGCCTTGACCACGGCAGCCGTACGGGCCGGCGCAACGCGGGCGGCAAGGCTCCGCCAATTGGCGACGACGGCCTCGACGCCGATCGTCAGGATACCGCCGGCCGCAGCCGCCGCGCCTGAAACGCCCTCGGAAGCCGACACTTTTTCCTCCGCGTCTGATGGATCGCCTGAAACCGGCTTAGTCCGCCTCCAGTCCGGCCGCAAGCCGCGCCGGCGAAGAACCGCCATTATAGACGTTAACAAAAGCTTGAGATGATTGCGGAAAAGCCACGAACCGATTGAACCGGCCTTTATTGCGAACCTGCTAGCTTCGGCGCATCCGAAGAGAGTGTCCGATGCGCGCCAACTTCAAGATCATGATCCTGCTTGCCGTCGTCTGCGGCGGTGGAGCCGTCTGGGCTGGCGGCCGCTGGCTCGACAATGCTTCGGCCGCTCGTCTCAGGGAGATCGAGGCGGCACAGCCCTCGGTTACCTTCGGAACGCTGATGGTGGCCGCCGAACCGCTCCGCTTCGGCGCTCCGCTGTCCCGCCAATCGGTCCGCGAGATTCCATGGCCTCAAGGCGATCTGCCGCCTGGCGCCTTTGCCACGGCCGACGATCTTTTCAAGGATGGCGACCGCACCGTGCTCTATCCGCTGGAAGAAGGCGAACCGTTGTTCGCCTCCAAGCTGACCGGCCCCGGCGAGCGGGCGGCCCTCTCCCGCCTCATTTCCGACGGCAACCGCGCCGTGACGCTGCGGGTCAATGATGTCGCCGGTGTCGGTGGGCTGGCACTGCCGGGCGACCGCGTCGACGTGGTGCTGACCACCGCCGATGTCGCCGAGGTGATCCTTCAGGACGTGCGCATCCTGTCGATCGACCAGATGGCCGACGAGAAGAGCGCCGAGCCGATGGTGGCCCACACCGCCACCGTGGAGGTCTCGCCGGAAGCGGCGCAGAAGCTGGTGCTGGCCCAGAGCGTCGGCAGCCTGTCGCTGGTGTTGCGACGGGCCGGCGAGGTGCGTGCCGCCGCCTTCCGGCCGATCAGCATCGCCGACCTCACCACGGCCCGCGAGACCGAGAACGCCAAGGCCGAGTTGCCGCCCACGCCACCGGCCACCGATGCCACGGTGTGGGTGCGGCGGGCGACCGAACTCACCCAATATTCCGTTCCGGTGAGGGACGGCGGCCCGAGCCGCCGCGTGACGCCGCCGGATGCTCCCGCCGCGCCTGCCGAGCCGGCCGCCGATGTTCCGCCTTCCTCCTCCGCCCCGATCGCCGCCGGAGAACCGCAATGACCCCCTCGACGCAGGCGGCTTTTCGCCTGGTGGTGCTCCTCCTTCTGGCGCTGACCGTTGCCCTGCCGGCCAATGCCGCCTCGCCCGTCCGCATGACGGCGGCAACCTCGGGCCAGTCGTTCGCGATTGCCAAGGGTGTGCCACAGATGATCGTAACCACCGCCGCCTTCTCGGAGATCGTGGTCGGCGATCCGGCACTGGCCGACGCATGGCCGCTCACCGACAAGTCGTTCATGGTGCTGGGCACCAAGGGTGGCGTCACGGGCATCGTGCTATTCGACAAGGAACGCAACGTGGTCGGCGCCGCCGACTTCGAGATCGCCCTGCATACCGACCGGTTGCAGGAAGCGCTGGAACGAAAGCTGCCCGACGCCCGGGTCGACGTTTCCTCGGCCAACGGTTCCATCGTGCTGTCCGGCGTCGCCGCCGATCAAAAGACCATCGACGAAGCGGGCGCCATCGCCAAGGAGTTCGGCGGCGACAAGGTGGTCAACACCGTCGACATCGGCGGCGGCAAGCAGGTACAGCTCAAGGTGCGCTTCCTCGAGGCGACGCGGTCGGCCAATCGCGAGCTCGGCCTGGGCTGGGCGGTGCAGACCGACGGCTTTGCCGTCGGCGTCGGATCATCGTCCCTCGCTTCGGGCTCGACGCCATTTGGTGAGATCGTCAGCCAGGTCCTGTCGGGCGGTCTGTCCGTCGACATGGTGGTGCAGGCGCTGGAGGCGCGCGGTCTCGCCCGTTCGCTCGCCGAGCCCAACCTCGTCGCGCTGTCCGGACAGACATCGAGTTTCCTGGCTGGCGGGGAGTTCCCCGTGCCGGTGGCCGGCGACAACGAGTCCGTGACCATCGAGTTCAAGAAGTTTGGCGTCGGCCTCGATTTCACGCCGACCGTGGCGCCCAACGGGCTCATCCATCTCAACATCAAGCCGGAGGTGAGCGAGATCGATTATTCGGCGGCGGTCACCATCAACAACATCACCATCCCCGGCCTCAAGGTGCGCCGCTCGGACTCGACGCTCGAACTGCGCGACGGCCAGAGCTTCGTCATCGCCGGCCTGCTCACCAACTCGCGCTCGGTGTCGAACAACCGCGTGCCCTGGCTGGGCTCGGTGCCGGTGCTGGGCAACCTGTTCCGCTCCACCGCCTACAAGCGTTCGGAAACCGATCTCGTGATCATCGTGACGCCGCACATTGTCGATCCGCTCGGTGCGGGCTCGAGCATCGCCACGCCCTTCGACCGGGCGTTGCCGGGCAGCGATCTCGATGCCTTCGCTCGCGGCAATGCCGAGGTCCCCCCCGACACCGCCGCCTATGTCGCCGCCAACGGAGCATCGACCGGCGGCTACATCCTCGACCTGGTAAGGTAAAGCCGATGGCCGAATCCCCGATCAACTTCGGTACCGTGGTCGTCGTCACCGCCGACAAGGACTTCGCCGTCCTGGTGGCCGATGCGCTCCGGGCGTCCGGCGCCAACGTTGGCGACCTCAAGGTGCGAGCACCCGACAAGCTGTCCGACGAGCTTGCCGACCCGGCCTGCGGCCTGGTCGTGCCCGATCTCGACGCCTTTCCCGATGGCCCGGTCGCCGGCCTTTCGGAACTCTACCGGCAAGCGGGACCGTCGGTGCGCTTCCTGCCCGTCACGGGCGTGTTCGACGCCGAGGTGGCGCGCGGCTTCCTGCGGCTGAAGTTGCAGGACTTCCTGGTCAAGCCGGTGGTGCCCGCCGATCTGGCCCACACCTTGACCCGTCTCGGCCGCGACGACGCCGATCCCTATCCGGACTCCCGGATCTACACCTTCCTGCCAGCGGCCGGCGGCGTCGGCAACACGACATTGACGCTTCAATCGGCGGTGCTGCTGCATCAGGCAGCCGCACGCCGGCACCAGACGACCTGCGTCGTCGACCTCAATCTTCAGAACGGCTCCTGCGCCGAGTATTTCGATCTCGAACCGCACTTCGATATCGCCGAGATCGAAAACCAGCCCGACCGGCTCGACCGCAAGCTGCTCGACGTCATGCTGAGCCGGCACAAGTCGGGCCTCGCCATCGTCTCGGCGCCGCCCTGCCCGTGGGAGATGCGCAGCTACCGGCCGGATCTCGTGGCGCGACTTCTGGACCTCGTCGCCGGCCATTTCGACAATGTGGTGATCGACCTGCCCCGCACCTGGTTCCCGTGGACCGATTCCGTGCTGCAGGGGTCCGACCATGTGTTCGTGACCACCGAGATGACGGTACCGGCTTTGAGGCAGGCCCAGCGGCTCGCCCAGGCGGTTCGGGAACGGGTGCACAAGGACGCCCGCTTCGGCGTCATCGTCAACCGCGCCGACGCCGGCGCCAGCGTGTCGCTCGCCGAGGTGAAGCAACTGTTCGGCGACGCCTTTGCTGGGGCGGTGGCCAACGATTACAAGGCGGTGCGCGAGGCACTCGACCAAGGCCGCCCGCTCGGCGAGGTGGCCCCCAACTCGCGGGTCATCGCCGACCTCCGAGCGATCATCGCCGATCCCTCGGAGCTCGCCACATCGTCCTGGACGGCGCCGCTGCGCGCCCTGCTCGCCAGATTGAGGCGCACCGATGCACCTGCTGCCGCCAAGGGGCGCCGCCATGCGTAGCCGTTTCCAGGCCTTGCAATCGGGTGAAACGCCGACGCCGGCGGTGCCCGACCGCCCGGCGGCTTCGCTGATCCAGGTGGCACCGCTGCGCGAGATGGAGCCGTTGCCGCTCCCCAAGCCGATCAACGAGAAACTGATCGCCGCCAAGGACAAGCTGCACAAGCGGCTGATCGAGGACCTTAACCTGTCCCAGCTCGAGAAGCTGTCGCCGGACGCGGTGATGCGCGAGCTCTATGGACAGGTGAGCGCCTTTGCCGCCGAGGAGCGGCTCGCGCTCAACGAGATCGAGTTCGGCGAGTTCGTCACCGCCGTCTACGACGAGATGATGGGGCTTGGGCCGCTCGAAGCGATCATGCGCGACCCCACCATCAACGACATCCTGATCAACGGCCATCAGAACTGTTTCGTCGAACGGTTCGGCAAGCTCGAACCGATCAACATTCCCTTCAAGGACGAGGCGCATCTTCTCAGGATCATCAACAAGATCGTCGCCGCCGTCGGCCGACGCATCGACGAGAGCCACCCGACCTGCGACGCCCGCATGCTCGACGGCTCGCGTTTCAACGCGGCGATCCGACCGATCGCCGTCGATGGGCCGCTGGTCTCCATCCGCAAGTTCGCGAAGAAGAAGCTGTCGCTCGACCGGCTGATCGACGTCGGCGCCCTGGCCAAGCCGATGGGCGAGCTGATGGCCGCCGCCGTCAACGCCCGCGTCACAACGCTGATCTCAGGCGGCACCGGCACCGGCAAGACCACCATGCTCAACGCCCTGTCGGCCTTCATCTCGCCGGACGAGCGTCTCATCACCATCGAGGACGCGGCGGAACTGCAACTGCAACAACCGCACGTCGCCCGCATGGAGACGCGGCCGGCCAACACGGAAGGTCACGGCGAAATCCGGCAGCGCGACCTCGTCAAGAATGCGCTGCGCATGCGGCCCGACCGGGTCATTCTCGGCGAGTGCCGCGGCGAGGAAGCCTTCGACATGTTGCAGGCCATGAACACCGGCCACGAAGGGTCGATGGCCACCATCCACGCCAACACGCCGCGCGACGCCATCTCCCGTCTCGAACAGATGCTGGGCATGACCGGCATGCCCATGACCGTCGCCTCCATCCGCTCGCAGATTGCATCGGCCATCCGGCTGATCCTGCAGCTCACCCGTCTTTCCGACGGCAAGCGCCGCGTCACCTCCATTTCCGAGATCACCGGCATGGAAGGCGACATCATCCAGATGCAGGAGATCTTCCGCTTCAACCGCCTGCGCACCGAGGCGGACGGAACGGTGGTCGGCGAGTTTCGGGCCACCGGCATCCGGCCGCGCTTCCTGGACGATCTCGTCGCCAAGGGCATCACCGTGCCGAGCGCCTACTTCGATCCCACCAAGCCGCTCGTGTGAGGTCGGCATGAACGAGATGCACCTGTTCTACGCCTTCGCCGGCTTCGCCGCGGCCTTCCTGGCGGAGGCGGTGTATCTCCTGACGGTGAACGCCAGCGCCGATCGCCGTCAGGTCAACCGACGGCTCCGCGTATCGGCGCCCGATGCCAACCGGCAGGAAGTGATGGTGCTTCTGAGGCGCGAGCGCGGCCTCACGGCCTCCGGCGGCATGCCGCGCCATCTTGCCTGGCTTGGCCGGCTGATCGTCCAGTGCGGCATCACCATCGGCCTCAGCAAGCTGATGCTGGTCTTTGCCGCCACGGGCGTCATCATCGCCGGGCTGGTGTTCAACTTCACCAACCACGACCTCGTCAAGACGGCCCTTGCCCTGCCGCTCGGCGGCTTCGTTCTGCCGGTCATGGTGTTGCGCATGCGGCGGAACCAAAGGCAGGAGAAGTTCGCCGTGCAGTTTCCCGAGGCGATCGAGCTGATCGTCCGAAGCCTCAAGGCAGGCCATCCGGTGCCTGTCGCCATGTCCATGGTGGCGCGCGAAATGTCCGATCCGATCGGCACCGAGTTCGGCATGATGACCGACGAGGTGACCTATGGCGCCGATCTCGTCACGGCGCTCGCCAACATGCAGGCGCGCGTCGGGCAGGAGGATTTGCCGCTGTTCGTCACCGCCGTCTCCATTCAATCGTCGACCGGCGGCAACCTGCGCGAAATCCTGCAAAACCTCACCGACGTGATCCGCCAACGCATCAAGATGCGGCGCAAGATCCGCTCCATCTCGGCAGAAGGCAGAATCTCCGCCGTCTTCCTCACCGCCATGCCGGTGCTGCTGTTCGTGGCCCTCAACTTCATGTCGCCCGACTATTACGGCTCGGTGTGGGGCAAGCCGATGACCACGTGGGGTCTCGTCGGCGCCGCCGCCTGGCTCGGCGTCGGCAACCTGATGATGAAGAAAATGATCAGCTTCCGTTTCTGAGGCTCCAATGCCCGACGTCGTTCGCGCTCTTCTCGATATTGCCGCAAGCCGCCCCGATCTTCTGGCGCTGGCGGCCTTCATCGCCATGCTCACGAGCATCGTCGTCACGGTGGCCAGTTCAATGGCGCGTCGTCGACACCTCAAGCGCCGCCTCACGGTCAATCTGCCGGTGTCCAGGCGCGACGCCCCGGGAGAAGAGCCGGGCGATGATCCGCTGTCGACCCTTGGCCTCGGGCCGGAGGGAAGCCGCCTGCCGCCCACGCTTGAGAAGTTCATTGCCCAGGCCAACAGCATCGTCAGCGGCGGCGACGCCGGCAAGATGAAGATCGCTCGGCAGCGAATGATCCGTGCGGGCCTGTTTTCCCCTCATGCCGTTGCCCTGTTCTTCCTGGCCCGCCTCGCCGGTGCCATCGCGGCGCCGGCGACCGCGCTGCTACTTCTCACCGTGGCCAACGCCATGCCTGAGACAACGAAGCTGCTTGTGGTGCTGTTGGTCTCCGCCATCGTCGGCTACCTCGGCCCGAGCTTTTACGTCGACCGGCGTGCCAAGACCGTGCTGCGCCAGAACCGCATCGCCTTTCCCGACTTCATGGACCTGATGGGCGTCTGCGCCAATGCCGGGCTTTCCATGGAAGCCAGCCTGGAGCGGGTGACGCAGGAGCTGGCGCCGATGTATCCGGCTCTCGGGGTCAATCTTGAGGTGCTCTGCCTCGAGGTGCGGGCGGGACGATCGATGGAACTTGCGCTGCAAACCCTGGCCGATCGCGTCGGCGTGCCGGAAGTGCGCGCCTTCGCAACGCTGCTGCAACAGTCGCGCGAGCTCGGATCGAGCCTGTCCGACGCGCTCCGCGTCTTCGCCGAGGACATGCGCCACCAGCGCCTCGCCGCCGCCGAGGAAAAGGCCTATGCCCTGCCGGCCAAGCTGTCGGTGCCCGTTACCGCCTGCATTCTGCCGGTGGTTCTGTTCATCGCCATCTGGCCGATGGTGGTGAAGTTCAACAGCTGATCGAGCCATTGCCACGACAACAAGAGCTGTCGAGCCGGCAGCCTCTTTTCACCCTGTCGCCTTTGAACAGGTGATTGATGGGCGCGTGAATGGAGAGTTGATCCAGCAAGGCCTCTTGGTCTCGCAAGAGCTAACTACTTCGGCCTAGCCTCTGCGTAAAATTGAACAGGAATTCTTGAGCCAGCCTTATGGGGGCATTCGCTATCCTCCGACTATCCATCAAGGCGTGCCTCATGAAACGACAGATCTACCTATCAGCACTGGTTGTTACCCTCTCGATACAACTCACGGCGTGCAGTACAGCCTTCGAGGACAGCCTGCTCGAAGATGGTCCGGAGTATTCGCAGTTCGCGAGCCAGCAGGCGACCTTGCGCAATCGAGCCAAGGCTGCCTTCCGGCAGAATGACTTCGCCGGTGCCGAGCGGACCTACCGGGCCGTCCTCGCCAAGGATCCTCTCGACCCGGAAGCATGGCTCGGCTTCGCCGCCGCGTCCGATCGGCTCGGGCGGTTCGAGGTCGCGGACAAAGCCTATGCGCAGGTGATCGCCATCGCCGGCCGACGCGGCGAAGTGGTCAACAACATGGGCTGGTCGCAATGGCACCGGGGCAATCGCGAGGCGGCCAAGCTGCTGTTTGCCGAAGCCTTGACGCTCGCCCCCGGCAACCCGGTGATCGCCGCCAACGCATCGGCCCAGAACGCCAAAAGCTAATCAAAGCCGGATCGGGCCCTTGAAGATGAAGAAGGCACCGAGACCGATGAAGGCAAAGCCGATGAGGTGGTTGAGCGTGACCGGCTGCTTCAGATAGACGGCCGAGAACACCATGAAGATGGCGAGGGTGATCACCTCCTGCATGGTCTTGAGCTCGGCTGCCGAATAAACGCGAAAGCCATAGCGGTTGGCCGGTACAGCGAGACAGTATTCGACGAGGGCTATCGTCCAGGAGATCAGGACAACGGCCCAGAGGGGCTTGTTCGGATACTTGAGGTGACCGTACCAGGCGAAGGTCATGAACAGATTGGAAGCGACGAGCAGGACGACGGGGAGAAGCGCCGGCGGGATGAAGGACATTGACGACAATCCGGTGTGAGCAATTGCGGAGTCTTGATTCCATAATTTTGGCGGCACGACGGCAGCCTTGATTTCGACACGCGGGCGGCGCATCGAACCGCCGTCTCGATCGTCAGGAGCTGAGAGATGCGTTTGTCCCGCCTGGTTCCCGTTCTTTCGCTGCTTGCCTCACCGGCCTTCGCCGGCGACATCGAGCCGCGCATGACGCTGCCGGCCGGCGATCGCAGCATCGCTTTGACATTCGACGCCTGCTCAGGCGCCGTTGACGACCGCATCCTCGACGAGCTCATCACCGACCGCGTACCCGCGACGCTGTTCGTCACGCATCGCTGGCTGAAGCGCAACGCGACCGCAGCGGCGAGGCTTCTCGCGCATGCCGACCTGTTCGAGATCGAGAATCACGGCGAAAACCATGTTCCGGCGATCACCGATCGGCCGACCGTCTTCGGATTGCCGACGGCAGGGTCGCTTGCGGCGGTGTCGCAGGAGGTGACCGGTGGGGCGGCCGCGGTGACAGCCGTCTTCGGCCACGCGCCCGTCTGGTATCGCGATGCCTCGGCCCGCTACAGTCGCGATGCCGTCCATCTGATCGATGATCTTGGCTACAGGATTGCCGGCTACTCGCTCAACGCCGATGTCGGCGCCTCGCTGCCGGCGGCCGAGGTAAGCCGCCGCATTCGGGCCGCGAAGCCGGGCGACGTCATCATCGCCCATATCAACCACCCGGAGCGGCCGGCTGGCGCCGGCGTCGCCGAGGCCATCAAGGCGCTCGTCGTGAGGGGCGTACGGTTCGAGCGGCTCGACACGGCCTTTCCGTTGCCGACCGGTTGAAGCCGGCAAGAGGCATTCAGAGCGAGCCGAAGTCCCCCTTGGCGGAGGGATCCTTGGCGCCCAGGGGCACAACGGCGGCCGCCGGCCGATATTTCGGCGCAACGAAGGTCCCGCAGGCGATCGTCAGGCCGGCGCCATCTGCGAGATCGAAGTCGACGCTACGGCTCGGCCCCACGTCGAGTTGCGACCAGAGAGGCGAGCCATCACCCGCGCCGAGGCCGATCAGGCAGACAGGAAGGCCCGGAGTTGCGGCAGTCTCGTCGGCGGCGGCTGCGGGTGCCAGGGCGACGAGCGCCGCAATGGCCAGCGGAAGGGAGGCCGAAGTGCAGAGGGTGCGAGCCATTGCATCTCTCCAGGAGGACGAGCCAGACGTTGCCGAAGGCGGCCTTCGTCAGGCTCTTCAACGCGGAGCGAGGCAAAGAGTTTCAGAGGCGACGACAAAAGACTTCGGTCAGGAAGCGGCCTTCTCGCCGGGCTTGGCCTGCCAGATATTCTGGCGGTTGCGGATCTCGCGCGGCGCAGGGCCGAAATAGGTGGGCGTCTTGACGAAATCGCGTGGGGCCAGCACCACCGACTGGATACGCTGGTAGAGCGACTTGGCCGAAATCGGCTTGCACAGCAGCTCGTGAATGCCAAGCCTGCGCGCCTCGATGATCCGGCTTCGTTCGGTATGTCCTGTGACCATGATGATCGGAATATAGGCGAAGGGATTGGAGGGCACGCGAATCATCCGCACCATGTCGGCGCCATCGAGGATCGGCATCACCCAGTCGAGGATGAGGATATCCGGATTGGCGCGATCCATCGCCTCCAGGCCAGAGGCGCCGTCTTCCGCCTCCACGATGCGGCGCGCGCCAAAACCCTGCAGCATCGTCCTGAGGATCGTGCGCATGTAGGCGCTATCTTCCACGACCAGGAAGGTCAGGGATGACAGATCAAGCTGCACCGGCATACTCCTTCGCTTTTCTGCTTAGCAGCCAAAGATGAAAAAGCGGTTAGGCGATATGGCCGGAGCGGTCGCCGGCCGGGGCCTTCGACCAAAGTTACAATGACATGCCGGAAGGGGGCCGCCGCCGGTCTCCTCCCGGCGAGAGCGCAACGAAACCGCTTGAGACTTCACCCTCGCCGTGCTTTAGTTTCAGACAGATGCATCGGGTTTTTGGACCCGTTCAAAAGGCTGTGACCACGCAAGCACATCGAGGGCTACCTCGTCTTTTCGCCGAACGAATTGATCAAGACAGTGTATGGTTTGATCATGATCAAAGGCGGTTCGCGGCAATGTGCGTAGGTTATCGTAGGTGGAAAGACGACGGACCGTCGGCCGGTAGCAGGGCGATCCGTTCACGGAAAGACGCTCAGCCCGCCGAGCGTCGGAGGGATTGGATCGATCATGAACTATGATGCCGTGTTCGAGAGTGCCGTCCAGGCGCTGCAGGACGAGAAGCGCTATCGCGTGTTCGCGGAACTGGAGCGGATGGCCGGACGGTTTCCGACCGCTCTCTGGCATCAGGGCGGCGGCACGCGCGAGATCACCGTCTGGTGTTCCAACGACTATCTCGGCATGGGCCAGCATCCCAAGGTGATCGGCGCCATGACGGCGGCCGCCGAGGCGATGGGCGCCGGTGCCGGCGGCACGCGCAACATTTCCGGCACCAATCATCCGCTGGTCCAGCTTGAGAATGAACTCGCCGACCTGCATGGCAAGGAAGCGGCGCTGGTCTTCACCTCCGGCTATGTCTCCAACGAAGCGGCGATCTCGACCATCGCCAAGCTGCTGCCCAACTGCCTGATCCTGTCCGACGCGCTCAATCACGCCTCGATGATCCATGGCGTGCGTTCGTCGGGCGTTTCCAAGCAGATCTGGCGGCACAACGACCTCTACCATCTCGAAGAACTGCTGATCGCCGCCGGTCCCGACCGCGCCAAGCTGATCGTCTTCGAGAGCGTCTATTCGATGGATGGCGACATCGCGCCGATCGAAAAGATCGCCGACCTCGCGGACAAGTATAACGCCTTCACCTACATCGACGAGGTACACGCCGTCGGCATGTATGGCGAGCGCGGCGCCGGCATCTGCGAGCGCGACGGCGTCATGGATCGTATCGACGTCATCGAGGGTACTCTCGCCAAGGGCTTCGGCGTGATGGGCGGCTATATCACCGGCAAGAAGTCGCTGGTGGATGCCGTCCGCTCCTATGCCCCCGGCTTCATCTTCACGACGGCGCTGCCGCCCGGCCTATGCGCCGCCGCCACCGCCTCGATCCGCCATCTCAAGGAGAGCCGCAGCGAGCGCGAGGCGCATCAGCGGCAGGCCGCCCGCACCAAGGCGGTGCTGAGGGCTGCCGGGCTGCCGGTGATGCCGTCGGTCACGCATATCGTGCCGGTGCTGGTCGCCAACGCCGACCTCTGCAAGAAGGCGACCGATATCCTGCTGGAAAAGCACGGCATCTATATCCAGCCCATCAACTACCCGACCGTGCCACGCGGTACCGAACGGCTCCGGATTACCCCGACGCCGTTCCACAACGACGCGCTGATCGACCACCTGCGTGACGCGCTGGTCGACGTCTGGGAGACGCTCAGCCTGCCCTTCTCCGAGCCGAGCGTGCCGGAGGTCGAAAAGGCCGTTCGCCAGCAGATCTTCAGCGCCGCCGGCGGCTGACGATCAAAGAGGCACCAACGAAAAAGCGGGACCGGTGGCAACGCCGGTCCCGCTTTTGTTTGGGAGCAGCTGGCGCTGGATGCGGCTCAACCCCTGCGCCGTTCCTCGCCTTCCGGAACCCGGCCGCGCACGCCTTCGCTATCCGCCTCGGGCTTGTCTTCGATGTCGTCGTCCTCAAGGATGCGCCAGGCAGCGCCTTCGAGATCCTCGTACTGACCGGTCTTCAGCGACCACATGAAGCCAGCGAGACCCAAGAGCCCGAGGAGCAACGCGACCGGCACCAGAAAGACGAGAACGCTCATACCTGCTCCTCGGCCTGCTCCCTGGCCAGTTCCTCGCGAGCGGCGGCCACTGCCGCCGCCGGTCGCTCCGCCGGTGGGGCCGCCACACGACGCAGCCGCAAGGCATTGAGCGTGACGATCAGCGACGAGCCCGACATGGCGGCCGCGGCGATCAGCGGCGTGACGTAGCCGAGCACGGCGATCGGCACGGCGATCAGATTGTAGACAACCGCCGTCCAAAGGTTTTGTTTCATCAGCCGATAGGCAGCCCGCGACACATCAAGGGCGATGACCACCGGTTTCAGACGGTCTCCCAGGAAGACGGCGTCGGAGGCGGCCTGCGCCAGATGGGCGGCGGACACCGGCGACAGGGACACATGCGCGGCGGCGAGCGAAGGCGCGTCGTTGAGGCCGTCGCCGACCATCAGCACCCGCCGGCCCTCGGCCTTCAACGCGTCCAGCCGGGCGATCTTGCCGGCCGGATCGACCTCGGCCTGCCATTCGGACACACCCAGCCGGTCCGCGACGACGGCGACAGCGGCCTCGCGATCGCCCGACAGGATCATGATCCGGCAGCCCTTTGCCCGAAGCTCGGCGATCACCTCCGGAGCGTCCGTCTTGAGACGCTGGGCGAAGGCGAACACGGCGCTGCGCTCGCCATCGGAGAAGGCAATGAGCGAGGCGTCGGGATGAGCGGCGCGTACCGGGTCCGCCACGTCGCTGCCGATCCCGCAGAAGGAGAGCGAACCGAGCCGCAGCGTCCGGCCCGCCACATCGGCCATGACGCCTTCGCCCGTCACCTCGCGGGCGCCGTCGATGGCTCCAGTGGCACCGGACGCCCGGGCCAGCGCCTCCGCCAGCGGATGCCGGCTCGAACGGGCGAGCCGGCCGGCGAGATCGAGCAGGTCGTCGGAAACGGCGGTCCGGTTGGCCAGGATTGGCTCGGGGCTGGTCAGGGTACCGGTCTTGTCGAAGACGACGGTGTCGATGCGGGCAAGGCGTTCGATGGCGTCGCCGGCATTGAGCAGAATGCCGTTTCGGAAAAAACGCCCGGCCGCCGTCACCTGCACCGCCGGCACGGCAAGCGCCAGGGCACAGGGGCAGGTGATGATCAGCACGGCGATGGCATTGATGAGCGCCGTATGCCAACCGGCGCCGGCCATCAGCCAGCCGGCGGCGGTCAGGAAAGCCGAAGAATGGACAACCGGCGCATAGGCGCGGGCGGCACGGTCGGCCAGACGGAGCGCACCGGACTTGGCCGATTGCGCCTCGCCGATCAGCCGCTCAATCTCGGCCATCAGTGTGCCTTCGACGGCAGCGGTGACCACCACCGTCAGAAGGCCCGCCCCATTCAGCGTGCCGGCATGAACGACATCGCCGGGTGCGACCGGCGCCGGCAGAGTTTCGCCGGTGACCAGACTGCGATCGACGTCGGACCGTCCGGAAAGCACCTCGCCGTCGACCGGCACCCGTTCGCCGGGCCGCACAACCACGATATCGCCCGGGCGAACGGCACTCAGCGGCACCCGCACCAAGTCGCCATCCGCGC
This sequence comes from Pleomorphomonas diazotrophica, assembly GCF_002844595.1. GTDB lineage: Bacteria > Pseudomonadota > Alphaproteobacteria > Rhizobiales > Pleomorphomonadaceae > Pleomorphomonas > Pleomorphomonas diazotrophica. The sequence continues at coordinate 14,672 of NZ_PJNW01000023.1, read as the reverse complement.
CACGCTTCAACGCCGAGTCGGCACGCAAGGTCGCCAGCGTTTCCGCCTCGACCGCCGTGCGGCGGCGCATGTTCTCGTCGAGGAAGCGACCGAGCAGCAGGAAGAACAGCAGCATCAGCGCGCTGTCGAAATAAGCCTCGAGAGCGTGGGTCAGCGTGTTGAAGATGGAAAGCCCCATGGCGAGGCAGACGCCGATCGAAATGGGCACGTCCATGTTGAGCGATCGGCGACGAAGGGCGGCCAAAGCGCTGCGAAAGAACGGACGGGCGGCATAGGCCACCGTCGGGATGGCGATGAGCGCGCTCATGAAATGGAAGAAGTCGCGCGTCTCGGGCGTGATGTCGGTGACATTGCCGGACCAGACCGACACCGACATCAACATCACGTTCATGGCGCCGAAGCCGGCGACGCCCATGCATTTCAGGAGTTCGCGCGCCTCGGCGGACCGGTTGTCGCGCCGCAGGGCAGGATCGAAGGGCTGTGCCGGATAGCCGATGGCCGCCATGCGCTCCAGCACCGCGTCGGGTGTCACCTTGTCGGGCGAGAAGACCACCGAGGTGCGACGGTTGCCGACATTGACCCGGGCACGCACCACGCCCGGCAGGCGGCGAAGGCCGCGCTCGATGTCGGTGAGGCAGGCGGCGCAGGTGATGCCGTCGACGGCCAGCTCGATGCGGCGGGTACCGTCGCGATCGGCAACCGTGTAGGCGTCCCAGTCGTGATCGACGGGCCGACCCGCGGGGCCGCCTTCGAGATCGCCGGCGTTCACCGCAATGTTCACGGCGTTGCCCTCCGTCAGCGGATGAGGCGCAGTTGGTTGCGGCTCATGAAAAGCCGGTCCTCGCCCTTGTAGGCCTCGATGGTGAGGTTCCACATGCCCGCCTTCACGGTCGGCACTACCGCGCGATAGGTGCCGCTCGCCACTTCCGGCAGGCTGGCCGAATGGTCGTGGTCCGGATCGACGGCATGGGTCAGCCGGACGCGTACGTCGAGACCGTGAAGATCGGCCCCCGCCTTGTCAGCAAAATGGACCTCGACGGAGGCGTCGTCGCCCACTGGCCGAACGGCGGCATCAACCGCCCAGCCGCGTTCGGCCTGCGCCTTGCCGGCCTCGATCTCGCCCTCGAACTGCTGGCTGGCCCGATAGCTCGACGCCACTTCGACACCGGGAAAGGTCGACACGGCCAGATAGATGAAGACGCCATTCACCGCGAAGGTGATGCCGAAGAAGGCGAGGAGCCAGAGAAGGACGCCCCGCCCGGTCAGACGACGGCCGCGCGTGGCTTCTTCGGTGGTGGCGGTCATCCGGTGGATCTCCTCGCTCATGCCCCAGCATCTGCTTTTTGCGAGCCGTTAGCAACCTTTCGGCCGTAGCTCCGGGCGGCACGGTTCAGTTCGTTGGCGCGGCCTTGAAGAAGTCGGACGCCGAGGCCTTCTCGCCGTTGTCGGTATCGACGATGTAGAAGTTGATCGGCGTCGACTCCGGCAACGCGGCGCCGCCGGGAACCATGACCAGCACGCGCAGCTCGCGGGTCGTGTCGGCCGGCACCTCGATCACCGGCTTGCCGCCGGCCGAGGCCACGCCCTGGGCTTCCACCGTAAAGCCGTCCGGCAAACCAGACACGGTGAGCGCGAAGTGCCGCTCGTGGGGACGCTTGTTGATGAGGCGCATGGTGTAGCCGTTGCGCGTGCCGCCGTCCGACAGATTGACGTAGAGCGGGTTGCGGTCGTGCAGGACGCTGACGCCCTGGAAGGCTCGATGGGCGAGCGTATAGGCCATGACACCGCCGATGATGACGATCAGCGCGGCGTAGAGCACGGTGCGCGGCCGCACGATGCGATAAATCGGCGGCTTGCCCTCGCTGCGCCGGGCAATGTTCATGTCGGTGTCGTAACCGATCAGCCCAGGCTCGCGGCCGACCTTCTTCATCACCGTATCGCAGGCGTCGATGCAGAGGCCGCACTGAATGCAGCCGAGCTGCATGCCTTCACGAATGTCGACGCCGGTGGGGCAGACCTGAACGCAGGCCTTGCAGTCGATGCAATCGCCGACCTCGGCGCCGGCTGCCTTGGCCCTGGCTCCCGTCCGCACCGACATGCGCGGTTCGCCGCGATCGGTGCGGTAGGTGACGTTGAGCGCCCATTCGTCGGTGAGCGCCGCCTGGATTCGCGGCCAGGGGCACATGTAGAGGCAGACCTGTTCGCGCATGAAGCCAGCCAGCGAATAGGTCGTGAATGTCAGGATGCCGATCCAGATATAGACGATCGGCGCGGCATTGCCGGTGAAAATGTCCCTGATGATCGTCGGCGCATCGCCGAAGTAGAGCACCCAGGCGCCGCCGGTTCCGACGGCGATCAGCAGCCAGACGACATGCTTGCCCGCCTTTCGGGCAAGCTTGCCGGCGCTCATCGGCGCACGATCCATCAGGATGCGGTCGCGGCGGTCACCCTCGAACCAGCGCTCGACGGCGAAGTAAAGGTCGGTCCACACCGTCTGCGGGCAGAGGTAGCCGCACCAGACACGGCCGGCAACCGCGTTCATCAGAAACAGGGCGACGGAGGCCAGTACCAAGAGGCCCGTCAGGTAATAGACTTCCTGCGGCCAGATCTCGATGCCGAAGAAATAGGCCTTGCGGCCCGCCATGTCGATCAATACCGCCTGCCCAGGCGCATCCGGACCCCGGTCCCAGCGGATGAACGGCAGGAGATAGTAGATTCCGAGCGTGATGATCAGCACGGACCACTTGATGGTCCTCAATCGGCCGCTGACTGATGCTGGGTAATTCTTCTTGGCGGCGGCATAATAGCTGTCGCTTCCGGCCGCCACGTTCTCATCGACCCGCATGTTGCCTTCGTCTCCCAGAGACCGTCGGTTCATCCCGACGGACGAAGCATTCGCCTCTTATTAGCACATAAGCATAAAAAGACTGAAGAACGAACCGCGAATTGAGCAACACGGCCATGCCCGACCTGACCTTGCAAAGAACGGCGGCAGGCCAGGCCCGCCGCCGCCTCAACTCTCCTCAAGAAGGCTCAGGTGCCGCCACCGAGATCGTGGACGTAGATCGCCAGCGACTTGATGGTCACCGGATCGAGCTTGCCGCCCCAGGTCGGCATGACCCCGCGATGGGCATGGGTGACGGTGTAGATCACCGACTCCTCGTCGCCACCATAGAGCCAGACCTTGTCGGTCAGGTTCGGCGCGCCCAGTTCCTGAATACCCTTGGCGTCCTCACCATGGCAGCTGGTGCAGTTCTCGACGAAGATCTGCTTGCCCGCTTCGACGTCAGCTCCCTTGACGGAGCTTCCCGACAGCGACAGCACGTAGCCGGCAACATTGCGGACCTGCTTGGCATCAAGCAACCCGTCGGCACCGAAGCGCGGCATGTCGTTCATGCGCGTGTCCGGGCTGGTCGAGCGCACGCCGACCGTGATGGTCTGCTCGATGTCGGCAAGCGTACCGCCCCACAGCCAGTCGTCGTCCTGCAGGTTGGGATAACCCTTGGAGCCGGTGGCGCCGGAACCATGGCAGGGCGCGCAGTTGTCGCCAAAGGCCGCCCGGCCTTGGGCCATGGCGAACTCCAGCATCTTGGGATCGTTCTTGATCTCCTCAAGGCTGGCGTTCGCCAGTCCCTTGCCCACCTCGGCGCGCGCTGCCTGGCCGGCCGCGGTCTCGTCAAGCGCCGAAGCGCGTTGCGAGTAGCCCAGCAGACCCTTGGAATAGCTCGTGACGAGCGGCACGGCCGGATAGACGAAGACGTAGCCGACCGCAAAGACGATGGTGGCGTAGAACACCCAGAGCCACCAGCGCGGCAGCGGGTTGTTGAGTTCCTTGATCCCATCCCACTCGTGGCCTGTGGTCGCCACGCCTGTGACCTTGTCGATATCCTCGTGAGCCATGGCTCAATCCTCCTCAAGCGGGATCTGCGCGGCGTGATCGAACTTCGCCTTGTTCTTCGGCCAGAGCGCGTAGACGCAGATGGCCGAGAAGATCAGGAAGAAGTACAGAAGCCCGCTTTGTTGGGCGAAGGCGGCAACCTGTTCGTAGCTGAAGTCCATGGCTGCACCTCAACGCAGGTTGGCTTTGTCGTCGTAGGTCGAGAAGTCGACCAACGTGCCGAGCATCTGGAGATAGGCGACGAGCGCGTCCATCTCCGAGAGCCTGTCCGGGTTGCCGTCGAAGTCGCGCACCACCGCCTTGGGATAGCGGGCGACCAGAGCGTCGGCCGTGCCGTCCGGGTTCACCTGGGCCTTGAGATCGGCTTCGGCATTGGCGATGGCTTCGTCGGTGTAGGGCACACCTTCGATCCGCAGCGTCTTCATGTCCTCGGCGATGAGATTGGTCTTGAGCGGCGCTTCCTTCAGGAAGGGATAGGCCGGCATGACCGAGGCCGGCACCACCGAGCGCGGGTCGACCAGGTGGGCAACGTGCCAGTCGTCGGAATACTTGCCGCCCACGCGGGCGAGATCGGGGCCCGTCCGCTTCGATCCCCACTGGAAGGGATGATCGTACTGGCTTTCCGCCGCCAGCGAGAAGTGGCCGTAACGCTCGATCTCGTCGCGCATCGGGCGGATCATCTGGCTGTGGCACAGATAGCAGCCTTCGCGGACGAAGATGTTGCGACCGGCAAGCTCCAGCGGCGAGTAGGGACGCATCCCGGTCACCGTCTCGATGGTGCTCTTCAAGTAGAACAGCGGGACGATCTCGACCAGACCGCCGATGGCCACCACGATCAGGATGCCGATCAGGAGAACGATGGAGTTCCGCTCGAACACCGCATGCTTTTGCATGAGACTCATCAGTCGTCTCCTTACTCGGCCGGAGCCAAGGCCACGTCAGCGGCCGGCTTTTCGGCCTCGCCGTGGCGAATGGTGAGATAGAGGTTGACCGCCATGATCACCGCGCCGGTCAGGAAGAGGATGCCGCCCAACGCACGGATCACATAGTAGGGATGCATCGCCTCGACGGTTTCCACGAAGGAATACTGCAGGAAACCGAGCTCGGTGTAGGCGCGCCACATCAGACCCTGCATGATGCCCGACACCCACATGGAGGTGATGTAGAGCACGATGCCCAGAGTCGAGATCCAGAAGTGCCAGTCGACCAGCTTCAGCGAATAGACGTCCCGCTTGCCATAGACCCAGGGGACCAGGCAGTAGAGCGCGCCGAAGGAGACGTAGCCCACCCAGCCGAGCGCGCCCGAATGCACGTGGCCGATGGTCCAGTCGGTATAGTGGCTGAGCGAGTTGACGGCCTTCACCGACATCAGCGGTCCCTCGAAGGTCGACATGCCATAGAAGGCGACCGACACGACGAGAAGGCGCAGCACCGGATCGGTGCGGAGCTTGTCCCAGGCGCCCGACAGCGTCATCAGGCCGTTGATCATGCCGCCCCACGAAGGCATCCACAGCATCACCGAGAACACCATGCCGAGCGTGGATGCCCATTCGGGCAGCGCGGTGTAGTGCAGGTGATGGGGACCTGCCCAGATGTAGAGGAAGATCAGCGCCCAGAAGTGGATGATCGACAGCCGGTAGGAATAGACCGGACGGTTGGCCCGCTTCGGCACGAAGTAGTACATGATGGCCAGGAAGCCGGCGGTGAGGAAGAAGCCCACCGCATTGTGGCCGTACCACCACTGCACCATGGCGTCCTGCACGCCCGACCAGACCACGTAGGACTTGGAGCCGAAGATGCTGACCGGCACCGCCGCGTTGTTGACGAGGTGCAACATGGCGATGGTGACGATGAAGGCGAGATAGAACCAGTTCGCCACATAGATATGCGGCTCCTTGCGCTTCCACAGCGTCGCCAGGAAGACTAGGAGATAGGCGACCCAGACGATAGTCAGCCAGAGGTCGGCGTACCATTCGGGCTCGGCGTATTCCTTGCCCTGCCCGACGCCGAGCAGATAGCCCGTGCCGGCGATGACGATGAACACGTTGTAGCCGAGGATGACGAACCAGGGCGTGACGAGGCCCGGCATGCGGGCGCGGCTGGTGCGCTGCACGACGTAGAAGGACGTCGCCAGCAGCACGTTGCCGCCGAAGGCGAAAATCACCGCCGACGTATGCAGGGGCCGGAGACGACCGAAGGTGGTCCAGGGAAGACCGAGGTTGAGGGCCGGATAGGCCAACTCCAGGGCGATCCAGATACCGACCGTGAAGCCGGCGATGCCCCAGAACATGGCAGCGATCGAGGCGAACTTGACCGGGCCGAGGTTGTAGTTCGGCTTGCCGTTGATCTCCTCCGGCTCGGCACGCCCATCGCGATCGATGAACGACCGGACGATCAGGAAGATGCCGGCCGCCGACGCGATGGCGCCGATGGTGGCATGAAATGCAAAGACCGGATCCAGCGCCTTGCCGGCGGCCAGAACGCAGTAGAGAAAGAGAAGCCCCAGGAAAACCGCATACGCGGTCTCCTCGAGCGACATCAGAGGTTTGGCCCTCAACGCCGTCATGTTCGTCGCCCCGTATTTGTCGGAGATCGCCTGCCGTCGCCAACGGGCGTCTCGCTTCGCCCGTTTGCCGACGCCCCTCGGAACTCCCCCGCCCCGGACCTTCGCGTCCTTGGCACGGGAAATAACCTAGTGGGCTCTACGCATACCAGCTTTGACAAAGGTCAAAACCGGTCCGGGAACGGAGCGGGTTTAGCGCAGTTCTAGACGTTTTGCCTATATCAAAATGGACTAATTATAATGTGCGTCTGGAATGGATTCCGTACTGTTGCCGGGAAAACAGATCGCACCGCAGGGGATCGTACGTAGTAGCGCTAAGTGGTGATTCGGCTGGATGCCACCCCACTTGACCCGATCAATGTCTGGGCTGGCTCTCTGCGCCGAGAGCGTATAGCGATCCTTCAGATCCGCTATGCCCGCTTCGGGCCTTTTCATGCACATGCAGCTGGCGCAAACCGCCATAGAGTTCGTGCGACGTGCTTTAGGATTGCCTATGACCTATCTGGACGAAGCCGTTTCCCTCGAAACCGTCATCCGAGCCACCGTACCGCGCTATACGTCCTACCCGACGGCGCCGCACTTCTCGACCGACGTGGGAGCGGACGCCTATGGCGGCTTTCTCGACCGGGCGGCGGCTGAGGACGGCCCGATTTCGCTCTACGTGCACATCCCCTTCTGCCACTCGATCTGCCACTACTGCGGCTGCACTACCAAGGCGACCCGGCGCTACGCGCCGATCGAAGCCTATGTCGAAGTCTTGAGGTCGGAGATCGCCATGGTGGCGGCGCGGATCGGCCGGCGGGCGGTATCGCATATCCACTGGGGTGGCGGCACGCCCAACCTTCTGTCGGCCGCAGCCTTCGAGGCGATCGTCGGTGACTTCCACCGCTTCTTCGACATCGGATCGGATACCGAGCATGCGATCGAGCTCGATCCGCGCCATCTCGGTGAGGAGCGCGCGAGTTTTCTGGCCAGCATTGGCGTCAACCGAGCCAGCCTCGGCGTGCAGGACTTCGACCCGGCGGTTCAGGCGGCGATTGGGCGCATCCAACCTGCCGAGACGGTGATGGCCGCCGTCGACCATCTGAGGGGCGCCGGCATCACCTCTCTGAGCTTCGATCTCATCTATGGGCTGCCCGAACAGACGGTCTCCTCCATCAGACGTACGGTCGAGACGGCCATGGCGCTCGCCCCCGACCGCATCTCGCTGTTCGGCTATGCCCACGTCCCCTGGTTCCGCGTCAATCAGAAGCTCATCGACACCGCAAAACTGCCGGGAAGCGAGCTGCGGCTCGAACTCGAACGAACCGCCCACGGCTCGATCAAGGCGGCTGGCTACACGCCGGTCGGCATCGATCACTTCGCCCGGCCGGGCGACGCCATGGCCCTGGCCTTGTCGACGCGAACGTTGAGGCGCAACTTCCAGGGCTACACCACCGACCGCGCCGACACGCTGATCGGCTTCGGCGCGTCATCGATCGGCCGGACGCCGGCGGGCTACGCGCAGAACGTGACGGATACCGGCAACTGGCGCGAACGCATTGTCGGCGGTCGGTTCGCCACCGAACGCGGACGCGTCCTGACGGCCGAGGACCGGCTCAGGGCTGACGTGATCGAACAGATCCTGTGCTTCTTCGACGTGGATCTCTCGGCAATGGCGGCGCGCCACGGCGCGGATCTCGCCGTGTTTTCCGCCGACCTCGACAAACTGGAACCGCTCGTCCGCTCCGGCTGGGTGACCGCTCATGGTGGACGGGTTGCCATCCTCCGCCATGGCGCCGAGCTGGCGCGCCTTGTCGCTTCGGCCTTCGATGCCTATCTCGGCACCGGCGGGCGGCATTCAGTGGCGGTGTAGTCTCGGTTCAGTGGATGCCGGTCATCTTGCAGACGCGGCAGACGTTGACCAGGCGAATGCGGTCATTGCGCTCGATGGCGATGACCCCTCGCCGCTTGAGGTCAGACAGCACGCGGCTCACCGTCTCGATGGTCAGACCGAGGAAGTCGGCAATCTCCTGCCGGGTCATCTTCAGGATCACCAGCTCGGTGTCGGCGCTGTGTCGCTCCGGTCCCTTGCAGCCGACGATGCCGCGGCCGCGCACGAAGCGCATCAGGAAGCTCGCCACCCGCTCGGAGGCCGACTTGCGGCCGAGCAGCACGGCGTGGCTGTGCAACGCTTCGATGCGGGTCAGCAGGCAACGGTTGACGTGGGCGAGCAGATCGGTCGACTGGTCGATGTCGCGGCGGTCGAGCACTCGCACCTCGGCCGGGGTCAGCGCCTCGGCGGTGCAGTCGTAGAGACCGGTAAGCGAATGGCCGCAAAGGTCACCCTCGCCGAGAATGTCGACGACCTGACGGCGGCCGTCGCCGAGCAGCCGATAGAGCATGATCTGGCCGCTGACCACCTCGTAGAGATGGCTTGCCGTGTCATCCTCGCGGAACAGCACGGCGTGGGCATCATGGCGGTCGAGCCGGGCGCGCGGTGAAGTGCGATAGTGCGTCCAGGCGCTGTCGTCGACCGGCGCGCGCAGCGTGGTGCCGGCGTACCGGCTGCGATGACGACCGCCATCGAACCCACCGGCGGCAGGGCCTTCGTCGAACGACATTTTCTTCTCAATGAACATCGATCCCTCCTCGATGACACATGACCGTGGTCGGCAGCCCACCGGAAGATCGATCCGGCCATCCGTCCACGGCCGTTCCTTCTCCGCCAGCTCGACCGAAACCCGTCCGCTTCGGCCGCACCACTATCGACCGTGACACAATATGGACATATGCGCCCTGCGGTAATTCGTTTGGTTACTTAACCATCGGAGGAAGGGTTACAGGGCTTGACGCGGCAGCGCGCGCCTGGGCCGCAGGTTGCGGCCACTCCTTTGAGCCATTCGAGGGTGGATGTGCCAGGACAAAACAGGCGTCCACATGGACGATCCCGTCGCACAACATTGCTTTCCCTGGGCAAAGAAGATGAAAAAACCCGGCAAGCCGGGCGATCAGAGCATCGTCCGGGCGAGTAGGATCAGGCGGTAATGGCCTCCAGCCAGTCGGCGGCCGGCGGCTTGCGCAGGATCTTCACGTCGGACAGGCCCTCGGTCTCGCGGGCGATGGTCCGCGACGACTTGCCGGAAATGGCGATCACCTTGGGCGTTGCCCCGGCCTTTTCCAGATGGCGAACGAGCTCACCGCCGCTCATGCCCGGCAAACCGAGATCGACGATCATCGTGTCATCGGGCGTCAGGGAGGCGGAGTGAATGAAGTCCTCGGCGCTGGCAAAAACACGCACCGGCAATCCCGCTCCGGAGAGCAGGGATTCCAGCGCGTCGGCGACCGAGGGGTCATCCTCAACAATGATATACATCGGCAACACTCTAAATCTGCAAAACGCAAACCAGTCGCAGGAAAAAGTAGTGTGCCTTGATCAACTGACAATGTTTATCCGTGATCCCCCGTATGCGCAGTCAGCACGATACGTACGAGATCGGCCGCATTGCGAGCGCCGAGCTTCTCCATGATGCGCGCACGGTGCACTTCGATGGTGCGCGGGGAAATGCCGAGACGCCGTCCGGCTTCCTTGTTGGAAGCACCGCCGGTGATCTCCTGGAGAACGTCGCGCTCGCGCGGCGTCAGGTGTTCGGCACCGGGGAAGCTGAGGCTGGGGCTGCTGCCGTTGGCGTGGCGGCCGTAGGAGGCGATCGCCTCGCGGACGCGCGTCACCACGGTATCGGCGTCGAACGGCTTCTCGATGAAGTCGGTGGCGCCGGCCTTGATGGCGCTGACCGCCATGGGAATGTCGCCCTGGCCGGAAATGATGAACACCGGCGCCGGGAAGGTGCCGACATCGATCGACCGGAGAATGTCGAGGCCGGACTTGCCGGGCATATGCACGTCGAGCAGCACGCAGGCCGGCTTTTCCGTCTTGAGCGCGGTCAGGAACTGGTCGCCGTCGGCGAACACTCTCACGCCATAACCTTCCATCTCGAAGATGACCGACAGCGCGTCACGCACCGAAGCGTCATCATCGACAACGAAGATTTTTCCTTCTGTTTCAGCCATGTCACCCTTCCTCGATCTGAGGATCCCTGAAGACCGCCAGGGTCCCGCCCGGCTAGCCAAGTCCATGGATCGCGTCCGCTCCGCGCCTTTTGAGCTTCCCGCCCTTGGGCGGCCCCGCAAACTGCGCGGCGGACATTGTTGGTCTACGTATTTATACGGCGAAACCTCCCGCCGCGCCAGTTACCGCCCTTTGGACGGTCGTATTGACTAGTTGCCCTTCCCCACCGGCGCCAACCGCGCCGCCTCTCACCCCCACGTATCGTCTTCCGCCTCGTCCGAACGGTGCATCGGCAGCATCAGCGTGAAGGTCGCGCCCTGGCCGTTGCCGCCTGGGTCGGCCATCAGGTCGCCGCCATGGTTCTGGGCGATTGCCCGGGAAATGGCGAGCCCCAGCCCCATGCCGGACTTCTTGGTCGTACTGAATGTTCTGAACAGCGACTTGCCGACTTCTTCGGAGAAACCGGGACCGCTGTCGGTCACCGAGACGAAGGCCGACCGATCGTCAGAGCCGATCGATACCTTCACCCAGCGCTCCTCGCTCTCCTTGGCCACCTCAAGGGCGTTGCGCAAGAGGTTGAGGATGATCTGCTGGATCTGCGTGGCGTCGGCGTCCACGTGGATGGGCGCCATGCCGAAGACGCGACGGATGGTGACGGTGGCACCCTGCGCCACGAACTCACTGAGATCGAGCGCCTCGTTGACCACCTCGCGCAGATCGACGGTGGCGCGTTCGGGATCGCGCTTTTCCACCATCTGGCGCATGCGCTGGACGATATGGCTGGCCCGCTCGGCCTCCAGAACCGCCTTGTCGAGCACGTCGAGCATCTTGTCGCTCGGCGGCTTGGCGTCGGCATGGCAGGCCTTGACCTGTCGGGCAACCGCTTGAAGGTAAAGCAGCAGCGCGGTGAGCGGCTGGTTGAGTTCATGGGCCATGGCGGCGCCCATCTCATCCATGGCCGACAGGCGGGTCATGTGCACCACTTGAGCCTGGAGCTGCGACACCCGCTGCTCGACGGCCCGGCGCGAGCGCAGGTCGCGCAACACGCCGATATACTGCCGGCCATCGGTTGTCTTCGCCTCGCCGACCGACAGTTCCAATGGGAAGACAGTGCCGTCGCGATGCATGCCGGACACTTCACGCCCGATGCCGATGATCCGCCTCTCACCGGTACGGTGATAATTATGCATGAAGCGGTCGTGGTAGGTCGAGAACTCGGGCGGCATGATCAGCGACACGTTCTGGCCGATCGCCTCCTGGGCGGTATAGCCGAACAGCCGTTCGCAGATCTTGTTGAAGACCAGCATGCGACCAGTATCGTCGATGACGATGATGCCATCGGCGGCGGTGTCGAGAAGGCTCTCGAAACGAGCTTCCGAAACCGCTGTCCTGCGGTCCTCGAGTTCACCCATATCCGCCTCGCTCTCCCCTTCGTCCCGTTTGGCCACGGCCTCGGCCTACGAGCCTGTCAAATCAGGAACAGCCCTTCAGTGCAAGTCCGGATGTACCATGCACGAGTTTGACGGAAAAGGAACTGTTCCAGATCAAATTCAAATGCAAATGCCTGCAAAAAGTCGCTAACGACCGCCGCCAAGCCCTCGGCGCGTGGCGAGCCAGGCCGGAAGACGGTCGAGCGCGGCGGTGATGTCCTGCGGATCCCCGGCGAAGCAGAGGCGCATGAATCGCTCGCCACCTCGACCAAAGGCGGTGCCTGGCGCGATGCCGACACCGGCCTCGCGCACCATGTCGAGACAGAGGCGACGCGTGTCGCTCTCCCCCTCGACGGAGAAGAACAGGTAGAAGGCGCCATCGGGCGGCGACATCGTCACGCCATCCGTGGCAGCGAGCGCGGCGATGACCGCCGCCCTGTTGTCGCGCGCCCGGGCGATCTGGAAGGCAAGAAAATCCTCGCCGTTGTCGAGCGCCTCGACGGCCGCCCGCTGCATGAAGACCGCCGTTCCCGAGGTCGTATACTGCACCAGATTCTGGACGGTGGCGTTGAGGGCGGCAGGAACCTCGATCCAGCCGATGCGCCAGCCGGTCATCGCCCAGTTCTTGGAGAAGGTGTTGACGAAGATCAGGCGGTCTTCAGGCTCGGCCACTTCATGGAAGGACGGCGCCACCATGACACCGTCCAGGTAGCAGAAGCGGCCGTAGACCTCGTCGGCGACGATCCAGATGCCGTGCTGGCGGGCGATGTCGAGGATGGCGGCGAGACGATCGCGGCTTGCCACCCAGCCCGTGGGGTTGCCCGGCGAGTTGACGAAGATGGCACGCGTGCGAGGCGTGATCGCCGCCTTGAGATCGTCGGGATCGAGATCCCAACCGCTCGGACCGAAGCGCATGGGCACCTCGCACATCGAAGCGCCGCAGAGCGCAGCGGCGGCCGGTGCGTTCGGCCAGGCGGGCGTCGGCACGATCACCTCGTCACCGGCGCCGGTAACCAGCGACGCCGCCATCTGAATGGCGTGCATGCCCGAGCCGGTGATGATGAAGCGGGCGGCGTCGGCAGGGCGGCCGCCGAACGGCCCGTAGAGCCGGTCATGATAACGGCAGAGGGCTTCCCTCAGTTCGGGAAGCCCCGCCTGATGGGTATAGAAGGTTTCACCGGCCAGTAGCGAGCGGACCGCGGCGTCGCGGATATGGGCGGGTGTCGGCAGGCTGCCCTCGCCGACCCAGAGTTTTGCGGTTCCCGGCCTCTTCAGTCCTTCGAGATGAACTTCGACGATGCCGCTCGGCGGCGCGTTCCGGGCGGTTGGCCGGATATCGTCGAGAAAACGCATGGCAACATCGGGTGTCATGGGGATGCCTTGCTCGGATGCCCGGCGGGAATCGCCGTCATCCGGGAGTATCAGGCTCGCAAAAACGAATCAAAACGCAAAATATGGAAGAAGCTGCCGCGGCCCTGACGATCGCGGCGCGTTCCCCTTCAGCCCTTCTTCAGAAGGTCGCGGATCTCCGTGAGCAAAGCGACGTCGGCCGGCACTTCGGGAGGCGCCGCCACCGGAGGTTCCGAGGAGGTCTTCAGCCGGTTCATCACCTTCACCACCATGAACAGGACGAAGGCGATGATCAGGAAATTGATGGCCAGCGTCACGAAGTTGCCGTAGGCGATCGTCGCGCCGGCCTTGCGGGCGGCCTCGAGATCGCTCGCCACCGGTTGCCCGGACAGCTGGACATAGAGATTGGTAAAGTCGATGCCACCGGTGATCAGGCCGATGATCGGCATCAGGAGATCGGCGACGATCGAGTTGACGAGGCCGCCGAAGGCGCCGCCGATGATCACACCGATAGCCAGGTCTACCATGTTGCCGCGTAGCGCGAATTCCTTGAATTCCTTGAGCATGTTTCAGCCTCCCCGCATGTGCTTAGGGTGAGTGCGATCATGCAGCAGCGCTTGCCGCGCTGCCATGGCCTGGGTCGGCCCCGACCGCATTTTTACGGATAAATCTGTGGATTTCGGTCCGTCGCCAGAGCGCTTCCGGTGAAATGAGATTCAACGGAAGAGCGGACGCAAAACCGGTTCCCACTTTTGCTGGAACTACTCCAGCTAGATCGGTGCCTCGTCCCGTTCGCGCAGTCGACCGACCAGATCGAAGAAATGGCGGAACATGCGATCGCTAAGGTCGAAGAATTCTTGCAGACGGCGCTCGTCGTCCTGACCGAGAAGCGGCGTCCGCGTGCCGTCGGCCTCCAGGGCGGCGATCCGCTTGCCAAGTCGCTCGTTCTCGGCCTCGAGTTCGGCGATGCGGTCTTCATAGGCCTTGCGATCGTCGGCGATCAGTTCGCAGGACCAGCCGCCACTGCGCGACGCGCAAAGGGAGACGTCGCCAGTACGACGGTCGATCTTCAGATATTCGCCGGTGGCCGGCTGCAGACTGTAGCCTTCCTGAGGTGGTGGCGGTTCTTGGGCCGTTGCAGTTTGCGAGGTGAGAATGGTGCCGAGGGCAAGAAGGGCTGCCAGGATCGCGCGCATCGTGGGTCTCCCGGTTGGTTTTCTCGCCAACAGAATACCCCATCGAGCGCCTTGACGTGTTCTTTTATTCCGGCCTCAGGCGCCGGCGGGCCTCCGGCCCCTGGCTTTCGCTCCGCTTGACGTCTTTCGAGACGCTTCGGGTCTCGAAAGACCCGCTTCGCGCGGCGTCGCTTGACGCCGGAAGCCG
>NZ_PJNW01000022.1 GCF_002844595.1 Pleomorphomonas diazotrophica | reverse complement strand
CGTTTGCGCCGGGGTAAGTTGAGGCGGCCTCTCCGGCTGGTTTGACGACCCCGGAGAGGCCGTTGGCAGGCGACCGTGCAAGGATCGGGCTTTCACCCGGTGTCATCAAGGATCCCTGCCATCTCCATCATTCGCTTGGAGAGTTGATGGGGTCTCTGGGGCCTGACCCTAGCCGATCAGACCCACGCCCGAGAACAATCCGAAGCTCATGGTGGCCCAACTTGGGAAGGATAGCACATCATGGCCGTCTTGCAGCAGGCACCCGACATCGTTCTGGGCTTCGACGTTTCCAAGGACACGCTGACCGTCTTCGAGGCTCGCTCCTCATCGCCTTCGTCGAAGCCCTGCGTCATCGACAATAGCGCCGCCGCCATCCGCCGCTTTCTCAAAAGCATCGATCGCGTCGACCTCGCGGTCTGCGAGCCGACCGGCGGCCATGAGCATGTGCTCCTGGCCGAGCTGCTGGCCGCCGGCATTGCCTGCCATCGGGTGGATGCCTTGAAGGTCAAGGCTTTTATCCGCTCCTTCGGCACGCTTGCCAAGACCGACGCCCTCGATGCCGAGGCGCTCGCCCGCTACGGCAAGGACCGCTGGGAACGGCTGTCCCTGTTCCTGCCGCCGGAAGCTGATCGGAAGATGCTGGCCGCTCTGGTGGCCCGGCGAGAGGACCTCGTGGCCATCAAGGTGGCCGAGCAGAACCGGTCAAAAGGCCCGGCCGGCAAGGTGATCAAGACATCCCTTGCGGCCATGTTGAAAGCCGTCATCGGCCAGATCGAGGCCATCGAGGCGGAGATCAAGGCGTTGATCGACAGGAGCCCGCAGC
>NZ_PJNW01000021.1 GCF_002844595.1 Pleomorphomonas diazotrophica | reverse complement strand
CTCACCCGTCTGCCACTCCCGCATTGCTGCGAGCGTTCGACTTGCATGTGTTAAGCCTGCCGCCAGCGTTCGTTCTGAGCCAGGATCAAACTCTCATGTTCAAAGAGTTCTTTCCCGAAATCACAAGTTCACTTGACGAGGTCCATTCCAATCATTCCCTCTCAGGAACAACCGAAACGGTCCTTATTCAAGAAACGTGTACTCCGGACTTAGCTCTTCTTGGCACGAACCCAACCCCGAAGGATCAGGACACGCACCGACAAGCCCCAAGCGCCGGCCACGTTTCTCTTTCTTCCTATTCACTTGTCAAAGAACAGAGAGGATCAAAGCCCCTCAATACCGCCGCCACACTGAACCAGTCTCAACCAGAACCAGGCAACAGAAACTCGCCGGCACCACGTCGCCGCAGCGCCGCCGTCGTTGGAGCGGGTTATAGGGGGGCATTCCTGCCTTGTCAACACCGTCTTTGCCGAGATCGAAAAAACATCCGGAAATCGGCATAAGCGTTGAGAAACAGCCATTTATCGGTTGTCCAAACGGTCAAAAAACCGTCACGGAGAGAGCGGCCGCCGAAAAAAACTAGAAAAATTCTTCCGGGCGGCCAGATCGTTGAGCAGCCCGACCTCAAACGCCGCCATCGAGCTCGGCGGGACAGCCGGCAGCGATCCAGGCAGCCTCGCGGCGACGCAGCTCGGCCCCCAAAGCCGGCCCTGGCACATAGCCCTCGGCAAGCAGGCGCGCGGCAGTCACGGGCGACTTAGGTGGGTGAAAGTCACGGGCGAGCGAGACAAGATCGCCACCGGGATCACGCCCCAGTTCGAAGGCCGCGAGAAGCAGTGCGACAACCGTCACATCATTGCCGGCGCGAATGACGGCGAGGCGAACTGTCGGTGCGTCCATGTGTTGGGCGAGTTCGCCGCTCCACTCGACGATCGCCCCAAGCCGCTTGTCCTCCCGCCCGGACAGGCGTAGCGCCCCGGCGAGCGCCGACCGATCATTGGCGAGAGCGGCAAGTCGGGCCTCCAGGCCAAGCGGTAAGCCGAGTTGTGCCGACAGGTCGACCACCGCGGAGAAGCGCGCCATGGTACCGCCGCCGGGCAATATGCGCCCGAGGATACCCGTTTCATCCATTACGGCGAGGGCCGGTACCGCACCGACGGCGGTCACCAGCTTGCGCATCTCCGCGCCGATTCGCTCGCGCGATAACCGGTCGAGGCCGTCCTTCAGGCGAACGGCCGCCTCAAGACCCGCAGCATCGAGTTGGCCGTGGCCATAACGGGCATGAAAACGAAAGAAGCGCAGAATACGGAGATAGTCCTCCTCGATTCGGTCCGAGGGATCGCCGATGAAGCGGACACGACCGGCCAGCGCATCGGCAATGCCGTCGACCGGATCATACAGAGTGCCGTCGGCATCGGCGTAGATGGCGTTCATGGTGAAGTCGCGCCGCGCGGCATCGCCGGCCCAGTCGCGGGTGAAAGCGACCACGGCGCGCCGGCCGTCGGTCTCCAGGTCGGCCCGGAGCGTCGTTACCTCGAACGGCCGTCCGGAAGAGACCACCGTTACCGTGCCATGCTCGATGCCGGTCGGCACTGCCTTGAGTCCGGCGGCCGCTGCTCTGGCTGCGACCTCGGCAGGCGGCGCCGTCGTGGCGATATCGACATCATCGACCGGCACGCCGATCAGGGTGTTGCGCACCGCCCCGCCGACCACGCGCGCCCGGTCGCCCTCTTGCTCGACCGCCGCGATCACACGTCGAAAGGCGGGATCATCGAGGAACGGCGCGCCGGCGATCGAGGCAGGCGGGCTCATCGGAACACTTCCTCGTAGAAGCGACGCAGGATGTTGCCGGTGACGCCCCAGATGCGATGCCGGCCATATTGCAGCGAGAAAAAGTGTCGCCGCCCGCTGGCGTGCTCGAAGAACTCCTCGCGATGGTTGCCGGGATCGAGCACAAAGTCGAGCGGCACGGAAAACACCTCGGCCACCTCGCCCGGATTGGGCACCAATGCCGGAGCGCCGCTGATGAGGCCGATCACCGGGAAGACACGGAAGCCAGAGGGCGTCGGATAGGGTGCGAGCAAGCCGACCGGCTCGACCGCCGAGGGGTCAAGACCGACCTCTTCCTCCGCCTCGCGTAGCGCAGCCTCGACCGGTGACGCGTCATCCGGATCGATCTTGCCACCGGGCAACGCCACCTCGCCGGAATGGACGCGGAGCCCCTCGGTGCGCCGGATCATGACAAGATCGAGACCGCGGGAATCCTGCCGCCCGACGAGACCGATCAGAACGGCGGCATCGCGCAACGGCTCGGTGGAGGCGATGAGACTGGCCGCCACCCGTCCCTCGCCGGACGCCCGCAATGCTCCGGCGGTCGATAGCGGCCGCATGCGACCGGTCCTGGCGAGAATTTCGGCCGGGCCCACTTCCTCTGCAATCACGCCCGCCTCCCGGCCAGTCGCGCCTGCCTTGATTTTGCTTGCCTCATGGGTTGAAACCAGTTCCGGCACCATTGCCGAAAGGTGATGCGCCGCGCGGCGGGAGATGTCAAACTGGACCGCTGGGCACCAGCTCGCCGGCGATCAAAAACGGAAACAACGAGCCGCAAGAACGGTTCCTGCCGCAGGATGAGCAGCATACCGGCGTCTGAGGAAGAAAGAAGGAGCAATCCGCGATGGACGCAGACATCAAGATGGCAGCCGCCGCCGTCGCCGAGGCGGACGCCGCCTTTGCGCGCCTTTCGGCCGTGCGCGCCGCCATCGCCCGCGTCATCTTCGGGCAGGAGGCGGCTGTCGAGGCGGCGCTGGTGACGCTGCTTTCAGGCGGTCACGGCCTGATCGTCGGCGTGCCTGGCCTTGCCAAGACCAAGCTGGTCGAGACCCTAGCGGTTGTCCTGGGGCTCAGCGAACGGCGCATTCAGTTCACCCCCGACCTGATGCCCTCCGACATTCTAGGCTCGGAAGTGCTGGATCAGGCAGCCGACGGCAGCCGTTCCTTCCGCTTCATCCGTGGCCCGGTGTTCGCCCAGCTCGTCATGGCCGACGAGATCAACCGCGCCTCTCCGCGCACTCAGTCGGCCCTCTTGCAGGCGATGCAGGAGCATCACGTCACCGTCGCCGGCGTCCGCCATGACCTCCCGGCGCCGTTCCACGTACTGGCGACGCAAAACCCGCTGGAACAGGAGGGGACCTATCCGCTGCCCGAGGCCCAGCTCGACCGCTTCCTGCTGGAGATCGACCTCGACTATCCCGACCGCGACACCGAGCGGCGCATCCTGATCGAAACCACCGGTAGCGAGGAAGCGACGGCGGAGCGTCTCTTGGCCGATGGCGAGCTCCAGGACTTGCAGGCGCTGGTCCGCCGCATGCCGGTCGGCGAGCGCATCGTCGAAGCGATCCTCGATCTGGTGCGCGGCGCCCGTCCCGGCGCCGATCTGGTGCCCGACGCCGCCCGCGACATCGCCTGGGGGCCTGGACCCCGTGCCGCCCAATCTCTGATGCTGGCCGTCCGTGCTCGTGCTCTACTCACCGGCCGCTATGCGCCATCGCTCGACGATGTCGCCGCTCTGGCGGTGCCTGTGCTGAAGCACCGCATGGCGCTGACCTTCGAGGCGCGCGCCCGTCGCCGCGCCGTCGCCGAGGTGATCGGCCTCATCCTCGCGAAGGTGATCTGAGCCATGACGGGGCAGGACGCCCTGACGCCAAACGGCGTCGCTACGGCCCGCAGCCTTGCCGCCGCCTTGCCCGACCTCCTCATCGAGGCGCGTCGGGTGGCCGCGACGGTGGCCGCCGGTTGGCATGGCCGCCGCCGGGCCGGCCCGGGCGAAGACTTCTGGCAATTTCGCCCGTTCCTGTCCGGCGAACCCATGCGTGGCATCGACTGGCGGCGGTCGGCCCGCGACGAGACGCTCTACGTGCGCGAGCGCGAGCATGAAAATGCCCACACCGTCTGGCTATGGGCCGATCTCTCGGCGTCCATGGATTTCCGCTCCGAGCTTGCCAACACCAGCAAAGCCAACCTCGCACTGGTTCTTGCCCTGGCAGTTGCCGAGCTGCTGGCGCGGGCGGGCGAGCGCGTCGGCCTGGTTGGCGACGCCGAGCCGACCAGCCGGCGCGACGGCGCCGAGGTGATTGCCATGAAGCTCGCCCGGCTGGGTGCCGTCGAAGCGCACCACGCACCGGCGATCATGCGCCGCCGCGACGATATCCTGCTCGTCTCCGATTTCCTGGGACCGCAGGCGGAACGCGATGCGCTGTTTGCCGACCTTGCCACGCTCGAGAGCCGCGTCCACCTCGTCGAGATCGCCGATCCGATCGAGGAAACCTTTCCCTTCACCGGTCGGGTCGATTTCGTCGACCCCGAGAATGGCGCCCGACTGACCGCCGGCCGCGCCGAGGCCTGGCGTGAGACCTATCTCGCCAGCCGAGCGGAGCACCGGGCGCATCTTGTCGCCGCCTGCCGACCAGGCTGGAGCCATATGCTGGTGCGGACCGACCGGCCGGCAACCGAAACGTTGATCGCCCTTTGCGGCCAGCTTTCGGCGCCGGAGGGAGGATCCGCATGAGTGCGCTGTCCTTTGCCGCGCCGCTGGCTCTTCTCGGTCTCCTGGCGCTGCCGGCCATCTGGTGGCTGCTGAAGGCGACCCCGCCCCGCCCGGTGACGCGCCTGTTCCCGCCGCTCGCCCTGATCATTCGTCCAAAACGTGACCAGGAGACGCCGGTTCGTACGCCCTGGTGGCTGATCGCCCTGCGCCTTCTCATTGCCGGACTGATCGTGCTGGCGGTCGCCGGCCCTATCCTTCAGCCAGCCGAGCGCATCGTGCGTGGCGACGGCCCCTTGTGGCTGGTGATCGACAACGGCGCCAGCGCCGCCCCCGACTGGCCGGAGCGACGCGCCACCGCCGCCGCCGTTCTTGCGGAGGCCGGGGACGCCGGGCGGCCTGTGCTGCTCGTCGCCACCGCGGATGGGCCGGACGGCATCGGCTCGCAGACGACCGCCGCCGAAGCACTCCGGCGGGTTAACGCGCTCGCCCCGCGTGCCATCCTGCCGGATCGCGCCCCGCTGCTGCCTGCCCTCACCCTCCTCGCCGCGACGACCCCGCCCGGAGAGATCGTCGTTCTGCCCGAACCGGGAGACAACGGCACCGCCCATGACTTCCTTTCAGGCCTCGCAAGTCTCTCCGGCAGCGCGCCGGTGACGCTCGCGATTTCCAGCCAGCCGGCACCCGTGGCAATGGATGCCGTCGAGCAGGATGGCGCCGCCGTGACCGTTCACCTCAGGCGACCGGATGCCGGTGCGCCCGCGGAAGGCGGCCTCCGCCTTCTCGACCGAAAGGGACGGCTTCTCGACGAGCGGCCCTTTGCGCTGACGGCCGGCAATGCCCGAGGCGACGTCCGCTTCGAGCTGCCGCTTGAGATCCGCAACGACATCGCTCGCGCCGAGGTGACCGGCGGCAACTCGGCGCTCGGCGTCCATCTTCTCGATGATCGCTGGCGTCGTCGATCGGTCGCCATCGTTACGGCGACCGGCAGCGAGGCCGTGCGCCCGCTGATCGCGCCCGAGTATTTTCTTGAGAAGGCGCTTGCTCCGTTCGCCGAGGTGACCACCACCGGCCAGGGTGCCCTTTCAGACGCCTTCAAGACGGCGGTTGAAGGACGGCCGGCCGCCATTCTGGTGGCCGACGTCGGCCGCCTCGGCGAGAGCGAGGCAGCACTCGCCCGCGCCTTCATGGAAAAGGGCGGCGTGCTCATCCGTTTCGCCGGACCGCGACTTGCCGCCTCCGATGAAATCGAGGTGCCGGCTCCGCTCCGGCGCGGCGACCGCGCCCTCGGCGGTTCCCTTTCCTGGAGCAAGCCGCAGGTGCTCGGCAGCTTTTCTGACAACGGTCCCTATGCCGGCCTCGCGGTTCCCGGTGATGTGACGGTGAACCGGCAGGTGCTGGCCGAGCCCGGCGTCGATCTCGCCGACCGAACCTGGGCCAGCCTCTCCGATGGTACGCCGTTGGTGACAGCCGCCCGGGTCGGCGCCGGCTGGCTGGTGCTGTTCCATGTCACCGCCGACACCCGCTGGTCCAACCTGCCCATCTCCGGCGTGTTCGTGGAGATGCTACGCCGGACCGTCGCCCTCGGTGCGGCCGAGGCCGGCGTCCGCGAAGTCGGCGGCAACACCACGCTGCCACCTCTCTCGCTTCTCGACGGCTATGGCCGCGCCTCGGCGCCGGCGGCCGGCGTGACCGGCATCCGCGAGGCGAACATGGCAGCCATCCGCCCCTCGCGATCGACACCGCCCGGTCTTTACGGCAGTGACGACGGCTTCCGCGCGCTCAATCCGCTGAAGCCGGACATGACCTACGCCCCGCCCGACCTTTCCGGTCTGCCCGATGGCGTGCGCCGGACCGGTCTCGTCACCGAAACGGCGATCGACCTGTCGCCTTTCGGCTTCGGCCTCGCCTTCCTGCTTCTGCTCGCCGACGGCTTGGCAGTGACGGCGCTCGCCGGCGGATTCCGCCGGCGCCACCCGGTCACAGCCGCCGTTACGATCGGCCTCATTCTTCTCGTAACCCGGCCCGACGCCCATGCCGCCGACGACGCCCGCCTCTTGGAGGCACTATCCGCCACCCGGCTCGCCTATGTCGAAACAGGCGTCACGGAGGTCGATGAAACCAGTCGCGCCGGCCTGTCGACGCTGTCCCGCTTCATCGCGTCGCACTCGTCGCTGGAGCCGGGCGAGCCGATGGCGGTCGATCCGGAGCATGAAGAGCTTTCGGTCTTCCCGCTGATCTACTGGCCGATCGACGCAGCGGCGCCGATGCCGTCGGCAGCCGCCATGGCCCGCGTCGAAGCCTTCATGAAGGACGGCGGCTCCGTGCTGTTCGACAGCCGCGACGATGCCGACTTCTCCGCCGCCTCTCCCAACACGGCGCGCCTCCGCGACATGCTGGCGATGATCGACGTGCCGCCGCTTGAGCCGGTGCCCTCCGACCACGTGCTCACCAAGTCCTTCTATCTGCTCGGCGCCTTCGTCGGCCGAACCGAGGGGTCACCGCTGTGGATCGAGGCCCCCGGCGACGACGAGCGCGAAGACACCGGCGAGGCGCGACCGGTACGGGCAGCCGACGGTGTCTCGCCTTTGCTGATCACCGGCAACGATCTTGCCGGCGCCTGGGCGGCCGACGACGGCGGCGCCTTCCTGCATCCCTTGGTACCCGACGCCCCGCGCCAAAGGGAGTTCGCTTTCCGGGCCGGCGTCAACATTGTCATCTACGTCCTGACCGGTAGCTACAAGGCGGACCAGGTCCACGTGCCCGCCCTCCTCGAGCGGCTGGGGGAATGAGGCCGTCATGATCTGGTCGATCGCCTTCGAGCCGCTTCTGCCCGTTCCCATCCTCGCCGCCGGCGGCGTCGTGGCGCTCGCCGTTCTCGCCCTGATGGTCTTGCGCCGTCGACCCGGCGTGCTTCTCAGAGCGCTGGCGCTCGGCCTTCTCCTTCTCGGTGCGGCGAGACCCGAGCTCGTCGCCGAGGATCGCAAGACTCTTCCGTCCGTGGTGGCGCTGGTTGCCGACCGTAGCGCCTCGCAGTCGCTGGCCGGCCGGCCAGCCGATACCGACGCCGCCTATGCGACACTGAAGGAGCGTCTCTCCCGGCTTTCCGGCGTGGAGCTGCGCGAGGTGCCGGCCGCCGCCACCGACAACGCCGATGGCACGCGCCTTTTCGCCGACGTCGCCCGCGCCCTTTCCGACGTGCCGGCCGACCGGATCGGCGGCGTCGTTCTTGTCACCGACGGTCGCGTCCACGATGCGCCGAAGACTGTTGCAGGCCTCGGCTTCTCCGCTCCGGTGCACGTGCTCGTCAGCGGCGATCCCGACGAGTATGACCGCCGCATCGAGCTGACCTCCATCCCGAAGTTCGCACTTGTCCGCTCGACGCAGCGCCTCAGCTTCCGCCTCGTCGACGACGGGCGATCACCCAACGGCGCGGCAGTGCCGGTGGTCGTCCGCCGTGACGGGGAAATCATTGCGACGCTGACCATGGCGCCCGGCGACGAGCGCTCGGTCGACATCGCCATCCCGCATGCCGGCGACAACATCGTCGAGGTGGAGGCGCCAGCGCTCCCCGGCGAGATCTCCCCGCTCAACAACACCGAGGTCGCCGTCATCGACGGCGTGCGACAGGCGTTGCGCGTGCTGCTGGTCTCGGGCGAACCGCATGCCGGCGAGCGAACCTGGCGCGATCTCCTGAAGTCGGACGCTTCGGTCGACCTCGTTCATTTCACCATCCTTAGGCCACCGGAAAAGCAGGATGGCACGCCGATCGACGAACTGTCGCTGATCGCCTTCCCCACCCGCGAGCTGTTCGACGAAAAGATCGGCGACTTCGATCTGATCATTTTCGACCGCTACGAGAAGCGTGGCGTGCTGCCGCTTCTCTACTTCGACAACATCGCCCGCTATGTCGCCGAGGGCGGCGCCCTGCTGATGGCCGCCGGTCCCGATCCGCTCAACGCCGACAGCGTCTACGACAGCCCGCTCGCCCCTCTCCTTCCGGCGATCCCCAACGGCAATGTCGTCGAGACGCCATTTCGTCCGGCCGTCACGCCCCTTGGCGCCCGCCATCCGGTGACGGCAGAGCTGCCGGGCGGCGACGCCGATCCACCCCGCTGGTCGCGCTGGTTCCGCCTCGTCGAAACCCATGAAAATCGCGGCGAAGCGCTGATGTCCGGGCCGGACGGCAAGCCGCTGCTCGTGCTGTCCCGCGAGGGCAAGGGCCGCGTCGCCATGCTGCTCAGCGATCAGGTCTGGTTGTGGGCGCGCGGTTTCGAGGGCGGCGGGCCGCACGCCGAACTGCTACGCAACGTCGCTCATTGGCTGATGGGCGAGCCCGAGCTCGAGGAGGAGGCGCTTCGTCTCTCCGGCGAGGGCGGCCGCCTTGCCGTCGAGCGGCGCACCCTCAAGGAAACTGCCGAGCCGGTA
The DNA here is from genome assembly GCF_002844595.1 of Pleomorphomonas diazotrophica. Lineage (GTDB taxonomy): Bacteria > Pseudomonadota > Alphaproteobacteria > Rhizobiales > Pleomorphomonadaceae > Pleomorphomonas > Pleomorphomonas diazotrophica. Next base: position 29,553 of record NZ_PJNW01000021.1, on the reverse strand, counting down.
ACCGTGACATTTCCCGACGGCTCGGAGCAGCGCATCACCGGCCTCAGTTCTCTCGGCCCCGGCCGTTTCGGCGCAACGCTTTCCGCGCCACTGCCCGGCCTCTACAAGGCGACCGACGGCACGCTGACCGCCCTCGCCCATGTCGGCCCCGCCAACCCGCGTGAGTTCCGAGCGCTCGTGTCGACCACCGAGCCGACACGGCCGATCGCCGAGGCGACGGGCGGCGCGGCCATCCGGCTGAGAGCCGAAGCCGGCGGGCCGTTGGCGGTCCCGGCGGTGGCCTTGCGACGCCAGGCCGCCGGCACCTATTCGGGCGACGGATGGATCGGCTTCAAGGCGTCGGAAGCCTACGAGGTGGCCGGCATCGAGACGGTGCCGGTCTATCTCGGACTTCTCGCCGCAGCCCTGTTGCTACTGGCAGTCGGCGGTTTGTGGTGGCGGGAAAGCCGATAGCGATCAAGTCGGTCAGACGGCCGGACCGGTCGCCCTGACCGGACCTGCAACGTCATCGGAGGCGCCCGGGGTCAGCTCGGCCCACAAGAGACGGGCCGGATCGACGGGCCCCGGCAGCTCCAACCGGCCAGTTGGCACGACGCGGAAGCCAAACGGCCAGTAGTAGGGAAGGTCGCCGACCAAGACGACCAGCCGATGGTGCCGCTGGCGTGCCGCTTCCATGGACAGGCGCATCAGGGCTTTGCCGACGCCGAGACTCTTGAGCGCCGGCAGCACGGCCAGCGGGCCGAGCAGCAGCGCCGGCGTTTCGCCTACCGCGATGGCGGTAAGCCGTACCGAACCAATGACATTGCCCCGGTAGACGGCGACGAGGCTGGTGGGGCCGTCGGGCGCGTGGCCTTCGCGCAGCCGGAAGGCGGTGCGGCTGTAACGGCCGGGACCGAAGGTCACGTCGTGAATGGCGTCGATGGCAACGGCATCTTCAGCCACCTCAGGGCGAAAGACGACATCCTCCAGCGCAAAGCTGTCGAGGGAGCGGGCAAGCGAGAGATCGATGGCGGTCATGTCGAACCGTGGAAAAGCGGGGTGCGGCGCCATCGATCCGCAAACCCCGAGGTCGACCGATCAGGCGCAGGAAGACGCGAAAGCGCGCTCAAAAGCGCGTGCGTCGCGTCGTCGTCGCTGATCGTGGCCGAGGAGCATGAGAGCTCTCCCAAAAGGTTCGCCGCCCCTTAGCATGGCCGCGATGAGCACACAAGCACTGTGCCCTCCGTCAGACTGCCTAAGGCAGGCGATTCGCAACAATCCGACCGCTATCGAGTTCCACCACGCGATCCATGCGATGGAGCGCAGCATGGGCATGGGTGACCAGGATGACCGTTCGCCCGCTCATCCGGTTCAGCACCCGATCCAGGACGGCGGCCTCGGTTTCCGGATCGAGCCCTTCGCCGGGCTCGTCTAGGATGAGAATATCGGGGTCGAGCAGCAACACGCGGGCAATGGCGACACGACGCGCCTCACCACCTGACAATGTCGTACCGGCAACGCCAACGGGCGTGGCCAACCCTTGCGGCAGTCTGGAAACGAACTCGGTGAGACCAGCCATCTCGATTGCCGCAGCGAGCTCGTCGGCTGTCGCCGAGGGACGACCGAGGCGGAGATTTTCCTCGAGCGTCAACGTGAAGAGATGCGGCTTCTGCGGCACCACGCCGACCACCCGGCGGGCATCGGCGAGTGCCAGTTCGGTGAGCGGCAGGCCACCGAGCCGGATTTTGCCGGCATCCGGATCACGCAGCCGAGCGAGAAGAGCGACGACCGACGACTTGCCGGCACCACTCTCGCCGACCAGAGCCACGTGAGTCCCGAATGGTATTTCGAGGCTGATGTCGTCGAGAGCCGGCCGCAAGTTGCCGAGGTAGCGAAGCGTCACGCCGTCGAGGCGGAGATCCCGCCCTTCGGGCAATGGCTTGGTTGCTTGATCTATGACCGGCGGCTTGCGGTCAAGGATGGCGAACAGTCGCCGCGCCGAGGCGAGCGTCGGGAAAAGACCGAGAAAGGCTGCCGGCAACCCCATGAAGGCCTCGGCGGCCGATAGCGACAGGAGTGCCGCCATGGTCAGCTCCGGGCCGACCATGCGGCCGGCGGCAACGAGCGGCACACCGACGAACAACGCCACGATCAGCGCGAGATCGCCGGAGAGGCGGCCGAGCGCCTGTCCAAGGGCCGCACGGCGGGCGAGCCAGCGTTCAGCCTGGACCAGTTCGAACATGGCCGTAACGAGCCGGTCGCGGTGGCCGACAAAAGCGCCCGTTGCGATCAGCGGCATGAGGCCGGAGAGATCATCGACGACCAGCCTGCGAAGATCGGCCGAACGGGCCGTCAGAGTTCGTCCCGGATCAGCCGTCGCAGCGGCGGCAAGCGCCGGCGCCAGAAGACCGCAACCGAGGAGAACAGCGAGGACTCCCGCCGATAGCGGGCCGTCATAAAGGAAGAGGACAAACCCGACGGCGACAAGCGTCAAAAGGGCGACCGTCAGCGGCGACAGAAACCGCAGGAAGGTCAGCTCCAGCCGATCGATGTCAGCCTTGAGTCGAGCGAGCAGATCGCCTGAGCGGAGGTCGTCGAGGGCGGCCGGAGCGAGCGGTACCATTCTTGCGAACAGATGGGTACGGATGTCGGCGAGAAGGCGCAAGGTCGCCTCATGGCCGACGATCCGGTCGACATAGCGGCCACCGGTACGAAGAATGGCCAGACCCCGGATGATCGCCGCCGGCGTGAAGTAGTTCATGGTAACGCCGGCAAGACCCGCCGCGGCCATGGCGGTGATGAACCAGCCTGAGGCCGCCATCAAGCCGGCATTGGCGAGCGTCGCGACGAGAGACACCAGCATCGACAGCAGGATCCAGCCGAGGTGTCGCCGGTAGAGACCAAGGAGGCGGATCAGGTCCTTCACGGCGCGCCCCCGGTTTCCAGCTTTGCCAGCATGGCGTCGAACGCGCCGCCGCGCGCCTTGAGCTCGGCCGGTGTCCCTTCCTCGACAAGCCGCCCGCCAGCCAGAACAAGCACCCGATCGGCGGCCTCCACCGTCTTGAGGCGGTGGGCGATGGTGAGGCGTGTGCGACCGGCGGAAAGGGTGGCGATCGCTTCCCCTACGGCGGCCTCGGTGGCGGCGTCGAGATGGGCGGTGGGTTCGTCCATCAGCACGAGCGGCGCCGGTGCGAACAAGGCGCGCGCCAGCATCAGCCGTTGGGCCTCGCCGCCGGACAGGCCGGCGCCGCCTTCGCCAAGCCGGCTTTCGACGCCATTGGGAAGACGGGCGACGAAATCATCGGCACGAGCCGCCCGAAGCGCCGCAGCCACATCGCCGGCACGCCCCATCGCGACATTCTCGGCGATGGTCGTGTCGAACAGGAAGGCACGTTGCGGCAGGAAAGCGATGTGGCGCCTGAGATCATCGAGATCGAGGGACGCGAGCGGCCGGCCGTCGATCAGGATGGTTCCCGCCGCGGGTTCCAGGAACCCAGCGATCAACGACAGGATCGTCGACTTGCCGGCGCCAGTCTCGCCGACGATTGCCACCTGTTCGCCGGCGCGGATGTCAAAGCTGACGCCATCGAGAGCAAGCCGGCCGTCTCCATAGCTGGCCGAGACGCAGTCGAAACGCACCGAGACCGCGTCGCCAGCGACGAATGGCCGGGTTCCGACCCGCTTGGACACCGGCCGCGCCAGGAAGCTGGCCAGCCGGTCGGCGGCAGCCAGCGCTTCCATGCGAGCGTGCCGCTCGATGCCCAGCGTCCGGAGCGGGGCGTAGAACAGCGGGGCGAGCAGCAATACGGTAAGACCGTCGATGAAGGCGATTTCGCCCCAGAGGAGTCGGAAACCCACCAGCACCGCCGTCACCGCGATGGAAACGGTGGCGAAGAACTCGAGCACCAGCGCCGAAAGGAAGGCGAGGCGCAATACCTTCATGGTTTCGCGCCGATAAGCGTCGGCCGTCTTGGCGACCAAGGCGACCTCGCGCCTGGCTGCACCGAGCAGCACAAGATCGGCGAGGCCGGCCACCGCGTCGAGAAGGTGCCCGCCAAGCCGGGCCATCGATGCCCATTGCCGCTGGCTGGCCCGCTCGGCCGAGCGCCCGGCCAGCACCATGAACAGGGGTAACAGCGGCAACGTCAGTGCAAAGACCGCCGCCGAGCGCCAGTCCACCGGCAGCACGGCGAGAAGAATGGCGATCGGAAGCACCGCACCAGTGGCGGTTGCTGGCAGCCATTGCCGCCAATAAGGTTCGATGCCGGCGACGGCGTCCGTCAACGTCGTGGCGACATCACCGGTCGCAGTGCCCGAAAGCCGTACCGGCCCCAGTGCGGCAACATGGTCGAGAAGACGAGCGAACAGGCCTTGCCGGGCCCGTGCCGCCGCCTCGAAACCGGCCTGGGCACCGGCATAGGCGATGACCGCCCTGAGAAAGGCGACGCCGAGAAGTTGGGCAAGCCCCGGAAGAACGGTGGCCAGATCGGCGCCTTCGAACACCGCAGAGTTGATGATGCGAGCGGCGAGGAAGGCGGCTGCTACCCCCAGCAGGCCCTCGGCGACGGCGGCGGCAAGAAGCAGCGCCGTCTCCTTGCGTACATCGGCCGAAAGATCGTCGAGTAGGGTCTCGGGTTTGCTCATGCGGAAGGACGGCACAACGAAGATGGCAAGCCCGATTGCCACGCGCCCATCGGATCCGCAAGGGCGGTGGCCTTCACTTGGGCGCGATCGAGAAAAGAGCCAGCCGGCACGGTGGGTGGGACGACCGTACCGGCCGCTCTGAAAGGCCGGGAGAAGACGAGCCGGCCTGAAGAGTCCGGCGGCGATATCGCCGCCGGGGTTATTCACTCGGACGCGTCGAGGCCGTCCTGGAACTCAAACCACATGACGTTGATCACGCCAATTGCCGCCGCGGCCGTAACGCCAAGGATCCAGGCAAAATACCACATTGTCTGCTCTCCCCTCTCAGTAGGCCGAATGCGAACGAGCATCGATCTCTTCCGCCGTCACGCGTCCCCACATCCGCCAGTAGCACCAGACGGTATAGGCGAGCACGATCGGCAGGAAGATGATGACTGCCCAGAACATGACGTTGAGCGTCAAATGGCTGGACGTGGCGTCCCACACGGTCAGGCTGGAGTTTGGATCGAGGCTCGACGGCATCACGAAGGGGAACATCGAGAGGCCGGCCGTGCCGATGATCCCCGCCATGCCGAACGCCGACGTGACGAAGGCAAAACCGGGCCGCTCGACTTTTGCCAGCAGAGCTGTCAGCAGCGGGCCGAGGAGACCGACGATCGGCGCAAGGATGGCGATCGGCATGGTCGTGTAGATATCGAGCAGCGCCCCGGACGCCACCACGACCTGCTTGTTGAGCGGGTTGGGCATGGCATCGAGCGGCGGCTGCGACACGATGCGATAGCCGTCGATGCCGAGCCACACCCAGACGCCGGCGACGGCGAACAACACCGCGATCACCGGCGACAGCCGAACCGCCAACGCCCGCGACCGCGCCGCCACTGCGCCGGAGGCGCGGAGCTGCAGCCAGACGGCACCATGCGCGACGAGCATGCCGAGCGAAATGAGGCCGGCCAGCAGCGCGAAGGGGTTGAGCAGCGGCAGCAAGGCGAAGATAAACGAGCCCTGGTAATGGGCGCGCAGGAGTTCATCGAGACGGAAGGGTACGCCCTGCAGCAGGTTGCCGAAGGCGACGCCGAAGATCAGCGCCGGAATGGCACCGCCGGCGAACAGCCCCCAATCCCAGGCATTGCGCCACTTCGGGCTGTCGAGCTTCGAGCGATAGTCGAAGCCGACGGGCCGGAAGAACAGGGCGAACAGCACCAGGAGCATCGCCATGTAAAAGCCCGAGAAGGCTGCGGCATAGACGGCGGGCCAGGCAGCGAAGATGGCGCCGCCGGCGGTGATCAGCCACACCTGATTACCGTCCCAGTGCGGGCCAACCGTATTGATGGCGACCCGCCGCTCGGCGTCGGTCTTGGCGACAAAGGGCAGAAGCGAGCCCACGCCCATGTCCATGCCGTCGGTGATGGCGAAACCGATCAGCAGCGCGCCGACCAGAATCCACCAGATGAACTTCAGGATTTCATAATCGAACATGGTGGTGTCCTCACTCTGCCGCTGCGACGCGAATCGGTTCCGGCATCTCGGTCTCGAAGTGATAGCGGCCGGTGCCGAGCGAGCTCGGGCCGAGACGAGCGAACTTGAACATCAGATAGACCTCGATCACCAGCAGGCCGGTGTAGAGCACCAGGAAGCCGGTCAACGAAAAAATCAGATCGGTCGTCGTCAGGCTCGACGTGCCGAGGAAGGTCGGCAGCACCTCGCCGATGGCCCAGGGCTGCCGGCCGAACTCGGCGACGAACCACCCGAGCTCACAGGCAAGCCAGGGCAGCGGGATGGCCCACAACGCAGCCCTCAGCAGCCAACGATTCTGCTCGTGGCTGCGCCGGGCGCTGACGTAGAAAGCCGAGGCGAAGATGACCAGCATGATGAAGCCGAAACCGACCATGAAGCGGAAGGCCCAGAACAGCGGCCAGACCTTGGGAATGGTCCCATCGGCGGCGGCCTGAACTTGCTCCTCGGTGGCTGTGGCCGGATCCTCGACGAACTGCTTCAAGAGCAGGCCGAAGCCGATGTCCTTGGCGTGGGCGTCAAAGACCGCGCGCGTCTCCGGGGTGGTGTCGCCACCACGGATCTTCATCATCGCCGCGTAGCCCTCCTGGCCGGAGCGGATACGGGCGAGATGCTCCTCGCGCAGGTCGTTGAGGCCGGCTACCGGCTTGTCGAGCGAGCGCGTGGCGATCAGGCCGAGAACATAGGGAATCTCGATCGCGCCACGGGTGGCTTTCTCCTCCTGCGAGGGGAAGCCGATCAGGTTGAAGGGGGCCGGAGCCGGCTGGGTCTCCCACTCGCCCTCGATCGCGGCAAGCTTGACCTTCTGCACGTCGCCGAGCTCATAGCCGCTTTCGTCGCCCAGCACGATCACCGAAAGGCAGGAAGCAAGACCGAAGCCGGCGGCGACGGCAAACGACCGTTTGGCGAAGGCGACGTCGCGCCCCTTGAGCAGATACCAAGCGGATATGCCGAGCACGAACATCGACGCGGTGGTGTAGCCGGCGGCGACCGTGTGGACGAACTTGACCTGGGCCACAGGATTGAACAGCACCTCGGCGAAGGACTGCATCTCCATGCGCATCGTCTGGGGCGAGAAGAGGGAGCCGATCGGATTCTGCATCCAGCCGTTGGCGACCAGGATCCAGAGCGCCGAAAGGTTGGAGCCCAACGCCGTCAGGAAGGTGACCGCGAGGTGTTGACGCTTGGTAAGCCTCTCCCAGCCGAGGAAGAACAGACCGATGAAGGTCGACTCGAGGAAGAAGGCCATCAGGCCTTCAATGGCCAGCGGCGCACCGAAGATGTCGCCCACATAATGCGAGTAGTAGGACCAGTTGGTACCGAACTGGAACTCCATGGTGAGACCGGTCGTGACGCCCAAGGCGAAGTTAATGCCGAACAGCTTGCCCCAGAACTTGGTCATGTCCCGGTAGATTTCCTTGCCGGTCATCACATAGACGGTTTCCATGATGACAAGCAGCCAGGTGAGCCCCAGCGTCAGCGGCACGAAGATGAAGTGGTACATTGCCGTGGCGGCGAACTGCCAGCGCGACAACTCCACGAATGTCTGATCGAACATGATGGCCGACATCCTCTCAGCGAAGGCGACCCCTCTCGCGTCTGTCGCGCCTGAGCCGCCGCGTTCTTCCTCAAGGGCTCGCCACGACGCCAGCAAGGCGGCGGAGGGCAGAACTCATCGATCCGGAGGACGAACGAGCAGCGTCGACCGCCCGCTTTCGGCGATGAACACCGACAGCGACGGCAGGAACGAGCACCATCTTTACGACCCCCGTGGCCGGTTGAGACCGGCGGACCGTCGGATTCCCCCTCCGACAATCGACATGGACAGAACTAGCGATGTAAAGCTATACAGTCAATATACCTTTGGAGGAAGGTCGCCATGAAAATCAACGCCGTGACCCACGGCGCCCTTCGTATCCTGATGATCTGCGGCGATGGCGAGGCGGTGACGCTGCCGGAGATGGCCGACCGGCTCGGCATGCCGGAGGCGCGCGTCATCCGCTCCTGCAATGCTCTGGCCCGCGCCGGCCTTCTGGTCGGCCGCCGCGGTCGCGGCGGCGGCTATTGCCTCAGCCGGCCGGCCGCTGAAATTTCTGTGTTGTCGGTGATCGACCTGTTCGAGCCGGAAGACGACATGCGCGTCTGCGGCCGCGCCGATGCCAGGGCCTGCGAAAACTGTCCACTGGCTGGCGCCTGCGCCCAGGCTTATCGGGCCATGCGCGACGAACTCGCGACAATCACGGTTGCCGACATCCTCATCGGCCACGCGCGCCCACCCGCGCTCTCGTCCGCTTAACGATCAGAAACCACTAAAAAAGAGACGATCAGACCCGCATAACGGTCGGTTCACCGCTGCAGGCGGCGGTGGGAACCCGACGTTCCGGCGCGGCTCCATCGAGCAAAGCGCGGAAATCGGCTTCACTGCCGGCGACGTCGGCGAGCGTCAACCGATCAAGCACGTCGAGAAACGCGTCGGTGGCCCGGCGCAGCACCTGGCTCATGCGGCAGCGATCGGTCAACGGACAGGTGTTGGTTTCGGGGTCGAGGCACTCCACCACGGAAAGCCCGTCCTCGGTCCGGCGGACGACTTCGCCGATCGACACCGATGCCGCTGGGCGCTTGAGACGAAAGCCGCCTCGATTTCCGCGCACCGTCTCGAGGTATCCCCAGGTACCGAGCTGGTGGACGCATTTCACGAGATGCGACTGTGGCAGATCGAATGCGTCGGCCACTTCACGGATGGTGGTGAGCCGCGGCGAGCGGGCAGCGGCGGCCAGCAGCACGCGCAACGAATAGTTGGAATAGCTGGTCAGTCGCATATTGCCCCCGGGGCTTCCGCTTGCATCGGGACGTTCCAGCAGGAAATCGCACGCGCCGGGCAGCTTTTCAAGACCGTGTCGGTCTCGCCCGACGGTCACACGGCGATCCTGCCGCGCACCGCCTCCTCGTCCATGGTCTCGCGACTGCCCGATATCACCACCTCGCCGCGCTCCATGACCACGAACTCGTCGGCGAGCTCCTTGGCGAAATCGAAGTACTGCTCCACCAGAACGATGGCCATGTCACCCTGTCGGCGCAGGAAGGTGATGGCGTGACCGATGTCCTTGATGATCGACGGCTGAATGCCCTCGGTCGGTTCGTCGAGAACGAGGAGACGTGGCCGCGTCACCAGCGCCCTGCCTATGGCAAGTTGCTGCTGCTGTCCGCCCGAGAGATCGCCACCGCGACGACGCAGCATGTCTTTGAGCACCGGGAAAAGGTCGTAGACCATGTCGGGCACGTAGCGGTCGGCCCGTTTCAGCGTGGCGAAGCCGGTCTGGAGATTTTCCTCGACCGTCAGCAGGGGGAAGATCTCGCGCCCCTGCGGCACGATGGCGACCCCGCGCCGTACCCGCTCGTAGGGTGAAAGGCCGGTGAGATCCCCGCCATCGAGGCGGATCGTGCCGCCGGAGATCGCCTGCAATCCTGCGATCGCCCGCATCAGCGAGGTTTTTCCAACCCCATTGCGGCCGAGCACCGCCGTGACGCGCCCGGCGGTGGCGGATAGAGATACCTTCCTGAGCGCCTGGGCGGCACCATAGTGGAGGTCGACAGCTTCGACGTTCAGCATGAACTCAGTTCCTTCACCGCCCGAGGTAGACCTCGATCACCCTGGGGTTCGCCGACACGGCATCGAGCGAGCCTTCGGCCAGCACTGATCCCTCGTGCAGCACGGTGACCTTGACGCCCAGGGCTCGGACGAAGGTCATGTCGTGCTCGACCACCACCACCGACTGCGTCTTGGCGATCTCCTTGAGCAGGATTGCCGTTTCCGCCGTCTCGGCGTCGGTCATGCCGGCCGCCGGCTCGTCGACCAGGAGAAGGCGGGGCTCCTGGGCGAGCAGCATGCCGATCTCCAGCCATTGCTTCTGGCCGTGCGACAGACGGGCGGCGAGAAGGTGCCGTTTGTCGGCAAGGCGGATGGTCGAGAGCAACCCATCGATGCGCTCCTGTTCGGCAGCCGAGCGACGGTGGAACAATGCTGCGAAGGCACCCCGCCGGCTCTTCAGCGCCAGGGCGATGTTGTCCTCGACGCTGTGGCTCTCGAACACCGTCGGCTTCTGGAACTTGCGGCCGATGCCGAGATTGGCGATGGCCGCCTCGTCGAGGCGGGTGAGGTCGACGGAGCCGTCGAACAGCACGTCGCCGGTATCGGGCCGCGTCTTGCCCGTGATGATGTCCATCATCGTCGTCTTGCCGGCGCCATTGGGGCCGATGATCGCCCGCATCTCGCCGGGCTCCAGCACCAGTGACAGGCGATTGATCGCCCTGAAGCCATCGAAGGATACCGAGACGTCGTCGAGATAGAGGAGCGAGCCTTCCGCCTTGTCGGTCATGCCGCTTCTCCCGCCTGCCGTTCGGAACCGTCCACGTCCTTTACCGGCTTCGCCCGTCCGGTCACTGCCCTGTCCCAGAGACCGACGAGGCCGCGCGGCAGGAACAGCGTCACCACCACGAACAGCGCCCCCAGTGCGTAAAGCCAGACCTCGGGCAGGACGCCGGTGAACCAGGTTTTGCCGAAGTTGACGGCCACGGCGCCGATCAGCGGACCGATGAGGGTGCCCCGGCCGCCGACCGCAACCCAGATCACGGCCTCGATGGAGGCGGCGGGGTCGAATTCCGAGGGATTGATGATGCCGACCTGCGGCACGTAGAGCGCTCCGGCGATGCCGGCCATCACGGCGCTGAGCGTCCAGACGAACAGCTTGTAGTGCTCGACCCGGTAGCCGATGAAACGTGTACGGCTCTCGGCATCGCGGATGGCCACCAGCACCTTGCCGAGCTTGGAGCGGACGACGGCCGATGCTACGACGAAGCCGAGCGCCAGCATCAACGCCGAGGCGGCGAACAATGCGGCGCGGGTCCCCGGCGCCTGAATCGGGAAGCCGAGGATATCCTTGAAGTCGGTAAGGCCGTTGTTGCCGCCAAATCCCATGTCGTTGCGGAAGAAGGCGAGCAGCAGAGCATAGGTGAGCGCCTGGGTGATGATGGAGAGATAGACGCCGGTGACCCGGCTGCGGAACGACAGCCAGCCGAACAGGAAGGCGAGGACGCCCGGCACCAGCATCACCATCAGGAAGGCGTACCAGGCCATGTCGAAGCCGTGCCAGAACCAGGGTAGTTCCTTCCAGTTGAGGAACACCATGAAGTCGGGCAGCACCGGATCGGCATAGACCCCGCGCGCTCCGATCTGCCGCATCAGGTACATGCCCATGGCATAGCCGCCGAGCGCGAAGAAGGCGCCGTGGCCGAGCGACAGTATGCCGCAATAACCCCAGACGAGATCGACCGACAGCGCCAGGAGTGCGTAAGTCAGATACTTGCCGCAGAGGGTGAGCTGGTAGGTCGATACGTGGAAGGCATTCGCCTCCGGTACCAGCAGGTTGCCCGCCGGAACCAGCAGAGCCAGCAGGACGAGTAGTCCGACGACAAAGCGTCCGCGCCGATCGAGGCTGTTGATGAGGAAGGACGTAATCATGCCTCCACCGCCCTGCCCTTCAGGGCGAACAGGCCACGCGGCCGCTTCTGGATGAACAGGATGATGGCAACCAGCAGGATGATCTTGCCGAGTACGGCGCCGGCATAGGGCTCCAGGAGCTTGTTCGCGACGCCGAGCGTCAGCGCGCCGACCAGTGTGCCCCAGAGATTGCCGACACCGCCGAACACCACCACCATGAAGCTGTCGATGATGTAGCCGCGCCCGAGGTTGGGCGACACGTTGTCGATCTGGCTGAGCGCCACGCCGGCAAGGCCGGCAATGCCCGAGCCGAGGCCGAAGGTCAAAGCGTCGACCAGAGGCGTACGGATGCCCACGGCGGCGGCCATCTGGCGGTTCTGGGTCACGGCTCGCATTTCGAGGCCGAGCCGGGTGCGCTTCAGAACGGCGATCAGCGTCAGAAACACAGCGAGCGCAAACAGGATGATCCAGAGCCTTGTCCAGGTAACCTGGATGTCACCCAGGGCGAAGGAGCCCGACATCCACGAGGGGTTGCCGACCTCGCGGTTGTTGGCGCCATAAAGCGAGCGAACCGCCTGCTGCAGGATCAACGATACGCCCCAGGTGGCGAGCAACGTCTCAAGCGGCCGGCCGTAGAGCCAGCGGATGATCGATCGTTCGATCAGGATGCCGGCCAGCGCGGCGGTCAGGAAGGCGGCCGGTAGCGCGATCAGAAGCGAGTAATCGAAAAGATCCGGCCAGAAGGTACGAATCGCCTCCTGCACGGTGAAGGTCGCATAGGCGCCGAGCATCACCATCTCGCCGTGCGCCATGTTGATGACGCCCATCACGCCGAAGGTGATGGCGAGGCCGATGGCGGCAAGCAGCAGTACCGAGCCGAGCGACAGGCCATACCAAAGATTCTGGCCGATATCCCACAGCATCAGCCGGCTCTCGATCGCCGCCGCGGCCTTGCGGGCGGCCTCACCAACCGCGCCGTCGGCGGTGGTATAGCCGGACAGGAAGCCGAGGGCGTCGCGGCTGCCGAAATCGGCGATGGCGGCGATGGAAGCCACCTTGTCAGCCTCGGGAGCGTCGGAGGCGAGGAGAGCGGTGGCACGTGCCGCCATCATGGCCGCACGGACATCGGCAACGGTCTCGGCGGCGATCGCCTTGTCGAGCGCGGGAATGGCGGCTGCGTCCGCCGACTTCATCACCGCTTCGGCCGCTGACCGGCGCACCACGGGATCGGAGCTCATCAGCGTCAGCGCTCCCACCGCCGAGGCGATGGCGCGGCGGATGCGATTGTTGACCTTCACCTTCTCCAGAGTCGCCTTCGGCGCCAAACCGGCATCGGCACCGGTCACGGGATCGGTGAGGCGAAAATCCTTGCCCGCCTTTTCGGCGAAGAACACCGCACCGTCGGTCTTGCGCACCATCAACTCGCCTTCGCCGAGGCGGTCGAGGATGGTCGGCACACGGTCGTCGCCCGTCCCGGCGAGATCGGCAATGGCCTGTTCGGCCGCGTCGAAGCCGCCGCTTCCGAGAGCGGCGACGCGAGGCGCCAGATCGGCATCGGCGATGCGATCGGCCAGCGCCGGCTGAAGCCCGAGGATCAGGATCGCCCAGATGGCAAGGAGGCGCAAAAAACTCATGGCAAGTCCGTTTCGGTCCGCTTGAGTCGCCGCCGTCAAACCGGCTTGAGTCGAGATGATCGGCGGACATGTCGGTGCCCGTCCGGGGCCAGGGGCAGCCCCGGACGGAGGGAGTGCGGGTGGTCAGGAATTGCCGCCGCACTTGCCCGTGGCGACGTTGAAGTTGCCGCAAGACAGCGGCTTGCGCCAATCGGAGATCAGGTCCTTGGAGCCTTCGAGGTAATCCGACCATTCGTCGCCGACCACCGGCGCCGTCTCCGACACGATGTCGAACTGACCATCATCCTGGATTTCGCCGATCAGCACCGGCTTAGTGATGTGGTGGTTCGGCATGATGGTGGCGTAGCCGCCCGACAGGTTGGGCACGGTGGTGCCGACCAGCGTATCGATCACCGGATCGACGTCGGTAGTGCCGGCCGCTTCCACCGCCTTCACCCAGGCGTTGAAGCCGACATAGGTGGCTTCCATCGGGTCGTTGGTGGTGCGCTTGTCGTTCTTGATGAACTTGTGCCAACCGTCGATGAAGGTGGCGTTGGCGTCGTTGTCGATCGACTGGAAATAGTTCCAGGCGGCAAGGTGACCGACCAGTGGCTTGGTGTCGATGCCGGCCAGCTCTTCCTCACCGACCGAGAAGGCGACCACCGGGATGTCCTCGGCCTTGATGCCCTGGTTGCCGAGTTCCTTGTAGAAGGGCACATTGGCGTCGCCGTTGATGGTCGAGACCACGGCGGTCTTCTTGCCGGCCGAGCCGAATTTCTTGATGTCGGCGACGATCGACTGCCAGTCGGAGTGACCGAACGGCGTGTAGTTGATCATGATGTCGTCGGCGGCAACACCCTTGGCCTTGAGATAGGCCTCGAGAATCTTGTTGGTCGTGCGCGGGTAGACATAGTCGGTGCCGGCCAGCACCCAGCGCTGCACGCCTTCTTCCTTCATCAGGTAGTCGACTGCGGGAATGGCCTGCTGGTTGGGAGCAGCGCCGGTGTAGAAGACGTTGCGCTCCGATTCCTCGCCCTCGTATTGAACGGGATAGAACAGGATCGAGTTGAGTTCCTTGAACACCGGCAGCACCGACTTGCGGCTGACCGACGTCCAGCAGCCGAACACCACCGACACCTTGTCCTGCGAGATCAGTTCGCGCGCCTTTTCGGCGAACAGCGGCCAGTTGGACGCCGGGTCGACCACCACGGCCTCCAGCTTCTTGCCGAGCACGCCGCCCTTCTTGTTCTGCTCGTCGATGAGATAGAGGACGGTGTCCTTCAGCGTGGTTTCGGAAATGGCCATGGTGCCCGACAGCGAATGCAGCACGCCGACCTTGATGGTGTCATCGGCGGCGTAACCGGACGCCGTGGAAGCGAGAAGCGCGCCGAGAACGGCAGCAAGCGTCGTGCGACGCCGATCGATGATCTGCGACATCTGTGGTTCCCCGTTTTGTCTGGAGGCCGAGGCCCGTTGCCCCGTCTGGTCCTCGCTTCGACTTTCGACCAAGCCTGCTGGACACCCTATACGTCGATTGACGTAAGCCCGCCGCCGAACCGGCACGAACCCTGCAAACTCTCAACGAAAAGACGGCTCGCCCGGTCGGGCGGCCGGCAGATGGGCGACATGATCATGACCGCGCCGATCCATCTGCCGGAAAATCAGGCAGTCTGCCGCAAAAACAGGGGACGAGGCGCATGGCGGCGCGACAGCGCATCATTCCGATCCGGCGCCAATACAACCGTTGGGTCGCCGACGAGACACTGGAAGATTATGCGCTACGCTTCACGGCCAAGTCGGCACGGCGCTGGTCGCAGGAGCGCGTAGCGCAGACGGCCATCGGCGCCATCTCCTTTCTGGCGCTGGAGGCGATCGGCGGCGCCATCACGCTCTCCTACGGCACAGTCAATGCCGTCGCCGCCATCGTCGCGGCCAGCCTCGCCATGCTGGCCGTCGGCTGGCCGATCGCTCGCACGGCCGCCCGCCACGGTGTCGATATCGATCTGCTGACCCGGGGCGCAGGCTTTGGCTATATCGGCTCGACGGTCACCTCGCTGATCTACGCGAGCTTCACTTTCATCCTGTTCGCCATTGAGGCGTCGATCATGTCGACGGCGCTGGAGATGGCCCTCGGCCTGCCACTCTGGGCCGGCTATGTCGTCTCCACGCTTCTTGTCATTCCGCTGGTCACCCACGGCATCGCCTGGATCAGCCGCTTCCAGATCCTGACGCAACCGATCTGGATCGTGCTCAACATCCTGCCCTTCGTCTTCATTGCCTTTTCCGATGGCGCCAGCTTTTCCGATTGGGCGGCCTTCGCTGGACGAGACGGAGGATCAGGCGGCGGCTTCCATCTCGTCGCCTTCGGCTCGGCGAGTGCGGTGATCCTGGCCCTCACCGCCCAGATCGGCGAGCAGGTCGATTTCCTCCGCTTCCTGCCGGCGCGTCTGCCCGGTTCCGGCCGGCGACGTCTCGCGGTGTTCCTCGCCGGCGCCGGCTGGGTGGTGCTCGGCGTACCCAAGATGATCGCCGGCTCCTTCCTGGCGGTGCTCGTCCTTTCGAGCGGCGTTCCCATTGAGCACGCCGCCGAGCCAGCCCGGATGTACGCCGTCGCCTTCGGCTACGTGCTGCCGGAGGGAACATGGCTCTACCTGCTGACCGCCGCCTTCGTGGTGGTGTCGCAGCTCAAGATCAACGTGATGAACGCCTATGCCGGATCGTTGGCCTGGTCGAACTTCTTCTCGCGCCTCACCCACAGCCACCCCGGCCGCGTCGTCTGGCTGGTGTTCAACGTCTCCATCGCCCTGCTGCTGATGGAAATCGGCATCTACGAGGCACTGGAGCAGACGCTCGCCGTGTTCGCCATCGTCGCCGTCGCCTGGCTGTCGACCATCTCGGCCGACCTTCTGATCAACAAGCCTCTCGGTATCAGCCCACCCGGCATCGAGTTCAAGCGAGCGCATCTCTGGGACGTCAATCCGGTTGGCGTGGGTGCGATGGCGGTGGCCACCGTCGCCGGTCTCCTTGCCCACGTCGGGATTGCCGGCTCGGTGGCGGAGGCCTTTGCGCCCTTTGTGGCGCTGGTCGCCGCCTTCGCCACGGCGCCGCTGATCGCCTGGTTGACGGACGGACGTTTCTATCTGGCCCGCAAGCCGCGTCGGAGCTACAGCCTTGCGCCGACGCTGACCTGTTCGGTCTGCCAGCATGACTTCGAGGCGGAGGACATGTCCTACTGTCCGGCCTATCAGGCGCCGATCTGCTCGCTCTGCTGTTCGCTCGACGCCCGCTGCCATGATCGCTGCAAACCCAAGGCACGGCTCGGCGCCCAGGCTCGTACGATTTTCGAGCGCCTGCTGCCACCATCGCTCGTCGCCGCAGCCAACACGCGCCTTGGTCGCTACCTGATCGAACTCTCCCTATGGGTCGCCCTGTCGGGCCTCATCATGTGGTTCGTCTATCGTCAGGCCGCCGTCGATCATCCGGGCGAGGCGGTGCTCATCGGTCGTGTGCTCGCCGTGGTGTTCTTCGTTTTCTCGGTGGTGATCGGTGTCGTCGTCTGGTTCTTCGTGCTGGCCCGCGATTCGCGGGGCGTCGCCGAGGAGGAGAGCGCGCGCCAGACGCAGGCGCTGTTCCAGGAGATCGCCGCGCACAAGCGGACCGACGCCGAACTGCAGAAAGCCAAAGAAAAGGCCGAGGCCGCGAGCGACGCCAAAAGCCGCTATGTCGTGGGTCTCAGCCATGAGCTGCGCACCCCGCTCAATGCCGTGCTCGGCTACGCCCAGATCCTGGAACGCGACCCGGCCATTGCCGATGGGCGGCGCAACGCCGTCGGCGTCATCCGGCGTTCGGCCGAGCATCTGTCCGGCCTGATCGACGGCCTCCTAGACATTTCCCGCATTGAGGCGGGGCGTTTCCGTATCCGCCTGACGGATGTCCGCATCCACGATCTCCTCGACCAGATCGAGGGTATGTTCGCACTTCAAGCCGAAGCCAAGGGACTTGCCTTCCACGCCAGCCGCGCCGCCGATCTTCCAGCCGTCGTCCGAACCGACGAGAAGCGTCTGCGCCAGGTGCTGGTCAATCTTCTCTCCAACGCCATCAAGTTCACCGAGAAGGGTACCGTGACCCTCGGCGTCGATTATCGAAACCAGGTTGCACGCTTCACGGTGGCGGACACCGGCCTCGGAATCCCCGAGGACGACCAAGGACGTGTGTTTGAGCCCTTCGAGCGCGGCCGGCACGCTGCTTCCACCACCATCCCCGGTCTGGGTCTCGGTCTCACCATCACCCGCCTGCTCGTCGAGACCATGGGCGGGGACATTGCCATGACCTCCGCGCCCGGCGCCGGTACCACGTTCCGGGTCCGCCTGATGCTGGGTGCCGTGGTCGGCGCCGCCGCCATCGACGGTGACCGCCCCGTAACCGGCTATGTCGGGTCTCGCCGCACCATATTGGTGGTCGACGACAATGCCGAGCACCGCGACATGATGGTGGAGATGCTGGCGCCCCTTGGGTTCACCGTCCTGACGGCGGACGGAGGCGAGGTCTGCCTCGCCCTCATGGAAACGGCCCGGCCGGACATCCTCTTCGTCGACATCCGCATGCCCGGCATGACCGGTTGGCAACTGGTCAGCCGTCTCAGGACCAAAGGTGTCCGGACGCCCATCGTCATGCTCTCAGCCAACATCGGCGACGGCGCCATGCCGGCGAGCGATCTTGGTCATGACGATCTGCTCGCCAAGCCATTTTCGCTTGCCGACCTGCTCGATCGGCTCGGCCACCACCTCGGCATAAGCTTCCTCGAAACCGGCTCCGGCGAGCCGGCGATCTCGACATCGGCCGGATCGCCAGCGGTATTCTCCGCCGCCGATCTCGCCGAACTGAAATCGCTTGCCGCCATCGGTTACGTGCGCGGACTGGAGGGCAAGCTCGCCGCCCTCGCCGAAACGGATGCCGACCCGGCCGCCATCGCGACACTCAGCAGTCACCTCGCCGCTTTCGATCTCGCCCGCTTCACCGCCACCCTCGAGGATATGACCTCCTCATGACCCAGACCCGCGATACCGTGCTCGTCGTCGACGACAGTCCCGAGACGCTCGGCTTCCTCACCGAAGCCATGGAGGCGGACGGCGTGATCGTGCTGGTCGCCACGTCCGGTCGGCAGGCGCTTGCCATCGCTGGTCGAGTGACGCCGGACGTCGTGCTGATGGACGCGGTGATGCCGGAGATCGACGGCTTCGAGACTTGCCGGTTGTTGAAAGCTCTGCCGGCGCTCGCCCATGTACCGGTGATCTTCATGACCGGGTTGAGCGAGACCGAGCATATTGTCCGCGGCCTCGCCTCCGGCGGTGTCGACTATCTCACCAAGCCGATCGACCTCGACGAACTCAGGGCGCGCATCCGCGTACATCTCGCCAATGCCCGGGCCAATCTCTCGGCTCAGGCGGCCCTCGACGCGGCGGGACGTCACCTCGTGGCGCTGGACGCCGACGGCCGCATCGTCTGGGCAACGCCACAAGCAGCCCGGCTGATCGACAGTCTCGGCATTGCCGGTGCGGTCGAGATGGCGGCAGCGGATGACGGCGGGCCTCTGGAGGTTGCGATACCGGACGCCCCGCCGCTTCTTCTGGCACCCTTGGGCGCCGCTGGACCGGGCGAACGCCTCTATCGGCTCGCGCGTAGCGAAGCGGGCGATGCCGAGCTTCTGCGGTCCCGGTTCGGTCTCACAGCACGAGAGGCGGAGGTGCTGCTCTGGATCGGCCGCGGCAAGACCAACAAGGACATTGGCGAGATCCTTGGCCTCTCTCCACGCACGGTCAACAAGCATCTTGAACAGATCTACGCGAAACTCGGTGTCGAGAATCGCGCCTCGGCCGCGTTGAAGGCGGCCGGCGCCCTACGAGAGGGATAGTCGGCCCGTCTGTGCATGCCTGAGGAAAAAGGGGGAAAAGGCGCGCCATAAGCCGTTGTTTCGACCCGCTTGCCTGCCATCGGGAAGGGTGCAACTTTCAAGATGGATCCTCTAGCTCCCGACCGGCGAAATCGCTAGAGTGCCGCCGTCTTTGAGGAGGATCGCCGAGCGTGGCCAATCGTCAGCACAGGGTGCATCGGAGCAGTATGTCCCGCCGGTCGAAAGGCCATGACTATCTCGGCTGGGCCCTGGTGGCGACAGCGCTTCTGGCGCCACTGCCCATGGGCGGCATTCGAGCCTTTTTCTACATGCTCTATGCCGCCGTCGTCGCGGTGATCGGCCTGTTTTACGCTGTCGGCCTTTATCGCGGCCACGTCAGGCCGCGCCTGCCGCTGTCCAACTTCGCCATCCCGGTCATCCTGTTCGGCCTTGTGATCATCTGGATGCTGGTGACCCTTCTGCCGCTCGACCTCGCGGCGGCGCCTGAATGGGCGGCATTGTCACCGCTGTCGGATGGAGCCGGCCGGATCACCATCGGGCCGGGCGCCACCTTCGACATGCTGATGCGCTATCTGACCTATGCATTGTTTTTCGTGCTGGCGCTTCAGGTGGCGGTTGAGAAGCGACGGGCCAAGATTCTGTTCCGCGCGGTCTATCTGGGCATCGCCGCACATGCATTGATCGCGCTCGCCTCGCTGACCTTTTTCGGCGATGTCCTGCTGTTCCTGCCCAAGGAAGCCTATCAGGGCGACGCGACTGGCGTCTTCGTCAATCGCAACAGCTTTGCGACCTTTGCCGCCTTCGGTGCCATCATGGGTGTAGCCCTGATCTTCGGCACCGACGAAGAGGACGTTTCACGCTCGGGGTTGAGCCGGATTCTGGTCCAGTTGGGCTTCAACGTGGCGCCGCTCGCCCTGATCGGCCTGGCACTCGCCTTCTCGCACTCCCGAATGGGCATGTTCGTCGCCGCATTGGGGGCCGGCCTCATCGCCCTGATCGCCGTATTCAGATCGACGGGCGCCCGGCGCATCCTGGCCGGTGTAATGATCGTCGCCGGCCTCGTCGCAGGTGCCGTGCTCGCCAATACCAGCGGCATCCTGTTCGAGCGCATGGCCACCGTCGACCGAGACGCCGATATCCGGCTGGCGGTCTACGAACAGACGCTCGGTCTCATCGCGGCGCGACCGCTGACCGGCTACGGCGGTGGAACCTATGAGGACGCTTTCAGGGCGGTCAAATCGGATCCGATCAGCCCCGACGTGACCTTCGACGCCGCTCATAACCTCTATCTTGAACTGGCCGCCGAACTCGGCATCCCTGCCACGATGGCCGTGGTATTGTCGGTACTCCTGCTCGCTGGAACCACCGCGGTGGCTGCGGTACGCCGCGAGGACTGGATGATACCGGCGGCAGCCGCCGGTGTTGTGCTGGCCGGCGGTGTCCATTCACTGGTCGACTTCAGCTTGCAGATCCCGGCCATCGTCATGATGATGATGATGATCCTGGCTCTCGGCTTCGCTCAGAGCCGCCCGATCCAGCAGGGGGAGTGAAGCCGGAGATCAGGCGGATACCACCGATCTCCGGCAACATCCGTCAGCGCCCGCCCACAAGCTTGCGATGACGCTGGGCGACACCCTGGATGCCATAGGGATAATCGGGCGGGGTTGGTGCGCTGGCAGCGGTGAGCCGCTCCATCGCCTCGTCGGCAAGTCGCAGGTCGGCCGCCCGAAGATTGTCGGCCAGTTGCGCCGGCGTGCGGGCCCCGAGAATGACCGACGTGACGGCCGGCCGGGCAGCCAGCCAGGCCAGGGCCACCTGCGCCATCGATACGCCGTGGCTCTTGGCAACATCCTCGACCGCACCGATGACGTTCCAGGTGCGCGCCTCCGCGTTACGCGGGCCGTAGGCTTCCATGCCCCGGTTGGGGTTCTCGCCAAGGCGTGTAGCACCCGACGGCATCTGATCTCGCTTGTACTTGCCCGAGAGCCAGCCACCGCCAAGCGGCGACCAAGGCATTAACCCCAAGCCGGCGTCAAGGCAGGCGTCAACGATTTCAAGTTCGATGTCGCGAACCAGCAGGCTATACTGCGGCTGCAACGTCACCGGTCGGCTGTAACCCCTCGCCTTGGCGATCTCCGACGCCTTGGCAATGTGCCAGCCGACATAGTTGGAGAAGCCATAGTAGGCGATCTTGCCGGCGCTGACCGCGTCGTCGAGGAAGCGCAACGTCTCCTCGATCGGTGTCAGCGCATCCCACGCATGCATCTGGTAGAGGTCGATGCGCTCGACACCGAGACGCTTCAAGGAAGCATCGAGCGCCTCGCCGAGATGGCGACGGGAAAGCCCCAGATCGTTCGGCCCCGACCCCATCGGGAAGCGACCCTTGGTCGCGACGACCGCCTGCCTCGCCTCTGTCGGGCGCGCCTTGAGCCAGCGACCGACGATTTCCTCCGAAACGCCGGCGGAATAGACATCAGCAGTGTCGATGAAGTTGCCGCCCGCCGCAAAGAAATCGTCCATCAGACGAAACGAGGTCGCTTCATCGGCCTCGTCGCCGAACGTCATGGCGCCAAGGCAATGGACTGATACGATCGTGCCGCTCGGGCCGAGCTTGCGATATTCCATGGAGCTCCTCCAGCTTGTCTCGCGGGCCGATGGTTCACCTTCGGACAAGGGGCCATCGGCATCACAGGCAATTATCACACGAATAGCTGAGCCTGGAGCAGGTCATTTTCGACGTACATGCGTCAAATTTGTTGGATCGATGCGGAGGCATCTCCCGAACGCCATGGCGGCGATCAAAAGGAAAAGCCCCGACAATACCGGGGCTTTTCTGATTTTGGTTTGGAACTGGCTCAGATTTCGGCTGCCGCCTGATCTTCGGGCGGTCGGTTGTTCCAGCCAAGGCGCTCGCTCGACCGCATGACGATATAGAACAGGAGCGGTACGAAGAACAAACCGACCGTGACAGAGGCGATCATGCCGCCCATCACGCCGATGCCGATGGCATTCTGCGCCGCCGAACCGGCACCCGTGGCAATGGCCAGCGGGGTCACGCCAAGGATGAAGGCGAGCGACGTCATGATGATCGGACGAAGGCGGATGCGCGCGGCGTGCAGCGCCGCCTCGATCAGCCCCTCTCCTTGCCGCTGGAGATCACGCGCGAACTCAACGATCAGAATGGCGTTCTTCGCCGCGAGACCGATGGTCGTCAACAGGCCAACCTTGAGATAGACGTCGTTGGACTGCCCGAACAGTTTGGCCGCCAGAAGCGTACCGAGCACCGAGATGGGCACCGACAGCATGACGGCGAACGGGATGGTCCAGCTTTCATAGAGAGCCGCGAGACACAGGAACACCACCAGGAAGGATACCGCATAGAGCATGTTGGCCTGGGCGCCGGACAGCAGTTCCTGGTAGGAAAGCCCGATCCAGCCGGCGGTGTACCCACCACCCTGCTTGGCGACCAGATTTTCCATTTCAGCCATGGCCTCACCGGAGGAGACGCCGGCGGCAGCGTTGGCGCTGCCCTGGATGTTCACCGCCGACACGCCATTGAAACGCGACAGCTTCGGTGCACCGAACGACCAGTTGGTCTCCACAAAGGAGGAGAAAGGCACCATCTCGCCCGAACCGTTGCGGGCGTACCAACTCTTGAAATCGTCGGGCGTCATGCGGAACGGCGCATCGCCCTGAAGATACACCGGCTTGATCTCGCCGCGATCGATGAAGTCGTTGACGTAGGAACCGGCCCAGGCGGTGGTGATGATCGAGTTGATGTCGGCGAGGCTGATACCAAGCGCCGTGGCCTTTTCCTGGTCGATGTTGACGTGCAGCTGCATCTGGTTGGCCTGTGCGTTCTCGCGCACGGCCATCAGCTTGGGATTCTGATTCGCCTGCATCAGGAGCTGGTCGCGAGCCGCCTCAAGAGCGGCGCGGCCCGTGCCCGCATTGTCCTGCAGGTACATGTCGAAACCACCGGAGATGCCGAGACCCGGCATGGCTGGCGGCAGCAGCGTGAAGATCATTGCGTCCTTGATCTGCGATAGGGCGCCCATGGCCCGACCGACAACCGCCTGGGCCGATAGCCGAGGGTCCGTGCGCTCCTTGAAATCCTTGAGACGAATGAAGGCGAGACCGGCGTTCTGACCGGAACCGGCGAACGAGAAGCCGGTGATCCCCATCACGGCTTCCACAGCGTCCGGCTCGTTCTTCAGGAAATAGTCGGTCATCTGGTCGGTCACCTGCTTGGTGCGCTCCATGGTCGCACCCGTCGGCAACTGGATCATGGCCAGCAGAACGCCCTGGTCCTCTTCGGGAATGAAGGAACTCGGCAACTTGTCGAACATGAAGGCGGCGCCGCCGACCAGCGCCAGAAACACCACCATCATGCGGACCGGCCGACCGACGATGCCGCGGACCGTCCGTTGGAACAAGGAGGAGGAGTCGTCGAACCGACGGTTGAACCAACCGAAGAAGCCACGATGACCGCCGTGGCTTGGCTTGAGCATGGTGGCGCAGAGTGCCGGCGTCAGCACCAGGGCAACGATGACCGACAGCAGCATGGCCGACACGATGGTGACCGAGAACTGCCGGTAGATGATACCGGTCGAGCCGCCCATGAAGGCCATCGGCACGAACACGGCGGACAGCACCAGCGCGATACCGATCAAGGCGCTGGTAATTTCGCGCATCGACTTCTGCGTCGCCGCTTTGGGATGCAGCTTCTCCTCGGTCATGATGCGCTCGACGTTTTCGACGACAACGATGGCATCGTCGACCAACAGGCCGATGGCCAACACCATGGCGAACATGGTGAGGGTGTTGATCGAATACCCCATGACGGCGAGAACGCCGAAGGTACCCAGGAGCACGACAGGCACGGCGATCACCGGGATCAGGGTCGCCCTGAGGTTTTGAAGGAACAGATACATCACGAGGAAGACGAGCACGACCGCCTCGATCAGCGTCTCGACCACCTTCTCGATCGAGAGCTGCACGAAGGGCGTGGTGTCATAGGCATAGACATACTCGACGTTCTGCGGCAGCGACGGCTTCAGGCGATCGAGCGTGGTACGCACATTCTCGGCTGTCTGGAGCGCGTTGGCGCCGGAAGACAGGTTGATGCCGAAGCCGGCTGCCGGCTTGCCGTTATAGTAGGCGTCGGCGGCGTAGCTTTCCGCTCCGATTTCCACACGGGCCACGTCCCCCAGCCGAACAATCGATCCGTCCTGCTGTGTCTTCAGAATGATGTTTCGGAACTGCTCCGGCGTCTGCAACTGGCTCTGGGCGGTGATGGTCGCATTGAGCTGGGCACCCTGCGCCAGGGGGCGGCCACCGATCTGACCCGCCGAAACCTGCGTGTTCTGAGCCCGGACGGCTGCCGCCACATCGCTGGGCGTCAGTGCGTATTTGTTTAGCTTGTTGGGGTCGAGCCAGATGCGCATCGCATAGCCGCCGCCAAAGGTCATCAGGTCGCCAACGCCATCGACGCGCCGGAGCTGATCCTCGATGCGCGTGGAGACGACGTCAGCCAGATCGGTGCCGGTGAGCTTGCCGTCAGTGGAAACGAGGCCCACTGCCATCAGGAACGAACTGGTTGATTTCGTTACCGTGATACCCTGATCGATGACCGCGTCAGGCAGCAGCGACTCGACGAGCTGCAGCTTGTTCTGCGTCTGCATCTGGGCGATGTCGGCATCGGTACCGTTGGAAAAGGTCAGCGTTATGGAGGACGAGCCGTCGGACGTTGACGACGACTCCATGTATTCCAGATTATCGAGGCCGTTCATGTTCTGCTCGATGACCTTGGTCACGGCATTTTCGACGGTCTCGGCGCTGGCGCCGGGATAGGTCGCGGAAACGCGCACCGTTGGCGGGGCAATTTCCGGATACTGCGAAATCGACAGCGTCGATATGGCAAGGATACCTGCCAGCATGATGGTGATGGCGATCACCCAGGCGAAGACGGGACGATTGATGAAGAACTGGGCCATGCCTTGCCTCGACGAGGTCGGTCCGCCGCATCAGGGCGAATCCGGAAGCGAAATCAATTGACGCACCGCGTGCGCCACGGATCGAGCCGAAGGCGGCCTTTGCCGCCAACCGGCCTGTATTGAGTGATCAGGGCGCCTTGGCCGGGGCCGCGGCAGGGGCCGCCGGCTTGACGAGACCGTCGGCGCCGAGCTCAACTTCGGCGAACTTGACCTCCATGCCGGGGCGGATCTTCTGCACGCCCTCGATGATCAGCCGGTCGCCGTCCGAAATGCCCTTCTCCACCACCCAGTTGAAACCATGGGCTCGGTCAGCCGTCAGTATCCGGGCCTCCACCTTGTTGTCGGGCGTAAGGAAATAGGCGGTCGCCTGTCCCGTGACGTTGCGGCTCACGGCCCGCTGAGGCAGCAGATAGACGTTCTCCTCGGTGCCGATCTCAACGGCCGCACGCACATACATGCCGGGCAGAAGCTGAAGCTTCGGGTTGGCAAAGCTTGAGCGGAGCGTCACGGTATCGGTGGTCTCGTCGACGTTGGCCTCGGTTGAGATGATGCGGCCGACCTCTTCGTAGGTCGCATTGTCATCGAGCTTGATCGTGACCTTGGGACCTTCCTTGCCGGCCGACACCCCACCACGTTCGATCGCCTGCCGCATGCGGCTCATGCTGGTGCTCGAAGCGCTGAGGTCGACGTAGATGGGATCGATCTGGCGAATGGTGGCAAGCGCCGTGGCCTGCCCCGCCGTGACGAGCGCACCTTCGGTCACCGAGGAGCGGCCGATTAGCCCGGAGATCGGCGCCTTCACCTCGGTATAGCCAAGATTGATCTCCGCCGTACGGACCGCGGAAGCAGCCGCCGCTGCGGCAGCCTTGGCTTGCAGCAGTGCCGAACGGGCTTCATCGATGTCCTGCTTGGACACGCCATTGACGTTCGCAAGCTCCTGGTAGCGATCGAACTTGGCCTGCGCGCTCGGCACGCTCGCCTC
This sequence comes from Pleomorphomonas diazotrophica, assembly GCF_002844595.1. Lineage (GTDB taxonomy): Bacteria > Pseudomonadota > Alphaproteobacteria > Rhizobiales > Pleomorphomonadaceae > Pleomorphomonas > Pleomorphomonas diazotrophica. The sequence goes on along the minus strand of NZ_PJNW01000021.1, from coordinate 3,419 downwards.
TGCCCGTTCGAGATCCGCCTTGGCGGCGTCGAGCGTCGCCTGATACGATCGGGCGTCGATCCGGTAGAGCACGTCGCCGGCGATGACGCGCGATCCCTCCTCGAACACCCTTTTCTCGATGATACCGCCGACCTGCGGCCGGATCTCGGCCACAGCCGACGCCGCCGTTCGGCCGGCCACTTCCTCGACGATCGGCGCCGAAGCGGGGTGGACGACGATGAAACCGACCTCGGGGGTTGGCATTTGCATTCCCGCAGGCATTCCACCTGCCGCACCACCGGCCGGCGCGCCGCCGCTCTTGGCGCCGAGCATGTCGCCGGCCTTGTGCAGCACGGCGCCCACCTGTTCGCAGCCGGAGACCAGCGGCAGCGCAAGACCGAGCAGCAACGCGCCACCGGCCAGCTTCTTGAGATTCGTCACTTCTTATCTCCGGATACGGAAGGCATTGTCTTCTGGGGATCGGTATTGGCGAGCGAGGCGAGATTGTCCGGCCGGTTCCACCAGCCACCACCCAGCGCCTCGAACAGCGCCACCGCGTCGAGATAGCGCGAGGCTTCGGCCGACGCGCGGGCAAGGCGCGCTGACTGGTAGGTGGACTGCGCCGTCAGCACGTCGGTGTAGGACGCGGTACCGGCCTTGAACAGAGTCTGCGACAGATCGAGGCTCTCCCTCGCCGCCTTTTCGGCGGCGAGATAGCCGGCGAGGGCCTGCCGATCATGTTGCAACGCTCGCAGCGCATCGGCGACATCCCGGAAGGCGGCGAGCACCGACGAGCGGTAATTGGCAAGCGCCGCTTCATAGGCGGCCTCGGACGCCCGCTTGTTGTGAACCAGCGTGCCGCCCCGGAAGATCGGCTGGGCGACGCCAGCGGCGATGCTCCAGCCGGTGGTGGAGGATGCAAAGAGGTCGCCGAGCTCGGCTGCCGAACTCGGCAGCGAGGCAGAGAGCGTCAGTTGCGGCAGCATGGCGGCGGTAGCAACGCCGATTTCTGCCGAGGCGCGGTGCAACTGCGCTTCCGCCGCCCGCACGTCCGGCCGCTGTTCGACAAGAGCCGAGGGCACGCTGAGCGGCAGCGCATGCGGCAACCGGAGACCGGCGATGCGGAACTTGCGGGAAGCATATTGATTCGGGAAATCGCCGATCAGCGCGGCGATGGTGTTCTGCTGCAGGGCCAGCGCCTTCTGCAGGGCCGGCAAAGACGCCTGAGCCTGTGCGAGCGCCGCCTGCTGCTGCAGGACGTTGGCTCGCGCCGCCGTGCCCACGCTGACCTGATTGTTGAGGACGTCGAGCAGTTCCCTGTAGGAGGCGATCACCTCCTGCGAGGCGGCAATCTGCTCGCGATAGGACGCTTCCTGGATGACGGCCCTCGCCAGGCTGGATGTCACCGTCAGATAGGTCGCCTCGGCGGTGAAACCCTGCGCCTCGGCCGACGCCCGCGCCGCTTCCACCGAGCGGCGAGTGCCGCCGAAAATGTCGAGCGGATAAGAAAGCGACGGCGTGACGTTGTAGAGCGTGTAGATGCCGACGTTGGTGGAGCCGGTCGAATCGGTGCGCGTTGCACTGCTCGATAGCGACAGGCTCGGGAACAGGCTGCCACCCTCGGCCAGCGCCAGTTCGTTGGCCTGCTTCAAGGTCGCCCGCGCCGCCTCTAGATCGGGATTCCGCTCGACCGCCTGCTTCATGAGGGCATCGAGTTCCTTGTTGCGGAACAGCTCCCACCAGCGCCCCGGCACATCGGCACCGTAGGCGACGCTGGTGCCCGTCGCGCGGCCGGCCTTCGCGTCATCGCCCCCGAGATAGCCTGCTCCCGGATCGAGGCCGGGCCGCTCGAAATCCGGACCAACGGCACAGCCGGCGAGCATGGTCACCGACAGGAGAAAGGAAACAAGCCGAACCGGTCTCATCAACGCCCCCACCCCACAAGACGAAACATCCGTCGGGACAGCACCCGAGCGGCCAACACAACCAGAAGACGGCCACATGAACGGCTGTCCGTCTCACAAGGCCGGAAACTCCGGCCAATCGGCGACGGCAGCCGAAAGCCGTGATTGCATGCGGAATCGGAGAAGACGTTCGACAGATCCCAAAGTCAATCCGCGAGCAAAGCCGGAACGACAATGTGAACAGACCTTCGAAGCCAGCTTCGCTTGCCAACTTTGCCAAGCCAGCAAAAGTACCATATTTGGCAGATTGTCACTTTTCAAGCGCGGAGGCTGAGCCCTCGGATCACGAAATCGATCAGCTGGTCACACTTTCTCGTCATCTCCTCGACGGTGAAAATGGTTCGGCCGCGCACCACAGCGGCGGGGTCGAGAATGGTTATCAGGCAGTCACAGACGGCCGACGCGGTGATCGCACCGTCGCAAGGCGCAAACTCGCCGGCGGCGACGCCATCGCCGATCAACTGCTCAAGCCGCTCCAGCAACCGCTGGAAGAACGCAAGCGCGCTCGGTGGCGGTGTTGACCCAAGGCCAATCAAGATGGCCAGGCGAGCCGGCGTCTCGCCACGGGCAAGATGCGTCTTGAGGATGAGATGCGCCAAGGCCCTGAGCCGATCCGACGGCGAGGGTATGTCCGCCGTTGTCTCAATGGCCGCGTCGAGCTCCATCACCCAACGCAGCGCCACCGCGTCGATCAGGCCGGCCTTGTTGCCGAAATTCTTGAAGATGTTGGCCGGCGACATGCCCAGCGCCTTGGCGATCGATCCGATCGTCATGTCGGCATAGCCGGCCGCCTGCAGTTGGCGTTCCGCCTCGTCGAGAATTTCGGCGCGGGTATCCACGCTCTTGTGCCAGGACCGTCTTGCCATAGTCGTTGTCTACAGCTTTAGGCGCGCATCGGCCATGGGCGTTTGGTCAGGCCGAGTTCCGGCGAGACATGTCCTGCAAAGCCACTCGACAATGACGGCCCGCCGTGAAATGACGGCGCCGAGTAGAGTGGAAATCGAGCCATTTGACGTTGGCTCGAAGGCCCGGCCTTCGCGCATCGTTTCAGGAGAGCTTCCCATGAAGATCGTGATGATAGGTTCTGGCTACGTTGGTCTTGTGTCTGGGACGTGCTTTGCCGATTTCGGTCATGACGTCGTCTGCATGGACAAGGCGGTGGAGAAGATCGAAGCGCTCGGGCGCGGCGAGATCCCGATCTACGAGCCCGGTCTCGATGCGCTGGTCGAGAGCAACGTCCGGGCGGGCCGGCTGACGTTCACCACCGACCTCGCCGGTCCGGTGGCCGAGGCCGACGTGGTGTTCATCGCCGTCGGCACGCCGTCGCGGCGCGGCGATGGCCATGCCGACCTCTCCTATGTCTATGCCGCGGCCCGCGAGATCGCCGCGGCGGTCAAGGGCTTCACCGTGGTGGTCACCAAGTCGACCGTGCCGGTGGGCACCGGCGACGAGGTTGAGCGCATCATCCGCGAGACC
>NZ_PJNW01000020.1:2500-5485 GCF_002844595.1 Pleomorphomonas diazotrophica | reverse complement strand
AAAGCCCTCTCGGTTTTCACCTTGAGGGCTTTGTTTTGCGTTTTGCGTTGTTTGTTTTGTGGGAAGAGAATTTGTCGTGTGGTTTGTGTTTATCGTTGTCTTGTCCTTTGCAGGCCTGGCAGCGACCTACTCTCCCGCGTCTTGAGACGGAGTACCATTGGCGCTGGGGAGTTTCACGGCCGAGTTCGGGATGGGATCGGGTGCATTTCTCCCCGCCATGACCACCAGGCCGGCGAAGGGCAAGAGCTCAACCCTTTTTGGGTGGGTTGAGCGTGACGATTGGTCTTTGGCGATGGGTTTTGCGTCCATCGGATCGTGTTTGGTTTGTCCTGTTGTTCATCTTTTTGGGATGGACAGGGATAATGAGAGCGATGAAGCCGATCGAGCTATTAGTACCGGTAAGCTTCACGCATTGCTGCGCTTCCACACCCGGCCTATCGACGTGGTGGTCTTCCACGGCTCTGATAGGGAGCACTGGTTTTGAGGTTCGTTTCCCGCTTAGATGCCTTCAGCGGTTATCGAGTCCATACTTAGCTACCCTGCAATGCGGCTGGCGCCACAACAGGTCCACCAGAGGTATGTCCATCCCGGTCCTCTCGTACTAGGGACAGATCCTCTCAATACTCCTACACCCACGGCAGATAGGGACCGAACTGTCTCACGACGTTCTGAACCCAACTCACGTACCACTTTAATCGGCGAACAGCCGAACCCTTGGGACCTTCTCCAGCCCCAGGATGTGATGAGTCGACATCGAGGTGCCAAACGATGCCGTCGATATGGACTCTTGGGCATCATCAGCCTGTTATCCCCGGCGTACCTTTTATCCGTTGAGCGATGGCCCGTCCACGAGGGACCACCGGATCACTATGGCCGTCTTTCGACTCTGCTCGACGTGTCAGTCTCGCAGTCAGGCAGGCTTATGCCATTGCACTCGTCGACCGATTTCCGACCGGTCTGAGCCTACCTTCGCGCGCCTCCGTTACTCTTTGGGAGGCGACCGCCCCAGTCAAACTACCCACCACACACTGTCCCGGACCCGGATGACGGGCCGCGGTTAGACAGTCATGACGATAAGGGTGGTATTTCAAGGATGGCTCCATGAGAGCTGGCGCCCCCACTTCATAGCCTACCACCTATCCTACACATGCCGACACGAATGCCAGTGTGAAGCTATAGTAAAGGTGCACGGGGTCTTTCCGTCTGACCGCAGGAACCCCGCATCTTCACGGGGAATTCAATTTCACTGAGCCTGTGCTGGAGACAGCGGGGAAGTCGTTACGCCATTCGTGCAGGTCGGAACTTACCCGACAAGGAATTTCGCTACCTTAGGACCGTTATAGTTACGGCCGCCGTTTACCGGGGCTTCAATTCGGAGCTTGCACCCCTCCTCTTAACCTTCCGGCACCGGGCAGGCGTCAGACCCTATACGTCGCCTTAGCGGCTTCGCAGAGCCCTGTGTTTTTGTTAAACAGTCGCCACCCCCTAGTCTGTGCCCCCCGATCTTGGTTGCCCAAAACCGGGGCCTCCTTCTCCCGAAGTTACGGAGGCAATTTGCCGAGTTCCTTCAGCACAATTCGCTCAACGCCTTGGTATACTCTACCAGTCCACCTGTGTCGGTTTCGGGTACGGTCTGATGCAGGGGCTATTTCCTGGAACGCTGAGACCGCATCCCCAATCCGTTAAGGGAATACGATCCTTCACATCCGTCACCACCTGCTGGCTGAGGAATATTCACCTCATTCCCATCGACTACGCCTGTCGGCCTCGCCTTAGGGACCGGCTAACCCTGCGAAGACTAGCTTTACGCAGGAACCCTTGGACTTTCGGCGAGGGTGCTTCTCACACCCTTAGCGTTACTCATGTCAGCATTCTCACTTCCGATACCTCCAGAGGTGGTCGCCCATCCTCCTTCACAGGCCTACGGAACGCTCCGCTACCGCTTGCACAAGTGCAAACCCATAGTTTCGGTGCACGGCTTGAGCCCCGTTACATTGTCCGCGCAGGAACCCTTGTCTAGACCAGTGAGCTGTTACGCTTTCTTTAAATGATGGCTGCTTCTAAGCCAACATCCTGGTTGTTTTGGGATTCCCACATCGTTTCACACTTAGCCGTGACTTCGGGACCTTAACTGATGGTCAGGGTTGTTGCCCTCTTCACGACGGACGTTAGCACCCGCCGTGTGTCTGCCGGATAGTACTCTCGGGTATTCGGAGTTTGCTTAAGATCGGTAAGTCTGTAGGACCCCCTTGCCTATGCAGTGCTCTACCCCCCGAGGTATTCGTCCGACGCTCTACCTAAATAGATTTCGCGGAGAACCAGCTATTTCGAGGTTTGATTGGCCTTTCACCCCTAGTCACAAGTCATCCCCGACTTTTTCAACAGGCGTGGGTTCGGCCCTCCAGTGCGTGTTACCGCACCTTCAGCCTGCTCATGACTAGATCACCTCGTTTCGGGTCTAATCCGTCGAACTGAACGCCCTGTTCAGACTCGCTTTCGCTGCGCCTACACCTAACGGCTTAAGCTCGCTCGACAGACTAAGTCGCTGACCCATTATACAAAAGGTACGCCGTCAGCATTGCAGCCTCCGACTGTTTGTAGGCATCCGGTTTCAGGTACTCTTTCACTCCCCTCGTCGGGGTGCTTTTCACCTTTCCCTCACGGTACTGGTTCGCTATCGGTCGCTGAGGAGTACTTAGGCTTGGAGGGTGGGCCCCCCACGTTCAGACAGGATTGCACGTGTCCCGCCTTACTCAAGGATCAATCAAACATCTACACATACGGGGCTGTCACCCATAACGCCGGCCTTTCCAGACCGTTCTGCTTTAGTTTGATTGACCACTGGCCTGGTCCGCGTTCGCTCGCCACTACTTGCGGAGTCTCGGTTGATGTCCTTTCCTGCAGGTACTTAGATGTTTCACTTCCCTGCGTTCGCCTCTAATCCCCTATGTATTCAAGGATCAGATATCTTCATAATCGCAAACA
>NZ_PJNW01000019.1 GCF_002844595.1 Pleomorphomonas diazotrophica | reverse complement strand
ACCTGAGGCACAGTTCGTCTATAATGCCTGGCTGGATGCCAAGGGCAGGGTCGATGAGATCCGCGAAAAGCTTCTCCTCTGGGTGGCGGAGCATGGCACAACGCCGGGGGCATCGCACGTCTACAAGGCTTGGCTGGACGCCAAGGGCGAGGTCAAGGTCGTCCGCGAAAAGCTGCTTGAATGGGTAGAAATCAATTCCTCGCTGAAAGATGCCGACTTCGTTTTCCGTGCGTGGCTGACAGCCGGACAGCCCCTAGAGCCGATCAAGTCGGCGTGCGAAGCTTGGCTAGAGACGTATTGGAGCTACGAAGATGCTGTCTATGTGACAAAGGAACTTTCGAAGGCTGACAACCTGTCGTACAAAAGTGCCGCATGCATATTTGCTTGGGCAGGAGCGTATTCGACTAACGAAGACGCGATTTTTCGGATCAGTCGAGCAAGTAGGGTGTTTCACCGCTATGCGCATATTTCAGATTTCTCGCTGCTTGTCACCGAGGTGACAACGAAAGTTATCGCTCATGTGTTTGCCGCGCAGAAGCTTCCCAGCGGGGTGCGGGATGCGTGTTCGATCCTCTTCGCCCACTTCGCTAAATCTGAGCATCCTCGCGATCGCAATTGGCCAATAATTTTAGGTATGTATTGCAATGGCTTGAGGCACGGATCTGTGTTTCGGCATTTTCAGGGCACGCCCCACGCCACGTGGGAAATTTTGCTTCATGAGGCATTATCCGTAGAGATGCTTGACCCAATCACAGACGCCGCTGCCATTCGTCATGCTCATGAATTGATCCAGCAGGTACGTTCGCCAGATGAATACGCAGCGCTGATTTCGCATGGCTATCTGTCGCCGCTACCTCAAGCTGCGGACGATCGATGATCGCTCCCCTGCCTTGCGCAATTTACTTGTTTGCTCTACAAGCAAATTGAAAAGGAGATGCGCCATGCGAGCTATCGTCGTGAAGGAATTCGGCTCGGCCGATCAGCTTTCCCTTTCCACCCTGCCCGACCCGGCGCCTGGGGCGGGCGAGGTGGTTGTTGCCGTGGAGGCGGCGGGGGTGGGGCTGGTGGATGTGCTGCAGCGGCAGGGCTATCTCGGCGCCTCCCCCGACTTCGTTCCGGGCATCGAGGTGGCGGGGCGGGTTGCTGGCGTCGGCGCGGGCGTGGACGGGGCGCTGCTGGGCAAGCGGGTGTTCGCCCATGGGCAGGGCGGCTATGCCGAGCGGTTCGTCGCCGGCGTCGGCGGGCTTGTCGAGCTGCCGGACGCGGTCTCGCCCGAAGCGGCCGTGGCCCTGGGCATCAACGCCCTGGTGGCGCACTTCAGCATATTGAGGGCGGGGCTTCGGGCCGGCGAGCGGGTGCTGGTGCGAGGCGCCAGCGGCGGCATCGGCGCCATGGCGGTCCAGTTGGCGGTGCGGCTCGGCGCCGAGGTCACCGCCGCGACCAGTGCCGGCGCGGCCGAGCGCGTCGCCGCCCTTGGGGCGCAGCACGTCATCCGGCGCGGCATGGACGGCGAGCCCTGGGGACCGTTCAATGTGATCATCGACCCCGTGGCCGGCGAGGCCATGCTGGCGCTGATCGGCACCCTCGCCCCCAACGGCCGCTACGTCGTCAACGGCGCGGCGGCGGGCTTCCCGCCGGCCGAAGTCGGCCAGGCCCTGCTGCAGATCTTCCCACGATCGCCCAGCTATTCGCTGCTGAGCCTGGATTCCGTGCCGCAGGAGGAGAGACGGCGCGCGGCAGCGGAGCTGTTCGCCGAGGCGGCGCGCGGGGAGCTTCTCCCCCTCGTTTCAGAGGTTCTGCCGTTGCAAGAGGCCGCCAGGGCTCACAAAATGCTCGAGGCGGGTGGGCGCTTCGGCAAGCTGGTGCTCCGGCCATAGAGGGCGTTGAAATGACAGGGCGGCAGACGCGGCGGACCCAGGAGGAGCGGCGGGATGAATCCGAACAGCGCATGCTGGCGGCCGGCGTCCGCCTCGTCGCCGAGCTCGGGCCGGAGAAGCTGACGCTGAACCACGTCGGCACCAGCGCCGGCTACAGCCGCGGCCTTCCCGCCCACCACTTCGGCTCGCGGGAAAACTATCTCAAGGCGCTGGCCTCGCATGTGGCGATCGAGTTCGACCGGACGCTTCAGGCCATCGACCGGGTGTCCGGGCTTGAGGCGGTGCTGAGGATCACCCGCGCGGTGCTGGATCAGCTGGCGGCCGATCCCGAACGCGGCCTGACGGCACAGATCGTCCTGGCCGACCCCCGGCGCGAGCGGGCCCTCTCCGAGGATATCGCCGCGCTGCGCGACAATACGCTGGCCCTTCTCGCCCGCCACATCGCCGATGGCATCGAAGCGGGCGAAATCCGCCGGGCCGTAGAGCCCAGCCACGCCAGCCTTTTCATCGCGGCGGGCATCTGCGGCCTCATCGACAGCCAGCTGGCCGACCCCCGGTTCGATATCGCGGCAGCCGGCGACCAGCTGCTCGACCTGATCGAGCATGCGCTTGCGGCGAAGCGATGAAGATCGAGGAGGTGGTGGGCCCGGCAGGACTCGAACCTGCAACCAGACCGTTATGAGCGGCCGGCTCTAACCATTGAGCTACAGGCCCTTTCCGGATCCCCGGTTGAGGGCGCCTGTTTCTGCCATCCCCCACCGGCGGAATCAAGGCGCTTCATCGGCCTGTCGCCGCCGAAGGCACCGGCGTCGACAAGCCGGCCTTCACCTCGTCATAGAAGGCGGCGCAATCGGCGGTGCGGCGGTCCACCCCATCGGCGACGATCTGCCACCGCCCCTGCACGGCGCGCCACTTCTCGCCCGCCCTCGGCGTGACGCGCGGCATGGCGTCGCGGCAGCGCGCCGGCAGCGCCGGCAGGCTCACCCCGGCGCCCTGGCGGCCGATCTCATGGGAGGCTGCCGTGAGGCGCTGGTCGAGATTGCCGCAGCCACTCAAGATCGCCATCAGTGACGCGGCAGCCATCGTCGCCGCTGTCAGCCGCCACGGCCGCCTCGTATCGCTTCCACGCATCGTCCGCTTCCCTGTTCGCCGCCTCGGCCCGCGCCCGGTCGGTCGCCGCCGTGGCTTCCGCCAGCTTGAACTGCCGCCGCATTTCCTCCACCTGGCCTTGCAGCGCCAGCTTCTCGGACGCCGCGACGAAGCCCTCGCGCGCCACCCGGGCGACGGCGGGGTCGTCGATGAAGGCGTCGTAGAGTTGGAGGACAGCGAAGGCGACGGCGCCGCCGACGACGAGGCCGAAGAGAACCGCCGCCGTGCTGCCGAACTTGCCGAGAAGGCCGAGCATCAGAGAAGCCCCGAGGCGCAGAGTTCGCCCTCGCCGATGCGCGCCGCGTCGCCCATGCCGCGCCGCCGCGCGAGGCCGACCACCATGCGCCCGCCGGCCCGGTTGAAGGCGGTGGCAGCCACGCAGCTCTCCAGCCAGCGGCCCGCCCGGCCGAGCCGCGCCGCCGTCGAGCGGCAGGCGGCGTCGGTGCCGATGTTCCAGGCGAGCGAGGTCATCATGGCCCGCCAGCCGAGCGGCGCGGCGCTCCAATTGGGGATGCAGGCAGTGAGCCGGGCGCGATAGTCGCGGACGATCCGGTTGGCAAGGCGCCGGTCGCAGCCGGCGGCGGTTTCCACCATGCCGGGCCTCACGCCCGCCGTGTCGCCATCGCAGATGGTCCAGACCGGCGGCTTGGCGATGGTGTCGAGATAGGCCTGGAGCGACCGCCCTTCCCAGGGCTTCACCAGCACGGTGACGGCCAGCGCCACGTCGTCGGGCACCGGGGCGGCGCCGGGCATCAGCGCCAGCGTGCCGGCGGCGCCGGCCGAGAGCACCACGGCGGCGATGGCCGCGCGGGCGCGCTTGGAGGGCGTGAGCTTAATCGTCGCCATGGTGCAAGGCCTCCTGCAAGACGTAGCGGGCGACAAAGGCGGCGAACACCACGCCGAAGGCCACGAAGGGAAAGGCCGCCGCCGGGATCAGCTCGGCGCCGGCAAGATAGGGCAGCACCGCCTCGGCGGCGGTGAGCAGGCCGCCGGCGATCAGGATGTGGGAGGTCCAGGAATGCCGGAGCACCCGGCGGGCATTGGGCACGAGCCTCGGTCGTTTCATCGCGCGAACTCCAGCGAGCGTGGCTGGAGATTAAGCGGGATGGGTTTGCGGGCTGGCGCTCAGGTGATTTTCAGCCAGTGGCGCAGGAGGGCAACCGCCTGGTCGGAAAACCAGGCGAGCGTGGCGCCCAGGCTGACGCCGCCGATCGCCAGCACGCCGACGAGCCTGAGGCCGGTGGCCTTGATGTCGCGCCAGTCGGCGACGGCCGGCAGCACGGTTTCGCCTTGCGTCCGGGCGAGATCCTCCACCACCTGCCGGCTCAGCGTCAGCTCGGTCTTGAGGGCGGAGAGTTCGCGCGCCTGTTCGTCGAGGCGGCGATGCACGGCGGCCCGGTTGTCGCGCGCGGCGATCTTCTCGTCGCCGAAGTCGCTGAGGAGGTGCTGGACGCTGGCGCTGAGCTCGCCAAGCCGCAGCAGCACCTCGTTGGTGGGGTCGGCATCCTGAAAGAGCGGCTTCACCATGCGATGGGCCTATGACGCCGGCCAGCCGGCAACGATGTCGATCGTCGCGAGCGCCGCCTCGTCCTCGGCGGCAAGCGCGGCGTCCTTCAGGTCGCGCCGGTGCTGGATGATGCTGGCGTAGTAGTTTCCGACGGCGACTGCGAGCGCCAGCCCATCGACCGGCGCGGGAAGCGGGATCCGCGTGTTCTCGATGGCGATCCAGCCACGCGAATAGCTCTCCGGCCAGGATACGCTACCCGCCGAGGCGGCCGTTGCAGTCGCAGCCATAGCCGTCAGGTCAGCACGGCTTCCGTCGTCGAGGGCGACATGCAGACCGCCGTCGACCGGAGCGCCTGCGGCAAGCAGTGCGGCGGCCGCGGCATTGATGCCGTCAAGCTTGGCGGAGCGAAGGTCGTCGAGAGTTGGGTCCGGCGGCGTAGAGGAAAGGCCTAGCTCAGACGGGTCATCCAGAAAGTCGATGAGGACGGGGATCCGCTCCATGTACCACGTCTCGCCGCGATGGTCGGCAACTTGCTTCCAGGTATTGCCGTTCCAGCGGCGAACATGGCCGGCGATCTCATCCGGCGGCGCGATCTCCACGCCGCCGCCGGGGATCAGATAGGCGCCAAACTCGAGTGGGCTCGGGGAAGCTTCGACCAACCCAACGTAGAGTCCGGCTGCATCGGTCTGGTAGACGATCTTGTGCATGGCGCTGACCTCAGAAATGCATGATTGCGAGAGAGGCGCGGTTCTTGACGGTCACTTCAGAGCCGCCATCCGTGGCAGTGGGAAGCACTTGGACACTGTTCCAGACATCGGTCATGTAGCTACCGGCCGCCGCAGCAAACGACTGTGAGCGAGTGGAGACTTGGTGGGTGTGCGCCTTGTTCTGGTCGGCCTGATACGTGCCGATCACACGCCCGAAATCGAGGCCACGGCCGTGGTCCCAGCCGCGATCAAACAGGCCGCGGTCATCCGGCAAATTGAATGTCGTCGCCCCGTCTCCGGCGCCGAATGTGGTACCGAGATAAGCAAAAAGCGCGGAATAGGCCGCGCGCGAAATCGCCGCCCCATTTCGTTCGAGACAACCGGGGGGCACGATGCTGCCGGCAACGTGTCCCACCTTACCGAGGTTGATTGACGCATAGCCCGTATAGCCTCCGATGGTCCGCCACAACAGGATGTCAGCATAGTCATCGTGCCAGATCGGGCCGATATCCGTATTTGGAAGCGCTGCTCCCGAAGACAGTCTTGGCATGGAGCCGGTGGCGGCCCAAAGACCTTGCTTTTGCGCCGCGCTGAGCCCCTGCGGCGTATCATAGCGCAGGTACGCGGCTTGAATCTGCGCCGTCGTCGAGTAGTTCGCCGGATCCCACGTTGCAGCCGCAGCAGCGCTCGCTGCCGCTTCGGCCGCCTTGCCGGTTGCCTGGGCCGCTGCCGCCACCGCCGTGTTGGCGTGTCCCTCCGCCGCCACGACCACGCCGGAGATGCCGGCCACCGTCTCGATGTCCTGGGCGATCGGCGCCAGCGCCGACATCTGCGGCTGGATGTCGGCCAGCGACAGCACCGAACTGGTGAGTTCATCCACCGACACCGACGAGGTCACCGGCAGGATCACGGCGCGCGCCACCTGCTCTTTCAGCTGCAGCGACATCTGGGTCTGCTGGTCGATCGCCCTTTCGATGGTCTCGGCGAAATAGGCGCCCTGGTTCTCGAGGTCGATCTCCTGGGTGAAGGGCACGTTGAGGATCAGCGTCACGAGGCAGCCGGCCGGATAGGCGAGCGCCGTGTCGACCGCCCCGCCGCCGTCCTCGCCGACACCCGCCACCGTGTAGTCGGTCCCCAGCGCCAGCGTGGTCTCCATACCCTCGGCGCTGGTCAGGATGACGCGGATATGTGCCGCGTCGTAGATCTTGAAGGCATAGGGAAAACGCTTCGTCGCCCCGTTGCAGGCATAGGGGCCGGAGCGGTTCGCTTCGCTCGCAATGGTCATGGGAGGGCCTCTCAAAAGCATCGTGCGGAAAACTGGCAACCGATTTCCGTGAGGTCGATGCGACAACAGGGAAAAGAACTCGCGAGACCCTAGCTCGGCGAGGTTTGTTTCATCGCGGGCCATCGGCGGACAAGCGCCTCACGCTCCTCAGATCGCCCAGCCGGCGGAGACGTCAATGGCTTCCACAACAAGCACCTTGGCAAGGACGCGGCCGAACTCATCGTTCATGGCTCACCCCTGGGTGAGCCGGCTAACTCTTGCTGGCTGCCTGTGCTATGCTGCAGACAGTATCCCGGGTGGAGGATGCTTCCGCCGTGGCCCGCCAGCCTATCCGCAGCCAGCGGCGTACAAGCGCCGCGGCTGAGCGCGGAGCCACGTAAGGTCGCCTCGACAAGAGCGCCACAAGTCCAGGGATGGATATGTAACTCTCCGCTTTATGTTTTAGGGCCGCCACTCTATAGGTAAGCCAATGCCAGATCGGGGGAGCAAATGGATCAGGTTGGGCGCGAGTTGAATGCGTATGAAAAGCGGTTCATTGACTTCAACGTGACGGGCATGGGGTTGGAAATCGCTCCGTACTTCAACCCGTTTTTCTCAAAAGAAAAGCACAATGTGCTATATACTGACTACATTTCCAACGAAGAGATAAAGTCAAAGGCGAGTACTAATCCGTCCGCCATCAATTCTACGCCTCCAGACATTGACTTCGTCTGGACGCCAGGAGTGTTGTTGCGCCAATGCGCACCGGCCTATATCGTCTTTGACTACGCGGTAGCCTCCCACGTGATGGAGCACGTTCCAAACCCCATCAGGTGGCTGAATGAGATTTTGCAGGTGCTCAAAATCGGCGGGCGACTGCGCTTAATACTGCCTGATCGCCGCGAATCCAATGATTACTTCCGAGCCGAGACAACCACTGCTGAACTGCTTTCGTGGTGGGTTCGCGATCTATCGATCCCGTCCCCTGAACAAATTGCCGATTTCATGCTCTTTGGCATGGGTGACGGAATCTATGACGGGTTTCGCGATGGAGTTCCTGTGCGGCCCAACAAACAGTATAGCGTGTCAGACGCCATCTCTATGATGAGACATACAGTAGCAACAGGGCAGTACATCGATGTTCATTGCTCTGTCTGGTCGCGAGACGGTTTTATCAAAACAATCGCCGAAGTAACCTCTATCGGCCTCTTGAACATCGAGATCGTTCCAATCTCCGATAGCCCAACTGAATTCACAGTTGACTTAATTAAACTGGGCGATCCGGCACTAGATGTGTTCGAGTTTTCGAAAAATTCTCGCACCGAGCCCACTACGGCTGTTAGTCCACCACCTGACAACTCAACCACCGCCGCGCCACACAGGTCAAGATTTTGTTCATGGCTTCGTTCAGGAGTTCATCGGCAACCGCAACCATAAGGGCGCGGAACTATAGGTGATTGCGATGGTCGCACCGGCCGGCAGATGGAACTCTTCCCAAATCGCTGCTGGCGATTCGACCCATCACAAACTCGTTGATGGCCACAGCCGTGAACGACCGCGCGCCGACACGAACCATAACGTTCCGGCCCGTTGTGTTGGTAGGAGTCCACATCCGACGCCGGAGCAGACGGAAATCGCCGCAGGTCGCGCACGGTGCAGACAAGGCCTGTATAGTCTGTCGTATCAAGAACAGTTGACGGCCCCGCCCCGTTGGTAAGGGCGCCGCTTTCCACCGGGGCGATGCGACAACAGGAAAAGAACTTGCGAGACCCTAACGTGCCGGGAGTTTGTTTCATTGCAGACAACCGGAGGACAAGCGCCTCACGGCCCTTCAGGCCGGCCAGCCGGCGGAGACGTCGATGGCCTCCAGAACAAGCACCGTGGCAAAGACGCGGCAAATTCCTCGTTCATGGCTCACTCCTGAGAGGCCGGCCAGACCATCGCCGGCAGCGAGGCAATCAGTTCAGCACCGGATGGAAGGGTGGGGATCTCGCCTGCAACGGCTTGGGCGCGCAGGGCGAACACCTGCGCCCAGACGGCATCTCGCCACGCGATGAAGGCGGCAGCCTCGGCGACCCACATCGTATTGACGGAGCCAAGTAGGTCACGCAGGTGACGGTGTCGTGTAGCCGCGCGACCCTCGCCGTTTGGTCGGCATGCGTGTTCACCAGAGCGCGGGCCATCTCGAACAGCTCGTCGAGGGTCTGGGAGAAAGCCGCTATTGCGCCGGCTTCCCCCGGCAACGCAATGCTCGAAGATCTCCGATCCTGCTGCGCTGGTGTAAGGCACGGAATCGTAGCCCAAACCTTCGATCACCGCATCGACGTCCATCAGGTATGGTCGGCGTTCGACCAGCGGGATTTGCGAAGTCGATCGTCACGCGATCCTCTGAAAGGGGCCGGTCGTGTTAAAGGAGACCGTTTCGCCGGAGAGATTTCGCCACGTTCCGGTGGGCGTTGGTTCGTTGGAGTACTCAAACCGCAAGCCAGCGCCGCTAATAGTTGCGCCCTCCCGAACGCTGCTGAGTGCATACATCGGCAACGTAATGCCGACGCCCCAAAATGCCCACATCGATCGGCACGCGGCCATTGGCGGCGGACAATACGCTATTGGCCGTTGACTGCGCCGTCGTCGAGTAGTTCGCCGGATCCCACGTTGCAGCCGCAGCAGCGCTCGCTGCCGCTTCGGCCGCCTTGCCGGTTGCCTGGGCCGCTGCCGTCACCGCCGTGTTGGCGTGTCCCTCCGCCGCCACGATCGCGCCGGAGATGCCGGCCACCGTCTCGATGTCCTGTGCGATCGGCGCCAGCGCCGACATCTGCGGCTGGATGTCGGCCAGCGACAGCACCGAACTGGTGACCTCGTCCACCGACACGGACGAGGTCACCGGCAGGACCACGGCTCGCGCCACCTGCTCTTTCAGCTGCAGCGACATCTGGGTCTGCTGGTCGATCGCCCTTTCGATGGTCTCGGCGAAATAGGCGCCCTGGTTCTCGAGGTCGATCTCCTGGGTGAAGGGCACGTTGAGGATCAGCGTCACGAGGCAGCCGGCCGGATAGGCGAGCGCCGTGTCGACCGCCCCGCCGCCGGCCTCGCCGACACCCGCCACGGTGTAATCCGTCCCGAGCGCCAGCGTGGTCTCGATGCCCTCGGCGTCGGTCAGGATGACGCGGATATGCGCTGCGTCGTAGATCTTGAAGGCATAGGGAAAATGCGTCGTCGCCCCGTTGCAGGCATAGGGGCCGGAGCGGTTCGCTTCGCTCGCAATGGTCATGAGAAACGCCTCGCAGGTTTTCCGGGACCCTAACTCTCAGGGGTTTGTTTCGTGGCGCCGAACACATGGTCGATCGCCACAGCCGGCGGTGCATCCATGAGAAGCGCCGCCGCCATCATGGCCGAGCGCACCGCCTTGCCATCCGCAACGCTTTGCTGAGATTCGGCAGGGGCCGCCCACCTCGCCGCTCGTAGCGCCCCCTCCCCCGGAGCCGGTGCGGCGTCACGAATGGCCGGCGCCGATCCGATAATGCTGAAGCCGCCTTCACAGCTTCGTGCCGCCGCCAACACCACCTTCTCGCGGGCGAACAGCATGGCGGCGCCGAGGGCGCGCGCGAGATCGCCGGCCGCGCCGGCCGCATCGGGATGGGCACGGAAGAAGGCCGCGATCATGGTCTTCACCGCCGCCTCCGCCTTGCCATCCATCCCAGCCTGCAGCCGCCGTACCCAGCTGTCGCCCTCGGCCACCGCCTTGTTCTCCTTGCCGAAGCGGGCGAGCCCCTGGCCATAGCCGACGAGCCACACGGGCAGGTCGACGAAATGCCAGCGAGCGCGCCGGATCAGCCAGCCCGCGAGATCTTCCTGCCCCGCCTCTCCCCGCTTCGCCGCCGACGCCCGCCGCCCGGCCATCAAGGTTGACCGCTCGGCAACCCGATCACCGATGCCGGGGACGAAGGTCCCGCTGATGCCTGCCGCGAAATCCTTGTCGCCCACCGCCTTGATCGCCTCGGGCAGCCCCGCCGCCTCGATCACCGCCGCCGCCATATCCTGCGCCAACTGCCGGGATACCGGATCGCCGCCTTCGGCCGACGCCATATGCATGAGGAACGCCGCCGGCTCGAGATCTCCGGCCGCGACTCCGTCGAGCCAGCCCGCCAGCGTTTCGAGATCGTCCTTCCGGCCGTTGACGGTGAAAGCCTCGCTGAGCTCCCGCAACAGCCGTCCGGCATTGGTCACCACTTCGGACAGCTCAAGGTCGTGCAGCAGCCGGTCGACATAGGCGTGCAGCAGCGTGGGATCGAGCCCGACGCCCCCCTCCACCTCGCCCTCCTCCGTCATCGCCTTGGCGAACCGTCCCGCCCGCACATCGGCGGCAAGATCACTCTTCACAGCCAACGGATAGAAGCCGCCCTTCAGCGCCACGCCGCCCACGTTCACCGGCCGCGCCTCGGGCCACCTGGGCGTTTCGCCGGTCGCCCGCCGCTCGCGCGCGGCAATGTCGCCCCGGAAACCCTGGAGATAATCCCACACCGCCTGAACGAAGCGCGCATCCCGCCCGTCGAGCGCCGCGAGGATCTGCGTCACCACCTCCGACGCAAAGCCCGCTTGCCCGATCAGCCCGGCAAAACCGGCGTCGTTGCCGGCGTTGAGCGCGATGGCGATCATCTCCCAGCGCGACAGCGACCGCCCCAGCGCCGGCAGGAACCGGCGCACCGCCATCGCCCGCCGTTCCCCGGCATCATAGGGCACATAGAGCGCCGCCATCTCCTCAGCCGCCCGCTGACGGCGCGCCTTCAACGCCGCGACGGCGGCATCGACAGGCGCCTTCAGCGCGGTGAAAGCCGGCCCCTCGGCGCGGCCGTCTATCTCCCGCAATACTTCATCGGAAGCCCGCCCCAGATCGACCGAGCGCTTCCCCGCCCCACCCTTC
Organism: Pleomorphomonas diazotrophica; assembly: GCF_002844595.1. Lineage (GTDB taxonomy): Bacteria > Pseudomonadota > Alphaproteobacteria > Rhizobiales > Pleomorphomonadaceae > Pleomorphomonas > Pleomorphomonas diazotrophica. The sequence continues at coordinate 96,532 of NZ_PJNW01000019.1, read as the reverse complement.
GCCCGTGCCAACGCGGCGGCGATGCCCTTGGCGGCGTCGCCAAGGCTCTGCCGTCCGCGCCCGTCCACCAGCGCATCGTTGCGGCCCATGGCGTGTTCGATGTTCTCAAGGCTGGCCACCACCGCCTTCAGCCTGCCGATCGGCAGCTCGCGATAGGGCTTGCTTTCGCCGTCCGCCAGCACGACGTCAGCCAATGCCAGCTCGTTGTCGCGGCCGGCCGCCGTCATCGCCTTCACGAAAGCGGCCACAGCGTTACGCGGCGCCGGCTCGCCGGACCGGCGAAACTCGAAGCGGTCGAGAATGGCATCGATAGCCGGCCAGCCGTCAACGCCACGCGTCACCTCCGGCCGCTCGGGATGGTCGAGCCGGCGCACCATCTCCTCCGCCGTCTCGAGTTCGTCGGCAATCCCCAGCGCCTCGGCATAAAGTGCCAGGTTGAGAAGCTGCCGTCGCCGGGCATCGCAGATCTTCTTCTTGGGCCCCTCCCCATCCTCGCCCGAGGCGGCGAGCCTCGCCACCTCCTCGCCGGCCCGCCGCTCGGCCACCAGGTGGTGGCGGGCATCGATGGCGTTGCGCACCGGCGTATCGACCAGCGCATTGCGGGCGAAATCCGCCGCCCCCTCGGCCGTGACGGGCTGCGCCTCGCCGGCTGCACCGGCCAGCGCCTTCAGCTCGGCAGCCAGCCATTCGGCCATGCGGTTGCCGTGGATCGCGGCCAGCGCCTTCTCCGGCAATGTGCCGTCAACCAGCGGATCGCCCCGCCGCTCCACCATCAACCGCTTGGCCTCCAAGGCGATCGTCGCCTCGCGCTTGGGCACCAGCGCCATCGCCTGGATCATCTCGTCGCCGCTCGAAAAGCCGAACAGCCCCGCCGCCTCGTCGGGGTCGACGCCACCCGTGGCGGCATAGGCGGTGAACCGCCCGCGCGGCAACGCAGCAAGCACCGCCTCGCCATAGCGCTCGACCAGAATGGGCCGCGACAGCCTGATCGTCGGCAGCGCCGACGCTTCATCGATGTTTTTTCCTGGAGCAGCCGCTTTTCGATCAGGTTGTTTCAACCTGATCGGCGGGTGCTCTAGCCAACGCCGATTGGTCAGCCACTCTGTCGCCCGATAGACCGGCAGCGCATTGATCCGCCCTTCCGCCTCGGCCGTCGCGGCCGCCAGTTCCTCGCGATAGCCCTTCTCCCGCGCCTCCCGCACCGGCCGCAGCATCTCCCGCGTCAGCCGATCCTCGGCCTCGGCCTCCGCCGCCGCCCGCTTCTCCCGGAGATCCGGCGACACCGGCCCGACATCGCCCGCCGCCCGGCGCGCCTCGACCAGCGCCAGCTCGACGGCCAGCAGCCGATCGAACACATCGCCCACCTCGGGGCTGACAGCCGCCCCGAGCCGCCTCTCCGTAAGATAAAGCCCGATCAGCCACGCCCGAAAATGCCGAAACGCCTCGCGAGGCCCGGCCGGCAAAGCCGTACCCTTCAGAAGATAGTCCTCCAAGGCGCGGGCGAATTGTTCCGTGCCGTCTTCGGCATCGCCCCACCAGCGGGAAAGCGCTGCTTTGTCCTGAGAGGCAGTGGGTTCTCCCCGCTTCGCCATGGCGTCGAGTTTGTTGACGTATGCGCGTGCGGCTTCGCATAGAAGCGTTGAGAGAGCGGCCACAGAGAACAGCCGCCTCAGCGTATCAACGTCAGCGGCGGATGCATTAGTTTGGTCGACTTCACTGCTTTCGGGCGGCAGGTGAAACATCTTGCTCGGCCGCTTTCGAGTTTTGCCCTGCACAGCCTTATCCCTGTCGGATCGATCGGCTCCGGGTTTCTCCGCGAGAAGAACCGGGTCTGGGCTGGCGGCCTTTGAGGACTGCATTCTTGTTCTCCGACGGCGAAAACTTTGAGGGCATCGGCTCTCTGCGCCGGTTGAGCGCTAGGAACGAAGCTGACCTTTTGAGCACACAGGTTTCGGTGATGGCGCAGGCTCCGTTGGCGGCGCCTACGACACAGCGGCGGAGGCAGCCGCCCCATTGCTTCAAGCCAACGGCAACCGAACAGGTGCACTACGGCGGACTAGCCTTGGCTGTTGCGGACGTATCTGTCGGAGCAGGCTTCTCCTCGGGCGGGTCGGCCACCGTCCCTTTTGGCTGCGTGTTTGCAAGGTTTTTCAAAAAATCCGCAGCATTTGCCGGCGTCGTTATCCCGGGCCTGAACGTCGCATGTTCCAAAAGAGGTTTACTTGCGTTTGTTCGCATCACGTAAGCTACGAAGGTAGCTAGGGGTACGCGAACATACCCTCCGGCCTTAGCTGCCTTTCGAAAATCGCCCAGCGTGACTCCACCCAGGCTCTCGACAAAAGTTTTGGGGTCGATACCAGCTTTCACCAGAGAATTTTCGAAATTGTCTATCCGAAAATAGAGGGTCTCTCTAGGTGTCCCCTTTACTTTCTGCTGGACAAAATCGTAGATTTCCGTTCTGTTGTTGACAACGACTGAGACCTTTTGCTCCAAAAGATCTTCCATATCCCTCAGGACACCATCTCGCCTTACGGCCTCTTGTGCCTCGGAGACAGCTTTTCGCGCGGAATACGAGTCCACCCCGGCAACAGCTTTTCTGAAGACAATCCCTCCGCCGATCTTCAGCCCCGACAGTAAAGCGCCGGCAGCCGCAGCGGTGCCCGCATCTTGGAACAGGGCGCGGTTTTTATCGTAGCCCCACTTCGCGATGGCGTTTTGGCCGCCCTGCTGCACCACTGACATTCCAACGTTGGTGCCTAACCCGACGATATCATCTACTGCCCCACCAGCATATTTCTTGAGCGGCGTAAACCTCATGAGCGCTTTTTCGAGGGGTAGGCTCGTAAAAAGGCCAAGAAATCCTGCCAACGCATCCGAGTTTCTTGTCGTTTCTGCGTCTGCGCCGTTCTCTACAGCCTTAGCATGATTGGCCGCTGCCCCATCCAGACCCGCGTAAAGCGGAGCCAACCAGCCAAAAGCGGCTGCGTTGATCAAAGATCCGGTCGCTTCTCCAAGCCGGCCGGCGGTGCTGTTCTCCCAGCCAGGCGTGACGAATTCATTACCGTATGCTATGGCCCCGTCCCCAAGAGGGTAGGAAGGAAACATTTTGCCCACTTCCTCAGGATCCTCGCCCTCCTTCATAGCATTCCAAGCTTCAATCAGAGAACCAGGGTTAGGGGTGTTTAGAATACGTTGGTAAACCTCATCGAACTCGGACTGACTCTTACCTTTCAAGTTCAGCACTTCTTGGATCAGAGCCTTATAGTTTTTCCATTCCTTCGTTTCCGGCATAGCAATGTAGTAGTCGAGAAACTTAATAATATTCCCCACAGATTTAGCTTGCCACGTCGGGATTCTTTTTGCAAACTCGACAATTGATCCAATAACTCCATGTCGCGTCATGATTTTCAGAAGCTGATCTTCGGTCAAATCGCCGTTAAGAAATTTTCTGAAGTAATGATCAGAAATCAAAGAATCAACACTATTTTGACCGTAAATTCCTCGGCGAATAGCCGCTATTTCTTCAGGACTCTTTCCTTTGGCGTGAACCATTCTCTCGGCAAGACTGGCGAGTTCTTCGTCGGTTGTTGCCATCAGCAAGTTTTTTGCCTCTGTCGGTCCGTATTTCATTCGGCGAACCGAATGGAATACCTCCAAAGCCCGATCAACGGGAATATAAGGTTGGCTTTTAAGCCACTCCTCAAGATCTTTTGCCTCGTCCTCAGTGAGGCCTACCGAATTGGCAACTTCATCCGCGAGCTTTTCCTGCTCGCGTGATGGTATATAGTTCAACATCTCCAGTGCTTGCTCTTGCGTTAGGCTGCCGTCGGCCACACCATTGAGAGCTCGGATAGCTCGCTCTTGGGGGATATCGGGTTGTTTGGCGATCAGTTCCCTAAACGCTGCTACGACCATATAATCCGGGTTTTTGCCAAGACTGGCGATGCCCAGCGCAAGCGCGGCACGTTCCGAGGGAGCGTCCTTGGGCAACTCGATCTCTGGCATTTCGGGGATCGGCCAGAGCGGCACCGACAGAGCTGGAGAACCCAAGAACGCATAGGAATCCAGCGGTGAGTCATCATCCCAACTGCCGCCATCCGCTGCCGCGATGGCTGAATCGCCCGCCTGCCCCGCGGCGGAGGGTCCCGCTGTCAGCTTCGCTAGCGCTTGCTCTCGCGTAAGGTTGCCGGTGACCACGCCATCAAGAACACCAAGAGCCCTATCTTTGGGGATGTCAGACTGCTTGTCGATCAAGTCCCTGTAGGCCGCTACGACCCAATAACCAGGGTTTTTGCCGAGACCCGCGATACCCAGCGCAAGCGAGGCGCCCGCCGAAGGGGCGTCGGGCAACTTAATCCGCGGCATTTCAAAGGTCGTGACGTTCGGTATCGACGGATCCGAACCAAAAGGTAACGAACTCCCAATGGCGGAAGCTTTTTCCGACCCGGTACCAACAGGCATAACCGACTGTTCGCCAGTGCCATATGGAGGCGTTTTAGCCCAGACATCGCCCGACAACGGGGTGCTAGCCGCAGTGCCATTTGTCGAGTTGGTGCGAGACTCGGGCACCACTTCGACATTTATTACGTTTTCGCCAGGCCGAAGCCCGCCGTTGGGACCCCTGCCCGCACTCGCTTCAGTTGAGGATGTTGAGTTCTGGGAGTCTGCCGAGGAGGAACCAGACTGTGCGCTGTCAGACGTCGGGTCGGCGGCGGAATCACTGCGCGGCGACGAGGCCGTAACATCGGTGTCCGGCACCACCTCGACATTGATCACCTTCTCGCCGAGCCGGAGCCCATTGCTATTGCCTTGCCCACCTGATGGCGCCGGATGGCCACCACTTTGCTCATTGACCTGCTGGCGGACAGCAGCAAACTCGTCCACAAAGTCCGTGTTCGGGATTGAAGGCGAGTTCAGCCTTCCTCTCGCCCTGGCTGTCCCGTCAGGAAAAGCCTGCGAGGCCGCGACAAGCTTGCCGGTAACCTGCTCCAAGGAAGCCAGCGCGTCGTAGTATTCCCTTGGACGGGACACGTTCTTGGGGTCGCCCGCCACCGCCAAGGTAATGGGCGCCTCTTTTCCGATCTTCTCCGCCCACGCCTTGTTGTCCGCCTCGCGGAACAGTTCGTGATTGGCCCTGACCATGTCCTCCGGCGCCGGCTTGCTCCCGGTCGCTTTGGCCGCTTGCTCGGCCAGTTGCCCATCGCTGACGGGCGAACTGGTATGGTCTCCCAGCTGCGTCGCGACCCGGAATGTCTGGCGCTTCTCGTCTTGCTGCCGCTGCCTATCCTTGTAGGCGTTGTAGTTTTCAGGGCTGTCAGGGGTGCGCAAAGGCCTATCTCCCGAAAAGGATCAGGCCTGACGCTAAGTCCTGGGGGTTTCCGTGGTGATGGTCGCGCCGGCCTATCCAGCCAACAGCTTCCTGAGCGAAGCCTGGGGAGCTCCGACCAGCTCACCTCCTCAGTATTCACCACGACTCTAGAAAAGATTGCAGTCGGTTGCAGACTCGCTTTTTGGTGGGTAAACATACGAGAACATAAAAGGAACGGAGCACAGGATCCGCGCAAGGTCGAGCGAGTTCGCCAGAATTCAAGGACCAAGGAAACGCAGCAAAGAATTCAAGCAGTGTCAGGCAAACTGGCGAGGCGGACTCACGACGCCGTTGAGCCGAAAAGCTTCGAACAACAAGAGGACGATCCGAAGTGAAAGACTATAGCCCCGCGCAGATAAAGACCGGTTTCAGGATAAGCCTCGCCCTCCTGTTTATTCTTTCTCTCGTTGGCAACCTTACGGTCAAGCTTCATAGAGGCGATCAGGTGGGCTACTATCCCGGCGCCTATGGGGGATGGATCGGAGAGCTTTTGGGTGAGACGTCAGTCTCGTTCATAGCTGCGATAATCTTCTTCGGCATCGTCAGGATGGTGCGGAAGACCAAGACGCCCACGGCGGGGCTGATAGCGGGTATCGTCGTCACCCTGATCTTGTGCGCCATGCTCTACCAGGAGGCCAGCCTGGAGCTGTCGGGTGCCATTCCCTCCTAACCCACCTGCGACTGCCGGAACGCCGCATACTCCCGCGCCACTTCTCCGTCTGTCGGCTTGCGGCCAAGCTCCATGGCGAGCTGCCGTGTAATGCTCGTGCGCAGGTCCGGCGAGATGTCGGAGAGCTTGACCTTCGGCTTGGGCCTCGGGTCCCGCTGCGGTAGGTAGTAGGGCATGAGGAACGGGTCGACCGACTTGTAGATGTCGGACGGCGTCGGCCTGGCATTGGGGTTGGCCGCCCTGAAGTCGGCGAGGCCGGTGTAGACGGCGTTCTGCACCCGGGCCAGCAGATGGCGCTGTTCGGCACTTTCCTCGCCGCTGGGCGGCAGCGCGCCGGCGTTTACCAGCCGTGTCCTCGCCATGTCGAAGGCATCCTTCAGCTCGGCGCCCTCATCGCGCGCCTTGCGGCTGTCCTGGCCGATGGCCGACTGGCTCTCGGCCAGCGCCTTGAGATCGGATTTGCCCAGGCGGTCGCGATAGTCGTTGAGGTCGACCTGCGCGAAGTCCTCCGGCCGCTCGGCCGAGAACAGGCGCATGTCGGCGAGCAGCACGTCGTCGCCGATGATCGGGCCGGCCAACGCCTTGCTGACATAGTTGCGCGCCACAGTCATGGCGCCGCTGCCGGCCGCCTGGCGGAGCGTGAAGGGCAGCGCGTCGGGCGCCGCGCCGCCATCCACCCGTTGCCACAACTCGGCCTTGGCCGCCGCCCGCCGTTCCTGTTCCTGCTGGCTCTCAAGATCCAGCGAGGTGACAATCGCCTGCTTGGCGATCTCCCGGCGGTCGGGATCGGCGATGCCGGCAAGGTGCTTGTCGATGGCGTCGGACGACGGCCGCAGCGCCCGCGCGGCAACGCCGTCGGCGGCGGCCATCACCGAACTGCCCGACCCGCCGACCGGCATGACCAAGCCATAGCGCCCGGCATTGCGCCGCGCCCAGTCCAGCAGTTGCGACGGGGCGATGGAAAGGCTTTTGCCCCTGTAGGTGAGCTCGCCCGACCGCCCCTTGCCATCCGCCTCGCTCTCGGGAATGCGGATGTTGATGTCGTCGCGGAACGCCGATGGTGCATCCTCCAATAGGGCGGAGAGGTTGGTGGAGAAATTGGGATCGAGGCGGAGCACCTTGCCTGCGTCGTCACCCGTCATGCGGCCGAGCAGGAGAGCCCGCTCCAGCGTCGGGCCGACGCGCCCCGCGGCATCGGCGCCCGCCACTCCCTCGACTGGCGGCTGCGAGGCCTCGGCCGGCTTTCGCCGTCCCGCCGCGAAAGCCAGCGCGCCCTGCCGCGTTTCCTCGTCGCGCGCAGCCTCGCCGACTTCGGCATCGAGCCGCTTGCGGGCCGCTTCGGTGAACAGCGGCGCGTTGTCCCTGATGAAGGCCATCGCGCCGATGGGATCGGTCGCCGCCTTGTTGCGGGCAATGTCCTCGTAGACGCCGGAGACGAGACCCATCCCCCTGTCGGTTACCTCGCCTTCCGGCCAGCCCATCAGCTTGCCGATCTCGCGATATTCGGTGAGCGCGGCGAGCGTGTTCTCGGCCACGGCGTGCGGGTTGTCCGACTGTGCCACCGCGTTGCCGTGGAAGGCAGCCATCCGCGCCTCACTGGTCGCCGTCGTCCACGCCTTGCGCCCGTCCAGGGCATGCGCCTCGCCGGTGGCGAGCGCCCCCTGGGCGGTGGCATTGGCGGCGTCCATGTATTTGGCAAGCGCCAGCGGCGACAGGCCCCTGGCGCCATCCTTCACCGCCTGCCGCACCGCCGCCTCGTAGCCGGCGTAACCCTCCACCGCGCTGCGGCCGGATGTGCCGAGATAGCCGCCGTCGCCATAGCCGAGTTCGCGGACCCGCTCGATCAGTCCATTGTGGCTGTCCTTGGCCGCGTTGGTGGCGTCAAGTTCATGCACCTCGGCCACCGCCTGCCCGAGATCGGCGAGCCCCCGCCCGACGCTGCCCAGCGCCGCCCCCACCTGCGAGCCGAACATCTCGCCGGTGGCGTGGGTGTTGTCGCGGAAATTGAGGCCGGGATCGAGGCGAATGCCCCGGTCTTCATAGGTCGGCACAACGGGCATCTGATCCTCGCATCGCTCACGCGTCAGGACGCAATGCAGTCCGACGCTGTCGGCCCGACGCTAAGGACTTGAGGTTTCCGTGGTGGTGGAGAGGCGCTTGGAAGGGAGACACGATCGACGCCGGAGCCCGATATACCCCTCAGCGTTCCATCCTGCCTGAGGTACACCTTGAATTCACACGTGAATTCAAGCGGTCTGCGCGAGGATGACAGCATGATGGCAGCCGGAGTTTCATCTTGCAGCGCGTTGCCAGCGGCACCATACGATTCGATAACCAATTGTTTTATATCAATTTCCTGTCATCCTCGCGCAGGCCGCTTGAATTCGCGCGCGAATTCAAGGTGGACCTCAGGCAGAAAGGGGCTCCGAGGGCACTATCAGGCGCCTCGGAGCCCCCAGCTTTCAGTTTCCCGGCGACTACGCCGCCACGCTCTCCACCTTCTCCCTCACCAGCTTGTTCAACCCAGCAAAGTCCGTCTTGCCCGAACCCAGCAGCGGCAGCGCCGGCACCACCATCACCTCGCTGGGCATCATCAGCTCCGTCGCGCCGCGCTCCCGCGCAAACGCCATGAAGCCATTCCGCGTGGCATCCTTCCGGTCGGTCACCAGGATGATGCGCTCGCCCTTCTTGGCATCCGGCACGCTGGCGGCGGCCGACATCGCGTCCGGCCAGCACTGGGTGGCGAGCGCATCGATGGCGGCCAGCGACACCATCTCGCCGCCGATCTTGGCGAAGCGCTTGGCGCGGCCCTTGATGGCGACGAAGCCGTCGTCGTCGAGCGCCACGATGTCGCCGGTGTCGTGCCAGCCGCCGTCGGGCTTCTCCAGCACGCCGGGGTTCTCCACCCGGAGATAGCCGAGCATCACGTTGGGCCCGCGCACGTGGAGGCGCCCGCCCGCCTCGATGCCCTCCACCGGCTCCAGCCTGTGCTCGACGCCCGGCAGCAGGCGGCCCACCGTTCCCGCCCGGTTGTGCATCGGCGTGTTGAGCGCCAGCACCGGCGCCGTCTCGGTCACGCCATAGCCCTCGAAGATGCGCAGGCCGAACTTCTCGGCGTAGAGCTTGCGCGTCGTCTCCTTCACCGCCTCGGCGCCGGCAACGAGCAGCCGCAGCGAGCGGAAATCATAGGGGTGCGCCATGCGGCCGTAGCCGGAGAGGAACGTGTCGGTGCCGAACAGCACGGTGGCGTTGGTCTGGTAGACCAACTCCGGGATGATCCGGTAGTGGAGCGGCGTCGGGTAGAGGAACACCGGCACGCCGGAGACCAGCGGCAGGATCAGGCCGGCCGAAAGCCCGAAGGAGTGGAAGATCGGCAGCGCGTTGAACGCCGTGTCGGTGCGCGAGAAGTCGATGCGCGCCGCCACCTGCGCCACATTGGCGAGGATGTTGCGGTGGCTGAGCACCACGCCCTTCGGCGTCCCCTCCGACCCCGAGGTGAACAGGATGGCCGCCGCATCATCCGGCCCGGCCTTCCTGAGCCGTTTCGGCCAGTTGAGGAAGGCATCCAGCTTGTCGCCCCTTGTCACCGTGGCGCGGATATCCTCCAGCCAGACGATCCTCACCTTGTCCTCGATGGCGGCGATCAGCGGCTCCAGCCGGCCCTTTTCCACGAACACCCGCGACGTCACGAACACCTTGGCCTTCGAGGCGGTGCAGGCGGCCAGGATGTTGGCAGCGCCGGCCGTGAAGTTGATCATCGCCGGCACGCGCCCTGACGATTGCAGGCCGAGGAAGGTCACTGCGCCGCCGACCGCGTTGGGCACCATCAGCGCCACCGTCTCGCCCGGCTCCGTCAGCGCCGACAGCTTGCGGCCGAGGATGCGCGCGCCCATCAGCATGCGGCGATAGCTGAGCTTGCCGCCCACCGGATCGCTCACCGCCCGGCGTCCGGCGCCATGCTGGCGGGCGGCCGCCACCATCGCCTCGAAGATGGTGAGGTCGGTGTCGGTGGTGCGGAACATCATGTCGGACATGATGCCGTAGAGCGCGTTGCCCGCCGCCTGCCGGCGCGCCTTGCCCTTGAGCTGCTCCGGCAAGGAAAGCCGCACCGGCTCGGTGATGTTGACCGTCACCTTGGGGAACCAGCGGCGCTTCACCTGCAGCGAGTTGAGGCGGCTGAACACCGTCGATTCCAGGCCGGAGAGCCGCACCGGCACGATGGGCGCCTCGGCCTTGTCGGCGATCAGGCCGACGCCGTCATAGACCTTCATCAGCGTACCCGTCACGGTGATGCGCCCCTCGGGGAAGATCACCAGCGTCTCGCCGGCCTTGACGGCGGCGATCAGCGCGCGCGTCGCCAGCGGCTTGGTCGGGTCGAGCGGCATGGCGCGGGTGAAGCGCAGGAAGGGCTTCACCCACCAGGCCTCGGCCATGGTGTGGTCGATGGCGAACACCGGGTCGCGGTCGAGCAGCGACACGGCGACGACGGCGTCGAGGAAGCTCGTGTGGTTGAGCGCCACGATAGCGCCCTCACCGGCCGGCGGAATGTTGGCCTTGCCGGTCACCTCCATGCGGAACACGGCGCGCAAGAGGATGGAGACGAAGTCGCTGAGCGGGTTGGTCGGCAACACCTTGAAGATCCACACGGCCGCGCCGAAGGCGAAGAGGCCGAGGGCCACCAGCACCATCGGCACCGTCGCGCCCAGCGCCTGCGCCAGGGCCACCGTGCCGGCGCCGGCCACCATGAACAGAGCCGTCAACGCATTGATGGCGCCGACAACCCGGGCACGACGCGTCACCGGCGCCCAGTGCTGGGCGGCGGCGAAGGACGGCACGATGAACACGCCACCGGCAATCGCCAGCGCCGCAAGGTCGATGGCGGCATGAATGGCGCCGGGCCGGCCGAAGAACTCAGAGAGGCTTTCGGTGGCCGGCGCCGGCGTCAGGCCGGAGAGCGTCCAGGCGAGATCGAGCGCCGCAAGCCCGATGGCGACGGAAGCCACCGGCACCGGCAAGAGCACGATGCGGCCGGCCGACAGCCAGGCGCCCAGCGCCGAACCCACGGCGATCGACACCGCGAACACCGTGAGATAGGCCGACACCGCCACCTCGCGCCCGCCGAGAATGTCTTTCACGAAGGTCGGCATCAGCGCCATCGCCACCACGCCGAACAGCCAGAACAGGCTGACCATCACGCCGGTGCGCCACAGCCGCGCGTCGACCCAGAGCTCGCCGATGAGCCGCACCGTCGAGCGCGCAACGTTGGGATCGACCGCCGTCTCCGGGGCAGCAGCGCCCACCTTGGGCACATAGAGCGCGGCGATCCAGCTGCCGACGGCCAGCACCATCATGGCGACGCCGAACACCCATGGACCGCCATAGGCGCCCGTGGCGAAGCCGCCGGCATAGGTGCCGGTGAGAATGGCGACGAAGGTGGCGCCCTCCACGAGAGCGTTGCCGCGCGGCAGTTCGGAGGGGGCGAGCAGGTCGGGCAGGATGCCGTATTTGATCGGCCCGAACAGGGCGGAGATCACGCCGAACAGCACCAGCGCCACCATCAGCACTGAAATCGACTGGATGGCAAATCCCAGCACGGCAAGGCCGGCGATGGCGATCTCGATGAGCTTCAGCCAGCCGGCGACGCGCGCCTTGTCGTAGCGGTCGGCGAGCTCACCGCCCAAGCCCGACAGGAAGATGAAGGGCAGCATCAATATGCCGGTGGCGATGGTCACCAGCGCCTCGCCGCCGGCGACGCCCATCTGGAAGAGTATGGTGAACACCAGGGCGTTCTTCAGGAAATTGTCGTTGAAGGCCGAGAAGAACTGCACCAGGAACAGCGGCCCGAACCGGCGCTGAATGAGAAGCGACTTGCTCATGGGACCTCCCGAGGGATCTCAAGGGGCAATGGCCAATGGAAACAGGGAAGCGGATCGGCGCGTGAAACGCAAATGACGGTTGGATTCCTCCCCGCCCTCACCCTTCACTCCGCCCCGCCTCCATGCTATGAACATTGTTCATGTGGCGGTTATAGCGGAGATGTGAACGTTGTTCAAGAGTGAAATGAACGATGTTCAACAAAAGCAACTCCAGCAAAAGTGGGAGCCGGTTTTGCGTCCGGAGTTGCGCGAAGCAAGGAAGCGGAGCATGTCGGCGACATGCTCCAAAGCAACTCCAGCAAAAGTGGGAACCGGTTTTGCGTCCGGAGTTGCGTGAAGCAAGGGAGGTGGATCCCGTCGGCGACCTCGGTTCGCCAGATAGGTTCCGCTCGATAAAGGTGAAGCCCATGACTACCCCCCTTTCCGAACGGCGCCAGGCCCAGCTTGCCGCCCTCATCGACGCCGCCGAGCGCCGCATCGCCGAGGGGGGCATGGCGAACCTCAGGGCGCGCGACCTCGCCGCCGACATCGGCATCGCGCTCGGCGGGCTCTACAACATCGTCGCCGACCTCGACGAGCTGGCGCTCCGCGTCTCTTCCCGCACCCTCGGCCGCCTCGGCGAGGCGCTCACCGCCGCCTCCGACGCGCTGCCGCTTCGAACGAAGGACGACGCGGTGACCCGCCTCGTCGCCATCGCCCACGCCTACCTGCATTTCGCCAGAGACAACCTCCTGTTATGGCGCACCCTCTTCGAGCTCCGCCTCGCCGAGGGCACCGCCCTCCCCGCCTGGGCCGCCGACGACCAGCTCCGCCTCTTCCGCCACGTCGCCGAACCCCTCACCCTCCTCGTCCCCGACATGGACGAGACGCGCCAGGTCCTAGCCGCCCGCACCCTCTTCGCCGCCGTCCACGGCATCGTCACCCTCGGGCTGGAGGAGCGATTGGTGGCAGTGCCGCTCACCGCGCTGGAAGCGCAGATCGAATGGCTGGTACGGGCGACGTGCCGGGGGCTGAGGGAGTAAGGAGCCCGATACCATCCGCTCGCGTTCTCGTCCTGAGGTCCTGGCCTTCGCCAGGATGACAACTTATGTATTTGTTTTTATTTATATAATTCTGTCTTCCTGGCGAAGGCCGCTTGAACTCGCACGCGAATTCAAGGTGGACCTCAGGCAGAATGAAACTCCCCGGCCGATATCGCGCTCCCTAAGCTCCCTCCCGCGCCACCCGTACCGGCTACACCCTGCCCTTATCCGCGTCGCTCACCTACGAGAGTTCACGCTCCAGCCCCTGCACCCTGTATGGAGCAAGCCGCCATGCCTTCGCCTCAACCCCTCATTGGTTTTGAGTTATCGGCAGAATTCAATCGCCACTCCACAGCATAATCCAATCGTAACTTTACGACATGATTTAATCGTAAATCTACGACATAGTCCTACTGTGAATTCGCAACACAACTCAATCGCGTCCGATCCAGGAGCCTACGATGGCCAAGGGAAAGCCGTTGAACGAGAAAATCGCCGACTCGTTGCGGCAACTGATCGGTGTGACCAATGAGGGCCAACGGCGCGTTTTCCGCAGCGACGAACTATCCCGGCTGCATCGAGAGCGGCTCATCGAAGCCAAGTACATCCAGGAAATTATGAAAGGCTGGTATTACGCATCCCGGCTCGGCTTCGATGCGGCGGCCTGGCACTCGGCCTTCTGGGAGTTCGCCCGAGAGTACCTCAACGATCGCTTCGGCACGGGCAACTGGGTCATCTCTCCCGAGGGGTCTGTGGCGATCCACGCGGAAAGATGGGAGGTTCCGCCCCAGGTCGTCGTACACGCCAAGGCCAATGCCAATGGCAATCTGCCTTTGCCCTACGGCACCAGCATCTATGTGCTGGGGAAGGTCTTCGATGTTCAGCCTCAGGAGATCAATGGCACCCCCGTCTATCCAGCGATCGCGGCCATTTGCGAGATCCAGCCCAATGCCTGGCGAACAGTCAAGAAAGACATCCTGTCCGTGCTGGGATCGATCAGAGGCACGGCAGATATTCTACGCTACCTGGTGGGCGCCGGCGCATCAGCCTCGGCTGGCCGCCTTGCCGGAGCCCTGCGCAAACTGGACAAGGCCCGAGACGCCGACCAGATCCTGCAAGGAATGAAGGCGGCGGGATTTGATGTCCGTGAGACCGACCCGTTCGGTGGCGACGTTCCGGAGTTTCGTTTGCCGAAGCGACCGGTCGCGGCGATCGACACACGCATCCGGCTTCTATGGTCGGTCCTGCGTGATGGCGTGCTCGACGGCTTCACGCTGCCGATCGGTCGGTTGCCATCGAAAGCCACCTATCTCACAGAGATCGAGGACCGTTACATCAGCGATGCCTACAACTCGCTGTCCATCGAAGGCTATCAGGTGACCCCCGACCTGATCGAGCGGGTCAGCGCCGGAGATTGGGACCCGGATCACCGGCAAGCCGATTTCGAAACCCGCAATGCACTTGCGGCTCGCGGCTACTGGCAGGCGTTTCAGCTTGTGAAGGCAGACGTCGGCCGGATTCTGGACGGCGAGAATGCGGCTGAGATCGTCTACGAGCGCCACGCCGACTGGCGAGCGGAGCTGTTCCGGCCATTGGTCAACGCTGGTTTCATCAAGCCTGTCGATTTGATCGGCTACCGGCAGCACCCGGTCTATATCCGCGGCTCGGCGCACGTCCCGGTTTCCGAGACCTCCGTCCAGCCGGCGATGGACGCCATGCTCGACTGCCTAGCGAACGAGACAGATCCCCGCGTTGGTGCCGTTCTCGGTCCCTTCGTGTTCACCTACATCCATCCATTTGGAGATGGAAACGGTCGCACCGGCCGCTTCATCATGAATGCGATGCTTGCCTCGGGGGGCTATCCCTGGACCATCATTCCGGTCGCACGGAAACCCGAGTACATGGCGGCACTGGAAGAGGCGAGCTCACACGAAAACGCCAGACCGCTGGCGTCGTTCATCGCAGACCTGGTGGCCGCGCCTCCCCCTCCCCGGCCGGATGACACCGGTTGGCCGAAATTTCGGACGGCATAGAGCGGCTTCAGCAGCTGCCCACGCCCTATCGGATCTGCCGCATAACTCTCGATTATGCGCCAACTCCGATAAACCGCACCCACCCCTACATCTTGAACACGTTCTCTCGATGCCACCTCAGGAAATGCGGGCTCGGGCGGTCGGATGGGCGCGGCGGAACGATGGCGTGGCCGCTGGCGTTGATCAGGCCGCGCGCGCTGTCGGGGTCGTTGACGTGCCGTGACACCAGGATCCTGAAATCGTCGTCGAGGCTGATCAGGCCGCGGTCGAACATCCAGTGCGCGGTTCCCGACAGCGCCAGGCCGTTGCTTAGGATATCCGGCCCGCTGGCCTCGACGGGGCGGATATGCGCCGCATCCACCTCCGCACGGCCGCCGCCGTTGATCAGCCTCAGGCCGGTCACCGCACAGCGCTTGTCATAGACCCTGAGCACCACGCGCCGGAACAGTCGGTCGCGAAGGATGCGCGAGGTAAGCTGCTCGACGCGCAGGCGCGGCTGCTCCAGGATGAAAGGCGCCTGCGCTCCCTCGTCGAAACCGACGCTCACATCGGCATCCGGCATCGGACCGATGCGCGGCAGCTCGGGCTGCGCCTCGTGGAACCCTCGCGCCAGGATGCGGTCGAAATCGGCGGCGCTGATCGGCCTCACCGCCCACTGAGCACGAGCGGACATGCCGCCCTTTTCGTTGAGGACGCCGCGCTCGATCACCCCGCCCTCATCGGAGAAGGGCACCGGGCTGACGAAATCGAGATAGCTGCCCGGCTCGATCTCCGCGACATACATGCCCGATGCCGCATCCGGAACGACGCGCGCCACGCGGGCGATGGCGAAATAGCCGCGCGTATCGCGGATCTTGCGCGGCTCGTAATAGACGATCCAGTCGCCGACGCAGGCTTGAACGCGACCGAGATACTGCGCCGGGAACTGGTAGCGCTCCGCCGGGCTGTCGTCGTAGATCGAATCGAAGCGGTGTATGAACACGCCGAAGGACATGGCGGATTTCTAGCACGCCGCTCCAATCCAGGGATGCGGAAACGAAGCGGAACGGCTTGGCCTTCCGAACGAGCGGCCCGTATCGTGCTCCCGAGCAGGCAGCCCGTATTCACCCCAATGCCAAACAAGGTTGCATCTCGTTGTCGCCTCGCCTTCCACGCGACATAGTCGGTGCGAGCGGAATCGCTTGGGAGATATCTATCGTGCACATGTGCCTTAAGAAGACCATCGGCATCACCGCCCTTCTTCTCGCCATGGCGGGATGCAACACGCCCCCCAGGCTGCCGCCGGCCAGCGAGGCGGAACAGACGGCCAGCATCGAGAAGTTCATCGCCTGCCTCGACAAGAACGTGTCGAAGATGGACGACCGCGTCTCCGATGCCGCGACGATCGCCTCGGCGCTGCTCGAGGGTCCCTGCGCGGCCGCCAACGCCGCCTCGAAGGAAACCTACACGCGCGACATGACCGAGCGGGAGCGTATCGCCTTCGAAGCCAACGCCACCGCGCCGTTCCAGGTGGCGCTCGATATGGTGATCAGGCACCGGAAAGGCGCCAGAGCGCCCGCCCGGGTGCCGGCCGAGGCTCCGGCCAAGCAGATGCAGTGAGCCCGGTCATCCGATCGTCACTGGCGGGCATCATCTCCAGAAATTCGCCCAGAAGCCCCCCGAGCTGCCGGCCCCGCCTGCCTTTGCCGTCGGATCGCCGGAGCTGGGATTGAGCTTCGCGTGGTTGGCGGCGGCTTTGCCGAAGGCGGTGGACATCGACGCGAAGGCATTGAGCATGCCCGCCGTACGGCTGTTCTTGGCCTGCATGGTAAGAAGGGCCGCCTGGTTGCGATAGCCGACCGCCTGGTTGCGCACGTCGTCAGCCTGCCGATAGGTGGTGGTTTTGATGGTCAGCGCGTCGATGGCGCCCTGCATGGCCGTGTTCACCATC
The DNA here is from genome assembly GCF_002844595.1 of Pleomorphomonas diazotrophica. Classification (GTDB taxonomy): domain Bacteria; phylum Pseudomonadota; class Alphaproteobacteria; order Rhizobiales; family Pleomorphomonadaceae; genus Pleomorphomonas; species Pleomorphomonas diazotrophica. The sequence continues at coordinate 79,633 of NZ_PJNW01000019.1, read as the reverse complement.
TCGTCCAGCGGCGAGCCGAAAGTGGGGTCGATGCCATTGGCGGCCATGGCCGCCTTCTGCTTGCCCACCAACTGGGTGGTCATTGCCTTCTGCTTCTGCTCCTCGCGTGAACCGGAATCGATGATGTTCCTGGCCTGCCGCTCAGCCAGCACGGCATTCTGCCGCTGCACCTCGGCGTTATACCTGGCGGCCTTGGCCTCGGCATTGGCGCTGGAAATCTGGCCGGCCCCGCCGAGAACCCCGCCGCCGATCATCAGAGCCGTGGAGAGTTCGCACATGTGATGTCCTCAGCTCACAAGATCGAACGGCGAGCGTCACCACAATCCATGCTTCGCATAGTCGTCATAGATTGATTTTCCGCCGTTATAGGGGGAGGTCTTGGTGATCGGGTTCGAACTCACCTTCGGATTCATCTTTGCCGCGCTGGCATACGCGCTGCCGAACGTGCTGGCCATCGACCCGAACGCGCCCAATATCCCCGCCGTGCGGCTGTTCTTGGCTTCCATGTCATAGAGCGCCGCCTGATTGCGCGAGGCGACGGCCTGGTTGCGGACGTCGTCGTAGTTCCGGTAGGCGTTGGTGCGGATGGTCAGCGCGTCGATGGCGCCCTGCTTGGCGGTGTCCACCATCAGGTCGAGCGGCGTGCCGAAGCTGACATCGACGCCGTTGGCGGCCTGCGCCGCCTGCTGCTTGGCCATCAGATGGGCGGTCATCGCCTTCTGCTTCTGCTCCTCGCGCATCCCGGCGTTGAGCACGTTCCTGGCCTGCCGCTCGGCCAGCATGGCGTTCTGCCGCTGCACCTCGGCGTTATACTTGGCGGCCTTGGATTGGGCGTTGGCGCTGGAAATCTGGCCGGCGGCGCTCAGAAGCCCGCCGCCGACGGTCAATGCGGTTGCCAGATCACACATCGCGGCGCTTCCTCATTTCGAACAACACGAAGGGGTGGCCGTGGACGTCGATCTCCATCAGGAACGCCGCGCCCAGCCATTCGAGCCAGCGTAGCGACGCGGCGTTTTCACGGTCCACGGCGTTGCGCAGCACCTCGTGCCGCGTGAACAGGCCGGGCAGTCCCTCGGCCGTCGCCCTGAGGAACCAGCGCCAGTTGCGGGTGATGGCATCGGTGCCGAGCAGCCAGACACCGCCGACACCGGCGAGCACGTTGAGGTCGCCGACGCCATACATGATCTCCGGCCGGCCATCGATCAGCACCGTGAAGGCGGTGGATTGCCGCATCGACCGGCGCAGCGCCTCCACAGGCCCCACCCGGCCCGACCGCCAGACTTCCGTGACGTCGGAGGCCCGCATGCGCCGGCCGATCGACCGGCAGTGCTTGCCGCGCGCCGGAACGATCCTGATGACCGGACCATGTCGGACGAACTCTTGTTCGCCGACATGCTCCGTTCCCTTGTTCTCACGCAATTCCGGACGCAAAACCGGTTTCCACTTTTGCTGGAATTGCTTAGCGCCCAAGCGTCACCTCCGGCATGATCGAGAGGATCGACATGGGCAGCGGGTCGAACTGCTTGACGTAGAGGCCGCCGGCCCGGTTCCAGCTGGCCGGCGGCACCATGTCGATGTCGCCGGTGTAGAGGCCGATCGCCTCGTTCCACGCCTCGGTGGAGCGCTGCTTGAACTCGACGATGCGCTCGCCGTCGCGCCCCTCGTCCCTCGGTGCCAGGAAGATGCCGCGCGTCTTCTCGACCCGCAGCACCACCCTCGCGATCGACTTGAAGCGCCCCTGCACCGAGCCGATGTCGTTGACCATGCCGAGATCGAGATCCAGCGTCTGCAGCACCGCCTCGTAGGAGAGGCCGATGTGGATCTTGGCGGCCGCCACCGGCAGGGTCACGGCTCCGGCCGTCACCCTCAACCCGCGCACCACGTTGCCGTCGGCGAGCGCTACCACCTCGCACCCCTCGAGATGGGATAGGCCGACGAGCCGCGTCACCGGTGCCCCTGAGTAGGTGAGGCCACTGTCGACGAAGAAGGCGTCCTCCACCCGGTCGAAGGCCCGGCTGTGCAGCCGCTCGATATAGCGCTTCGCCACCCCGTTGATGGTGCGCCGCACCACGAAATAGGGCACGTCCTCGCCGTTCTCGGCGATGGTGGTCACGTCCTCGAACAGTGCCCCGGCGCCGCTCTCGTGCCGCGTCCAGGCCCAGACTTCGTGCTCCTTCATGTAGGTGAGCGACACCAAGGAGCCGTCGTCGAGCACCACCCACACCACCGAACTCGGCGCCTGCGCATAGGCCCAGGCCTTGATCGAGCGGTTCTCGAACAGGTGCCGGCTCATGATGGTCAGGTCCTTGCCCACCCAGGCGTCGTCGCCGTAGCTGTAGGAAAAGTCGCGCACCACGCCGCCCGACCGCTGGGCGAACAGCACCGTCTCGCCCACGTTGATCGGCTGCACCGGCGCCGCGCCGCGATAGCCCTGGTTGGCGATGACGATGGCGCTGGGCGTGATGGCGTCCGACGCCTGCCCGCCCGTCACCACCCATTCCGCCGAGGATGTGAGCAGCAACAGGCCGTAGCGGGCCGCCAGCATCGAACGGACGATGTTCACCTGCCGCGCCCGCATGCGGAAGGTGATGGCGTCGCTGTCTTTCGCCGGCGAGGCGTAGCCGAAATTCTCGTAGTTGGCCGTCTGGCTGAGGTAGACCGCCTGCGGTTCGTTGTCGGTGGAGGCGAGCGCCAGCCGCTGCTGGATGAAGGTGACGGCGCGCGGGTAGTTGCCCGGCCCGCCAAACGGATTGCGACCGATCTGCGGCCCGTCGGCCGTGTCGGCGGTGATGTTCTCGTCGTCGAGATAAAGGTCGGTGGTCGAGCCGATATAGCCGAAGGAGCCGTTGGAGAACTTGTAGACCACGTATTTGCTGGCGCCGGCCACCGGGCTCCAGCCGATGCGGTTCGTCCCCCCGTCGATGGACAGGTCGTTGACGCAGGAGCCTTCGGCCGAGGGGAGGCTTTCCTCGCCGGTCGCGGCGCTGACGGCGGCGACCTTGTAGCGATAGGTGTGCGCGATATATCCGGGCTGCCCCGTGGTGCTATAGGGCATCGAGACCACAATGCCGGCCGGCGCCGACATGGCCGGGGCAAAGGTTGGTCCCGTGAAGGTCCAGTTGTTGTCGGCGAGGCGCGACAGCTTCTTCACCGGATAGGATGGGTGGACGATATACATCACGTCCGCCTCCTGGGCGAACACCAGGTCGGCGAGATCGCCGGCGGCGTAGGTCGTCGTCACCTCGTAGGGGCTACCGCCCGACAGGATCAGGCCGCCGCCGCGCCAGAAGCGGATATAATGCTCCCCGAACTCCAGGATGTAGGCCTGCTCCTCGTTGAACTGGAACGGGACCAGCCGTGTCGCCTTGGTGCTGTCCTTGACGGCGCCGACGAACTCCAGCCCGGCGCGGTTGTTCGCCCCGCCATGCGCCTGGATGGTCAGATTCTTGGCCGTCTTGAGGCCGAGCGCATAGGTCTTGGTGTCCACCCGCGCCCAGAGCGCCGGCGACAGCTCGCCGCCGACGAAGGCCGGCTGATAGGCGCGCAGCGTCATTGCCGCACCCGCTCGTAATCGGAGATGAAGCCGCTGCCCACCCGCTCGTCATTGGCATCGGCCGCTGCCGCGGCGGCCTGCGTCTGCAAGGCCATCTGGAAGGCCCCCTGCCGCTGGCCGGCGTCACGCGTCAAGGGCATGGCGAGCCGTGCCGCCAAGTGCCAGGACAGCGCCTCGACGAACAGCGGCGGAAACTTCGAGGGGTCGTCGACCCGGCGGATATAGTGGAGAACGGCCGGCGAGAGGTCGGCGTAAAGCCGGTCGCCGGCGAGCTCGTAAGGCTGCGGGCTCTCGTCGGATATCGCTCCGTCCGGTGGCCTCAGCTCGCGCACCCGAATGAGGTCGGCCGGCAGCACGTAGGCATGCGCCCAGCGGCCACGGCTGATGGCGCCGCCTGTCGCCGCCGTCCCCGTCACTTCCGCAAGCACCACCGCGTGGCGGGCAAAGCGCCAGGGCGGACCGGCGGCGAGCAGCGCATCCAGCGTCTGCCCGTAGAAGCGATTGCAGGCCCGCGCCTCGCTGCTCGCCTCGGAGAGCGCGTCGATCTTGTCGGCCCCGAGGTGGCCGAGAGCCAGATTGCAGATGGAAACCGTCGATGCCATGAACCACCTCGAAAACCGTGCCGCACTCTAGGCAAGCGCGGGTTTTCGCGGTGGCGGCCATCCCCTCGTCTTGGCAGCCCTCCCGATTGGTAGTAAACTTTCCTACCAATGAGCGGGAGGCGACAATGCCCAACGTCGAGAAGATGAGCCTGGCCCTGACGGCCCAACAGGCTGCGATGATGCGCGAAGCCGTCAGCACCGGCGCCTATGCCACCACCAGCGAGATCGTCCGCGAGGCCATGCGCGACTGGGAAGCCAAATGGGTGGCCCGCACCGAGGAAATCCGCCGCCTCCGGGCGCTGTGGGACGAAGGCAAGGCCAGCGGCCCGGCCGAGCCACCGGATTTCGAGGAGCTTCGGAAAGAAGCGCGCGCCAAGCTCAAGGGCGCGCCGCGTCATGGCGCTTGACCTTATATATGGACGCCGCAGGCCCGAGCCGATCTCATCGACATCTACCTGACGATCGGCGCCGAACAGCCGGCGGCGGCTGAGCGCTATCTGGCGCGCATGGAGCAGAAGGCCAAGCTCCTGATCGATCAGCCACGCCTCGGCGTCCGGCGGCCGGAAATCCATCCAGCGGCCCGCATGCTGGTCGAAAGCCCCTTCGTGCTGCTCTACGAAATCGAACCGGACACGGATGATGGCCCCATCGAGATAGTTGGGATCGTCCGCGTGGTTGATGGTCGGAGAGACTTGCGCAACCTGTTGCCCGCGTAGGACGGGAAGGTGGCTTGCACGGCAGGGCATCAATGAGGAACCGCCGCGATGGTCTTTCCATCGCGGCGGCGTAATCGTCCAGTCGGCGAATGCCGGACAGCGAGACGCTATATTCGGCCCATCAGCATCAGGATCACGATGATCAGCAAGATCAGGCCGAGACCGCCGGAGGGGCCGTAACCCCAGCGCGAGGAATAGGGCCAGGTCGGCAGCGCGCCGAGCAGAATGATGACGAGGACGATGATCAGGATTGTGCCGAGTGTCATGTGCGGCCTCCTTGGCTGAGGGATGCGGAGAGGAAAAATCCCCGCGAGAAATACCGATCCACCCTAAGCAAATTCCGGAGAGGCCCTGCCGGTTCCATCAGCCCGACCGATGGTTGCGTTTCGGTGCGCTGCGGTGGCGCCGATGTTGAGCCTCCCAGGCAGTCGCACTGACTGCCGCGAGATTTCCCGCTCGGGAGCAACTTCATGACAATCTGCCACCGCCGAGCTGTATGTCCCGCTCGGGAAAACAACACGATACCATCGGCGCGCTTGTTCGGCTTGTGAAGGATCGAGGTTGACCGTGCAAGGAAGTCTCGCTGCTCACCGGCGGCGGCCACAACGCCTTCTCGCGCTACGAGACGGGCAAGGTCGTTCCCGCGCCCGCCGTCGTCAATCTGCTCCGCCTTCTCGACCGCCATCCGGAGGAGTTGGAGAGGCTGAAGAGGGCGTAAGGCTGCCGGCAACACGGCCGAAGCCTGTTCGGCTCCGGCAGCCTTCCGGCCATTCATACGCCGGGTCATCCAGTGTGACGGTCTCAGGCACTTCGTAAAACGCCATCTCTCGGTAACTCCAGGCGTAGAGTTTGCAATCCCGGACAGCGACGGCGTGGGCGAAGAACTGAAACTCGGCCGGCGCGTTATGAAGGGAGCGAAAGAACGAGTTCTCGACGTAAACGTCGGGACGGAACTCGGCGACCTTAAGCGTCCGCAGATACTCCGCGTAGAATCCCACTAGACCAACTGACAAGGCCAGCCACAGGCCGGCGAACAGGGGCATGACATAACGCCGCGTTGCGAAGATGCGACTGACGGCCAACGAGATCCCGCCAGCCAAGACCGCGGCTGCAACCAGCAGCAAGGCCACTGCGGAGCCGCCAGCCGGTTGAAGGGAACAAACACCAAGACGGCCAACGCCAAGGGATTGCCGAAGAGGAGGAACGAAACAACTGCGACCACCAGCGCCATCAGGCCGAGGTTCCTCATTCCTCGTCCTCGACAAGACGCAGACGATCGGCAAACACGCCCCACGCCGTACCCCTGCCGGACACCACAATCTTGCTGCCGGGCTTGAATGTGTCGAGCAAGTCTTTTCTGACGCCACAGATGCTGCTGGCGCCCAACGGCAATTCCACGAACGTCACCTCGCGCCCGCAGTATTTGCTCTCCCAAGGCATAGTGTATTCAACCGTCAAGGTCATTTCCACCCGATGTCCCGTCAGTATCGCGTCGAACATCGGGGGAATTTTCTGGGCGGCCATATAGCCGAAACCAAAGTAGAGAGCCAATAGAATCAAACTACCGAACAGATGGCCGATCTCTACGACCTCATCCCTGAAATGAAAGACGTTCTTCTTGTCGTAACGACGGAAAACCCAGAGCATGCAGGCGAAAGACGCTAGCCCGGCAATCCATGCTGGTCCCCGGGCGTAGGCAACCCATGCCGGCGAAGGCAGAAACGGACGACCGGACAGAAACTCGAACATGGCCAGCAGCCCGAATGCCGTCAGCATGCCGAACACACTCAGAACCCACTTCGGCGAAAGTCGGCGCTTGGCTTCGGAAGCCGGAAGGTCGGTCATCGGCAATCTGCAAACGAGAGTTGTCTTGCCTCTGTAACACCCTCCGAAACCGGGCGCACCCGCAACCTTGGTCGCCGACATGCACTTGATGGGAAGGAGAACGCACCTCGCCCCGGTGCTTCACCTGCTCCCGCTGCGTGCCACCATTCCAGGATGGAACGCCTGACGCGATCGCAAGTTATGCCGATATGGTTGCCCCAAGCCTTGCCCCCGGAGGAACGAACATGACGGACACGAGCGATCAGGCCGACAGGGATGCGTGGCGGGCAGCCCTCCACGACTCGGTCCATGAGTTCGCCACGGCGCTGAGGCGCCTTCACGACGAAAATCCGCAGCCGGAAACGCCCATCCTCTCCGAGGCCGCCTATTTGCTGGCGTCGGAGCTGTGGGACCGCCGCTTCACCGTCACCGAGATCACCAAGGCCTTCCTCGAGGCCGCGGCAGGCTTGCCGGGCTACACGGATGGCAACGAGGTTCGCCCCTAGGCTGCGCCGCCTATTTCCCCTGCTCGTCCATGATCTTGCCGATGGCCGGGCCGGCCAGGACCGCCACGGCCGTCCAGATGAGCAGCCACTTCAGGCCGCGGCGTCCGCCACGACGGCGGCGGCTCCTCAGCACCGTGCGCAACAGGATGTCCAGCATTGCGGTCTCTCCTCCCTGCCGGCGCCGGGCCTGTCGCTCGGCGCTCCTGAAGGGACAATCGCCGGTCGAGCCGTAAGGTTCCCAGGCAATGCGCCAGACTGCCTTGCCGGCCGCATCGCCACGCTGGCATGCCGATCTGTTATGTTCTCGCCGGAAGGGAGCCGTCCGCCATGGCCGTGAAACGCATCGTCGCCAATATCGCCACCGACAAGCTGGACGCCGCCAAGGCCTTCTATGGCAATGTGCTGGGCATGACGCTGGCCATGGACCATGGCTGGATCATCACCCTGACCGGCGAAGGAACGGCCGCGCCGCAGATCAGCTTCGCCACCGAGGGCGGCTCCGGCACGCCGGTGCCCGATCTCTCCATCGAGGTGGACGACATCGACGAGACCTATCGCCGCATCCTTGCCGCCGGCTTCACCGCGGACTATGGCCCGGTCACCGAGCCCTGGGGCGTGCGCCGCTTCTTCCTGCGCGATCCGTTGGGGCGGCTGGTCAACATCCTCGCCCACCTCTGACGGGTGCTCCAGGCCCATCGCCAACCAACGTCGAGGGTGGATTTCGGCACCATCACTGGTTACACATATCCCACACCACACGCCCCGCCAGCCCTAGGGTATGACATGCGAAAATTTGCCGCCGCCGCCATGTTCCTCTGCCTTGCCAGCCTGCCCCTCCCGGCCGCCGCCGGCTGGGATCACCCGGACCCGTCGACCCAGTTTCCCGGCTGGTTGTTCCAGATGAATGATGATGACGGGACATTTCGCTATACCTGCGCGGCGCCTCGGATCTGCGGCGAAGGCTCGATCGTCAGCTACCAGTTGCACGCCGCACCGGCGCCCACCGAGGCCGAGATCCGTTCAGCGCAAAAGGAGCCGCGCCTGCCGATCACCTGCCGGCGCATCGGCAAAGAAGAGTCCTGCGAATATCCGAACGCCATCGACAGCAACGGTCGCCCCACCCACTGGCGGCCGGCCTCGATCAAGGGCTCGAAGGCCGATATGTTTCACAGCGGCTACCTGTACAAGCGCCTGCCGGACGGCAGGCACGGTCTCATCACCATCTCCAGCTCGGCCCTGACCTACAAGCAGGCCCGGAAGAACTACGACATGATCAGGAAATCGCTGACCGACGCCAGTTACTAGCCGGTGCCGTCGTAAACCTATTCCGCTTGCTCGGCCAACAACCCGAGGAGGTGGAAAGGCTGAAGCGGGCCTAAGCTTTCCGACGTAAAGATCCCCTCACCCCGCCTTCCCCTCCTCGCGGGCCGCTTCCCACACCTCATGCGCCGCGTCGGCGTTGATCGCCGCAATGGCGAGGCCGACGATCAGGTCGGGCCAGGCCGAGCGCCACAGGAAGGCGGTGACGAGGCCGGCGGCGACGATCGCCACATTGGCGAGTGCGTCGTTGCGGGCCGACAGGAAAGCCGCCTTGCCCAGGCTGCCGCCGTGGTGGCGCACCCGGGCGAGCAGCAGCGCGCATCCCAAGTTGACGGCGAGCGCCCCGAGGCCGGCGAGCGACAGCGCCAGCGGCTCCGGCGCCACCGGGGTCATGAATTTCTCCCAGGCGGTCCACAGCGTGGCGAGGCCCGGCACCAGGATGATCGCGGAGAGCGCCATGCCCACCCGGCTGCGGGCGATGGCAGACCAGCCGAGCGCCAGCACGATCAGGAGGTTGATCGACGTATCCTCAAGGAAGTCGATGGAATCGGCGAACAACGACACCGATCCGATGGCCACGGCCACCGCGAACTCCACCCCGAAATAGCCGAGGTTGAGGAGCGCCACGATCTTGGCGGCCCGGCGAAGCGGGGCGTTATGGGCGTCGGTCATGTGAACGACGCAGTCCCGCTCAGTCGTTTGGCACCCCGGAGCCTCATATATCCCCCTCGCCTCTTTCTGCCTGAGGTCCCCGCCTGCGCGGGGAGGACAGATTTATATAAAAGAAACATATAGATAGCCTGTCATCCCCGCGCAGGCCGCTTGAATTCACGTGTGAATTCAAGGTAGACCTCAGGCAGGATGAAACTCTCGGCTGATATCGGCCTCCCTACCATCACCCCGCCTCCTCCCCGGCACACGCTCCACCAGCCTCGCCACATACTCCCCATCCGCTCCCTCGCGGGTGAACAGGAGGCGATCCAGTTGCGTGCGTTCATTCCGACGGCTTGGAGAAGCCTTGGAAAAAGCGCGTCGGCTGGAGGAACGAACTCGCGATGTTGGCGACGATCGGTCCATCCGCCTCGCTCGTCTCCTTGGCTTGCTGCCACTCGGGATCGGCCATGAACGTCGCCCACTTCTGCTCGCGCTCCGCCAGCGACTGCCACTCGATGAGATAGGTCAGATCGTTGTTGGACGGGCCGGTCATGGTCGTCCAGAAGCCGAGCGAGCGGATGCCGAGGCGCTCCCAGATCGCCAGCGTCCTGGTCTCGAAACGCTGCTGCAGGGCCGGCAACCTGCCGGGCAGGCAGGTGTAGACGCGCAATTCGTGGATCATTCGGCGCTCCTCATGCTGGATCGGGGAGCGCGAGCATATCACTCACCGCCGGAAGATCACCCCTCTCCCAGCACACCCTCCACCAGCCCTGCCACGTAATCCCCGTCGGCGCCCTCGTGGGTGAATAGGATGCGGTAGATCACCGGCGCGATCACCCGGTCCATCAGCACAGCCGTCTCCGGCGGCGTGTCGCCACGGGCGAGCGCCCGCTGGCGGATGACGTCGAGCTGCTGGCCGGTATAGGCCGAACAGGTGCAGGCGTTGGCGGCCCGGTCGGCGGAGAGCACGTCGCGCATCATGGCGCGGCCGGGCTCGGAGGCCATCTCCTCGGCATATTGCTCGAGCCACAAGCGGAGGTCGGCCCGCCAGTCGCCGCTGTCGGTCGGCTCGCCATCGGGCCGGAGATGCCGCACCGCGACATCCGACAGAAGGTCGGCGAGTGTACCCCAGCGGCGATAGATGGTCGACGGCGTCACGCCCGCCCGCGCCGCGATGGCCGGCACCGTCAGCTCCTCGCCCGCCTGCTTCAGCTCGTCCACCGCCTTGAACACCGCCGCCTGAATGCGGGCGGCCCGGCCGCCCGGCCTGGGCGCCGCCTGAGGCTTTTCCATAACCGCTTGTTTTTGATCCATTTCCCAACCAGCCATGGGCCACGACTCCACTAAAGCAAAAAATTTGCTTTTAGAGTCATGCAAGCGTATAAACGCAAACTCTTTGCTTTTACCACAGAGGCCAGACCATGACCATCCGCCCAGACACTCAAGCCGAAGCCGGCAAGCGCGCGGGGCTGGCTCTTCATGCCGTCACCCTCGTCGCCTTCCTCGCCGCCTCCAGCGCGCCAAGCCCACTCTACCCGCTCTATCAGGCGGCCTGGGGCTTCTCGCCCTTCATGATCACCGTCATCTTCGCCGTCTACGCGGCAGCGCTCCTCGTCACCCTGCTGTTCTTCGGCGCCGTCTCCAACCACTGGGGCCGGCGGCCGGTGATCGCCCTGGCGCTTGGCGCCGAGCTCCTCTCCATGGCGCTGTTCCTCGTGGCGCAGGATGGCGGCTGGCTGCTTGCCGCCCGGCTCGTCCAGGGCTTTGCGACCGCGCTCGCCACCACAGCGCTCGCCGCCGCCCTGCTCGATCTCGATCACAAGGCCGGCGCCACCATCAACTCCATCGCCCCGATGATCGGCATGGGCGTCGGCGCGCTGGGCTCCGGCCTCCTGGCGCAAGTCGCGCCGCTGCCCTTGCGCTTCGTCTATGTCCTGCTGATCGCCATCTTCCTCATCCAGCTCGTCCGCAGCCTCCGGTCGGCGGAAACGGCCGCCTCGCTGTCGGAGGCCAGGTGGTCGCCGCGCCCGCGCATCGAGGTGCCCGAGGCCGCCCGCCGCGCCTTCTGGCGCGTCGCGCCGCTCAACATCGGCGCCTGGGCGCTCGGTGGCTTCTTCCTGTCGCTGATGCCGTCGCTGATCCGCGAGATCTCCCAGGGCGGCGCCACCTGGCTGGGCGGCGGCGCGGTGGCTGCCCTCACCTTCACGGCCTGCGCTTCCATCCTGATCTATCGCAACAGGACGGCCAGTGCCGGCCTCTTCGCTGGCGGCCTCGGCAGCGCCTTGGGCATGGCCATCATCCTCGGCGGCGTCCATCTCGCAAGCCCGGCCCTGCTCTTGGCCGGCGCGGTGGTCTCCGGCATCGGCTTCGGCGCCGGCTTCCTGGGCGCCACCCGTAGCATCATCGCCAAGGTGACGCCGCAGGAGCGTGCCGGGCTGATGTCGGCCTTCTATTTCGAGAGCTACCTTTCCAACGCCGTTCCGGCGATGATCGCCGGTTACGCCGCCCGCCACGTCGGCCTCGTCGAGACGGCCACCGTGTTCGGCGCCGTCATCATCGCCCTGTCGCTATTGTCCCTCGCCCTGCCCGACGCCCCCTGCCCGCGAAAGACGGCGGAACAGGGCGCGTGAGGCAGACGCGTTTTCTCACTCGGGCAGCTTGAAGCCCGGCACCAGGATCACCTTGAGGAGCTCGGTCGGCGTCGCCTTGGCGTCCTCGGCCGCCGCCTTCAGGCGGTCGCCCGGTTTGGCCGCGATGCCGGCCGCCTTGAGCCGCCCCACCACCTCGTCGGTCGAAAGCGCCAGTTCCTTTGCCACCTCTTCGATGGTCTTGGCGCCGAAGCCCGCCCCCTCGAAGCGCTGGTCGACCAGCTCGGGCGTCCAGGCGGCGCTGGCATCGACCGGCGCCGGCACCACCGAGGGCACCCGCTTCACCACCTCCACCCAGATCTCGGCCGGGCTGATGCCGTTGCGGTCGGCAAGGCGCCGCAGCGTGTCGCCCGTCGTTTCCACCGTATAGCCCGCCTCGCGGATGGCGCCGACAATGGCGCCTACCGGCGTCGCGGTGCGCAGCGCCATTGTGTCGAGCGTCGCTTCCTCGGCATGGCCGAAGGGCGGCTCCAGGCTGGCGTCCACCGACCACGACGCCTTGATGGCGGCGCTCAAGTCGAGCACCCAGGTGAAGGGTGGCACGCCCCAGAGGGTGCCGGCCACCAGCACGGCGAGGAAGGCCGTGGCCACCGGCGCCTCGGGCCGGATCGACAGCTTCCGCTGGATGCGGTGGCGGAGATAGGCCACGAACTGCCGCCAGTTGAACCACAGGTGGACGAAGCCGGCGATCAGGAACAACAGGCTGGAGGTGACGTGGATCGCCCCCCATTCCTCCTTGGTCAGGCCGCCCAGCGACCAGTCCACCCAATAGGCGAGCCGCCCCTCGGGCGTCGCGAACAGCATCAGGCCGGTGACCCCCATGATCAGGAAGCCACCGGTGGTCATCATCGATGTCATGGCCCGCCAGCTGAACTGCCGGCCGCTCGTCATATCCGTCATCATCGCCTCCAGCCACGGCAGCCGGCACGCTCCGGCCCGTTGCCGTGTACGACGCCGTTCGCCGATCATGGCGGCATGTTTGCCCATACCTATATTTTGGCAATCGCGAATATACCGATGCTTTGTATCCGGCCGTCGCGGCCGGCAGGCCGGCGATACGGCTGGTTACAATTGGCATCTGCTTCGGCGAAGGCCGAGCACCGGAAGCGCAGAGCTCTAAGCTAAGGCATTCGCCCGAAAAGTTGCAGACTTTTCGGATCAGACGAATGCCAGGGATGCCCGCCACAGTAGAGTTTGAGGCCGGGCTCTCAGTGGTGGCAGTCCTCGCCGTCCCCATGATGGGCGCAGGTATGATCGGCACCGAAGGCTGTGAGGCGCTTGCCCAGGAAGGCGTCCACCACGTCGCCCACCTTCTGGTGGTCGCCGGCGTGGAACGGCTGGATGCCCGAGGCGAGGAAGCCCGAGAGCGGCCGGGGGCCCATGCCGTAGACGACGATGTCGGTCACGCCGCGCTCGGCGAGCTGCCGCACCGGCGCGAGGCAGTTGTCATGCGGCGCGGCCGGCAGGATGGCCGTCTCCACCACCTTGCCGGCCTCGATGCGGAACAGCGAGAAGGCGTCGCAATGGCCGAAATGGCCGGAAATGTCGGCATCGAAGCCGCCGGGGGCGTCGGAGGGAACGGCAAGCAGGGTCATGATCTCTCTTCGTCTTTCAACTCTGGCATAGTCCCGAGATCCACGGTGTCCTTCGGCCGGTGCCCGCAGCCGCCGTCACGCGGCCGCGTCACGGCGCCGCCCTCGATGCGCAGGGCCAGCCCGCGCGTGATGGCGGCGGCCGTCGTCCGCCGCGCCTCGGCGAGGATGCGCGACAGCGTCGACCGCGACACGTTCATCCGCTGCGCCGCTTCCTGCTGGTCCAGCCCCTCGACGTCGACGAGGCGCAAGGCCTCGCGTCCATCGAGCGTCAGCACGATCTCGCTGAGCGACACCAGGGGGATGCCCTGCGGCTTGAAATAGCTGGCGGGTAACTCATCGCTGACGGTACGGGTCTTCTGCGGCCTCGCCATCCGGCCTCCGTTTTGGGAATACACCCATAATATGGGTCACCGATCGCCGGCGCGATAGTCGGTTATGCACGTATACCCATAATATGGACCTGCAACGAAGGCGCCCGAGGGGGCGTCTCGCCCTTTCCAGTGGCTCACGCTCGACGGCGTTCCAGCCATTCGCGCAGCGCACGATTCATTTCGCCCTGCCAGCCGGCTCCCAAACCGCGCAGCCCTTGCAACACGTCGGCATCGAGCCGCACGGAAATCTGCCGCTTGGGTGCGTCGAGTTTCGGCCTGCCACGACGACGCGTCAGGGTGCCTTCGGCCGGCTTGACCACCTCGCCGCCAACGGCAACTTCGGCCCTGGCGAAGGCATCGTCGGACCACTCGGGCGCGTCATCCGGATCCACCCAGGCGCTCTCGAACTTTTCGGGTCTCTTTGTCATGGCAGTGCCTCATCGAGATAATGTGTCGCGCGTCTCCTCGCAGCGTCCAAACGATCATGACGGCCCGCTCATCCAGCACCCCGTAGGTTTGGTAGCGGGTCTCGCCATAGTCGAAGCGGTCGTCCTCAAGGGTCAGCGTCTTCCCAGCGAACACCGTGGCAGCGTCGTAAAAATCGAGCCCACGCTCTCTGAGGGTGTCGGCCCGCTTGCTCGGATCGCAGGTGATCTTCATTGAATTAATGTATCACGAACAAGAGTTGCCGCAATATATGTGATACAAATAATGGCTGGCCTTTTATCGAGCGCGCTCAGTTCGCTTCGGCCTGCCGGTCTCCCTGATCGAGGCGGGCGCGGATGGCGTTCATCTGCTCGATCTCGGCGCGCTGGCCGGCCGAGATGTCGGCGCAGAGCGCGATCAGCTCGGGATCGTCGAGCGACGCCTGCCGGCACATCAGGATCGCACCGGAATGATGGGGCACCATCGAGGCGATGAACTGGCGGTCGCCGATGACGGCCTGGGTGCGGGTAGCCGCGAAGGCGGCCAGGAACAGGAGGACCAGGCCCAGATGAAGGGCGGCGTTCAGCTTTCGATTGGCGTACATGCCGCCCATGGTGGCAAGCATGATGATGCCCATCGGCGCCACCATCGTCAGCGCCATGTAGAGCATGTTGAGGTTGTTTCGGAAGTCGCGCCAGCCGTCGATCATCGAGAACATCACGAAATACATGACGACGAGGCTGAGGACCATGTTGACGGCGAACAGGACGTAGGGCCGGCCCATTCCGTCGTGTCCGGAACTCTGGTGATCGTGCATGGCTGGCTTCCCTTCGGAAAATCGGATGCGACGACAGGGGATCGACGCTCCGCAACGGTCTGAACGCGCGACGATCCGGTGACGTCCGCGACGACAGCCCGCCACGGCCCAAGGTCATGGGTCCGGGGGCATGCCGTCTCAACCTTGCGCGGACGGATTGGTTCCCGGATGCGCGGCCTACAGGAACGCCGCCAGCACCGACAGCACCAGCACCCCCGCGAAGCCAAGGTTGACCCACCGTCCCACCTTCGGGTCGGTCACGACGCGGGCGATCAGCGAGCCCGCCGCCAGCCAGGCAACGTTGACGATCACCACCAGCGCGAGGAACAGCCCGCCCTTCAGGAGTTCGTCGGCCACCGGCCGCCCCGGCAGCAGCGTGAAGCGCGACACCACCGCCGCCACCGCCACGTAGGCCTTGGGGTTGGTGAGCGACAGCAGCACCCCCGGCCAGAATCCCGGCGCGCGGCCGGGCGCCTCGCGGTTGGAGACGGGCGGCGCCGTGGCGATCCTGTAGGCGAGGTAGAGGAGATAGAGGCTGGCCGCCACCGTCACCGTCGGCGCGATGCCGGGAAAGGCGAGGATCGCCGCCCAGAGGCCGGAGGCCACCAGCGCCACCACCGCGACCATGCCGAGGTCGAGCCCGATCATGTACGGCACGCCGCGCCGCGTGCCATAGGCGCCGCCGATCGCCGTGAGGCTCATGGTGTTGGGTCCGGGGCTGCCCACCAGGGCGAGCGAGGTCAGGAGAAAGAGCGGCGTGGCGTCCATGGGGCCTCACATTTTGTCATGGTGGAGCCCAGGCGGACGGCAGCGAACGCTGCGCTCCCCGATGGTTGCCCATCCTGTCCCGCCAGTCACGCAGCTACGCAAATTTACCTGACCGCCACCGCGCGTCAATGCCTGTCAAAGCCCGCCTCTTGCCCACAGGTCTTGGGGAGCGGCAGGGTCATTCGGGTTCGCCTTTCCTCCTGGCGCGTGATGATCTCGCCGACTTGGCGTTGGCGAAGGTGCGCGACGCAGCACGCTCGAAATCGCTTTCGTAGCTCCGGTCGGCGATCACGCGGAACTTTTCATACTCGTCCTCGGCCAACGCCTTGGCGACCTCGTGCGACACCTTGCCGGCATGGTTGAGGATGTCGTATTCGTTGAACGTCAGGAAGGCGTCGAGCTTTTGGACCCAATCCTGCATCTTCATCACTATTCCACGTGAGGCTTGGTTCTCGGCATAGTCGAGATACATGGACACGATGCGCTCAAGAGCCTTGATCTCGTCCTCCCGGAGATAGTTCTTGGCGACCGACATGTCTGACTTCAGGATCTTGCCGTCCGGCGCGTTCTTCCAGGTCTGAAGACCGATGTTCGGCTTCCCCGCATCGACGCGATCCGTGATGATTTCGGCCGCGGTCTTGCCGGTGATCGCCCAATGCAGCTTGTTCTGGACGGTCTTGAAGAAGGTCTGCGTGATCTCCGCATCCTTCCGGTAGTCCACGCTGCACTGCTCGTAGATATCGGTGATCTTGAGGTAAAACCGGCGCTCGCTCGCACGTATCTCGCGGATGCGCTCAAGGAGTTCGTCGAAATAATCCTTGCCGAACCGCTTGTTTCCCTTCAAGCGCTCATCATCCATGGCGAAGCCCTTGATGATGTATTCGCGCAACACGCTTGTCGCCCAAATGCGGAACTGCGTTGCCTGTCGGCTGTTCACTCGGTAGCCGACGGCAATGATGGCATCGAGATTGTAGAAGCTCGTCAGATAGCTCTTGCCGTCGTCGGCAGTCATTCGGAATTTCCGAATAACTGAATCCTCATCCAACTCAGTGGTTCGGAATATGTTTCTGAGATGTTCGTTGATCGTTGGCACCGTCACGTCGAAGAGTTCGGCCATCCGCTTCTGCGTCAGCCAGAAACTCTCCTCCTCGAACAGCACCTCAAGGCGAACGCCGCCGTCCGATCCGGTGTAGAGCAGGATTTCCCCTTCGCGCGGGGGTGCCTTGTCCGCCATCGTCAAATCCCCCCGACCCGCTGGGAGGTCCTTTTGAACCTCACGCCGGGGCGGGACGACCCGACGCCCTGAACCACCGTCTTGCCAATCCGATCGCGTGTGGGCATGTCCCGGCCGTTCCCTTCCAAATCGTCGCGATGGCTTTCGAATCGCGGCCGGCGGCGATGATACGACGCGCAACTTCCAGCTTACAGACAGGCTTGTGCGGTTCGCCATGCCCAGGTGCCCCTCACCCCGTCCATGCGCCATCACGGCCCGTTCCGGGTCGCTCGGCTGATCACATTTCGGTTTGCGGGGGAACCTTCATCTGCTACCGAAGGTTGGTTCGGACGATGGGGCCAGTGTATCGCCGGCTTCCACGCCGAAAGGAGATCGGGCATGTCGAACCTTCCGAGAACTCCGGTGGAGACGCTCCACCATATCGCCACCCTGTCCGAGCAGATGGCGCAGCAGGCCCAGCGCTGCGATCTGCCGTTCATCGCCTACCTCCTGTCCATGGCGAGCCAGGAGGCGCGCGCCGAGCTGAAGAAGGCCGGCTTCCCCGTCGCGCCCGATCAGGCCGCCAGGATGGGCAACGTCGTCCAGTGACGGCTTGATGCCAGCATCCTCGCGAACTGGCTTGATGCCGTGACACGCGAGGCGGAGCGCCCGGCCCCGCCTCTCCCTCCCGACCGGGCGTCTGCTCGCGCGACGGCAGCTCCTGAGACCAACCGGCGGCCCGTCAGCCGGCATCGGCGGCGTCGCCCTACCCTCCCATCCTCCTTCGGTCTTGCCGACCGGCCCCGCCCCTCGGTGCGGGCCCGCCCGATGGCGCCTCACAACAACCAACCATCAGTGCGAGTGCGTAGTAACCAGTCATTGATGCAATAATCGCTATGAAACTTCCCTTTGAGAAGTTTTGTAGTATGGTCGTCATGGCAGTTCTGGTGAGGATCAACGAAGCCTTTTCCGGCACATGGATGCGGCAATACGAAGCCGGCAGCCCGCGTCGTCCGGATGGTGCTAAAGACGAACGCTCTGGCAATCCCGCATGGCAATGTTACGCCTTCGATAATACAGTCTCACATCGCAACATGGAGCTTGGCGTTAAGTGCTGCGCGACATCGAAAAGAAGGAAGACATTGCTCGAGCGTCAATTTCAACGCTTGAAGTTGTCATCCTGGTCATCGATGCGCTTCTGATCCTGTTCATCGTAGCGGCCACGGTGTCGGCGGCCTCCAAGTTGAGCGTCGCGGCGATCGAAAAGCAGCTCAAGATCCAGGCCAATATTGCCGACGTGATGTCCGACGAGATCAACCATTCCTTCCAGGCGATGGAACTGGTCCTCATCGGGGTGTCCGATTTCCTCAAGTCGCGGGGGATCGAGAACAAGGCGATGCTGTCGGCGGCCATGACCACCCAGCCGGCCACCGAGGCGCTGCGTGCCCGCAAGTCGGGCCTCATCTATATCGATGCGCTCACCATGGTCGACGAGACCGGCAAGGTTCTGGCGACCAGCCGGGTCTGGCCGGCGCCCGACGTGAGCTTCGGCGACCGGCCCTATTTCAAGGCGATGCAGAGCATGGCCGGCCCGCCGACCTATCTGAGCCGCCCCGTCATCGGCCGGATCGGCGGCCGCCCCAATCTGGTGCTCTCCCACCGCCTTACCACGTCGTCGGGCGCCTTCCTCGGCGTGGTCAACGCCGCATCCGACCAGGGCTATTTTGCCAGCCGGCTGGCCCGCGTCGACGTCGGCGCCGACAGCGTCATCGCGCTGATCCTCGACGACGGCACCGTGCTCGCCCAGTCGCCGGCGCTCCCCTTCGACCTGAGTTCGGAGGCCAACCCGCCGCGATACGACCCCAAACCCCTCCAAGACCTGCCGCTTGCCGGCGGGCTGGCGCCGGCCGGCGTTCTCGGCGACAGCGAGCGCTACACCGCCGTCCGCCACCTCGCCAACTTCCCGGCCGCCATCGTCGTCGGCGTCGCCGCTGCGACCGTCCATGACGAGGTCCGGCGGGCGGTCATTCCGCTGGCCATCGCCTCCTTCGTCGTCTGCGCGGTGATCGTGCTGCTCAGCGCGCTGTGGAGCCGCCAGCTTCGCCGCGATCGCCGGCAGTCCAACCTGCGCTACATGCAGGCGCGAACGGACATGATGACCGGTCTCGCCAACCGCTTCGGCTTCGTCGAATGGCTCGACGACCTCAACAAGAGCGGCGCCGTTCCGCCGCTGGCGCTGTGCTTCGCCGACCTCGACTATTTCAAGACCATCAACGACACGCTCGGCCACGACGTCGGCGACAAGCTCCTGGTGGCCGTCGCTCGGAGACTGTCCGAAACCCTCGGTCCCAACGACCGGATCGCCCGCCTCGGCGGCGACGAGTTCGCCATCATCTGCATGGGTGTCCTCGATGACGGCAACGCCTTGCGGATCGCCGACATCATCGTGTCCGCCATCCGCGAGCCCTTCCTGATCGAGGGCCACCAGCTCAGCATCTCCAGCTCCATCGGCATCTCGCTCTGCCCGAGGGACGGCACCGACCTCGTCTCCCTGCTCAAGAAGGCCGATCTCGCCCTGTTCAAGGCCAAGTCGGACGGACGCGGCCTCACGCGCATCTTCTCCGACGAACTGGCCTCCGCCGCCGAAACCCGCCGCGAGCTGCAGGCCGACCTTGAGGAGGCCTGGAGGCTCAGGCAGTTCCGTCTGGTCTACCAGCCGATCTATGAGGCCGACAGTCGCCGCCTCGCCGGCTTCGAGGCCCTCTTGCGCTGGACCCATCCGACACGCGGCGAGGTGCGGCCGGACCAGTTCATTCCCGTCGCCGAGGAGACCGGCCTCATCGCCCGCTTGGGCGCCTGGGTGCTGGAGACAGCCTGCACCGACGCCATGCAATGGCCCGACAGCCTGTTCGTCTCGGTCAACCTGTCGCCGGTGCAGTTCCGCGACGGCGCGGTGGAGGCGCAGGTCTACCGCGCGCTGAAGCGCTCCGGCCTGCCGCACCACCGCCTGGAACTGGAGATCACCGAGTCGACGCTGCTTCAGAAGGAAGTCGAGACCCAGGCGATCCTCGCCGACTTCCGGCGCTCTGAGATCAGCATCGCCCTCGACGATTTCGGCACCGGCTACTCGTCGCTGCGCTACCTGATCGACTTCCAGATCGACCGCATCAAGGTCGACCGCTATTTCGTCGAAGGGCTGGCCGACAAGTCGTCGAGCCAGGCGATCATCCAGGCCATCCTGGCGCTGGCCTCCACCCTCGGCCTCAAATGCACCGCCGAGGGCGTCGAGACGGAGGAACAGGCGGAGATGCTGGGTGCCGGCGGCTGCACCCACCTCCAGGGCTACCTCCTCGGCCGCCCGCTCCAACCCGAACAAGCCCGCGCCCTCGCCCACGCCGCCCGGCATCGCCTCGAGGCGTCGTGAGGGGGAGAGCGCCGGTTCGGTCGGAGACTCATATCGGCCGTCCCGCCCCTTTGGGCCTGAGGTCCTGCGCCTGCGCGCAGGACCTCAGGCAGAATGGAGCACCCGGCACATATCAAGCTCCAAACACCTCTACCGGCCCGCAACTTCCGCGTCGGCCCGCCATTCGCCCCAGCCGATCATGTCGGCGGCCGGCCCAGAGCGCGCAGCAGCTTGCCGCGCGGCTCCATGCCCTCGTGCAGGACACGGAGTATGATGACGCCGGCTTCCCCGTTCGCCAGCCTGCCCGTCGTGCAATAGAGGCAATGGGCGGCGGCGCCCCGCCTGCCGGCCGCCAGTTCAAGGTGAAACAGCCTGACATCAGGCGCGATCGACGAGCGGTCGATGGAGCCGACCCTTTCCGGCTCCTCCCCGACCATGCCGATGCCTTTCTCGATGATGGCCGCGTATGCCGCGAGCTGATGCGTCCCGAACATCGTCAGCGTCGCGGAGAGAATCTCGCGGATGTCGCGCTCCGCGGCCGCGGTGAGTTCATGGCTCATTCGCCGAGGTGATCCCTTCTCACCTCATCGGCGATGTCCTTCACCGACTTCTGCGAGAAGCGGCCCGCCGCCGCGTCGGCGAGGCCGATGCCGATCTCGCGGCGCAGGATCGCAAGCCTCTCCGCCTCCAGCGCCTTGTCGCGCTGAAGCAGGCGCAACGCCTCGCGAACCACCTCGCTCGACGACGCATAACCGCCGCCCTCGACTTCGTCCTCGACGAACTGGGCCATGTCCGTGGGCAAGCTGACATTCATCGTGGCCATGCTGGATACTCCCGATCAGCTCGTAGGGTATGAAATTGGCAAATTTTGTCAATCTTCAGCCCGCGACCGACAAGAGCGCTGCCCGCTCCACACCATCCCGCGCATGCCCCCGGATGGCGGTCGGCGGGAAGCCGAAGCGGGCGCGGAAGCGGATGGCGAAGCGGGAGGCGGATTCATAGCCCACCTCCAGCGCCACGCGGTTGACCGGGAAATCGGTGGATTGCAGCAGCAACAGGCCCTGCGCCATGCGCACGTCGACGAGGAGGTCGCCGAGGCTCGTTCCCTCCGCCGAAAGGCGCCGGCGCAGCGTGGCTTCGCTGACGGCGAGGCGCCGTGCCACCTCCGCCGCCGTCCAGCGCGCATCGGCCGCGCCCTCGATGAGCCGCCGTACCCTGGCCGAAAAACTGAGGCTCTCCGCCGACGAGAAGCGGACGCCCTGGAGCGACAGCCAGACGAGCACCTCGGTCAGCCGATGCCGCGCCACCGCCTCGGGCACGCGCTCCGGCTCGCCGATCGCCTCGATCGCCCGGTCGACGGCCGCCGCAAAGCCCACATCGAGCGGGCCGAGCGCTGCCACGTCCGTGAGCGTCGCCCCCTCGACGCCCCTCTCGAAGTCGGCGAGAACCGAGGGGTCCCACACCAGCCAGCGCGCGCCATAGCGGCCGCGCGGCGACAGGCGGTTGGTGACGTCGAAGGTCTGGCCGCCGGCGATGGCGACCGCCTCGCCGCCGTCGATCGACCACCGCCCGGCCGGCGCCTGCAGGATCTTGGTGCCCCAGTCGATGACGATCAGCGTCGGACGATCGACGGCGATGCGGCTGAAGCGCAGGTCGCAGCTCTGGGCGACGCTGGCGGTGAAGCCGACGCCGGGCCGGCTCAGAAGCGCCTTGCCGCTCATGCCGCCACCCGGCAGATGGCGCAGAGCTTGTTGCCGTCGGGGTCGCGCACATAGGCGAGGTGCACCGGTCCGACCAGCGGGTTGTGTCGGAGGCCCGGCGGGTCCTCGATGGAGGTGCCGCCATGGGCGACCGCCACGTCGTGAAAGGTCCTGACGGCCTCGGGCGACGAACAGCGGAAGGCGATGGTGCCGCCGTTGGCCGGCGTCGCCGGTTCGCCGTTGATCGGCTGGCTGACGCAGAAGGAACCGCCGCCATGCCGGTAGAACAACCTGACATGGCCGCTCGCCGCCACGTTCCTGAGCGCCTCCCCCGCCTCCAGCGTACCGAGCACCGCGTCGTAGAAGCGCTGGGAGCGCTCGATGTCATTCGAGCCGACCACCACGTGATTGATCATGTCGTCATTCCCGCCACCGCTCGGCCGGCATGTCGCCGGCGCCGAATTGCCGATGACGGGAACCTAGCACCATCTACCGCTTCTTTCGGTGCGATATCGCTCTCTTTCGGTGCCGATCCGCTCACTTCGGGGAAGTGGAGCGCGATATGCTCGACAGCGCCCCTTTCTGCCTGAGGTCCACCTTGAATTCGCGTGCGAATTCAAGAGGCCTTCGCGCAGGATGACAACCTATGGGAAGGTGGATTCTTCGCTATCTCTTTGTTTCATATATATAATTCTCTTGTCATCCTGTGCGAAGGCGCAGGACCTCAGGCAGAAAGAGGCGACCCGGCCGATATCGGTCTCCCCATATCCCTCCCCCTCACCGGCCGAACAACAACCGTCCCGCCAGCGCCAAGAGCAACGCCCCCATCGCCGCGTCCATCCACCGCCGCGCCCTCGCATACACATTCCGCACCGCCGGCAGGCCGAACAGCAGCACCACGGCGCTCCACCAGAGGGCGGAGACAAGCGCCGCCGTCAGGACGGCGCCGGCGAACACCGCGCCGCCCGCTCCGGCCGGGATCATCACGCCGAACAGGCTGGCGTAATAGGCGACCACCTTGGGGTTGGCGATGGTGGTGAGGAAGCCGGCGCGCAGCGCGCCCGCCCCGCTCAGCACCGGCCGCGACGTATCGAGGCCCACCGCCTTGCGCTGGAACACGCCCTTCAGCAGCCCCCAGGCCAGCCAGGCGAGATAGGCGGCGCCGACGAGCTTCAGCCCGAAATACAGCCAGCCGAAGCGGGCGACGACGCCGCCGAGACCGGCCGCCGTCACGCTCGACCAGACGAGAGTGGCGGCCACCACGCCGACCACCACCAGAAAGCCCGAGCGCCTCGAACCGGCCACCGACTGGCTCATCACCACCATCAGCGTCGGGCCGGGGCTGGCCACCGCCAGAAGGTGGATCACCGCGATGCTGGCAAGGAGCGTGATCATGATGCCTTCAGTCCTTCCACGTGGCGGCCGAAATTGTCGAGGATCGCCTGCCAGCCGTCACGCTGGTACTCCAGGGGATAGGTGGTCTCGGGGTCGAAGCTGACGCTGACGTGGACGCCCTCGGGCCGCTCCTCGAACAGCACCTCGGCCGTCCGATCGCCGAAGGCATATTCGATGCGCTTCTGCGGCACGATCCTGGTGTAGGTACCGGCGAAGTCGAAGCCCTGGCTGCCGTCCTTCGCCTCCATGCGCGAGGAGAAGGCCCCGCCCTCGCGGAGATCGACGCTGGCGGTGGTGGTGTGCCAGTCGTCGGAGGCGGCGTTCCACGCCTTGATGTCCTCGGGGCTGACATAGGCGCGCCAGACCTCGGCGATCGGCGCGGCAACGGTGGTCTCTACGGTGATCCTCATGATGGTCCCCTCCTCTTTTGATTGCTCATGACACGCAGTCGCGGCAATTTCCGTCAGGATCGCCGCGCGGAAAGCATGGGGCGCCCTATATCCGCCCTCGCCCTTTTCTGCCTGAGGTCCTGCGCCTTCGCGCAGGATGACAATCTATGTATATGTTTTTAATATATAATTCTGTCATCCTGCGCGAAGGCGCAGGACCTCAGGACGAGAAATCTCATCGGCCGATATCGCGCTCCGTCCGAAACTCGCCGAGGCGAGGCAACTCACGAACCAACTACCGCCCGACGAAGGTCCCGCGCCAAGGGCCGCCTGCCAGATTGATCTCGTCGTTGACGATCGGCGCCGTCAGCGTGTCCGGCAGCGCCATCCTCGTCACCAGCGGGACATTCTCCGTGACCTCGGTGTTGTTCAACGTCACCACTGTCTTGTCTCCCGACCGGCAGAAGGATGCCTTCCCGGCCAGCCACGGCTCACCGGCTTTGCTGGCCGAGTAGACCAGGCCCTTGGCACCATCGGAGATGACGATCTTGAGCGGCTTGCCGTCATCGGCGGTCGTCTCCAGCCAATGGGCCTTTATACCCTCGGCTTTGAGCTCGGTGACGGAGTTGAGGCAGGTGGCCTCGGCAACCGTCGACCCGCCGAGAACGAACAGGCAAACGAGCAAGTTGAGTTTCGTCGAGCTCATGTTCTCCTCCTGGAGCAATGCGGCAAAGTGGGAACTGGCTTTCCGCCCCAAATTGCGTTGAACCGGAGTTAGAACCATTTCCGGCAAATCAGGGTTCCCCGCACGGCTCCAGGAGACGCACGTCAGACGGCTAACCCTCTAGCGCCGCCTTATATCGGACAAATGACGCCTCAACCAATGCCTTCGCGTCGCCGATCATCTGCTTGCCCTCGAAAGAGCCATAGAGATCCTTGAACTCCAGCGGGTCGACCTTCGCCTTCAGCCGGGTCAGCGACTTGCGCCCCAGCGGGATGGCGTTGGGGTAGCTATACATGAAACTGGCGATGCGCCTGTCCATGCCGATCTGGATGGCGTCGCCTGGGAAGAGGCTACCGCCGGGGCGCGGCCCGTTCTTCCACAAAAGCCCTGTGCTGCCCTCGAAATGGCCGGGCAGATGCACGAGGTCGACCGCGTCGGTGAGCTGGAAGCGGTCGCCGCTCCAGAAGCGCAGGAAGGGGCTGTCGAAAGTGACCCACTCCTCGTCCGCCTCGTGGAGGTAGATCGGCACGCCGCCCAGCGCTTCGCTCCACTCCAGCATGGCCGAATAGAAATGCGGGTGCGAGATGGCGATCGCCTGCACCCCGCCCATCCCGGCGATCCGCTCCACGGCGGCATCGGTGACCGTGGGCAGGCATTCCCACATCACCAGACCGTCCGCCTGAGGGATCAGGAAGGCGCGCTGGCCGATGGCAAAGCGCGGCACCAGCCACAGCGTCGTCACTCCGGCCACGTCCTCGAAGCGGATCTCGTGGCTCGCGGCCACCTCGGCCGAGGTCGTCCAGCGCTGACCATCCCAGCCGACGAACTGGCGCTCGTCGCGGCAGACCGGGCAATCGTCCCTATGCTCCACGCCCGGATATTGCGTGCCGCAGGTGACGCAGACGGGAACCCGCGAAAGGGCAAGTTTGTTGATCTCTGTCATTGCCTTGCCTCCGTCGTCAGAGTTATCTTGATGTCAAGATAACAGGAGATGTCTTGATGTCAAGACAAAATGACACGGCAGGGGACGGCGTCGACGCGAGGCGCGCGCAATGGGCGGCCGAGCTGCCCGATCTCGACACGCGCGGCATGGCCATCCTCGGCCGCATGCGCTGGATCACACTGAACGTCAGGCCGCCGATCGAGGCGATCTTCAGGAAATACGGCCTCGACAGCGGCGAGTTCGACGTGATCGCCACGCTGCGTCGCTCCGGCCCGCCCTATTGCCTGCGGCCCACCGAGCTCTACCGCTGGCTGATGATCTCCTCCGGCGGCCTCACCGCCCGCCTCGCCAAGCTGGAAAAAGCCGGCCTCATCGCCCGCCTGCCCGACCCGGAGGACGCCAGGAGCATGCTGGTGCAACTGACGCCCGACGGCGCCGCCCTCGCCGAACGCGCCTTCCGCGAGGACATGGCCTTCGAAAGCAAGGTGCTCGACGCCCTCACGGCCGATGAACGCGCCACGTTGGAGACGCTGCTGCGCAAACTCGCCCTGTCCGACCTCAACCCGGAGGTGGGGGCGGACTCCTGACGGCCAGGACCGCCCGATATCCGCCCCACGCCCTTTCCTGCCCGAGATCCACCTTAAATTCACGTGTGAATTTAAGACCGCCTTCGCGCAGGATGACAATCTATGTATATGTTTTAATATATAAATCTGTCATCCCCGCGAAGGCGGGGACCTCAGGACGAGAATGCGCCGCCGCCCATATCGCGCTCCCTCATCCCCTCCAACCTACCCATCTCCCAGAACGACCCCATATGTCCGGCATACCCTCCGGACAAGGGAACTCCACATGACGAAACGTGCCGGCATCGAGGAAATCAGGGGCTTTTATGCGCGGGTCATGGCCGCCGCCAGCAAGTGGTCCGACCCCCGGCTGGAACGGGCCTTCGAGGCCATCCCGCGCGAGGCCTTCTGCCCGCCGGGGCCGTGGCGGCTGATCATCAACGGGCGCCCCATCGAAACGCCGAGCGCCGACCCCACCTACCTCTATCAGGACGTGCTGGTGGCGCTCGATGCCGTGAAGGGCATCAACAACGGCGAGCCGTCGCTGCACGCCGCATGGATGGGCGCCGTCGCCCCCCAGGCCGGCGAAGCGGTGACACACGTCGGCGCCGGCACCGGCTATTACACCGCCATCCTGCAGATGCTGGTGCTGCCGTCCGGCACCGTCACCGCCTTCGAGATCGACGAGCGCCTCGCCGGCCTCGCCCGCCGCAACCTCGAGCCCATGGAGGGCGTGACGGTGGTGCAGGGCGACGCCACCCGCCAGCCGCTGCCGAAATCCGACATCATCTACGTCAACGCCGGCGTCGCCGCGCCGCCGGTCGACTGGCTCGACGCCCTCAACCCGGGCGGACGGCTGATCTTCCCCTGGCGGCCGAGCGACAAGATCGCCCTCACGCTGCTCGTCAAGGCCGAAAGCGGCGGCTTCACCGTGAGCCCGCTGATGCGCTCCTGGTTCATCCCCTGCGTCGGCGCCTCCGGCGAACTCACGCCGCTCCGCCTGCCGCAAAGCACCGAAGAGGTCCGCTCCCTCCGCTCCATCTGGCGCACCACCGACCGCACCCCCGACGCCACCGCCGTCGCCGTCTACCCGGATGTCTGGTTCTCCTCGGAACAGCTGGAGGGGTGAGGCCGTAGGGGAGAGCTATATGGGCCGCGTGCCCTTTTCGGCCTGAGGTCCTGCGCCTAAAGCGCAGGATGACAACTTATGGAAAGGCGAGCGAGCGGCTACCGCGTTGTTTCATTTATATAAAGCTGTCATCCTGGCGAAGGCCAGGACCTCGGGCAGAACGAAGTGCAACGCCGATATCGGGCTCCATCACGACATGATCGTCTCGAAGAGATCATCCCACCCCGGATTCATCTCTTCGATCAGCCTGATCTTCCAGGCGCGCTTCCAGAACTTCAGACGGTTCTCGCGATGAATGGCCTCGGTGATATCGCCACAATCCTCGTACCAAACGAGCCGCGTGCAGTTGTAGCTATCGGTGAAGCCGCGATAGATATGGTTGCGATGCTCCCAGATGCGCCCCTCCAGATCGGATGTGACGCCGATGTAGAGAACGCCCTGCGGCTTGTTGGTGACGATATAGACCCAGCCGGCTTTCATGCTGCGAGCATCATGGGAATGAGATGATTGCGCAACCCTAGGGTTTATAGCGCCCTATATCAACCGATCGCTCTACAGTCCCGAGGTCCTGCGCCTGCGCGCAGGATGACAACTTATGGGAAGGCGAGCAAGCGGCTAACGGTTTGTTTCATTTATATAAAGCTGTCATCCTGGCGAAGGCCAGGACCTCGGGCAGAATGGAACGCGGGGTCGATATAGAGCGCCTCTCCACACCTCCCCCTAATCCTCATACCGCCCCGTGCTCTCGCGGTCCCGCTCATAGCTGTGCTTCAGCGAAAACGGCGGTAGCCAGCTTTCGTGGCGGATCGACCAGAGCTCGTAGGTGGGCGTCAGCTGGTTGGGGGCGTCGAGGGCGCCGAGGCTCACCTCCACCTCGTCGCCGCTCACCCCGAACACCGACGAGCCGCAGCGCGGGCAGAAATGCCGCCCCTTGTAGTCGGAGGTCTCGCCCTCGATCGCCACGGCCTCCTCGGGAAAGATCGCCGAGGCATGGAACAGCGTGCCGCTGTGCTTGCGGCAGTCGATGCAGTGGCAGAGCCCCACCCGATAGGGCCGCCCGGTGGCCTTCAAACGCACGGCGCCGCAGAGGCAGCCGCCCTCGAACTCGTCCATGTCAGCCTCCTCAACCCGAAGGATCGATCAACCCCGCGCGCCGCGCGCCGGTTCCCGGAAACCCCAAAAGCCTGACCCGAAACTCGCTGGGGTGCGGCAGATGGCGACGAGCGCGAGAACCGGAGCGGAGCGGACTTGAGGGTCCGTGAGCACCGGAAGCGCAGTGCTCTAAGCTAGATGCCCACCCCAGTAGAATCTCGGGTCAGGCTTAGCGTTCGTCGCAGCTCCGCCTTGCTATCCGGCTCCACATGAATGGTGATGGTCACGTCGCCGAACTCATCCTTCACCGCCTGTTCGATGGCGTCGCATTTCGCATGCGCCTCGTTGACGGTGAGCGTGCCGGGCACCACCAGATGGCAGTCGACGAAGGTCATCTTGCCGGCGTGTCGGGTGCGAAGGTCGTGCACCTCGATGACGCCGGCCGTGGCGGTGGCGATGACGGTGCGCATCCGCGTGAGCTGCTCCTCCGGCACCGCCTCGTCGAGCAGTCCGCTCAGCGACGAGGTCACCACCTTCCAGCCCGACCAGAGGATGTTGAGCGCGACGAGCCCGGCGAGAATGGGGTCGAGCACATACCAGCCGGTCAGCACTGCCAGGAGCACGCCCGCCACCACCGCGCCCGACGACAGCACGTCGGAGAGAAGGTGATGGCCGTCGGCCACCAGCGCCGGCGACCTCAGCCGCCGCCCCCAGACGATCAGCAAGGAGCACCACAGGCCGTTGAGGACGCTCGCCAGCCCGTTGACCAGCAGGCCCTCGAAGGGCGCATCCAGCGGATGCGGCGCCATCAGGCCCTTCCAGGCCTCGTTCATGATCAACAGGGCAGCGACGATGATCATCGCCCCCTCGACCACGGCGCTGAAGAACTCCGCCTTGTAGTGCCCGTAGGGGTGAGCGGTGTCGGCCGGCGCGGCGGCGACGCGGATGGCGATCAGCGCCACCAGCGCGGTGACGACGTTGACGATGCTCTCGAGCGCATCCGACATCAGCGCCACCGAGCCGGTCAGCCAATAGGCGACGGCCTTCAGCCCGAGCACGGCGAAGCCCACGATAAGGCTGCCGATGGCGAGGCGCGTTGTCGTGATCATGGGCGGCTCCGCAAAGGATGATGCCCTACCGCCCTATCCGCCGAGGGCCCGAGGGTCAACCGGCCGTTGGTCGCCCTCCCCGGCCGGCAACCTCACGAACTCCGCTCGCCCGTCACCGCTTCGACCGCATGGCCAGGGTCACGACGGCCGCACCCGCCGCCATCACCAGCGCGTCTTCGATCAGGCCGCTTTCCGTCTGTCCGACGGCCGTCATGGCCCGCTTTCGGCCGGCGAGGGTGGCATAAGCAAGCGGAACGGCCGTCGCCACCGCCAGCGCCGCACCGGCCTTCTCCCGTCCGCGCGGCGCCAGCGCCGCACCGGCGATGCCGGCGCTCATCACCCGCGCCAGCAAACCCAGGAAAACGGTGCGGTCGGGCGCCGACTTCATCTTGTCGCCGAGGAGTTCGCCTGCGCCCATCGCAAGGGCGCCGAGCTTGAACAGGGGATGATCCAGCAGGACGAGCCGGCCCGGCAGCTTCCCGCCGGCCTGCCGCACCATGGCGATGGTCGCCATCGGTGTCATGGAGCGGGCGCTCGCGACGGCGCCGATGAGAAGCGAGGGGAGGAGAGCGAAGTAGGTCATGCCGACATAACCCGAAAGCCGGTTGACGGTTCGATCGACCCGACAAAAAGGCGCCCTCACCTTCGACGCGAGTTGCATGGACGCGTGGCCCCGCTCGGCGTATCTCTGCGGAAATCCTCTGTGGTCGTATGTGATGCCTTCCCGGTGGATACTCGCCTTGGGCGTACTCCTGCTGGCGGCCCCGCCGGCAGCCGAGGCTTTTCCTCGCCCGGGGGTGGCGACCGCCGAAACGATCGTCCTGGCGCGCGGCGCAACCTGCAAGACCGTCGGCAGTTGCCGCGAGGCCGTCGAACTCTGGTGCGGCGGCTATGGCCGGGCCGACGGCGACCACGACGGCATCCCCTTCGAAAACGTCTGCCACAGTCGGGAGCGGGTGCGGGAGATTCAGGCCGAGATCGGCTGCGATTGAGGTCTTCGCTCAACGATATGAGAAAGCCGACCCCGGCGGCACTGAAGCGCCGGGATCGGCTTCACTCAGGGACGGCTGAGCCGGTCAGCCGTGCCGCCTCATACGCGGGTCGGAGTCGTTGTAGTAGTTGTCGAACCGGCTCTCGTAGGCGCGGTCGACGATGGTCGACTCGTCATATTCGGGGCTGTTCTTGACCCGATCCCGGTCGACGTTGAGGAAGACGGTCTTGTCCGGCCAGTTGATGGTCTCAGCCGAATGCGGCGAGATCAGCACCTTCTTGCCCGGCCACCAGTTCCTGGTGTCGATCACCAGATAGTGGATGCTCCAGTCCGCCTCCTCGACCAGCATGTCCTCGACATGGCCGATGTCGCCGTCGGTGGCCTGGATGCAATAGCCCTCCACCTCGTTGATGCTGCGCAGGTTCGGGTCGTCATCGCCGCGTTGCGCCTCCACCGCCTCGCGATGGGCGCGCTGCGTTTCGGGCGAGGGCGTCAGCAGCGGCGCCGTCAGGCCGCTGCCATAGCCGGCCGCATAGAGGCCGCCGCCCCAGTAGGGATCCAGGCCGTAATAGCCGTAGATGTCGCTCTCCGACTGGCGCGACACCGGCCGCTCTGTATCGATATCCGGGCTGTCCTTGACCTGCTGCCGCGTCATCTTGACCGAGAATCTCTCGGTTTGCGCATCGACGTGGCCCAGCGCCGACGTCGGCAGAAGCACCTTGCGCTCGGTGAGCCATGTGCCGGCATCGACGACGAGCCAGCGGATCTGCCAGCTTTGATCGTCGAACAGCAGGTCGCTGACGGAGCCGATGTCGCCGTCACTGGCGGCGACGGCGTAACCCTTGATCCTGGATGCATTCCACAGCATGTGAGCGCTCCCTTCGCATGCGACGGCCACTCATGCCGGCTGCACTTCGGAGCGCGGCACCGGGCCGTTCGGTCTGGGGAGGTAACCTCCACCCGGATGTCTTTGTTCCGACCGGGGGCGGACAAACTGGCGACGGGGGCGGGGATTGCCGGCATCTTGCTCAAATCTACATGATCATGTAGATTTCAGATATGGGCGAAAACGAAACATGCTCGTGGACGGACGCGAAGCAAGACACCAACATCTCAAAGCATGGCTTTGATTTTGCTGATGTTGAAGAAGTATTTGATGGTCGTTTTTGCGTGACCCGTGAAGACAGGCGTTTTGACTACGGCGAAGATCGCTACAACATGCTGACCGAATACAAGGGCCACATCATAAACGTCACATTTACCCCACGAGACGGCAAGCATCACTTGATCTCGGTGAGACTTGCCAGCCGCGAGGAAAGGAAGGTGTATCATGGCAGAGCAAAAGGCGCCTAAGACGTCGGGCACTGATTGGAGCCGTATCAACGCCTTCACCGAAGAAGACGTTGAGCGCATGGCTCGCAACGACACGGATAACCCGGCAACCGTAGAGGACGATTGGGCGGATGCCGTCAT
The DNA here is from genome assembly GCF_002844595.1 of Pleomorphomonas diazotrophica. GTDB lineage: Bacteria > Pseudomonadota > Alphaproteobacteria > Rhizobiales > Pleomorphomonadaceae > Pleomorphomonas > Pleomorphomonas diazotrophica. The sequence goes on along the minus strand of NZ_PJNW01000019.1, from coordinate 47,706 downwards.
CGGCCTTCCGCCCCTGAAAACACCCGTCAACGCGAAATTCGATGCCGACGTCGTCGATTGGTTCAAGGCGCAGGGCCGCGGCTATCAGGCGCGGATGAACGCCGTGCTCAGGCGCTACATGGAGGCGCACCGGAAGGCGGGCTAACCGTCAGGGCACGCCTCCCCTACCCCCGCTTCGCCACCGTGATGAAGAACCCGGCGCGGTGGGCGAAGCCGAGCTTTTCGTAGAGGGCGATGGCCGGGCGGTTGTCGGCGATCACGTGCAGGAAGGGCATGAGGCCCCGGGCTTGCTGGCGCCTTGCGAGACACGTGGTGAGCCGCGCCGCGTAACCCCGGCCGCGATGATCGGGATCGACGCAGACGGCGCTGATCTCCACGAAGCGGCCGAAGCGCATGCGCTCGCCGGCCATGGCGGCGAGCCGCCCGTCGCGGCGGATGCCGATATAGGCGCCGAGCTCGATGGTGCGCGGAAAGAACGGCCCCGGCCGCGTCCGGGTGGCGAGATCCATCATCTCCGGCACGTCCGCCGGCCCCAGAGCGACGATGCCCGTCTCCGCCGCCTCGGCCATCTTGCCCTCCAGCACCATCTGCGTGAGCGGCGCCTGCCGCTCGACGACGAAGCCCTCCGGCAGCGCCAGCGCATCCGGCGTGTGCAGCATCACCCAGCCCTCGGGCGGGATGAGCGCGCTGAGCGCCGCGAATGCCCCAGGCGTCCGCTCGGCCAGCACCGCGAAGGGCGCCACCTCCGGCGCGTAGCGGATGGCGAGCGGCCCGCCCTCGGCGAGCGCCCGGTGATCGGATGTGAGCGCGCTCCACACCGGGCAATCCAACGGCGACATTCCCCCCTCCTCAGCCTCAACTCTCGGGGCAAACTAGATTCCGCCCGGTCAGCCGGCTATGGTCGCGAAAGACAATAACGGGGTCATTTGCGACATGCGCCTCGCCCTCCTCGCCCTCGACGGCGTCTTCGACACCGGGCTCACCGTGCTGATGGACACCTTCGCCATGGCCAACGAGCTCTCCGCCCTGCAAGGGGCGGCCGAGACGCCCTTCGAGGTGCGTGTCACCAGCGCCAGGCCGGAAATCCGCACCGGCCTCGGTTTGACGCTCAGGCCGGAACCGGCAAGCGCCATCGGCCAACCGGACTGGAAGCCCGACTGGATCGTCGTGCCGGCGCCCGGCGTCCGCGATCCCGCTGCGCTCGCCGCCATGCTCGGCCGCGACGAGGCGAAGGAGGCGGCCGCCCGCCTGCGCGACTGGTACGCCCTGGGCATCAACGTCGCCGGCGCCTGCATCGGCACCTTCCTGGTGGCCGAGTCCGGCCTGCTCGACGGCCACGACGCCACCACCACCTGGTCGCTGTCGCCGCTGTTCCGCCAGCGCTATCCGAAGGTGAGGCTCGATGATAGCAGGATGATCGCCGTCTCCGGCCGGCTCGTCACCGCCGGCGCCGCCATGGGCCACCTCGACCTCGCGCTGTGGCTGATGCGCCGGCAGAGCCCGGAGCTCGCCGCCCTGGTCGCCCGCTTCATGCTGATCGACCGGCGGCCGTCGCAGGCCAAATACATGATCCCCGACTTCCTCGCCCACGCCGACCCGCTGGTGGAGCGCTTCGAGCGCTGGGCGCGCGAGCATCTCGCCGAGGGCTTCTCGCTTCAGGCGGCAACCAAGGCGCTGGCCGTCACGCCGCGCACCCTGCAGCGCCGCACCGAGGCGGTGCTCGGCAAGTCGCCGCTCGCCTTCTTTCAGGATTTGCGGGTGCAGCGGGCCGAACACCTGATCGCCCTCGGCCACGACCTCGGCCATGTCGCCGCCGAGGTGGGCTATGCCGACGCGGCGACGCTGCGCAACCTCCTTCGCCGCCGGCTCGGTCGTGGCGTCCGGGAACTCAGGGCGGATGCGTGAAAGCAGCGGGTCGGCGGGTGCTCAGGTCATCCAGCCCGGCGTGTCGAAGCGCAGCGGCGAGGCGCCGAGCAGCCTCTCCAGGTCGGCTTCCAGGCTGTCGAGGCGCTCGACGCCGATCGTCTTGGCCCATTCGGCACGCAGCTCGTCGAAGATGGCGGCGCCCATCCGCATCACCTCCCGCCCCCGGTCGGTGACATCCAGCCGCTTGCGCCGGCCGTCCTCGGGATCAAGCTCGACGGAGAGATAGCCGCGCCGCTCCAGCGTGGCGATGGTCTTGGCCGCCGCCTGCTTGCTGACCGACAGGCTGCGCCCGAGGTCGGACGCGCTGGCGGCACCGGCCTCGATCGCCAGGAGGGCATATTCATGCACGGGGCGGAAGTCCGGATGGCCGCGCCGCGTCAGCTCTTCCATCGTCGCGTCCACCAGCGTGCGAAAGCCCGCCAGCATCAGCGAGGCAAGATGGGCACCGGATCCGGACACTGGGACTCTCCCGCCAACTGCGCCGTCAGAGCCGCCTCCGACGCTGCGGCTGTCTATCACGCGTGGGGGCGCCGGGCAAAAGGCCGGCTCAACGCCCGACGAAGTCGCGCACCGCCTTGGCGAGCGCGGCGGGCGCTTCCTGCGCCAGATAATGGCCGACGCCGTCGATCTGCACGGCGGTCACGTCGGCCGCCACCTGCCGCATGGTCGTCTCGGTGAAGGGCCCGCCGAAACTGCCGACGGCGAGCACCGGCATCCTGAGCGGCGTTCCGGCCAGCGCCTTGATCTCCTCGCCATCAAGGAGCAGCGACCGGTAGAGCCCGGCGGCGCCGGCAAAGCCGCCATCCCGCGCATAGGCCCGAACGAACTCCTCGCCGTCGGCCGCGCTCAACGTCGGCTCGCCCATGCCGTAGGACGGATAGACAAGGCCCGAAATCAGTTCGCGCTCGCGACCACGGAAGATCAGCCGTGCCACCCCGTCGGCGGCCAGCGTGCCAATGTACCAGGCGCCGCCCACCAGAACATTGGCCAGCATCTCCGCCCCGAAACCCGGCAATCCGGTCTCCACGGCGATCAGGCTTTGCACCGCCTCGGGATGCGCTACGGCGAGGCGATAGGCCACCTGCCCGCTGACGTCCTGCGCCAGGAGATGCACCGGGCCGAGCCGCAGATGCTCGATGAGGTGATAAAGGTCCTCCGCCGCGACGGCAGCGCTGAAGTCATCCCCGGCGACGGCCGAGTCGCCGAAGCCGCGCAGGTCCACGGCGACCACACGGTAGCCATCGGAGAGCAGCGGCATCAGCTTGCGAAACGCCCACCACGACTCCGGAAAGCCATGGACGAGCAGGATGACCGGGCCTGTGGTGCCGGCGGTGACATAGTGAAGGCGCGTACCGTTCACGTCGGCATGGCCGTGCTCGACGCCGGGCATCGACGCCGGCTTGGGTGCGGGGCGTTCGGAGATGGTCATGACAAGCCCTTTCGATCCATACGCCATAATAGACAACCTGGTTGTCTTTATATGGACATCGACAACCAGGTTGTCAATCAGAAGGCAATAGCCAATCCCACCTCGATTGCACACCCGTCAGCGTTTGGCCCCGGCTTGAGAGAACCGAAGCACGGCCCAAGGGCATTTCACAGAGCCCTATATATGCCGCACATTCTTTCCGGCCTGAGGTCCCCGCCTTCGCGGGGATGACAGACTTATATAATAAAAACAATAATATAGGTTGTCATCCTTGCGAAAGCGAGGACCTCGGGACGAGAAATCTCCGTCGTTCCTATCGGTCTCCCTCACCCCGCCACCCTCTCCCTCACCTCGAGAAACGCCTCGGTCAGCCGCTCCAGCACCGGCGACGTCACGTTTCCCTGAGCGCCGCCGATCGGATCCTCGACGTGCATCCGTCGCAGATCCCCCATGAACTCATCCCACAGCGCCGGGCCGCCAACCTCCAAAAGCTCGGCGCGGATGCTGAGATCCTCGCTCACCGGCAGGTGCCGCCGCCCCCAGGCGCCGATCACCGCCAGCATCGGCACCAGCTGGATGGCCGGCTCGGTCAGGCTGTAGATGGCCTTCTGGCTGTGGCTGGGGTCGTCGATCCTGCTGATGAAGCCCAGCGCCAAGAGCCGCTTCAGCCGCGCCGCCAGGATGTTGGAGGCGATGCCCTCCTCCGAGCCGCTCAGCAGCTCGCGGAAATGCCGGCGGTTGCCGAACATGATGTCGCGAATGACGACAAGGCTCCACCGGTCGCCCAGCACCTCCATCGTCAGGTTGATCGGACAGCCCGACCGCCGCTCGATATCCAAATCCCGCCTCCTCAAAAACAACCGCTTGCAATTTAGGATCGCTCATGCCAGCCTGCAACTGGTTTTACTACGCAATCGGTAAATCGGTAGGAGGCTGACATGGGCAAGGTGCGCGTCGCGGCATTCTCGCTGTCGCTCGACGGTTACGGGGCGGGGCCGGAGCAGAGCCGGGAGGATCCGCTCGGCAAGGGCGGCGAGGAGCTGCACCGGTGGTACGTCGCCACCCGCACCTTCCGCGCGACGTTCGGCAAGGAGGGCGGCACCACCGGCACCGACGACAAGTATGCCGCGCTCGGCGACACCGCCGCCTTCGGCGCCTTCATCCTCGGCCGCAACATGTTCGGCCCGGTGCGCGGCGACTGGCCCGACGACAGCTGGAAGGGCTGGTGGGGCGACAACCCGCCCTATCACACGCCCACCTTCGTGCTCACCCACCACCCGCGCAAGCCCCTGGTGATGGAGGGCGGCACCACCTTCTTCTTCGTCACCGGCGGCATCGAGAAGGCGCTGCGCGAGGCAAGGGCGGCGGCCGGCGACAGGGACATCAAGATCGGCGGTGGCGTCAGCACCGTGCGGCAATATCTCGCGGCCGGCCTGATCGACGAGATGCACTTCGCCATCGCCCCGGTGTTGCTCGGCGGCGGCGAAGCCATGTTCCCGGGCCTCGACCTCCCCGCCCTCGGCTTCCGCATCGTGAGCACCGAGGCGACCGAGCTCGCCACGCATGTGGTGCTGGCGCGGGGGTAGGAGCGGATGCCAGGGCGAGCGCCCCATCAGATGGCCAAACCTTGATCAAAGTAGCACTTGGTGCTACATGAAGGCATGCAAGGGCGCACGTTCAAAACGGCCTGGTTTGCCAAGGCCGCCCGCAAGGCGCGAATCTCCGATCGGGAGCTGTGCAAGGCTATCGAGCAAGTCGCACTCGGTCAGGCCGACGACCTCGGCGGTGGCGTGTTCAAGAAACGGCTCAATGAGAACCGTCACCGTTCCATCGTTCTCGCAAAGGCCGGCGAGTTCTGGGTGTTCACTTATCTGTTCGCCAAACAGGACAGGGCGAACATCGAAGACGACGAGTTGGAAGCCTTCCGCAAGCTCGCGGAGCTCTACCGCCGGAAGACATCGAAGGACCTGGAAGCCGAGCTGAAGACCGGCGCATTGATGGAGATTTGCCATGGCAGCGAAGCGTAAGTTCAGGAGCGACGCCTTCGAGGCCATTCACAGCGCCGTTGAAGGCATGTATGCGGCGGGAACCATCGACAAGGAGACAATGAAGACCTTCGACGAGACGTGTCTTTCTGTGCCAGTCGCGCTGTCCCCCGAAGAGATCAAGGCGCTGAGGGAGCGCAACCGTGTCAGCCAGCCGGTCTTCGCCCGCTACCTCAACACCAGCGAATCTACCGTCCAGAAGTGGGAAACCGGCGCCAAGCGGCCGAGCGGCCCGGCGCTGAAGCTGCTCGGCATCGTCCAGAAACATGGGCTGCGCATGCTCGCCTAGACTTGCGTCGGTCTCCTATCCCCCTCAATCCTGCACCGTCGGCCTGATCGCGATGCTGCCGATCTCCACCTCCGGCGGCTGATCGATGGCGTAGGCGATCGCCTTGGCCACCGCCTCCGGCGGCAGGGCGATCTCCTGCATCCGCGCCGCCATCGCCGCCTTGATCGGCCCCTCCGGCATGGAATCCCCGAGGTTGGTGGCAACGAAGCCGGGCGAGATCTCCGTCACCCGAAGGCCGGTCGTCGATTCCTGCCGCAGCGCCTCGGTCAGCGTCCGCACGGCGTTCTTGGTGGCCGCATAGACGCCCATGGTCGGCACGATCTTGACGTTCCACGCGCCGCTGATCTCCATCACGCGCCGGACACGGCGCCTTCGGGGCGCCCCGTCAGCACGAGGCGCAGGCCCACGGCGACCAGCAGGCAGCCGGCGAGCCGCTCCAGCCATCCGCCCAGTCGCGGCGACCGCCTCAGGCGCTGGCCGATGGAGCCGGCGAAGAGCGCGATCCCGCCTTCGACCGACAGGGCGACGACCCGCATCACGATGCCCAGGACGATGAACTGCATCATCACCGACCCCTGCTCGGGCCGGACGAACTGCGGCAGGAAGGCCAGAAGGAACACATGGCTCTTGGGGTTGAGAAGGCTGGCGACGAAGCCTTCCCGGATGGCCGCCCCCGCCGAGGCGCGCGTCGTCGAAACCGTCACGCCCTGTCCCGCCTGAAGGATCATGCGGAGGCCGCGCCACATCAGATAGGCGCCGCCGCCGTAGCGCAGCACGTCGAACAGAACCGGATTCTGCGCCACGACGCCGGCGAGGCCGAGGGCCAGCAGCGGCACCTGCACGAAGCCGGCGAGAAAGAAGCCGAAGGCTGTGAACAGCGCCGCCACCCGCCCCTGGGCAATGCCGCGCCCGACGATCAGGAAGAGGTCGGGCCCCGGCGTTATCGTCAGCACGATCACCGCGGAGACGAACAGGAGAAGCGTAAGGACATCCATGCGAACAGCCCAAGGGGAGGACGGGGAACGGAAGGCCTATCCTGCCAGACTTCCCACATGGAGGCTACGCGCCGGGCCGCATGCCGCGCGAACCGCCGGCTCGCTCTGGCAAAGCCGGAAGCCGTGTCCTCTCCGGATGCCCGATATCAGCCGCTCGCCTCACCGTCCCGAGGTCCACCGTGAACTCATACATGAATTCAAGCGGCCTTCGCGTAGGAAGACAGAATTATATGTATGAAAACAATTATATAGGTCTGTCATCCTTGCGAAAGCGAGGACCTCAGGACAAGAAATCTCTGCGGCCGATATCACTCTCCCTCTCTGGCGAAACATCCCCCAAGCCATCATACTGCCCGTTCACACTCTGGGAGCGGACATCATGACCATCAACGTCGCCCTTGCCGCCTGGGGCATGTCGGGCCGGGAGTTCCATGAGCCGCTGATCGCCGCCGAGCCGCGCCTCCGGCTCACGGCCATCCTGCGCCGCTCCGGCCCCGATGGCAGCGAGCCCGAGGGCGTCCGCTGCGTCCCCAACTTCCAGGCCATCCTCGACGATCCCGCCATCGACCTCGTCGTCGTCAACACGCCCAACGAGCTGCACTACCCGATGGCCAGCGCCGCGCTCGCCGCCGGCAAGCACGTGGTGCTGGAAAAGCCCATCACCGTCACCCTCGACGACGCCCGCGCCCTCACCGCCGAGGCCCGGGCTGCCAACCGCCTCCTCGCCGTCTTCCACAACCGCCGGCTCGACGGCGATGTCCTGACGCTGAAGCGCCATCTCGACGCCGGCGACCTCGGCGATCTCGTCGAGCTGGAATGGCACTACGACCGCTATCGCGCCCACGTCACCCACAAGCGCTGGAAGGAGGACGACCTGCCCGGCGCCGGCACCTGGTTCGACCTCGGCATCCATCTCGTCGAAGGCATGCTTCACCTGTTCGGGCCGCCTGAAACGGTCGCCGCCGACATGGACTCGCTGCGCCGGCCCGGCGCCGCCACCGATTTCTTCGACGTGCGCTTCCGCTACCCCGGCCACCGCGTGCTTCTGCGCGCCAGCACCTTCGTCCGCGAACAGGGGCCGGTGATCACCGCCCATGGCCGGAAGGGCTCGCTGATCATCCCGCACGAGAACGCCTACCCCGAAGGCGAGCCGCCGACCGCCCTCCTCCACACCGACCGCGCCGGGGAAGCGATCCGCGAGCGCGTGCCGCTCGAACCCTCCCGCCAGCACGACTTCTACGCCAACGTCGTGGATGCCATCGCCGGCAACGCCCCCCTCGCCTTCACCCCCGAAGCCGCCACGGCGGCGCTGGCGCTCATCCACCGGGCGATCGAGGCGGCGAAGCAGCCGCCGATGAGCTGTGCCTAGGGGAGCACCTCACTCCCCCTCGCTCTATCCTGCCCCTCAATCCACGGGGCGCTGCGGATCGACGCTGACCTCCGCCAGTGAGCGGCCCATCTTGACCTCGTCGATCACCACCACCTGCGTCGGCATCGGCCCACCATGGCGGCTGACAAAGGAGCGGTAGATGCCGTATTTCACGTAATAGTTCTTCGGCTGGAAGGCGATGAAGCCGGAGAGCTTCGCCTGCCGCTTGCCGTTGATGAACACCTCCAGAAGATCGGCGCCGCTCGCCGTATCGAGATGGAGGACCACATCCGTCCACTTGCCGCGCATCGCCTTGATCGGCGCCAGCGTGAACTCCTTCACGTCGTCGCGCACATTGGCGGCGCTGCCCGAGAGCACGTGCACCGTGGCCTTGTAGCGGTCGCCGCGCATTTCCAGTTGCACCAGCGGCGGGAAGGAGGCAAAGCCCCCGGCCGTGCCGCCCGGCCCGCCGCGCTGGTGAATCTGTCCCACCGTGGTGTTGACCTTGGAGCTGGCGCGGAAATCCGGCGGCAGCCAGACGCTGAAGCCGATCCACTGGTCCGAGCCATACTGGAACGACTTGCCCAGCGTGAACTCCGACCGCTCGCGGTTGGTGGCGCAGTCGTCCCAGCCCGAGTCCCGGCCGCAATCGCCGGCTCGCACCTCGAAGCGCTGCGCCTGCCGGCCGGCCCGCACAGGGGCGTCGACGATCGTCAGCCCATGCGGCTTGGTGTTGAGCGACCGCTCGCCGGAAAGGCGCCCGGCATCCGCCTCGGCCGGCGCAAGGAGCAGCCCAAGGCAGACAGAAAGGACAAGTTTTCCGATCATCTCGCAGCCCCCAGGCGCCGGACCCGATCGAGGCTAACGCATATCCATAGTATTGCAATCACCTTTGCAGCGGCACCGGCGCCCCCCTCAAGCGAGCCGAAGCGGACAATGGCCCGGGCCATGCAACCTGCGCCGGCTTCAGGCGTTGAGGACGAGCTTCTTGCCCCATCACGCCCGGATGCCGCCCGCGGGAGACGACATGGCCGACCAACTGCTACGCGCCTGCACGCTCGACATTCCCGAGCGCACCTCCCCGGTCACCCTCGGCTGCTACATCAACGGCACCCGGCTCGCCACCAGCGACGGGCCGGCCTGGAAGGACCTGTTCGTCGAGGAGTTCCTGCGCCCCCCGGTGCAGCGGCCGGTGCTGATCCCGGCCGTGGCCGAGCCGCTGATCGTCTGGGTGATCTCCGGCGACATGACCGTGGAGGCGCGCGACCCGGGCGGCGCCTGGGAGGCCAGCCGCGTCACGGCCGGCGACTTCTTCCTCGCCCACGCCCCGGGGCCTTACGAGCTGCGATGGCGGGCGGAGGGCGTCGAGCCCTTCAAGGTGATGCACCTCTATCTCTCCGTACCGCTCTTCGAGCGGGTGGCGCGGGAGGTGACCGGCTCCGACGAGCGGCTGGCGCTGAGGGAAGTGGCCGGCGGCCGCGACGCCACGCTGTCGCATCTCCTCCGTCTCGTCCATGACGAGCTCGCCGCCCCTCTCGATGCCGATCCCCTGTTCGTCGAGGGCTTGGCGCAGAGCCTTGCCGCCCATCTCGCGCGGCGCTACGGGCGGGCGGACCCCTCGCGCCAGGCGGCCACCCTGCCCGGCGCCAAGCTCCGGCGCGTCGTCGCGCTGATGGAAGCGGGCATCGACCGGCCCTTCGACCTCCGACAACTGGCCGAAGCCGTGGGCATGAGCGCCTTCCACTTCAGCCGCCTCTTCAAGCAGTCCACCGGCCTATCGCCGTCGCATTTCTTCATCCGCCTGCGCGTCGCCGAGGCGCGGCGCCTCCTGCAGGAGACCGACGCCAGCATCATCGACGTGGCCCTTTCCGTCGGCTACTCCAGCCACAGCCACTTCTCGCAGATCTTCCGGCGGGAAACGGGCCTCGCCCCCAGCGCGTACCGCAGCGCCTGAGCCTCGCGAGAATTGCGCAACATCCCGACAGTTGACGCAAGATCCCGCGAGAACGGCAGCATTCCCCTCCCTAGGCTTCTCCTCGTCGACAGCAACACGCGCCCTTCCGGAAGCGGCCCGCAATCCACGAGGAGAGTGAGATGACCCATATCCAAGGCAAAGTCGCGCTCGTCACCGGCGCCTCCAGCGGCATCGGCGCCGCCACGGCCGAGACGTTGGCCGGGGCCGGCGTCAAGGTCGGCATCGCCGCCCGTCGCAAGGGCAGGCTCGACGCATTGGCCGCCACCATTCGCGACAAGGGCGGCGAGGCGCTGCCGATCGAGATGGACGTCACCGACGTCGCCGCCGTCGAGGCGGGCGTCAAGAAGCTGATCGACGCCTATGGCTCGATCGACATCCTCGTCAACAACGCCGGCCTGATGCCGCTGTCCGATATCGAGAAACTGAAGACCGACGAGTGGGCCCGCATGGTGGACGTCAACGTCAAGGGCCTGTTCAACACCACCGCCGCCGTGCTGCCGCAGATGATGAAACAGCGCTCCGGTCACATCTTCAACATGTCGTCCATCGCCGGCCGCAAGGTGTTCAAGGGCCTGACGGTCTATTGCGCCACCAAGCATGCCATCGCCGCCTTTTCCGACGGGCTGCGCATGGAGCTGGGCGCCAGCCACAACATCCGCGTCACCTGCATCCAGCCGGGTGCGGTGGACACCGAGCTTTATGAAAGCATCACCGACGAGGGCTATCGCAAGCAGATGGAAGAGCTGGCCGACCAGCTCACCTTCCTGAAGCCCGGCGACATCGCCGACACCATCCTGTTCGCCGCCGGCGCTCCCGCCCACGTCAACGTGGCCGAACTCTTCGTGCTGCCCATCGACCAGGGCTGGTAAGCCCGGACCGCAAGGCGCCGCCCGTCGAGAAACCGGCGGGCGGCTGGCGCATCAGCTCGTCCCGCGCTCGATCAGCTCCAGCCCGAGCTGGACCTCGCGCGTGCCCGTGCCGCCGCCGAGGCGGCGCTGCAGCAGGTCGAACCCGACCCGGCCCGACTCCTCGAACGGCTGGCGGATGCTGGTGAGGCCCAGCGCCTCGGCCAGCGTGCCGTCGTCGAAGCCGACCACCGCCACGTCCTCCGGCACGCCGAGGCCGAGCGCCCTTGCGGCCGAGAGCACGCCGGCCGCCAGCAGGTCGGAGGCCGCGAAGACGGCGTCGGGGCGGTCGGGCCGTGAGAGCAGCGCCATGGCGGCGGCCGTCGCATCCTGAAGGTCCATGCGGGCGGTGATGCGGTTCTCCTCGGGCACCCGATGGCCGCGCGCCTCCAAGGCGGCGACATAGCCGCGTCCCCGTTCGGCGAGATGGGTGGCGAGCACGGCGTCCTCGGTCCGCTCGCCCAGCAAGGCGAAGCTGCGGCAGCCCCTCGCCATCAGATGCTCGGCGGCGAGCGCCCCGCCCCGGGCGTTGTCGATGAACACGCAATCGAGGCCCGGCCGGCGGCCATCGACCAGAACCGCCTCGATCGAAAGGTCGGTCAGCCTGTCGAGCGCCGCGTCGTCCACCGGCAGGCTGACGATCATCAGGGCGTCGACCCGGCCGGTGAGCGGCAAGGAATCGAGGAGCGGCGCCTCGGCCTCGGTGGCGGAGAGGGAGTCGTAGATCACCACCTCGAACCCGGCCGCCGACGCGGCCTCGACGACCCCGGCCACGCGCCGCCGATAGCTCGGATAGCGCGTGAAGGGCCCGACGACGCCGATGCGCTTCAGGCCGCGCCGCGCCTTGGCCACCGCCTCGGCCCGCGGCACGAAGCCGAGCGCGTCGATGGCGCCGAGCACCCGTTCGCGGGTGGCGCGGCTCACCCTCTCCGGGCGGTTGAGCGCCAGCGACACCGTCGAGATGCTCACGCCGGCCGCCTTGGCGACATCATAGATCGTCGGCTGCAAAGGTGCCTCCCCGGTCGGCTGCAAGGATGCCGGCCCGTTCGGCCAACACATAGCCGTTCCCGCCCCCTCAGACAATCGAAGTGCTTCGATAGAAATTGTTGACCGGTTGGCTGCGACTGGACTATCAATGGGGCATCATTACCCGAGGAGGCCGACATGAAATCCTTCGTGGTCACCGGAGCCGGCAAGGGTATCGGCCGCGCCATCGCAACGCGCCTCGCGGCGGACGAAAGCCACCAGGTGCTGGCCGTCGATATCGACGCCGCCTTGCTCGCCTGGACGAAGTCGGACCCGTCCGCCCGGATCATGCCCTTCGTCGGCAACATCTCGGACGATGCGGTTGCGGTCGCCGCCGCCGAGGCAGCGGCGCGGATGGCGCCTCTCGCCGGCTGGGTCAACAACGCGGCGATCTTCGAGGATCTGTCCGTGCACAGCGCCGACACCCGCCGCATCATGGCCGCCATCGACACCAATCTCCGGAGCGCCGTGGCCGGCTGCCGGGCGGCGGTGCGGGCGTTCCTTGCCGCGGGAACGGCCGGGGCCATCGTCAACATGTCCTCGCACCAGGGGCGCCAGGCGGTGCCGGGCGGCCTGCCCTATGTCTGCGCCAAGACGGCGATCGAGGGCCTGACGCGGGCCCTGGCCGTCGACTACGGCCGTGAGGGCATCCGGGTGAACGCCGTCGCCCCGGGTACGGTATCCACCCAGCGTTACGAGGATCTGCTCGCCGCGATCGGCCCGTCCCGCGCCGCCCGCCTGGAGGCGGAGATGGCCGAGGTCCATCCCCTCGGCCGCGTCGCCCGCGCCGAGGAGGTCGTGGCGGCCGTCGAGTTCCTGCTGTCCGATGCCGCCAGCTTCATCACCGGCGCCGTCCTGCCGGTCGACGGCGGCCGCACCATCCTCGCCCACGAACCGACGGCGTGATCGGAGGCGACCGAGCCGGAACCGGGGCGTGAGGCGCAGGTCGGACCTCGGGGCCAGACGGCGCCGGGCCCGTCATCCGGCGCCCTTGGCCTTGCCCCCTTGCAAACAATTCCTCGGAAAGTTCATCGAACGGGATTATCCTGAGAGACAAGTCAGGATTTGAACCTGCGATTTTCCCTCGCGACTGACGGATGCAGCTTTTCGCATCCAGTGCCTGCCCGGCCGTCCGGACGGTGGCGGCCGCGCCAATCTGTCCAACCAACGGAAAAGGGGGACCATCATGCTGCATCATCGCCTGTTCGTGCCGGCCCTCGCCTTGCTCGCCACGCTCGCGCCGGCCGTCGCCCAGGACAAGCGGCCGACCGCCGAGGATCTTGCGAAAGACAACAAGCTGTTCATCACGCTGGCCACCGAGGCGCTGCACTGGCGCGAGCCGCAGGAGCCGTTCCACATCGCCGGCGCGCTGAACTTCGTCGGCACGCGCGGCCTCGGCTCCTATCTCTTCGCCACCAGCGACGGGCTGATCCTGCTCAACACTGGCGACCCCACCTCCGGTCCGATGGTCGAGGCGTCGATCAGGAAACTCGGTTTCGATCCGAAAAACATCAAGATCATCATCAACGGCCACGGCCACTCCGACCATGCCGGCGGCTTCGCCTACCTCAAGAAACTCTCCGGCGCCCAGGTGGACATCATGGAGCCGGACATTGCCATGCTCGAGGACGGCGGCAAGAGCGACTTCCACTATGGCAAGGACTGGCAGGTGATGGGCCAGGAGCCGGTGAAGGTCGACCGTGCCCTGCGCGACGGCGACCGCGTGACGCTGGGTGAGGTGACGCTCACCGCCCTCAGCACCCCCGGACACACGCGCGGCTCCACCACCTGGGTCACCCACGTCACCGAAGCCGGCAAGACCTATCTGGTGGTGTTTCCCGACGGCGGCGGCTTCAACCCCGGCTACAGGCTCACCGGCCCGGATGCCGACTACCCCGGCATCGCCGACGACTACCGCCGCACCCATCACATCCAGGAAATGCTGAAGCCGGACATGTGGTTCGGCCATCATACCGAGTATTTCGACATGGAGGGCAAGCTGAAGCGCATGGCGCAGGAAGGCCCCGCCGTCTGGGTCGATCCGGAGGGCTACCGCGAGTTCGTTGCCGGCAAGAAGCGCGCCTTCGAGGACCAGATCGACAGGGAAATGGGCGCCAAGCCACAGAAGCAGGGCGACCTCTGAGCGAGGCTCCCGATCGTCCGAAGCGCAAGCGATGAACCAGCGGAGCCTCGGTTGCACCCAGGCGGACAAGACCGCCCGCCGGTCTCGCAGCGGGCGGCTCAACTCGTCGGCCGACAGCTTACGGCTTCGCCGGGGCCTGCGTCGCCGGCGCCACCGGGGCCACCTGCCCCGCAGCCGGCGCGGTCGCAACCACGGGCGCCTTGCCCGCCGGCGCCTTGGCAGGCGTCTTGACCACCGGCGGCGGCACGGCGGCCGACGGCGGCCGCACCATCCTCGCCCACGAGCCGACGGCGTGATCGGAGGCGACCGAGCCGATATCAGTCTCTCGCCGACAGGCTGGCACTACGTCCGCCTCACAGCGGCATCCGCTCCCTGAGACAAGCAGCGGCGCTCTCCGCGGCCCGCCGCCGGCCAACCCAGGTATCGGCGACTTCGCCGAGATAGGCCCGGCGCGCCAGGTCAAGGGTCGAGCGGTCTGGCTCGGGGAGGCGCGGCGCGGCCCAGGCGGCGGCAACGTCCTTGGCAACGAAATCGCCCATCTCGGCGGTGCGCCACATGCGGGCCAGCGTGAGCAGCACGTTCCGCTCGTCGCCGGCCAGTCCGGCCATCAGTGCCGGAACTGCGTCCCGCATGGCCCGGCGCACCACCTCCGCCGATGGTTCGGGCAGCAGCTCCGGCGCCGGCGGACCGACGAGGGGGATGGCCGCCTGCCGCGCCTCGGCCAGGATCAGCGTGTTGTCGGCGCTGGCGACGGGCTCGGGAATACCGCCTTCGTCAAAGCCCTGCCGCAGCCACTCGCCATAGAGAAAATCCGCCTGCGCCGGATAGGCGCGCATGGCCTCGCCCGCGACGAACACCATCACCTCGAGGCAGCGCGGCGCGTCATCCTCGCGGGGAAACCGCCCCGACAGGGCCATCAGGGCGGCAAGCAGCGCGCGGCGCTCCGCCCCGGTCATCGTCCGCGAGGTGATCGCCATCAGGTCGATGTCGCTCTGCGGCCGCAGCCCGCCGGCCGCCGCCGAGCCATGCAGGTAAACAGCGGCGAGCGCGTTCGGCAAGATGGCCCGCAGCGCCGCCACCACCGCCTGGACCTGCTTCACCTCCGCCGCCTGCATCGCTGCCCCTCCTGCGCCATGCCGGGGAACAGGATAGCCGGGTCGACCGTTGGTACCAACACCGGCCCGCCGACGCCGTCAGCGCTTGAGACATTGCATATCGTAACATATGGAGTTACATGAGTGTCCACACCGGCCGAAGGCGTCTCCTCGGCCGCCCGCCCAAGGAGCCCGACCATGCAGCATGATGTCGTCATCGTCGGCGGCGCCTTTGCCGGCCTTGCCGCCGCCACCTATCTCGGCAGAGCCCGCCGCGACGTGGTGGTGATCGACGCCGGCCAGCCGCGCAACCGCTTCGCCAGCGCCTCGCACGGCTTCCTCGGCTTCGACGGCAGCGCCCCGCGCGACATCCTCGCCACGGCGCGCGGCCAGCTCGTCGCCTATCCCACCGTCCGGATGATCGAGGACGAGGCCACCTCGGCCAGCATCGAGGAGGGCGGCTTTTCCTTCACGCTCGCCAGCGGCGAGACGATCAGCTCCCGCCTCGCCATCCTCGCCTTCGGCCTCAGCGACCGGCTCGACCCGGTGCCCGGCCTCTGGGAGCGCTGGGGCAAGACGGTGCTGCACTGCCCCTATTGCCACGGCTTCGAGTTCGCCGGCCAGAAGCTCGGCGTGCTCTACCGCCGTCCGGCCTCCGTCCATCAGGCGCTCCTGATCGCCGAATGGGGGCCGACCACGCTCTACCTGAACGGCGCCACCCTCGACGCAGCGGACGCGGCAACCCTCAGAAAGCGCGGCATCGCCATCGAGCCGGCGCCGCTCCAGAGCGTCATCGGCGACGGCCCGCAGCTTACCGCCGCCGTGCTGGAAGACGGGCGCGAGAGCCCGCTCGACGCTCTCTACGTGGCGCCCTATTCCTCGCTCGCCAGCCCCATCGCCGCCGAGCTCGGCGCCGCCATCGAGGAGGCGCCGCTCGGCGAGATCGTCATCACCGACGCCGAGCGCAAGACCACCGTCCCCGGCCTCTACGCCGCCGGCGACATCGCCCACGCGCCGCACAGCGTCAGCCTCGCCGTCGCCGACGGCGCCACCGCCGCCCTGTCGGTCCACCGCGCCCTGGTGTTCGGATGACGCCCTTCTCCGATCCCGCCGTCGTCGCCAGCTATGCCGAGGCGACGCCCAAGAAGGTGCCCGGCCTTGCCGACCTCCACCGCATGGCGGCCATCCTCATGGCCGAACGGGCGTCTGATAATGCCGAGATCCTGGTGGTCGGCGCCGGCGGCGGCCTTGAGCTCAAGGCCTTCGCCGAGGCTGAGCCCGGCTGGCGCTTCCTGGGCGTCGATCCCTCGGCCGGCATGCTCGACCTCGCCCGCCACACCCTCGGCCCGCTCGCGTCGCGCGCCGACCTCCGGCAGGGCTATGTCGAGGACGCGCCGGAAGGCCCGTTCGACGGCGCCACCTGCCTGTTGACGCTGCATTTCCTCGATCGCGACGAACGCCTCCGCACCCTTGCCGAGATCCACCGCCGCCTCCGCCCCGGCGCGGCGCTGGTGGTCGCCCACCACAGCGCCGCCGAGGGTGCCGACCTCACCCGTTGGCTCGCCCGCTCGCTGACCTTCGCCGGCACCACCGCCAACCCGGACGCCGCCGCCACCATGGCCGAGCGCCTGCCAGTGCTGACGGCGGAGGAAGACGAAGCCCTCCTCCGCGAGGCCGGCTTCTACGAGATCGCCCTCTTCTACGCGGCTTTCTCCTTCCGCGGCTGGGTGGCGGTGGCGTGAGGCACGAGCTCTTGGAGCGACTATCATAAAATGATATAAGTGGCGACAAAGGAGAGTGCCCATGCCGTCCAGCTACACACTCGGCGATCGCTTCGAGGGCTTCGTCAAGCAACTGGTCGCCAGCGGCCGCTACGCCTCGGCGAGCGAAGTGCTGCGCGACGGCCTCCGCCTTCTCGAAGAGCAGGAGAGCCTCAGGCAAGCCAAGCTCGACGCCCTCCGGCGCGACATCGCCGAGGGCCTCGACAGCGGCCCGTCGACGCCCATGGACATGGACGCCATCATCGAGGAGGCGCGTGAGCTCAAGGCGGGAAAGAAGCTGCCATCATGAGGCTTGAGATCGTCCGCCGCCCTCGGGCGCGCCTCGATCTCATCGAGATCTGGACCTATGTCGCCGAGGACAACGAGGCGGCCGCCGATCGCCTTTTGCGACGGATCGAGAGCGTGCTCGCCATGCTGGCCGAAACCCCGCTGGCCGGTCGGGCACGCCCGGAACTCAGCCCCGGCATCCGCAGCTTCCCGATCGGCAACTACGTCATCTTCTATGCCGTGCAACCCAACGCCATCGACGTCGTCAGGGTATTGAGCCGGTACCGGGACATCGCCGCCGACGACATGGGCGACGACGCCTGAACGCAAGAGGGCGGAGACGCAGCCCGCCGGACTCATCGTCATCGCCCCATACAAGCCTCTTGCTCTATCCTGCCCGAGGTCCGCCTTGCATTCGCACGCGAATGCAAGCGGCTTTCGCGAGGATGACAGCATGATGGCAGCGGGCGCGAACCTGCATGTGAAGCGCTACCCATATGTTTTATATCAATGAATTGTCATCCCCGCGAAGGCGGGGACCTCAGGACGAGAAGGCGCCGACGCCAATATAGGTCTCCCCTCACGCGTACCGGAAGGTCAGAGCCGCCACGTCATCTGCCTTCAGCGCGCCGGTGTCCGTGTCGGCCGCACCGGTAGTAAGCGCGTAGGCAATGCCTTTCGAGAAGTATTGGCCGATCGGTGTTCCCGATCTCCCTCGGCGGCGCTTCAGAGAGCCGGATAACGGGCGGAGCCCATCGAACTCGCGGTCACTTCGGAAAGCGGCTGAGGTGCTCGTGGACGATCTTCCATTCACCGCCCTCCTTGCGCAACACGGTGGTGCCGCGCCCCTCGCCTGCACAGGCCGTCCCGTCGATGTCGGCCGTCCAGCGGAAGCGGTAGGTGCAGCTCGCGGCCGTGTCGCCCACCGCGATCCAGTCGACATCCTCCAGCCAATACACCTCGTTCTGAAGCGTGCGCCAGGTATCCTCGAACGCGGCTCTGATCGCGTCGATGCCGCGATGGGTGCCGTCGGTGAACCAGAAGACCGCCTCCGCCGACAGAAGCGGGGCGACCTCGTCGAAGCGCCGCCCAGCGAGCTTGGCTTCGTAGAGTTTCATGTGGTCTTGCGGCTGCACGCGGCTCCCCTGTGGGACTATGGGCACGGGCACAGAATAGGTATTCCGTTGACGGCTGCAATGCCCCCTCAGATCGCCGCCGTCAGTGCCTCCACCACCGCGCGCACGGCCGGCGTGTGGCTGAGATCGCGGTGGGTGACCAGCCACACGTCGCGTTGCAGTGGGGCCTCGCCGTCGTCGATGGCGACAAGGCGAGGCGCGGTCTCCGCCAGGAAATCGGGAAGGATGGCCACGCCCGCCCCGGCCACCGCCGCCGCCATCTGCAGCTCGGCGGAGTTGGCACAAAACCCCACCGGACGGCCCGCCGCGAAAGCCCTGAGGCGGATCGACTGCGGCGCATTTTCCATCGAGCCGCCTTCATAGGCGATGAACTGCCACCTCTCGGGCGGGGTTGCCGCGAGATAGCGCTCGCTCGCGCAGAAGCGGAAGGCGATCTGGCCGATGCGGCGGATGGTGAGATCGCCCTTCTCCGGCCTCGAAAGCCGCACGGCCACATCCGCCTCGCGGCGGTCGAGCGAGGCTTCCCGGCTTTCGCCCACCAACTGGATCATCAGCCCCGGGTGCTTCTCCCTGAGCCGGGCCAGCGGGCCGATCAGCCGCACCATGGCGAGCGCCGGCGGCGCGCTGAGAATGACCTTGCCGGACAGCCCGACCTGCGCCGAGGCGACAAGCCTCGCCACGCCGATCGCCGCCTCGTCCATGCTGAGCGCCACCTCGGCCATGCGCTGGCCTGCGGCCGTCAGCGTCACCTTCCTGCCGCGCCGATCGATGAGGCGCAAACCGCACTCGGCCTCCAGCGCCGCAAGGCGACGGCTGACCGTGGCATGCTCGACGCCGAGCTGGCGTGCCGACGCCGAGAAGCTGCCCTCGCGCGCCAGCACGGACAGAAAGCGCAGGTTTTCCCAGTCGACCATGTCAATTTATTCCCATGCGATGATCGATTACAGGGAATTAATTCACAAGCCAAGCCATGGCAGCCTGCCACATCGATCATCTCAAGGGAGTTCCCATTATGGGCATGCGCGTCGTCGTAAGGCAGCCGGGCGGGCCGGAGCGCCTCCACATCGAAAACTTCACCCCACCGCCTCCCGGGACCGGCGAGGTGCTGCTGCGCCAGACCGCCATCGGCATGAACTTTCTCGACATCTATCACCGTACCGGGCTCTATCCCCTGCCCGGCGGCATTCCCGGCGTCGAGGCGGCAGGCATCGTCGAAGCGGTCGGCGAAGGCACAGGCGGCCTGACGCCCGGCGATCGCGTGGTCTACGGCGGCCCGCCGGCCGGCGCCTATTGCGACACGAGGATTGTCGACGCCGAACGGTTGCACCTGTTGCCGGCCGACCTGTCCGACGACACCGCCGCCGCCACCTTCTTCAAGGCCCTGACCGCCCACATGCTGCTTACCCGCGTCTATCCCGTCACGGCCGGCACGCGGCTTCTCATCCATGCCGCCGCCGGCGGCCTCGGCATCATCCTGACGCGCTGGGCCAAGCTTCTTGGTGCCGAAGTGTTCGCCACCGTGGGCAGCGAAGCCAAGGCCGATCTGGCGCGGGCGGCCGGCGCCGATCACGTCATCGCCGGCCGCGACGTCGACTTTGCCACCTTCGTCGCCGACCTCACGGGCGGCAAAGGCGTCGATTTCGCCATCGACGGCATCGGCGGCTCGACGCTGGCCAGAACCTTCGCGGCCGTGCGCAAGTTCGGCATGGTGGCGAGCGTCGGCCAGGCGGCCGGCCCGATCCCGCCGGTGGAGGTCACCGCCCTCGGGCCACTCCGCTCGCTGTCGCTGTCGCGGCCCAGCGTGATGGCCTATGCGGCCGAACCGGACACCTACCGGACGGCAGGCCGGGCGGTGATCGAGGCGATGGCATCAGGCATCACGGCGACCATCGGCCACGCTTACCCCCTCGCCGACGTCGCCGCCGCCCACACCGATCTCGAAGCCGGCAGGACGACGGGAAGCGTGCTGCTCAGGCCATGAGAAGCCGACGTCGGCGAAGCTTCGAGCCCGATATGGGCCGCGCGCCCTATCCTGCCTGAGGTCCTGCGCCTGAAGCGCAGGATGACAGGATTATATATATGAAACAATAACATAACCTATGAGTAGATTGTCATCCCCGCGCAGGCGGGGACCTCAGGACGAGAAGGCGAGCCGCTCTTATAGGTCTCCCCCTCACGCGTACCAGAACGCCAGCCCCACTACATCCGCCGCCGTCAGCGCGCCGGTGTCGGCGTCGGCCGCGCCGGTGGTCAGCGCGTAGGCGATGCCGGTGGAGAAATATTGGCCGATGGGGATGAGGTCGAGGTCGAAGCTGTCGGAGGGCTTGAGAGGGATGGTCGCCACCGGCACGTCGGTGCCCACCGTCGGCGCCGACGCCTTGTTGTACAGCTTGAGGAAGCGCACCGCCGTCGCCGCGTTGTAGCCGTGCGCCTTGTAGAGCCGACCGGCCGAGGCCTTCACGCTCCCGGCGTTGGTGCTGGCGGCGGCGCTGACCAGGCGGGCGACGGTTGCGAGCCCGGCCGAGGTGGCGCGCGGCGACAACGACACGTCGCCGATCAGCTTGTTGGACGAGGAGGAGATGGCGTTGACATCCACCGCGCCGCCGGCGACGGCCGGCGCCACGTCCTGCATCATGGCGACGGGAATGGCGCGCACGTTCATCGGCCCCGCAGTCAGCGCCGTCGCCCGCAGGCGGACGGCGAGCGCGCCGGGCGCGTAGACCTCGTAGGCATTGGCGGCCGACTGGCTCGACAGCGTCGTCTGCGACGAACCACCGGCGGCCGGCACGGCCGAAATGGGCACCCAGGTGGACAGCGACGGCTCGTAGGACGCCTCGAAGGCGAGGCCGACGCCCGAGAACGTGCCCCACCAGGCGAAGACCGCGCCGTTATAGGCCGAAAGCGCCAGGCCGACCGTATCGCCCACGGCAGCGATGGCGCCGCTCACCGCGCCCGACTGGGCAATGTCCTCCAGCGGCAGCGACCCGCGCGCGCCCATGTAGATGCTGGCCAGCGACTGCACCATGTCCGTCTCCCCAAAAAGGCCTTGGGCCCAATCGGCAGACAAACTAGATGCGAGCGGTTTTCACCGTGGCGGGCGCAGGAGATCCCGCGCGGCGGCAACGGCCCGCCCGTTTCCCGCGTCCTCGCCCGGCGCCTTGTGCCACATGCGAGGGTCGGCCGCCGACTGGACGCTGACGATGCGGACGGCCGATTTCTCCACCGGCAGCACCTCGTCGGTGAGGTTGTCGAGAACGTAGAAATAGGGCCCGAAGTTGACGACGAGAACCGCGTGAAGCTGCCCCCTCGCCATGCCCACGGCAACGCGCGCCCGGTCGCTGCCGAGACCCGCCTTGATGAGCTTCTGGCGCTTGGTCATCACATAGTCGTCGCAGTCGCCCTCGCGGGGGCCGATCCGCCAGACATCCACCCCGGGCGGCTCGACGATCGACCGGATGTCCCTGTTGACCCGCCGGTTGATCCCCTCGATCTCGGTGAAGCTGAGGCCCCGCGTCTGAACGACGGGCAGGCATTCCACTTGCTGCGTGGTGCACATCTCGTAGAAGCCGGTCGGCCCCAATGTACTTGCTGCATAAAACCCGATGAGCAACGCGAGAACGGACGACACGCAACACCCCGCAGACAAGCCCGGAGAAAGTGGGCTTGCGGGGATATTCGTATGATACATGCATATGTAAAATCGTGACGAAGACTAACTCGGTTCACTACTGGTAGTAATATTCGTCAAACCTACATTAACTATATTTAAATACTCTAGTTCCGTACACATTACGCAGATTCGTCTGCAAATGCTTCCGATATCCAATAAAGTTACTCAAGCGCACTGGCAAAATGGCCGTTATGGCCGCGCGTCTCCCTGCGCCGCCACCACGGACTGCTGCGGCGATGCCTCGCCTCCCGGCGCCCTCAGCCAGACGCGGGGGTTGTCCGTCGACTGCACGGTGAGGATGCGGACGTCCGACCGCTGCACCGGCAGCATCTCGTCGGTCAGGTTGTCGAGGACGTAGAAGTTGCGGCCGAAGTTGACCACCAGCACCGCATGGAGCTGGCCCTTGGCGAGCCCGACGGCGACGCGCGCCCGGTCGCTGCCGAAGCCGGCCTTGATCAGCTGGTGGCGCTTGGTCATCACATAGTCGTCGCAGTCGCCGTCCGTGGGGCCGACGGTCCAAACATCCGACCCAGCCGGCTCCGGCGTCGGGCGGATGGCCTTGTTGACCTGAAGATTGATCCGGCGCACCTCGGCAAAGCTCAGGCTCTCCGTCTGGGCCACCTTCGCGCACTCCGCCTGCTGCGTGTCGCACATGTCATAGAAGCCTGTCGGCCCCAATGTGTTGGCCACGTAAAGCCCGGCGAGCAGTGCGAGAACAGAGGTCACGGAACACCCCGCATTTGATCCATGTCAAATCTGGACATGGCGAGTAGACTTGACGCATCGCAGCCCACCCAACTATTGGGAAGAAACCGCATCCGGCGCACTACGTGCTCCAGTGCTTAGATGGCCCAGAGTCTTCCCCGGGCATGTAATCCCGCGAGCACCTCCTTGCGGCGTCTCCCGATTTCCCCATCAAATTGGTTAACGACAAGTTAAACACGCACCTCGTCCGTTCACCCGCTCCGCGTCTTTCTCGAAATTCCAGTCGAGTGTGTCCGCGGCGCACAATGTGCGGCCGATATACTGTTGCGCGTACAGGGGTCGGTTCCGGCTGGGGGCGGAATGACACCCTGAGCTTTCTCACCCATGGGCCAGAGGTATTCTCCAGTCAGCAGGATGTGCCCAGCCAAGCGGCGAGATATGCGCTATGAAGTGACCGCGATCGTCAAGGAAACCGGTTCCGGCGCAAAACTCGACTGGGCGGAGCGCAAGAAAGCGATGGCACTGGCACAAGCCAGGCAGGTCGATGCAGTCCTTGTCACCGAACTTTCAAGGTGGGGCCGCAACTCCGGCCTTGGCGCCGCAAAGGCACGCGGCAAGACACTCGGCCGTCAGACTGGGGAACGCCCAAAGTCGGATCGTCACGCGCCGAAGGTCGAGCTACCGATGGGTCGCCCGCGCTCTCAAAACCAGCAAAAACACAGGGCTCGCCAATACGAAGAGAGAAAAATGTCAGTGTCTAGATTGCCAATCACATATGCCCTGGTTCCATTAACCCTCATTTTGACAGCGTGCTCAAGTAAATTGGATTTCGTTTCTGAAGTCATTTTTCCAAAAACCTCCGTCGAAACCTTGGCCATCGACGGGGAAGATTTCTCACTTGTGACGTATCGAACAGGTGGTGGGGTAAATCCAAAACCGATCTTCTACATAGGTGGATCGGGTTGCATGTCCCTGCGGGCTTATATGGGAACATATTTTGCTCGGGCCCCCGCCGGCCTGGAGATCGTTTCGCTCGAAAAAACTGGCGTGCAGGATCGCGCCATAGGCATCGAATGTTCTCAGGACTTCTGGCACGGCTACACTTACGATGAACTCCTGCGGCGCAACGAAATCGCCCTGTCATACATCCTGCAGAAATTTGACGCGAAAACCATCCCGATCATAGGCACCTCTGAAGGTGGGGCCATCGCCCTGGAACTGGCAGCACAAACGAACGCAGCGCAAAGCCTGGCCGTCATTGGCGCAGGCGCGATGCCACAAAGGCAAGAACTGCAGATGCTCTATGGGACAGAGGTGACCGACAGCGAACTGCAACGCGTTAAGAGCAATCCTCAGAGCGTCGACGAACGCGCCTTTGGCCTCTCGAACCTATATTGGTCGTCTGTCCTTGATCGCGACCCAAAGCACTATGTGGAACAGATTTCTGTACCAACTTTGATCATCATCGGGGAGAAGGACCAGGATGTACCTGTCGCCTCAGCCCGCCTTGCCAATGACCTGATCAGAAATTCCAAGCTCATCGTTTGGCCAAACGCAACCCACACCTTCGACACCCCAAAGGGAAACCAACGGAACGAAGTCGTTGAAACCGCCATCACCTTTCTAACCCACGGGAATCCTTAGTGGAGGATACCCGTCCCTCAGTATTCAAAACGATCATGCCGAAAATGATCGTCAGGGCGTCATTTCGCCCCCTACCGGAACCGACCCCGCATAGGTGAAGAGGTGCAGTCAACGGGCGAGCCGGCCGCCCCGTCCGCGACAGGTCGGCGCCCGGTCGGGCGCTTCCGTCAGGTCCGCCCGGAAGGTCGAAACCTGACGGAAGCGGTATCATTCCGCCTTGGCCGGCTTGAACTCCGTCTCGATGGCCACGTCGACGTCGTCGCCGAGCGCCGGGATGGCGAAGGTCAGCCCCCATGCGGACCGCTTGATCCGCATGTGCCCGGAAAAGCCGAGCTTGGCCACCTTCTCGATCGGATGCTCGGCCATGGTGCCGTTGAAGGTCACATCCATCACGGCGGGGTGGGTTTCGCCGCGCAGCGTCAGCTGGCCGAACACCCGGCCGGTCCTGTCGCCGTCCACGACGATCCTCTCCGAGACGAAGCGTATCGGGCTGCCGGCGAGAAAATCCGCGCCGGCGCCGATCTTGGCGTCGAAGTCCTCGACCTCGGGGAAGGGAAAGTCGGTCCTGACGAGACGCGGATCGATCTCGACGGTCAGCGCCGATTGCGCCGGGGTCTCCCTGTTCCAGTCCAGAACGGCCTTGGCGCCGGTGAAGCGGGCCGTGTAGCGGGAGAGGCCGAAATGGTCGATGCGCCAGGTGACGCTGGTGTGCGGGCCGTCTTGCTCATAGCGGCCGCTCGGCGCCGGATCGGCCGCAAGCGCCAGCGTCGGAACGGTAAACAGGAAGGTCGTGAGCAGGAGTTTGGCGAGCATTTGCATCCTCGTGGGGAAATGACGGAAAGAGGCTGAAGCAACCGACGCCGCGCCGGCTGCAGCGCTTGCAGCGGGCGGGCCGGCAGTCGTGGGACAGGAAGCGCGCGGTCGCCGGCGGGGTCATGCCGCAAGCCCGACGCTGGAGCTGAGGGCCTGGAAGTCCGCCTCGGTCAGCGAGGGGCGGACGGCGAACTCGACGACGGCGGCGAACACCTCCGGCGGCAGGCCCTCACGCATGCCACCCACCATCATCGCGCGTTGCGCCGGGTTCATGGCCGGCAGCATCATGCGCGTGAAGGCCATGTTCTCTTCCGGCGGAAGGGCGCTGACGATGCGCATCTCGATGGCCAGGAGCTCCTCGTCGGAGAAATGCTGCCAGAGCAAGGGCGCCGTCACCGTCTCTTCCTCGTGCATGTGCGCGAAGTCGTCGGCGACATAGGCGGCGAAGGCGAGGTAAAGCGCCCGGCCGGCCTCGGCGCGATCCGATGCGGCAGCGGTCTCCACGGCGTCGATCCTGCTCTCCAGGATGCGGAAGGCGGCGTGGTGATCCTCGTGCTGCTCGTCGAGAAGATCGGTGGCGATGCCGCGCCGGTTCAGCGCCGCGTGGATCTCCGTGTCCTCGTGGCGGACGTGGGCCGCCGCCATGGCGAGCAGCCGGCGAAGGTCGCCGATGAGCTTCTCGGTGGTGGCGGCATCGCCGAAGTCGTTGGCGCCCAGGCGGGAAAGCAGCAGGCACTGGGTGCGGCGAAGGCCCTTGTGGATGTTGCCGTAAAGGTCGTAGCGCCCGTCGAGCGCCGGAATGCGGTTGAGAAGGTCGGCATGCGACATGATGATCTCCGAGGCTTTGCTTGAAGGCCGCGCCGTTGATCGATGCGGTGGGCGGTGAGATACCTTCGGCTTCCCGGCCGGGCTTCCTAAAAGCTTGCTAAGCGGCGTGGCGGCTTCCTAAATCTTTCCTATCGCCTTCGGCCGCGTGGCCGCTCGGCAAGCCGCCGTGCTACAAACCTGCCGGGTCCCCCGACCCGACCGGAACGCCCCGATGCTTGAGGCTCCCGATGCTTGAGGCCCCCGATGCTTGAGGATGATGTCGCCGCCTTCATCGCCGGCCATGTCATGATGATCGCCGCCACGCGCGACGAGGCGATGCGCGCCCATATCGGCCGCGGCTGCGGCGCCGATTTCGACCCCGATGTCGGCGACCTCACCCTTCTCGTCTCGGCGACGCAGTGGCCGGAGTTCTGCGCCAACGCCAGGCCCGGCGCGCCCATCGCCTTCACGGTCTGCCGGCCGGACAATTACAAGTCCCTGCAGATCAAGGGGCAGATCATCGACGTACGCGAGGCCACCGCCGACCAGGCGGAGCGCGGCCGGCGCTATCTTGAGGGCATGCTGGCCGTCATGGCCGATCTCGGCGTCACCCGGCTTCAGCTCTCCACCGTGCTCACCAACGCCGACCTCGTCGCCATCCGCTTCTGGCCGGCCGACCTCTTCCTGCAGACGCCGGGGCCGGGGGCCGGCGAGCGGCTCAGGAGCGGGGCATGAGAGACGTTCCGCTCGAAGCCATCCGCGACAGTTTCGAGGGCATCATGCCCTCGGTGATCGCCACCACCGACGCCGCGGGCATGCCCAACCTCTCCTACCTGTCGCATGTTCACTATGTCGACAGCGACCACGTGGCGCTCTCCAACCAGTTCTTCTCCAAGACGGCGGCCAACGTGGAGCTGCGGGGGCGGGCCACCGTGGCCGTGCTCGACGGGCGCATCGGCGTCCAGCACACCCTCGACCTCGTCTTCGAGAGCTCCTCAAGGTCCGGCCCGATCTTCGACCGCGTCTCGGCGCAGCTCGACGTCATGGCCAGCCTGCAGGGCAAGTCGCACATGCTGAAGCTGCGCGCCGTCGACATCTACAGGGTGGAGGCCTGCCGGCGCGTCGACCCCGTGATCGCGATCGACAAGCCACAGAGGGCCGGCGTCGAGCGCGACCTGCTGGCCGAGGCGGCGGCGGCCACCGCCGAGCTCACGGCCATCACCGACGCCGAGACGCTGCTCGACCGCAGCCTGGAAATCCTCGAGGAGCGCTGCGGCTTCCGCCATTCCATGATCCTGATCGCCGACGAGGAGGGCCGCAAGCTCCAGACGGTGGCGAGCCGCGGCTACCCGCATTTCGGCTTCGGCGCCGAGATCGCCTTCGGCGACGGCATCGTCGGCGTCGCCGCCGAGCGCCGCCTGACGCTGCGCATCCCCGACATGCGCCGCAGCCAGCGCTACGTGTCGGCCGTCGCCATCGCCAGCGGCCTCGCCCGCGACGACATCCCGCTCCCGGCCATCGCCGAGCCGCAATGCCAGATCGCCGTGCCGCTGATATCAGGCGGCCGGCTCTCCGGCGTGATCTTCGCGGAATCGGAGGAGAGCTTCGCCTTTTCCTATGCCCACGAGGCGGCGCTGGAGATCATCGCCCGCCAGATCGCCGCAAGCCTCCTGATCTTCGAGCTGACCGACGCCGCCGGCGACGGCGCCGCCCGACACACCGCCGCCGGTGGCGGCACCGATGCCGATCGGACCTTCGGCTTCCGCTTCTTCCCGCGCGACGGCGGCGTCTTCATCGACAACGACTATGTCATCCGCGGCGTGCCGGGGCGCCTGCTCTACCACTTCGTGCGGAGCTACGCCGAGACCGGCCGACGCGAATTCTCCAACCGCGAGATTCGCCGCGACCGCGCCTTCAACCTCCCCGACTTCAAGGACAATCTCGAGACCCGCCTGATCCTCCTCCGCCGCCGCCTCGAAGAACGCGGCGGCCCCATCCGCCTCGAACGCCCGGACCGCGGCCAGATCCGGCTCTTGATCGAGGGCGTGCCGGAGATCAGGGTGGTGGAGGGGTAGGCCGGGACAGCATGCCCGACCCGCGATGCGGCCTTGGTGCGCTCGCGGGCGTCCTATAGAAGCGTCACGCCCCCTCCTGCCCTGAGGTCCACCTTGAACTCGCGCGAACTCACGCGGCCTTCGCGGGGATGACAGCATGATGGCAGCGGGCGAACAGCCACAAGCGCCGCGCTATATACTTGTTTTATATCAATAAACTGTCATTCTCGCGCAGGCGGGAACCTCAGGACGAGAAGGCACGGAGGGGCATATCAGGCTCCCTTGCGTGCGGGAGCGCGACATGAACCGCTCGCACTGCCCTGCCCGAAATCCTTGCCATGAACCGGCGCTTCAGCGAACGCCCAGCCGTGCCCCTTGACAATCGTTCGGTACCTTACATATTTGCTAGGTAGCTAGCAATATGGAGCGCCAACCTTGGCCGACAATCCTCTCCCCTCCAGCCAGGACCTCGTCGGCGCCTGGGCCAAGCGGTGCTACTTCGCCGGCCGGGCGGTCATGGACGCGGCACTGCGCCCCTATGATCTCGGCTCGGTGCAATGGTACGTGCTCCACCGGCTCGCCACCGCCGGCCCCACCATGCAGCGCGATCTGGTGCGGCTGCTCGCCGTCGAGCGGGCCACCATGACCGGCATCGTCGCCACGCTGGTGCGCAAGGGCTTGATCGAGCAGCAACCCGACGGCGCCGACCAGCGTCAGAAGCGCCTGCGCCTGACCGCCGCCGGCGACGCGCTCTGGGCCATGCTGCCCGATCTCACCTTCATCCGCTCCGCCGCCTTCGGCGGCATGGATGAGGCGGACATCGCCGCGACGGTCCGCGTCCTGCAAACCGCCACCGAACGTCTCGAACGGCTCCTGGAGCAACGTGCGTTCTGACGAACGCAAGTTGTTGCTCTAGTTCCTTGTTGTCGCATTGTTTCTGCGGAAAACCGGTTCCACTTTTCCGCACAATGCTCTTGTCGAAAGGAATACCGGCATGACCATTCTCATCACCGGCGGCACCGGCCTCGTCGGCGCCCGCCTTCTGCCGCGCCTTGCCGCGGCCGGGCTCGATTGCCGCGCGCTGCTGCGCGCCGGAAAACCCGCGCCCTCCGGCGTGACCGCGATCGAGGCCGACCTGCTCGACCCCGCCACGCTCGAACAGGCGGTGGAGGGCGTCTCGGCCATCGTCCACCTCGCGGCGGTGTTCCGCACGCCCGACACCGACCTCATCTGGAAGAGCAACCTCGAGGGCACCCGCAACCTGATCGCCGTCGCCGAAAAGCACGCCCCCGGCGCCCGCTTCATCATGGCCAGCACCAGCAACATCTACGACGCCGACAGCCCGCGCCCCGGCCGCGAGGACGACGACGCCGACCCCAAGCAGGCCTACCCCGCCAGCAAGCTCGCCGCCGAGAACGTGTTGCGCGACAGCCGCCTCACCTGGGCGATCCTCCGCTTCGGCTTCGTCTATGGCGACGGTGACGGCCATCTCGAAGACCTGCCGCGCCACGCCCCGCGCCTCAACATGCACCCCGCCAAGCGGATGAGCCTCGTCCACCACCGCGACATCGCCACCGCCGTTCGCCTCGCGCTGACGGGCGCGATGGACGGCCACATCGTCAACATCGCCGACGACGCCCCCACCTCGATCTATGAGCTGGTGGAGCTCGCCGGCGGCACGATGGAGCCCTCCTCCGCCCCGCTCGACAACCCCTGGCACCTCCACGTCGACGCCTCCCTCGCCCGCCGCCTCGGCTTCCACCCCACGGTGCGCAGCATCCATCAGGCGGTCGAGGAAGGGCTGATGTGAGGGCTGGCGCGATGGCGAACCGTAGTCTGCCTGGAGCTCGATGTTGGCCGATCGCCCCTTCCGGCCTGAGGTACACCTTGAATTCGCGCGCGAATTCAAGCGGCCTTCGCGGGATGACAACCTATATATTTGTTTTCATTTGTATAATTCTGTCATCAACTCTGTTGTGCATTGAGCTCCCTCAGTCTTGCATTGAGGATGACGATAATCTTCCGCATGAGGGCTCCGATGGCGACGATGCGCTTCTTTCCATTCTGAATAAGGCGTTGATACATCTCCTGTAATGGTCCCTTGGCTCGGCTTGCCGCCATGGCCGCCAGGAAGAGGAGACGGCGCAGTTCGGAGCGTCCGCCACGCATGGTTCGGTGTCCCTTGAACTGACCGCTGTCGTTGGCGTGCGGCGCGACGCCGGCGAGCGATGCCGCCTGCCTTCGCTGCAAGGTGCCGAGCTCGGGCATGTGGGCCAGGAGGGTGGCGGCGATGACGGCGCCGACGCCGGGCAGGCTCTGCATGTGCCGGAAGGCGGCGCGCAGCTGCGGGCTCCTGTCGATCAACGCCTTGATCTCCGCCTCGATGGCCTCGATCTGGCCGATGACGGCTTTCAACATGGCCGCAAGGGATGTCTTGATCACCTTGCCGGCCGGGCCTTTTGACCGGTTCTGCTCGGCCACCTTGATGGCCACGAGGTCCTCTCGCCGGGCCACCAGAGCGGCCAGCATCTTCCGATCAGCTTCCGGCGGCAGGAACAGGGACAGCCGTTCCCAGCGGTCCTTGCCATAGCGGGCCAGCGCCTCGGCATCGAGCGCGTCGGTCTTGGCAAGCGTGCCGAAGGAGCGGATAAAAGCCTTGACCTTCAAGGCATCCACCCGATGACAGGCAATGCCGGCGGCCAGCAGCTCGGCCAGGAGCACATGCTCATGGCCGCCGGTCGGCTCGCAGACCGCGAGGTCGACGCGATCGATGCTTTTGAGAAAGCGGCGGATGGCGGCGGCGCTATTGTCGATGACGCAGGGCTTCGACGAAGGCGATGAGGAGCGAGCCTCGAAGACGGTCAGCGTGTCCTTGGAAACGTCGAAGCCCAGAACGATGTCGGGTGCCTGCTGCAAGACGGCCATGATGTGCTATCCTTCCCGAGTTGGGCCACCATGAGCTTCGGATTGTTCTCGGGCGTGGGTCTGATCGGCTAGGGTCAGGCCCCAGAGACCCCATCAACTCTCCAAGCGAATGATGGAAGATGGCAGGGAGCCTTGATGACACCGGGTGAAAGCCCGATCCCCGCACGGTCGCCTGCCAACGGCCTCTCCGGGGTCGTCAAACCAGCCGGAGAGGCCGCCTCCAACTTACCCCAGCACAAACGAACAATCCCCGCGAAGGCGGGACCTCAGGCAGGTAGAGCGAGCGGCTGATATCGGGCTCCCTAAATCCCGCAGTTGCGCAACCCCCGCATTTCCGCAATGTTCGTGGCATGAATGCGGGTTGGCTCTATATCGTCACCAACAAGCCTCGGGGCGTGCTCTATACCGGCGTCACCTCTGATCTTGAACGGCGCATCTGGGAGCATCGCAACCACATCTATCGCGGCTTCACCGACAGCTACAACTGCACCCGCCTCGTTTGGTACGAGGATCATGGCGATATCACCGACGCCATCTACCGCGAAAAGCAGATGAAGCACTGGAAGCGCGAGTGGAAGATACGGCTGATCGAAGAGATGAACCCGGAATGGCAGGATCTCTACGAGACCATCATGTGAAGATGGGGGAGATATCGGGGGAGACTGATATCGGCGTTGCGCCCCTTTCTGCCTGAGGTCCCCGCCTTCGCGGGGATGACAAAATTATACAAATAAAAACAAATATATAGGTTGTCATCCCCGCGCAGGCGGGGACCTCAGGACGAGAAGATGCTGCGGCCCGCATAGGGCTCCCTCTCGACATCGACAGCCATTTCCAACGCCCCGACGCCACGCCCAACCCCGAGTCCTTTGGGCGAATTGTCTACCTCGGCAAACAAGATTATGAGTAGGCCCCCATCGGGATTTACCCTTAGGGCGCGATCCACAAGAGGAGGATCGTCCCCAGGGTTGCACGGCCTCATCGTCTCGATCCGCGTTCCACACCGGTCGGATGATGCCTGAGATGCCCAGAGGAGGACGGGCAGGAGGAACTCGCAACGTCGTGGCCAACGCTTCTCGAGGAGGAAAAGCGTGGACAGGTCGGATGAACGTCACGCGCAACACATCAGGGACACGCTGGCCGCCGACGGTGCCGCCCGCTCGGTCATCGCCGCGTCCTGGCATCGGTCGCAGGAGCTCTACAAGCTCGATCCGGCGGCGCCGCGCCCGCCCGTCTGGCGGCTGACCGAACGGGAGATCGCCGAGGCCCGCCAGCCGCTGGAGCCGCTGATCGCCTGCGCGGAGAGCGCCATGGACCGCCTACATGCCGCCGTCGGCGGCGTCGGCTGCTGCGTGCTCTTGGCCGACCGCAACGGCGTTCCGCTGGAGCGGCGGGGCGCGGCCGGCGACGACGCCACCTTCAGCGCCTGGGGCCTCTGGATCGGCACACCCTGGAGCGAAGGCAACCAGGGCACCAACGGCA
The DNA here is from genome assembly GCF_002844595.1 of Pleomorphomonas diazotrophica. Taxonomy (GTDB): domain Bacteria; phylum Pseudomonadota; class Alphaproteobacteria; order Rhizobiales; family Pleomorphomonadaceae; genus Pleomorphomonas; species Pleomorphomonas diazotrophica. The sequence goes on along the minus strand of NZ_PJNW01000019.1, from coordinate 15,226 downwards.
TCGGCACCGCCATCGCCGAGCAGCGGCCGGTGACCATCCACCGCGACCAGCACTTCTTCAGCTGCAACGCGCTCCTGAGCTGCACCTCCTCGCCGATCCACGATGCCGACGGCCAGCTCGCGGCGGTGATCGACGTCTCCTCCTGCCGGGCCGACCTCACCGAGGGCTTCCTGACGCTGATCGCCCAGTCGGTCGTCGACGCGGCGCGGCGCATCGAGTGCGACCTGTTCCGCCGCGCCTTCCCTCAGAGCCGCATCATCCTGGCGCCGTCGCCCGAGGGGCGGGCCGATACCCTGCTGGCCGTCGACGGCCACGAGCTGATCGTCGGCGCCACCCGCGCCGCCCGGCAACTCCTGGGGCTGAGCGCGGCGGACCTCGACGGCCGCACCCCGATCGGCGACCTGATCGCCCGCGAGCAGGAAGCCGACGACCTCGCCGCCGGCGAGCGCGCCGTGGTCCAGCGGGCGCTGGCGCGAGCGCGCGGCAACGTGTCGCATGCCGCCGAGCTCCTCGGCATCAGCCGCGCCACGCTGCATCGCAAGCTCAACAAGCTCGGCCTGCATGAGCTGCGGACGGTCCACGCCTAGGCTGATCCAGATCCCCTCCCCCAACTGTCGCAGAACTGCGACACTGACCACCCGCCACCTCGGCAGGCCGGCTGGATATTGGATTTTGCGTACGCAACTCTCCGGACAGCGCGACCAACGCGCGTCATGTCTGGGAGGACAAGATGACCTATCAGAGCACCGTCAAGGCCACCGACCTGCCGTTCCGCACCAAGTATGGCAACTACATCGGCGGCGAGTTCAGGGACGCGCTGAGCGGCCGCACCTTCGACAACCTGTCGCCGATCACCGGCCAGAAGCTCTGCGAAGTGGCGCGCTCGGAAGCCGCCGACATCGAGGCGGCTCTCGACGCGGCGCATGCGGCCCGCGAGGCCTGGGGCAAGACCAACGTCGCCCAGCGCGCCTATATCCTCAACCGCATCGCCGACCGCATGGAGGAGAACCTCGGCCGCCTGGCGCTGGCCGAGACCTGGGACAACGGCAAGCCGATCCGCGAGACAACCGCCGCCGACCTGCCGCTCGCCATCGACCACTTCCGCTATTTCGCCGGCTGCCTGCGCGCCCAGGAAGGCACGCTCTCCGAGATCGACCACGACACCATCGCCTATCACTTCCACGAGCCGCTCGGCGTGGTCGGCCAGATCATTCCCTGGAACTTCCCGCTCTTGATGGCCGCCTGGAAGCTCGCCCCGGCGCTCGCCGCCGGCAACTGCGTGGTGCTGAAACCCGCCGAGCAGACGCCGGCCTCGATCCTCGTATTGATGGAGCTGATCGGCGACCTGTTGCCGCCCGGCGTGCTCAACGTCGTCAACGGCTTCGGCCTCGAGGCGGGCAAGCCGCTGGCGTCCTCCAAGCGCGTCGCCAAGATCGCCTTCACCGGCGAGACCTCCACCGGCAAGCTGATCATGCAGTATGCCGGCCAGAACCTGATCCCGGTCACGCTGGAGCTGGGCGGCAAGTCGCCCAACATCTTCTTCTCCGACGTGATGGCCGAGGATGACGACTTCTTCGACAAGGCCATCGAGGGCTTCGTGATGTTCGCCCTCAACCAGGGCGAAGTCTGCACCTGCCCGAGCCGCGCCCTGATCCAGGAAAGCATCTACGACAAGTTCATGGAACGGGCGCTCACCCGCGTCCACGCCATCAAGCAGGGCAGCCCGCTCGACCCGGACACGATGATCGGCGCCCAGGCCTCCGAGGAGCAATTGAACAAGATCCTCGGCTACTTCGACATCGGCCGTGAGGAAGGCGCCAAGGTGCTGACCGGCGGCTCGCGCGCCCATCTCGGCGGCGACCTCGAAGGCGGCTACTACGTGCAGCCGACCGTCTTCCAGGGCAACAACAAGATGCGCGTGTTCCAGGAGGAGATCTTCGGCCCGGTGGTCTCCGTCACCACCTTCAAGGACGAGGACGAGGCGCTGGAGATCGCCAACGACACGCTCTACGGCCTCGGAGCCGGCGTATGGAGCCGCGACGCCAACCGCCTCTATCGCTTCGGCCGCAACATCCAGGCCGGCCGCGTCTGGACCAACTGCTACCACGCCTACCCGGCCCACGCCGCCTTCGGCGGCTACAAGCAGTCCGGCATCGGCCGCGAAACCCACTCGATGATGCTCGACCACTACCAGCAGACCAAGAACCTCCTGGTCAGCTACAACCCCAAGAAGCTCGGCTTCTTCTGAGAGCCTGCCCGCAAGCTGGAGGGGCGCCGATCCTGGGAAACCGGATCGGCGCTCCCCTCCGATTTCTGCTTCGCAGCGCGCTATCTCGTTGTTCCATATCAGTTAATTGTCATCCTGCGCTTCAGGCGCAGGACCTCGGGACGAGAAGGCGCAGAGGCCGATATCACGCTCCCCTTCGGCCCCTCAGGGCACCCGCCGCCTGCGGCCTTCCTCGCAGGCCCGCGTGCTCTGGCGGGCCATCAGCTCGTAGCGGAGATCGACGACCGGCTCGGGCACCTCCTCGCCGGCGACGCGCATGAGCACCATCTCGGCCGCCCGCCGGCCCATCTCCTGGCGGAAGGTGCGGACGCTGGTGATCGGCGGGTTGGCCACCGCCATCATCTCCAGGTCGTTGAAGCCGCAGAGGCCGATGTCGTCGGGCACGGCGATGCGCCGCCGCTGGCACTCGAACAGCACACCCAGCGCCAGATCGTCGTTGTTGCAGAAGATCGCCTCGACATCCTGGGTGCGGGCCAGGAGGTCGCTTAGCATCTGGCAGCCGAGTTCCACCGTCGAGGCGCGCGGCGTGGTGATCATCAGGCTCTCGTCGAACAACCCGGCGTCCTTCACCGCCTGCGTATAGCCTTCGAGGCGGCGCTGCGTGCGCGGGTCCATGCGGGCGCCGAAGAAGGCGATGCGCCGGTAGCCGCCGTCGATCAGGTGCCGCGTCGCGTCATGGGCGGCGTCGCGATGCGAGAAGCCCACCATCATGTCCACCGGCGCCGGCCCCGTTTCCATGATCTGCACCACCGGGCAGCGCGCCTGCGTCAGCAGCGCCGTCGAGGCCTCCGACTGGTCGATGCCGGAAACGATCAGCCCGGCCGGGCGCTGGCTGAGGAAGATCCTGAGGAGGCGCTCCTCCTCCAGCACCGAATAGCGCGTGTTGCCGAACTGGACGGAGAAGGGCGAACCCTCGACCACGCTGTAGATGCCGCGCAGCACGTCGGCGAACACGCTGTTGGTCACCGAGGGGATCAAGACGCCGATGACGTCGGTGCGGTCGGAGGCCAGCGCCCGCGCCACCGGGTCGGGCACGTAGCCGAGCTCGGCCACCACCTCCTCGATCCGCTGCCGGAGCTTGGGCGACACCATCTCGGGCTTGCGGAGGGCACGTGACACCGTGATAGCGCTGACATTGGCGACTCGCCCCACGTCGGCCAGCGTCACTTTCCCGGCGGATCTGTCACTTTTCATGCCTGCCCTCTCCCTGCCCGCAAGTATACCGCAGTTCGTCGCATTGACAAATGACAGCGCTAACATTTGGATGGCGGCATCAGGCACGGTTGGGGAGGACGACCGATGGCTGCACCCGTTGCCATTCGATCCGATTGCATTCTCGTCATGGGCGTCTGCGGCGCCGGCAAGTCGACGGTCGCCGCCAGGCTGGCCGCCGCGCTTGGCGGCCGGCTGATCGAGGCCGACGACCATCACCCGGAGGACAACGTCCGCTCGATGTCCGAGGGCAAGCCGCTCACCGACGAGCAGCGCTGGCCGTGGCTTGCCGCCGTCGCCGAGGCGGCCGCCGACGCGCGGCGCCAAGTGTCCGGCCCGGTGGTCATTGCCTGCTCCGCCCTGAAGCGCCGCTACCGCGACAGGCTGCGCGACCGGCTCGGCCCCATCGCCATCCTCCATCTCGCCGGGCCCGCCGCGCTGCTCCGCCAGCGCCTCGAGGCGCGCCGCGGCCACTTCATGCCGCCGGCCCTGCTCGACAGCCAGTTCGCCGCGCTGGAGCCGCCCGGCGCCGACGAGCAGGCGATCACCCTTCTGGTCGAGCTCGGCCCCGACGACATCGTCGCCTGCGCCCTCGCCGCCCTCGGCGCGCCCGCTCGCCCCATCCCGGAACCCGCCAGAGCGGCGACGCCCTGACTTTAGAAATCGGAGGAAGCCCATGGATCGGGTCAAGACACTCCTCGAGAGGATCCTCGAATACACCATGGCGGCGCTGCTCGCCGTCATGGTCATCATGGTGTTCGGCAACGTCGTGCTGCGCTATCTCTTCGGCAGCGGCATCGCCTCGGCCGAGGAAATCTCCCGCCTGATGTTCGTCTGGCTGGTGTTCCTCGGGGCGACGCTGGCGCTCCGCCAGCACAAGCACCTCGGCCTCGAGCTGTTGCAGGCGCGACTGCCGGTGCCGGTGCGCCGGGTCTGCGCGATTATCAGCCACCTGCTGATCCTCTACGCCCTCTGGCTGTTCCTGTCGGGAAGCTGGACGCAGACGAAGATCGGCCTCACCACCTATTCCACCGTGCTGCGCTTCCCGATGGCCTTCTACGCCGCCGCCGGCGTCTTCCCGGCCATCGCCATGATCCTCCTCGTGCTGATCAACCTCTACCGCATCATCACCGGCTCGCCTGATGGATACATGCCCGGCGATCCCAACCCCGATCACATCCTGGACGATCCGGGCAAGCCGGACCCGGCGCCCATCGAGCGCGTGGGCGATCCCGGCCTTGCCCGTCCCGCCAACGCCACGCTCAGGGAGGTCTGATCATGACCCTGACAGTCTTCCTCGGCTCGCTGTTCGCGCTGATGGCGCTCGGCATGCCCATCGCCTTCGCCCTGATGCTGACGGGCGTGGCGCTGATGTTCTATCTCGACTTCTTCGATGCCCAGCTCGTTGCCCAGAACATGCTGTCGGGCGCCGACAATTTCCCGCTGATGGCGGTGCCCTTCTTCATCCTGGCCGGCGAGATCATGAACGCCGGCGGCATATCCCGGCGCATCATCAATCTCGCCGTCACCCTGGTCGGTCACATCCGCGGCGGCCTCGGCTATGTGGCGATCGGCGCCGCCGTGCTGCTCGCCAGCCTGTCCGGCTCGGCCATCGCCGACACCGCCGCCTTGGGCACGCTGCTCATCCCGATGATGCGCGACAACGGCTATCCGGTGCCGCGCTCGGCCGGCCTCGTCGCCGCCGGCGGCATCATCGCCCCGATCATTCCGCCCAGCATGCCCTTCATCATCTTCGGCGTCACCACCAACGTGTCGATCACCGGCCTGTTCATGGCCGGCATCGTCCCGGGCCTCCTGATGGGTCTGGCGCTGGTCTTCACCTGGAGATGGTGCGTCGGCGGCATGAACGTGGTGCCCCAGCCCAAACGGTCGGGCAAGGAGCGCCTCGCGGCGCTGCGCGAGGGCCTCTGGGCGCTGTTCCTGCCGGTGATCATCATCGGCGGCCTGCGCGGCGGCCTGTTCACGCCCACCGAGGCAGCCGTCGTCGCCGCCGTCTACGCGCTGCTCGTCACGCTGTTCGTCTACCGCGAAGTCGGGTTGGCCGACCTCGTCCACGTGTTCATCCAGGCGGCGCGCACCACGGCCACCGTCATGTTCCTGGTCGCCGCCGCCTTGGTGTCGGCCTACATGATCACGCTGTCCGACCTCACCTCGCAGCTCACCGACCTCCTTGAGCCGGTGATGCACGAGCCGCGCCTCCTCATGGCGATGATCTGCCTGCTGCTGCTCGCCGTCGGCACCGTCATGGATCTGACGCCCACCATCCTGGTGCTCGGCCCGGTGCTGATGCCGATCGCCAGCGCCGCCGGGATAGACCCGCTCTATTTCGGCGTCATGTTCGTGCTCATCGGCACCCTCGGCCTGATCCATCCGCCGGTCTGCACGGTGCTGAACACGGTGTCCGCCATCGCGCGGATCTCGCTGGAACGCGCCACCGTCGGCATCTGGCCGTTCCTGCTCGTCTACATCGTTCTCATCGTCCTGATGATCGTCTTCCCCGAGATCGTCACCGTGCCGCTGCACCTGCTTCACTAATCACAAAGGGAGAGAGACCATGAAACTCGCATTCGCCTCCACCGTCGCCGCCGCGCTTCTGGCGGTCGGCGTCACCGCCGCCTCCGCGCAGGAGATCTCCTCGCGCATCATCCGCTTCGGCTTCGGCCTGCCGGAGGCCAGCAACCAGGGCCGCGCCGCCAAGTTCTTCGCCGACGAGCTGGCGCGCCTCTCCGACGGCAAGCTGAAGATGCGCACCTTCGGCGACGCCAAGCTCGGCTCCGACGTGCAGATGCAGAACGCCCTGATCGGCGGCGCCCAGGAGATGATGGTCGGCTCGACGGCCACCCTCGTCGGCATCGTCAAGGACTTCGGCGTCTACGACCTGCCCTTCCTGTTCGCCGACAGCAAAGAGGCCGACGCCGTGCTCGACGGCCCCTTCGGCCGCAAGCTGATGGACAAGCTGGAAGCGCAGGGCCTCGTCGGCCTGGTCTACTGGGAGAACGGCTTCCGCAACCTGACCAACAGCAAGCACCCCGTCGCCAAGATGGAGGATTTCAGCGGCATCAAGCTGCGGGTGATGCAGAACCCCGTCTACATCGACATGTTCAACTCGTTCGGCGCCAACGCCGTGCCGCTGCCCTATTCCGAGCTGTTCTCGGCCATGGAAACCGGCGCCGTCGACGGCCAGGAGAACCCGGTCACCACCATCGAGTCGGCCAAGTTCTACGAGGTGCAGAAGTACCTGACCATCACCCGCCACGTCTACAGCCCGTGGATCGTGCTGGCGAGCAAGTCCTGGTACGACCAGCTCTCGGGTGACGAGCGCAAGATCCTGCAGCAGGCCGCGGAAGCGGCCCGCGACTTCGAGCGCAAGGACAGCCGCGAAGCCTCGCTGAAGGCCATCGATGCCCTGAAGAGCCACGGCATGGAAGTCACCGAACTGCCGCCCGAGGAACTCGCCCGCCTCAAGGAAAAGGCCCAGCCCGCCGCCGACAAGTTCGCGGCCGAGGGCGGCGCCGAGGTGCTGAAGGAACTGCAGGACGCCATCGCCCAGGCGAAGTAAGGAACGAGGCGGAACCACGGCCCGCCGAGAGGCACGGCCGTGGTGTTCGACGAAGCCCTTTGAAAAGGATAGCGCCCGCGGGACATCGCGCCGGCGCTATCTTTTTGAAGATAAAGCGAGCGGTCGATATCGGTCTCCCTATTCCCCAGAGTTGCGCCGCCCTCGCATTTCCGCAAAGCTCTCACCTATGAATCCGGGCTGGGTCTACATCACCACCAACAAGCCGCAGGGCGTCCTCTACGTCGGTGTCACCTCCGATCTGGAGGGGCGCATCTGGGAACACCGCAACCATATCTATCGCGGCTTCACCGACAGCTACAATTGCACGCGCCCGCGAAAAGCAGGTGAAGCACTGGAAGCGCGAGTGGAAGATCCAGCTGATCGAAGAGATGAACCCGGAATGGCAGGATCTCTTTGAAACCATCATGTGGTGAAGGGCGCCCTATATTGGCGTCGCACCCCTTCCTGCCTGAGGTCCTCGCTTTCGCAAGGATGACAGATTTATATATAGGGATGACAAGCGGTTAGCCGCTCGCAAGATCCCTTTGCAGTAGCATCCGGAACGCACTTTGCGATAGCATCCGGAGCGCACTCGGAACAGAACACCTGTGTAAGGGCGCACACCGCTATCCGTTTGTTTCCTTTATATAAATTGTCATCCTTGCGAAAGCCGCTTGAATTCGCATGCGAATTCAAGGTGTACCTCGGGCAGAAAGAGGCGATCGGTCGATATAGGGCTCCCTCCATAAGAACTCAGGCGGGCCGAGGCCCGCCTTTGTCAGTCGCTGATATTCCCCGGAATCCAATCCGGCGGCGGGCCGCCGAGGGCGGCTTCAAGGCCGTTGCCTTCGGGCGGTTCCGGCGCGCTTGCCAGCTTCGATTTGCGGCCGCGTTTCCTCGTGGTGGAACCGATTTCACCCTCGGCGGGTTGTACATGGGCGAAGGTCTCTCCCTCCGCCTCCACCCAGGATACTCCACCCTGGATCAGCGCGTCGGGAAGGTCGAAGACCTCCCCGGCGTCGCGGATCTTGCCGCCGAAGTAGCCCTTGCGGACGGCGGTGACGCGCATCAGATGGCCACCCCGTTGGACTGCACGCCGGCCACCACGCCGGCGGTGATCTTGCCCGTGGTCGGCGCCGTGCCGGTGACGGTGTACTTGAGGCGGCCATACTGCAGCGTCAGGCCGCGCGGCAGGCCGTCGCGGGCGATCTGCGAACCGGCCTTCAGCTGGGCGAGCGGCACGGTGGCGAGCGGGATGACGCGGTCGGGCGTAAACGTCGTGGTGCTGTCGAGCTCCAGGTCGATCTGGAGCGAGGTGAGGTTGTTGAAGTCCTCCACCACCTGCACCAAGAGCGCCACGTCGTCGCCCTTGCCGACGTCGAAGTTCTTGGTGGCCGGCGAGATCGGGCCGAAGTCGATGGTGTTGGTGGAGGCGGCCGTCGCGGTAACAGGCTGAGCGTCCGAGAACAGCGCCTGAGTGTCCAGGATCATGGGGGTATCCTTGAAAAAGCGGGAAGAAGGGCGCCCGCCGGAGCGGGCGCTTCAGGATCAGCCGGCGAAGGCGGGGAGCGCGGCTTCCGTGTTGAGAAGGGCGTCGGTTTCCCGGATCGGAATGCCGCGATAGGTCAGCACTTCCTTGCCCTCGACGCTGTCGCGCTTGAGGCCGGGAGCGTTGTAGTTGTAGCTGCCGGCGTTGGTCACCAGCGACCGGTCGGACGACTGCGCGTCCAGCACTTCCAGCACGTCGCGGTTCATGTAGATGGCGATGCGGCTCGACGTGGCATTCAGCCGGCGCGACTGCAGGCGATAGTAGGCCTCGCGCAGGAGCTTCCAGATGTCGACCGAGCCCGAGAGCATGTCGCTGACGTCGATGTTGGCGATACGGGCGTTGTAGCGCCAGTCCTTGACGAACATGCCGACATGCCAGGAGAACAGCGTCGACTTGACGTAGAACTTGTTGCCGGCGGCATCCAGCGTCACTTCCTCGCCCTTGTCGGCAACCTGAACGCCGGTGGGGATGCCCTCGGGCGTCAGCAGCGACGTCGCGTGGTCGCCCCAGGTGACGAACCAGATGGAGGTGTTGTCGGCGCCGCGGCCGCCGCCGTCGATCACCTGTCCGGCGGCGACGTTGGGCTTGGTGGCGTTGGGGCCGTCGTAATAGGCGTTGTAGCGGGCGGCGAGGCCCTTGAACTTCTCCGGCGTGGTGGCGACGTCGTGGTAGAAGATGCCGGTCGCCATCTCCTGGTTCATCGCTTCCAGGAACGGCGCGCTGTCGACGAGGCGCTGCTTGGCGGCGTCTTTCGCGAGCGCCAAGAGGCGCACGTCGATCTCCGAGCGCGCCTCCAGGAAGCCGGTGGTGTCGTCCACCTGCTGCACGGTGGCCTTGGACTGCGGCACGCCCTTGTAGAGGCGGCCCCAGGCGACGGAGGGCAGGCCGGTGCGGATCATGTGGCGATGGGTGGCCTGCTGGTTGCAGACGGTGACCATCGCGTCGTCCAGCACCGGATTCTGCTGCGACAGGATTTCGAGAACCGTGCCCTCGGCGCTCTGCTTCTGCGCGTCGATCAGGTTCGGGTAGTAGGTGCCAACGGTGGCCATGTGTCATTTACCCCTTGGGCTTGTCGCTCGGAAACAGCAGATGGGCGGCATCGATGGGGCGACCTGCCCCGGCCCCGCCGCTCTCCGGCCGGTCTTCGGCGATCGCGCTTCCGACGCGCGCCATGAACCGGATAACTTCCGGGTGGTTTCCGCCGCCACTTTCGGTCAGGAAGGTGCGGAGGCCCGGCGTGCCGAAGCGGGCGAGCGCCCCCTGCGCGGTGGCAACCGACGCGTCCCAGCGGGCGCCGCCGATCTCCTGGTCCTTCTTGGCCGAGGCGATCCAGCCGGTCTGGATGTCGGCCCATTCATGGGCGCCATGGGCCGCTTCCGCCTGCCGATGGGCGGCGAGCGCACCGGCCAGCGCCTGCGCCTGGCCGCGCGTCAGGCCGATGTCTTTCAGCACCGGCGACATCGCCTCGGCCAGCTTCTCATCGATCGCCATGCCCTCGGGCAGGGTGAAATCATAGCGGCCGTCCTCCGGCACCTCGTCGGCAAGGTTCAGCCCTCCCGACGCTTCCTCTTCCGGCGTTGAGCCCTCGCCTTCGACCGGCGCCTCGCTCGGGAACATCAGGCTCTCAGGCGGTACTCCGCCGACAGGCGCCGCGCCGGCATCCGCGCCATCGCCCATGCCGTCACCCTCCGGCGCAAACACCGCCGCGCCAATCATCCATCGCTCAAGCATATTGGTCGTCCCCATCCTCGGTTGGTTTGCCGCCGGCCATGCGGGCGGCCCGTTCCAATTCCCTGGCCTCGCCGCGCTCGAGCAGCAGGCGCGGGTAGAGCCTGGCGTCCACGCGGTCGAGTTTCTGCAGAATCTCCAGGCCGAGGGATTGCCGCCCCAGGCGATAGCGCTCCGCCGCCTCGCTGCCGGGGTCGAAGGCGTTGGCGTAGAGCCCGGCCCGGCCGAGCAGCCAGAACACCACCCGCTTCCCCCAGGCCGTCTCCATCATCAGGCGGAAAGCCTCGATCAGATCGGCCTCCTCCCGCGCCGCGCGCTCCCGCGCCTCCGCATCCCGCGCCTCACGCGCCTCGAACTCATCGAGCATCGATCACCTATTGCTTTGATTGGAGAAACTGGTTCACGCGGCCCGATGTCCGCGCCGCTCAAGCTCACCTGATATGAACCCCTCGCCCCATCCTGCCCGAGGTCCTCGCTTTCGCAAGGATGACAGGAGAATGATATTTAGGAACAAGCGGATAGGTGGGCGCCCGTCACTATCAAGCCGCCGGATCGCTAGGCGCCCGTTTCTATCAGGCTGTCATCCCCGCGAAGGCGGGGACCTCAGGACGAGAAGGCACAGCGGCCGATATCAATCTCCCCCTACGCCCCACCGATCCCCAGCCGCGCCATCAACGCTTGCGCCGCCGCCGGATCGACACCCGCCTCCTTCCCCGCCTTCACCGCACTGGCTCCAGCCGAGATCGCCGGCGCCACGGTCTTCGCCATCTGCGCCATCCTTGCCTGCTGCTCCGCCTGCGCCCGTGCCGCCCGCGCTTCCTGCACCTTGTCGTCGGGCACCACGATGGCCGCCGGCGCGCCGATCATGTCGGCGTAGACGTCGATGGTCTGGTCGGCGTCGAGCTTGTCGAGGATGTCCGGCTTCATCGCCGCCCATTGGCCGGCGAACGACACCAGCCGCTCCACGGCGCCGGTGGCCACCGCCTTCTGGGCCTGGGCCAGCGTGGAGATGTATTCCACCGCCAGCCGCTCGTTCTGGATCTCGCGCGGCGGCGGCGGGAAGAGGTTGCGCTTGAGCCCGATCTCGAAGGCCCGGTCGACGCAGGGCTCCAGCTGGTTGTTGTAGATGTTCTCGAGCACCGGCCCGAGCGCCAGGAGCTTCTCTTCCTTGCGCTCCGCGATCTCGAACTGGTTACGCGGCTGAATGCCCTCCATGTTGGAAAGCATCAGGAACAGATCGGCGTAGAAGCCGGTGGCGATGCGCTGCCGCGTCTCCCCGATGTCCTGGAGGAGCGGCCCGATCTGCGGGCTCGCCTCCATCACCGGACGAAGCCCCTTCCCCGTGGGATCGTCGACGAAGGTGATGGCGCCCGGCAGCAGCGACATCGGGTTGCCGTTGAGGCTCGTCGGCCCCTGCAGCGGCGGCCGCGCCAGCTTGGCGATCACCTCCAGCTTGTCGCGCACCATGGCCTGCAGCGACTTCACGTCGCCGATGGTGTCCATGCCGGGCGACTGGGCGTAAGAGTCGTCGCCGCAGAGCAGCCACGGCGGGCAGATGATCGGGTTGCTGTCGAAGCCGCTTTCCTCCAGCAAGCCATCGCCGCTCGATCCGGCGCCGCCATTGGCCTCCCAATAGTTGGAAAGGAACGGCTTGTTGCGCTTGTCGATCTTCTGCGGGTCGCGGTTGTGGCGCGGCTCGATGGCGTGCCAGATGTCGAAGGTCTGGTCGTAGCGCCCCGCGTCATAGGCCGAGCGGATCGACGAGGAGATGGTCTCCAGCCCGAAGCGCCGAACGATCTTCTCCACCGACCAGCGGAGCATGCGGTAGAGCGTCGTCGCCCTTCCCTCCGCGTCCCGCGCGATCCAGAAACGGCCGTGCAGCAGCTGGATCATGTGCAGCGGATCGTCGCCGCCCTCGATCAATATGCCGCAGGACTGGCCGAACAGGCCGATGTCGCCATAGCCCTCGTGGAAGGCGGGGTAGACGTTGGAGCGCTGGAACATCCGCCGCTCGATGTTCTCCACCTCGTCCACCCACAGCTTCACCGGGCCCCATTCGCGGAGCTCGGGATCGACGGTGGCAAAGCGGAACCACGGCCGCGCCGGCGACGTCAGCCCCGAGTGCATGCCGGACGCCAGCGTCCGCCAGGCGAAGGTGCCCGAGGGATCGAGAATGCGCTTGCGCGAAATCGCCCGCTCGTCGGCCGCTTCGAGGCGCAGCCGGTGCGGCGCCACGAAGTCGGCAAGGCCCGTCCAGGTGGCTTCCCACGGCTGGCGAACCCGCTTCAGCTCCTCGGCCCGGCGGCGGTGATACTGGACCTGCGTTTCATTGGCGCGCGCTTCCATCACACCCCCAAAAGGACTGATTTCTGGGTGTTCGCACTCTCCAGAACCCCTTTGGCACCGGTGAGAATGGTGTTGCCGCCGGCCCTCAGCCGCTCGGTCGCCCGCCGCGCCGCCGCCGTCTGCACGGCGCCGTTATCCGGCTCCTGCGCCTGGGCGGACGTCTTGTATTGCTCGACCTTGGGGGTGGAGGAAGAAAGGCACATGGATCAAAGCCCCGCGTGTGGATCGTACCTCTCGGGAATAAGGCGGGTGAGGTTTCCACGCTGCGGTTGGCGGGTTTGTGAAATTGGCGAGGGATCGCTACAACGAGCTAGTACGGAGACTGCGCAAATGACCGGTCAGAGATGTGCGAGCGTCTGGGACGCGATCGAGGGCACGCCCGCCGAAGCCGAGAACATGAAGCTGCGGTCCGCGCTCATGGATGCGATCGACGATGCGATCAAGTCGAAGGGGTGGACCCAGGCTGAAGCCGCCAAGGCGCTTGGCGTCACGCAGCCGCGTGTCTCCGCCTTGATGCGGGGCAAGATCAGCATGTTCAGCCTGGACAGCCTGATCAACATGCTGACCGCGCTTGGCCTCAAGATGCATATCCGGATCAGCGAAGCGGCTTGATCAACGAACGGCCGATATCGCGCTCCCCGAACCAAGGGCGCATGATACTCCCCCCTCGCTCTACCGTCCTGAGGTCCTCGCTTTCGCAAGGATGACAGCGTGATAGAAGCGGGAGAGAGCTGGAGTGCGCGAGGTGCCAGTTTGAAGCGGCATGCGCGATAAGCATCGCAAAATCACAGCCCGACGGCGTAGAGAAACCACCTAACCGTTTGTCATTCCTATATATAATATTGTCATCCTTGCGAAAGCGAGGACCTCGGGCAGAATGAAACTCCCGGCCGATATAGCGCTCCAGGAACCACACCAGCGCGATCCATGACTGACAAGAACTGGCCTAAACCCCTCACAGCCCCGCGTGCGGATCGTACCTCTCCTCCACCGCCTTTCTCCCCGTCCCGCCCATCCCCGCCCCCCGCTTCACCACCGGTTCGGCGAAGGTCAGCGCCAGGGCGTCCGCCCGGTTGGGCGAGGGAATCCCCCGCGCCTTCATGTCGGCCTTGCTTTCGAGCTGGATCTTGCCGTCGAGGCGGGGCACGGTTTCCGGGCCGATCAGGTCGTCGGCCAGCATCTGATCCTGCGGATCCAGCGCGCCGCCGTCCTTCAGCCAGCGCTTCACCGTGCCCCACATCTCCGCCCGCTTGTTGAGATAGCCGGGGTCGATGGGCTTGCCGGCGAACCAGACCAGCCGCCAGTTCCGCCCCATCGTCCGCCCGGCCGAGACGATGCCCGTGCCATAGCCGGCGTCGACGAACACGGCGTCCGCCCCCTCCTCGTCCTCCAGCCGCGCGATGAGGTTCGCCACCTCCACGTCGTTGTCGTTGCGCGGCAGGCTGGCGAGGCTCTTCACCATCAACCCCTGGCGCAGCACGATCTCCACCTTGTCGGCGCCCGTCCAGGCGGGGTCGACGCCGATGATCTTGGGCGCGAAGCCATATTGCTCGGGGCGAAGGTGCCGCCGCCGCGCCGCCTCCACATCCGCCTCACTGACAAACTGCATCGGGCTCTGGCTGGGGAACTCGCCGCGCACGCGGTATTTCGCCACGTCGCTGTCCTCGCCGCCGGCATCGTCGACGATCGATTGCAGGTAGGCCTTGTTGGTGCCCTCCACGCTGCGGCTGTCGATGTGGCGGGTGATCCAGCGGTGGCGATAGCGGCGGAAGCATTCGCGGAAGCGGCCGCCGTTGCGCGTCGGGTTGCCGAAGGCCACCCAGACGATCACCGTCCCCTCGTCGGTCAGCGCGCCCTCGGCCACCTCCCACACCTTGTCGGCGATGGCCGAGGCCTCGTCGAAGAGAAGCAGGATGATGCGACCCTGGTTGTGCAGGCCGGCGAAGGCCTCGGTGTTCTCGGCCGACCAGGTGACGAAGTCGAGCCGCCAGCTGTCGCCCCGCCTGGGGTCGCGGCTCCTGATCGATTGCGCCTGCGTGTCGAACCAATGCGCCGTCACCGAGCGGCGGAACCACAGCCCCACCTCCGGCGCCGTCTTGGTCTGCATCTGCGAGCGCGTGTTGGCGGTGACCACGATCTTGCAATCGGCCCAGCAGGACATCGCCCAGTTGGAAAGCATGCCCATCTCCGCCGACTTGCCGATGCCGTGCCCCGAGGCGACGGCGATGCGAAGCGGCGTGAAGCGCTTTGCGGGATCGGCGAGATGATCCCGGATCTCCCGATTGATCCCCCGCTGCCACAGGCGCGGCCCGGCATGCGCGGCCAGATCCCCCTCGCCCCAGTCATAGGCGGCAATCGACCAGCGATCGGGATCAAACCGGCACTCGGCGGCGAGACGGATGAGGTCCTCGTTGGGATCGGGGTGCGAGGTCATGTGGACGCCCTCCGAGAGCACCACGCATCCATCGAACACCCACCTAACCGATTGTCACCCCTATATATAACGCTGTCATCAACTCTGTTG